>NZ_FMIX01000004.1:0-2500 GCF_900095845.1 Streptococcus timonensis
GAAAAGCTCAGGTCCGTTGGTCAAGGGGTTAAGACACCGCCTTTTCACGGCGGTAACACGGGTTCGAATCCCGTACGGACTATGAGTATGTTGCAGTAGAAGTTGAAAAAAGTTTGAAAAAGCTATTGACAAGGAAAAGAAGCTGTGATATACTAATATAGTTGTCGCTCACGACAGAAGTGAGAGGCAAAGACCTTTGAAAACTGAACAAGACGAACCAATGTGCAGGGCACTACAACTGATGTTGTAGTACTGAACAATGAAAAAACAATAAATCTGTCAGTGACAGAAATGAGTGAGAACTCAAACTTTTAATGAGAGTTTGATCCTGGCTCAGGACGAACGCTGGCGGCGTGCCTAATACATGCAAGTAGAACGCTGAAGGAGGAGCTTGCTTCTCTGGATGAGTTGCGAACGGGTGAGTAACGCGTAGGTAACCTGCCTGGTAGCGGGGGATAACTATTGGAAACGATAGCTAATACCGCATAATATTGATTATTGCATGATAGTCAATTAAAAGGTGCAATTGCACCACTACCAGATGGACCTGCGTTGTATTAGCTAGTTGGTGGGGTAACGGCTCACCAAGGCGACGATACATAGCCGACCTGAGAGGGTGATCGGCCACACTGGGACTGAGACACGGCCCAGACTCCTACGGGAGGCAGCAGTAGGGAATCTTCGGCAATGGACGGAAGTCTGACCGAGCAACGCCGCGTGAGTGAAGAAGGTTTTCGGATCGTAAAGCTCTGTTGTAAGAGAAGAACGAGTGTGAGAGTGGAAAGTTCACACTGTGACGGTATCTTACCAGAAAGGGACGGCTAACTACGTGCCAGCAGCCGCGGTAATACGTAGGTCCCGAGCGTTGTCCGGATTTATTGGGCGTAAAGCGAGCGCAGGCGGTTAGATAAGTCTGAAGTTAAAGGCTGTGGCTTAACCATAGTACGCTTTGGAAACTGTTTAACTTGAGTGCAAGAGGGGAGAGTGGAATTCCATGTGTAGCGGTGAAATGCGTAGATATATGGAGGAACACCGGTGGCGAAAGCGGCTCTCTGGCTTGTAACTGACGCTGAGGCTCGAAAGCGTGGGGAGCAAACAGGATTAGATACCCTGGTAGTCCACGCCGTAAACGATGAGTGCTAGGTGTTAGACCCTTTCCGGGGTTTAGTGCCGTAGCTAACGCATTAAGCACTCCGCCTGGGGAGTACGACCGCAAGGTTGAAACTCAAAGGAATTGACGGGGGCCCGCACAAGCGGTGGAGCATGTGGTTTAATTCGAAGCAACGCGAAGAACCTTACCAGGTCTTGACATCCCTCTGACCGCTCTAGAGATAGAGTTTTCCTTCGGGACAGAGGTGACAGGTGGTGCATGGTTGTCGTCAGCTCGTGTCGTGAGATGTTGGGTTAAGTCCCGCAACGAGCGCAACCCCTATTGTTAGTTGCCATCATTCAGTTGGGCACTCTAGCGAGACTGCCGGTAATAAACCGGAGGAAGGTGGGGATGACGTCAAATCATCATGCCCCTTATGACCTGGGCTACACACGTGCTACAATGGTTGGTACAACGAGTCGCAAGCCGGTGACGGCAAGCTAATCTCTTAAAGCCAATCTCAGTTCGGATTGTAGGCTGCAACTCGCCTACATGAAGTCGGAATCGCTAGTAATCGCGGATCAGCACGCCGCGGTGAATACGTTCCCGGGCCTTGTACACACCGCCCGTCACACCACGAGAGTTTGTAACACCCGAAGTCGGTGAGGTAACCATTTGGAGCCAGCCGCCTAAGGTGGGATAGATGATTGGGGTGAAGTCGTAACAAGGTAGCCGTATCGGAAGGTGCGGCTGGATCACCTCCTTTCTAAGGATAAGGAATGCACATTGGTCTTGTTTAGTCTTGAGAGGTCTTGTGGGGCCTTAGCTCAGCTGGGAGAGCGCCTGCTTTGCACGCAGGAGGTCAGCGGTTCGATCCCGCTAGGCTCCATTGGTGAGAGATCACCAAGTCATGCACATTGAAAATTGAATATCTATATCAAATAGTAACAAGAAAATAAACCGAAAACGCTGTAGTATTAATAAAGAGTTTATGACTGAAAGGTCAGAAAAATAAGGTTAAGTTAATAAGGGCGCACGGTGGATGCCTTGGCACTAGGAGCCGAAGAAGGACGTGACAAACGACGATATGCCTTGGGTAGCTGTAAGTAAGCGATGATCCAGGGATTTCCGAATGGGGGAACCCAACAGGTAATGCCTGTTACCCATATCTGTTAAGGATATGAGGAGGAAGACGCAGTGAACTGAAACATCTAAGTAGCTGCAGGAAGAGAAAGCAAAAGCGATTGCCTTAGTAGCGGCGAGCGAAACGGCAGGAGGGCAAACCGAAGAGTTTACTCTTCGGGGTTGTAGGACTGCGATGTGGACTCAAAGACTATAGAAGAATGATTTGGGAAGATCAGCCAAAGAGAGTGATAGCCTCGTATTTAAAATAGTCTTTGTACCTAGCAG
>NZ_FMIX01000004.1:7500-1305823 GCF_900095845.1 Streptococcus timonensis
TGGAATAGTACCAATCCGTTTGTTATCGTAGATATTAAAACCACGATTCACTAATAGTAATTTGCCAGTATGGATAATCTTTCTTGCAGTTCCTGGAGCAAATCCAAGTTCGATAAGGTCATCTTTTGTTACAGTTTTAATCATGTGATCTCCTTTTCTAATTAGATTAAGTAAGGGGAGGATTAACTCCCCTTGTCTAATACTTATTTTTGTTTTACATCTACTAAATGGATAGCATCCGCCTTGTAATACATTGTAGAACTAATCATAGTGGCTTGTAAATTGTCAAATGTGACTGGTACTTGATCCATTGCTTGGATATAGTCATTATCAACCAAGGCATCTGGATTGTCTACTGAGACTTGGGTTGATTTCTTTTTGAATTGTCCATCCTTGATTGTTACATTGTATTTCCAACCAATGATTTTATCGGTATTAAAACGTCTTTCACTACCATCTCGGTTTTTGATAATTTCTCCGTTTGCATCTGCTCGGACTTCCGTTTCAAATTTTGGAATGACTTCATCCAATTCAAATTTTGTTCCAATGTTATTAAAATTCCAGTCATTTTGTGAGAGCATTTTTGCCATATTTAATTTCTCCTTTTGATATTTTCTTTGATTGTGGGGATCAAATCCTCTCTTTTAAAGAGAATTGCTCTTTCTATTAATCCACTTGCTAAATCTGGTGGATATTCCATATTGTTGAGTGCGAGATAGTTAGATTTCTCATACTCATGCAGTAAGTTATTGTCGTATAGAAACTTATACGCTTTTAGAATAGCTCCAGAACCTTTATAGGTAAACCATTCTAATTTTTGTTCTAGTTCTGTTTTTGGTTTTGAAATAATGATAGAGACAGGTTTTGAGTGACCTAAAAACTTTTCCCAAGATCTCAAAGGTTTTGAGAAGTGACTATCACTATAGAACCTCACTTTTTCTTTGAGATATCCCTTGGTAAAGTTGAGAAGATCTATTTCCGAATCCAACCATTCTTGAATGAAGTAGTGAGCTTTTTCTTTCCTAAGTTCTAACTCAGTTCTTATCCAATTTTCTATATACCGCTTGCTGATACCGAGCTTCTCAGCTCGTTCTAAGCGCTTATCGTAAATTCTAAGTCTTTCATCATCATTTGGTTTTCTTAAATATAAGGTCTGACCGATTGTTTCATCTCCATAGGTATTGTAGTAGGTGCTTTTTCCATATATAAAGCGTTTCTTCTGACAGATCTTTAGAAGTTGATTAGGAGTGAAATAGGGTGTTTCATTAAAATCATCTATTGCAATATCAATTCGTCTGATTGAAAAACGATTGTAATTGTAGTAGAGGTTGTCCAGAAACTGTCTTTCGGATAGACTATTTGGATCTAATATCATATCTCTATAGAATTCAAGTGCCTGTCCTGACATGACAAGCATGTAGGACGACTCTTTCGATCCATAGTAGATACGGATATTCCCATAATGAAGCTGGCTATCATAGTTATAGTATTTAAGGCTCCCCTTATTCTCAATAAATAGGTCAAAGTCAAGAAATAGGATATCTTCGATTATTTCTTTTGGCGAAAATTCAGTCTTATCAAACTGAATTTGAATCCAGTCAAATACAGAACGTAAATGCTCATTTTTTGCCATAGATTTTGATTCAACTTTTTGCCTAATTTTGCCACCCTTAAAAACTCCAAAACCCTTGGTAATACTGAATTTTTTCGATGGTACACCTAACTTGCAGAGGGTGGTGTTACTACACACCCTATCGGTCAAAAATGGTCCGTCCGCATCTACGCTCATTTTCGGCTTTCTGCCTCATGGCTCAGCCGAAAACTCGCTATTAGCCGAACCTATTTTTTGACCTCTTGTTAACAAACCCTAGTAAGCCGGTTTGCATCGACTCTTCAATATCTTGGATTTTCTTTTTTAGGTTGGAATTCTCAATTTTTATCAGTCGCATTTCTCGCTTAAATTCCTGTTTTAAGGCGCTCAGTTCATCGTAGAGCTCATCTATTACTTGGTCAAGGGATTCTTGTTCATTGTCTGCTAGACTCCCAAATACGGCTTGTATAGCCTCTTTTAGACCTATTTCAAGTTTTAGTTTAGCTAACTTTTGAAATTGTCTAAGGTCTTCGTCTGTAAAGTCATAGGCAACTGTATAACTTAATTGATGAGTTCTTGGGTTTCTACTGATAGGAATTTTAATTTTCTTAAATTCCTTGCCACTTATCTCTTTAATCAGTTGGATCCAATTTTTAAGAGTAGAGGTAGAGTTTAGGCCAGAAATTTGATTGACTAACTCTTTATTGGTCATCTTTTTGTGAAACCTCCGAAATTTTCTTGTGCAACTGAAGAGTTTTCTGTGGTATAATTGTTACATAATATGTTTTGATCTTGGAACGAACGGCACATTTGTTTCAAGATTTTTTTATTTTGTCGAATCTTACCTCCTTTATTAAAATTTTTTAAATCGACTACTAGTTACATACGCTTTTACCTCCTTTTATGCTATAATATTCTCAATGGAATATTTAATCTTAAAATAAATATTCCTTATGGAATAATTCTATTTTATACCGTTTAGAATATTTTGTCAAGCAAAAATATACGAATAAGAATATCTATAGGAGAATTATGTATACAGAGGATTATAAATTTTCAGAGAGGTTAAAAACTCTCAGAAAATCAAAAAAGTTAACTCAAGTACAAATATCGGAATTAATTGGAGTTCAACAAGGGACATATTCTCGGTGGGAGAATGGAACGTTAGAACCAGGATTAGAATTCGTTGTGAAATTAGCAAATATCTTTGGTACTACTACAGATTATTTGCTGGGACAAAAACCTTATTCAATTATCAGTAGTTTACCTCTAGAACAATTAGATCTTACCAATATTGCAAACTTTTCAAAGGATGAGTTTGATATTTTGAAACATTCAATAGCAGTTTCGGTGGCAAGAAATAAAATAAAGGCAACAGAACTAAAAGATAGAGTTATAGAAAAAAATCAGTTGTCAGAAAAAGATGCAGAACTTTTGAATAAGATTTTTGAAGAAGTTAAAACTTATTGGGAAAAATAGGAGGACGCTAGTCTTCAAAATTTCCTCCCAAAATGTGTCTAAAATATTGACATGATTTAATATATTAAATATAATAGGTTAGGAAAAACATGATATTACAAAAACAGCGAATTGTTGAGTGTGTAACTTTGCTCGTGAAATCCTAGAAATCTTTTGGAGACCGTTTTTTAAGTCTTGAATTGTGCACCTAGTTTGACAATTCAGGACAAATGAATAACCATGTCGCCCTACTAAAGTTGAGGAGAAATATTTATGCCTGATTTTGCTAAAATAGATAAAAAGTCTGTATATACTACGATCATTGGTTTGTTTCTAATGGCAGTATTGTCTTTGACAAAGATAATACCTGAACTTTCTTTGTCAGGTCTCACTGTACTGATTGGTATTCTCTTTTTCTTTGTTCTTGAACATTTTGATAAAAAATCACATATAGAATCAGGTTTGCGCTTTAAATCATTTTTCGATGATCTGAAAAAACAAGGGGTAATTCTTTTGGTCTTGCTTCCTGTAGGAACCGCTGCAGCAACTTTGCTTATCGGCGATATGATATTTAAGGGCGCTTTTGCTAGTCATGTTTTGGGAAGAACGGATGGTATGTTATCCTTCGATAAAATACCGCTCCTTATGGTTCAAATAGTAATCGCAGCCTTAGGGGAAGAAATTGCATGGAGAGGTTTCTTTCTTGGTAAGTCAATGAGAATTATACCATTTTGGCTTTGTGCCATTCTATCTTCTTTATTGTTCGCGATAGCCCATATTTCTAGTGGAAGCGTTGGGCTTGTAAGCTACGATATTTTCATGATTTTTGTTGATAGTATTATCTATGCAATGATTTATAAAAAGTCTGGGAATTGTTTGATTTCTACACTTTCTCATATTCTTGGAAATGCAACAGGAATTCTTTTGCTAATGATGTATAGCTAGACAGATTTTAATGTTATCTAGATAATAAAGGATTTTCATTATAGGGAGGAAATGGTCGCTATCAGCAAAAGTGGGCTAGATGACTTGATTTATAAAAGTATGGTTTATTTGATTAAGTCTCAATAGGTAGAGATTAGTATATTCTTGTTGAATAATTT
Source organism: Streptococcus timonensis (assembly GCF_900095845.1). Classification (GTDB taxonomy): domain Bacteria; phylum Bacillota; class Bacilli; order Lactobacillales; family Streptococcaceae; genus Streptococcus; species Streptococcus timonensis. The sequence continues at coordinate 11,653 of NZ_FMIX01000004.1, forward strand.
TATTTAATGAAGGTTGTTTATAGTTGAAAGGGGAAAATAGATGGTTTCTAAACTTGATACAGCTTGGGACTTGTTTCTGAAGGGAAAAACATCAGAAGCTAAAAAGTTGGTTGAACAAGATTTTTCCATTGATACCTGTACAGATTTTAGCCTTTTAAATCTGATGGGGTATTTATTATTGGCAGAAAAAGACTATGCCTCGTGTACTCGTATCTTTGAGAAATACATTTTATTAGCTCAACAAAATGAAGATAAAGAAAATGAACACATTGGATTACATCAATTAGCTATGATCTACAGAGATCAGGGTGATTTTCATAAGGCTTTAAAACTCATTGAAGACGAAGAGAAGATAGTTGAAGAGTATTTTCCAAACGATAATCTAAAGAAAGCTGTGAATAACTACGAACAAGGCTATGTGAGATTTAAATTAAACAACCTTGATGAAGCTCTTACATTCATGAATCTGTCATTGGAACAATCTTTAGAGACTGATGATGTGATTTCTCAAGCTTGTAGCTATAGAGGGTTAGGTGAAATCTATTTAGCCTTGGAAGATACGGAATTATCCAATAGATATTTCAAACGAGCTATAGAACTTTTCGAAAGTGTTGAAGAGTTTGAAGGGATAAAGGAAATTGAGGAATTGATTAACGAATGATTTTACATTTAGTTTTTGTTCTTAGTTTGCCTAAATAAAAAGTTTTAATATGCTATAAATCATGTATTTGATTAAGGGTGATAAGATGAGAGGTTGTGCTAGAAATGGAATTTCTATTTATTTTAATTATTTATATACCTTATTTCTTTTATTTAAATTGGAAGGATAAGCCTAAACAAAAAAATAAGTCCTTTTGCTATCTTTATAAGTTTTACATGATTTACTTGTGGTTTATCCTCATAATTTCCATAATGGCTATCGGTATTTTTTCCCTTGGAGTACTAGCTGTTAGAGGCGAAATACTTACGTTTGGTTTCTTTGTTTTATCTTTTTTAGGTATATTTCTATTTAGTTTATTTATTTTTAGTATTCTAAAAGAGATAAAGGACTTAAAGCAAATAAAAGATAAAATAAATAGATAGACGTAATCTAATTTGAATTGTCTTTATCTGGACTATACATCCGTATCTTGAACAGGTTACCAAAAAGTTACTAAAATTTGAAAAATGAGTCTATTTTGCAAGATTCAAAAGTCCTAAAACCCTATTAAATCAAGGATATAAGATTTAAAAAGTGTATTCATAGAACTCAAAATCCAGTGTCCGCAAGGACGTGCCGGTTCGACCCCGGCCGCCGGTATAGTATTACAGACAAGGTACATCCTTGTCTTTTTTTATAATTTTTTTATTTCAAATAGGTCTAGACCATTTACAAATTCTATAGAAAGGTTTATAATGTAATTGTCATAATAAACGAAGTATAATTTTAAAAGGGGGTTAGTATTATGCCAAAGTATATTAAAGCAGATCAATTCTTTTATCCACATGGTATTCGCCGTGGTGGTTATTTGGAGCTTATTGATGGAAAATTTGGTAAACATGTTGAAGAGTTACCTGATGGTGTCGAAGTTATTGATTATACTGGATACAGTGTTGCTCCGGGTCTTGTAGATACCCATATTCACGGATTTGGCGGTGTCGATGTTATGGATAATAATATTGAAGGAACACTGCATACGATGAGTGAGGGTCTCCTTAGTACTGGTGTTACGAGTTTCTTACCAACTACACTTACTTCTTCTTACGAGCAATTACTTGCGGTGACTGAAAATATTGGGGAACGTTACCAAGAGGCTAGTGGAGCTAAGATTCGTGGAATCTATTTTGAAGGACCATATTTTACAGAAGAATTTAAAGGTGCTCAAAACCCTGCTTATATGAAGGATCCACGTATGGATGAGTTTCGAGCTTGGCAGAAGGCTGCTAATGGTCTTCTAAATAAAATTGCTTTGGCACCTGAACGTGAAGGGGTTGAGGACTTTGTTCGTACTGTAACTGGAGAAGGTGTAACTGTTGCTCTGGGGCACTCCAATGCCACCTTTGATGAGGCTAAGAAAGCCGTTGATGCGGGAGCAAGTGTTTGGGTTCATGCTTATAACGGGATGCGTGGTCTAACACATCGTGAATTGGGTATGGTTGGTGCCATGTATCAACTTCCTCATACTTATGCAGAGCTTATTTGTGACGGTCATCACGTTGATCCTAAGGCTTGCGAAATTCTACTTAAACAAAAAGGTATTGAAAATATTGCTCTGATTACTGACTGTATGACAGCTGGTGGTTTGCAAGATGGTGACTACATGCTTGGAGAATTTCCGGTTGTAGTTGCAAATGGAACTGCTCGTTTGAAATCTTCCGGGAACTTGGCAGGCTCTATTCTTAAGTTGAAAGATGGTTTGAAGAATGTAGTTGAATGGGGAATTGCTAATCCACATGAAGCTGTTATGATGGCCAGCCTTAATCCAGCTAAGTCAGTAAATATCGATGATGTATGTGGACAAATTCGAGAAGGCTATGATGCTGACTTCATTGTTCTGGATAAAGATTTGGAATTGGTGGCAACCTACCTTGATGGTGAAAAACGTTATCAAGCATAAGAATAAGCAGAAACTGGTTTACAGTTTCTGTTTTTATTTTTTTAAAGAAAAGAGAGAATCCTTTAACATTTTTTGATTTTAAATACATGTATGTCTTTTTATTATGGAAATGTCAGACTATTCGTGAAAATAAGCAAATTTCTTTCATTGTTCTTAAAATTTCGCTATAATATACGATACAAAGGAAATGAAACTATGTATCGAGTTATAGAAATGTACGGAGATTTTGAACCTTGGTGGTTCATAGAAGGATGGGAAGAAGACGTCATTAGTAGTAAGAAATTTGAAAATTACTATGATGCCTTGAAGTATTATAAATCTTGCTGGTTTGAACTGGAAAAGAAAATTCCACTATATAAAAGTCGAGGAGACTTAATGACCATATTTTGGAATCCGGAGGATAAGCGTTGGTGTGAGGAATGTGATGAATTTCTGCAGCAATATTATTCCTTGGCTTTACTGGAAGATGGTCAAGTTATTCCGGATGAAAAATTTCGACCTGGATATGAAAAACAAACAGGTCTTGAAGCTCACAGAACTTGTCACATTAAAAAATGATGAACAACTTTTTAAAGAAGTTGTTCTTTTTTTATATTTTCTTCGAATAATAAGAATGAGGAGGAAGATATGGTACAAGAACTTGCGCAAGAATTAATTACTCTTGCAAAGAAAAAAGGGGCCCAGGATATCTATTTCGTTCCCAAAGATAGGGTGTATGAGGTACATATGCGAATTGGTGATAAAAGATGTTTGATTGATTCTTATGACTTTGATAAGCTAGGTGCTGTTATTAGTCATTTTAAATTTATTGCGGGTATGAATGTTGGAGAAAAGCGTCGTAGTCAGCTTGGGTCCTGCGATTATCAGCATAATGGCAAGGTTTCTTCACTACGCTTATCGACGGTAGGAGATTATCGTGGTCATGAGAGTTTAGTTATTCGTCTTTTGCACGATGAAGAACAAGAGTTGCGCTTCTGGTTTCAAGACCTTAAGGAACTGGAAAAGGGCTTTAGGCAACGCGGTCTTTATCTTTTTGCAGGCCCTGTAGGAAGTGGGAAAAATACCTTAATGCATGAATTAGCTAAGTCATTGTTCAAGGGACAACAAGTCATGTCCATTGAGGACCCAGTCGAGATTAAGCAAGAAGAGATGCTGCAATTACAACTCAATGAAGCTATTGGACTGAGTTATGAAAACTTGATAAAACTTTCTTTGCGACACCGCCCAGATCTTTTAATCATTGGAGAAATCCGGGATAGTGAGACGGCACGAGCAGTTGTTAGGGCTAGTTTGACGGGTGCTACAGTATTTTCGACCATCCATGCCAAGAGTATTCGAGGAGTTTATGAACGTCTCCTAGAATTAGGGGTCAGCGAGGAAGAATTAGCGGTGGTTTTACAAGGTGTTTGCTACCAGAGACTAATCGGGGGAGGAGGAATTATTGATTTTGCAAACCAAAATTATTCAGAACACCAGGCAGAAAAGTGGAATGAGCAAATTGATCAGCTTCTTAAAGATGGACATATCACTGCCCTTCAAGCTGAAACGGAGAAAATTAGCTACCAGTAAGCAGAAGAAAATTATCACTCTCTTTAACAATTTGTTTTCTAGTGGTTTTCACTTGGTAGAAATCATTTCCTTTCTTGATAGAAGTCTTTTGTTGGAGAAGGAATATGTTTCACAGATGCGCCTAGGACTATCGAAAGGAAAATCTTTCTCGGAAATGATGGGGAATTTAGGTTTTTCGAGTGCGATTGTCACTCAACTTTCATTGGCTGAAGTTCATGGAAATCTCCATTTGAGTTTGGGGAAAATTGAAGAATATTTGGATAATCTTGCTAAGGTCAAGAAGAAGTTAATTGAAGTTGCAACCTACCCAGTTATTTTGCTAGCTTTCTTATTGCTTATAATGTTAGGGTTGCGAAATTATCTCTTGCCCCAACTGGATAGTAGTAACATAGCTACCTTAGTGATTAGTAACCTGCCACAGATTTTTCTTGGGCTTGTTCTAGCGTTAGGTTTACTATCTTTAACAGGTCTGATTTTCTACAGGAAATCTAAGAAGATACAAGTCTTTTCTTATCTGGCTAGGATCCCCTTTTTAGGTGTGTTTGTTCAGTATTATCTAACTGCCTATTATGCTCTGGAATGGGGAAATATGATTGGACAAGGTTTAGAGTTGGCACAGATTTTCCAGATGATGCAAGAGCAAGGGAATCCTCTTTTTAAGGAAATTGGATACGATTTAGATCAATCTTTGCAAAATGGGCATGAATTTTCTAAGGTTGTTCAGACCTATCCCTTCTTTAGAAAGGAGTTGGGATTAATCATTGAATATGGAGAGGTTAAATCCAAGTTAGGAAGCGAATTGGAAATCTATGCGGAAAAAACCTGGGAATCCTTCTTTACCCGAGTCAATCGGGCCATGAACCTTGTTCAACCACTGGTCTTTATTTTTGTAGCCCTGCTAATCGTTTTATTGTACGCAGCCATGTTGCTGCCAATGTATCAAAATATGGAGGTAAATTTTTAGATGAAAAAAATGATGATGAAATTAAAAGAAACGAAGGCAAAAGCTCTTACACTGGTAGAAATGAGGGATAGTAAAATTATTGATTTTTTAAGAAAATAAAGAAAATAGCACACCTTGATTTGAAATGAGGGATAGTAAAATTATTGATTTTTTAAGAAAATAAAGAAAATAGCACACCTTGATTTGAAATGAGGGATAGTAAAATTATTGATTTTTTAAGAAAATAAAGAAAATAGCACACCTTGATTTGAAATGTTGGTGGTATTGCTTATCATTAGCGTCCTACTCTTGCTGTTTGTGCCAAATCTTACTAAGCAAAAGGATGCAGTCAATGATAAGGGGAAAGCAGCTGTCGTCAAGGTGGTAGAAAGCCAAGCAGAACTGTATAGTCTGGATAAAAATGAAGATGCTAGTCTAGGTAAATTACAGGCAGATGGACGCATTACTGCTGAGCAAGCAAAATCCTATAAAGAGTATCATGCCAAGCAAAATAAGAGTCAGTCAGTTGCAGATTAGGGCCTTTACCATGCTAGAAAGTTTATTGGTCTTAGGAATAGTCAGCCTGTTAGCCTTGGGCTTGTCGAGTTCAGTTCAATCAACTTTTGCATCTGTGGAAGAGCAAATTTTCTTTATGGAGTTTGAGGAACTTTATCGAGAAACCCAGAAGCGAAGTCTGGCTAGTCAGCAAAAGATGAACTTAATGCTAGAAGAGAGAAGTATTGGGAATGGCTATCAGAAACTAGCCATCCCTAAAGGAATTCAATTGCAGTCCAATCAGTCAATTACATTTGATAAGGCTGGAGGGAATTCCTCTCTAGCCAGTGTCCGATTTCGCACAAGGAAAGAAGTGGTTCGCTACCAATTATATTTAGGAAATGGAAAAATTAAACGCATTCAAGAAGCAAAAAATTAAGGCAGTTATTTTACTGGAAGCAGTGATTTCACTAGCCATTTTTACCAGTACAGCAACCCTCTTGCTGGGACAAATTCAAGAAAGTAGAAAAAGAGAAGTAGAACTTCTAAAACAGGAAGAAATTTTGCGAGTGGCTCGTATAGCTTTGCAGACTGGACAAAAGCAGTTAACTGTCAATGGACTTACGGTTCATGTTGTCTCGAATGAGCGAAGTTTGGAGGTGTACCATGGAACGGAGAAATTACTGGCGATTCAAGACAAGTAGGGTCAGAGCTTTTACACTTTTAGAATCCTTGGTTGCCCTTATCGTTATTAGTGGTAGCTTGCTTCTTTTTCAAGCTATGAGCCAACTCTTGGTTTCAGAAGTTCGCTATCAGCAGAGAAGTGAGCAAAAAGAGTGGCTCTTATTTGTGGATCAGCTGGAAGGAGAGCTGAATCGAGCCCAATTTGAAAAAGTGGAGAATGATAGGCTTTACCTCAAACAGGACGGCAAACCCATTTCCATGGGTAAATCAAAGTCAAATGATTTCCGGAAAACAGATGCTAGTGGACGTGGTTATCAACCCATGGTCTACGGTCTAAAATCAGCTCGAATTCAAGAAAAAGGGCAGGAGCTGCACTTTCACTTTCAGTTTGAAAAGGGACTAGAGAGGGAATTTATCTATCGTGTTGAAAAAGAAAAAAGTTAGAGCAGGAGTTCTCCTATACGCTATCACTATTGCTGGAATTTTTAGTCTTTTGTTGCAGTTTTATCTAAATCGGCAAGTAGCACATCATCAGGATTATGCCTTAAATAAAGAAAAACTTCTTGCATTTGCTATGGCTAAGAGAACCTATGAAAAAGCTTCTTCTGAAAATGGAGAGCAGTCATTTAATGTAGGGAAGTCAACTTATCGAAATGACGAAAAATTCTTCACAACGACTATTGACACAGGAAAAAATAAGTTTGAATTTCACTTTTCTCCTTTTAAAAAAACCGGTCAAAAGTCTGAGAAAACAGAAAACAAGTCCAAAGAAGGAAATGAGGAGAAAACAGAAGAAGGGAGCAAAAAAGAGACTGCTAGGTCTTCCAAATTAGCACCTTCAAAGAACAGCACAGAGTAGTTTGGACGAGGTTTTTACCTGAAATCATGCTATAATAGATACATATGGAGGACGGAAAATGGCAAGTGTAAAATTGTATCTAGTGCGTCATGGGAAAACAATGTTTAATACGATTGGGCGTGCTCAAGGCTGGAGTGATACTCCTTTAACAGCTGAAGGTGAGCGAGGTATTCACGAATTGGGAATTGGTTTGCGTGAGTCAGGCCTAAAGTTTGAGCGTGCTTATTCAAGTGACTCAGGACGTACCATCCAGACTATGGGAATTATCCTTGAGGAACTAGGTCTGACAGGGCAAATTCCTTATCGTATGGATAAGCGAATCCGTGAATGGTGCTTTGGTAGTTTTGATGGTGCTTATGATGGGGACTTATTTATGGGGATTATTCCTCGTATCTTCAACGTTGATCATGTTCACCACTTGTCTTATGCAGAACTTGCAGAAGGTTTAGTCGAGGTTGATACTGCAGGCTGGGCTGAAGGTTGGGAGAAACTAAGTAGTCGTATCCGTGAAGGTTTTGAAGCCATTGCCAAGGAAATGGAGGAACAAGGTGGTGGCAATGCCCTTGTAGTCAGCCATGGAATGACTATTGGTACCATTGTTTATTTAATTAACGGCATGCATCCGCATGGTCTTGATAATGGAAGTGTGACGATTCTTGAGTACGAAGATGGTCAGTTCTCAGTCAAGATTGTTGGGGACTGTAGCTACCGTGAAATTGGACGAGCTCAATTAGACGAGCAAGCTAGTTCAGAACAATAAAATTCAGCACTAAATGTAGAAGAATTTTTAAAGGATTGATAGAATGCTAATGTCGTGTTTGCACAAGCTTCTGAGAGCTGAGTGCTTTGACAATAGCATTCTTTTTTGTTAGAATAGTATCAACATGAAAGCATAAGAAGGGACTGACAGAATTGTCGTCCCCTTTTGTCTATCTTATAAGGGGGAAATATGCTGTTTCAGAAAATAAAAGCCTATAAATGGCAAGCCCTGGCTTCTTTGATTATGACAGGTTTAATGGTAACGAGTTCACTCTTGCAACCACGTTATTTGCAGGAGGTTTTAGAGGCACTGCTAACGGGCGATAATGAAGCTATTTATACTATCGGTTTTTGGTTAATTCTTGTTGCCTTGATTGGTTTGGTTGCAGGTGGGATCAATGTAGTGTTAGCAGCTTACATTGCTCAAGGAGTTTCGTCTGACTTACGTGAAGATGCCTTTCGTAAGATTCAAACTTTTTCATACGCCAATATTGAGAAGTTTAATGCAGGGAACCTCGTTGTGCGTATGACCAACGATATCAATCAGATTCAAAACGTCGTTATGATGACCTTCCAAATCCTCTTTCGACTACCGATTTTATTTATTGGTTCCTTTATATTAGCCGTTGTCACTCTGCCTTCGCTGTGGTGGGTGCTGGTTCTTATGGTCGTTTTGATCGTCGCTATGACAGGTCTTATGATGGGGATGATGGGACCGCGCTTTGCAAAATTCCAGACCTTATTGGAGCGTATCAATGCCATTGCTAAAGAAAATTTACGTGGTGTGCGCGTGGTTAAGTCTTTTGTTCGAGAAAAAGACCAGTTTGCTAAATTTACGCAGGTATCAGATGAATTGCTGGGAGAAAACCTTTATATCGGTTACGCCTTTTCTATCGTTCAACCTGTAATGATGATGATTTCATACGGGGCTGTCTTTCTTTCAATTTGGCTTGTAGCAGGTATGGCAGAGTCAGATCCATCAGTAGTTGGTTCCATTGCTTCCTTTGTAAACTACCTGAGTCAGATTATCTTTACCATCGTCATGGTTGGATTTTTGGGGAACTCAGTCACTCGTGCCATGATTTCCCTCCGTCGTATTCGTGAAATCCTTGATACAGAACCGGCTATGACCTTTGAGGATGTGGACGATGAAGAATTGGAAGGAAGTCTCAGTTTTGAAAATGTGACCTTTACCTATCCAAATGATGAAGAGCCTATCCTAAAAGATGTATCCTTCGATATCGCAGCTGGTGAAATGGTTGGGGTTGTCGGAGCAACTGGTGCAGGGAAATCAACCTTGGCTCAGTTGATTCCACGATTATTTGATCCTCAGCAAGGTTCGATCAAGATTGGTGGAAAGGACATTCGGACAGTTAGTGAAGGGATGCTTCGTAAGACAGTTTCTATCGTCCTACAAAGAGCCATTCTCTTTAGTGGAACCATCGCAGATAATCTCAGACAAGGTAAGGGAGATGCGACAGTTTCAGAAATGGAACGCGCGGCTCGCATCGCCCAGGCCAGTGAATTTATTAGTCGTATGGACTTGGCCTTTGAAAGTCCGGTTGAGGAACGTGGGACTAACTTTTCTGGTGGACAAAAACAACGAATGTCTATTGCGCGTGGGATTGTCAGCAATCCTCGTATCTTGATTTTTGATGATTCAACCTCTGCCCTTGATGCCAAATCGGAACGTTTGGTTCAAGAAGCCCTCAACAAGGATTTGAAGGGGACAACTACGATTATCATCGCGCAAAAGATTAGCTCTGTTGTACATGCCGATAAAATCTTAGTGCTTGACCAAGGGCGTTTGATTGGTCAAGGCAAACACGCTGACTTGGTTGCAACAAACGCAGTTTATCGAGAAATTTACGAAACGCAAAAAGGAAAGGAGGAGTAGGATGAAGACATTTCGATTCTTTTGGAACTATTTTAAAGTTTATAAGATATCCTTTATCGTTGTCATTGCTATGATTATCATTGCAACGATTGCACAAGCCCTCTTTCCAGTATTTGCAGGTCAAACAGTCACAGAACTGGCTAATTTGGTTATAGCTTATCAAAATGGAAATCCTGATATGGTTTGGCAAAGTCTATTAGGACTCCTAATCAATCTTGCTTATATTTTGATTGTGCTAGTGGTGTCGAGTCTTATCTATATGGTTTTGATGAGCCGTATCATTGCCGAATCGACAAATGAGATGCGTAAGGGACTTTTTGGCAAGCTTTCTCGCTTGACTGTTTCCTTCTTTGACCGCCATCAAGATGGTGATATCCTGTCACGTTTTACCAGTGATTTGGATAACATCCTACAGGCTTTCAACGAAAGTTTGGTGTCTGTTATGACCAATATTGCCCTTTATATTGGTTTGTTGATTGTCATGTTCGCAAAAAATGTGACCTTGGCTTTGATTACGATTGCTAGCACTCCGATAGCTGTTATCATGTTGATTGTCATTTTGAAATTGGCAAGAAAATATACCAATCTTCAGCAAAAAGAGGTTGGGAAGCTCAACGCCTACATGGATGAGAGTATTTCAGGTCAAAAAGCCGTTATTGTTCAAGGCATTCAAGATGATGTGATCGCAGGTTTTGTTGAGCAAAACGAGCGTGTCCGTAAAGCAACCTTTAAGGGCAGACTGTTTTCTGGAATTCTCTTTCCTGTCATGAACGGAATGAGCTTGGTCAATACAGCTATTGTTATTTTTGTCGGTTCAGCTGTCTTACTGAATGATAAGAACATCGAGACAGCAACTGCTCTGGGTTTGATTGTCATGTTTACCCAGTTTTCTCAACAGTATTATCAACCCATTATCCAATTAGCGGCGAGCTGGGGAAGTTTGCAACTGGCCTTTACAGGTGCAGAACGTATCCAAGAAATGTTTGATGCAGAAGAAGAAGTTCGCCCCCAAAATGCTCCAGCTTTCAAAGAATTACGAGAGGGTGTGGAGATTCGTAACGTGGACTTCTCCTACCTGCCAGGGAAACCAATTCTAAAAGATGTCAGCATTTCAGCTCCAAAAGGGAAGATGATTGCAGTGGTTGGGCCAACAGGGTCAGGAAAAACGACCATCATGAACTTAATCAATCGTTTTTATGATGTGGATGCAGGAAGTATCCGTTTTGATGGTAGAGATATCCGAGAATTTGATTTGGATAGCTTGCGAAGCAAGGTGGGAATTGTCTTGCAGGATTCAGTTTTATTTAGCGGAACCATCCGAGACAATATTCGCTTTGGTGTCCCTGATGCTAGTCAAGAAATGGTAGAAGCGGCAGCTAAGGCTACACACATCCATGACTACATCGAAAGCCTGCCAGATAAGTATGATACTTTGATTAATGATGACCAGAGCGTCTTCTCAACTGGCCAAAAACAGTTGATTTCCATTGCTCGAACCCTGATGACAGATCCCCAGGTCTTGATTTTAGATGAGGCAACTTCTAACGTGGACACTGTAACCGAAAGTAAGATCCAGCATGCTATGGAGGCGATTGTAGCAGGAAGAACTAGTTTTGTGATTGCCCATCGCTTGAAGACCATTCTCAATGCCGATCAGATTATCGTTCTCAAAGATGGTCAAGTCATTGAGCAAGGAAATCACCAGAAATTGCTGAAACTTGGTGGATTCTACGCAGAATTGTATCATAATCAATTTGTATTTGAATAAACAGAAGGTTGTCCTAGACTAGGGCAACTTTTTCTGATAAAAGAAACCTATCACAGTCTTTTAAAATACATATTAGACAGGAAGGAGTTGGAGTGATAAGATAGATTTATCAAAGGAAATTGAAAGGAAAACAGTATGGCGAGAACGGTTGTTGGAGTAGCTGCGAACCTATGTCCTGTGGACGCAGAAGGAAAAAATATTCATTCATCAGTCTCTTGTAAATTTGCTGAGAGTATTCGTCAGGTTGGCGGACTTCCTTTGGTCATTCCGGTTGGTGATGAGTCGGTGGTCCATGACTATGTAGAAATGATTGATAAGCTCATCTTGACTGGGGGACAAAATGTTCATCCTCAGTTTTATGGTGAGGAAAAAACAATTGATAGCGACGACTATAACCTAACTCGCGACGAGTTTGAGATAGCTCTTCTACAAGAAGCCTTGCGTCAGAACAAGCCAATCTTAGCCATTTGCCGTGGCGTTCAGCTTGTCAATGTTGCCTTTGGTGGGACACTCAATCAGGATATTGAAGGTCATTGGCAAGGTCTACCTTTTGGGACTTCACATTCTATTGAGACAGTGGATGGCAGTGTAGTGTCTAAATTATTTGGTAAAGAAAGTCAGGTTAATTCAGTGCATCGTCAGAGCATTAAAGATCTGGCACCCAATTTCCGTGTGACGGCTGTGGATCCACGTGATCAAACTGTTGAAGCAATTGAATCCATTGATGAGCACCGTATTATTGGTCTTCAGTGGCATCCAGAGTTTCTAGTCAATGAAGAAGATGGCAATTTAGAATTATTTGAGTATTTATTAAATGAATTATAATGACTAGAATCCTAGTCGTTTTTTTCGTAGGGTTTAATTCTTCAAGTTTTTTTATTTTGTAAGATTTTACGCAAACGTTTGAATTGTGATAAAATTTGAGGAAATTCAGTATAAAAACTTGAAAAAATTGCTGGTAAGCGTTATGATAGTAAAGAAGAAATTATGGAGGAATAACATGTCACATATTAAATTTGATTATTCAAAAGTGTTAGATAAATTTGTAGCTCCGCATGAAGTGGAATACATGCAAGCACAAGTAACAGCAGCAGACGAATTGATCCGTAAAGGAACTGGTGCTGGTAGCGACTTCTTGGGTTGGTTGGACCTTCCTGAAAATTACGACCGCGAAGAATTTGACCGTATCTTGAAAGCTGCTGAGCAAATCAAAGCAGACAGCGATGTTTTGGTGGTTATCGGTATCGGTGGATCTTACCTTGGAGCAAAAGCTGCCATTGACTTCTTGAACCACCACTTTTCAAACTTGCAAACAAAAGAAGAACGTAAAGCACCACAAATCCTTTACGCTGGGAACTCAATCTCATCAACATACCTTGCTGACTTGGTAGAGTATGTTGCAGATAAAGAGTTCTCAGTAAACGTGATTTCTAAATCAGGTACAACAACTGAACCAGCGATTGCATTCCGTGTCTTCAAAGAACTTTTGGTTAAGAAATACGGTCAAGAGGAAGCTAACAAACGTATCTACGCAACAACTGACCGCCAAAAAGGTGCTGTTAAGGTTGAAGCAGATGCTAACGGTTGGGAAACATTTGTTGTTCCAGATGATATCGGTGGACGCTTCTCAGTATTGACAGCAGTTGGATTGCTTCCAATCGCTGCATCAGGTGCAGACATCAAAGCCCTTATGGAAGGTGCGAATGCTGCTCGTAAAGACTACACTTCAGATAAGATTGCTGAAAATGAAGCTTACCAATATGCTGCAGTGCGTAACATCCTTTACCGTAAAGGCTATGCAACTGAAATCTTGGTAAACTACGAGCCATCGCTTCAATACTTCTCAGAATGGTGGAAACAATTGGCTGGTGAGTCAGAAGGGAAAGACCAAAAAGGGATTTACCCAACTTCAGCTAACTTCTCAACAGACCTACACTCGTTGGGTCAATTTATCCAAGAAGGAACTCGTATCATGTTTGAAACAGTTGTCCGCGTTGACAAACCACGTAAGAATGTGATTATCCCTACTTTGGAAGAAGACCTTGACGGACTTGGCTACCTTCAAGGAAAAGACGTTGACTTCGTTAACAAAAAAGCAACTGACGGTGTTCTTCTTGCCCACACTGACGGTGACGTGCCAAACATGTACGTAACTCTTCCTGAGCAAGACGCCTTCACTCTTGGTTACACGATCTACTTCTTCGAATTGGCTATCGCCCTTTCAGGTTGCTTGAACGCTATCAACCCATTTGACCAACCAGGTGTTGAAGCATACAAACGAAATATGTTTGCCCTTCTTGGTAAACCAGGATTTGAAGAATTGAGCAAAGAACTTAATGCTCGTCTATAATTGACTAAAAAGAGTGGATTTACCACTCTTTTTGCTATTTCTTGAAAAGAGAAATTGGACTCTGGCAAGACTTGTGATATAATATAGAGAGCAAAAAGGCAGACGCCTAGAGACTTTATAGGAGAAGATATGTCAAAAGATATTCGTGTGCGTTACGCACCAAGTCCAACAGGACTATTACACATCGGTAATGCCCGTACAGCATTGTTTAACTATTTGTATGCACGCCACCATGGTGGAACTTTTATCATCCGTATCGAAGATACTGACCGCAAACGTCATGTCGAAGACGGAGAACGTTCACAGCTTGAAAACCTTCGTTGGTTAGGCATGGACTGGGATGAAAGTCCAGAAACTCATGAAAACTACCGCCAGTCTGAGCGTTTGGAACTCTATCAAAAATATATCGACCAACTCTTAGCTGAAGGAAAAGCCTACAAATCTTACGTTACAGAAGAAGAATTGGCAGCAGAACGTGAACGTCAAGAAGCAGCCGGTGAAACGCCTCGCTACATCAACGAATACCTTGGTATGAGTCAAGAAGAAAAAGCAGCTTACGTTGCAGAACGTGAAGCAGCGGGGATTATTCCGACGGTTCGTTTGGCAGTGAATGAGTCTGGTATTTACAAGTGGCATGACATGGTCAAAGGTGATATCGAATTTGAAGGTGGCAATATCGGTGGTGACTGGGTCATCCAGAAGAAAGATGGTTACCCAACATACAACTTTGCCGTTGTCATCGATGACCACGATATGCAAATCTCTCACGTAATCCGTGGGGATGACCACATTGCCAATACACCAAAACAGCTTATGGTTTATGAAGCACTTGGATGGGAAGCACCTGAGTTTGGTCACATGACCTTGATTATCAATTCTGAAACTGGTAAGAAGTTATCTAAACGTGATACTAACACCCTTCAATTTATCGAAGATTACCGTAAGAAAGGGTACCTTCCAGAAGCAGTCTTTAACTTCATCGCCCTTCTTGGATGGAATCCTGGTGGGGAAGACGAAATCTTCTCTCGTCAAGAGCTTATCAAGCTCTTTGATGAAAACCGCCTCAGCAAATCTCCAGCGGCTTTTGACCAGAAGAAACTAGACTGGATGAGTAATGACTACATCAAGAGAGCTGACTTGGCAACTATCTTTGAAATGGCCAAACCATTCCTTGAAGAAGCAGGACGATTGACTGATAAGGCTGAGAAATTAGTAGAACTCTACAAACCACAAATGAAGTCAGTGGACGAAATTGTTCCATTGACAGACCTTTTCTTCTCAGACTTCCCAGAATTGACAGAAGCTGAACGAGAAGTCATGGCTGGTGAAACAGTGCCGACTGTACTTGAAGCCTTTAAAGCCAAACTTGAAGCTATGTCAGATGATGAATTTGTAGTAGAAAATATCTTCCCACAAATCAAAGCAGTTCAAAAAGAAACAGGTATCAAAGGGAAAAATCTCTTCATGCCAATCCGTATCGCTGTTTCAGGTGAAATGCATGGTCCAGAATTGCCAGATACCATCTATTTACTTGGACGTGAAAAATCCATCCAACACATCGAAAAAATGTTGGCAGAGATTGCAAAATAGTAGATAAAAAGAGCTCAAGTATTGAGTTCTTTTTATCTGCATGCTTATTTGAAAATGCAAAAATTTTAGTGTATAATGTTAAATATCAGAGCAGGGGAAGAAGCCAGAGATATGGGAAAATTCTTTACAATTAGACTCGAATTAGCCCAGACATCTTTTATGTTGTTTGTTGAGTCAACTTATTTTTTCTTTGCGTTTTGCTGAGCACAGGAAGAGATTCCTGAGTTTCTGCAACTATCATCCATTATCAAGCCTTCCTTATCGGTTCAAAGGAGTTTTTATGTATTCTTTAAATGCAGATTGTCTATTTTTGGAGGACCATATTTACTCTAACTTCTCCTAGTTTAAAGAAAAAGAATCGATTTTGCTCTGTTTACCTTGTGTTATGCAAGGTTTTTTTGTGGATTGAAACTCGGAAATTTACGATTTCAATATCTAGTGGTATAATATTAAGTATCCTGATGAATAGAGGAAGTCACATGAAAGAATTTAATAAATCCATCAAATTAGAACACGTAGCATATGATATTCGTGGTCCAGTTCTCGAAGAGGCTATGCGTATGCGAGCAAACGGGGAAAAAATCCTTCGTTTAAATACAGGGAATCCTGCAGAGTTTGGTTTCACAGCTCCTGACGAAGTTATTCATGACTTGATTATGAATGCGCGTGATAGTGAAGGTTATTCAGATTCAAAAGGGATTTTCTCAGCTCGTAAGGCTATTATGCAGTACTGCCAATTGAAAAAAATTCCAAATGTTGGTATTGAAGATATTTATGTAGGAAATGGTGTCAGTGAGCTAATCGTTATGTCTATGCAAGGACTTTTGGATACTGGTGATGAAGTTTTAGTACCAATGCCTGACTATCCATTATGGACTGCAGCTGTCAGCTTGGCTGGAGGAAATGCTGTTCACTATATCTGTGATGAAGAAGCTGAATGGTATCCAGACCTGGAAGATATTAAGTCTAAGATTAGTTCAAATACCAAGGCTATTGTCTTAATCAACCCAAATAATCCAACAGGAGCCCTATATCCTAAAGAACTTTTACTAGACATTATCGAGATTGCTCGCCAAAATGACTTGATTATCTTTGCGGATGAAATCTACGATCGTATGGTTATGGATGGCCTTGTCCATATACCAGTTGCAAGTTTAGCTCCAGATCTTTTCTGTGTCAGCATGAATGGTCTTTCAAAATCTCACCGAATCGCAGGTTTCCGTGTAGGTTGGATGGTCTTGTCTGGACCTAAACGTCATGTAAAAGGATACATTGAGGGTCTCAACATGCTCTCTAACATGCGACTCTGTTCTAACGTTTTAGCTCAACAGGTTGTTCAAACTTCATTAGGTGGTCACCAATCGGTTGATGAACTGCTTCTTCCTGGTGGTCGCATCTATGAACAAAGAAACTTTATTTATAATGCTATTCAAGATATCCCTGGTTTATCAGCTGTTAAGCCAAAAGCGGGTCTTTATATCTTCCCTAAAATCGACCGCAATATGTACCGCATCGATGACGATGAACAGTTTGTCCTAGATTTCTTGAAGCAAGAAAAAGTACTCTTGGTACATGGACGTGGCTTTAACTGGAAAGAACCAGACCACTTCCGTATTGTTTATCTCCCTCGTGTGGATGAATTGGCACAAATCCAAGAAAAGATGACTCGTTTCTTGAGACAGTATCGTAGATAAGGCTTTCATGGGAAAAAGCTGGAAACATTTGCTCCAGGCTATTGACAAATGAATCAAAATCATATAGAATAGTAAAGTATGTTTAGTAACTGATCACTTTATAGCCGGCTAAACGAATACAAAATCTATGAGGAGGTATTCATCGTGAAACGTACTTATCAACCAAGTAAACTACGTCGTGCGCGTAAACACGGATTCCGTAACCGTATGTCAACTAAAAACGGTCGTCGCGTATTGGCAGCTCGTCGTCGTAAAGGACGCAAAGTTTTGGCTGCATAATCCAAACGAATGAAATAAAGAAATCAGTAGGAACTCGAGCCTACTGATTTTTCTTTTATCTAAAAGATAGAATTTTCTAAAGTCATTGGTCGAGAATGGAAATTTTAGAAGATATATTGGAAATAACACATATAGAAAAAGCTCAAGATCAGAAGATAATTTCTCTGATTTTGAGCTTTTCTTTATTCTTTCAAATGATATGAATAGCTAGCAACGACGACATCTTCGTGCCATCTGAGAGCATATTTTAATTTAAGGCTCATTTGATTGTGGAGGATATTTTGCCAAGGTTTGTTAGGGATAAATTGGGGTACTAGAACTGTAACCGTGTAGTTCTTTTTCTTGGCTTCTTGAGAAATCTTTCGAACATATCGAACTGTAGGTGTGATAATATCGCGATAGCTGGTATTAATGTTTTTTAGAGTAATATTTGGGAAGTAGTCGGAGAATTCTTGGAGGATTTCTTGGTCTTTTTCTTCGGTCTCCTTGGTAGAAATGTGCATGGCCAAAACTTCATCTCCTATGCTTTGAGCGTAATTAATCGCTCCGACGCTTACTCGAGTAACATTTCCCACTAAGACAAGGACGACATTGCCGTCGTAGGTTTTCTTTTGAATTCCTTCATAAAGTCGAAGTTGTTTGGCTACTTTTTGGTAATGACTGTGGATGGACAGAAATAGGAAGGTTAGGACCAGGATAATTGGGAAGAATGGCCAGATATCTCCAAGCCTGAAGAGGAGTAGAATAAGGACGATGGCGTAACAAATGATAGCGCCGAGGATATTAGCAAAGGCAGATTTTAAGAAATGAGAGCCTTTTTCTTTTTTCCAGTGGCGAATCATCCCTGTTTGAGAAAGTGCAAAAGGAACGAAAACTCCGATAGTATAGAGAGGAATCAAGCGTTCTGTATTTCCGTTAAAAATGAGCAGAAGAATCATAGCACCAAAGGCTAGTGTTAAGATACCGTTTGAGTAACCTAGGCGGTCCCCCTTCTCCATAAAGAGATGGGGCATGTACTTGTTCTTAGCCATATTGTAAGCCAACATTGGAAAGGCTGAAAAACCAGTATTTGCAGCGACAGCTAGGATTAGGGCTGTTGAGAATTGGAAGAGATAATAAACAATCTGACCGAGAGCTGAATCCCCTAAAATCCCTTTAGCCATTTGTGAGAGGATTGTTTCTCCGTGTTGAGGTGTAATGCCCATCCAGTAGTTTAAGAAGGTAATCCCTGCAAATAGAAATCCGAGAATCAGAGACATGATGGTCAGTGTCTGAGCAGCGTTCTTCTCTTTGGGAGTTTTGAAAAATGGAACGGCATTTGAGATGGCTTCAACCCCTGTTAGTGAAGCCGAACCGCTGGTAAAGGCTCTTAAAATTAGGACAATTGAGAGACTTGGGACAGTTTGACCAATTGCAGAAGTTGCATGATAGCTGAGAGAACCTGTCAACAGTTGGAAGATACCAAACAATAAGAGGAAGACGGTACTAAAGATAAAGAGATAGACAGGGATCATCAGAGAACTGGCGGATTCCTTCAAACCTCGTAGATTTAAAAGCATGAGCAAACATACTAGAAAAATGGAGATGTGGAGGTTATAGGGGTGGAGGGCAGGAAGTGCGGCAGTGATAGCGTCAGCGCCTGCAGCCACTGATACGGCTACTGTTAGCATATAGTCAACAAGCAGACTTCCCCCAGCAATCAAACCTAACTCAGGGGAGAGGTTTTCTCGAGTAACCATATAGGCACCTCCACCTTGAGGGTAGGCATGGATGATTTGTCTATAAGAAATGGTCAGGCTAGCTAATAGTAAGAGGACAAAAATGCCGATAGGAAGACTCCACCAGATAGCAAGCGGAGAAAGGCTGGCCAAGACGAGAACTACCTGTTCAGGTCCGTACGCAATAGATGATAGAGCATCGCTTGATAGCATTGCGAGTGCCTGTGTTTTTCCAAGTAGTCCTCCCTCGCCTTCAGTTAAGGACTTAAGGGGACGACCAATAAAGGTATATTTTAGTTTTGTAAACATTTTCTTTCCTTTTCTGAAAAATTTCAACAAGAGTTATTATACTGCTATGAAAAAAAGCCGTCAAGAAAAAATGAATGATTTCAAAATATTTTTTCCTATAAGGATGAGACTAGTTTTTTTGGTATAATAGAAGGTAGAAAAAACGAGGAAATATAAATGATTTTTGATACTCATACACATTTAAATATAGAAGATTTTGCAGGAAGAGAAGATGAAGAATTAGCCTTGGCTGCTGAAATGGGCGTGACTCGGATGAATATCGTGGGTTTTGACAAACCGACTATTGAGCGTGCTCTTGAACTAGTGGACAAGTATGACCAACTCTATGCGACGATTGGCTGGCATCCGACAGAGGCAGGAACCTACACAGAGGAAGTTGAGTCTTACTTGCTAGAAAAACTAAAACATCCTAAAGTTGTTGCCTTGGGTGAGATTGGTTTGGACTATCATTGGATGACAGCGCCTAAAGAAGTGCAGGAACAAGTTTTCCGTCGTCAGATTCAGCTATCTAAGGAACTGGACTTACCTTTTGTAGTTCACACCCGTGATGCGCTAGAAGACACCTATGAGATTATCAAGAGTGAAGGAGTTGGTCCTCGTGGTGGCATCATGCACTCCTTCTCAGGTTCTCTAGAGTGGGCTGAGAAGTTTGTGGAGTTAGGTATGACCATTTCATTTTCCGGGGTGGTGACCTTTAAAAAAGCGACAGACATTCAGGAGGCTGCAAAAGAGTTACCTTTGGATAAGATTTTGGTAGAGACAGATGCACCTTATCTAGCCCCTGTACCCAAGCGTGGTCGCGAAAACAAGACAGCTTACACGCGCTATGTAGTGGACTTTATCGCCGATTTGCGTGGCATGACGACAGAAGAATTGGCAGCAGTGACAAGTGCCAATGCAGAAGGCATCTTTGGATTGGAAAGTAAATCATGAAAGAGAAAATTTCCCAAGTCATCGTAGTTGAAGGACGCGATGATACGGCCAATCTTAAACGTTATTTTGATGTAGAGACCTATGAGACTCGTGGCTCGGCTATCAATGAACAGGACCTTGAACGAATCCAACGTCTACATGAACGCCATGGGGTGATTGTCTTTACAGATCCTGATTTTAACGGGGAACGCATTCGTCGGATGATTATGACGGCAATTCCGACAGTCCAACACGCCTTTCTCAAACGTGACGAGGCCGTGCCTAAGTCCAAGACCAAGGGACGTTCGCTGGGAATCGAGCATGCCAGCTACGAGGACTTGAAAACAGCACTAGAACAAGCCACTGAGCAGTTTGAAGTAGAAAGCGACTTTGATATTAGCCGTAGTGACTTGATTCGTCTTGGTTTTCTAGCCGGAGCAGATAGCCGAAAACGCAGAGAATATCTAGGAGACTGTCTTCGTATCGGTTATTCCAATGGGAAACAACTCCTTAAACGTTTAGAATTATTTGGGATCAGTTTAGCTGAAGTTGAAGAAGCTATGAAATCATATGAGAATTGAGAAACTCCCCCAAAATGTGGAGGGAATGTGATACAATAGAAGTAATCATATACGGTTTAATCAGGCTTGGTAGCAAGCATTAGAAAAGTGACTCCATAGGAATTGTGCTAAGTGGAGATAATGAGGAGAATTTATGGGAATCTTTGATTATTTGAAAAAGGCAGAAACAACTGAATCCAATAAGGAAGCAGAAGAGGCGAAAGGCAATGCTTGCGTGGGTGTTCTAGATTTGTTTCCGATGAAGGAAACGAATCAATTATTGATTGTTGGGAGTCTAGAAGGTAGTATCAAGGTTGGAGATCAGTTGCAGTTTTGCAATCCCGACCAAGGAATGGAAAGTCTTGGTACTGTAGAGGTTAAAAAACTCAGCAGTCAAAACAAAGATGCAGATAGTCTAACGGATCAAGTTCTTGCCCATCTAGTGGTTGATAGGAATCCTTCTTTGGATAAATTGAAAAAAGGAAGTGTACTCTTTAGTTCAGGTGTTGAGGAAGAGCAAAAATTATCTAGCTATTCAGATGCTCTTTACCGTGCTTTTGTAGCCATCCAAGAGGGGCAATTGACTAATGAAGACTATTTGGCAGCTAGCCTTGATGACAGCGTAGAGATTTCACGTCTCTTTTTATGGAAATGCCGTCAAAATCAGGAAACTGAAAGTGAAGAAAGCTATCAAGCCAACACTCGCAAGTTGGAACGTCTCGCGAAAATCGTCAAGGACAAGTTGTTAGCAGCAGATTCAGTTTATGCAGTTTATTCAGAAAAAACAGGCGAACCCTATCTTTTTTCAACGACCTATGACAGGGGAGAAGAGGGCTATCTTTGCACGGATCCCATGATTATGCTTTTGACACCATCTTGGTATCGCCAATTCAAGGAAACCATTGACAGCCGACCAAACTCAGTCGTCAAACTGATTGAAAATACGGAAGATAAAAAAGGGATTGAAAATTTCCTTGGAACAGCTTTTTACTTAAATGGTGCCTTGGGAGCAATCTTTAATTCCAAGGAAGTTAGCATCAGTGCTTCAGCTTTGGTTCAAAAACCAGATTTTTCTGATTTACCAGAAATACAAGTGCCTGTTATGAATCCCGACCTGGTAAGGTGGATGCTCTTGATGGGGCAGATGGACCAACCGACTACAGAAGAGCAAGAACTAGTTTATGGACTTTACTACAAGTTCTTCTCTATGGCTATGCCTAAAGCAAAATTCTTGCTTCCATTAGATGCAGCATCAGGATTCCCAGAGGATAATTCAGAAGGGAATTCCTTTGTTTTGGAAAAAGACGCTAACTTTAATATTCCCGTTAGAGAAGGAAAAGATGGACGAAATTCCGTCCCAGTCTTTACCGATTGGAAACGTCTGAGAATGGTCTTTGATGAAAAGTGGAATGGCATGATTGAAGAAGCTGGAGGCATGATTGAAGGTTTTGACTATGCCATAAACCCCACGGAATACTATGAAGCAGGTGCTTATGTTAGTCTAACAGCTTTTAAAGAAATGCAAGAGCTCAGTGACAAGCAAAGAGGAAGAGCTCAAGATTAGAAAGTTCTTTAAAATTAGAAAAGAGAATAGATGAGAATTGCAGATTATAGCGTGACCAAGGCAGTACTGGAGCGTCACGGTTTTACCTTTAAAAAATCCTTCGGGCAAAATTTCTTGACCGATACCAATATCCTTCAAAAAATTGTGGATACGGCTGAGATTGATGATCAAGTCAATGTTATCGAAATCGGGCCAGGAATTGGTGCTTTGACGGAATTTCTAGCTGAACGTGCAGCTCAAGTTATGGCCTTTGAGATTGACCACCGTTTGGTGCCAATCCTAGCTGATACTCTGCGTGATTTTGATAATGTGACCGTAGTCAATGAGGATATTCTCAAGGTTGATTTGGCGCAGCATATCCAAAATTTTAAAAATCCTGACTTACCAATTAAGGTAGTAGCAAACTTGCCTTACTATATCACGACGCCTATTCTCATGCACTTGATTGAAAGTGGCATTCCTTTTAGTGAGTTTGTGGTCATGATGCAAAAAGAGGTGGCAGATCGTATCTCTGCTAAGCCAAATACCAAGGCTTACGGTAGTTTGTCAATTGCAGTTCAGTATTATATGACGGCTAAGGTTGCCTTTATCGTGCCTCGTACAGTATTTGTGCCAGCGCCCAACGTGGACTCAGCTATCCTAAAAATGGTGCGCCGTCCAGAACCGGCTGTAGCAGTGGAAGACGAGAACTTCTTCTTTAAGGTTTCCAAGGCTAGTTTTACTCATCGTCGTAAAACCCTGTGGAACAACTTGACAGGTTACTTTGGGAAATCTGAAGAAGTCAAGGATAAATTGACCAAGGCTTTGGACCAAGCAGGCTTGTCACCATCTGTACGTGGTGAAGCTCTTGGTTTAGAAGAATTTGCCAGTCTAGCAGACGCACTTAAAGAACAAGGACTCTAAGATGCAGGGACAAATTATTAAAGCCTTAGCGGGTTTCTACTATGTAGAGAGTGATGGCAAGGTTTATCAAACACGCGCACGTGGGAATTTTCGTAAAAAAGGTCACACACCCTATGTTGGGGATTGGGTAGATTTTTCTGCGGAAGAGAACTCAGAAGGCTATATATTAGAAATTCATGAACGAAAAAATAGTCTGGTTCGTCCACCCATTGTCAATATTGACCAAGCCGTTGTCATTATGTCCGTTAAAGAACCTGACTTTAATAGCAACTTGTTGGATCGCTTCTTGGTTCTTTTAGAGCACAAGGGGATTCATCCTATCGTCTATATTTCCAAGATGGACTTACTGGAAGATGGGGGAGAACTGGATTTTTACGAGCAGACCTATGGTGCTATTGGATACGACTTTATGACTAGTAAAGAGGAACTCTTGCCCTTGTTGACAGACAAAGTGACAGTCTTTATGGGGCAGACAGGTGTTGGGAAGTCAACCCTGCTTAATAAAATTGCACCTGACCTCAATCTCGAAACAGGAGAAATCTCAGACAGTCTAGGTCGTGGTCGCCATACTACTCGAGCTGTTAGTTTTTACAACCTTAATGGTGGCAAAATCGCAGATACACCAGGTTTTTCGTCGCTAGATTATGAAGTATCAAGTGCTGAAGAGCTGAACCAGGCCTTTCCAGAGATTGCCTCTGTAAGCCGAGACTGCAAGTTCCGTACTTGTACGCATACTCATGAGCCATCTTGTGCAGTGAAACCAGCAGTAGAAGAGGGCGTCATTGCAAACTTCCGTTTCGACAACTATCTGCAATTCCTCAGTGAGATTGAAAATCGTAGAGAAACCTATAAAAAAGTCAGCAAAAAAATTCAAAAATAAGGAGAAACCTATGTCTCAATACAAGATTGCTCCGTCAATTCTGGCAGCAGATTATGCCAACTTTGAACGTGAAATTAAACGCCTAGAAGCAACTGGGGCAGAATACGCCCATATCGATATCATGGATGGTCACTTTGTACCTCAGATCAGCTTTGGTGCAGGTGTAGTCGAAAGTCTTCGACCTCATAGTAAGATGGTCTTTGACTGCCACTTGATGGTATCAAATCCTGAACACCATTTAGAAGACTTTGCGCGTGCAGGAGCAGATATCATCAGCATTCACGTAGAGGCAACACCTCACATCCATGGAGCTCTTCAAAAGATTCGCTCTCTTGGTGTCAAACCTTCGGTCGTCATCAATCCTGGTACGCCTGTTGAAGCTATTAAGCATGTGCTTCACCTAGTTGACCAAGTTTTGGTCATGACGGTGAATCCTGGTTTTGGTGGGCAAGCCTTTCTACCTGAGACCATGGATAAGATACGTGAGCTAGTAGCCCTTCGTGAAGAAAAAGGATTGAACTTTGAGATTGAAGTGGATGGCGGGATTGATGATCAAACTATTGCTCAAGCCAAAGAAGCTGGTGCTACAGTCTTTGTAGCAGGGTCTTATGTTTTTAAGGGAGATGTCAATGAACGAGTGCAAGCACTCCGAAAACAATTGGACTAAAGTAGCGGTTTTTGCTGGTGGGGACCGAGGACATTATCGGACAGATTTTGATTGTTTTGTCGGTGTGGACCGTGGGTCACTCTGGATACTGGAGGAAAAACTTCCTCTTGCTCTAGCTGTTGGGGATTTTGATTCTGTGACTGTGGAAGAACGTCAGTTGATTCAAAAGCATGCTCAATACTTTGTACAAGCTCAGCCAGAAAAAGATGATACGGATCTGGAACTAGCACTTTTAACGATTTTTGAAAAAAATCCTCAAGCACAAGTGACCATTTTTGGTGCCCTAGGTGGTCGTATTGACCATATGCTGGCCAATGTCTTTCTTCCGAGCAATCCCAAGTTGGTAGCTTTTATGCGCCAAATAGAGATTGAGGATGGGCAAAATTTGATTAGCTATTGCCCAGAAGGCACCAGTCGGTTAGAACTACGTTCGGACTATAATTATCTAGCTTTTATGCCTGTGAGGGATAGTCAGTTGACTATTATCGGAGCCAAGTATGAATTGACTGAGGCGAATTTTTTCTTTAAGAAAGTTTACGCTTCTAACGAATATATAGATAGGGAAGTTTCGGTGACTTGCCCAGATGGCTATGTAGTCGTGCTGCATAGCAAGGACAGGAGATAGGATGGAGATTATATTACTACTGTTACTAATTGCTAACCTAGCCGGCCTCTTTCTTATTTGGCAGAGGCAGGAAAAGCAGGAGAACTATCTGACTAAAAGTTTAGAAGACCAGGCAGATAACCTTTCAGACCAGTTAGATTATCGTTTTGAACAAGCGCGACAAGCAAGTCAGCTGGACCAAAAAAATCTAGAAGTGGCTGTTAGCGACCGTTTGCAGGAGGTGCGAATCGAATTGCACCAAGGTCTAACCCAGGTTCGACAGGAGATGAATGAAAACCTCCTCCAAACCAGAGATAAGACTGACCAACGCCTTCAGGCCTTGCAGGAGTCAAATGAGCAACGTTTGGAACAGATGCGTCAAACGGTTGAGGAAAAGTTAGAAAAAACCTTGCAGACACGCTTGCAGGCGTCTTTCGAGACAGTTTCCAAGCAATTGGAATCTGTCAATCGCGGCCTTGGAGAAATGCAGACGGTTGCCCGTGATGTAGGAGCCCTTAATAAGGTCTTATCTGGTACAAAATCTCGAGGAATTCTAGGAGAATTACAACTGGGGCAGATTATCGAAGATATCATGACACCTGCCCAGTATGAGCGAGAATTTGCAACGGTTGAAAATTCGAGTGAGCGAGTCGAGTACGCCATCAAGTTGCCTGGGCAAGGTGACCAGGAATATGTTTATCTACCAATTGACTCTAAGTTTCCACTGGCAGATTATTACCGCCTTGAAGAAGCCTATGAAGCAGGTGATAAGGATGAGATTGAGCGTTGTCGTAAATCTCTCCTAGCAAGTGTTAAACGTTTTGCTAAAGATATCAAGAGTAAGTATCTGGCACCGCCACAGACGACAAATTTTGGTGTCTTGTTTGTTCCAACAGAAGGACTCTATTCAGAAATCGTTCGTAATCCGATTTTCTTTGATGATTTGAGACGGGAGGAGCAGATTATTGTCGCAGGTCCAAGTACCTTGTCAGCCCTCCTTAATTCACTTTCTGTTGGGTTCAAGACTCTCAATATCCAAAAGAGTGCAGATCATATTAGTAAAACCCTAGCTAGTGTCAAGACTGAATTTGGAAAATTTGGTGGCATCTTAGTCAAGGCCCAAAAACATCTGCAACATGCCTCTGGCAATATTGATGATCTATTAAACCGTCGCACCACAGCTATCGAGCGAACTCTCCGGCATATTGAGTTATCAGAAGGAGAGCCAATGCTTGACCTACTCCAGTTCCAAGAAGATGAGGAAGATTATGAAGATTAGTAACATGAAGAAAGACGAGTACTTTGAAGGTTTTTACCTGATTAAGTCAGCTGATTTAAGGCAAACTCGTGCAGGAAAAAACTACCTTGCTTTTACCTTCCAGGATGATAGTGGGGAAATCGAAGGCAAGTTATGGGATGCTCAACCGCACAACGTTGCAGCCTTTACAGCAGGTAAAGTAGTCCATATGCAAGGACGAAGGGAAGTGTATAATAACACTCCACAAGTCAATCAAATTACACTGCGTTTGCCTCAGCCTGGAGAGCCTAATGATCCAGCTGATTTTAAGATAAAATCTCCAGTAGACGTCAAGGTAATCCGTGATTACATGGCTCAGATGATTTTCAAGATTGAAAATCCTATCTGGCAACGTATCGTTAGGAGTCTTTATACTAAGTACGATAAGCAGTTTTATTCGTACCCAGCTGCTAAAACTAATCACCATGCCTTTGAAACAGGTTTGGCCTATCATACAGCTACAATGGTACGTTTGGCTGATGCAATAGGAGAAGTTTATCCTCAACTCAATAAAAGTCTATTATATGCAGGAATCATGCTCCATGATTTAGCTAAAGTCATCGAGTTAACGGGCCCTGATCAGACTGAGTATACAGTGAGAGGAAATCTTTTAGGGCACATTGCTTTGATTGATAGTGAAATTACAAAAACAGTCTCAGAGCTTGGAATCGATGATACCAAAGAAGAGGTTGTCCTTCTTCGTCATGTCATTCTCAGTCACCATGGTCTCCTTGAGTACGGAAGCCCAGTCCGTCCACGCATTATGGAGGCAGAGATTATTCACATGATTGACAATCTTGACGCAAGTATGATGATGATGTCAACGGCTCTCGCTCTTGTCGATGAGGGAGAAATGACCAATAAGGTCTTTGCTATGGACAATCGTTCCTTCTACAAACCAAAATTAGACTAGAAACTAAAAAAATGAACTTTATTTTGATAATAAAGTTCGTTTTTTTACTGTATTATGTTATAATGAGAAAAAGACTAAATAAAAAGAACGGTGAATACGTAATGAAATTAAGAAGAAGTGACCGGATGGTTGTGATTTCTAATTATTTGATCAACAATCCCTATAAATTAACTAGCCTAAATACTTTTGCAGAAAAGTATGAATCAGCTAAATCTTCTATTTCAGAAGATATCGTCATCATCAAACGCGCTTTTGAAGAGATTGAAATTGGTCATATCCAAACAGTGACAGGTGCAGGTGGAGGAGTTATTTTTACACCATCGATTTCTACCCAAGATTCTAAAGAAATTATTAATGAGTTACGTGAAAAACTCTCAGAAAGCGACCGTATCCTTCCAGGTGGCTACATTTATCTATCGGATCTGCTCAGCACACCGTCCATTTTGAAAAATATTGGTCGCATTATTGCTAAGAGCTTCATAGATCAAAAGATTGATGCAGTTATGACTGTGGCAACCAAAGGGGTTCCGCTTGCTAATGCAGTTGCAAATGTCCTCAATGTACCTTTTGTCATTGTCCGTCGAGACTTGAAAATCACAGAAGGTTCGACCGTAAGTGTCAACTACGTTTCAGGTTCTAGCGACCGTATTGAAAAAATGTTCCTTTCAAAACGTAGCCTCAAAGCGGGAAGTCGTGTTTTAATCGTCGATGACTTCTTGAAGGGTGGAGGAACCATTAACGGGATGATTAGCCTTTTAACTGAGTTTGATTCAGAGTTGGCTGGTGTAGCTGTTTTTGCTGACAATGCTCAGGAAGATCGTGAACAGCAGTTTGACTATAAATCACTCCTAAAAGTTACTAATATTGATGTGAAGAATCAACGAATTGATGTTGAAGTTGGAAATATCTTTGACGCAGAAAAATAAGAGATAATAAGATACTTAAAGGTTGGAACTTTGGTCCCAGCCTTTCTTTAATAATGAGTATGAAGGAGTCCTATGAAAACACCATTTATTAAACGTGAAGCATTAGAAAAGATTGTTGAAGAGTTTCCAACCCCTTTTCATCTCTACGATGAAAAAGGAATCCGAGAGAAAGCACGCGCAGTAAATAAAGCCTTTTCTTGGAATAAAGGCTTTAAAGAG
The DNA here is from genome assembly GCF_900095845.1 of Streptococcus timonensis. Taxonomy (GTDB): domain Bacteria; phylum Bacillota; class Bacilli; order Lactobacillales; family Streptococcaceae; genus Streptococcus; species Streptococcus timonensis. Next base: position 40,609 of record NZ_FMIX01000004.1, read on the forward strand.
TATTTTGCTGTCAAGGCAACCCCTACTCCAGCCATCTTAAAAATTTTGAAAGAAGAGGGTTGTGGAGTAGATTGTTCTAGTTATGTGGAACTCTTGATGAGCCATAAACTTGGATTTGCAGGCTCTGATATCATGTTCTCGTCAAATAATACTCCTGACCAAGAGTATGCCTATGCCCGTGAATTGGGTGCCACAATCAATTTGGATGCCTTTGAAGATGTTGAACATCTGGAGCGTGCAGCAGGTATTCCTCATATTATCTCCTGCCGTTACAATCCTGGTGGCGTATTTGAACTAGGAACGGACATTATGGATAATCCTGGTGAAGCTAAGTTCGGGATGACTAAGGATCAGCTCTTTGAAGCCTTTGCTATTCTGAAAGAAAAGGGAGCTAAAACCTTTGGCATTCATTCCTTCCTAGCTTCTAATACTGTGACTCATCTCTATTATCCAGAATTGGCACGCCAGCTTTTTGAATTAGCTGTAGAAATAAAAGATAAATTAGGAATCTCCCTTGATTTCATCAATCTTTCTGGAGGAATCGGGGTCAACTACCGCCCAGAACAAGAGTCCAATGATATTGCTTTAATTGGTGAGGGTGTTCGTCAGGTTTATGAAGAAGTTCTTACGCCAGCAGGTCTTGGTCAAGTTAAGATTTTTACAGAACTAGGACGCTTTATGTTGGCACCTCATGGTGTCTTGGTTACAAAAGTAACTCATAAAAAGAAGACTTATCGGACTTATCTCGGAGTAGATGCATCAGCTGTCAATCTAATGAGGCCGGCTATGTATGGCGCTTACCATCACATCACCAATATGATGAATCCTGATGGTCAGACTGAAATAGTCGATGTTGTGGGGTCTCTCTGTGAAAATAATGACAAGTTTGCAGTTATTCGGGAACTGCCTCAGACAGAAATTGGAGATCTGTTGATTATTCATGATACAGGAGCTCATGGATTTTCTATGGGTTATCAGTATAATGCTAAACTACGCTCAGCTGAAATCCTCTACACAGAAGATGGAAAGGCAAGAAAAATCCGCCGAGCTGAGCGACCGGAAGATTATTTTGCAACCTTATATGGCTTTGATTTTGACAAGGATGAATAGAGTTTTTGAAAATCGTGAAAGTTGAAAGAAAAAAATAGCTTGTTTTCTAAAAAGTAAACAAAAATTCTTGTTTTTCCTTTTAGTCGTGATATAATAAAGCTATAAAACGGTTTCATGAAAGGGAACGATATGAGTGAAGAAACAATTGATTATGGACAAGTGACAGGGATGGTACACTCAACAGAGAGTTTTGGTTCTGTTGATGGACCGGGTATTCGTTTTATTGTGTTTCTTCAGGGCTGTCAAATGCGTTGCCAGTACTGTCATAACCCAGATACATGGGCTATGGAAACTAATAAATCTCGTGAACGAACAGTGGACGATGTTTTAGAAGAAGCTCTTCGTTATCGTGGCTTCTGGGGCAAAAAGGGTGGTATTACAGTCAGCGGTGGAGAAGCTCTACTTCAAATTGATTTTTTGATTGCCCTCTTTACAAAGGCAAAAGAAAAAGGTATACACTGCACCCTTGATACTTGTGCTCTTCCATTCCGTAATAAACCACGGTATCTTGAAAAATTCAATAAGCTTATGGATGTGACAGATTTGGTTCTTCTTGACATCAAGGAAATCAATGAGGAGCAACATAAGATCGTAACCAGTCAGACCAATAAAAACATCTTAGCTTGTGCTCAGTATCTATCAGATATTGGCAAGCCTGTTTGGATTCGTCACGTGCTAGTCCCTGGATTGACAGACCGTGATGAAGATTTGATTGAACTTGGTAAGTTCGTAAAAACTCTTAAAAATGTTGATAAGTTTGAAATCCTACCTTACCACACCATGGGAGAGTTCAAATGGCGCGAGCTTGGTATTCCGTATTCTCTTGAAGGAGTTAAACCTCCGACAGCAGAACGTGTGAAGAATGCTAAGGAATTGATGGATACAGAAAGCTATCAAGATTACATGAAACGTGTACATGGATAAAAAGAAGCCTGATGGGAACATCGGGCTTTTGTGATATTAAAAAAGCTTAGCTAGGATGCTAAGCCTTTTATTTTTTATCTAGAATGTTGTTTTCCAGAATTGCGTTTTTTATTTTTCTTCTTAGCAGAAGTTGAGATAACTGCTGCTGATTCAGGAGTTACATCTTTACGAGCAGCTGAAGCTTTACTTGCTTTTGGTGGGTTCTTGGCATATTCTTCACGTACTTTTTTACGAAGTTTTGGACGAACAATGTAGTTGATAATGAATTGTTGAAGAATCATCATGAAACCACCGACAACCCAGTAAAGAGTTACACTGGCTGGTGAGAAGATTGAAAACATGACGATCATCATCGGACTCATGTAAATCATCTTCTTGATTTGTTCCCTTTGAGTCTCGTCTTCAACCCCATGAAGAGAAAGAAGTGATTGTAGATAGTAGAGAACACCTGCGAAGGCCACTAAAATCCAACTTGGTGAGCCAAGTTCAATTCCTAGGAAGCTAGCTTCAGCAACTCCTTCTGTATGTTGAGCTGCAAAGTAGATAGCTGAGAAGAACGGCATTTGAAGCAAGAGTGGGAAACATCCGACTCCGCCAAACATGCTGATACCGTGCTCTTTTTGAGCGGCGAAGAGAGCTTGTTGGGCTTCGAGTTTTTCTTCTTGTGTTTCTGCTTCCTTGAGTCGAGTTTGGTGTGGTTCAAGGACATGTTTGAGAGCGTTCATCTTTTCAGAATGAAGCGTTGCTTTCCAAGATTGATAAATACCAAGCGGTAAAATAATCAAGCGGACAATAATGGTCACGATGATGATTCCGAGACCAAAACCAAGTCCCTGGTCGTTAGCGAAGTACTTGATGGCTTCAGCCATAGGTGCTCCGATTGTATTCCAAATCAATCCTGTAGGCTGTCCTGTTGCTTTATCAACCTGAACACAACCTGTCAAGACTAATAGCATAGCCATTCCCATAGCTGAAATGGCAAAACGTTTTAATAATTTCACTATTTTTTATTCCTTATCTAAAAATTATACCTTTCTATTCTACTGTTTTTTTAGAAAATATACAATAGTTCTAGAGACCTAATTTGCGACTTTGAAATCCGGATAGGAAGGGAAGTTGCTCAGTTGCACATCTAGGTAGGTTACTTTTGAGAAGGGAGTTGGTCCTTTTCTGATTTCTTGGATAAACTTGGCCATAATAGCTGAAGACTTCGCCTGGGCAAGGATTTCAACAGTTCCATCATCATTGTTCCAGACACGTCCAGTGATTCCGCCTAATTCTAGAGCAAGACTATAGACACCCCAGCGAAAACCGACTCCTTGGACTCGTCCTTGAGCAATCATTCTCACCTTTTGCATACCAAACCTCCTTGAGTGTGTTATAATATATCTATGACTATTATAACCTCTAAAGCCAATTCTGTGGTGAAAAAGGCTAAGAAATTACATCAAAAAAAATATCGAAAAAATAGTTACCTGATAGAAGGTTGGCATTTGTTTGAGGAGGCTATTCAAGCAGGTGCTACAATTGAAACAATATTTGCTCTGATTGAACATGGTGAAAAATTAGGGACTTATCCTCAGACTGTGTTTGTGTCTGAAGAAGTCTTACTCGATTTAGCAGATTCGAAGACTCCTCAGGGACTCGTTGCCATTGTAAAAAAGGAGGAGGAGCAAGTACCGGATTTGAGTCAAGGGAAATATCTTTTCTTGGAAGACGTGCAGGATCCTGGAAATGTTGGTACAATGATCCGGACGGCAGATGCAGCAGGATTTTCGGGAGTCATTGTCTCGAGTAAATCAGCCGATATTTATAGCTTGAAAACACTTCGTTCCATGCAAGGAAGTCATTTCCATTTGCCGATTTATCGAATGGCTGTTGAAACATTTATTGAAGAGGCTAAAAAGGGCAATTTACCAATTCTGGCAACTACTTTGTCCCAAAATTCTAAAGATTATCGTGAACTTGTTCGGCTAGAAGATTTTGCCTTGGTTATGGGAAATGAAGGTCAAGGTATTAGTCCATTAATGGCGGAGCAAGCTGACCAGCTAGTTCACATAAGCATGAAAGGGCAAGCGGAAAGTCTCAATGTGGCTATTGCGGCAGGCATCCTCATTTTTTATTTGAGTTAAATTGTTTTAATTTTGTTATAATCAGTAAAAAGATTTTATAAGGAGAAGTAATATGAATCAAACAATTATTCAAGAACGTTCTGGTTTAAATCAGTTTTATGCAAAAGTTTATGCTTTTGTAGGTATAGGAATTGCCTTATCTGCTCTTGTTTCAGCTTTAATGCTAACAACCTTCCAAGATGTTCTCGTACAGTTAATGTTAAATGCACGTATATGGTTAATCGTGACAGGTGTGGTGGAAGTTGCTCTTGTAATTGCAGCCAGTAATATGGCTTATAAAAATAGTCCAGCAGCTCTTCCTATTTTCCTCGTTTATTCTGTAATAAATGGTTTTTCGCTTAGTTTTATTGTGTCCCTATACCTTCCTGGGACTGTTTTGACAGCTTTTATTTCTAGTGCAGCTCTCTTCTTTGTAATGGCTATTGTGGGGATTGTTATTAAAAAAGATTTAAGTGGCTTGGGTCGAGCTTTGATTGCAGCCTTAATCGGACTCATTCTTGCCATGATTGTTAATATCTTCTTGAATAGTGGTCTATTTGACTATATCATTAGTATTGTCATGGTTCTTGTCTTTTCAGGTTTGATTGCTTGGGATAACCAAAAGATTCGCTATGTCTATGAAGAGTCAGAAGGTCAGGTAGCTACAGGTTGGGCTATTTCTTTAGCTCTTGCACTTTATCTTGATTTTATTAACCTCTTCCTTAGCTTCTTGCGTATCTTTGGAAGTGACGATTAATACTTTTAGAGCTCAAATGAGCTCTTTTTTATTTTTTGCTTTCAATTTTACTGTCAAAAGGGTATAATCATCTTATTATTCAAAAGGAGAGATGTATGAAGAAAAGTTTTATCCTCCAACAAGAGGAAATTTCATTTGTAAAAAACACCTTTACCCAGTATTTGAAAGATAAATTGGAAGTGGTTGAAGTTCAAGGCCCAATCTTGAGTAAGGTTGGTGATGGGATGCAGGACAACCTTTCAGGTATTGAAAATCCAGTTTCAGTTAAGGTTTTGCAGATTCCTAATGAAACTTATGAGGTAGTTCATTCACTTGCCAAATGGAAACGTCATACCTTGGCTCGTTTTGGTTTTGGCGAAGGAGAGGGTCTCTTTGTTCATATGAAGGCTCTTCGCCCGGATGAAGATTCGCTAGATGCGACTCATTCGGTTTATGTTGACCAATGGGACTGGGAGAAAGTCATTCCAAATGGGCAACGTAATCTTGCTTACCTTAAAGAGACTGTAGAGAAAATATATAAGGCTATTCGCTTGACGGAACTTGCTGTGGAAGCTCGTTATGATATTGAGTCAATCTTACCCAAACAGATTACCTTTATCCACACAGAAGAACTGGTAGAGCGTTATCCAGACTTGACTCCAAAAGAACGTGAAAATGCTATTTGTAAAGAGTTCGGTGCTGTTTTCTTGATTGGTATTGGGGGAGAGTTATCAGATGGTAAGCCTCATGATGGACGTGCACCTGACTATGATGACTGGACAACAGAGACTGAAAATGGCTATAAGGGACTGAATGGGGATATTCTAGTTTGGAATGAGAATCTTGGTGCAGCTTTTGAGCTTTCTTCAATGGGGATTCGTGTTGATGAGGATACTCTTCGCCGTCAAGTTGCAATCACAGGAGATGAAGATCGCTTGGTTCTAGAATGGCATAGAGCACTTTTAAATGGGCTTTTCCCGCTGACAATCGGTGGAGGAATTGGTCAATCACGTATGGCAATGTTCCTGCTACGTAAGAAGCATATTGGTGAAGTCCAAACCAGTGTTTGGCCTCAAGAAGTCAGAGATACTTATGACAATATTCTGTAAGGAATCGAACCACAAGGTTCGGTTTTTTTCTTTTTTGCAAGAATTTGGTATAATATAGTTTATGAAAATTGTATCAGGAATCTATGGAGGGCGTCCTCTAAAGACGCTTGATGGTAAAACGACCAGACCTACTTCAGATAAGGTTAGGGGTGCTATTTTTAATATGATTGGTCCCTACTTTGATGGGGGACGTGTATTAGACCTCTATGCAGGGAGTGGCGGTTTATCTATTGAGGCTGTTTCAAGAGGCATGTCAAGCGCAGTACTAGTGGAGAAAGATCGAAGAGCTCAAAGTATTGTGAAAGAAAACATTCAGATGACAAAAGAAAGTTCTAAGTTTCAGTTATTGAAAATGGAAGCTGAACGGGCTTTGGGACAAGTGGAAGGTGTCTTTGATCTCATCTTTTTGGACCCTCCCTATGCAAAGGAACAGATCGTTTCCGACATTGAAAAAATGGCTGAGAGAAATCTTTTAGCAGATGATGTCATGGTGGTCTGTGAAACAGATAAATCAGTAGAGCTTCCAGAAGAAATCGCCTGTTTGGGAATCTGGAAAGAAAAAATATATGGTATTAGTAAGGTGACGGTTTATGTCAGATAAAATTGGGCTATTTACAGGTTCTTTTGATCCAATTACCAATGGACATTTGGAACTAATTGAGCGCGCCAGCAAGCTATTTGATAAGTTGTACGTGGGGATTTTCTATAATCCTCATAAAACAGGTTTTTTGTCGATAGAAAGTCGAAAAAAAACTGTCGAAAAAGCAGTGGCGCATCTGGATAATATTGAAGTGTTGGCATCTCATGACGAGTTGGTTGTTGATGTTGCTAGGAGACTGGGTGTCCATGTTCTTGTTCGTGGGTTACGTAACGCTGGGGACTTACAGTATGAAGCAAGTTTTGACTATTACAATCATCAGTTGGCAAGAGAAATTGAGACAGTCTACCTCCACAGTCGACTAGAACACTTATATCTCAGTTCTTCAGCGGTAAGAGAATTATTAAAATTTAATCGAGATATTAGTGAGTATGTGCCAGATGCTGTCTTAGAGGAGTTAAAAAATGAAGAAAAAAACTAGATGGCCCATATACCTGATTATAAGTTTGGTTATGACTTTTCTTGCATTTACAGTGCCTCTTCCTTACTATATAGAGGTTCCGGGGACATCGGAGGATATTAGACGTATTTTGCAAGTAAATGAGAAGTTAGATAGCGAACCAGGGTCCTATCAATTTGTAACAGTTGGAGTTCAAAAAGCTAGATTAGCTCATTTGATTTATGCTTGGTTGACTCCATTCACAGATATCCATAGCGCTAAAGAGATGACAGGTGGTTCATCAGACGCAGAATTTGTCCGAATCAATCAATTTTACATGGAAACTTCTCAGAATATGGCAAAATACCAGGGACTAAAGACTGCTGGTAAAAAGATAGAGCTCAATTATTTGGGTGTCTACGTTTTAACCGTAACTGATAATTCAACCTTTAAAGGGATTCTCAATATTGCAGATACAGTAACAGCCGTCAATGATAAAACTTTTGAGAGTTCCAAAGAAATGGTTGAGTATGTCAACTCTCAAAATCTAGGAGATAAGGTTAAGGTCACCTATGAAGAAGACGGACAAATCAAATCTGCTGAGGGGAAAATTATTACTTTAGAAAACGGAAAAAATGGAATCGGAATAGGGTTGATTGACCGTACAGAAGTAACGAGCGATGTGCCTATTCAGTTTTCAACAGCAGGAATCGGTGGACCTAGTGCAGGATTAATGTTTAGTTTATCGATTTATACACAAATTGCTGAGCCAACTCTTCGTAACGGTCGTATCGTCGCAGGTACAGGAAGTATCGATAGGGATGGAAATGTCGGTGATATTGGTGGGATTGATAAAAAGGTTGTTGCTGCTTCTAAAAAAGGGGCTACAGTATTCTTTGCTCCAAATAATCCAGTCAATGAAGAGACTAAAAAAGCTAATCCTTATGCTAAAAACAACTATGATACAGCTTTAGAAGCTGCTGAAATGATTAAGACAGATATGAAGATTGTTCCAGTAAAAACACTTCAGGATGCGATAGACTATCTGAAAAACAATCCTTAAAAAGATAGTTAGTCCATAAACTAGCATAGAGCAAAAGAAGATGGTATAATAAGCCGATGATTCAATTATTTTTTACCCTTAGTAGTCATATGTTCTTTATTTACCTTGTCTTTCAACTTTTGAAGGATTTAGTCAAATGGAATCAGATTTTGAAGGTAACAAAGGAAAACGCAGGGAAAGTTCGACTCTTAGTAGCATTGATTAGTTTAGGATTAGGCTATCTTATTAGCTCCTTTTTCCTAAGTCTATTCCAACTATGGCAAGAAGCTGTTAGAGGACTACTATAATTTGTGTTATAGAAATAAATTTAATGAGAAAACTTCTTACAGAATTAATAAAATTATAGGGAGAAATAGAGTTCATGGATATTGTAATCTTATTATCGATAACGCTTTTAATTTATTTGTTACCACAAAATAAGGAATATCTATGTGTTAAATCTACATCTGGACTTAGAGGTTTTTTAGCACTAGGGATAATATTTCATCATTTATCACCATGGGTTACGACTGGTAGTGAGTTCTCTAATTTTTCATATATGGGAGCTTATATCGTTTCTATATTTTTCTTTTTATCTGCTTATGGATTGTATAATCAAAATGAAAATAAAAAAAATTACTTAGATAAATTTTTGGTCACGAGACTTTCTAAAATTTTACTTCCATTTTTTGCTGTATCTTTGATTTATCTGTTATACAGATTCGTAGACGGACAATTACTGGATTTGAATTTTTTTATTAGTTTATTTAAAAATGGAAGTACAATTATTTTTAACGGTTGGTTTGTTAATGTCATAATTTTATTGTATATATTTTTCTATACATCATTTAACTTTCTTCAGAACAAACTCTTATCAATTATTCTTAATTCAATATTGATTATCTTTTATATCTGTTTGTCGATAAAAATGGGTTACGGTTTTTGGTGGTATAACAGTACTTTAGCCTTTATCCTTGGGCTAATATGGGCTAAATATCAAGATGTGATTGATAAAGTATTAGATAGATATTATTTTGTTGTGCTTTTTTCAGTTGCTGTACTACTATTTGTTTCGCATCATTACGGTAATTTATTAAGCTATTTACATATTGAAGATAGTTATAGTTATGCGCTAGCAGCTAATATTAATAATATTATTTTTACGATTTATTTTGTTGTTTCTTTCCTGAAAAAAATAAATTTTTCAAATATTTTTTTGATTTTGTTAGGTGGCATATCATTTGAATTATATATGATACATGGATTAGTAATTTCTATGTTAGGGAAAATATTTGTGTCGTCTCCCGTTAATGATGTTTTGTTAACAATTTTTACTTTAATCATTAGTATAAGTTTGGCTTGGATTGTTAATAAATTAGTTAATACGATTACCACAAAAGTTAACTTATTATAAACTCAAAAGCAAAGGAAAATATTTTATGGAAAAAATTGTAGTCCAAGGTGGGGATAATCGCTTGGTAGGAAGTGTCACCATTGAGGGTGCAAAAAATGCAGTCTTACCCTTACTTGCTGCAACTGTTTTAGCAAGTGAAGGAAAAACTGTCTTAAAAAATGTCCCTATCTTATCAGATGTGTTTACCATGAATCAGGTAGTTCGTGGCTTGCATGCTCAAGTTGATTTCGATCAGGATGCTCATATTATCGAAGTTGATGCGACAGGTGATATCACAGAAGAAGCGCCATATAAGTATGTGAGCAAGATGCGTGCCTCTATTGTAGTTTTAGGACCAATTTTAGCACGTGTGGGACATGCAAAGGTTTCTATGCCTGGTGGCTGTACGATTGGTAGTCGTCCGATCGACCTTCACCTAAAGGGATTAGAGGCAATGGGCGCTCAGATTACTCAAACTGCTGGTTATATCGAGGCTAAGGCAGAACGCTTGCAGGGGGGCCATATTTATATGGACTTCCCTAGTGTTGGGGCAACTCAAAACTTGATGATGGCGGCTACTCTTGCTAATGGTGTCACTGTCCTTGAAAATGCTGCGCGTGAGCCAGAGATTGTGGATTTGGCTGTTCTACTAAATAAAATGGGTGCGAAAGTTAAGGGTGCTGGTACAGAAACTATTACCATCACTGGTGTTGAGAAGCTACACGGTGCTATACATAATGTTGTACAGGATCGTATTGAAGCGGGAACCTTCATGGTTGCAGCTGCTATGACTGGTGGAGACGTCTTAATACAAGATGCCATTTGGGAACATAACCGTCCCTTGATTGCCAAGTTATTGGAAATGGGTGTTGAAGTAATCGATGAAGATGAAGGGATTCGTATCCGTTCTCAACGCGAGAAACTGAAAGCAGTTCATGTTAAGACCTTGCCACATCCAGGATTTCCAACAGATATGCAGGCTCAATTTACTGCCTTGATGACAGTTGCTCAAGGGGAGTCTACCATGGTGGAGACTGTGTTTGAAAATCGATTTCAGCATTTAGAAGAGATGCGTCGGATGGGCTTACACTCAGAAATTATCCGTGATACTGCTCGTATCATTGGTGGTCAACGTCTCCAAGGTGCTGAAGTTCTATCAACAGACTTACGAGCTAGTGCGGCTTTGATTTTAACTGGCCTAGTTGCTGAAGGTGAAACTGTTGTTGGTAAACTTGTCCATTTGGATAGAGGTTACTATCGTTTTCATGAAAAATTGGCTCAGCTAGGGGCTAAGATTGAACGGGTAAGTGTGGAAGCAGATGAAGATGAATAAGCAAGTCACATATGTATTACATCGCTTTTTGTTGGTGATTATAGTTCTTCTAATAGGTATTTTAGCGCTTGGTATTGGTTTGATGGTTGGCTATGGTATCTTAGGCAAAGGACAAGATCCATGGGCTATTTTGGCACCAGCAAAATGGCAAGAACTCATAACAAAATTTACAGGAAAATAGGCTGGGAGACCAGTCTTTTTCTAGGAAATTAAGGAGAAACAATGGAAAAAAATACAAGACAGGCTCTAGTTGGTTTACTAATATTTCTGCTCTTGTCTGCAGGAAGTTACTACATCAAAGAGATGCAGGATTCCAATTCTGCGCCTCAGACGCAAGTAAAACAGAAGTCGCAATCGTCGGATGCCCCAAGTAGAGAACTAGCGGAAAGCGTTCTGACAGATTCGGTTAAGAAACAAATAAAAGGTTCAATTGAATGGAACGGAGCAGGGGCTTTTATCATCAATGGAAATAAAACGAATCTAGATGCAAAGGTCTCAAGTCAACCCTATGCTGATAACAAAACCAAGACTGTGGGTGGTGAGATAGTTCCAACAGTAGCTAATGCCTTAATGTCTAAGGCAACAAGGCAGTATAAGGACCGTGAAGAAACCGGAAATGGTTCGACATCATGGACGCCAGCAGGATGGCATCAGGTTAAAAATTTAAAAGGGAATTACAATCATGCAGTTGATAGAGGTCATTTACTGGGCTATGCCTTGATTGGAGGTCTAGATGGTTTTGACGCCTCTACAAGTAATACTAAAAATATTGCCGTTCAGACAGCTTGGGGCAATCAGGCCCGTGCAGAGGACTCGACAGGTCAAAACTATTACGAAAGTTTAGTTCGAAAGGCCTTGGATCAAAATAAACGGGTTCGTTACCGTGTTACCCTTCTCTATGCGACAGACAAGGACTTAGTTCCATCTGCATCACAGATTGAAGCCAAATCTTCAGACGGAGAATTAGAGTTTAATGTAGTTGTCCCAAATGTACAGACAGGTATCAAACTAGATTATCGTACAGGTGAAGTTACAGTGACAAAGGCTAAATAGATGAATGCCCTCATCTGACAAGATGGGGGATTTATTGTTGAAATCATAAGATAATGTGTAGTAGAGGAAAAATATGGTATAATAGTGTCAATTATACTATTTAGGAGAAGGTAAAATGGAAGACCCGAGCAGTCAGGATTTGTTACTGCAATTTGTATTATTAGTTGTTTTGACCTTTTTAAATGCTTTTTTCTCTGCTACAGAGATGGCTATGGTTTCTCTTAGTCGCTCACGTGTTGAACAAAAGGCTGAAGAGGGGGATAAACGCTATATCCGTTTGCTAAAGGTACTTGAAAACCCCAATCACTTTTTATCAACCATTCAAGTTGGTATTACTTTAATTACGATCTTATCAGGGGCTAGGTTAGCAGATTCTCTTGGCGAATTGATTGCCTCTTGGATGGGGAATAGCGAGACTGCGTATGCAGTAGCTTCTTTCTTATCACTTGCTTTTTTGACCTATATTTCAATCGTTTTTGGTGAACTTTATCCTAAACGCATTGCTCTAAATCTTAAGGATGCTTTGGCAATCCGAACTGTACCATTTATTATTGCTATCGGTAAGATTGTGAGTCCCTTTGTTTGGTTGCTATCTGCATCAACCAATCTTTTGAGCCGTTTGACGCCGATGACATTTGACGATGCAGACGAAAAAATGACTCGTGATGAGATTGAGTACATGCTGACTAAAAGCGAAGAAACTTTGGATGCTGATGAAATCGAGATGTTGCAGGGGATTTTCTCACTAGATGAGCTTATGGCGCGTGAAGTCATGGTTCCTCGAACAGATGCTTTCATGGTAGATATCCAAGATGACACTAAGACCATTATCGAAAGTATCTTAAAACAAAACTTTTCTCGAATTCCTGTTTATGACGGCGATAAGGACAATGTCATTGGTTTGATTCATACAAAGAGTCTCCTTAAAGAAGCCTTTGTCAGTGGGTTCGATAATATCGTCTGGAAGCGAATCTTACAAGATCCACTCTTTGTGCCTGAAACCATTTTTGTGGACGATTTGTTAAAAGAACTAAGAAATTCACAAAGACAGATGGCTATTCTTCTTGATGAATACGGAGGAATGGCTGGTTTGGTAACACTTGAGGATCTCCTTGAAGAGATTGTTGGTGAGATTGATGATGAAACTGACCGTGCTGAAGTCTATGTTCATACTATCGGCGAGGACACTCATATTGTCCAAGGGACAATGAATTTGAACGATTTCAATGATTATTTTGATGTCGAGCTTGAAAGTGACAATGTAGATACCATTGCTGGTTATTATTTGACAGGTGTGGGAACTATTCCAACATCAGAAAAACTCAGTTATGAGTTAGATAGTGGCAACAAGCATATCACCTTGACAAATGACAAGGTCAAAAATGGTCGTGTCACCAAGCTTAAGGTTCAAATTCAAGAACTTGAATCAGAAGAAGAAACTGATTAACAAAAAGCTTTACTAATATTAGGTTAGTAAAGCTTTTTCTAATTTTTAAAAAGAAAAAGACTCCTTTTGGAGTCTTTTTATATAAGGCGGTAGACGGATTTGAACCGACGATCAAGCTTTTGCAGAGCCGTGCCTTACCACTTGGCTATACCGCCTTAACTTTTAATATTATACCTTGAAAACTTCCTTACGTCAATACTTTCTTTTCTGAAAAGTGATTATTCAATGTTTCAAAAAAATGCGACAAAATATTCTGAAAATTCGTTTACTTTTTTAAGAATCTGTGGTATAATAATCACTATCATATAATTTTTATCAAAGGAGTTAGATAATATGAAAAAAAGTCGGATTTTTGCTCTAGCAGGCGTTGCTTTAGTTGCAGCTGGAGTTCTTGCTGCATGTGGTTCATCAAAGTCATCTAATGATGCAGAAGCTCCAAAAGCTTACGGTTATACATATACCGCTGATCCAGAAACTTTGGATTATCTTATCTCAGGTAAACAAAGTACAAAAGTGGCTACTTCAAATGGTATTGATGGCCTATTTACAAATGATAAATATGGAAACCTTACACCAGCAGTCGCAGAAGACTGGTCTGTATCAAAAGATGGTTTAACTTATACTTACAAGATTCGTAAGGGAGTAAAATGGTTCACATCTGATGGTGAAGAGTACGCAGAAGTAACTGCTAAAGACTTCGTAAATGGTTTAAAACACGCAGCTGATAAGAAATCAGCAGCAATGTATCTAGCAGAAAATTCAGTTAAAGGTCTAGCTGACTATGTAGCTGGAAACAATAAAGATTTTGCATCAGTTGGTGTCAAAGCAGTTGATGATTACACTCTTGAATATACTTTGAACAAACCTGAGCCATACTGGAATACTAAAATGGCTTACTCAATTTTCTGGCCTTTGAACGAGGAATTTGAAAAATCAAAAGGAGCTGACTTTGGTAAAGCAACTGACCCTACTTCATTGCTTTATAATGGTCCATTCTTGCTTAGAGGTTTGACTGCTAAGTCTTCTATTGAGTTTGTTAAGAATGAAAACTATTGGGATAAAGATAATGTTCATTTGGATACTGTAACCCTTGCATACTACGATGGTTCAGACCAAGAGTCACTTGAACGTAACTTTACAAGTGGAGCATACAGCTATGCTCGTCTTTTCCCAACTAGCTCAAACTTCTCAAAAGTTGAAGAAACATATAAAGACAATATTTACTACAATCCACAAGGTCCTGGTATCGCTGGTTTGGGTGTCAATATTGACCGTCAATCATACAAATACACTTCAAAAACTACTGACGAAGAAAAGATTGCTACTAAGAAAGCCCTTCTTAACAAAGATTTCCGTCAAGCTTTGAACTTTGCATTTGATCGTAAGGCTTACTCTGCTCAACTTAATGGTGAAAAGGGAGCTCCTCTTGCTGTTCGTAACCTTTTTGTAAAACCAGAGTTTGTGTCTGCTAACGGTAAAACATTTGGTGACATGGTTACTGAAAAAGTTGCTACTTATGGTGATGAATGGAAAAATGTAACCCTTGCTGATGGTCAAGATGGACTCTTCAATGCTGAAAAAGCTAAAGCAGAACTTGCGAAAGCCAAAACTGCTCTAGAAGCAGAAGGTGTGAAATTCCCTATCCATATTGATATTCCAGTAGACCAAACATCTAAAAACTATATTGCTCGTATCCAATCCTTCAAACAATCTGTTGAGACGGCTTTGGGCACAGACAATGTAGTGATTGATATCCAACAAATCACTACAGACGAACTACACAATATTACATACTACGCAGCTAGCGCCGCTGCAGAGGATTGGGATCTTTCAGGTGCAGTTGGATGGAACCCTGACTATGAAGACCCATCAACATACCTTGATATCTTGAAAACAACTAATAGCGAAACAACTAAGACTTACATGGGATATGACAATCCATCTAACCCAGCAGTTGCTCAAGTTGGTTTGAAAGAATATGATAAATTAGTTGATGAAGCTGGAAATGAAACAAGCGACCTTGCGACTCGTTATGAAAAATACGCAGCAGCTCAAGCTTGGTTGACAGATAGCTCACTCTTCCTTCCTGCAATGTCTTCAAGTGGTGCAGCACCAATTATTTCTCGTGTAGTACCATTTTCAGCATCTTACACTCAATCTGGTGATAAAGGTTCAGATGTTTACTTCAAGTACCTCAAGTTACAATCAAATACTGTAACAACTAAAGAATATCAAGAAGCTCGTGAGAAATGGCTTAAAGAAAAAGCAGAAGCAAATGAAAAAGCTCAAAAAGAATTAGCGAGCCATGTGAAATAAATAATGCTCATTAGAACTTTCTCTCCACAAGGAGAAGGTTCTTTTGGGATTTTAAAGGAAATAATATGAAAAAATATGTTTTTATGCGTATCTTGCGGTCGCTGGTCTCTATCTTTTTAGTGACGACCTTGATCTACACGATTATCTATACGTTAGTTCCACGGAAGTTGATTTTCAAACAAGATACTAACTACAATAAAATTGCAACAACAGCTGATAAACGGGATAATTATGAAAACACTGTTTTTGAGCGTATGGGGTATATTGAATACTACGATACAAAAGAGTTGCAAGAAAAAGCTAGTAGCATTGACTCTTCAGTGACAGTAGATGCAAATGATACAAATAAAGCTATCTATGAAAAATATATCCAACAACTTGGTAACGGTTGGACTTTGGGTGTATTCACAGAGAGCGGTCAATTCTATGCAACACGTGAAATTCCTATTTTTGAACGTGTATTCCACTTCTATGCAAACTTGCTTGATATTGACCATACAAATAAAATTCAAGATCCAGAAAATCCAAACTTGGAGCGTTATTTACGTTTTGAAAATGACCCTGCTATCGGTTGGTCTCTAGTTGGATCAGGTACAAAACATAAGTACCTCTTGTATTTCAACAGCCAGTTTCCATTTGTTCACCAAAACTTTGTCAACTTGAACTTAGGAGATTCTTACCCAACTTATGCCAATACTCCTGTTCTTCAAGTTATCACACAAGGTCAAGGACAAACCAAGACTTCAGAAGTTCAATTCCCAACAGGTAAGAAAACTTCATCAGTCAACATTTACTCAAGAACATACAAATCTCCAAGTCAAGCAGATGCACGTGAAGTAGCAAACTATGGTAAGGATGATCCTTATACAGCTACTGAAAGCAATTATCAGTATCCTTCAATGATTACAAGCTCTGCTATTACAGGTTTAATTGGTCTTGTAATTTCATACTCTATTGCGATTCCGCTTGGTTCTGCAATGGCTCGATTCAAGAATACCTGGATTGATAGTTTCTCAACAGGAACTTTGACTTTCTTGCTTGCCCTTCCAACCATTGCCTTGGTTTACATCATTCGTTTGATTGGTTCATCTATCGGATTCCCTGATTCATTCCCAATCTTGGGTGCAGGTGATTGGCGGTCATATGTCCTTCCTGCAGTGATTCTGGGCTTGTTGGGTGCACCTACTATGGCAATTTGGATTCGTCGTTACATGATTGACTTACAATCTCAAGACTTTGTTCGTTTTGCACGTGCAAAAGGTCTATCTGAGAAAGAAATTTCAAACAAACACATCTTTAAGAACGCCATGGTCCCATTGGTTTCAGGAATTCCAGGTTCTATCATTGGAGTTATTAGTGGAGCAACTCTTACGGAAACAGTCTTCGCCTTTCCAGGTATGGGTAAAATGTTGATTGACTCTGTAAAAGCATCAAATAACAACATGGTAGTTGGTCTTGTCTTTATCTTCACTTGTATCTCAATCTTCTCAAACCTTATTGGGGATATTTGGATGACTATGATTGACCCACGTATTAAATTGACAGAGAAAGGAGGCAAATAATGTCTACAATTAGTAATGATAAATTTCAGTTCGTAAAACGTGATGACTATGCCTCTGAAGTAATTGACGCTCCTGCCTATTCATACTGGGGTTCTGTCTTTAGACAGTTTTTGAAGAAAAAATCAACAGTAATCATGCTCGGTATTTTGATTTCTATTGTCTTGATGAGTTTCATCTATCCAATATTTTCTGATTTTGACTTTAATGATGTAAGTAAAGTTAACGACTTTAGTGCTCGTTTCATTAAGCCAAATGCTGAGCATTGGTTCGGTACAGACAGTAACGGGAAATCACTCTTTGATGGTGTCTGGTTTGGAGCACGTAACTCAATCCTGATTTCGGTAATTGCAACTACTATCAACCTTGTTATTGGTGTTATTGTCGGCGGAATTTGGGGTATCTCAAAATCAGTTGACCGTATCATGATGGAAGTCTACAACGTTATCAACAATATTCCATCGCTTTTGATCGTTATCGTTTTGACTTACTCTATCGGAGCAGGTTTCTGGAACTTGATTTTTGCCATGAGTGTAACAACCTGGATTAATGTTGCTTTCTCAATTCGTATCCAGATGTTACGTTACCGTGATTTGGAGTACAACCTTGCTTCACGAACTTTGGGAACACCAAGTTACAAAATTATTGTGAAAAACATTATGCCACAATTGGTATCTGTTATTGTTACGAGTTTGACACAAATGCTTCCAGCATTTATCTCATATGAAGCCTTCCTATCATTCTTTGGACTTGGTTTGCCAATTACGGTACCTAGTTTGGGACGCTTGATTTCAGACTATTCTCAGAATGTAACTACAAATGCCTACCTCTTCTGGATTCCATTGACAACTTTGGTTTTGGTTTCCTTATCACTTTTCATTGTTGGACAAAACTTAGCCGATGCTAGTGATCCACGTACACATAGATAGGAGTAGAAATGACAAAAGAAAAAAATGTAATTTTATCTGCTCAAGATATTGTCGTGGAATTTGACGTTCGTGACAAAGTATTGACAGCTATTCGTGGAGTTTCTCTTGAGTTGATTGAAGGAGAAGTTCTTGCCTTAGTGGGAGAATCCGGATCTGGTAAATCTGTTTTGACAAAAACATTCACAGGAATGTTGGAAGAAAATGGACGTATTGCTTTTGGTAACATTGACTACCGTGGTCAAGACCTAACAGCACTTTCTTCACACAAGGATTGGGAACAGATTCGTGGGGCTAAGATCGCAACGATCTTCCAAGATCCTATGACTAGTTTGGACCCAATAAAAACAATCGGAAGCCAAATTACCGAAGTTATCATTAAACACCAAGGTAAAACAGCTAAAGAAGCAAAAGAAATGGCTATCGACTATATGAATAAGGTTGGTATTCCGGATGCTGAGAAGCGATTTGAAGAGTACCCATTCCAATATTCTGGAGGGATGCGTCAACGTATCGTTATCGCTATTGCACTTGCGTGTCGTCCAGATGTTCTTATCTGTGATGAGCCAACTACGGCCCTCGATGTTACTATTCAAGCTCAGATTATTGACTTGCTGAAGTCGCTTCAAAATGAATATCACTTTACAACTATCTTTATCACCCACGACCTAGGTGTTGTAGCAAGTATTGCAGATAAAGTAGCAGTTATGTATGCTGGTGAGATTGTTGAGTACGGTACTGTTGAAGAAATATTTTATGATCCTCGTCATCCCTATACTTGGAGCCTATTATCAAGTTTGCCACAGTTAGCTGATGATAAAGGAGAACTATATTCAATTCCAGGTACTCCTCCGTCACTATATACAGAATTAAAAGGTGATGCATTTGCTCTTCGTTCAGATTACGCAATGAAGATCGATTTTGAAGAAAAAGCACCTCAATTTGCTGTGTCAGATACTCATTGGGCTAAAACTTGGTTGCTTGATGAACGAGCTCCAAAAGTTGAAAAACCAGCAGTAATTTCAAATTTACATGACAAGATTCGTGAGAGAATGGGTCTTGTTCATCTAGAAAACTAGGAGGAAGGAAATGTCTGAAAAATTAGTAGAAATTAAAGACTTAGAGATTTCCTTCGGTGAAGGAAGCAAAAAGTTTGTAGCCGTTAAAAATGCTAACTTCTTTATCAACAAAGGTGAAACTTTCTCTCTAGTTGGTGAGTCGGGTAGTGGTAAAACAACGATTGGTCGTGCAATTATCGGTTTGAATCATACCAGTAAAGGGGATATCCTCTTCGAAGGTAAAAAGATCAACGGTAAAAAATCACGAGCTCAAGAAGCTGAAGTAATCCGTCGTATTCAAATGATTTTCCAAGACCCTGCTGCTAGTTTGAATGAGCGTGCAACGGTTGACTATATCATTTCTGAAGGTCTTTATAATTTCCATCTATTTAAGGATGAGGAAGAAAGACAAGAGAAAGTTAAAAAGATTATTAGTGAAGTTGGACTTTTGGCTGAACATTTGACACGTTATCCTCATGAGTTTTCAGGTGGACAACGTCAACGTATTGGTATCGCTCGTGCCTTGGTTATGCAACCTGACTTTGTTATCGCAGATGAGCCGATTTCAGCCTTGGACGTTTCAGTTCGTGCCCAAGTTTTGAACTTGCTCAAGAAATTCCAAAAAGAACTTGGCTTGACTTACCTCTTTATTGCCCATGACTTGTCAGTTGTTCGTTTCATCTCTGACCGTATTGCAGTTATTTACAAAGGGGTCATTGTTGAAGTCGCGGAAACGGAAGAATTGTTTAATAATCCAATCCATCCGTATACTCAAGCTCTCTTGTCTGCAGTACCGATTCCAGACCCAATTTTGGAACGTAAAAAAGTCTTAAAAGTCTATGATCCAAACCAACACGACTATGAGACTGATAAACCATCTATGGTTGAAATCCGACCAGGTCATTATGTTTGGGCTAACCAAGCTGAATTGGAACGCTATAAAAATGATTTGAAATAAGAAAAGGTTTTATAATTTTTGTAGATTAATTCTATGAAGATTATGAAACTTTTTTCTTTTAGTTATAAACTTGATTATCTTTAACAATTTGATATACTGAATACAATAAGAAGTAAGCGATTAGAAGTGTGATTAACCAAGGGAGAATCAAATGGATCATCAACGAAATTTATTTACTGATCTTGCTAGAACTGTTGGAGCATGCCTTTGGGTAAAGGGGATGGAAGTTTTAACTGAAAAGAAGGAATCAGAGCCAGAAGTGTTAGAGTTGACTAGATTTATTCTAGCTTTAAAACTAAGTTCTTCCTTACCAGGGATTCTTGGGCTTCCTAGAAAGGAAGATAAGAAATGAAATTGATTTGGGATATTCTATTTTTTATCTTGATTAAACCAATTATAATTTTAATAGAAATTATTTGGTATATCATTTGCTCTGTAGTATACAATTTCTTTATAGACATAGGGACATCAATTTTAGATTGGATTATAAAATTACTTTAGTTTATCGCAATACTAGAGTTGAAACTGATGATAACTTCGTAGAGTTTTTATCATATAGATGATACTTAGTTTAGTTCAGAAGATATAGGGGTAGGCAAATGTTCAAAGGTTATGACATCGCCCTTTTGAGTAGCAAGCTGGATGCGATTGTCTTTGATGCGGGTAGCTTGTACTTCCTTACCGTTTACCTTGACAATGCTAGCTTCGATATTTGGATAGTCTAAGACTAAGTCTCCACCCACATTAGAAAGGAAGGATAGTGTTTCAAGATTCTTTTCTTTCCATTTTATGCTGACTTCAAAGTTACCACGAGCTACTAGACCTGAGACTTGACCATCTTTCCATGCATCTGGAAGGGCTGGTAATGGGGCAATGTAGCCGGTGTGAGACTGAAGGAGCATTTCTGCCATCCCGCTGGTTGCACCAAAGTTTCCATCGATTTGGAAAGGCGCGTGCGTATCCCAGAGGTTTTCTAGAGTTGAGGATCTGAGTTGTTCTGCCAGCAAACGATGGGCACGATTTCCATCTAGGAGACGAGCCCAGAGGTTGATTTTATTAGCCTTAGACCAACCGGTACCATCATCTCCACGATGGTTTAGGGTTGCGCGTGCTGCTTCCAGATATTCAGGCTGATCTTTGCCGAATAAGGTTCCTGGGAAGAGCCCAACCAGATGAGAAACGTGTCGGTGATGGTTTTCAATTCCTTCATTAGTGAATTGAGGACTGTCTTCTTCGTACCATTCCTTGATTCGGCCATCTTGGTTGATATGAAGTGGTTTGAGCTTGTCAAATTTAGCCTTCACTTCTATCACCAAATCTTGGTCGACATTGAGATGATTGGCCGCTTCCATATAGTCGTGGAATAACTGCCAAACTAGAGATTGGTCAAAGGTATTTCCAATCGTGATAGTTCCATGCTCTGGTGAGTAGGATGGAGAAGAAACCCAACGATCACTATATTTGTCGTAGTGCAAGAAGGAATTCCAGAACTTGGCTGTTTCCTTGAGCATTGGATAAATCTTTTCTTTGAGATAGGTTTCATCCTTGGTGAATTTGTAGTAGTCATAGATGTTCTGCATCATCCAAGCATTGGCAGCAGGAGACCACCCCCAGTAATAATTCCAACCTGGAGTTGTCCAGCCAAATGGTGTTGCCTGAGTATGAACCAACCAACCGTTTTCTTGGCCTTCTTTGGATTCGATACCTGCATATTCTTTAGCAGCGATACGACCATAGTAGCGCATGTCATCAATATAATTGACCATTGGCTTAGCAGTTTCTGCAAGATTGTTCATGTAGGCAGGCCAGTAGTTCATCTGAAGGTTGACATTGAGGTGGTAATCTGAGTTCCAAGGTGGATTGTCTACAGCATTCCAGACTCCTTGCAAGTTGGCAGGAAGGGCATCTGTCCGGTCACGAGAAGAACTGATGAGTAGATAACGTCCGTATTGGAAGAAGAGTTCTTCTAGTTGTTGCCCTTTTTCTGGGTTGTAGGTATGCAGAGCTTCTTTTGTAGTTTGGCTAGACTTGCTACCGCCAAGATTTAGTTGAACACGATTGAAGAGACTTTGATAATCCTTGATGTGGTTATTTTTTAGGGTTTCATAATCTTTTGCCTTGGCAGCTTCTACGATAGACTTGACAGTATTTTCTACGTCAATATCCTTGCGATAGTTGGTTTTTGGATTTTGAGCAAAGTTGGTCTTGGCACTGAGTAAAAGGGAAGCATAGCTAGCTCCAGTGACAGTCAAATAGCCATCTTGGGCCGTAATCTGTCCATCTGTCTTGATTACAAGATAGGAAGCAAATTGAAGACCATTATCTTTGACACTGCCTTTGAGTAGAATACCGTTGGTATCGACATTAACACTTCCTTCTTTAAAATTTGATTCTTCCATAGAGTACTCTCCATTAGCAATCAAATCTTTTGTCAAGCTATTCCAGAGTGTAAAATCAAGGGTTTTATCCCCTTTTTTACTCAAGTGGATCACAGTAACATCGTCAGGATAGCTAGAGAAGGTTTCGCGTTTAAAGTTCGTACCGTCTTGGGTATAAGAAGTGGTCGAGATGGCCTCAGAAATATCTAAACCACGATGATAGTCGGTAACATTCTCCAAGCCTTTCTTTTGGTTGTTAAAGACCATAAAGATATCACCAAAAGATAAGTAACGACCATACTGAGCATTGTTTGGTCCGACTAGGTTGCGCTCCGCTAATTGTTTTGCTTTTTGGCGGTTTCCTTCTTCTAATGCCTTACGAATTTCTGCTAAAACCTTATATCGGTCTTGATAGTTCCCCCCATTGTAATCGATGCTATCCGGCTGCGGTCCACCAGACCAGAGAGTTTTTTCATTGTATTGGATTCTTTCTTCACCGATGAGCCCAAAAACTTTTGCCCCCATCTCACCGTTTCCGACTGGCAGGGCTTGTTTTTCCCATCCATCATAAGAAGGAGCAGTTGGTTGGTCGTATATTAGTTGATAGTTATTTTTATTTTTCATAGATTTTTTAATTATTGAAGCAAGTAGTAGAGTGAATTCTATGCTTTTACTATAGCAGACACATTAACTTATTGCAAGGCTTTAAAGGCCTCATTTGTTTATTTTAAGGACAGTGTATATTCTAGATTTTATAATGGATAGTAAGCAAGCCTTTTTTATAGGTAAAGTGAATTAAAATGTTGCATAGTTGCTTTCTGAAAGCGCAAATCAAACTAGTCAGCAGTGGGACTTTATGGTATAATATAGTAGACTTTAAAAGAAACAGGAGAAATATTATGGATCTTATTTTAGCGATTGTCTTGATTGTTTTAGCTTTTCTAGGAGGTGCTCTTGGGGGCATGTACTTGGTGCGTAAACAAATTGAAAAAGAATTTGCTGACAACCCACGTCTGAATGCAGAAGCAGTTCGTACTCTTTTGAGTGCTAATGGTCAAAAACCAAGCGAAGCTAAGGTACAACAAGTGTATCACCAAATTATTCGTCAACAAAAAGCAGCTCTTGCTAACAGCAAAAAGAAAAAATAAAAGCTTCTTGTCACTATAAATAGGAAAAGTCTGGGATGAAAGTTCCAGACTTCTCACTATGTTCACATTTATTGAAGTTTGAAGCATTTTGCTTGCATTCTATTGATATTTGATTATGATTAAGAGGGAGACAGTTGGAACCTTACCAAACTGTCAGAAATTTCAGTAAGAAATGTAATGATAATGAACTATCAATCAGAAACATAAGACTAGAAAGAAGACTATATGGATAATCGACCAATTGGTTTTTTGGATTCGGGTGTCGGAGGCTTGACGGTTGTACGTGAACTCATGCGCCAGCTTCCCCATGAAGAAATCGTCTATATTGGAGATTCAGCACGGGCGCCCTATGGTCCTCGTCCTGCTGAGCAAATTCGTGAATACACTTGGCAACTGGTCAACTTTCTTTTGACCAAGGATGTCAAAATGATTGTCATTGCCTGCAATACTGCAACAGCAGTTGTTTGGGAAGAAGTCAAGGCTAGGTTGGACATCCCTGTCCTGGGTGTCATCTTACCGGGTGCGTCAGCGGCTATCAAATCCAGCCAAGGTGGTAAAATTGGTGTAATCGGAACACCTATGACTGTATCATCTGACATCTATCGTCAGAAAATCCATGATCTGGATCCGGATTTACAGGTGGGAAGCTTGGCCTGTCCCAAATTTGCTCCTTTGGTTGAGTCAGGTGCACTTTCAACCAGTGTGACCAAGAAAGTAGTCTACGAAACTCTACGTCCTTTGGTCGGAAAAGTGGACAGTTTGATTCTGGGTTGTACTCATTATCCGCTCCTAAGACCTATTATCCAAAATGTGATGGGACCAGAAGTAAAACTAATTGATAGTGGAGCAGAGTGCGTGCGGGATATCTCCGTCTTACTCAATTATTTCGAGATTAATCGTAGCCGGGATGCCGGCCCTCTACAACACCGTTTTTACACGACTGCAAATAGTCATAGTTTTGCTCAGATTGGAGCGGAATGGCTAGAAAAAGAGATTCATGTGGAGCATGTAACATTATGACCAACAAAATTTATGAATACAAGGATGACCAGGACTGGTATGTAGGCTCTTATAGCGTTTTTGGCGGTATTCGGACCTTGACGGATGATGAGTTAGACTTTCCTATGTTACAATTCGTCAAAATATTTGGAGATGAAGAGCGAGGCTTCCCGCTTTCAGTCACTGTTTTACGCTATGGTTCCCCTTATCGTTTGCTCTCATTTGTGGTAGATATGCTCAACCAAGAGGCAGATCGCAATTTAGAAGTCATTCAACGTCAGGGAGCTCTGCTTTTGGTTGAAAACGGGAAACTCTTATATGTGGAATTACCTAAAGAAGGAGTAGATGTTGAAGCCTTCTTTGAAACTAGCAAGGTCAGAGAAACCTTGCTCATAGCAACTCGTAATGAGGGTAAGACCAAAGAATTTCGTGCTATCTTTGACAAACTTGGATATGATGTGGAGAATCTCAATGATTACCCAGATCTACCTGAAGTTGCTGAAACTGGTATGACCTTTGAAGAAAATGCTCGCCTTAAGGCTGAAAACATCTCCAAATTGACAGGAAAGATGGTTCTAGCAGATGATTCAGGTCTTAAAGTCGATGTCCTCGGTGGTTTGCCAGGCGTTTGGTCAGCTCGATTTGCAGGAGTGGGAGCCACTGACCAGGAAAACAACGCTAAACTTTTGCACGAATTAGCCATGGTCTTTGAACTCAAGGACCGTTCGGCACAATTCCACACCACTTTGGTTGTGGCTAGCCCAGGTAAGGAAAGCTTGGTGGTCGAAGCTGATTGGCCAGGCTACATTAACTTTGAATCTAAGGGTGAAAATGGTTTTGGCTATGACCCTCTTTTCCTAGTAGGAGAAACAGGCAAGTCATCAGCTGAATTAACCCTTGAAGAAAAAAATAGTCAATCTCACCGTGCCTTAGCCGTTAAGAAACTTTTGGAGGTATTTCCATCATGGCAAAGCAAACCATCATTGTAATGAGCGATTCCCACGGAGATAGCTTGATTGTAGAAGAAATACGTGATCGCTATCTTGGGAAAGTTGATGCCATTTTTCACGATGGTGACTCGGAGCTTCGCCCAGATTCACCACTCTGGGAAGGGATTCAGGTAGTTAGAGGAAACATGGATTTCTATTCAGATTATCCAGAACGCTTAGTGACTCAACTGGGTCCTACCAAGATTATCCAGACTCACGGACACTTATTTGACATTAACTTCAATTTCCAAAAACTAGATTTCTGGGCCCAAGAGGAAGATGCTGATATCTGTCTCTATGGTCACTTGCATGTGCCAAATGCTTGGATGGAAGGGAAGACCCTCTTTCTAAATCCAGGTTCTATCAGCCAACCACGTGGAACCATTAGAGAATGCCTCTACGCTCGTGTGGAAATTGATGACAGCTATTTCAAAGTGGATTTTTTGACACGTGATCATGAGGTTTATCCAGGCTTGTCCAAGGAGTTTGCTCGATGATTGCCAAAGAATTTGAACTCTTTTTGCTGGAGCAAGAGGAAACCTTTTTGACTCCTGCTGAAAATTTGGCTGTCTTAATCGATACCCACAATGCAGATCATGCAATCCTCTTACTTAGTCAGATGACCTATAGTAGGGTTCCAGTAGTAACAGATAAGAGAAAATTTGTCGGAACAATTGGCCTAAGAGATATTTTAGCCTACCAAATGGAGAAAGGCTTGAGTCAAGAGGCCATGGCGGATACAGACATTGTTCATATGACTAAAAAGAATGTTGCAGTTGTGGAGCCAGATTATCATCTAACGGATGTATTGCACAAGCTAGTGGATGAGTCCTTCCTCCCTGTCGTAGATAAGGATGGTGTCTTCCAGGGAATTATCACACGTAAGTCTATCCTAAAGGCTGTTAATGCCCTCTTACATGACTTTAGTAAGGAATATGAGATTCGAAGTAAATGAGAGAATGGATTGTAGCATTTTTAGATGAAAAACAGGATTTGTCCAGTAATTCTAAGCAGTCTTATAAGTATGATTTAGAGCAATTTTTAGACATGATAGGAGAGCAAATTTCTGAGACAAGTTTAAAAATCTACCAAGCTCAACTATCAAATTTTAAAATTAGTGCCCAAAAGCGTAAAGTTTCTGCTTGTAATCAATTTCTCTTCTTTTTGTACCAAAAAGGAAAGATTGATACCTTTTACCGTTTGGAATTAGCCAAACAAGCTGAGAAAAGGGAAGAAAAACCAGAATTATTAGACTTGAGTTCTTTCTGGCAGGAAAGTGATTTTCCAGAAGGACGCTTACTGGCTTTGCTGATGTTGGAATTAGGACTGTTGCCAAGTGAAATTCTAACCTTGAAAATTGCGGATATAAATCTGGACTTTCAAGTGTTGAGAATTACTAAGTCTTCCCAACAAAGAATTGTAGCTTTCCCAAGAGCCTTGCTAACAGAGTTGGAGCCCTTTATGGGGCAGACCTATCTGTTTGAGAAGTCTGGAAAAACTTATTCGCGTCAATGGGCCTTTCGTCAGTTAGAAGCATTTCTAAAGGAAAAAGGTTTTGCAGATTTATCGGCTCAAGGGTTAAGGGAACAGTTTATACTGAGACAAATTGAAGAGAAGGTTGACTTGTACGAAATCGCCAAAAAATTAGGATTAAAAACAGTCATGACCTTAGAAAAATATAGATAATGGATATTAAATTAAAAGATTTTGAAGGGCCTTTGGATTTGCTCTTACACTTGGTTTCAAAGTACCAGATGGATATCTATGATGTGCCTATTACAGAGGTTATTGAGCAGTATCTAGCCTATGTATCAACTTTACAAGCTATGCGTTTAGAAGTGGCAGGTGAATATATGGTGATGGCTAGCCAACTCATGCTGATCAAAAGTC
Organism: Streptococcus timonensis; assembly: GCF_900095845.1. Classification (GTDB taxonomy): domain Bacteria; phylum Bacillota; class Bacilli; order Lactobacillales; family Streptococcaceae; genus Streptococcus; species Streptococcus timonensis. Next base: position 68,125 of record NZ_FMIX01000004.1, read on the forward strand.
GTAAGCTCTTGCCAAAGGTTGCAGAAGTGACAGATTTAGAAGATGATCTTGAACAGGACCTCCTTTCTCAAATCGAAGAATACCGTAAGTTTAAACTTTTGGGAGAGCAGTTGGAAGTCAAGCACCAAGAACGAGCTCAATATTACTCAAAAGCACCTACTGAATTGATTTATGAGGATGCTGAACTTGTGCATGATAAGACCACGATCGATCTTTTCTTAGCCTTTTCAACCTTACTGACCAAGAAAAAGGAAGAATTCTCGAAAAACCATACAACCATTTTACGAGATGAGTATAAGATTGAGGATATGATGGTCATCGTTCGGGAAGCCTTGGTAGAAGGGCAACAACTATGTCTGCAGGATTTGTTTAAAGAAACCAAGGATTTACAAGAGGTCATTACACTCTTTTTGGCAACCCTGGAGTTGATTAAAACCCAAGAAATTCTCTTGATTCAAAAAGAGAGTTTTGGAGATATCTATCTCATGAAAAAGAATGAGGAAAATCAAGTAGAGCAAAGTCAGGCTTGATAGAGAGGAAGTATGAGTACTTTAGCAAAAATAGAAGCACTCCTGTTTGTGTCGGGTGAAGATGGAATTAGGGCTCGCCAGTTAGCAGAGCTCTTATCGTTACCACCAACAGGGGTTCAGCAGAGTCTTGAAAAATTAGCCAAAAAGTATGAAAAAGACCAGGATTCTAGTTTGGCCCTGATTGAGACAGGAGGTGCCTACAAATTGGTAACCAAGCCTCAATTTGCTGATATTTTAAAAGAATATTCTAAGGCGCCAATCAACCAGAGTCTATCTCGGGCTGCGCTTGAAACATTGTCCATTATTGCTTATAAGCAACCTATCACACGTATAGAAATCGATGCTATTCGTGGGGTTAATTCGAGTGGAGCTTTGGCAAAGTTACAGGCCTTTGACTTGATACGAGAAGACGGGAAAAAAGAGGTGCTTGGACGCCCTAACCTCTATGTAACGACGGATTATTTTCTGGATTACATGGGTATTAACCATTTGGAAGAATTGCCTGTGATTGACGAGCTTGAAATTCAAGCACAAGAAAGCCAATTATTTGGTGAAAGGATAGAAGAAGATGAGAATCAATAAATATATTGCCCACGCAGGTGTGGCCAGTAGGAGAAAAGCAGAGGAGTTGATCAAGCAAGGCTTGGTGACTGTTAACGGTCAGGTAGTACGCGAACTAGCGACAACCATTAAGTCTGGCGATAAGGTAGAAGTTGAAGGTCAACCCATCTATAACGAAGAAAAGGTCTACTATCTTCTCAATAAACCCCGCGGAGTGATTTCTAGTGTGACAGATGATAAGGGACGTAAGACTGTTGTCGACCTCTTGCCGAATGTTAAAGAGCGCATCTACCCTGTGGGACGTTTGGACTGGGATACGTCAGGTGTATTGATTTTGACCAATGATGGTGACTTTACAGATGAGATGATTCACCCGCGTAATGAAATCGATAAGGTTTATGTGGCGCGTGTTAAAGGTGTGGCTAATAAAGAAAATCTCCGCCCCTTAACTCGTGGTCTTGAGATTGATGGTAAGAAAACTAAGCCAGCGGTTTATGAGATTCTTAAAGTAGACCCAGTCAAAAACCGCTCTGTAGTACAGTTGACCATTCATGAAGGACGTAATCACCAGGTTAAAAAGATGTTTGAAGCAGTTGGGCTTCCTGTGGATAAGTTGTCTCGGACACGTTTTGGACACTTAGACTTGACGGGTCTTCGTCCAGGAGAATCACGTCGTCTCAATAAAAAAGAAATCAGCCAACTACATACTATGGCTGTAACTAAGAAATAATGAAAAGAATTTTAATTGCGCCTGTGCGCTTTTACCAACGTTTTATATCCCCAGCTTTTCCGCCTTCTTGTAGATTTGAGCCAAGTTGTTCAAACTACATGATTCAGGCTATTGAGAAGCATGGATTTAAGGGCGTTCTCATGGGACTGGCTCGAATTTTACGATGTCATCCTTGGTCTGAAATAGGTAAGGACCCCGTACCAGATCACTTTTCTTTAAAGAGAAATTCAAAATAAAAAGAATCACAGTCGTGATTCTTTTTTGGTGTAGATAGATCTATAGATTGATGATTTTCACTACCCTTCTCCTATAAAAAGTGGTAAAATGGTTGAAAGAAAGAAGGGATAGAAATGACAACATTATTTTCTAAAATCAAAGAAGTAACAGAACTTTCTGCTATCTCAGGTCATGAAGCGCCTGTTCGCTCTTATCTCCGTGAGAAAATATCACCTCACGTGGATGAAGTAGTGACAGATGGCCTAGGCGGTATCTTCGGTATCAAACATTCAGAAGTTGCGAATGCACCTCGCGTCTTGGTAGCATCTCACATGGATGAAGTTGGTTTTATGGTGAGTGAAATTAAACCAGATGGAACCTTCCGAGTAGTTGAAATCGGTGGTTGGAACCCGATGGTTGTCAGCAGCCAACGATTTAAACTCTTTACGCGCCAAGGACGTGAAATTCCAGTCATCTCAGGTTCAGTACCTCCACATTTGACTCGTGGAACAGGTGGGCCAACCATGCCAGCTGTTTCAGATATCGTCTTCGATGGTGGTTTTGCGGATAAGGCTGAGGCTGAAAGTTTTGGTATCCGTCCTGGAGATACCATCGTTCCAGATAGTAGCGCAATCCTAACAGCTAACGAAAAAAATATCATCTCAAAAGCTTGGGACAACCGCTACGGAGTTCTCATGGTGAGTGAATTAGCAGAAAACTTGTCAGGTCAAAAACTAGGCAATGAACTTTATCTTGGTGCCAATGTCCAAGAAGAAGTCGGACTTCGTGGTGCTCATACCTCAACAACTAAATTTGACCCAGAAGTTTTCCTTGCTGTAGACTGTTCACCAGCTGGTGATGTTTATGGTGGTCAAGGTAAGATTGGTGATGGAACCTTGATTCGTTTCTACGATCCAGGTCACTTGCTTCTCCCAGGTATGAAGGATTTCCTTTTGACGACAGCTGAAGAAGCTGGTATCAAGTACCAATACTACTGTGGAAAAGGTGGAACTGACGCTGGGGCAGCTCATCTGAAAAATGGTGGTGTACCATCAACAACAATCGGTGTTTGTGCCCGTTATATCCACTCTCACCAAACCCTTTATGCTATGGACGATTTCCTTGAAGCTCAAGCATTCTTACAAGCCTTGGTTAAAAAATTGGATCGTTCTACAGTAAATTTAATCAAAAATTATTAAACAGAAAAGATGGAGGTGATAGGTGTGGAAGAACCAAACCTAGAAACCTTGATACGGGATCTTTACAATAATGCCCGTCAAAACCTGAGTGAAGATTTAGTGGCTGCGCTCCTAGAGACTGCTAAGCAATTGCCCAGCACCAATGAGCGATTGCTAGCAGTACGGCTATCAGGTCTAGTCACTCTTGAACTTCTCAAAAATCCTAGGACACCTTCGCCAGAGTTAGTCAATCTGGCCCGCTTTATCAAAAAGGAAGAAGCGAGATACAGGGGTGCAGCCGCATCTTCCTTTATGATTGGAGAGCTGTTTAAAATGCTTTGATTCGAAAGAATCAAAGCATTTTTTTCGTTTTAAATTTGTTCTGCCAAAACCTTTTCAGCAAGGTTCATAGCGTGGTCTGATACACGAGTGTAGTGAGAAATGATATCGATAAAATTGACACCTGCTTGGGTAGAACATTCTCCGTTATTAAGACGTTTAATATGAGTCTTACGAAGGACACGTTCCATGTTGTTGATGTCTTCATGTCGTTCGATAAGAGCTTGAGCTTTTTTGAAATCATTATTTTCAACACTCTCAAGAGCATCTTTAACGAATTCGCTAGTTTTATGATAAATCTCTGCTAGTTCCTCTAAGGCAGCCTCAGAGAATTGAACATTTTTACGTTGCAAGTAATCGTTGAGATTGATAAGAGCTTCAGCGTGGTCTCCGATACGTTCTAAGTCTCGTGAAGAGTCAAGGATATTTGTTAAGACTTCACTCTCTTTTTGGCTCAAAGCTTCACCAGATAAACTAATGAGGTAACGAGTCAATTTTTCATCAATAGTATTGATAGCTTCTTCAGTCTTATGTCCCTTTTCTGCAACTTTTTCATCAGAATTGATGATATAGTCGTAAGAGAGGTCAAAGGCTTTCGCAGCATAATTACCCAAGTGTAGAAGTTCTTTTTTAGCATTTCCAAGAGCGATAGATGGAGCTTGTTTGATCAGTTGCTCATCAAGGTAAAGTGGCTCGTATTTGACAACTTCGTCTTCTCCAGGGATAAGTTTGGTTACCAAGAAGGCAAGAGCACCGATGAATGGAAACTGAATAATCGTGTTAGTAATGTTGAAGGTTCCGTGGGCGAAGGCAATGGTCATTTCTGGAGCTAGATTTAAGAAGCTCTCAAACCATTGGATTAAGCCTGTAAATGGAACGAGGAAGATAATACAGATAACGGTTCCGATAACGTTAAAGGTCACATGGGCTGCCGCCACACGTTTGGCTGCAATATTAGCACCCAAGGAAGCGATAATAGCAGTGATAGTAGTTCCGATGTTATCTCCAAAGAGAACTGGTAGGGCACCCTGAAGGTCAATCAGATTGCTAGCGTAGAGATTTTGTAGGATCCCGATGGTCGCTGAGGAAGCTTGAATCAGAAGGGTTAAACCTGTTCCGACAAGAACACCAAGAATTGGATTCTTACTCAGTTCTACCATGTAGTCTTTAAAGACTTGTAAATCCTTAAGGGGTTCCATAGCGCCACTCATAAGATTGAGGGCAAAGAAGATACCACCGACACCAAAGACAATTCGTCCGATGTTATTGATGGTTCTATTTTTGGTGAAGAAGAGACAGACTGCTCCGAGAAAGAGCATGGGTAAAGCATAGTCTCCCAATTTAAAACCAATGATAAAGGATGTGACGGTTGTTCCAATATTGGCTCCCATAACAATCCCAATAGCCTGATGCAGGGTCAATAGTCCAGCACTAACCAGACCAACTGTAATAACTGTAACACCTGAACTCGATTGAATCAGGGCAGTCATTCCAATTCCAACTAAAATTCCAAAGAAAGGATTGCTGGTATATTTGTCAATGTAAAATCGAAGACGATCTCCAGCTGCTTGTTGCAAACCGTCCCCCATGGTCTTGATACTATATAAGAATAGTCCCAGACCACCTAAAAAGTGAAATGCAATTTCCTGCCAATTAATGGACATTTTCTTTTTCCTCCGAAAACTAATCACGGAATTTCTCCCATTCTATTTTAAAGGATTCTAAGCAATCTCACAAGTGGTAAATAGTAAATTTTAATAAAAATGTAATGAATCTTTTATTAAAAAGTATCATTTAGTTGGGCTATTATTATTCCAACTAGTAAGCATTTTATGATTTTTTGGATGAAAATTTAAAATTAGTGAGAGTTTCGATTATCTAAGACTCACTAGTTTTATACTCTTATTTTTAAAGTCCCAGACTAATCGAGAAAGAGAAAAGTTTAAGGTTTTTCTATCTCTTTTACTGATTTTGTGATATAATTAACACATAAAAAAATTAAGGAGTCTTTTCAAATGGCAAAATTGACTGTTAAAGATGTTGAGTTGAAAGGGAAAAAAGTTCTCGTTCGTGTTGACTTCAACGTTCCTGTAAAAGATGGCGTGATTACTAACGATAACCGTATCACTGCAGCTCTTCCAACTATCAAGTACATCCTTGAACAAGGTGGACGTGCAATCCTCTTCTCTCACCTTGGACGTGTGAAAGAAGAAGCTGATAAAGAAGGTAAATCACTTGCTCCTGTAGCTGCTGACTTGGCTGCTAAGTTGGGTCAAGAAGTTACATTTATCCCAGGTGTTACACGTGGTGCTGAATTAGAAGCAGCTGTTAACGCTCTTGAAGATGGACAAGTTCTTTTGGTTGAAAACACTCGTTACGAAGATGTTGACGGCAAGAAAGAATCTAAAAACGATCCTGAACTTGGTAAATACTGGGCATCACTTGGTGATGGTATCTTCGTAAACGATGCATTCGGTACAGCTCACCGTGCACACGCATCTAACGTTGGTATCTCAGCAAATGTTGAAAAAGCTGTTGCTGGATTCCTTCTTGAAAACGAAATTGCATACATCCAAGAAGCAGTTGAAGCTCCAGAACGTCCATTCGTGGCTATCCTTGGTGGTTCAAAAGTTTCAGACAAGATCGGTGTTATCGAAAACTTGCTTGAAAAAGCTGATAAAGTTCTTATCGGTGGTGGGATGACTTACACATTCTACAAAGCACAAGGTATCGAAATTGGGAACTCACTTGTAGAAGAAGACAAATTGGATGTTGCCAAAGCTCTTCTTGAAAAAGCAAACGGTAAATTGATCTTGCCAGTTGATTCAAAAGAAGCTAATGCATTTGCTGACTACACTGAAGTGAAAGACACTGAAGGTGAAGCAGTAGATCCAGGATTCCTTGGTTTGGATATCGGTCCTAAATCTATCGCTAAATTTGACGAAGCTTTGACTGGTGCTAAAACAGTTGTATGGAATGGACCAATGGGTGTATTTGAAAACCCTGACTTCCAAGCTGGTACAATCGGTGTAATGGACGCTATCGTGAAACAACCAGGCGTTAAATCAATCATCGGTGGTGGTGACTCAGCTGCCGCAGCTATCAACCTTGGTCGTGCAGACAAGTTCTCATGGATCTCTACTGGTGGTGGAGCTTCAATGGAGCTTCTCGAAGGTAAAGTCCTTCCAGGACTTGCAGCTTTGACTGAAAAATAAGAATATTAAAAAGGAGAACTCGGCTTCTCCTTTTTTACGCTCTTTTAAAGTTTGAGAGTCCCGAGGGATAATTGGACAGAATCCAAAAAAAACAGTAAAATAGAGGAATACCAATTTAAATGAAATTTGAGTGATAATCGTGGAAAAAAGAGACAATCATACAAAAACAGCTATTTGCGGTATTATCAATGTCACCCCAGATTCTTTCTCTGATGGGGGTCAATTTTTTGCTGTTGAGGAAGCCTTGAAACAGGCTAGAAAATTGATAGACGAAGGAGCCACTATCCTAGATATTGGTGGAGAATCCACTCGACCTGGAAGTAGCTATGTTGAGATTGAAGAGGAAATCCAACGTGTTATCCCAGTCATTAAGGCTATCCGTCAAGAGAGTGATGTTCTGATTTCGGTCGACACATGGAAAAGTCAGGTTGCAGATGAAGCTCTAAAAGCTGGTGCCCATATAGTCAATGACATTACAGGTCTTATGGGGGATGAGAAGATGGCGGAAGTGATTGCCAAATCTGGAGCTCAGGTAGTCATCATGTTTAATCCAGTCATGGCACGCCCTCAGCACCCTAGTTCACTTATCTTCCCTCATTTTGGCTTTGGAGAGCCTTTTACACAGGAATACCTAGATGAGTTTGAAAAACTACCAGTAGAAGAATTGATGACAGCTTTCTTTGACCGTGCTCTAGTAAGAGCGGAAAAAGCAGGAATTTCGAAAGAAAACATCATGCTAGATCCTGGGATTGGCTTTGGCTTGACCAAAAAGGAAAATCTGCTACTTCTACGTGACCTTGATAAATTACACGAGATAGGCTATCCTATCTTTTTAGGAGTCTCTCGCAAGCGCTTTGTCATCAATATTCTGGAAGAAAATGGTTTTGAAGTAAACCCAGAAACTGAAGAAGGCTTCCGCAATCGTGATACGGCTTCAGCTCATGTGACCAGTATCGCCGCTAGACAGGGTGTAGAAGTTGTGCGTGTACACGATGTAGCCAGCCACAAGATGGCAGTTGAAATCGCATCAGCCATCCGTCTGGCAGATGATGCGGAAAATTTAAACTTGAAACAGTATAAATAAGATGAATAAAAACGAAACAAATCAGTGGATAGCTAACTATCGGACAGACCAACCGCATTTTGGTTTGGAGAGGATGGTGAAGCTATTAGCCCTACGTGGCAATCCCCATCTCAAGCTCAAGGTTATCCATATCGGAGGCACCAATGGTAAGGGTTCTACTATAGCCTTTTTGAAGAATATGTTGATAAAGATGGGGCTAAGAGTTGGAGTCTTTAGCTCACCCTATCTGATTCATTATACCGATCAGATTGCCATTAATGAGGAATCTATCCCAGAAGCAAGATTAGAGACCTTGATGGTAGACTATCGCTCACTACTTGAGGGGGAGCATGCTCTTGATTTGCAGGAAACGACAGAGTTTGAGATTATCACTGCTATAGCCTATGATTATTTTGCTTCTGAGCAAGTCGATGTGGCTATTATGGAAGTAGGTATGGGCGGACTTTTGGATAGTACCAATGTCTGTCAACCTATGCTAACGGGAATCACGACTATCGGATTAGACCATGTAGCGCTTTTAGGGGATAGCTTGGAAGCTATCGCGGAGCAGAAAGCTGGAATTATCAAACAAGGAGTTCCCCTGGTAACAGGAAATATTGTCCCAGAAGCCTTAGCAGTTATCAACCAAATCGCTAAAACGAAAGAGGCTCCCAGGCTTGTTTATGGGGAAGATTATCAAGTCAGTCATCAAGGGAGTGTGAGGACGGGAGAAGTCTTTGACTATACAAGCCCGCTTAGGCAGGGGCGCTTTCAGACAGGTCTACTTGGCATTCATCAGATAGAGAATGCTGGGATGGCCATAACCCTGTTAGATACCTATTGCAAAGAGACTGGCCGAGAATTGGCAAGTAATAACATAGTGGCTCAGGCCTTGGCAGAGACAAGCTGGCCTGGACGCTTGGAAGTTTTTTGTAGAGAACCCTTAATGATTTTGGATGGGGCCCATAATCCCCATGCTATCAAGGCTTTGGTAGAAACATTGCAAGAACGATTTGCGGACTACCATAAAGAAGTCCTCTTTACTTGTATTAAAACTAAAGCTTTAGAGGACATGTTAGACTTATTAGAGACTTTGCCAGATACTGAGCTGATATTGACTCACTTTGATGATGGTCGAGCTACAGACAAAGAAGTACTAAAAAAAGTAGCTTATTCTAGAAATCTAAACTACAAAAGTTGGCAGTCATTTCTAGACCAAAGTATGATAGATATTGAAGAGAAAAAAACAGTTAGGATAGTTACGGGCTCCTTGTATTTCTTGAGCCAGGTGAGAGCCTATCTAATGGAGAGGAAAAACTAGAGAATGGATACACAAAAGATTGAGACGGCTGTAAAAATGATTATCGAAGCGGTAGGTGAAGATGTTAATCGCGAAGGCTTACAGGAAACTCCTGCACGTGTAGCTCGCATGTATCAGGAGATTTTTTCAGGACTTGGTCAAACTGCGGAGGAGCATTTGTCAAAATCCTTTGAAATTATCGATGATAATATGGTAGTGGAAAAGGATATTTTTTTCCATACCATGTGTGAACATCACTTCTTGCCTTTTTATGGGAAAGCTCATATCGCTTATGTTCCAGACGGACGTGTGGCAGGTTTATCAAAGCTGGCACGTACAGTTGAAGTTTATGCTAAAAAGCCACAGATTCAAGAACGCTTGAATATCGAAGTGGCTGATGCTTTGATGGAATATCTAGGTGCCAAAGGTGCTTTCGTTGTTATTGAAGCAGAGCATATGTGTATGAGCATGCGTGGTGTTCGGAAACCAGGAACTGCAACTTTGACCACAGTGGCTCGTGGAGTGTTTGAGTCAGATAAGGACCTTCGAGACCAAGCATATCGTCTCATGGGACTATAAAAAATCCGCTTCAAGTGGATTTTTCTAGAAAGGATTTGTTATGGATCAACTGCGCATTAAAGATCTAGAAATTTTTGCTTATCATGGTCTTTTCCCGAGTGAGAAGGAACTGGGCCAAAAGTTTATCATTTCAGCTAGTTTATCCTATGATATGACCAAGGCTGCAACAGAGTTGGATTTGGAGTCTTCTATCCACTACGGAGAACTATGCAAAGAATGGACAGCTTGGTTTCAGGAAACCACTGAAGACTTGATTGAAACAGTTGCTTACAAACTAGTAGAGCGTACATTTGAGACTTACCCTATCGTTCAAGAGATTGAGCTGGAGCTGAAAAAACCTTGGGCACCTGTTCATCTACCCTTGGAGACCTGTTCGGTAACTATCCATCGACGTAAACAGCGAGCCTTTATTGCATTGGGAAGTAATATGGGAGATACAAAGGTCAATCTCAAACAAGCTCTTGACAAGATGCGTGCTCGAGGAATTCGTATTCTCAAAGAGTCTAGTGTGATTACAACTGAGCCATGGGGTGGTGTAGAACAAGATAGTTTTGCCAATCAGGTTATTGAAGTGGAAACATGGTTGCCGGCTCCAATTTTATTAGAAAACTTATTAGCTATTGAGTCTGAAATGGGACGGGTCAGAGAAGTGCTTTGGGGACCTCGTTTGATTGATCTGGACTTGCTTTTTATGGAGGATCAGGTCATTTATAACGATAATCTCATCTTGCCGCATCCTTATGTTGCTGAGCGACTCTTTGTTTTAGAGTCGCTGCAGGAAATTGCACCTCATTTCATCCATCCAGTCCTAGGACAACCGATTCGTCACTTATATCAAGAATTGAAAAAATAAAAAAACCTAGTCTCCTAAACTAATTGTTAGGATGCTAGGTTTTTTAATAAAGTTCATTTTCTTCTGGGAGAAGGATAGTTTCCTTTCCATCCATATCTAAGACAATTACTTTAGGTGGATAGAGAGGGTCAAAAGGGTGGGTGAAGTCAAAATCAATGATTGTAGGTAGATGTTGACTTGAAAATCGAAAGGTAATAGCTCCATTGCTATTTAAGAGTCGAAACTCTAGCTCATCTTCTAACTCAAAAACATGTTTTAGGAAATGGTCAATAATATACCAAATGGAGTCGATGACATCGTCTGGTAAGTTAGTTGCGATACCAAAACTTGCACAACGTCTATGAGAATCTGTAAAAGCCATCCATACCTCCAACTCGTTTTCTTATTATCATACTGCAAAATGGTGTAAAAATCAAGAAAAGTTTGTTGTAAAAAACTGAAGGAAATAAGAATTTTAAATAAAAATTTATTAAATGCTTGAAAATGCTTACAACAAGTGATAGAATGAAAATGGTACAAACATGAAAACAAAATTTTCAATAGAGAAAGGAACCGGAATGAACACAGATGATACAGTAACAATTTATGACGTTGCCCGTGAAGCAGGAGTTTCGATGGCGACAGTTAGTCGTGTTGTTAACGGAAATAAAAATGTTAAAGAAAACACTCGAAAGAAAGTCTTAGAGGTTATTGAACGTCTAGATTATCGTCCTAATGCAGTAGCTCGTGGCTTGGCAAGTAAGAAGACAACAACGGTTGGAGTTGTCATTCCAGATATTACAAATACATTTTTTGCGACTCTAGCAAAAGGAATTGATGATATTGCCGAAATGTATAAATACAATATTGTCCTTGCTAATAGTGATGAAGATGATGAAAAAGAAGTATCGGTGGTTAATACCCTCTTCTCAAAACAGGTTGATGGTGTCATCTTTATGGGCTATCACTTAACAGAAAAAATCCGTTCAGAATTCTCACGTTCACGAACACCTGTAGTTTTGGCAGGAACTGTGGATGTAGAGCATCAACTTCCGAGCGTTAATATTGATTATAAGACTGCTACTGCAGATGCTGTTCGTCATTTGTTGAAGCGCAACAAAAAAATTGCCTTTATCAGTGGTCCATTAGTAGACGATATTAATGGGAAAGTGCGCTTGGTTGGATATAAGGATGCATTGAAAGAAGCGGGTATCAACTATAGTGAAGGTCTTGTCTTTGAGTCAAAATACCGCTATGATGATGGTTATGCTTTAGCAGAGCGTTTGATTTCTTCAAAAGCAACGGCAGCTATTGTTACAGGTGATGAATTGGCTGCAGGAGTCTTGAATGGATTGGCTGACCAAGGAGTTTCTGTACCAGAAGAATTTGAAATTATCACCAGTGATGATTCACAAATCGCACGCTATACAAGACCAAATCTAACGACTATTGCTCAACCTTTGTATGATTTAGGTGCAATCAGTATGCGTATGTTGACTAAGATTATGCACAAAGAAGAGTTGGAAGAAAGAGAAGTACTACTTCAACATGGCTTAACAGAGCGTCGATCAACTCGTAAAAAATAAAAAAATAAACTCAGGAAATTGTTAAGTTTCCTGAGTTTTTCTTATCCTTCCATATATTCTCTAAGTTCATCACCTTTGAGTCCAGCATTAATCGCGATAAGGAGTTTTAGGCGAGCTTTTTGAGCATTCAACTCTTTAACGAAAAAGACACCTGATTTTCGCAAACAAACCCCTCCTCCGTCGTAGGCATAGACAGGTTCGGCGATACCATTAAAACAGCGAGAAACTAGAGCGATTGGTAGCCCTTCTTGAATGAGGGAGTTCAATTTTTGCGCAGTTTCTTTTGGAACATTGCCAGCTCCAAAGGCTTGAATAATCAGCCCGTCTAGTTGGTCAATAGGAAGTAAATCGAGCAGTTCGTCGGTCATGCCTGCATAGACTGGAATGATAGGAACTAAACCTTTAATAGAATGAAGGTCAAAACGAACACGAGGTTCAGCAGTTTTGAAATAGAGAATTTCCTGTTTCATAATGAGTCCAAGGGGGCCATGAGTCGGCGTTTGGAAAGTCCCAACATTAGTAGTGTGGGTCTTGGTAACATACTTGGCGGCGTGGATTTCATCATTCATAACAACCAGTACACCTTTGTCGGTTGCTTTCTCATCACTGGCCACTCGTAAGGCGCTTAGGTAGTTATAAACTCCATCACTTCCAAGTTCATTGGAACTTCTCATAGCTCCAGTTAACACGATAGGGATTTTCGGAATATCCATAGTATCAAGGAAATAAGCTGTTTCTTCAAGGGTATCAGTTCCATGTGTAATAACCACTCCATCAAAAGATGCCGCCTCTTGCTTGATTTTATGATAAAGGGCTAACATATGTTTAGGTGTAATGTGGGGACTGGGTAAGTTTAAAAAATCTAGGGAATGGACCTGGATACCTTCTAGGGGATTTAAGACATGATTCATAGGATTGTCCAAACTAGTTCTGACAGCACCTGATTCGTCTGCTTGCATAGAAATAGTGCCACCGGTGTGTAAAACGAGGATTTTCTTTGTCATGATTCGCTCACTTTTTCTGAAATATGGTATAATCATTGTATCATAAAAGAAAGGAATGAGACAGTCATGGAAGTCAAAGCAGTATTTTTTGATATAGATGGAACGCTGGTAAATGATCGTAAGAGTGTTTTGAAATCCACAAAAGAAGCCATTAAGATTGTAAAAGAACAGGGTGTCCTAGTTGGAGTAGCAACAGGACGAGGACCTTTTTTTGTTAAAGATTTGATGGATGATTTAGATTTAGATTTTGCAGTTACCTATAATGGCCAATATATCTTTAACAAAGACCGTGTTCTCTTTGCCAGTCCTATCGATAAGGGAAGTCTCAGACAAATCATCTCTTATGCAAAGGCAAATCAAAAAGAAATCGCTATGGGAACTAGACAAGCAGTTGTTGGTTCTCGAATCATGTCTTTTGGTCTCAGTCCTTTATCACAATTGGTCAGTCGATTTGTACCTAAGTTTTTGACTCGAACAATCAGTAACTCATTCAACCGTATGGTTAGTAAAGCTGTCCCTCAAAAAGAAGAGGATTTGCTAGACTTAATCAATCAACCGGTCTATCAAGTTCTGATGTTGATGACTCCAGAAGAGTCTAATCAAGCAGCTACAGAATTAGACCATCTCAAATTCACTAGAAGTAATCCTTTTGCAGCGGACATTATCAACCAGGGGAATTCCAAGTTAGAAGGGATTCGCCGTGTCGGAAAAGAGTATGGTTTTGATCTTAATCAAGTCATGGCTTTTGGAGACTCTGATAATGACTTGGAAATGTTGGCTGGTGTTGGGATGTCTGTTGCTATGGGAAATGGTAGCAGTAGTGTTAAGGAAGTAGCAAAACACATCACAACAAGCAACCAAGAGGGAGGTATACACAAGGCCTTGGAGTACTTTGGTGTATTGTCTTCTGAAAAAGTATTTGTGAGTCGAGATTATCACTTTAACAAGGTTAAAGCCTTCCATCATTTGATGGATGAGAGAACTCAGGAGGAGCCTAAGGCTTGGGATGTAAAAGGAGCAACTCATCGAGCTGCATTCAAAGTTGAAGAGTTGGTTGAATTTGTTCGTGCTTCTAGTCATTCAGAGGAAGAATTTCAACAGGCTATTAGAGATTTGCATCAGGCCCTTGATATATCAGCAGATAAAGTTTCTCAAAAAATACCGGCTAAAAGTACTTTGGTTGGGCAAGTCGATGCCTTGATTGATACCCTGTATTTTACTTATGGTAGTTTTGTATTGATGGGAGTGGACCCAGAGCGTATTTTTGAAATTGTCCACCAAGCCAATATGGCCAAGATTTTCCCAGATGGTAAGGCCCAGTTTGATCCAGTGACTCACAAGATTCTCAAACCTGAAGATTGGGAGGAGAAACATGCCCCAGAACCAGCTATTAAGAAGGAACTTGAACGTCAAATCAGGGCTTATGAACGCCATAGAGAAAGAGAAAATAAACAATAAAAAGGAGCGCATTGGCTCCTTTTTTAATTCTTTTTAAAAAGTTTTATCTGTGTCTCTAACAACCAGGAGATCGACACTGGCATGGCGTAAGATATATTCTGATGAAGAACCGACAAGTAGACGCTCGAAGGCATTAAGTCCAGTTGCTCCAACTAAAATCAAGTCGACTTCTTCTTGTTCAGGAATGGTTTTAGCTAATAGAGTTTTAGGATTTCCCAATTCAATCACAATTTGGACGTCATTGAGCCCTACATCTTTTGCACGTTTGTCATACTCTGCCATCAAGTTTTGAGCTTCAAGTTGTAATTCTTCATATACTTGAGCATCATATGTTGAAATACTTTGAAGGGCACGAGTGTCGATTACATGGGCAATGGTCAATTTAGCTTGATTTCGTAGTGCAATGTGAACACCTTTGACGAAGGCCAAATCAGCTTCTTTAGAACCATCAACAGCTACCATAATATTTTCATAACGTTGTGTCATAGCAAAAACCTCCTTAGTTTTATCACCTCCATTGTAACCCTTTTCACTAAAAAAGTAAAGTAAAAAACAATAGGAAAAGACGTGGTTTTTGATTTTAAAGAGGGGTTTGGTATAATGAAATCAGAGAAAAACAAGAGGAAAAATCATGACAAAAATTGCGGTACTTTCGGACATCCATGGGAATACAACAGCTCTAAAAGCAGTCTTAGACGATGCTCGACGACTAGAAGTCGATGAGTACTGGCTATTAGGAGATATTCTTATGCCTGGTACAGGTCGAAAAAACATTCTAGAACTATTATCAACATTACCGATTACTGCTCAGGTCTTGGGAAATTGGGAATATAGTCTATGGCGGGCTTGTCATCGAAAATTAGATGAAACTAAACCAAGTCTGCGTTATCTTCTACGCCAGTGTCAGTATATCATGGAGGAAGTTAGTGTAGAGGAGATTGAGGCTTTACAAAAATACCCTTTGCAAACTCATCGCCAATATGGAAGTATGACTGTTGGGATTAGCCACCATTTGCCGGATAAAAACTGGGGGAGAGAGTTGATTCATCTGGGTAAGCAAGAAGACTTTGATCGTTTAGTAGTCAATCCAGACTGTGATATAGCTGTATACGGTCATATTCACCAACAGTTTTTGCGCTATGCAAGTGGAGGTCAACTTATCTTAAATCCAGGATCAATTGGGCAACCCTTCTTTTTATCAGACAAGCTCCGAAAGGATCTGCGTGCCCAATACATGATTTTAGAGTTCGATGAACAAGGTTTGAAAGATGTGGACTTTAGGCGTGTGGAATACGATGTTGAGAAAGAATTACTGTTGGCAAAGGATTTGAATTTACCCTATTATCAAGTCTATTATGAAAGTTTAGTTAATGGAATCCACCATACCCATAATCAAGAGTTTTTGCATGAGATTGCTCAAGATCAGGGACATGATGAAGAGCTTGATGATTGGCTTAGTAGTAACTATTGACATTACAACTAGATGGGCTATAATAAATAAAGGATATCAGCTCAATAGGAGGATAGAACATGCAAATTTCAAGTCGATTTACCATTGCGACTCATATGTTGATCATTATTGCCCTAAAAGGGAAGGAAAGCAAGGTGACTAGCGATTTTCTAGCTAGTAGCGTCGGTGTGAATCCGGTTATTATCCGTAAAACCCTGTCCCAACTGAAAAAGGCAGAGTTAATCTCAGTCGCGCGTGGAACTGGTGGATCAGAGATTATCAAAGACCTAGAGGATATCAGTCTTTTAGATGTTTACCAAGCAGTTGAGTGTTTAGGAAAGAAAGGACAACTCTTTAGTTTCCATGATAATCCTAATCCTGACTGTCCAGTAGGAGCTAACATCCATGGGGTTTTAGATGAAAAGTTAGATAAAATTCAAGAAGCCATGGAAGAAGAATTAAGCCAAACTAGTCTGGCTCGAGTGGTGGCAGATGCAGAAGCAAAGATCTAAAGTTAAGAGGACCTAAGGTCCTCTTTTTCTATGCGGATAATGATGATAAAATAGAATCATTATAGTAGGAAGAATCTATCTCGTTATAGGAATTGTATTAGCCTTTATACTGTCATTCTGGAAGGATAATAGAAGTTTGTGGAATCCAGTATTATTTTTATTATCCCTCATTTCAAGTTATTTTTATCTATCCTACCTTTTTTATAAAAATGGGTATGAGAATGTTCAGTAGCTTTTTATGTATTAGCCTTTGTCTTGCTTCCTTTTTTGTTTTTCTGAGTGGAATCTTTTTAGTCTATAATGGGGTTATCCTGGAGGACCAATCAAGAACGACCTATGAGAATCTTCTTTATTCTAAGAAGTTTGGCGAGAAACTGGTGGCAAGCCCCCAATTTCTTTTTGTGACCAATGATTATCATGTTTTTAGAACAAGTACCTATGCTCGTAAGCTTAAAATGAAAGGTGATGGTCTAGGTTGTCGGACAGCGGGCTATTACATTCCATCAGACTTTATCCGTGAATTTGTAGCTCTATGTGTGAAATTGAAGTGGCTCTTTGTGTTCTTCTACGGATTATTATTCCTAGCTCTTCTTTTATCCTATAAGGGAATTCTTTGGTAATAAGAAACTCTCCTTAATTTTTTAAGGAAAGTTTTTATGATAGAAATAGTTGAAAAAAGTAGACTAAAAAGCTTGATAACTGAAGAAAAAATGAGGAAAAATTATTTCAATGCTTATTCTAAGAACTACTTATCTTATCGCAGATGTGAGAAATAGTTGAGAAGGTTTATCAAGGAAAAGATGGTCGGAACTATAAAGTATTTGTGTCTGAATGTCTGAGAAACCATGATTTTTAAGAGTCTCTTCAAGTTTCGAAATAATAAAACCATGGTTTTCTCCATCTGGTACGGTATAATCAGCGATAAATAGTTGTCCTCCGGGAGTCAAATGTTCCTGAAACATAGCTAGACTGGAATCAAGATGAGGCATGTGATGAAGAACACGACTAACGATAATGAGATCGAATGTTTGCTCTAATGGCTGAAGCACTAAGTCTTGTTGAATCAAGTGTAGATTTTCAAGTTTTTGGTTTTCAACCTTGATACGAGCTTGCTCCAGCATTCTTTCTGCGATGTCAACCAAGGTCACTGACTTGGCTTGTTTGGCTAAAGGAAGAGCGATAAGTCCAGTTCCTCCTCCAAAATCCAGGATTGATTTGGTGGATAGCTCAGAGACTTGTTGATTTATCTCTGCATTTACAAGGTCTGCTAGAAATTGATTTTTGGGAGAATCGAAAGATTCTGCTCGATGATTAAAATGATGTTCCATATCAATAGTGTAGCATAAAGAGAAGATGTTTTAAAATTTTGGCTACGTCTTGTTGAAAAAGTATAGAATTATCAACTGGTGTATAGCTTTTAAACTTTGATGAGAACAGGAGTTTTTTGGGATTTTGATTGAAAGAGTTAAGAAAATAAAGAGGAGAAAAACTTGAAATCATGTTATAATAAAGGGATAGAATCGTAAGAAAGAGTGGATGAATTTTGATTATTCCGACTTATAATTGGCAATTTGCACCTCAAGTTGAGGATGCAGATTTTACAAAAATCGCCAAGAAAGCTGGGCTAGGGCCTGAAGCTGCTCGTCTATTATTTAGCCGTGGTATTAAGGATGAAGATAGTTTGACTCGTTTTTTGGCACCAAGTCTAGATGATTTACATGATCCCTATCTTCTCCACGATATGGACAAGGCAGTGAATCGTATTCGTCGTGCTATAGAGCAGGGGGAATTTATTCTCGTTTATGGAGACTACGACGCGGATGGGATGACATCAGCTTCAATCCTTAAAGAAACATTAGAACAATTAGGAGCCGAGTGTTTAGTCTATCTTCCTAATCGTTTTACAGATGGTTATGGTCCTAATGCCAGTGTCTACAAGTACTTCATTGAGCAACAAGGGATATCCTTGATTGTAACCGTAGATAATGGAGTTGCAGGTCATGAGGCTATTGACTTGGCTCAATCTATGGGAGTAGATGTTATTGTAACGGATCATCATTCTCTACCAGAGGTCTTACCAGATGCTCATGCAATCGTTCATCCGGAGCATCCTGAAGCAGACTATCCTTTTAAACATTTGGCGGGTTGTGGGGTGGCTTTTAAACTAGCTTGTGCCCTCTTGGAAGAAGTGCAGGTTGAGTTGCTTGATTTGGTTGCTATTGGAACGATTGCTGATATGGTCAGTTTGACAGATGAAAATCGCATCATGCTTCAGTACGGTTTAGAAGTTTTACGCAACACTCAACGAATTGGGCTTCAAGAGTTATTTGAAATCGCAGGGATTTCTAGCAGTGATGTTACAGAAGAAATTGTTGGTTTTCAGTTAGCACCACGATTAAATGCCCTAGGACGCTTGGATGATCCTAATCCTGCCATTGAGTTACTAACTGGCTTTGATGATGAAGAGGTGCGTGATGTTGCCCTCATGATTCAAGAAAAAAATGAAGAACGCAAGGAAATTGTTCAGGCTATCTATGAAGAAGCTAAAAGCTTGGTAGAACCTAACAAAAGTGTTCAAGTTTTGGCCAAGGAAGGTTGGAACCCAGGAGTTCTTGGGATTGTAGCTGGTCGCTTGTTGGAAGAATTAGGGCAGACAGTTATTGTTCTGAATATTGAAGATGGTCGTGCCAAGGGTAGTGCTCGAAGTATTGAAGCAGTCGATATCTTTGAAGCCTTGGACCCGCATCGGGAACTTTTTATCGCCTTTGGTGGGCATGCAGGCGCTGCAGGTATGACTTTAGAAGTTGATAACTTAGAAGCCTTGTCAGAACTTTTGGAAGCTTATATCACAGAAAAAGGATTGGATGTAGCCACCAAAAACAATTTGCGTCTAGATGAAGAATTGGATTTAGAGGCTTTAACGATTGAGACTGTAAAAAACTTTGAACGCTTGGCGCCATTTGGTATGGATCACCAAAAACCTGTCTTTTATATAAGAGATTTTCAGGTTGAGAATGCACGTACTATGGGGGCAGGAAATTCCCATCTAAAATTGAAGATTTTAAAAGGCTCAGCAAACTTTGAAGTTGTAGCTTTTGGCAAAGGATCCTTGGCAACAGAGTTTGCTCAAGTCAAAGATTTGGAGTTAGCAGTAACCCTATCCGTAAATCAGTGGAATGGACAAACAGCTTTGCAGTTGATGATGGTTGATGCGCGTGTTGATGGAGTTCAACTTTTTAACATCCGTAGTAAAAGTGTAGAGCTACCAGAGGGAGTGCCTGTCCTAGATTTTACCAGTGATTTACCAGAAATGCTTTCTAGCCCAGCAATCGTTGTAAAAAATATTCCCGAGGATCTCAGTCTTCTCAAACAAGTGTTGCAAGAACAGGATTTCTCTGCTATTTACTTTAAAAATGATATCGCTAAAGCATATTATTTGACAGGTTATGGAACAAGAGAGCAATTTGCTAAGCTCTATAAGACTATTTACCAGTTCCCAGAATTCGATATTCGCTATAAATTAAAAGATTTAGCAGCCTATCTCAAAATTGAGCAAATCTTACTCGTCAAGATGATTCAAGTTTTTGAAGAACTTGGTTTTGTCAGCATTGAAAATGGTGTGATGAGGGTTAATAAAGATGCGGCTAAACGGGATATTGCTGAAAGTCAGATTTATCAAAATCTCAAGCAAACTGTTAAAGACCAAGAAATGATGGCACTTGGAACAGTACAGGAAATCTATGACTTTTTAATGGAAAAATAGAAGAAAGGAAGCTGAGATGGATAATCTCAGCTTTTTTAACCTCCCTTATCCGCCTTAAATTTCATGTATTAAAAATATAACTATTTGTAATATGACTAAAATATAACTCTAAAATATCTGACATGTAAATTAGGTATGATTTCCTTATAAACAACAAAAACAAATAAGAATTATTAAAAAGGGAGAAATTCATTATGAAAAAAACAGTTGCTAAACTGACTCTTGGTTTGACATCTACTGCCATTTTGGCGACAGTTGGTGCCCAAACTGTTAGTGCAGACTCTTACGTTGTCCAAAATGGGGATTCATTTTTTGCTATTGCTAGTGCACATGGTATGGATCCTTATGTGTTGGCCACTAACAATGGGAAAACCATTTTTGACACTATCCACCCAGGTGATATTCTGGAAGTGAGCAGTTTATCTCAAGGTAGTTTTTCATATAATGCACCAGCTTATGAGGCAACTAGCGCTGCAGATGATGTGTCAGATGTAGAAGGTGTTGTCGAAAATACTCCGACTGACTATGGGAACTCTTATCCTATTGGTCAGTGTACATGGGGTGTGAAAGAATTGGCACCTTGGGCTAGCAACTGGTGGGGGAATGCCAATACTTGGGCAATCTACGCAAGTGCTCAAGGCTATAGAATAGGGAATGTTCCGGTAGCAGGAGCGATTGCCGTATGGGACGGTGGTGAATATGGCCATGTTGCTTATGTAACAGATGTACAAAGCGAAAATTCTATCCAGGTATTCGAATCAAACTATAAGCGTCAAAAGCAAATTGCTAATTATCGTGGCTACTTTAATCCCAATGAATTTTTAGGTAGAGTCACTTATATCTACCCAAACTAAAAATGATTAAAAAAGATTTAGAAATTCTAAATCTTTTTCTTTTTGGGCAATTCCTCATACTGAGTATAGACCTAGTAAGAGATTGCTGAATGTTTTAAGACTCTATAATAGACAGAAGCTTTGATCGTTTGAGAATTCAATCGTTCAATTATGTTTGATAGAGTATCTTAAAGATATAAAAAATCCATTCCATTTTTAGCGTTCAATAATCTCTGGTTGAAATAAAACCTTCATTTTGAAAATCGGTAAAAAAATGGTATAATGAAAGGACATAATTCGGTAGAAAGTAGAAGATACTTTCAGAATAAGAGAGCTTTTAAAACTCTACAAACTAGTTATTGTAATACCTCGGAGGGAAAATGACCAATATTAAATTAACAACTTTAGGTGGCGTCCGTGAAAACGGGAAAAATATGTATATTGCGGAGATTAACGACTCAATCTTTGTTTTGGATGCAGGTTTAAAATATCCTGAAAACGAGCAGCTTGGAGTTGACGTTGTTATTCCAAATATGGAATATCTATTTGAAAATAGTGACCGAATTGCAGGTGTCTTTTTAACGCACGGACATGCGGATGCGATTGGGGCTCTACCTTATTTATTGACAGAAGCTAAGGTTCCGGTTTTCGGTTCGGAGTTGACTATTGAACTAGCGAAACTGTTTGTCAAGAGTAATGACAGTGTCAAGAAATTTGATGATTTCCACGTCATTGATGAGAATACTGAAATTGACTTCGGTGGGACAGAGGTTTCCTTCTTCCGTACTACCCACTCTATTCCTGAGAGTTTGGGTGTCGTTTTAAAAACTTCAGAAGGAAATATTGTATATACTGGTGACTTTAAGTTTGACCAAACAGCCAGTGAGTCTTATGCAACAGATTTTGGCCGTTTGGCGGAAATTGGTCGTGAGGGAGTCTTGGCACTTCTAAGTGATTCTGCTAATGCGGATAGTAATATTCAAGTAGCGAGCGAAAGTGAAGTAGGTGATGAAATCACCCAAACAATTGCTGATTGGGATGGTCGTATTATCGTAGCTGCGGTAGCGAGTAACCTTTCCCGTATCCAACAAGTTTTTGATGCAGCTGCTGAGACAGGGCGTCGCGTTGTTTTAACTGGTTTTGATATTGAAAACATTGTGCGAACAGCTATCCGTTTGAAAAAGTTATCGCTTGCTAATGAAAGTTTATTGATTAAACCAAAAGATATGTCCCGTTTTGAAGATCATGAATTGATTATTCTTGAGACAGGACGTATGGGAGAGCCGATTAATGGACTTCGTAAGATGTCTATTGGGCGCCACCGTTATGTGGAAATCAAGGATGGAGATTTAGTGTACATCGTTACAACGCCATCAATTGCTAAAGAAGCCGTTATGGCTCGTGTAGAAAACATGATTTACCAAGCAGGTGGTATTGTTCGACTAATCACATCAAGCTTACGTGTATCAGGGCATGGAAATGCTCGTGATTTACAGTTGATGATCAATCTTCTGCGACCACGATATCTCTTCCCTATTCAAGGAGAGTATCGTGAATTGGATGCTCACGCTAGAGCAGCAATGGCAGTTGGCATGTTGCCAGAGCATATTTTCATTCCCAAAAAAGGAAGTACTATGTCCTATGAACATGGTGACTTTGTTCCGTCAGGTGCTATCACTGCGGGAGATATTCTGATTGATGGAAATGCTATTGGAGATGTCGGAAATGTTGTTCTTCGTGACCGTAAGGTCTTGTCGGAGGATGGGATCTTTATCGTTGCGATTACAGTTAACCGTCGTGAGAAGAAAATCATTGCCAAGGCACGAGTGCACACACGTGGATTTGTTTATCTCAAGAAGAGTCGTGACATCTTGCGTGAGAGCTCAGAGCTGATTAACCAAACAGTTGAAGACTATCTACAAGGTGAAGAATTTGAATGGTCAGAGCTCAAAGGTAAAGTTCGAGACAGTTTGTCCAAGTTCCTCTTTGATCAAACTAAGCGTCGTCCAGCCATCTTACCAGTAGTTATGGAAGCAAAATAACAATTAAATTAAAATAAGAAAAAGTCGAATTTCGGCTTTTTCTTATCTTAAACCTAAAAGGAGAAAATAATGGCAGTAATGAAGATTGAGTACTACTCAGAAGTTTTGGATATGGAATGGGGAGTCAATGTTCTGTACCCTGATGGCTCTAGGGTAACAGACCCGGATTGCACAGATATTCCTGTCCTCTATCTCTTACATGGGATGTCTGGCAACCATAATAGTTGGCTCAAACGCACCAATGTTGAGCGTTTGCTACGTGGTACTAATCTTATTGTTGTTATGCCTAATACTAGTAATGGATGGTATACCGACACCCAATATGGATTTAACTACTATACTGCCGTATCAGAAGAGTTACCTAAAGTCATGAAGCGCTTTTTCCCTAACATGACTAGTAAACGTGAAAAGACTTTTATTGCTGGACTATCTATGGGCGGTTATGGTTCCTTCAAATTAGCTCTGTCAACTAACCGTTTCTCCTATGCAGCTAGTTTTTCTGGTGCCCTTAGTTTTCAGGAGTTTTCTCCAGAAAATCAAGATTTAGGGAATCGGACATATTGGCAAGGTATTTTTGGTGAGATTAAAAATTGGGAAAGTAGTCCATATTCACTGGAAAGCCTAGCTGAAAAGTCAGATAAGAAGACAAAACTCTGGATTTGGTGTGGCGAACAAGATTATCTTTATTCTGCTAATAATCTAGCAGTTAAAAATCTCAAAAATCTAGGTTTTAATGTAACCTATAGTCATAGTCCAGGTGCCCATGAATGGTATTACTGGGAAAAACAACTGGAACGATTTTTAGCTACTCTACCTATCAACTTTGTTTTGGAAGAGCGCCTTATATAAGAATTAAAGTTCTGTTTAGGCGTGAGAACATAAAGATTCTATAATTCTTTATTTTTTAACAAAAAAGTAGTAGAATAGGTATGTTATAAATTTATTAGGAAAAGGACCAGCCAATGTATCATTATCAAATAGGTATTTCACCTGAAATACATGATGAGTTTGTCAAAAAAAGTGAATTGGCAAATCTTTTACAAAGTAGTGCTTGGGCTAATGTAAAAAATCAATGGGATAACGAGATAGTTGGCTTTTTTAAAGACGAACAGTTAGTAGCTTCAGCCAGCTTGTTATATAGGTCTTTACCTTTTGGTTTTACCATGTGTTATGTTGCGAGAGGTCCAATATTGGATTATAAAGATAAAGAGTTATTACAATTCGTTTTTACCTCTCTCAAAACGATCGCCAAAAGGAAAAAGTCACTATTCGTTAAATGTGATCCTAGTCTTGTTTTAAGTAAAACTGTAATACATAAGGATTGTACAACTTGTTCTAATCCGGAGACAAAAGAAATCATCCAGAGTTTACAAGCTATTGGGGTAATTTGGTCTGGATTATCAACAGACATGTCTCAAACTATTCAGCCAAGGATTCAGGCTAAGATCTATAAAGAAGGGTTTAAAGAAAACTTACCGAAGTCAACCAAACAAGCGATTCGTACAGCTTTAAATAAAGGAATCGAGATTAAGTATGGAAGAGAAGAGCTATTAGATGATTTTACGACTTTGATGAGAAAAACAGAAGTCAGAAAAGATATTCATCTGCGAAATGAAGAGTATTATCATCAATTATTAGCTGCGTATGAAAACTCTAGTTTTATTACAATGGCTTATTTAGATTTAGAAAAACGATTAGAAGAATTAGAGTCTAAATTAGCAAAAAACAAACTAGCTGCAGAAGCTTTCTCTCAAGAAACAAAACCAGGTAAAATTAAGAATAATGAAGAAGAGCGGGAACGCTTAGTTCAAGAAATTGCATTTTTGAATACTCACATTGAGTCCGGAGTGAAGGTGGCTCCGCTTTCGGGAACCTTAACAATAGAATTTGGTACTACTTCTGTCAATCTGTATGCCGGAATGGATGATACCTTTAAACAATATAATGCGCCTATTCTGACTTGGTATTCTACAGCTAAACAATCTTTTGACCGTGGAGCTTTATGGCAGAATCTTGGAGGAGTTGAGGGAGATTTTAAAGGTGGTCTATATCTTTTTAAATCTAAATATTCTCCAACAATCGAAGAGTATATTGGGGAATTAACAATACCGATTCATCCTCTATATCCTTTAGGTGGACAAATTTATAAACTTAGAAAAAAATTAAGAAAAAAACATTAAAGAAAGCATTCATATGACACTGACATTACTCACTAAAGAAGAGTTTCAACGTTATTCGGAAAAGGTCCCTGGCTATTCTTTCATGCAGTCTATTCAGATGGGGGAACTGTTAGAAGCTAGAGGGGCTCAAGTGGTTTATCTTTCTTTGAAGAAAGAAGGAGAAATTCAAGTTGCGGCTCTGATTTATAGCTTGCCTATGCTAGGTGGCCTTCATATGGAGTTGAATTCTGGGCCTATTTATACCCAAAAATCTGCACTGTCAAAATTTTATCAATATTTAAAGGAATATGCCAAGCAGAGTGGTGCTTTAGAGTTGATTGTAAAACCTTTTGAGACCTATCAAAATTTTGAGAGTGATGGCAACCCAATAGATGAAGAAGAGAAAAGCATTATTCAAGAGTTGTGTAGTTTAGAATATCAATTTGATGGTCTTAAAACAGGATACCCAAACGGAGAAATATTTTGGCACTACGTTAAAGATTTAAAAGGTTTCGATGAAGAATCTTTGTTGAAATCTTTTAATAAGAATAGTTCTAGAAACATTCAATCCTCACTTGATTATGGTGTTACCATTCGAAGTGCTGAAAGAGAGGAAATTCCACTATTCAAAAAAATTATTGAAGAAACTGGACAAAGGCAAGGTTTTAAGGATAAGGATTTAGATTATTACTGTAAATTGTATGATATTTTTGAGGATAAGGCAGCTTTTCTAATTGCAGAGGTGAATCCTAAACAATCAATCGAAGCTCTTAATATGAAACAGGCTAGCCTTGATGAAAAGTCAAAGAATTTCAAGCAACAGATTCAAGCGATACAAAAGAAATTAGATTTTCTAAATTCTTTGCCTACTGATTCAGAAAGGATCCTATTGGCTTGTGCTTTGATAATATATACTAACTCGGAAGCAACATATTTGTTCGGAGGCTCTTATGCTGATCTCCAAAAGTTTTCTGCTCCATTTTTACTTCAATATTATGCTATGAAACAGGCGTTACAAAAGAATATTCCTACATATAACTTTTTTGGTATCCAAGGTCTCTTTGATGGTAGCGATGGAGTTCTACGCTTTAAGCAGAATTTCAATGGCTATATTGTTCGTAAACCAGGCACTTTCCGATATTATCCAAACCCGTTCAAGTTTAAGTGTTTACAAGTTTTGAAAAAATTAATGGGGAGATAAGTAAAAGAAGTACTTTTAGTTTTCTTTCAGCTTACTCGAGTAAAATAAGGAATCTATCTTTAGAATGGGAATCCATGGTTTAAAGGTGGATTCTTATTTTTTTGAAAGGTGGGCAATAATGGACTGGATTATTCGTGTGTTATGTCGGTTTTTACTAGGGATTTTGCGTATGTTTTGGCGCCTTGTATGGACGCTTATCTTCTTCATTCTCATCACTTTTGGGATTCTCTGGTATGTGACAGGTGATTTACCTGCTACTTTAAATCAAGTTAGCAAAGTGGTCCAAGTCGGCCAAGCAGGTTGGGATCAATGGCAAGAAACTGGTAAGTTGCAAGGTTTGTCTCAGACAGATCATCATCAAGATTCAGGAGCAAAATGGTCAAAGGCGCAAGCAACTATCTATATTGATCCTCAAATGGATGCCACTTTCCAAAAAGCCTACCTTGAAGCTATTGCTAGTTGGAACCAGACAGGGGCTTTTAACTTTGAGCTTGTAACAGAAGCGGATCAGGCCAATATTTTCGCTACCGAAATGAATAGTGGTTCAACAGCCGTTGCTGGTGAGGCGGAGAGTCAGACAAATCTCCTAACCAAACAATTCATTTCAGTGACCGTTCGCTTGAATCATTATTATTTATCCAATCCAAACTATGGCTATACCTATGATCGTATCATGCATACAGCAGAGCATGAACTAGGTCATGCGATTGGTTTGGAACACACCAATGAAGTTTCGGTTATGCAACCAGCAGGCTCCTATTATGGAATCCAAGCTCAAGATGTAAAAGAGGTTCAAGAACTATATGAGTCTGGGGAATAAGTGATTTTCTAAGGAAACTGGAGCTCTCTGATTTAAGCAATACAGGGGGCTTTTTGCTATAATGGAACTATGAATAACTTGATTAAATCAAAACTGGAGCTCTTGCCGACTAGCCCTGGTTGTTACATTCACAAAGACAAGAACGGTACTATCATCTATGTGGGGAAGGCTAAAAATCTGCGCAATCGGGTGCGGTCCTACTTCCGTGGGAGCCATGATACCAAGACAGAAGCCCTGGTGTCTGAAATTGTGGATTTTGAGTTTATTGTCACGGAGTCTAATATTGAGGCCCTTCTTTTAGAGATTAATCTCATCAAGGAAAACAAGCCTAAGTACAATATTATGCTCAAGGATGATAAGTCCTATCCTTTCATCAAAATCACCAATGAGCGCTATCCTCGACTAATTATTACTCGTCAGGTCAAAAAAGACGGAGGTCTCTATTTTGGTCCCTATCCGGATGTGGGGGCAGCCAATGAAATCAAACGGCTATTGGACCGGATTTTCCCGTTTCGCAAGTGTACCAATCCTCCTTCCAAGGTTTGTTTTTATTACCATATCGGCCAGTGTATGGCTCATACGGTTTGTCGAAAGGATGAAGCCTATTTTAAAGCTATGTCCCAAGAAGTCTCTGATTTTCTCAAGGGGCAAGACGATAAAATCATTGATGACCTCAAGGAGAAGATGGCTGTGGCAGCCCAAAGTATGGAGTTTGAACGTGCAGCGGAATACCGTGATTTGATTCAGGCCATTGGCACCCTTCGGACTAAGCAACGAGTCATGGCTAAAGACCTCCAAAACCGTGATGTATTTGGTTACTATGTGGATAAGGGGTGGATGTGTGTTCAGGTTTTCTTTGTCCGTCAAGGTAAACTGATTGAACGCGATGTCAATCTGTTCCCTTATTACAACGATCCAGACGAGGATTTCCTGACCTATGTGGGGCAGTTTTATCAAGAAAAATCTCACTTGATTCCCAATGAAATCCTGATTCCTCAAGATATTGACGAAGAAGCTATCAAGGCTTTGGTTGATACTAAGGTCCTCAAACCCCAGCGAGGGGAGAAGAAGCAACTGGTTAATCTAGCTATCAAAAACGCTCGTGTTAGTTTAGAGGAGAAGTTTAATCTGTTAGAGAAATCAGTCGAAAAGACTCAAGGAGCTATTGAAAATCTTGGGCGACTTCTACAAATTCCAACCCCAGTCCGTATCGAGTCTTTTGATAACTCTAATATTATGGGGACTAGTCCAGTCTCTGCTATGGTTGTTTTTGTCAACGGGAAACCGAGCAAGAAGGATTACCGCAAGTATAAAATCAAGACGGTGGTCGGACCAGATGACTATGCAAGTATGCGAGAGGTTATTCGTAGACGTTATGGACGGGTCCAGCGTGACGGTTTGACACCGCCAGATCTAATCGTCATCGATGGTGGTCAGGGACAGGTTAACATTGCTAAGCAAGTTATCCAAGAGGAGTTGGGGTTGGATATTCCTATCGCAGGTCTGCAAAAAAATGACAAGCACCAAACTCATGAGTTGCTCTTTGGAGATCCTCTTGAAGTGGTAGAGTTGTCTAGGAATTCTCAGGAATTTTTCCTCCTCCAACGCATTCAAGATGAAGTGCACCGTTTTGCCATTACCTTTCACCGGCAACTTCGTTCTAAGAATTCCTTCTCCTCTCAATTGGATGGAATTGAAGGTTTGGGTCCCAAACGCAAGCAGAATTTGATGAAATATTTCAAATCTCTGACAAAAATCAAGGAAGCTAGCGTGGACGAGATTGTTGCAGTTGGTATACCAAGAGCAGTGGCAGAGACAGTTCATCAGCACTTAAATCTAGAAGAAGACTCAGCGCTAGCTCAAGTAGCTGAGAAGCCGGTTGAATACAAGGAATAAAGTAGCAATGGAATGTTTTGGCTTTAGTGGGTGCAAGCTAGTCGGATTTGTGGTAAAATAGATAGGATATGACAAAAGAATTTCATCATGTAACGGTCATGCTCCATGAGACCATTGATATGCTAGATGTAAAACCTGATGGTATTTACGTTGATGCGACCTTGGGAGGAGCAGGACACAGCGAGTATTTATTAAGTAAGTTAAGCGAGAAAGGGCATCTCTATGCCTTTGATCAAGACCAGAATGCCATTGATAATGCGCAAAAACGTTTGGCTCCCTATATCGAAAAGGGAATGGTAACCTTCATCAAGGATAATTTCCGTCATTTGAAGGACCGCTTACATGACTTAGGTGTGACTGAAATTGATGGAATTTGTTATGATTTAGGTGTGTCAAGCCCGCAGTTGGATCAACGTGAACGTGGTTTTTCCTATAAGAAGGATGCACCGCTGGATATGCGCATGAATCAGGAAGCTAGTTTGACCGCTTATGAAGTTGTTAATCACTATGACTACCATGATTTGGTAAGAATCTTTTTCAAATATGGAGAGGACAAGTTTTCCAAACAGATTGCTCGAAAAATTGAACAGGCACGTGAACAGAAACCGATTGAGACCACGACGGAATTGGCAGAGATTATTAAATCTGCCAAACCGGCAAAGGAGCTCAAGAAAAAAGGCCACCCAGCCAAACAAATTTTCCAAGCTATCCGTATAGAGGTCAATGATGAACTGGGTGCTGCAGATGAATCAATCCAGCAGGCTATGGATATGCTGGCTCTAGATGGCAGAATATCAGTGATTACCTTCCATTCTCTGGAAGATCGTTTGACCAAGCAACTATTTAAGGAAGCTTCGACAGTAGAAGTTCCAAAAGGCTTGCCTTTTATTCCAGATGAACTCAAGCCCAAAATGGAATTGGTTTCTCGCAAGCCGATTTTACCAAGCAAGGCAGAATTAGAAGCTAATAATCGTTCCCATTCAGCTAAGCTAAGAGTCGCTAGAAAAATTCACAAGTAAGAGGATAAAATGATAGAAAAAAGAGAAACGACTAGCCAACTACTTCAGGCACGTATCAAGAGATTCTCGCGGGTTGAAAAGGCTTTTTACCTTTCAATTGCCATTACAGCCCTAGTCTTAGCTATCAGTGTTGTTTATATGCAAACAAAGCTATTGCAAGTCCAAAGTGAGTTGACGAGTGTGAATGCTCAGATTGAAGAGAAGAAGACCGAGTTGGACGATGCTAAGCAAGAAGTCAATGAATTAATCCGGTCAGAACGCTTAACAGGTATTGCAGATTCGCAAGAGTTACAATTATATAATGATAATATCCGATCGGCGGAGTAGTAGATGAAAACTATAAAAGAAAAAATAATACGCTTTGCCATTAAGAATCGTAAATCTCCAATGGAAAACCGCAGACGAGTGGGAAAGAGTCTGAGCCTTTTGGCCGTCTTTCTCTTTGCTGTTTTTTTGGTTAATTTTGCGGTAATTATTGGTACAGGCTCCAAGTTTGGTGTTAACTTAGTTAAGGAAGCAGCTAGAGTTCACCAGACTACACGAACAGTTCCTGCAAAGAGGGGAACCATATACGACCGTAATGGAACACCTATAGCAGAAGATGCCACATCTTATAATGTTTATGCGGTAATTGACAAAGAATATAAATCTGCAAACGGTGAGATTCTTTATGTTGAAGAATCTCAGTATAACAAAGTCGCGGAAGTCTTTCATAAGTATTTAGATATGGAAGAATCTTATGTAAAGGAGCAACTTTCTCAGCCTAATCTAAAGCAGGTTTCTTTTGGTGCTAAAGGAAGTGGCATTACTTATGCAAATATGATGTCTATTAAAAATGATCTGGAAGCTGCAAAGATAGAAGGTATTGACTTCACCACAAGTCCCAATCGAAGTTATCCAAATGGCCAGTTTGCTTCATCTTTTATAGGATTGGCTCAATTGCATGAGAATGAAGATGGCACAAAAGGACTCATCGGAACATCTGGAATGGAAAGTTCTTTAAATAGCATATTAGCTGGTACCGATGGTATTATTACATATGAGAAAGATCGTCTAGGAAATATAGTTCCAGGAACTGAAAAAATTACTCAGCAAACGATCAATGGAAAAGACGTTTATACAACCTTGTCTAGTCCACTACAATCCTTTTTAGAGAGTCAGATGAATATCTTTCAAGCTAAACTTAAAGTTAAATATGTCAACGCTACTTTGGTGAGTGCCAAAACGGGAGAAATTCTTGCAACGACACAAAGGCCAACTTTTGATGCAGATACAAAAGAAGGACTGGATGAGAATTTTGTTTGGAGAGACTTTCTATATCAAAGCAACTATGAACCTGGATCAACCATGAAGGTAATGACTCTGGCGGCGGCTATTGACAATAAAACATTTCCTGGAGGGGAGTATTTTAATAGTAGTGAATTAAAAATTGCTGATGTTACCATCAAGGACTGGGATGTAAATGAAGGCTTGACGAGTGGTGGAATGATGACTTACTCACAAGGATTTGCCCACTCTAGTAATGTCGGAATGACCTTGTTAGAGCAAAAGATGGGAGATACAACTTGGTTGGATTATCTCAATCGTTTCAAATTCGGAATTCCAACAAGATTTGGGATGAATAATGAGTATGGTGGACAATTGCCTGATGACAATATTGTTAATATTGCCATGAGTTCCTTCGGTCAGGGTATTTCTGTAACTCAAACGCAAATGCTTAGAGCTTTTACAGCTATTGCTAATGATGGAGTTATGCTAGAGCCTAAATTTATCAGTGCTTTATATGATCCAAATGATGAGACGGTTCGTAAGTCGAAAAAAGAAGTAGTGGGGAATCCTGTTTCTAAGGAAGCAGCTAGCGTGACACGAGAGCATATGGTTACGGTAGGAACAGATCCCTATTATGGAACCCTGTATAACCATAGAGAGGGGAGAGGAGTGATTTCTCTTCCAAATCAAAGCGTTGCAATGAAATCTGGGACTGCACAGATTGCTGATGAGCAAAACGGTGGATATTTAGTTGGGGAAACCAATCATATCTTTTCTGTGGTAACCATGCATCCTTCTGAAAATCCTGATTTTATTCTCTATGTGACAGTTCAACAACCAGAACATTATTCTCAGGCTATGCTTGGTGAATTTGCCAATCCTATACTTGAGAGAGCTTCGGCCATGAAAGAATTGCTTAATCTCCAATCAACTGCTAAGAATTTAGATCAAGTAACAACTACAACTAGCTACGCAATGCCTTCGACTAAAGACTATAGTCCTGGGGGATTGGCAGAAGAACTACGTCGTAACCTTGTACAACCGATTGTTGTTGGTTCAGGTACTAAAATTAAGGAAAGCTCAGTAGCAGAGGGAACCAATTTAGATGCTAATGAACAAATCTTACTTCTTTCTGATAAGGTAGAAGAAATGCCGGATTTGTATGGTTGGACGAAGCAAAATGTTGAAAAGTTAGCTAAGTGGCT
The DNA here is from genome assembly GCF_900095845.1 of Streptococcus timonensis. Lineage (GTDB taxonomy): Bacteria > Bacillota > Bacilli > Lactobacillales > Streptococcaceae > Streptococcus > Streptococcus timonensis. Next base: position 100,885 of record NZ_FMIX01000004.1, read on the forward strand.
AAATATTGAAGTTGAATTTGAAGGCAGTGGAGAAACTGTTAAAAAACAAAGTGTTCGAACCAATACAACTTTGAAAGATTTACAGAAAATAAAAATAACTTTAGGAGATTAGTATGATCATGTCTATTCTTGCTGGAGTGTGCGCTTTTATTCTAACGGTCATTGGAATTCCAGCCTTTATCCGTTTTTATCGTAAAGCACAAATCACTGGTCAGCAGATGCACGAGGATGTGAAACAGCATCAAGCAAAAGCTGGGACACCAACAATGGGTGGAATTGTTTTCCTTATAGTAGGTGTTTTAGTCAGCTTTATCTTTGCGCTTTTAACAAATCAATTAACCAACAATGTAGGGATGATACTCTTCATCTTGCTGCTATATGGTTTGGTAGGTTTTTTAGATGACTTTCTCAAGGTTTTTAGAAAAATCAATGAAGGGCTTAATCCAAAACAAAAACTCTTGCTTCAACTAGTCGGAGGAGTAATCTTCTATTTCTTCTATGATAGAGGTGGAGATATCTTGAATGTTTTTGGTTATCCCCTACACCTGGGAGTCTTTTATATCTTCTTTGCTCTCTTTTGGTTAGTCGGTTTTTCAAACGCTGTTAACTTGACTGACGGAATTGATGGGTTGGCAAGTATCTCAGTAGTGATTAGCCTATCTGCCTATGGAATCATTGCTTATGTACAAAACCAATTGGATATTCTCCTGGTGATTCTTGCCATGATTGGTGGTCTTCTTGGTTTCTTCGTCTTTAACCACAAGCCTGCTAAGGTATTTATGGGGGATGTCGGAAGTTTAGCACTTGGAGGAATGTTAGCGGCTATTTCCATGGCTCTTCACCAGGAATGGACCCTGCTCTTGATTGGTCTCGTTTATGTTTTTGAAACAACATCTGTTATGATGCAGGTTAGCTACTTTAAGATTAGTGGAGGCAAGCGTATATTCCGTATGACACCCGTTCATCATCATTTTGAGTTGGGTGGATTTTCAGGTAAAGGTCAAGCCTGGAGTGAGTGGAAGGTAGACTTCTTCTTTTGGGGAGTGGGCTTGCTTGCTAGTCTCGTTACCTTGGCTTTCATGTATTTATTCTAAAATAGAATATTGGATTATAAAAGAGAAGGATTTATACCCTTCTCTTTTTAGTTCCTATTTTCTTCAATTGAGGAATCCTTTTCTCAAAAAAGTAAAATTATGATAAAATGGAAAAAAAGAAAGATGAAATGATGAGTTATTTTAAAAAATATAGATTTGATAAAAGCAAGTTCAAGTTAGGGATGCGCACCTTTAAAACAGGAATCGCTGTTTTTTTGGTCCTCATGATTTTTGGTTTTTTTGGATGGAAGGGACTTCAGATTGGAGCTCTTACAGCCGTTTTTAGTTTGAGAGAAGACTTTGATAAGAGTGTCCACTTTGGGACATCACGTATTTTAGGGAATAGTATCGGTGGTTTTTATGCGCTGATTTTCTTTCTCTTGAACAACTTTTTTCACGGAGCCTTTTGGGTAACTCTCCTTGTGGTTCCGATATGTACCATGTTAACCATCATGACAAATGTTGCTATGAACAATAAGTCAGGGGTCATTGGGGGAGTTGCAGCCATGCTGATTATTACCCTATCAATTCCGAGCGGAGAGACTGTTTTGTACGTGTTTGCTCGAGTTTTTGAGACTTTTATGGGAGTTTTTGTAGCAATTCTAGTAAATTATGATATAGATCGCTTGCGGAGTCTCATACAGAAAAAATAAAATAATGTCACAAGATATGACATTAACAATTGACGATTGATTTTTTTTAGACTATAATAGACAGAAAGAAGAGGAAGTGCACATGAAGGAAAAAGAATTTCGTCGCAATATGGCAGTTTTCCCCATTGGTAGTGTTATGAAGCTGACCGATCTTTCGGCGCGTCAAATTCGTTATTATGAAGATCAAGAGTTGATAAAACCTGATCGAAACGAAGGCAATCGCCGGATGTATTCTTTAAATGATATGGATCGGTTGCTTGAGATTAAGGATTATATCTCTGAAGGTCTGAACATTGCTGCTATCAAGAAAAAATATGCCGAACGTGAGGCGAAAGCCAAGAAACCAGTCAGTCAAACTGAGGTGCGTCGGGCCCTTCGGAATGAAGTTCTTCAACAAAGTCGCTTTGCTTCTCAACAATCGCCTTTTGGTCGCGGTTAGGCAACCGCTAGTCGTCATATATAAGGAGAAAAACCATGCCAATCACAGCTGCAGATATTCGTCGTGAAGTTAAGGAAAAAAATGTAACCTTTATCCGTCTCATGTTTTCAGATATTTTGGGAACAATGAAAAACGTCGAAATTCCTGCTACAGATGAACAACTAGACAAGGTCTTGTCAAACAAGGCTATGTTTGATGGATCTTCTATTGAAGGGTTTGTTCGTATCAATGAATCAGATATGTACTTGTACCCTGACCTAGACACATGGACTGTCTTCCCTTGGGGAGATGAGAACGGTAGTGTCGCAGGATTGATCTGTGATGTCTATACAACAGAAGGAGAGCCATTTGCTGGAGATCCTCGAAGCAACCTTAAACGAGCTCTTCATCACATGGAAAAAGTTGGATTCAAATCTTTCAACCTTGGTCCGGAACCAGAATTCTTCCTATTCAAGCTTGATGAAAATGGAGACCCAACTCTTGAGGTGAATGACAAGGGTGGTTATTTTGATTTGGCGCCTACAGACCTTGCGGATAATACCCGTCGTGAGATTGTAAATGTCTTGACTAAAATGGGATTTGAAGTAGAAGCCAGTCACCACGAAGTTGCCGTAGGTCAACATGAGATTGACTTTAAGTATGATGAAGTTCTTCGTGCATGTGACAAGATTCAAATCTTTAAACTTGTTGTAAAAACAATTGCGCGTAAACATGGTTTGTATGCAACCTTTATGGCTAAACCAAAATTTGGTATCGCTGGTTCAGGGATGCACTGCAATATGTCCTTGTTTGACGCGGAAGGAAACAACGCCTTCTTTGATCCAAATGATCCAAAAGGAATGCAATTGTCAGAAACAGCCTATCATTTCCTTGGTGGTTTGATCAAGCACGCTTACAATTACACAGCTATTATGAACCCAACAGTAAATTCATACAAACGTTTGGTTCCAGGCTACGAAGCTCCGGTTTACATCGCTTGGGCTGGTCGTAACCGTTCACCACTTGTCCGCGTTCCTGCTACTCGTGGAATGGGAACTCGACTTGAGTTGCGCTCAGTTGACCCAATGGCTAATCCATACATCGCAATGGCTGTTCTTTTGGAAGTTGGTTTGCACGGGATCGAAAACAAAATCGAAGCACCAGCACCAATCGAAGAAAACATCTATATTATGACTGCAGAAGAGCGTAAAGAGGCTGGCATCACAGACCTTCCATCAACTCTTCATAACGCTTTGAAGGCTATGACAGAAGACGAAGTGGTTAAAGCAGCTCTAGGTGAACACATCTACACTAGCTTCCTTGAAGCCAAACGAATTGAGTGGGCAAGTTACGCAACCTTCGTTTCACAATGGGAAATTGATAACTACCTAGATCTATACTAATGATAAATCAGAAAGATTGTCCGTGAGGACGATCTTTTTTTCTTGCAATTTATATCGAGATGTGATATATTTTATATAACGAAGTGCGATATATCGGATTAAATAGGAGGTCTGATTAAATGGAATTAACAGATAAGATTAGGCGTGTCTACCTTCCCATGACTGAAACGGGTTTTTATATTCTATTCTGTCTGCAAAAGGAGAATCATGGCTATGGTATTACTCAAAAGGTTAAAGAGATGACAGATTCGCAAGTGTCAATTAGTCCTGGAACTATGTATGGGACCCTATCGAAGATGGAAAAGGATGGTTTGGTTTCCTTTGTCCGAGAAGAGGAGAAACGTAAAATCTATCAGATAACAGACTTGGGCCGAAAAGTTTTAGAGATTGAGTTGAAACGTATTGAACGGCTCTATAGAAACAGTCGGGAGGAGCTTTGATGGAAAAGAAAGTTGTTTATAGAATTGCTACCATTGCGGATTATGATAGAGAGGCTCTCTATCTCGGAAAAATGCATGTTCAGGGCTGGAAACTTAAGGAAGTAAATTATTCTAACTTAGTAGTTGCGGTTAAGTATACTTTTGAAAAGTGCCAACCGGAGCAGGTGGTTTATCAGTTGGACTTTTATCCTATGAAAAAGTCAGAGAGAGCTCCCTATTTACAACTATTTAAAGATTGTGGGTGGGAACATATTACAGACTTTAATGGTTTTTCCTACTTTAGAAAGCTTTATTCTGGAGTTGAATCGGATGCCGAGTTTGAAATTTATAATGACGCGGCCGGGAAGTTAGCAATGGTCAAGAAGATTTTAACAATGCGAATGCTTCCTATTTTGCTTCTCTTTTCAGCACTACTACCGGTTTTCTCAAAGTTTGTCAGTGGAGGTAGTTCTTTCAGTTGGGGAATGTTTTTGATTGTTATCACAGACTGTACTTTATTGATAGTTTTCACGATTCAGATTTCTTATATTTTTTGGAGATTGTTTCAAAAGTGGAGAGAATTATCTGATAAATAAAACCATTTTGGAGGTTAGACAATGAAAAGCAAAGTACAATTTCGAATGTTTACCATTTTTGATTTGGATAAGGTAGAATATTATTTGCATGAGATGCATTTGAAAGGTTGGAAATTTAAATCGAATCGTTTTGGCTTTTTCTATTTTGAACAATGCCGACCAGATGATGTAATTTACCGTGTGTGGAATACTAGCTACCTTAGAAAAAATGAGGTAGATTTACAAAGTATTAAGGATAGAGGATGGGAATTTGTGGAAAATTGTTCTTATACTGTTTTTAGAAAAACAACTTGTGATGTAGATTCAAATGATCAATCTTTCATGGACAATCGTCTTCAATGGGCCGATGTGAAATCTAGACTTCGTACATCTATAGTTTCTATCTCTGGCGGTCTAGTTATTTGTATGAGCTTGTTTCGCGAAAGTCTCTCTCAATCTTTCTTCCTTATTTTTGCCCTTTATGCCCTCATGATTTCTTATCTAATTTATAGTTTTTATAGACTTAAAAAGAAATATCTTGAGAATGTAAGATGATTTTCTAGGTCCTCAGACTGATTTTTAGCACTCTCGGTAAAAGAGTGCTAATTTTTTGAGTTTTTGTCTTGACATTCTTTTCTAAGGGTGTATAATAGAATCATAAGTTAGCACTTGGAGGTCACGAGTGCTAAAAAGATCTATCAGAGAGGAGTGACGAGATGGTTACGGAACGTCAGCAGAATATTTTAAATCTGATTATTGACATCTTTACCAAAACGCACGAACCTGTTGGATCCAAAGCCTTGCAAGAGTCTATCAACTCAAGTAGTGCTACCATTCGAAATGATATGGCAGCTCTAGAAAAGCAAGGTTTACTTGAAAAGGCACATACTTCCAGTGGTCGTATGCCGAGTGTGGCAGGTTTTCAATACTATGTCAAACACTCCCTATCCTTTGACCGTTTAGCCGAGAATCAAGTTTATGAGATAGTAAAAGCCTTTGATCAAGAATTCTTCAAGCTAGAGGATATTCTTCAAGAGGCAACGAAAATTTTGTCAGACTTGAGTGGTTGTACGGTTGTAGCGCTGGATGTAGAACCAAGTAGGCAGAAGCTAACAGCTTTTGATATTGTTGTCCTCGGGCAACATACAGCTCTTGCTGTTTTTACGCTTGATGAGTCTAGAACAGTTACCAGTCAGTTTTTGATTCCGAGAAATTTCTTGCAGGAGGATTTAAATCGCCTCAAGACCATGATTCAAGAACGTTTCCTGGATCAGACTGTTTTGGATATTCACTACAAGATTCGGACAGAGATTCCGCAAATTATCCAACGTTACTTCACAACAACGGATAATGTTATGGATCTTATTGAGCATATCTTCAAAGAAATGTTCAATGAAAATATCGTGGTTTCTGGCAAAGTCAATCTTTTGAATTTCGCTAATTTAGCGGCCTATCAATTCTTTGATCAGCCACAAAAGGTAGCTTTGGAAATTCGAGAGAATCTGATTGGCGACCAGATGCAAAGTGTCCGAGTTGCGGATAGCCAAGAATCTTGTCTTGCTGACTTAGCAGTGATTAGCAGTAAGTTCCTGATTCCCTATCGTGGGTTTGGAATCCTTGCGATTATTGGTCCAGTTAATCTGGATTATCAACAATTGGTCAATCAACTTAATGTTGTCAATCGAGTTCTAACCATGAAGTTGACTGATTTTTACCGCTATCTCAGTAGCAATCACTATGAAGTGAATTAAGATTGAAATCATTAAAGGAGGCGAAAATGGCCCAAGATATAAAAAATGAAGAAGTAAAAGAAGAGGAAGTTGTTGAACCAGTAGAAGAAACAACTCCTGAGAAGTCGGAATTGGACTTGGCTAATGAACGTGCTGAGGAGTTTGAAAACAAATATCTTCGTGCCCACGCAGAAATGCAAAACATTCAGCGTCGTGCCAATGAAGAGCGTCAACTCTTGCAACGCTATCGTAGCCAAGATTTGGCAAAAGCAATCTTACCATCGCTTGATAATATTGAACGCGCCCTTGCAGTTGAAGGTTTGACAGATGATGTCAAAAAAGGCTTGGAAATGGTCCAAGAAAGCTTGATTCACGCTCTGAAAGAAGAAGGAATCGAGGAAATCGCAGCTGATGGAGAGTTTGACCATAACTACCATATGGCTATTCAAACAGTTCCAGCTGATGATGAGCATCCAGCAGACACCATCGCACAAGTCTTCCAAAAAGGCTACAAACTACATGACCGTATCCTACGCCCAGCCATGGTGGTTGTATATAACTAGGCTAGAGAACTTAAAAACCTTGTCCGAAACGACACTAAACTATGAAGAAAGATAAAAAATTATTCAGCTTTGCAATAGTGAGCGAAGCGAACCAAAGGCGATACTCTTTGCCGTGGCGCTATTTGCGCAAACTTTGAGACCTTAGGCTCAAAGTTTAGTCAAAGAGATTGACGAAGTCAAGCTCTGGCGGCGTCGCCACTTAAGAAGAGTATCAAAAAGAAAAAAAGATAAAATTTAAGGAGAAAAACACATGTCTAAAATTATCGGTATTGACTTAGGTACAACAAACTCAGCAGTTGCAGTTCTTGAAGGAACTGAATCAAAAATCATCGCAAACCCAGAAGGAAACCGCACAACTCCATCTGTAGTTTCATTCAAAAACGGAGAGATCATCGTTGGTGATGCTGCAAAACGTCAAGCAGTTACAAACCCAGATACAGTCATCTCTATCAAATCTAAGATGGGTACTTCTGAAAAAATTTCCGCTAATGGTAAAGAATACACACCACAAGAAATCTCAGCTATGATTCTTCAATACTTGAAAGGTTACGCTGAAGAATACCTAGGTGAAAAAGTAACCAAGGCTGTTATCACAGTTCCAGCTTACTTTAACGATGCTCAACGTCAAGCAACTAAAGACGCTGGTAAAATCGCTGGTCTTGAAGTAGAACGTATCGTCAACGAACCAACTGCAGCAGCTCTTGCTTACGGTTTGGATAAGACTGACAAAGAAGAAAAAATCTTGGTATTCGACCTTGGTGGTGGTACATTTGACGTATCTATCCTTGAACTCGGTGATGGTGTCTTCGATGTATTGGCAACTGCAGGGGACAACAAACTTGGTGGTGACGACTTTGACCAAAAAATCATCGACTACTTAGTAGCTGAATTCAAGAAAGAAAATGGAATCGACTTGTCAACAGACAAGATGGCTCTTCAACGTTTGAAAGATGCCGCTGAAAAAGCTAAGAAAGACCTTTCTGGTGTAACTTCAACACAAATCAGCTTGCCATTCATCACTGCTGGTGAAGCTGGGCCTCTTCACTTGGAAATGACTTTGACTCGTGCTAAATTCGATGATTTGACTCGCGACCTTGTGGAACGTACAAAAGTTCCAGTTCGCCAAGCTCTTTCAGATGCAGGTTTGAGCTTGTCAGAAATCGACGAAGTTATCCTTGTCGGTGGTTCAACTCGTATCCCTGCCGTTGTAGAAGCTGTTAAAGCTGAAACTGGTAAAGAACCAAACAAATCAGTAAATCCTGACGAAGTTGTTGCTATGGGTGCTGCTATCCAAGGTGGTGTTATCACTGGTGATGTCAAAGACGTTGTCCTTCTTGACGTAACACCATTGTCACTTGGTATCGAAACAATGGGTGGTGTCTTTACAAAACTCATCGACCGTAACACAACAATCCCAACATCTAAATCACAAGTCTTCTCAACAGCAGCAGACAACCAACCAGCCGTTGATATCCACGTTCTTCAAGGTGAACGCCCAATGGCAGCAGATAACAAGACTCTTGGACGCTTCCAATTGACAGATATCCCAGCTGCACCTCGTGGTATCCCACAAATCGAAGTAACATTCGACATCGATAAGAACGGTATCGTATCTGTTAAGGCCAAAGATCTTGGAACTCAAAAAGAACAAACAATTGTTATTCAATCTAACTCAGGTTTGACAGACGAAGAAATCGATCGCATGATGAAAGATGCAGAAGCCAACGCTGAAGCAGATAAGAAACGTAAAGAAGAAGTAGACCTTCGTAACGAAGTAGACCAAGCTATCTTTGCGACTGAAAAGACAATCAAAGAAACTGAAGGCAAAGGCTTCGATGCAGAACGTGATGCTGCACAAGCTGCCCTTGATGATCTTAAGAAAGCTCAAGAAGACAACAACTTGGACGAAATGAAAGCAAAACTTGAAGCATTGAACGAAAAAGCACAAGGACTTGCTGTGAAACTTTACGAACAAGCCGCAGCAGCCCAACAAGCTCAAGCAGGAGCAGAAGGCGCACAAGCAACAGGAAACGCAGGCGATGACGTCGTAGACGGAGAGTTTACTGAAAAGTAAAACAATCCACTGGATTGTTTTAGCGGAACCTCATGAAATAAAGAAAGGTTCCGAGATTTTAGGATTCCTTTAATCCGAAACTCAATTCAGCCTTACTCGTTAAGAATGTCAAATCACTAAAGGAATTGTCATTCTACGGTGCTTTGCTTAAATGTTAATAATGATAAGAAGAAATCCAGAGGTTGCAACCCAGCCTCTGTTTTTCGGTAAAAAGGGAATAAACCTGATTGATGTTGGGTTTGTTTCACAATATCAATAGAAAGGAACAAAGAGTGTTCGAGAAATTGAACTCGAGCTCTTAAGTTTCTTACTCAATACAAAAGAAAGGAATTGAACCCGACCTAAATGGTGGTTTGATTCGCAACATCAATAGAAAGGAACAAAGAGTGTTTGGGAAATTGTAGCCGAACTCTGAAGTTTCTTACTCAATACAAAAGAAAGGAATTGAACCCGACCTAAATTCTCGGAAAAAAGATAAATCTGTCTAGGAGCATCGCTCCAGCGTCAGATTTCCTATTTTTCAGTCGAATTTTACGGTCTTGGTATCTTAAATGAACAATACTGAATTTTATGACCGTTTGGGCGTTTCAAAAAATGCATCACAAGATGAAATCAAGAAAGCCTATCGGAAATTATCTAAAAAATATCACCCAGATATCAACAAAGAGCCTGGTGCTGAGGACAAGTACAAGGAAGTTCAAGAAGCCTATGAGACTTTAAGTGACGAACAAAAGCGGGCAGCTTATGACCAATACGGTGCGGCTGGAGCCAACGGTGGCTTTGGTGGTGCAGGCGGTTTCGGTGGCTTCGATGGTGCAGGCGGTTTTGGTGGATTTGAAGATATCTTCTCAAGTTTTTTCGGCGGAGGCGGTCCTTCTCGCAATCCAAACGCTCCTCGTCAAGGTGATGACCTCCAGTATCGCGTTAATTTGACTTTTGAAGAAGCCATCTTTGGTACTGAAAAAGAAGTCAAATACAATCGTGAATCAAGCTGTCGTACTTGTAACGGATCAGGTGCTAAGCCTGGAACAAGTCCAGTTACTTGTGGACGCTGTCACGGTTCTGGTGTTATCAACGTCGATACTCAAACACCGCTTGGTATGATGCGTCGCCAAGTAACCTGTGATGTCTGTCATGGTCGCGGAAAAGAAATCAAAGATCCATGTACAACTTGTCATGGAACAGGTCATGAAAAACAAGCCCACAGTGTCCATGTGAAAATTCCAGCAGGTGTCGAAACTGGTCAACAAATTCGTCTAGCTGGTCAAGGGGAGGCAGGCTTTAACGGTGGTCCTTATGGAGACTTGTATGTAGTAGTTTCTGTAGAAGCAAGCGATAAATTTGAACGTGAAGGAACAACTATTTTCTACAAGTTAAATCTCAATATTGTCCAAGCAGCCCTTGGAGATACAGTAGATATTCCAACAGTTCATGGGGATGTTGAGTTAGTCATCCCAGAAGGAACGCAGACTGGTAAAAAATTCCGCTTACGTGGCAAGGGAGCTCCTAGTCTTCGTGGTGGTGTTGTCGGTGACCAGTATGTGACTGTCAATGTTGTGACTCCAACAGGTTTGAACGACCGTCAAAAAGCAGCCTTGAAAGAATTCGCAGCTGCAGGTGACTTGAAAGTCAATCCAAAGAAAAAAGGTTTCTTTGACCATATAAAAGATGCCTTTGAAGGAGAATAAAGCAAAAAGAGCCAATCGGCTCTTTTTGTGTTGTTGTCGGAGGAATCATTCCCTAAATAATCTGCTATTCAGACCGTTGAGTGAGCAAGCCAGCTGCATCCATCTCCTGGATCAGTTGGTTGATTTCTGCTTCTTTACCAGGTTTCACGGTGACAGTGTCAATATGCTTAATCGCCGAATTATCCTGAATATCTACCAAGGTCAACGCTTTTTCATAGAATGCGATACCCTTTTTTAGGCTCTCCTGATCCTTCCAATATAGAATTGAGTAATTAGGATTTGGTTTCTTTCCGATTTCTTGTAAATAATTCCTACTTTCTTTCTCTAAAAATTGCAATAAACCGTGATTGAACAAGTTATCCCCTACTTTATAGTAAGAAATATCTCCTGTCTGTAGGACATAGACTTTGAGTCGGTTTTTAGTGAGGTTTGGACTTTCTTTAAGGACGGGGTGACTATTGATAACCTCGTCTGAGAAAGTCACATAAAAATCTAAGCCTCCTCCCTCATATTGATAACTTCCATTTGATTCTACTTTCTCAGGAGGCATGTCAAGGGAGATAAAGATTTGTTTTAAGGCTTCATTTCCTTCTCGGATGTCACTTGGTGAGGCCTTGAAAAGATTGGACAGTATTAGAAATGCTAGGGCGACAAGAAGACAGAGGCCACCAGAAATAATCAGGACCACACGAGTCAGAACTTTTAAGATCTGTTTCATTTTCATTCCCTCTCTTTTCTGTTAGGAATTGATAACCCAAAATGGATTTAAGAGGATATAAGGAAACTAGGAGACTTTCTTTGCCTTATTGATTTTCTTCCTGCATTTCTTTTAGTACAGTGAGTCTTGTTTGGATATCTTTTTCCAAGACTTTAAACTTGTAGGTCAAATCCTTTTGGTATTCCTTGATTTGTTCTTTTTGTTGGTTAATGACTTCAAGACTATTTTGGATAATATCTAGATCGTCTTTGATGGATTCGATTCGTGAACTAGTATCGCTAACTTCTTCGGTAATGGTTTCACGGTTCTTTGTAAGAAGGTAGCTGCCTAGAGCAGAACCGGCAAAAAGTAGTAAATTAGATAGTTTCATAGCAACTCCTTAAGCGTTTTTGATTGTTTCAGCGACTTGGGCAAGTTTGTCAAAGTCAGGTTCATGACTGATAAAGTCAAGTTTGAGGTCGTCGTCTGCCCCATAACGTGGCACTAGGTGCACATGGGTATGAAAGACCGTTTGACCAGCGACTTCTTCACAGTTAGAAATAATGTTCATACCGGATGCTTTGGTAGCAGCCATAATTTTTTTTGCTACGACTGGAGCTTGAGCGAAGAGGCAACTAGCACTATTTGGGTCCATTTCTAGGAGATTACGGTAGTGCTCTTTCGGAACAAGTAAGGTATGTCCGGGCGTTACTTGGGATATATCAAGAAAAGCAAGAACTTGATCATCTTCATAAACCTTAGATGCAGGGATTTCTCCAGCAATGATTTTACAAAAAATGCAATCTGACATAAAAAGCACCTCTACTGACTTAAATTTTGATATAATATAGCTACATTATACCAAATTCGGAGAAAATATGTTAGAAATAAAAAACCTGACAGGAGGCTATGTTCACGTCCCTGTCTTAAAGAATGTATCTTTTACAGTTGAAAGTGGGAAATTGGTTGGTTTGATTGGACTAAATGGTGCTGGTAAATCAACTACAATTAACGAAATTATTGGACTTTTGACACCTTATAGTGGGGAAATCAATATCGATGGCTTGACCTTACGAACTAATCCTCGTGAATACCGTCAGCAGATTGGTTATATCCCTGAAACTCCTAGTTTATATGAGGAATTGACTCTTAGAGAGCATATTGAGACGGTTGCTATGGCCTATGGTATCGAGCAAGAACAAGCTTTTGAACGAGTAGAACCTCTTTTGAAGATGTTTCGTTTGGATCAGAAATTAGATTGGTTCCCAGTTCATTTTTCTAAGGGAATGAAACAGAAGGTCATGATTATCTGTGCCTTTGTTGTAGATCCTAGTCTTTTTATAGTAGACGAGCCATTCCTAGGTCTAGATCCTTTGGCAATTTCGGATTTAATTCAGCTTTTAGACGAGGAAAAGAAAAAGGGGAAATCGATTCTCATGAGTACCCATGTTCTTGATTCTGCAGAAAAAATGTGTGACTCTTTTGTAATTTTACATAAGGGACAAGTAAGAGCTAAAGGAGATCTTCCTCAACTACGCCAAGCTTTTGATATGCCAGAAGCAAGTCTCAATGATATCTATTTGGCCTTAACCAAAGAGGAGGAACTATGAAAGACTTGTTTCTAAAGCGAAAGCAAATTTTTCGCAAGGAATGTATAGGCTACCTTAGATATGTGCTCAATGATCATTTTGTTTTATTTTTACTGGTCTTATTAGGTTTTCTAGCTTTTCAGTACAATCAACTTCTCCAAAATTTTCCTGAGAATCACCTGCCAATTGTTTTTTTACTGGTGATTATTTCTGGTCTCATACTAGTATGGGGAGGAATTGCAACCTATCTAGAAGCACCTGATAAACTATTTCTCATCGTTGCTGAAGAAGAAGTGAAAGAACACATCAAAAAGCAAAGCTTGAGATCATTTGTTTTTTGGCTCAGTGTACAGAGCTTTCTTTTAATCTTATTAGCGCCATTATTCTTAGCGATGGGGGTTGGTTTACCAATTTTTGCACTCTATCTATTGATGATGGGGGCAGGGAAATACTGGCTTTTTCAAAGAAAAGCAAATTCTTTTTTTAGGGAAAATGGACTAGACTGGGATTTACTGATTCTTCAAGAAAACAAAAGAAAGCAATTTCTTCTTAGATTCTTTGCACTATTTACACAAGTTAAAGGAATTTCAAACAGTGTTAAACGTCGAGCTTATTTAGACTTTCTATTAAAAACTCTTGCTAAAGTCCCTGGAAAAATTTGGCAAAATCTCTATCTACGCTCTTATCTTCGTAATGGTGATCTATTTGCTCTAAGCATCCGCCTTCTACTTTTATCTATCTTGGCTTTAATTTTTATAGATCAGTCTTGGGTTGCTATTGCAATAGTTACCTTGTTTAACTATCTTTTAATTTTCCAACTTCTTGCCCTTTACCATGCTTTTGATTATCAATATCTTACGCAGTTATTTCCATTAGAAAAGGGCGAAAAAGAAAAAGGATTAAAAGCAATTGTTTCAGCTATAGGAGTCGTTGTCTTATTGTTGGAAAGTTTGGTTGGAATTATCGTCATAGATGACAAGATGGGCCTTCTTGCTCTAGTTGGAATCAGTTTAGCCTTCAAGTATTTTTATATACCTTACCAACTTGGTAGATTGGTTGACGAATAGGTTAAAAACTAGTAGAATAGTAAGGAAATATGATACGGAGGGAAGAAATGGATTTGGGTGATATGGAGCTAACGCTGACCCCTATATCTGGGAAAAGTGGTAAGGCTTATATGGGAAGTTATCCCGACGGGAAGCGTATTTTTGTAAAAATGAATACATCTCCAATCCTATCTGGTTTAGCTAGAGAACAAATTGCTCCGCAGTTACTTTGGAGTCGTCGTTTATCAGATGGTCGTGATATGTGTGCTCAGGAGTGGTTGACAGGAAAAATCCTGACTCCAAGTGATATGAATCGTAAGCAAATTATTGATATTTTGACGCGTCTGCACCGTTCTCGTCCCTTAATGACACAGTTGACTCGTTTAGGTTATAAATTAGAAACACCTCTTGATTTAATTCAATCTTGGATTGAAAAAGCCCCAACTGCTCTGAAAAATAATCAGTATCTACAATTGGTACTAAAGGATATGCGAGAAAATCTTCCGTCTTTCAGAGAAGATTATGCGACAATTGTCCACGGGGATGTGCGTCATAGTAATTGGATCGAAACAGATAGTGGCTTAATTTATCTAGTCGATTGGGATTCGGTTCGTCTAACTGATCGCATGCTTGATGTTGCGCATATGCTTTGTCATTATATCCCAGAGCATCAATGGGTAGAGTGGTTAACCAACTACGGTTATAAAAATAATCAAACGGTCATGAATAAATTGATTTGGTATGCTCAGTTATCGTTTTTAAACCAGATTACCAAATATTATGAAAACCTAGACTTAGATAATGTTAATCGGGAAATTTATGCCCTGCGTATTTTCCGAGACAAGTATGGAAAGAAAAAATGAGAGTAAGAAATCGTAAAGGAGCAACGGAGTTACTAGAGGCTAATCCTCAGTATGTTGTTCTAAATCCTGTGGAAGCCAAAGGGAAATGGAGAGAATTGTTTGGAAATAATCATCCCATTCATGTTGAAGTTGGTAGTGGGAAGGGTGCCTTTGTTTCAGGTATGGCTAAACAAAACCCAGATATTAACTATATCGGGATTGATATTCAGAAGTCTGTATTAAGCTATGCTTTGGATAAGGTGCTAGAAGTTGGAGTTCCTAACATTAAACTCTTATGGGTAGATGGATCAGATTTGACCAATTATTTTGAAGATGGTGAGATCGACCGCTTGTATTTGAATTTCTCGGATCCATGGCCTAAAAAACGTCATGAGAAGCGTCGTTTGACCTACAAGACCTTCTTGGACACCTTCAAGCGAATCCTACCTGAACATGGTGAAATTCATTTCAAGACAGATAATCGTGGCTTGTTTGAATATAGCTTAGTGAGCTTTTCACAATATGGCATGAAGCTCAAAGGGGTTTGGTTGGATTTGCATGCCAGTGACTTTGAAGGAAATGTCATGACTGAGTATGAACAAAAGTTCTCAAGCAAAGGTCAAGTCATCTACCGAGTTGAAGCAGAATTTTAAGAAAAAGCTTAAAATCAAGTAGTTTGAGTGCTTATTCTTTACATTAGTACAAAAAAGTGCTATACTTAACAGTAGGAATATAAGAAAGAGAGGCGGGGAGATATCTTCGCCTCTTGCTTATGAGGAGGTGTTGTCCTATCGCAACAATTGTTGAATTAGTAACAAAAATTATTGAACCGGCCATTCAAGCTCCATTTGAATTGGTGGATGTTGAATATGAAAAGGTTGTAGGAGATTATGTTCTAAGTATCTTTGTTGATAAACCAGGCGGTATTACTTTGAACGATACGGCAGATTTGACAGAAGTGATTAGTCCTCTGTTGGATCAGATTCAACCAGATCCATTCCCAGAACAGTACTTCCTAGAAGTGACTAGCCCTGGCTTGGAGCGTCCTTTGAAAACCAAGGAAGCTATAGCTGGAGCAGTTGGGAAATACATTCACGTTGGTCTTTATAAGGCCATCGACAAGCAGAAAGTCTTTGAGGGAACCTTGTTGGCCTTTGAAGACGATGAGTTGACTGTGGAATATATGGACAAGACACGCAAGAAAACAGTCCAAATTCCATACAGTTTGGTATCAAAAGCACGTTTAGCAGTAAAACTATAGAAAAGAAAGGAAGCTTTTGAGGATTCAAAAGTGAATAGAAGATGAGTAAAGAAATGCTAGAGGCCTTCCGAATTTTGGAAGAAGACAAGGGAATCAAGAAGGAAGATATCATTGACGCAGTAGTAGAGTCACTTCGTTCCGCTTATCGCAGACGCTATGGTCAATCAGACAGCGTAGCTATCGACTTCAACGAAAAAACAGGTGACTTTACAGTTTACACTGTCCGTGAAGTTGTTGATGAAGTATTTGATAGTCGTTTGGAAATCAGCTTGAAAGATGCTCTTGCCATTAATTCAGCCTATGAGCTTGGTGACAAAATCAAGTTTGAAGAGGCACCAGGAGAGTTTGGTCGTGTAGCAGCCCAATCTGCTAAACAAACGATCATGGAAAAAATGCGTAAGCAAACACGTACAATTACCTACAATACTTACAAAGAGCATGAACAAGAAATCATGTCAGGTACAGTAGAACGTTTTGACAACCGCTTCATTTATGTTAACCTTGGCAGCATTGAAGCCCAACTGTCTAAACAAGACCAAATTCCTGGAGAAGTTTTTGCTTCTCATGATCGTATTGAAGTCTATGTCTATAAAGTTGAAGACAATCCTCGTGGAGTAAACGTCTTTGTTAGCCGTAGTCATCCAGAGATGATCAAACGTTTGATGGAACAAGAGATTCCAGAAGTTTACGATGGAACCGTTGAAATCATGAGCGTAGCCCGTGAAGCAGGTGACCGTACTAAAGTTGCTGTTCGCAGTCACAATCCAAACGTGGATGCTATCGGAACAATCGTTGGACGTGGTGGAGCGAACATCAAGAAAATCACTAGCAAATTCCACCCGGCTCGCTACGATGCTAAGAGCGATCGTATGGTGCCAATAGAAGAAAATATCGATGTCATCGAGTGGGTAGCAGATCCAGCTGAGTTTATTTACAATGCTATTGCTCCTGCTGAAGTTGACCAAGTTATCTTTGATGAAAATGACAGCAAACGTGCCTTAGTCGTTGTTCCAGATAACAAACTATCTCTTGCTATTGGTCGCCGTGGACAAAACGTTCGTTTGGCAGCTCATTTGACAGGATACCGCATTGATATCAAGTCAGCTAGCGAGTTTGAAGCGATGGAAGAAGCTGGTCAAGTTGATTACGCAACAACAGAAGAGTATATTGAAGAATAAGATTGCTAGAGGAGGGAAAGATGAAAACAAAGAAAATCCCTTTGCGCAAGTCTGTTGTTTCTAACGAAGTGATTGATAAGCGAGATTTACTCCGTATTGTCAAGAACAAAGAAGGGCAGGTCTTTATTGACCCGACAGGCAAGGCTAATGGTCGTGGCGCTTATATCAAGCTAGACAATGCAGAAGCCTTAGAGGCAAAAAAGAAAAAAGTCTTTAACCGTAGTTTTAGTATGGAAGTCGATGAAAGCTTTTATGATGAATTAGTCGCTTATGTCGATCACAAAGTTAAAAGAAGAGAGTTAGGACTTGAATAAGCAAAAAGTAAGCAATCTCTTGGGATTGGCTCAGCGAGCAGGGAAAATTATCTCGGGTGAAGAAATGGTTGTCAAGGCCGTTCAAGACCAGAAAGTAAAATTGGTTTTTTTAGCCCATGATGCTGGCCCAAATCTAACCAAGAAGATTCAGGATAAAAGTCATTATTATCAAGTAGAAGTTATTACCGTGTTTTCAACACTGGAATTAAGCATAGCAGTCGGAAAATCGAGAAAGGTTTTGGCTGTAACAGATGCTGGATTTACAAAGAAAATGAGGTCTCTTATGGAATAGAAGAGGAGGACATGATTTGTCTAAGAAAAGATTGTACGAAATCGCAAAAGAACTTGGAAAAGAAAGTAAGGAAGTTGTAGCGCGTGCAAAAGAGTTGGGCTTGGAAGTGAAAAGCCATGCATCAAGCGTAGAGGAAGCACTAGCTGCTAAAATTGTGGCAAGTTTTAAACCTACTCCTAAACAAAAGGAGAAACCTAAAACTGTAGCACCCAAACAAGAGGAAGTAAAGGAAACTACCCAAGCAGGAGCCCCAGAGCAACCTAAGACTGATAAGGTAGTTGCTAGACCTCAAAGCCGTAACTTTAAGGCAGAACGTGAAGCGCGTGCCAAGGAGCAAGCGGAACGACGCAAGCAAAACAGAGGTAACAACCGCGAACAACAACAAAACGGTAACCGTCAAAAAAACGATAACCGTAATGGTGGGAAACCTAGTCAAGGAAACCGTGACAATCGCCGTTTTAACGACCAAGGGAAGAAACCACAAGGTCAAGGGAATCGTGGTAATGAACACCGTCAACAAGAGGATAATCGTCCAAAACAGGCTGGACCTCGTGTTGACTTCAAGGCTCGCGCAGCAGCTCTTAAAGCAGAACAAAATGCAGAGTATGCTCGTTCAAGTGAGGAGCGCTTCAAGCAATCTCAAGCAGCAAAAGAAGCTTTAGCTCAAGCCAACAAACGCAAGGAGCCAGAAGAAATCTTTGAAGAAGCCGCTAAAGTTGCTGAACAAGCTCCAACAGTTGTTGAAGTAGCCCCTGTAGCTAAGGAAACTGTAGTAGATACACGTCGTAAAAAACAAGCTCGACCAGATAAAGAACGTGATGATTTCGATCACGAAGAAGATGGTCCAAGAAAACAACAAAAGAATCGAAGTAGTCAAAATCAAGTGAGAAATCAAAGAAATAGTAACTGGAACAATAATAAGAAAAATAAAAAGGGCAATAAGCAAAATAACCGTAATCAGGTTCAAAAACCTGTTACGGAGCGTAAGTTCCATGAATTGCCTACAGAATTTGAATATACAGATGGTATGACCGTTGCGGAAATCGCAAAACGTATCAAACGTGAGCCAGCTGAAATTGTTAAGAAACTCTTCATGATGGGCGTGATGGCGACACAAAACCAATCTTTGGATGGTGACACAATCGAACTCCTCATGGTAGATTATGGTATTGAAGCCAAACAAAAAGTTGAAGTAGACAATGCTGATATTGAGCGTTTCTTTGCTGAAGATGGATATCTGAACGAAGACCAACTAGTGGAACGTCCACCAGTTGTTACCATCATGGGACACGTTGACCATGGTAAGACAACTCTTTTGGATACTCTTCGTAATTCTCGTGTTGCAACTGGTGAAGCAGGGGGAATCACTCAGCATATCGGTGCCTACCAAATCGTAGAGGGTGGGAAGAAGATTACCTTCCTTGATACACCAGGACACGCGGCCTTTACATCTATGCGTGCGCGTGGTGCCTCAGTTACCGATATTACTATCTTGGTCGTAGCAGCTGATGACGGTGTAATGCCTCAGACTATTGAAGCCATCAACCACTCAAAAGCGGCTAATGTTCCAATCATCGTAGCTATCAACAAGATTGATAAACCAGGTGCTAACCCAGAGCGTGTAATTGGTGAATTGGCAGAGCATGGTATCATGTCAACAGCTTGGGGTGGAGATTCTGAATTTGTAGAAATCTCAGCTAAGTTTAACCAAAACATCGATGAGTTGTTGGAAACAGTCCTTCTTGTGGCTGAGCTCCAAGAACTCAAGGCTGACCCAACTGTCCGTGCGATCGGTACTGTTATTGAAGCTCGTTTGGATAAAGGTAAAGGTGCGGTTGCAACCCTTCTTGTTCAACAAGGTACTTTGAACGTACAAGACCCTATCGTTGTCGGAAATACTTTTGGACGTGTCCGTGCTATGACCAATGATCTTGGCCGTCGTGTTAAGGTTGCAGGGCCATCAACACCGGTTTCCATCACTGGTTTGAACGAAGCGCCAATGGCTGGTGATCACTTTGCCGTTTACGAAGATGAAAAATCTGCTCGTGCAGCAGGTGAAGAACGTGCTAAACGTGCCCTTCTCAAACAACGTCAAACAACCCAACGCGTTAGTCTTGAAAACCTCTTTGATACTCTTAAAGCTGGGGAACTCAAGTCAGTTAACGTTATCATCAAGGCCGACGTGCAAGGTTCTGTTGAAGCTCTCTCTGCCTCACTTCAAAAGATTGATGTTGAAGGTGTGAAAGTTACCATTGTTCACTCAGCCGTTGGTGCCATCAACGAGTCAGACGTAACCCTTGCCGAAGCATCCAATGCCTTTATCATTGGTTTCAACGTACGCCCTACTCCACAAGCTCGTCAACAAGCGGATGCTGACGATGTGGAAATCCGTCTCCACAGTATCATCTACAAGGTGATTGAAGAGATGGAAGAAGCTATGAAAGGTATGCTTGATCCAGAATTTGAAGAAAAAGTTATTGGTGAAGCAATTATCCGTGAAACCTTCAAAGTTTCTAAAGTGGGAACAATCGGTGGATTTATGGTTATTAATGGTAAAGTCACCCGTGATTCTAAAGTCCGCGTTATTCGTGACGGTGTAGTTACTTACGACGGTGAACTAGCAAGTTTGAAACACTATAAAGATGACGTTAAAGAAGTTACAAACGGCCGTGAAGGTGGTCTCATGATTGAAGGCTACAATGATCTTAAGGTGGATGATGTGATTGAAGCCTACATCATGGAAGAAATTAAGAGATAATTTTTTGCTCCTTTCTTAGGTGGTGAGGGACGCAAGCAAACCCAAGGTTTCATTGCTTATTTTTGAGCCACATGTCTCAAAAATCCCCAGTGATTGAACTGAATTATCAGCCCAATTACTTTCACAACGGCGAAAGAAGCAGATGATTTCAAATTGAACTTCGTTTCAATTTGAATTGAAAATCAATAATTTTAAAAATAGCTAGGTCTGCTGGCCTAGCTTTTGGTTCATTATTTAAGAGAAAGGAAAAATTATGGCAAATCATTTCCGTACAGACCGTGTGGGCATGGAAATCAAGCGAGAAGTCAATGAGATTTTGCAAAAGAAAGTCCGTGATCCCCGTGTCCAAGGTGTGACCATTACAGATGTTCAGATGTTGGGTGATTTATCAATGGCTAAGGTTTACTACACTATTTTGAGTAATCTTGCATCAGATAATCAAAAAGCTCAAATTGGGCTTGAAAAAGCAACTGGAACTATCAAACGTGAACTTGGTCGCAATTTGACCTTATACAAAATTCCAGACTTAACTTTTGTCAAAGACGAATCCATCGAATATGGTAATAAGATTGACGAAATGTTACGCAATCTGGATAAAAACTAAGAAAAAGAGGGGAATCCCTCTTTTTTGTTACTTTAAACATGATGATAGATTAATTAGTTGCCCTTCTTAAAAGTCGGTTAAAAAAATGTATAAATCTCTAATAGTATGATATGATAAAGCTTAACTTGAATATAAAATGGAGGTATAGATGGCTAAACAAGATATAGCTATAAAAGTTTTACAACAAGTTGTAAAGCTTCCTGTCGTAAAAGTAAATAGAGAAAAATTTTTAGTGGAGAAGTTCTCTAAAGAATTAGATAAGAAGGATATTGCCAAATTGTTAGAACAAGGTCCTCCTTCATTATTACCCCAGGAAACCTTAGATAGAGTAGCCAGGTCCTGCATAAAGGATAATGTTTTACGAGCTAGTGGAACATCTGTTCTAGCAGGTCTACCTGGAGGTATTCTAATGGCGCTTACTATTCCAACGGATGTAGCTCAGTTTTATGCTTTTTCCTTGAAATTAGCCCAAGAATTGGGATATATTTATGGATTTAATGATCTTTGGGCATCAAGAAATGACTTAAGTGAAGAAGCTAAAAACACACTATTACTTTATTTAGGGGTCATGCTTGGGGTAAACGGAGCGGGTGCCTTGCTTCGTTCTGGTGGTGTTACAGTCGCTAAACATGTAATGACCACAGTACCTCAGAAAGCCGTAGCCAAGGCTGGCTGGTACCCTATTTTAAAAAAGGTTATGAAAATTTTTGGGGTTACTCTTACAAGGAGAGGCTTGGCAAAGGGAATGGGAAAAGCGATTCCTATTCTAGGTGGGGTTATTTCAGGGGGATTAACCTATGCGACTATGAAACCAATGGGCGAAAGATTGCAAAAAGAATTATCCAAATTAGTTAACTATTCTGAAGTGCAATATCAAAATGATATGGCAATTATTCGAAAAGAGGCTGAGGTAATCGAAACTGACTGATATGATGAAACTAGTAAGTCTTGTGTTGCTAGTTTTTTTAATCCCATTCCTTATGGTATAATAAAAACAGTTAAATGATTAGAAATAGACTCATGGAGGTTCTCATGGACAATATAATCGATGTATCAATTCCAGTTGCGGAAGTGGTGGATAAACATCCAGAAGTTTTAGATATTTTGGTTGAGCTTGGTTTTAAACCTCTTGCAAATCCCTTGATGCGTAATACTGTAGGGCGAAAAGTATCGCTCAAACAAGGATCGAAGCTTGAAGGGACTCCTATGGATAAGATTGTGCGTACGCTTGAAGCAAATGGTTACGAAGTGATCGGGTTAGACTAATGACAGATGAACGTATTCATATCCTGCGGGATATTTTATTAGAATTGCATAATGGAGCCTCTCCGGAGTCCGTTCAGGAACGATTTGATGCTACTTTTACAGGTGTATCTGCTATTGAGATTTCACTTATGGAGCACGAGTTGATGAACTCGGACTCAGGCGTTACCTTTGAAGATGTCATGGAGCTATGTGATGTGCATGCCAATCTCTTTAAGAATGCTGTTAAGGGTGTCGAAGTTGAGGACACCGAGCATCCTGGTCACCCTGTGCGTGTCTTTAAGGATGAAAATCTAGCTCTCCGTGCTGCTTTGATTCGGGTCCGTAGATTGCTCTCGACTTATGAATCTGTGGACGATGAGGAAATGCTGGTTGAGATGCGCAAAGGTTTGGTACGTCAGATGGGGCTTGTTGGTCAATTTGATATCCACTACCAGCGCAAAGAAGAGCTCTTTTTTCCTATCATGGAACGTTATGGACATGATTCACCTCCCAAAGTTATGTGGGGAGTGGATGATCAGATTAGGGATCTCTTTCAAACAGCCTTAGTGGCAACTAAGTCGCTCCCAGAAGTGCCAATTTCCACCGTAAAGGAAGCTTTTGAAGCTTTTGCGACAGAGTTTGAAAGTATGATTTTTAAGGAAGAATCAATCCTTCTCATGATTCTGCTTGAATCCTTTACCCAGGATGACTGGATTCAGATTGCTGAGGAAAGTGATGCCTATGGATATGCTATTATCCGTCCGTCTGAGAAATGGGTTCCTGAACGTCAAAGTTTTGTTGAGGAAAAAAGTTTAGAAGAACCAACTCAGCCAGAAACTGTAGATGGACAAGTTCAGCAAGTGATTGATACACCAGAAGGTCAGTTTACTATCACCTTTACACCAAAGGAAAAGGAAACGGTGCTAGATCGCAATAGCCAGCAGGCTTTTGGCAATGGCTATCTCTCAGTTGAACAGGCGAATCTTATTCTTAATCATTTGCCGATGGAGATTACCTTTGTTAATAAGGATGATATCTTCCAGTATTATAATGACAATACTCCAGCAGATGAGATGATTTTCAAGAGGACACCGTCTCAGGTTGGACGAAATGTCGAACTATGCCATCCACCAAAATATTTGGAGAAAGTCAAAGCGATTATGCAAGGTCTTCGTGAAGGGAAAAAAGACAAGTACGAGATGTGGTTCAAGTCAGAATCACGTGGAAAGTTTGTCCATGTCACTTACGCAGCTGTCCACGATCAAGCAGGAGAGTTTCAAGGAGTCTTGGAATATGTTCAGGACATCCAACCCTACCGTGAGATTGATACAGACTTTTTCCGTGGATTAGAATAAGGAGAAAAAATGAGTTACGAGCAAGAATTTATGAAGGAATTTGAAGCCTGGGTTAATACCCAGATTATGATCAATGATATGGCTCTTAAGGAAAGTCAAAAGGTCTATGAAGAAGATCAAGATGAGCGCGCTAAAGATGCTATGATTCGCTACGAGAGTCGCTTGGATGCCTACCAGTTCTTACTAGGTAAATTTGAAAACTTCAAGGTAGGCAAGGGATTCCATGATTTACCAGAAGGTTTGTTTGACGAGAGAAATTATTAATATTTAGAAATTAGAAAGG
Source organism: Streptococcus timonensis (assembly GCF_900095845.1). GTDB lineage: Bacteria > Bacillota > Bacilli > Lactobacillales > Streptococcaceae > Streptococcus > Streptococcus timonensis. The sequence continues at coordinate 124,966 of NZ_FMIX01000004.1, forward strand.
GGAGTGGGACTCCCTTTTTCATTGTCCCTTGAGCCTTTTTGTGTTACAATGTTAGCATGAAAACGAAAAATATTATTAAAACAGGTTTAGTCGTGGCAGGGCTTGGAGCACTTGCCTTTGGTGCTAAGAAAGTAGCTGATGATCACAAACTCATGAAGACACAAGAAGAGTTAACGGCTATTGTGCGTGACTATTTCTCAGAAATGGGTGAGATTGGGACTCTCTATGTCCAAGTGTACGAAAGTAGCCTTGAACGTCTTGTTGGTGGTGTCATTTTTGAAGATGGTCGTCACTATACCTTTGTCTATGAAGATGAAGATCTCATCTACGAGGAGGAAGTCATATGATTTCTCCTAAAAATATTGAAGAGTTAGCAAATCTAGTAGAGCAGGATGGCAAGAAGGTCTTCCTTTTTGTTGCGGATTGGTGTGGCGATTGCCGTTATATCTATCCTGCCTTGTCAGAGATTGAAGAGACAAATCCAGAGTTCACTTTTATACGGGTAGACCGAGATGAGTACATGGAACTTGCTAAACTTTGGGATGTATACGGGATTCCAAGTCTTGTTGTTTTAGACAAGGACAAGGAGATTGGACGTTTTGTCAATCGTGACCGTAAAACCAAGGGGCAAATCAATGACTTTTTAGCAAGTTTGAAATAGGAGAAAAGAATGATTTTTACATATAATAAAGAACATGTCGGCGATGTCCTTATGGTCATCGTGAAAAACAGTGGAGATGCCAAGCTAGATGTTGAGCGTAAAGGTAATGTAGCGCGTGTTTTCCTAAAAGAAACTGGTGAGACTGTCGCTTGGAACATTTTTGAAGTTTCTAGCATGTTTGAGATCGCTGAGCCCGGGCAAGTCTTTTTAACTGACGAGCAAGTAGCACGTTTGAACCAAGAATTGCAAGAAGAAGGATTTGCTGAAGAAATCATCAATGACAAGGAACCCAAATTTGTGGTTGGAGAAATTGTAGAAATGGTTGCGCATCCAGATAGTGACCACCTCAATATCTGTCAAGTGGCAGTTGCGAGTGATAAAACAGTACAAATCGTTGCTGGTGCTCCCAATGCACGTGTTGGTTTGAAAACCATTGTCGCTCTTCCTGGGGCCATGATGCCAAAAGGCAATCTCATTTTCCCAGGGGAACTTCGTGGGGAAAAGAGTTTTGGAATGATGTGTAGTCCTCGTGAACTTGCCTTGCCAAATGCTCCACAAAAACGTTGGGTCATTGAATTGTCAGACGACCAGGTAGTTGGAACACCCTTTGATCCAGCTAAGCACTGGACTGCTTAATCACTAAAAGTGATTTATAATCTTTGCTTGAGGAAAATAGGATGGCAAAAAATGTAGTCATTACAGGTGCAACATCAGGTATCGGTGAAGCCATTGCGCGTGCATATCTAGAGAAAGGTGAGAATGTTGTACTCACAGGGCGTCGAACAGAAAGGCTCAAAACTCTAAAAACTGAGTTCGCAGAAGCCTTTCCAAATCAAAAAGTCTGGACCTTTCCGTTAGATGTTACAGATATGAGCATGGTAAAGATTGTTTGTTCAGAAATTTTAGAGACAGTAGGTCAGGTTGATATTTTGGTCAATAATGCTGGACTGGCTCTCGATTTAGCACCCTATCAGGACTATGAAGAGTTGGATATGTTGACCATGCTGGATACCAATGTCAAGGGTTTAATGGCAGTTACGCGTTGCCTCTTGCCTTCCATGGTAGCAGCTAATCAAGGCCATATCATTAATATGGGTTCTACTGCAGGGATTTACGCCTATGCTGGTGCAGCAGTCTATTCAGCAACCAAGGCTGCAGTTAAAACTTTTTCAGACGGGCTTCGGATTGACACCATTGCGACAGATATCAAGGTGACCACTATTCAGCCAGGAATTGTAGAAACTGATTTTTCAAAAGTCCGTTTCCATGGAGATGAGGCACGGGCGGCGACGGTCTATCAGGGACTCGAAGCCTTGCAGGCGCAAGATATCGCTGATACTGTCGTTTATGTGACCAGTCAACCACGACGAGTACAAATCACAGATATGACTATCATGGCCAATCAACAAGCAACTGGATTTATGATTCACAGAGATTAATATTATTAAAAAAGTTACAAATCTTGTAACTTTTTTTGTATTCTTCCGAATTATTAAGTAGGAGGATGAAAAATGTATAATAAAGTTATTATGATTGGACGTTTAACGTCTACACCAGAATTGCACAAAACCAACAATGACAAGTCAGTGGCTCGTGCGACTATTGCCATTAATCGTCGTTTCAAGGATCAAAACGGGGAACGTGAAGCGGACTTCATCAATATTGTTGTCTGGGGGAAATTGGCTGAAACTTTGGCTAGCTATGCAAGCAAAGGTAGTCTCATTTCTGTAGACGGGGAGCTTCGTACCCGTAAGTTCGAGAAGAATGGTCAGACTAACTATGTGACCGAGGTTCTCGCTACAGGCTTCCAACTTTTAGAAAGTCGTGCCCAACGTGCTATGCGTGAAAATAATGCAGGCCAAGACTTAGCAGATCTAGTTTTGGAAGAGGAGGAACTTCCCTTTTAAAATGATAGGAGGCTGGGACAAAAGTCCTAGCCTCTCAATTGTCTTTGGGTTGTCAAGCAAGACGCAGTGGTTGAGTGGGCTCTACTACGCTGATTTCATCAGCTTTTACAGCCCTACTCAACTGTGCGGAGGTGGGACGACGAAATCGAATTCTAACGAATTACCGATTTCTGTCCCACTCTCTTTTTTATGCTATATATCAGACTTTTTTCTTGACTATTTTTGACCAAGTGATACAATAGAACTATGGTTTAGCACTCATATACAAAGAGTGCTAACAATATGATTGTATTATGGAGGAAGACAAATGTTGAAACCATTAGGAGACCGTGTGGTCTTGAAAATTGAAGAAAAAGAACAAACTGCTGGGGGATTCGTCCTCGCAAAATCAGCCCAAGAAGAAACGAAAACAGCTACTGTAGTGGCTACTGGACAGGGTGTTCGTACCTTGAACGGTGAGTTAGTTGCTCCGAGTGTAAAAGTTGGAGATCAAGTTTTGGTAGAAGCTCATGCAGGCATTGATGTCAAAGATGGGGACGAAAAATACCTCATTGTAGGTGAAGCTAGTATCTTGGCAATCGTCGAAGAATAGAAGGAGAAGGTAAGTATGGCAAAAGACATTAAATTTTCATCAGACGCTCGTTCAGCTATGGTTCGTGGTGTTGATATCCTAGCAGACACTGTTAAAGTAACCTTGGGACCTAAAGGTCGTAACGTTGTTCTTGAAAAATCATTTGGTTCTCCATTGATTACCAATGATGGTGTAACAATCGCTAAAGAAATCGAATTGGAAGACCATTTTGAAAATATGGGTGCCAAATTGGTATCAGAAGTAGCTTCTAAAACCAATGATATTGCTGGTGATGGTACTACTACCGCAACAGTATTGACTCAGGCTATCGTTCGAGAAGGGATTAAAAACGTCACTGCTGGCGCAAATCCAATTGGTATTCGCCGTGGGATTGAAACTGCAGTCGCTGCAGCTGTTGAAGCCTTGAAGAACAATGCTATTCCTGTTGCTAACAAAGAAGCGATTGCGCAGGTTGCCGCCGTTTCATCTCGTTCTGAAAAAGTTGGTGAGTACATCTCTGAAGCCATGGAAAAAGTTGGTAAAGACGGAGTTATCACTATTGAAGAATCACGTGGTATGGAAACAGAACTTGAAGTCGTAGAAGGAATGCAGTTTGACCGTGGTTACCTCTCACAATACATGGTTACTGATAATGAAAAAATGGTTGCAGACCTTGAAAATCCGTACATTTTAATCACTGACAAGAAGATTTCAAACATCCAAGAAATCTTGCCACTTCTAGAAAGTATTCTTCAAACCAGCCGTCCGCTCTTGATTATTGCAGATGATGTTGATGGTGAAGCTCTGCCAACCCTTGTTTTGAACAAGATTCGTGGGACTTTCAACGTAGTTGCTGTTAAGGCACCAGGATTTGGTGACCGACGTAAAGCTATGCTTGAAGATATCGCAATCTTGACAGGTGGTACCGTTATTACTGAAGACCTTGGACTTGAATTGAAAGATGCTACTATCGAAGCTTTAGGTCAGGCAGCTAAAGTGTCTGTAGATAAAGATAGCACAGTCATTGTAGAAGGTGCAGGAAATCCTGAAGCAATTGCCAACCGTGTAGCCGTCATCAAGTCTCAAATCGAAACAACAACTTCAGAATTCGACCGAGAAAAACTCCAAGAACGCTTGGCTAAATTATCAGGTGGAGTAGCAGTTATCAAGGTCGGTGCTGCAACTGAAACTGAATTGAAAGAAATGAAACTCCGCATCGAAGATGCCCTTAACGCTACCCGTGCAGCAGTTGAAGAAGGTATTGTTGCAGGTGGTGGTACTGCTCTTGTGAATGTCATTCCAGCTGTTGAAGCTTTAGAATTGATAGGTGATGAAGCAACAGGACGTAGCATTGTTCTTCGTGCCTTGGAAGAACCAGTTCGCCAAATTGCCTACAATGCAGGTTATGAAGGTTCAATCGTTATCGATCGTTTAAAAAATGCAGAAGCTGGTACAGGCTTCAACGCTGCGACAGGTGAATGGGTGAACATGATTGAAGCAGGTATTATCGATCCTGTTAAGGTTAGCCGTTCAGCCCTTCAAAACGCAGCTTCAGTAGCAAGTTTGATTCTAACGACAGAAGCCGTTGTGGCCAACAAACCAGAACCTGTAGCACCAGCTCCAGCTATGGATCCATCAATGATGGGTGGTTACTAATAAATAAAAACAGGTAGAAATCATAATTTCTACCTGTTTCTTTTGAATCACTTAAAAAGAGGGAGCTCAGCTTCCTCTTTTTTTATATGAAATTGTTATGGTTTGATGACTTCAGCTCCACCCATGTATGGACGAAGGACTTCAGGAATAGTTACAGAGCCATCTTCATTTTGATAGTTTTCAAGAATAGCAGCGACGGTACGTCCAACAGCAAGTCCAGAACCATTCAAGGTGTGGAGAAGTTTAACCTTACCATCTGCTTCATCACGGTAACGGATTTGGGCACGACGTGCTTGAAAATCTTCTGTATTTGAACAGCTTGAGATTTCTCGGTAGGTATTTTGTGCTGGGATCCAAACTTCCAAGTCGTAAGTCTTAGCAGCTGAGAAGCCCATGTCTCCTGTAGAAAGAGCAACTACACGGTATGGCAAGTTTAGTTTTTGAAGAATGTTTTCAGCGTTAGCTGTCATCTTTTCAAGTTCTTCATATGATTCTTCAGGTTTAGCAAATTTCACCATTTCTACCTTGTGGAATTGGTGCAAACGGATCAAACCGCGAGTATCGCGACCAGCAGAACCAGCTTCAGAACGGAATGATGGACTCATAGCAGTAAAGTAGATTGGCAAGTCTTTTCCGTCAAGAATTTCATCACGGTAGTAGTTAGTCAAAGGTACTTCAGCTGTAGGAATGAGGACATAGTTGGTATCGCTGATCTCAAAAGTATCTTCCTTGAATTTTGGATATTGGCCAGTACCAAACATAGAATCATGGTTAACCATGTAAGGGGTGATGACTTCAGTATAACCTTCCTTACCATGCTCATCTAGCATAAAGTTGTAGATGGCACGTTCCAAGCGAGCTCCGAGGCCTTTATAGAAGAGGAAACGAGCTCCAGTGACTTTTCCACCACGTTCCCAGTCAAGAATACCAAGGTCTTCTCCGAGATCCCAGTGGGCTTTTGGTTCAAAGTCAAACTCACGAGGAGTTCCCCAACGGCGAACTTCTACGTTATCATCTTCGTCTGCCCCAATAGGAACACTGTCAGCTGGGATGTTTGGAAGAGTAGTGGTAAATTCTGTCAATTTAGCATCGATTTCCGCTAATTCTGCATCGAGTGCTTTGACTTCGGCAGATAGGGTTTGCATGGCAGCAATCTTGTCGTCAGCATTTTCCTTGTTGCGTTTAGCTTGGGCGATTTCAGCAGAGACCGTGTTACGCTCAGCTTTGAGGGTTTCGACCTTAACCAAGATGTCACGACGTTTAGCGTCGATTTCTTTCATCTCATTCAAGATAGCAGCGTCTACACCACGCGTAGCCAGTTTTTCAGCGACAGTGGCAAAGTCTGTACGAATACGTTTGATATCTAACATAAGTCCTCCTTTATATGAAAAAAGCACACCTGTAAAAGCGTTGGAGTGGCAGAGCCACGGTTCCATCCAACTTCACAGATGTGCACTTGATTGTGTATTTGATTTAAAACAACGGTAGAATTTCACTTATCCCCTCTATCTGCTCGCAGCACCCGCAGACTTTCTGAAAGAAGAGGATAACCTACTTATCCGTTGCTATGATTATACTAAACTTTCTATTTTTTTGCAAATAGATTTTTGATTTTACGACCGATGATTTGGAGTAAGGTTGGAAGCTTCACAACCTTTTCATTTCCGATTTTTTCCCGAGCAATTTTAAGAATTTTTCCGGAGTCTTTTGAGGCAAAGAGGAATTTTCCTTGGTCTGTAAAAACTTCAAAATGACGACTAACCTTACGGCCTGAAACATTGGCTCCGATTTGATTAACGCTAGACCATGGGATTTGAATATAATCCTCAATATTGCGATCCGAGTAAAACTCCAAGGCTTGGTCTCCTACCAGAAATTTTCCAACTTTTCCTTGTATAGAGAGGTAAGAAGTTCCAGTAGTTTGTATGTCAATGACCTTGTTAAGAGATTGTGCCATGATTAATCTTCCTTACTTTCACCGAAAAAGGCATGGTATAGAGCCTTGATAGCAGCTTTTTCTTGGTCTTTTTGAACTACGAACATGATAGAAACTTCGCTCGATCCTTGAGACATCATTTGAATGTTGATCTTGTTTTCTGAAAGTGCGCGAGTAGCTGTAGCAGTTACCCCGATATGACTCTTCATTTTTTCGCCAACAATCATGATAATAGAGAGATCGTGTTCGATTTCAGCATGGTCAACTTCAGCTTTTTGAACAAGTTGACGGAGGATTTCTTCCTCTTTGATTGGTGTGAGTTCACGTTCACGAAGGATGATAGATAGGTCATCGATACCAGTTGGCATATGTTCCCAACCAATATTCAGATCTTCTAGAATTTGAAGTACTTTACGACCAAAACCAACTTCGCGGTTCATGAGGTACTTGGACATATTGATGCTGACAAATCCAGCATCGCTGGCAATTCCGACTACAGGGAATTTTTCATCGCTGTGTTGAAGGACGATGCGAGTACCTGGATGGTCAGGATTGTTAGTATTTTTGATAACCAAAGGAATTTTTCCGCGATAGGCAGGGAGAAGGGCTTCATCGTGAAGGACAGAAAAACCTGCATAGGCTAACTCACGCATCTCACGGTAGGTTAATTCTGGAATCGAGTGTGGTTGGTGGATGATACCAGGGTGGGCAGCAAAGATTCCATCTACATCAGTAAAGTTTTCATAGAGGTCAGCCTTAACACCTGCGGCGATGATAGAACCAGTAATATCTGAGCCACCACGAGAGAAGGTACAAATTTGATCTTCCTTAGTGACACCAAAGAAACCTGGGATAACAAGAACTTCTGGACTTTTATTGAGTTCTTCAATTTTGTCATAACTTGAAGGAATGATACGAGCATTTCCAGGTTCGCTTGTTACAACAATACCAGCTTCTCGCGGATGAACATAGCGAGCCTCTAATCCATTTTGGTTAAAGTAAGCTGCAATGAGTTTGGCGTTATTATTTTCTCCCGCAGCCAAGAAAGTATCGTAAAGAAACTCATTGTCTTCAATCGGAAGGGTCGCAAGAGAACGGATACTTTTTGAGATTTTCTCTAGTACTGCTGGTTTGAGTTTTAATTCACTGACCATGGCAGCATAGCGTTCGATAATCCAGTTTTGACTTTTACTAATATCATTTCCAGCAACATAGTCACGGTAGTATTTAATTAAGGCATCTGTTACCTTTGTATCTTCAGAATCTCGTTTTCCTGGAGCAGAAACAACTACAAAACGTCGTTCAGGATCGCTCTTTACAATATTTAAAACTTTTTCTAACTGACTAGCAGAGGCAAGTGAACTTCCCCCAAATTTTACAACCTTCATAAGTACTCCTAAAGTAAGTATTTTATACGATTATAGCAGAAAGAGAACCTTTTTTCAATCGAGGATGTGGAAGGCAATCTCAATCTAAGATATTGTTGAGCGTTTATGAGTTGTCTATTAGGATTTGATAGATTAAATACAAAACAGAAAAAATCGGCTGATACACTTTTAATCATTTTTTCCTTGTGCAAAAATTTATAAAAAGATATAATTTGAAAATAAAATAATTTAAAAATCTTTGAAAACGAAAAGGAGTGGATATGAATCATATTATTTATCAAGTTCAAGATGATCTAGCAATCATTACCTTAAATCGTCCAGAAGTGGCAAATGGTTTCCATATCCCAATGTGTGAAGAAATCTTAGAAGCCTTGAACCTAGCTGAAAAGGATGGAGCAGTTTCTTACATATTGATCAATGCCTTAGGAAAAGTATTTTCTGTCGGAGGCGATTTGGTAGAAATGAAACGTGCTGTCGATGAGGATGATATCGGATCTTTAGGAAAAATTGCTGAGCTTGTTAATACTATTTCTTTTAAAATAAAGCAAATTCCTAAACCTATCATTATGGAAGTTGACGGAGCTGTGGCAGGTGCCGCGGCCAACATGGCCTTGGCTGTTGATTTCTGTATTGCAACTGATAAAGCAAAATTTATTCAAGCCTTTGTTGGTGTTGGATTAGCGCCGGATGCTGGTGGTTTGTTTTTGCTAACAAGAGCACTTGGAGTTACTCGAGCAACACAACTAGCTATGACAGGAGAAGCTTTTACAGCTGAGAAAGCCTTTGAAGCAGGAGCAGTTTATCGTGTTTGTACAAGTGATCAGTTAGAAAAAACAAGAAATCAATTGTTGAAGAAGTTGAAACGTGGATCATCCAACTCTTATGCGGCAATTAAAAAGCTAGTCTGGGAGAGTGAATTTAAACAGTGGCAAGATTATGCTAACTTGGAGTTGGAGTTACAAAAATCGTTGGCATACACCGAAGACTTTAAAGAAGGAGTTCTGGCTCATTCGGAAAGACGACGTCCTAAGTTTTTAGGAAAATAAAAACTTGCATAATCCTTTAAAGTTTGATATACTTCCATTATCAAATTCTTTGATTATAAAAGTTTTTGTAAAGGAGGGGTGAGAATTGGATTATAAAATAATCAATGAATACTTAACATCTATTTTTAATAATGTACTAGTCATTGAAGAAGTGAGCTTGAGAGGGAGTCGTTTTAAAGATATCTCTATCAAAGAAATGCATACGGTTGATGTAATCGGCAATTTTTCTGATGTAACGCCAAGTTTTGTTTCTAAAGAATTAATGGTAACTCTTGGAACAGTAACAACTTGTTTGAATAACTTGGAGCGAAAAGGTTATATTGAAAGAATCCGATCAGACCAAGATCGTCGGGTTGTATATTTACATTTGACAAAGAAAGGTCGCTTGGTCCATCGTCTTCATAAACGTTTCCACAAAGCAATGGTGGAAAAAATTATCGATGGCATGAGTCCAGAAGAAATAAATGTTATGGGCAAAGGCTTGACTAATCTTTATCAATTTTTGGAGGATTTGAAATAATGGCTTTTGCAAAAATAAGCCAAGTAGCTCATTATGTTCCAGAGCAGGTAATCGTAAATGATGATTTAGCTCGGGTTATGGATACAAGTGATGAGTGGATTTCCAGTCGGACAGGTATAAAACAAAGGCATATTTCTAAAACAGAATCCACTAGTGATTTATCTGCAGAAGTTGCTAGACGTTTACTTAACCAAGCTGGACTTTTAGCAGAGCAACTAGATTTTATTATTGTTGCTACTGTAACACCAGATTCAATGGTGCCTTCAACGGCTGCGCTAGTTCAAGCTAAAATAGGAGCTACACAAGCTTTTGCTTTCGATTTGACAGCAGCTTGTAGTGGATTTATCTTTGCACTATCAACTGGAGAGAAATTGATATCTTCTGGTCGTTATCAAAAAGGTATTGTTATTGGTGCTGAAACTTTATCGAAATCAGTGGATTGGTCTGACCGGTCGACAGCTGTTCTCTTTGGAGATGGAGCTGGTGGTGTCTTGTTAGAATCAGCTAAAATCAATCATTTCCTAGCTGAGAGTTTGCATAGTGATGGTGCTAGAGGCGAGTGTTTGACTTACGGTGAAACACCTTTGACTTCACCCTTTTCCGTCCAAAAAGAAGCAAGTGCTTTCTTAAAAATGGATGGTAGGGCAGTATTTGACTTTGCTATTCGAGATGTTTCCAAATCAATAAAAGAGACAATTGAATTGAGTCCTGTATCGACAGATGAGTTGGACTATCTCTTACTCCATCAGGCCAATGATCGTATCTTAGACAAAATGGCTAGAAAGATTGGGGTTAATCGTGATAAATTGCCCGCTAATATGACTAAGTATGGAAATACGAGTGCAGCAAGTATCCCGATTTTACTTTCTGAGTGTGTTGAAGAAGGCTTAATCCTTTTGGATGGAAGTCAAACGATTCTCATGGCAGGCTTCGGTGGAGGTTTGACATGGGGCACGCTCATTGTTACACTTTAGGTAATCATGTGGTGAACACATTTTTATAAAAAATATATATATTTAAAAGGAGTCTATCATGGCAGTATTTGAAAAAGTACAAGAAATTATCGTTGAGGAACTTGGGAAAGACGCATCAGAAGTAACACTTGAGTCTACTTTCGAGGATTTGGATGCAGATTCATTGGATTTGTTCCAAGTTATCTCAGAAATCGAGGATGCTTTTGACATCCAAATTGAAGCAGAAGATAGCTTGAAAACTGTAGGTGATTTGGTTGCTTACGTTGAAGAAAAAACAAAATAATTAACATAAACTAGGAAGGAGTAGGGGGAACCCACTCCCTCTTGTTTAGCTAATAGTTTGAAATTCAAAATATAGAACCTTCAAACTATTAGCTGAGCAATAAAATTGGAGGCAAAATGAAAACACGTATCACTGAACTATTGAATATTAAATATCCTATTTTTCAAGGTGGAATGGCTTGGGTTGCTGATGGTGACTTGGCTGGAGCTGTATCTAAGGCTGGTGGACTAGGAATTATCGGTGGTGGAAATGCACCTAAAGAAGTCGTTAAGGCAAATATCGATAAAATCAAATCACTGACAGACAAGCCTTTTGGTGTCAATATTATGCTTTTGTCTCCATTTGTTGAAGACATTGTAGACCTTGTGATTGAAGAAGGTGTTAAGGTTGTAACTACAGGTGCAGGAAACCCAAGCAAATACATGGAACGTTTCCATGATGCAGGGATTACAGTTATTCCTGTTGTGCCTAGTGTGGCACTAGCCAAACGTATGGAAAAGATTGGTGCAGATGCTGTTATTGCAGAAGGGATGGAAGCTGGAGGTCATATTGGTAAATTAACAACTATGACTTTAGTTCGCCAAGTTTCCGCAGCTGTGTCTATTCCAGTGATTGCTGCTGGTGGTATTGCAGATGGTGAAGGTGTTGCTGCTGGATTTATGTTAGGTGCAGAAGCTGTTCAAGTCGGAACACGTTTTGTAGTAGCTAAGGAATCGAATGCTCATCCAAATTATAAGGCTAAAATTTTAAAAGCTCGTGATATTGACACCACTGTTTCGGCACAGCACTTCGGGCATGCTGTCCGTGCTATCAAAAATCAATTAACTCGTGATTTTGAACAGGCTGAAAAGGATGCTTTTAAACAGGAAAATCCTGATTTGGAAGTGTTCGAACAGATGGGTGCTGGAGCGCTTGCTAAGGCTGTCGTGCATGGAGACGTAGATAGTGGTTCAGTAATGGCGGGACAAATTGCAGGTCTCGTATCTAAGGAAGAAACTGTTGAAGAAATTCTAAAAGATCTCTATTATGGTGCAGCCAAAAAAATTCAAGAAGAAGCCTCTCGTTGGATAGGAGTTACAAGAAATGACTAAAACAGCCTTTTTATTTGCAGGCCAAGGAGCCCAGTATCTTGGTATGGGAAAAGATCTTTATGATCTCTACCCTATTGTAAAGGAAACTATCGACAAGGCAAGCCAAGTTTTGGGTTATGACCTTCGTCAGCTCATTGATCAAGAAGAAAATAAGTTAAACCAAACCCGCTATACTCAACCCGCTATTCTAGCTACATCAGTTGCCATCTATCGCTTGCTAGTCGAAAAAGGCTATGAGGCTGATATGGTAGCAGGATTATCTTTAGGTGAGTATTCTGCCCTTGTGGCGAGTGGAGCTTTAGATTTTGAAGCGGCCATTGCCTTAGTTGCCAAGCGTGGAGCTTATATGGAAGAAGCTGCTCCTGCAGGTTCAGGCAAGATGGTTGCAGTCCTTAATACTCCAGTCGATGTGATTGAAGAAGTTTGTAAAAAAGCATCAGAATTTGGAGTAGTAACCCCAGCTAACTACAACACACCAAGCCAAATTGTTATTGGTGGTGAAGTTGTTGCGGTAGACCGCACTGTAGAACTTTTAAAAGAAGCAGGAGCCAAACGCATCCTCCCACTTAATGTATCTGGACCTTTCCATACCGCTCTGCTAGAACCTGCTAGTCAGAAATTAGCTGAGGTATTAACAGAGGTTCAGTTTAATGATTTTAATTATCCTTTAGTTGGCAATACAGAAGCCAAAATAATGGAAAAAGATAGAATAGCTGAACTTTTGACACGACAGGTGAAGGAACCGGTTCGTTTTTATGAGAGTATTGCTCTTATGAAAGAAGCTGGAGTGACGAGATTTATCGAAGTCGGCCCAGGAAAAGTCTTGTCAGGTTTTGTTAAAAAAATTGATAGAACCGCTGACTTAGCTAATGTGGAAGATCAAGCAAGTTTAGAAACACTTATTAATAACTAACTGAGATAGTTGAGGTTCTGAAAGGAGAAAAATGAAACTAGAAAATAAAAATGTCTTTATTACAGGCTCAAGCCGTGGAATTGGTCTTGCAATAGCTCATAAATTTGCCAGCTTGGGTGCTAATATAGTATTAAATAGCCGTGGTCAAATCTCCGAGGAGCTCTTAGCTAGTTTTAAATCATACGGTGTCAAGGTCCTTGCTATCTCTGGAGATGTATCAGACTATTCCGATGCTAAGAGAATGGTTGACCAAGCGATTGAAGAATTAGGATCAGTCGATGTTTTGGTCAATAATGCAGGTATCACCCAAGATACAATCATGCTAAAGATGACAGAAGATGACTTTGAACGAGTGTTAAAAGTTAACCTGACGGGAGCCTTCAATATGACTCAATCTGTTTTGAAACAGATGATTAAAGCTCGAGAAGGCGCCATCATCAACATGTCCAGTGTTGTTGGTCTAATGGGGAATGTTGGTCAAGCAAACTATGCCGCTTCTAAGGCAGGCCTAATTGGATTTACCAAGTCTGTAGCGCGTGAAGTTGCTGGACGTAATGTTCGGGTAAACGCCATTGCACCAGGTATGATTGAGTCAGATATGACAGCTGTTTTAAGCGATAAGGTCAAGGATGCAATGTTGGCACAAATTCCAATGAAACAGTTTGGTCAAGCAGAACAAGTTGCAGATGTGGCAGTCTTTCTTGCAAGTCAAGATTATCTAACAGGACAAGTCATTGCTATTGATGGTGGACTAACCATGCAATAATCGTTAAAGTAGAGGTGAAATAATGAAATTAAATAGAGTAGTAGTAACTGGTTACGGATTAACATCTCCGATTGGCAATACACCGGAAGAATTTTGGAATAATCTAAAAATTGGTAAGATCGGGATTGATAAGATTACCAAGTTTGATCACAGTGCTTTTGACGTCCATAACGCAGCAGAAATCCAAGATTTCCCATTTGATAAATATTTTGTAAAAAAAGATACCAATCGTTTCGATGATTATTCTTTGTATGCCTTGTATGCTGCTCAAGAAGCAGTTGACCATGCTAATCTTGACGTAGAAGCACTTGATAAAGACCGCTTTGGTGTCATCGTTGCATCAGGTATCGGTGGAATTAGAGAAATCGAAGACCAAGTCCTTCGACTTCACGAAAAAGGGCCAAAACGTGTTAAACCATTAACACTTCCCAAAGCCTTGCCAAATATGGCTGCAGGAAATGTAGCTATGCGCTTTGGTGCCAATGGTATCTGTAAATCTATCAACACAGCTTGCGCTTCATCAAATGATGCTATCGGAGATGCCTTCCGTTCTATCAAATTTGGTTTCCAAGACATCATGTTGGTTGGAGGATCAGAAGCCTCTATTACTCCTTTTGCGATCGCTGGATTCCAAGTATTGACAGCTTTATCAACTACTGAAGATCCAACTCGTGCTTCTATCCCATTTGATAAGGATCGTAATGGATTTGTCATGGGTGAAGGTTCAGGTATGCTAGTATTAGAAAGTTTAGAACATGCTGAGAAGCGTGGAGCAACTATCTTGGCAGAAGTTGTTGGTTACGGGAATACCTGTGATGCTTATCATATGACAGCGCCTCATCCAGAAGGTAAGGGAGCTATCAAGGCTATCAAACTTGCCTTAGAAGAAGCAGGAATCAGTCCAGACCAGGTTGGCTATGTTAACGCTCATGGTACCTCAACTCCAGCTAATGAAAAAGGTGAAAGTGGCGCTATTGTAGCTATTTTAGGAAAAGAAGTTCCAGTGTCTTCAACCAAATCATTTACAGGTCACTTGCTAGGAGCAGCTGGTGCTGTCGAAGCTATTGCTACGATTGAAGCGATGCGTAATAGTTATGTACCAATGACGGCAGGAACAACAGAATTATCTGACTATATTGAAGCAAATGTTATCTTTGGGCAAGGTTTGGAACGTGAGATTCCATATGCTATTTCAAATACTTTTGGATTTGGTGGACACAATGCAGTCCTTGCATTCAAACGTTGGGAGAATAAGTAAAGATGAATTTAAACGAAATCAAAGATTTGATGGCGCAGTTTAATCAATCAAGTCTGAGAGAATTATCTTATAAAAATGGGGCTGAGGAATTGATGTTTAGCAAAAATGAAACAAGAATTGTTTCAGAATTTGCGCAGCCAGTTCAAACAGTTCATTCCCATCAGCCGATTGAAGCGATTGCCAAAGAACAATCAATAGAATCTGTTGCTACTAATTCAACACCAATAGCAGAAGAAACTCAAATAGAATCAACAGTTGAGTATCAAGAAGCTGAAGGTGATCTTGTAGAGAGTCCCCT
Source organism: Streptococcus timonensis (assembly GCF_900095845.1). GTDB lineage: Bacteria > Bacillota > Bacilli > Lactobacillales > Streptococcaceae > Streptococcus > Streptococcus timonensis. The sequence goes on from NZ_FMIX01000004.1 coordinate 140,234, forward strand.
TGTTGGGGTAGCTTACTTGGCTGCTGGACCAGATAAACCATATTTTGTGAGTGTTGGAGATACTGTTAAAAAAGGCCAAACATTAGTAATCATTGAAGCCATGAAGGTCATGAATGAAATTCCAGCACCTAAGGATGGAATTGTAACTGAGATTCTTGTTACAAATGAAGAAATGGTAGAATTCGGGAAAGGCTTGGTACGTATCAAATGATTGATATTCAAGGAATAAAAGAAGCTTTGCCACACCGATATCCCATGCTCTTAGTGGATCGTGTTTTAGAAGTCAGTGAAGACACCATTGTTGCTATCAAGAATGTGAGCATCAATGAGCCTTTCTTCAACGGACACTTCCCAGCTTACCCTGTAATGCCAGGGGTACTGATCATGGAAGCCTTGGCACAAACAGCAGGTGTTTTAGAACTATCAAAACCTGAGAACAAAGGGAAACTCGTCTTCTATGCGGGTATGGACAAGGTCAAATTTAAGAAGCAAGTTGTACCTGGTGATCAATTAGTCATGACCGCTACATTTGTCAAACGTCGTGGTACAATCGCCGTAGTAGAAGCGAAGGCAGAAGTGGATGGTAAGCTAGCAGCAAGTGGAACCCTAACCTTTGCAATTGGAAACTAGGAGGTTATCCATGTTTCGAAAGATTTTAATTGCTAATCGTGGAGAAATCGCAGTTCGAATTATTCGAGCGGCAAGAGAGCTGGGAATTGCAACAGTTGCTGTTTATTCGACTGCTGATAAAGAAGCTCTGCACACACTTTTGGCTGATGAGGCAATCTGTATCGGCCCTGGTAAGGCAACAGAGTCTTATCTAAATATTAATGCTATTTTATCTGCTGCAGTTTTAACTGAGGCAGAAGCTATTCACCCTGGATTTGGTTTTTTAAGTGAAAATTCCAAATTTGCAACTATGTGTGAAGAAGTCGGTATCAAATTTATTGGTCCTTCAGCTCGTGTAATGGATGTCATGGGGGATAAAATTAATGCCCGTGCTCAAATGATTAAGGCTAAGGTACCCGTCATTCCTGGTTCAGATGGAGAAGTCCATACTGCAGAAGATGCCTTGGCTATTGCAGAAAAAATTGGTTATCCTGTCATGCTGAAAGCTTCAGCTGGAGGTGGTGGTAAAGGAATTCGTAAGGTTGAAAAGGCAGACGATCTCGTATCAGCCTTTGAAACAGCCTCTAGTGAAGCCAAAGCAAACTTTGGTAATGGTGCTATGTACCTAGAGCGCGTGATTTATCCTGCCCGCCATATTGAAGTACAGATTCTTGCTGATCAAATGGGACATGTTATTCACCTAGGTGAGCGTGATTGTTCGCTTCAGCGGAATAACCAAAAGGTTTTAGAAGAAAGCCCTTCTATTGCGATTGGTAAGACACTCCGTAATGAAATAGGTGCTGCAGCAGTCCGTGCGGCGGAATCTGTTGGTTATGAAAATGCTGGTACCATTGAATTCTTACTAGATGAAGCAACTGGTAAATTCTACTTTATGGAGATGAATACTCGTATCCAAGTAGAACATCCTGTCACAGAATTTGTTTCAAACGTCGATATAGTTAAGGAACAAATTCGTATCGCGGCTGGTCATCCCTTGACGTTAAAGCAAGAAGATGTTGTTCTAAGAGGACATGCTATCGAGTGTCGAATCAATGCAGAAAATCCAGCTTTTAATTTTGCACCTAGTCCAGGTAAGATAAAAAATCTTTATCTTCCTAGTGGTGGTGTAGGTTTGAGAGTAGATTCGGCAGTTTATCCAGGTTATACTATTCCACCTTACTATGATAGTATGATTGCTAAAGTCATTGTTCATGGTGAAAATCGTTTTGATGCACTTATGAAAATGCAACGTGCTCTATGTGAGCTTGAAATTGAAGGTGTGGAGACTAATACTAATTTTCAATTGGATTTGATTTCAGATAGTCGTGTAATTGCAGGAGATTATGATACCTCCTTCTTGATGGAAACCTTCTTACCAAATTATCAAGCTAAAAAATAAGTATTCTAGAGTATGAGACTGAAAAGGGGGATGTATGGCTCTATTTAGTAAAAAAGATAAATATATTCGAATTACACCTAATCGTACGCAAAAAAAGCAAGCTAAACCAGTAGTGCCAGATGAACTGTTTTCTAAGTGTCCAGCTTGTAAACACACTATCTATCAAAAAGATTTAGGAAGTGAGCGTATCTGTCCCCACTGCAACTATACTTTCCGTATTTCTGCTCAAGAACGGTTGGATTTAACAGTTGAACCCAATAGTTTTGTAGAGATGTTTACTGGAATTGAAACTAAAGATCCTTTGAAATTCCCTGATTATCGTAAAAAATTAGCCCAAATTCGTCAGGAAACAGGTTTAGATGAGGCTGTTATAACAGGAACAGCTCTAATCAAGGGAGAAAAGGTAGCACTGGGAATTATGGATTCCAACTTTATTATGGCATCTATGGGAACAGTTGTTGGTGAAAAAATCACTCGTTTGTTTGAATTTGCAACTCTTGAAGGATTACCTGTCGTTCTTTTTACAGCATCTGGTGGAGCTCGTATGCAAGAAGGTATTATGAGCTTAATGCAGATGGCCAAGGTGTCAGCTGCTGTGAAACGTCATTCTATGGCAGGTCTCTTTTATCTGACCATTCTTACAGATCCTACAACAGGAGGTGTAACGGCTTCTTTTGCCATGGAGGGAGATATCATCTTAGCAGAACCTCAAAGTTTAGTTGGTTTTGCTGGTCGCCGAGTTATTGAAAACACGGTGAGAGAAGATTTGCCAGAGGATTTCCAGAAGGCAGAATTTCTCCTGGAACATGGTTTTGTGGATGCGATTGTTAGACGAAGAGAACTACCAGATATGATCTCTCGATTAGTGAGACTACATGGGAGGAATCACAGATGAAGATTGCAAAAATTGTCAGAAAAGCACGTGAACAAAGTAGATTAACTGCTCTGGATTTTGCAGTGGGAATCTTCGATGACTTTATTGAATTACATGGGGATCGCTCTTTTAGAGACGATGGTGCTGTTATCGGTGGAATCGGTTGGTTAGGTCATCAAGCAGTAACTGTTGTTGGTATTCAAAAAGGTAAAAGTTTACAGGATAATCTCAACCGTAATTTTGGACAACCTCATCCTGAAGGTTATCGCAAGGCCTTACGTTTAATGAAGCAAGCGGAAAAATTTGGTCGTCCAATTGTGACATTTATCAATACTGCGGGTGCCTATCCTGGAGTAGGAGCAGAAGAACGTGGACAAGGAGAAGCGATTGCTCGTAATCTCATGGAAATGAGTGATCTCAAGGTTCCTATCATCGCAATTATAATCGGTGAAGGTGGATCTGGTGGAGCTCTTGCACTTGCAGTAGCTGACCGTGTTTGGATGCTAGAAAATTCTATCTATGCAGTTCTTAGTCCCGAAGGCTTTGCCTCTATCCTTTGGAAGGATGGAAGCCGTGCCATGGAGGCAGCAGAACTGATGAAGATAACCTCTCATGAACTTCTAGAGATGGAAGTTGTAGATAAGGTTATTTCAGAAAGTGCTCTCTCTAGTAAAGACTTGTTAGCTCATGTAAAAAATGAACTAGAGCTAGAAGTAGAGCGACTAAAATCTATGTCTTTAGAGAAGTTATTGGAAGAACGATACCAACGTTTTAGAAAATATTAAAAAGAAAGCTAGAACTAGAAAATAGCTCTAGCTTTTTGGCTTCTATAAAATACATTTCAGGATTAACAATTGACTGTTGAAGAAATAATTGCTAAAATAATCAAAAAAATATGTATACTATTGAAATCAGTCAACTAAGATTTTTAGGAGTAAGTATGAAAAAACTAGGCTATTTGGGAATCTATACATTACTGGTATTTCTATCAATTTATCTACTAGACTACAGTAGTCTCTATCTGGCTAAGCTATTTGTCTGGGGTATGGATGGCTATTCTATTATTGTAGCAGTAGAGCAATTAGCTCTTTTAGTACTAGTTATCTATTGGCTTAAAAGGAAAAAAATGCTCTATATTTTTGAGAAAAAGGGCTCGAAGAAATCCAGATTCTTTTACCTTTTAGTTAGTTTAGTGGCTGCTTATTTTGTCCGTCAGTTGTTAAGTGCTTTTTACTTACAATTTAGTCGCTTCATTAATAACAACTATATCTTTGAAGACCTTCTTTCAGTCCTATCCTTCAGTGAGCAATCTACTATTTTAACGACTTGCTTCTCTTTTATCTCAGTTGTCATTTTGGGGCCTATATTGGAGGAGATTGTTCATAGAGGCTATTTTATGAATACCTTTTTCCCTAAGTCCAAATACTACTTGGATGTCATCTTATCAGCTCTTATATTTGGGCTCAGTCATTTGGTATTGTCCCATCGCGACCCCATCAGTTTGATGATTTATTGTTTTTTCGGTCTTTTCTTTGCTTTAGTCTACCGTTGGACAAAGAATCTAAAAATCACAATCCTGTGCCATATTTTTATTAACTTTCTCATTCATGCAGATTTCATCTGGTTGTTGCTTTCTAATTTAATCTATGATCGTTTTTTTAGATAGAGTGAAGCAAAGAAAAAGTGTTTGACATTCGTCAAACACTTTTTCTTGTATTTAATTTTTTTCTGTTACAAATTGACTAAGGAGTCCGTTGATAAAACGGGCAGATTTTTGATCTGAAAAGCTCTTAGCAAGCTCAATAGCCTCATTAACAGCTACGAGTTGAGGAGTATCAAAGGAAGTGATTTCAAAAACTCCTAAACGTAGAATACTTTTTTCAACCAAGGTTAAACGATCAATTGTCCAACCTGTTTTCAAATGCTGAGTAATTTGTTTATCTAAATCCTCTTTTTGAGCTTGAACACCCGATACTAGATCTGTAAGAAAGCTAGGGAGTTTTACCTCTTCGTCTTCACGATCATGAGTGTAGGCAAAGCGACAAGCTGTCTCTAAATCAGAACCAAATTCAAGACTCATAAGTGCTTGGAAAGCACATTTACGTAGTTCGCGTCTAGATTCTAATAATGGACTAGTCATTGAGGAAGTCCTCATCAAACAAATCTTTTAATTCTGGTTTTGGAGTTTTATCAGGCACAATACCAGCAACGTGAATGTTGACAGCAGAGATTTCGACATCTGCCATATTACGAACTGCATCCTTAACGGCTTTTTGGATAGCCATTGCTACCTTAGGTACCTTAACACCATACTCAAGGTATAGATAGATATCAGCTGTCAATTCTTCGTCAGATTCTTTTAGATATACACCGCGACCAAGTGAGAGTTTTGAAATAGTATCAGATACTGATTTATTTGAGAAAGAGTGGACTCCTTCTACTTTAGCAGTAGCAATAGCAATGATTTTTTCAAGTACACGTGGGGCGATAACGATTTCGCCAAATTGTTCTTCAATTCCCATAGAATGACCTCTTTCTAGAGATTAAGCGCGAGAAACGTAAGTTCCTTCGGCAGTGTTAATCACAAGTTTTTGTCCTGCTTCGATAAAGTCAGGAACGTTGACGACAAGACCAGTTTCCATAGTTGCTGGTTTACCAGAACCTGTAACAGTAGCACCTTTAATAGATGGTTGAGTCTCAGCAACTGTCAATTCAACAGTTGTAGGTACTGTTACACCGATTACTTCAGTTCCGTAGAATTGGATTTTAACATCAGAGTTTTCAAGGATATAAAGCAATTCGTTTTCAACATTAGCAACAGGAATTTCATACTGGTCGTAAGTTTCAGTATTCATAAAGTAAGCTGTTTCATCCATTTTGTACAAGTATTGTGCTGGTACAGTTTCGATGATCGCTTGTTCAAATTTTTCCTCTGGACGGTAGCTTGTTTCAAAAGTAGAACCAGTGCGGACATCACGCAATTTCATACGCATAATCGTATTTCCTTTACCTGGTTTGTGGTGACTAGCTTCCAAAACGCGAATTAATTTTCCGTCAGCTGTTTCAAAGGTCATACCAGCCTTTAGTTTACTTGCTTCAATCATGTTTATACCTCTTTTATAAATAGTTTACTCTTTATTGTATCATAATAGCCTAAAATTCTCAAATATCAGAGAAGATGAACTAGTTGACGGGTACAATATCCCCATTTTCATTTCTAGTTACTAAAACATATTTTCCATCTACTTCGATGTAAAAGTTTTTACTTGCAGTTTGTTCTGAATTAGTCGTTGGTTCAGGATTAGTTGTCTCTTCTGCTGGACTTGTGACTGTTGGATTAGTAGCTTGTTCAGGATTTGCAGATTGTACTGGGCTAGACACTTGCTCAGGATTTGCAGTTTGTCCTGAAGTCAAAGCTTGGTTTGGATCAGCAGGTTGTACTGGGGTATAGCTTTGATTTGGGTTCAAAGGTTGAGCTTGCTGGTTAATTTGACCGCCAAGTGTTTGTCCTAGGTTCATCCCCATAATCATGTTCATTCCATTGCCATTACCTTCATTATTAGCAGCAGCGATGAGAGCTTCGTTACGAGCACGACGTTCTTCAATCTCAATCGTGTTGTATTTCATGGCAACTAGTTCGCTGTCAAGCTTGCGAACAATTTCAAGACTTTCTTGATCGTAACTCAAGTCTTCAAGAAGGATATTGGTTGCTTCAATACCGTAAAGACTAGTCCATACCTTGTTGACTTCTTGTTTAGCGATTTCATTAAAAGTATCTTGATTAGCATTTAGGCTATAGATATCAACACGGTACTCATTTGTGAATTTGGCAATTGCGATTGCAATTTTAGGGGAAATATTTTGTCTAAGAGTTCCTTGAGCAATATCTTGGAGTGTAAATGGTTTATGTTCGTCAATTTGTTGACTGATAGAGCTAACGTAGAAAAGTACTGGGTCAGAAATCTTGATGTCGAACAAACCATAGAAACGGATATTGAGCAATTGTTGGTAACGTTCACTGAAGTATTCTACAGCATTTTGAGTGCCAAATTTATTCCCTGCGATTGGTTGGACACGGACAAAGATGATTTCTTGTTGAGTAACGACTTGACCAGCAAATGAAAAGCGGTGCTTGAAGTTTTCCCAAGTTCCTCTTATTCCACCTTTTTCTAGAAGCCAAGCGTTGTCTCCAGAGCGCCATTCATGGCTACCAGCTTCTAAGACATCACCAAGGAAAGTACCGTTATTTACAAGGATAGCAACATAACCTTGTGGCACAATTACGACAGAACCATCTGTTAAAAGTCCTGTATGTTGATTACCTTGTCTAGAAACTCCGTCAGGGTCTTTTGTAAGAAGAATTCCTTTAACAGCTAATGCTTCTGATGATACGTGTTCGGGAAGTACAACGGCTTCCTTAAATTTACTGTCATTAAAACTATTAATACCAGCAGATTTGGCAACATCAACAACTCCCTTAATCTGCTCTTTGGCCATACGAATAAATCCCATAATTTCCTCCTAATTATAAAGTTCGTCTTCATCCACAACTTCATAGGTATCAAGAACCCATTGGTTAGGACTACGGGTGATATCAGACCCGCAATAGTCACATTTGCTGATAGCTGATATTTTCAGTGGTGCGCCACAGTTTGGACAGCGGTCGCTAACGGCTTCATCTTGGACAGAGCTTTCAGTTTGACTGCCATGTTTGCGGATGAAGTTCATTTGATAAACTGTAAATAGATCTTTTTGAGGGTCTCCCTCAATAACCTTACGAGTCTTGTCTTCGATGACATAGTCTCTCAAGGTAGATGATAAAACGATGACTAAAGTATCGTTTCCATCTGGATTACTATTGAAATCTTTGATTCGAACATTTTCAACGTAAACGCGTTCCAAAACATTCGTTTTTTGAGATTGGATATAGTCTTCCAGTTGAGCACTGTGTTGAGTATAGAGACTAACACTTTCAAGAGAACGCACCAAGTTCCAATCCTTTTTAGTCCAAGCAGCCTGCAACTGGATATAAACTTCTTTAGCCCATGAAGTGAAAGCAGAGGCATCAAAGTTTGGATCATAGTATCTAAGTCGATCAATGGCTTGGCTATTATTTTCAACTCGACGATGGATAGTTGGTTGTGGTTGGTAGTTAGTCGAACTTCCATAAGATTTACCAGATGATGAATTCTGGTCATTCAGATATTTGATAAGCATGAAGAGTATGAAACCTCCGACACCAAACATAATCAGAATGTTCATGCCAGTGCTTAAAGAATCCCCCAAATTCGAGTAACTACCGCCAGAACGATAGCTGCTTCTGGAAGAAGAACTACCACTTGAACGACTTCGGCTAGAGCTACTACTTCGAGAACTGCTACTACTTCGTGAGCTACTGCGACTAGAGCTACCACTTCGAGAATGGCCGACACCTGCATCGATGGATTGTAGGGGTGTCACAAAGAGAAGAAGCAAGCAAGCAGCGATAAGAGTATATAACTTTTTCATATGTCTCCTAACTATGTGAGTACAAAAATAGTTTTTGCTAAATTTTATGTCTATAAGGAGTTTTATAGTTTTATAGTTTTATTTTCAATAAACCACCCTATAATCCAACCCAACACGAGTAAATAATTCTCGATAGCACCAATCGCATTAACAGGAGAATGATATTCAATAAAATTTAGCAAATGATTTGTTCCTATTCCGATACCACCAATAATGAGGGCAAGAAGGGCAATTCTCAGGTAAAACCAATCGTACTTAATATTAACGGCAAGAATAATAATTAAGACGGCTAGATTCCAAATTCCAATTTCTCTTTGCCATCCTGCAGAAATTCCGTAACCAGAATGCTCTCCCATATATGATGGGAAAAAGATTTGTAGAATGGAAGCACCCAACATTGCGACAATAACTAAGATAAATAGTACTCGTAAAAATTTGTTCATTTATTCTCCTTATTCTATTTTTAGTAGAAAAGGCTATTAACGAAAGTATATTTACTCGTTCTCTTTCAACTTAGCCAATTCTTGGGCAAGTAGTTTAAGAGCTACTTGTGGGTTGGCTTGGCCTTTGGTTGCTTTCATGAGGAATCCTGTGAAGGCCTTGTCAGCGTTACGTTTGCCTGACTTGAAGTCGGCAACAGCGGCTTCGTTATCGGCAAAAACTTGATGGATAATTGGAATCAAGATATCTGGGTCTGAAATTTGAACTAAACCGGCTTTTTCAACGTATTCACGAGCACCTCCACCATTTTTAGCAAGGTGGACAAAGACTTTCTTGGCAATCTTAGATGAAATAGTGCCGTCTTCGATGATAGCGATCATTTCAACCAAGTTTTCTGGTGTCAACTCGATTTGTTCCAGTGTCTTACCTTCGGCGTTCAAGAATTGAGCGACTTCACCTTGGAGCCAGTTAGAGACTTGCTTAGCATCGCCACCAAGGGAAACTGCTTTCTCAAAGAAGTCAGAAGTGACTTTGTTGGCAGTCAACTGGCTAGCATCGTAGTCTGATAATCCGAGTTGAGAGACATAGCGTGCACGGCGCTCTTTTGGAAACTCTGGCAACTCCGTACGCATTTCTTCGATCCACTCATCAGAGATTTCAAAGAGGGGTAGGTCTGGTTCTGGGAAGTAGCGGTAGTCTGCAGCTCCTTCCTTAACACGCATGAGAATAGTAGCTTTATTAGCTTCGTCATAACGGCGCGTTTCTTGGCGGATTTGACCACCTGAGCGAAGGATTTCAGCCTGACGTTGGACTTCGTATTCAAGACCCTTACGCACGTTTGAGAAGGAATTGAGGTTTTTCAACTCAGTCTTGGTACCGAATTTCTCTTGACCATAAGGACGAAGCGAGATGTTGGCATCCACACGCATAGAACCTTCTTCCATCTTAACATCAGAAATGCCAGCGTATTGGATAACCTCCTTGAGGGCTGTTAGATAAGCATAAGCTTCTTCTGGTGAACGCATGTCTGCTTCAGATACGATTTCAATCAAAGGCACCCCTTGGCGGTTGAGGTCAACATAAGAGTAACCATCTGTACCATGCGTGTTTTTACCTGCATCTTCTTCTAGGTGAGCACGTTCGATACCGATTCTCTTAGTCGTACCATCTTCTAGTTCCACTTCAATCCAGCCGTTGTAACCGATTGGTTCATCAAACTGAGAAATTTGGTAGGCTTTAGGATTATCAGGGTAGAAGTAGTTCTTGCGGTCAAAGTGCATCTTCTTATGGATGTCCATGTTAAGAGCGAGTGCAGCCTTGATACCAGCATCGACAACACCTTTATTGAGAACTGGTAGTACACCTGGGAAAGACCAGTCAATCACGTTAGTGTTGGCATTTTGGTCGTTTCCAAAGTGGGCAGAAGTAGGTGAGAAGATTTTTGAATTGGTGTTAAGCTCTACGTGGACTTCAAGTCCAATGACTGTTTCAAAGTTCATTAGTTATCACCTCCAAAAATCACGGGTTGTTGTTTGTGGTAGTCTGTTGTTGCTTCAAAAGCAGCAGCAGCTTGGTAGATAGTTTCTTCTGAATACTTAGGACCAATCAATTGGAGTCCTACTGGTAGACCTTGAACAAATCCAGCAGGAATAGAAATACCTGGGAGACCAGCTAAGTTAACTGGGATGGTCAAGAGGTCAGCCAAGTACATAGCAACTGGATCATGGTTGAGCGAATCCAAGTCGTAGGCAACGCTAGGAGCAGTTGGTCCCAAAATCAAGTCATAATCCGCAAAGACGTTATCGAAATCTTGGATGATGAGGGTACGGACTTGTCCAGCCTTCTTGTAGTATGCATCGTAGTAACCCGATGAAAGGCTGAAAGTACCTAGCATGATACGGCGTTTCACCTCTTCACCGAAACCTTGGCTACGGCTGTTTACATAGATTTCATCAAGATTAGTCGCATCCTCTGCGCGGTAGCCGTAACGAATACCATCAAAACGTTGCAAGTTTGATGAAGCTTCTGAAGAAGCGATGATGTAGTAAACGGCAACTCCGTATTTAGAGTGAGGAAGGCTAACTTCTTCAACGATAGCACCAAGTTTTTCAAAGTGCTTAGCAGCACTCAGAATAGTTTCCTTAACCTCTGGATCAATCCCTTCACCCAGGTATTCCTTAGGCAAAGCGATTTTCATGCCCTTGATGTCTTGACCGATTTTTGAAGTAAAGTCAGCAATGCGGACTGGAGCAGAAGTAGAGTCTTTGGCATCTTCGCTAGCAATAGCATTGAGCAAGAGGGCATTTTCCTTAACAGTTGGTGCAAAAGGACCAATTTGGTCTAATGAGCTACCAAAAGCAATGAGACCGAAACGTGAAACTGTTCCGTAGGTTGGCTTGAGACCAACAATCCCGTTAAAGGCAGCAGGTTGGCGGATAGAACCACCAGTATCAGAACCAAGTGATAAACGGACTTGCCCTGAAGATACAGCTGCTGCAGAACCACTTGATGATCCACCAGGAACCTTGCTGTGGTCCCAAGCATTTTTGGTTGCACCGTAGTAAGAAGTCTCACCTGATCCACCCATGGCAAATTCGTCCATGTTAGTTTTCCCAACAACGATCATGCCCTTAGATTTTGCATTGGCAACAGCTGTGGCATCAAAGATAGGCTCGTAGTTATAGAGCATTTTTGATGCTGCTGTTGTTAAGAGACCATCTGTAGAAATGTTGTCCTTAACTGCGAGCGGAATTCCTGAAAGGACATTGTCAGCATCAATACCAGCTTCATCAATAGCTTTAGCTTGAGCAAGAGCTTGGGCCTCAGCGATAGTGACGAAAGCATTGATAGCTGTCTCACGAGATTTGATATCTTCAAGAGTTGCTTGTGTTAGTTCTGTTGCAGAAATTTCCTTAGAGACAAGGAGATTGTGCAACTCTTCAATAGTTTTATTGTTAAAAGTCATTAGGCATCTCCTCCATCATCTAGGATAGCTGGCACCTTGATATAGTAGTTATCTTTTTCGGGTACATTTTTAAATAAGCGATCACGGTCTGTTCCTTCTTCGGCTACATCAGGTCGGAGAACAGTTTTACGGTCAGCCATAGTTGTAGTTGGTGCGACACCAGTTGTATCGACTTCACTGAGCAATTCGACCATATCAACAATTTTTGAGAGTGTTGTCGCAAATGCAGCAGTGTCTTCTTTTGAGAAATTTAATTTTGAAAGATTGGCAACGTGAGTTACCTCTTCTTGCGTAATTTTCATCGGATATCCTTTCGTGAAATGATGATTCTTTATCTGTTCTATTTTACCATATTTTCCCCTAAATAAGACAAGTCAGGCTAAAAAGAAATAGAAATTGCCAAACCCTTTTTAATTCGATATAATGGTTGAAATTGGAAGAGACAATAGTATTGGATTTAGTTATTCAAAAAAGACGGATTTTTTAGTAATTATAGGAAGTTAAGGATGACACATGACGATTTGGGAATTATTTTTTACAAGTAAACCAACAGTTCCTCCTCACTTGGGACCTTGGTACTTTCTCTTGCCAACATCTTTAGTGGTCGTGACTTATCTATCGATTAGATATGCACGCTACAAAGGTTACCAAAATTTTTGGTATTGGGGACAATTGATTCAACTGCTGATTATCAACGCATGGTATATATCAGCACGCCTGCCTCTTTCTGAGGCTCTCCCTTTTTACCACAGTCGTATGGCAATGTGGATTATCCTTTTTGCCCCAAATAAGACTTTTTTTAAACAATACTTTGCCTTAGTAGGAGTCTTTGGTTCCATCATGGCTCTGATTTATCCGGTTTTCTATCCCTATCCTTTCCCACATGTTTCGTCTTTAAACAATGTTTTCGGGCACTGGGCCCTCTTAGCCAACTGCTTGATTTATCTTGTCAGATATTATGAGATTAAAAAAGGGGATATTTGGAAAATTTGCCAGATGACCTTTGGGGTCAATGCCATTATCTTTCTTGCCAACCTCTTGACAGGAGGGAATTATGGCTTTATGAGTAAGCCTCCTGTGATTGGGAATCATGGTAGTTTGCTTAACTATTTGATAGTGACCAGTTTGATGACAGTTACTCTCGTCCTTATCAATCAACTTGTTAAATGTAAACATACAAACAGGCAGATTAAAACTTGAATTTGTTACCATAAGGAGACTTTATGCATCATTTTATTACAAGAACCCAAACGACGCCACCGCCTATTCCGATTTTTTGGTATGGAGTTATGATAGGCCTTCTTGCCTTGTCTATTTATGCTTCTCTTACTTACTACAAAAATCCTAAATTTGTTGGATTGTTTAAGTGGATACAAATGGCTCAACTGCTAGCTCTTTATACCTGGTATATAGGTTTTAGCATTCCATTTTCAAACAGTCTGCCCCTTTACCATTGTCGTCTGGCCATGTTTGCTGTTTTTTTCCTGCCAAATAAGTGGAAAATTAAGCAGTATTTTGCCCTTTTGGGAGCCAGTGGAGCAGTATTTGCCTTGGGCTACCCTGTTTTTGCCCCCTATGATTTTCCGCATATTACCAGTTTTTCTTTCCTGATTGGCCATTATGCCCTCTTGGTCAATTCCCTGGTCTATCTCATGAATCACTACGATAAGACCTTGCTGAAAAAGTATCGAATTATCGCCTACACTTTTATTCTCAACCTTTTCCTAGTTGGAGTCAATCAAGTGACAGGTGGGAATTACGGACTCTTGAATACGACGCCGTTTATTCCAGATGCCCCTATATGGATAAAGTATCTTCTGGTTTCAATCATTCTATCTGCAGCCCTAGTGCTCTTTGATATCTTGTTTAAGAAACGTTGGCAAAAGAAAATTGCTCTAGAAAAAATTAAATTTTGAAGAGATTGTAACTAGCGATACAAAATTAATATTGAATAAAAGAATCTTATGAGCAGGTCTAGTATCTTGACCTGCTTTTCTTTTATAAGCGATTGAAAAACTCTCTAAAATCCGATATAATGGAGTGTTGAAAGGAATGTTAGGGTCCGATGTAATAAAGAGTGATTATAAATTGAATTAATAAAAAAGTAGAAAGAAAGAGAAATATGACTATTCAAGAAGAAATTAAAAAACGCCGTACCTTTGCCATCATCTCCCACCCGGACGCTGGGAAAACAACCATTACTGAGCAATTGCTCTACTTTGGAGGAGAGATTCGTGAGGCTGGTACTGTAAAAGGAAAGAAAACAGGGACTTTTGCCAAATCTGACTGGATGGATATTGAGAAACAACGTGGGATTTCGGTAACCTCATCTGTCATGCAGTTTGACTACGATGGGAAACGAGTCAATATCCTAGACACTCCAGGGCACGAGGATTTCTCAGAGGATACCTATCGTACCTTGATGGCGGTGGATGCTGCGGTAATGGTAGTGGACTCTGCCAAGGGTATTGAGGCCCAAACCAAAAAGTTGTTTGAAGTTGTCAAACACCGTGGGATTCCAGTCTTTACCTTTATGAATAAGTTGGACCGTGACGGTCGTGAACCACTAGATCTCTTGCAAGAATTGGAAGAAGTCTTGGGTATTGCAAGTTATCCAATGAACTGGCCAATCGGGATGGGGAAAGCCTTTGAGGGGCTCTACGACCTCTATAACCAACGCTTGGAACTCTATAAAGGTGATGAACGTTTTGCCAGCCTAGAAGATGGCGATAAACTCTTTGCCAGCAACCCATTCTACGAACAAGTTAAAGATGATATTGAGCTTTTGAATGAAGCAGGAAATGAATTCTCAGAGGAAGCCATTCTTGCAGGTGATTTGACACCAGTCTTCTTTGGCTCGGCCTTGACTAATTTTGGGGTGCAGACTTTCTTAGAAACCTTCCTCAAGTTTGCTCCAGAACCACATGGACACAAGAAAACAGACGGAGAAATTGTTGATCCTTATGATAAGGATTTCTCAGGATTTGTCTTTAAGATTCAGGCCAACATGGATCCTCGTCACCGTGACCGGATTGCCTTTGTGCGGATCGTATCGGGTGAATTCGAGCGTGGTATGAGTGTTAACCTCCCTCGTACTGGTAAGGGAGCTAAGCTATCTAACGTCACCCAGTTTATGGCTGAAAGTCGTGAAAATGTCACTAATGCCGTGGCTGGAGATATTATCGGAGTTTACGATACTGGTACCTATCAGGTTGGAGATACGCTAACTGTTGGGAAAAACAAGTTTGAATTTGAGCCACTGCCAACCTTTACTCCAGAGATTTTCATGAAGGTTTCTCCTAAGAACGTCATGAAACAAAAATCCTTCCACAAGGGAATGGAACAGTTGGTACAAGAAGGAGCCGTCCAGCTTTATAAGAATTACCAAACAGGCGAGTATATGCTAGGTGCTGTTGGACAACTCCAGTTTGAAGTGTTTAAACACCGTATGGAAGGTGAGTATAACGCTGAAGTGGTTATGACTCCAATGGGTAAAAAGACAGTTCGTTGGATTAAACCTGAAGATTTAGACGAACGCATGTCTTCGAGTCGTAATATCTTGGCCAAGGACCGCTTTGACCAACCTGTCTTCCTCTTTGAAAACGACTTTGCCCTTCGTTGGTTTGCAGACAAGTATCCAGATGTGGAGTTGGAAGAAAAGATGTAACTCAGTACTAACAATTGGAACTAAAGTTCCTAATTGTTGGACGCTAGTCGCTATTCGGCGAACTAGCTAACTGCCTTACTAACTGCGTTTGGCAAATATAATCGATTTGCCAAACTCCGTGTCGTAGTTCAGTAAATTTATGTAGTTGTGTAACAATCTAAGTAACTAACGCCATGTTTCTATGGAACTTGGCTAGGCGCTCTACTAGTAAAGTTTTACGAATATTATCGATTCGTAAAACTTTACGTCGTAACAGTCCGATGGGAAGGTTATCCTAACTGCCTCACTTACTGAGTTTTACAAATGGAATCGATTTGCCAAACTCCGTGTCGTAGAGTAAAAATCGGCTTACCTAAACACTTCACTAGAAAAAGTCCACGAATGGGATCGATTCGTGGACTTTTCCGTTGTAAGAGATAGAAAACCCATGAATAGTAATATTCATGGGTTTTTAAGTAATTGTTTTAAGTTTTTTCCTGTCCTAGCTTACATGCCGATATATCTCGATAATAATACTACTAGAGTAAGCAAGATAAAGCTGACACTATTTAGGACCATATGAATGGCGATAGACATTTCTAAACGACGCGTTGTGTATGCGGTCCAAGTTAGGACAGCAGACATCCAACCGTAGATTATAAATGACGGGAAATTTGAAGGAACGTGAGCTAGGAGAAAGAGTAGCCACCCTAGTACATAGCCCACTTTTTCATATCCTTGGAAGAGTTTGGTTGGGATAATGCCACGACAGATAATCTCTTCACAAATCGGAGCAATTAAAACGACTAGAAAGAACATAGCAATAAGTGAGCTTTCGGAGAAGAGATTATTGAGAATTTGTTGGTTGGAAGTCGTTGTTTGATTAAGTAATTGTAACATGATGCCACCTATGAGATTTCCAACAAAGATAGCTAGGTAACTCAAGGCAATTCTAGGCAAATCGTTGATACTAAAGAGTTTTTTCTTAATCACTAAAAGCTTACTTTTATGAGCGCCATACAAAAAGATAGCTAAAACAAATATAGAAACAAGGCTAATAATGATTCCAGACCAGATGGAAGGAATCTCAGTTTGGGCTAGCAAACCTAGAAGTGCCATTGGAGTCTGTGAAAGAACGATGGCTACCAGTAAAATACCAAACCATGCAAGTCGTTTACGAAAATCTTTAAAAAAATTCATTAAAGTTCCTCCTGAAAATTTACTTTATTATAACATATTTGTAGGAATTGTTCTATCTGATACCACAAAATGAATGAAACTAAAATCCTCTCGAATTTGAGAGGATTTTAGTTTCATTCTTCTTATCGTTTAGACCAAGTTCTTCTCATGAAGAGCAGTAAAATAGGATAAATCTCTAGTCGTCCAGCAATCATAGCGAAAGCAAGCAAAATCTTTGAGAAAGGGCTAAAGATTGAAAAACTTGCTGTTGTGCCAAGGATAGGTCCGATATTGTTAAAACAGCTAAATACAGCACTAGTAACAATCATCAGATTATTATTGTCTAAGCTGATGATAAAGATCAAGCTGATTAGAATCATAACATAAATCACAAAATATTTGAGAACCTTGTGCTGGGTATCCTTGTCAATAACCGCTTGATTTACATGGAGAGTGAGGACACGGTGAGGTGATAAAGTTGATAACACCTGATTTTTAGCAATTTTTGCCATAATGAGTCCTCGAATAATCTTAAGACCACCAGCTGTTGAACCGGCAGAGCCTCCAATAGCCATCAATAAGAGAAGGATAAATTGAGAGAAGAGTGGCCAATTAGTAGTATTTCCATAACCAAAACCAGTGGTAGTGATGATGTTTGAAACTTGAAAGAGAGCCATCTCAAAGCTATCTGCAAGGCTATGATAAAGATGGAGTGTGTTTAAAGTGATGAGACCGGTAGCAGTGATAACAATTAGGAAATATGCGCGTAGCTCTTCATCGAAAAAGAATTCCTTTACTCGACGCAGCATAAGATAGTAGTAGAGGTTGAAATTGACGCCAAATACTAAGACCCCAAAACTTGTGAGATAGGTAATTAAAGAACTTTGATAGTGAGCAATACCATCATTATAAACAGTGAAACCACCAGTACCAGCAGTCCCCATAGCAATAACGACACTGTCATAGAGTGGCATTCCTGCCATGTAATAAAGAATGATAAAGAGGACAAAGAGAGCTAGATAAAGTACATATAAAATTTGTGCGGTGTTCTTAAGTTTAGAGACTACTTTTCCAAAAATAGGTCCAGGAACCTCAGCTCTCATGACTTCCATATGACTGTTCTGAGCGTTATCCATAATTGCTAAGGCAAAGACAAGTACCCCCATTCCTCCAATGAGGTGGGTAAAGCTTCTCCAGAATAATAGAGAACGACTTAGGACAGATACATCGTTTAAAATTGTTGCTCCCGTTGTTGTAAATCCAGAGCTGATTTCAAAGAATGCATCTATCAGGTTCGGAATTTGAGCTGAAAATACAAAGGGTAAAGCACCAAAGAAGGACCAGAGAATCCAGCATAGGGAAACGATTAAGACTCCCTCTTTTGCGTAAATGTGTTTCTCTTTTGGTTTAATGATAACCCCTGCTCCACCCAGTACTGTTAGAATACCAATAGTAGAAAAAAGGGCGATAAAGACCTGGTTTGATTCTTGGTAGTATAGAGCAATAGCCACTGGAACTAGCAGCAAAACTGCTTCAATTAAGAGGAGTTTTGCGAGAAGAAAGCGAATCATACTTCTATTCATGGCTTACCTCTCTAACAGATCGTAGATCTTAGTGATATTTGATAGTAAGGTAATGACAACCAATTTATCTCCCACTTCAAGAGTGTCTTCGCCCGTTGGGAAGATGGTTTTTCCATTTCGGATAATAGCAGCAATCAAGATATCTTTCTTAAATTTGAGATTTGATAAAGGCTTGCCTGTCATTTTATTTTCTTCTTTGATAAGAAGTTGTATAGTTTCTACCTGACCGTTAGCGAGGTGGTGGATAGCTTGAAGGTCAGAATATTGGGCATTAGCTCGCCCGTGGATAAAGTGCATGATTGTATCAACAGCAATTGTCTTTGGCGTGATGATACTTGAAAAATCTGGGGTATTAATAATTTCTAAAAGACTAGTTCTATTAACTTTAGTAATGTTTTTTTGAACTCCAATACTATCTAAGAACATTGAGGTAATGATATTCTCCTCATCGACCCCAGTTAGAGTAGCGACAGCATCATAGTGTTGCGCGCTTTCTTCTAAGAGAACATCCTTGGTAGTTCCGTCTCCTTGAACGATGTATAGTTTAGGGAAATTTTCACTAAAAAAGGTTGCTCTTTCAGAATTGACTTCGATAACTTTTGTTTCGATACGACTGTCTTTCAAGATTTTCAAGAGATAGTAAGCAATTTTACCAGCACCTACGATTAGTAAGCTCTTAACAACTCTAGATTTGATGTAGTTATGGAAGAGCATCATGTCAATCCGATCCCCTGTAACAAAGATTCGGTCCTTGTCTTCTAAAATCATGTTACCACTTGGGATCATGAGTTTGTGATCACGTTCAATAGCACAAATAATGACATTGCCAAATTTTTTACGGAAATCAACCATAGACATTTGGCAAATATTACTATCTTTTCGGACAATAAATTCCATTAGACTGACCAAGCCACCAGCAAAGCGTTCAACTGAAAGAGCATTAGGGAAGTCTATGATATTGGCAATAGCACGAGCTGCCAGTAATTCAGGATTAACAATCAAGGAGAATCCAAGAATATTTTTTTCTTTAAAATAAGGATTGGAATATTCAGGATTACGTACACGGACAATTGTTTCTTTTGCACCCATTTTTTTAGCAAGAACAGCTGCAACCATATTGACTTCGTCGTACTGGGTCATAGCAATAAAAATATCACAATCTTGGACATTAGCTGCTTCTAGCATAGCGAAGTCAGCTCCGTTTCCTGCAAGTCCAATAATATCAAAACGTCTTGTCATGTAATTAAGGACTGTTTCATTTTGCTCAATTAAGACGACATCATGGTCGTCTGCTACTAAAGAGCTACAGAGGGCTGAACCAACTTTTCCCCCTCCGACAAGGATAATTTTCATAGTTATTTAACCTACTTTTTCAATATGTTTCTATCATACTCTTTTTTATAAAAAAATGCACTTAAGAACCGCTATTTTTATCTATTCCGAGACATTTCCTAATCTTAAAAGTCAAATCATAAAAGTCTTTATTTCCTATAAATTTTCATTGTTTTTCAAGATATGGTATTCTGTAATATAACGATTTTAATAATTGTTAGAGTGTTTTCTGACTATGCAAATATGCTTGTGAAAAAAGTGAAAAATTCAAGACGTTTCTATTGACAATCAATCTGAAAGTGTTATACTAAGAAAGTAGTTTCGCTGATTTACTTCAAACCTGTTGTGAGGTAAGTTAACGATGCCTTAACCACGCTGTTTGCTGAGCTTGACTCCGGGCAGTGTGGCTATTTTTTTGCAATGATAAAAGGAAGCAAGTTATGACAAACCACATTGTATTATTTGAACCACAGATTCCACAAAATACAGGAAATATTGCGCGTACCTGTGCAGCAACCAATAGTCCCCTTCATATTATCAAGCCCATGGGTTTTCCTATCGATGATCGCAAAATGAAGCGTGCGGGTCTGGATTATTGGGACAAGCTTGAAATCTATTTTTACGAGAATCTAGCTGACTTTGTGGACAAGATGGATGGTCAACTTTACCTGATTTCCAAGTTTGCAGAAAAGGTTTATTCGGATGCCGATTTTACAATGGAAGGGAACCACTATTTCCTTTTTGGAAGAGAAGATAAAGGCTTGCCTGAGGAATTTATGCGAGAACATCCAGAAAAGGCACTTCGAATACCTATGAATGATGAACATGTCCGCAGTCTCAATGTTTCGAATACTGTTTGTATGATCGTATACGAAGCTCTACGTCAACAGAATTTTGCTGGTTTGGACTTGGTTCATATCTATGAGACTGACAAGTTGAAATAATCATGAAAACGAATACTTAATGCTTGCACTTGCAAGCGTTTTTTGTTATGATAGAAGGGTCTTCAGGGCTGGGTGTAATTCCCGACCGGCGGTGACTTTAATTAGCTATTTCGGCTTACTCGTCGTTGTCTTGTCTCGATATACTTTAGTATTATCTTCGACTGCAACGCCTAGATTAATCTCAAATATCTTAGTTAAAGAAGTCCGCGAGCGCAAGCTGATGTGGTGTGATTCCACAACCGACAGTATAGTCTGGATGGGAGAAGACGAAAGAATAATTTTATCTATTCCACTTAAATATATAGGAAGTTCTTTTGGTGTTTTTGACCAATAGATTGTTTTTGATATAGTTGAGTTGATAGATAGAGTGGGACTTTCCAACTTCTTCTGATTTTATAGAAAATTGGAGGAACCTGTTATGACAAACACACGTCGACTTTCGACCATTGCAATTTTATCAGCACTTTCATTTGTGTTGATGTACTTTGACTTTCCACTCTTGCCTGCGGCGTCCTTTTTGAGGATTGAGTTCAGCATCTTACCGGTTTTGGTAGGGTTAATAGTACTCGATTTACCTGCAGCTTTTGTGATAATTTTACTCCGTTCCTTGCTTAAGTTAATTCTAAACAATCAAGGAGTCAGCACCTATATCGGTTTGCCGATGAATATCGTGGCTATAGGAGTTTTTGTTCTTGCATTTGGTTTGATTTGGAAAAAAGATCGGACGCCAATTCGTTTTGCTCTAGCTTCTCTTGCTGGTACGATTGGTTTGACCTTGGCTATGCTAGTTCTTAACTATGTTTATGCTGTCCCATTATATGCTAAATTTGCTAATTTTGATATTGAGAAAATACTAGGACTAAGTAACTATTTGTTGACAATGGTTTTACCTTTTAACTTAATTGAGGGTATTATCTTTGCACTAGCATTTTGGTTGATTTATGTCTTCCTAAAGGTAACTTTAAAACGTTATGAAAGATAAACAAACATATTTAACAAAGGGCTCTTTTGCCCTTTTACTATTTGTAATTCTAGGTTATGTCGTTAAGTTTTATCCAGAACAATTGATACCATTTGATTCGTCTATCCAGACAGCAATCCGTGGAGATTTACCAGCTATATTGACAACTGCCTTTCGTGGGATTACTCGTCTGATTGACTTACCAGTCGTTATTTCTTGGACAATTCTATTGACTGTTATTTTTTATCTGAAAAAGTGGAAGTCAGAAAGCCTTTTAGTAGCTGGCAATCTTAGTTTGGCTGGAATTTTAATTGTGTCCTTAAAACACCTCTATCAACGTCCCCGACCTGAAATTTTACACTTGGTCGAAGAAGAAGGCTTTTCTTTCCCTAGTGGTCACTCGCTAGCAGTAACCCTCTTAATCGGTTCTCTAATTATCATTGTGGGTCAAAGAGTGAAAAATAGGACTGTAAAGCTTATCCTGCAGATTTCACTGGGAATCTACCTAGTAAGTGTAATCATTTCCAGAGTCTATCTGGGAGTTCATTACCCATCAGATGTTCTTGCCAGTCTCTGTCTGGGTCTTGGAATTCTATTCATTGAATTTCCATTTTATGACAAACTTCGCTTTCAATGGCGCTTCACAGGCAAACAAAAGTAGTTATTAACTCTTCTTGAGGAGAAAAAATGGAAGTCAAGATAAAAGATCTTCATCCGACCCAACTATACTTATCAGAAAAGAAGTTGCAAGATATCCAGATGCTTTATCAGTCGGTAGAAAAGCCAAGTATTAATCCAATCAGTGTTCTTGCATTTGGAGATCGCTTGCTAATTACAGACGGGCATCACAGAGTTTACCAAGCTTTGTTGACAGGTCAAAATACGATTTCTGCTGAGTGGGATAAAGATGGTGGTAATGAACTATATCATCTCTATGCGCAAGTTTGCGAGGAAAGAAAGATATACTCTGTTCTGGATTTAAAAAATCGTATCATACCTCAAGATGAGTATGAAGCAAAATGGTACAACTGGTGTGATGGTTTTAATCAAGCAGCGGCTCTCTTATTGAAAAGGAAGTTAAAATGAAACAAATCATTCAAATTGATAGTTCTTTACGCTTGGTTCCTTATTTTTTAGCAGATCATCGTGATGTAGCTTTGACTTGGTATCAGGATGTGGACTTGGTTGAACTTGTAGATGGAGTCAGAAGCCCCTATAGTGTTAAAAAATTGAATGCTATGTACTCCTATTTAGAAAAACACGGGGATTTATTTTGGATTGAGTATAGAGAAAAGGGAGAGTGGCTTCCGATTGGGGATGTCACCTTATCTCTGGAGAATATTCCTATTGTGATTGGCAATCCAACTTACCAGCATCAAGGACTTGGATGTAAGGTTTTGAAGACTTTGATTGATCTAGCTCGACAAAGAGGATGGAAAGAATTAAAAGTTCAGGAAATCTATGATTTCAATTATGCCTCCAGACGATGTTTTGAGTCCCTTGGATTTGTGGAGAGCGGAAGTACTGAGAAAGGGACAAGCCTGCTCTTAAAGCTGGACTCCTACAAAATTTAGTATCCCTTATAATCGTTCAAAACAGAGCGGTTTTTTGTTTGTAGTTCAGGACTCTTTCACGAAGGAAATGATAGTAAAATTCAGTAATAAAAATTCTCTAAAAATAGAACTTTTCTCTTGCATTTGAGATAGATTAGTGTATAATAGTAGGGTATGTGTAAAACATACTTGTGGGAGGTAAAAATCTTACATTACCGCCAAAACCACAAAGGAGGATTTAAAAATGGCTAAAAAAGTCGAAAAACTTGTAAAATTGCAAATCCCTGCTGGTAAAGCTACACCAGCTCCACCAGTTGGACCTGCTCTTGGTCAAGCTGGTATCAACATCATGGGATTCACAAAAGAGTTCAACGCTCGTACAGCTGACCAAGCTGGTATGATCATTCCAGTTGTTATCTCAGTTTACGAAGATAAATCATTTACTTTCATCACTAAGACACCACCAGCTGCTGTTCTTTTGAAAAAAGCTGCAGGTGTTGAAAAAGGATCAGGTACACCTAACAAAACAAAAGTTGCTTCAGTTACTCGTGCGCAAGTACAAGAAATTGCAGAAACTAAGATGCCAGATTTGAACGCTGCAAACCTTGAGTCTGCAATGCGTATGATCGAAGGTACTGCTCGTTCTATGGGATTCAACGTTGTTGACTAATCAATAACATCCCAAGATAACCCGCAAGACTTCATCATTTCGAGAAGTGACGTGGGAGATGAAAATCGATTGAACCACTTACAAGGAGAATAGAAAATGGCTAAAAAAAGCAAACAACTTCGTGCTGCTCTTGAGAAAATCGACAGCACAAAAGCATACAGCGTAGAAGAAGCTGTAGCTCTTGCAAAAGAAACTAACTTTGCAAAATTTGACGCAACTGTAGAAGTTGCATACAACTTGAACATTGACGTTAAAAAAGCTGATCAACAAATCCGTGGAGCAATGGTATTGCCAAACGGTACTGGTAAAACAGCTCGCGTTCTTGTATTTGCACGTGGTGCAAAAGCTGAAGAAGCTAAAGCTGCTGGTGCAGACTTCGTTGGTGAAGACGACCTTGTTGCTAGAATCAACGACGGTTGGTTGGACTTCGACGTAGTTATCGCTACACCTGACATGATGGCTCTTGTTGGACGCCTTGGACGTGTCCTTGGACCACGTAACTTGATGCCAAACCCTAAAACTGGTACTGTAACAATGGATGTTGCTAAAGCAGTTGAAGAGTCTAAAGGTGGTAAAATCACTTACCGTGCAGACCGTGCAGGTATCGTACAAGCTATCATCGGTAAAGTTTCATTTGAAGCTGATAAGTTGGTTGAAAACTTCAAAGCATTCAACGAAACAATCCAAAAAGCTAAACCAGCTACTGCTAAAGGAACTTACGTAACAAGCTTGACAATCACAACTACACAAGGTGTTGGTATCAAGGTTGACGTTAACTCACTTTAATTTAATAAGTATAAAATTTAAAACAAAAAGGTTGAAGGTAGATTTACCTCAACCTTTTTTGTCGTCATAATAAAATTTTACTAATTTAATTTGATATTGAAAATCGTCTATATAGAAAATTCAGAAAATTGTTTCTTTTCTATTGAAAATTTTTGAAAAAATGGTATCATAGAAACAAGTCATTTTAAGAGAAGAGAAAGGGGAAGAATGGAGAAAATCACTTTAGAAACTCCTAAGACAGGATCGGATTTAGTTTTAGAAACACTTCGTGACTTAGGGGTTGATACAATTTTTGGTTATCCAGGCGGGGCAGTGTTACCTCTATATGATGCTATATACAATTTTAAAGGTATTCGTCATATTCTTGGCCGTCATGAACAAGGCTGTCTTCATGAAGCTGAAGGATATGCTAAATCAACAGGGAAGCTTGGTGTTGCGGTCGTCACAAGTGGACCAGGAGCAACTAATGCCATTACAGGTATTGCAGATGCCATGAGCGATAGCGTTCCACTCTTAGTTTTTACAGGTCAGGTAGCGCGTCCTGGTATTGGTAAGGATGCCTTCCAAGAAGCAGATATCGTTGGTATTACTATGCCAATCACTAAGTACAACTATCAAGTACGTGAAACTGCAGATATTCCAAGAATCGTAGCGGAGGCCATTCATATTGCAACTACAGGTCGTCCGGGACCAGTTGTTATTGACCTTCCCAAAGATGTCTCAGCTTTGGAAACAGATTTTATCTATTCACCTAAAGTCGTTCTTCCTAGTTACCAACCAACTCTTGAACCGAATGAGATGCAGATTAAAAAAATATTGAAGCACTTATCAAGAGCTAAAAAACCAGTTCTACTCGCTGGTGGTGGTATTAGTTATGCTGAGGCTTCTAAAGAATTAAATGAATTTGCAGAACGTTACCAAATTCCTGTTGTAACAACACTTTTGGGACAAGGAACTATTGCCACTAGTCACCCGCTTTTCTTAGGCATGGGTGGAATGCATGGTTCATTTGCAGCCAATATAGCAATGACCGAGGCTGATTTCATGATTAGCATTGGATGCCGTTTCGATGATCGTTTAACTGGTAATCCAAAAACTTTTGCAAAAAATGCTAAGGTTGCCCATATTGATATTGATGCAGCAGAGATTGGTAAGATAATTAGTGCGGATATACCAGTGGTTGGAGATGCAAAGAAAGCTTTAGAAATGCTCCTTGCAGAGCCTATTGTTCACAATGACACAACAAAATGGATCGATAAAGTAACCAAGGATAAAAACCGTGTTCGTTCTTATGATAAAAAAGAACGTGTCGTTCAACCGCAAGCAGTTATTGAACGAGTTGGTGAATTGACCAAAGGTGATGCCATTGTCGTAACGGACGTTGGGCAACACCAAATGTGGACAGCTCAGTATTATCCCTATCAAAATGAGCGTCAGCTTGTAACTTCAGGTGGTTTAGGAACCATGGGATTTGGAATACCAGCAGCTATTGGAGCAAAGATTGCAAATCCAGATAAGGAAGTAGTACTCTTTGTGGGAGATGGTGGCTTCCAGATGACCAACCAAGAGTTAGCTATTTTGAATATCTATAGAGTGCCAATTAAAGTTATTATGCTTAATAACCACTCATTAGGTATGGTTCGTCAGTGGCAAGAATCTTTCTATGAAGGAAGAACTTCGGAGTCTGTATTTGATACACTTCCTGATTTCCAGTTAATGGCTCAAGCATACGGTATAAAAAACTATAAGTTTGATAATCCAGAAACTCTTGAAAAGGATTTAGAGGTTATTCTAGAAGATGTGCCGATGTTCATCGAAGTCGATATTTCCCGTAAGGAACACGTTCTTCCGATGGTTCCTGCTGGTAAGAGTAATCATGAGATGTTGGGGGTGAAGTTTAATGCGTAGAATGTTAACAGCTAGACTCCAAAACCGCTCAGGAGTACTCAACCGTTTCACAGGTGTGCTTTCACGCCGTCAGGTAAATATTGAGAGTATTTCAGTCGGTGCGACTGAGGATCCAAATGTTTCACGGATTACCATTATTATTGATGTAGCTTCTCATGATGAAGTAGAGCAAATCATTAAACAGCTCAACCGTCAAATTGATGTGATTCGTGTTCGCGACATCACAGACCATCCTCATTTAGAGCGTGAAGTTATCTTAGTAAAGGTTTCAGCACCAGCAGAAAAACGGGCAGAGATTTTGGCAATTATTCAACCTTTCCGTGCAACAGTAGTTGATGTTGCACCAAGCTCCATTACCATTCAAATGACTGGCAATGCGGAAAAAAGTGAAGCCTTGTTGCGAGTGATTCGGCCATATGGAATAAGAAATATTGCTCGTACGGGTGCGACAGGATTTACTCGTGATTAAATAAAATTTATGTATGTAAAGACATAAGTGACAAAAAGAAAGATATAGAAAAGAGAGAAAACAATGGCAGTACAAATGGAATACGAAAAAGATGTAAAAGTAGCAGCACTTGACGGTAAAAAAATCGCCGTTATAGGATATGGCTCACAAGGTCATGCTCACGCTCAGAATTTGCGTGATACAGGACATGATGTGATTATCGGTGTGCGTCCAGGTAAGTCTTTTGACAAAGCAAAAGAAGATGGATTTGATACTTACACAGTAGCTGAAGCTACTAAATTGGCAGATGTTATCATGATTTTGGCTCCAGACGAAATCCAAGCAGACCTTTATGCAGAAGAAGTAGCTCCAAACTTGGAAGCTGGGAATGCACTTGGTTTCGCACATGGATTTAACATCCACTTTGAATTTATCAAAGCACCAGAAAGTGTTGACGTCTTCATGTGTGCGCCTAAAGGACCAGGTCACTTGGTACGTCGTACTTTCGAAGAAGGTTTTGGAGTTCCAGCCCTCTATGCAGTTTATCAAGACGCAACAGGAAATGCTAAAGATATTGCTATGGACTGGGCTAAAGGTGTTGGTTCAGCACGCGTTGGACTTCTTGAAACAAGCTTTAAAGAAGAAACTGAAGAAGATTTGTTTGGTGAACAAGCAGTTCTTTGTGGTGGTTTAACTGCCTTGATGGAAGCAGGATTCGAAGTCTTGACTGAAGCTGGTTATGCCCCAGAATTGGCTTACTTCGAAGTTCTTCACGAAATGAAACTAATCGTTGACTTGATTTACGAAGGTGGATTCAAGAAAATGCGTCAATCAATTTCTAACACTGCCGAGTATGGGGACTATGTTTCAGGTCCACGTGTAATCACTGACCAAGTGAAAGAAAATATGAAGGCTGTTCTTGCCGATATCCAAAATGGTAAGTTTGCAAATGACTTCGTAAACGACTATAAAGCTGGTCGTCCAAAATTAACTGCCTACCGTGAACAAGCAGCTGACCTTGAGATTGAAAAAGTTGGTGTTGAATTACGTAAAGCAATGCCATTTGTCGGCAAAAATGACGATGATGCCTTTAAAATCTATAACTAATATGTAAACAAGAAGGCGAGTTGGTTGGACCAAGCTCGCTTTCACATTTAAAATACTCATTAGAAAGAAATCAAATGTTAAGAGCAAAAGATGTGGTGAAAGCCCATAAAGTTTTGAATGGTGTGGTTGCTGAGACACCGCTGGACTATGATCATTACCTATCAGAAAAATACGGTGCTAAGATTTATCTAAAAAAAGAAAATGCCCAACGAGTCCGTTCTTTCAAGATCCGTGGGGCCTACTATGCTATTTCTCAACTCAATAATGATGAGCGAGAGCGTGGGGTAGTCTGTGCATCGGCGGGGAATCATGCCCAAGGAGTAGCCTACACCTGTAATGAGATGAAAATTCCTGCAACCATTTTTATGCCCATCACAACACCTCAACAAAAGATTGGGCAGGTACGATTCTTTGGGGGAGACTTTGTGACCATTAAATTGGTAGGCGATACCTTTGATGCTTCAGCCAAAGCAGCGCAGGAATATACAATAGCAGAAAATAGTACCTTTATAGATCCTTTTGATAATACGAATGTCCAAGCAGGTCAAGGTACTGTTGCCTATGAAATTTTAGAAGTTGCACGCAAGGAATCTATTGTTTTCGATACTGTCCTAGTACCTGTTGGTGGGGGAGGTTTAATTGCTGGAGTTTCTACCTATATAAAGGAAACAAATCCAGAGATAGATGTCATCGGTGTTGAAGCAAATGGCGCTCGTTCTATGAAAGCTGCTTTTGAAGCAGGTGGTCCTGTCAAGTTAAAAGATATTGATAAGTTCGCTGATGGGATTGCAGTTCAAAAGGTTGGGGAATTGACCTATGAAGCGACACGTAAACATGTTGAAACCCTTATTGGTGTTGATGAAGGATTGATTTCTGAGACCTTAATTGACCTCTACTCAAAACAAGGAATTGTAGCAGAGCCGGCAGGAGCTGCTAGCATTGCTGCCTTGGAAGTTTTATCCGACTACATCAAGGGTAAGACCATTTGTTGTATTATTTCGGGTGGAAATAATGATATCAACCGGATGCCCGAGATGGAAGAGCGTGCTTTGATTTACGATGGGATTAAACACTACTTTGTCGTCAATTTCCCACAACGTCCTGGTGCTCTTAGAGAATTTGTAAATGATATCTTAGGTCCTAACGATGATATTACTCGTTTTGAATATATCAAGAGAGCTAGCAAGGGTACAGGGCCGGTTTTAATCGGTATTGCCTTGTCAGATAAGCATGATTATGCCAGCTTGATTCGTCGCATGGAAAAATTTGACCCGGCTTATATTAATTTAAATGGTAATGAAACCCTATATAATATGCTTGTGTAATATACTACTAAATTTTTATCATAATATTTGCCTAACCTATTTATGAGTGCTATAATGTAAGTGAAGAAAGGGGGAGATTCCCATGGTTTTAAAAGTTTTACTTGTTCTATTAATTCTAATGCTTATTGTAGGAGCTATTTTGGTAAGCTCTGTTTATGTCGTTCGTCAACAGTCTGTTGCAATTATCGAGCGATTTGGTAAGTATCAAAAGTTAAGTAATAGTGGTATTCATCTACGGGCACCATTTGGCATTGACAAAATTGCTGCTCGTGTGCAGCTTCGCCTTTTACAGAGTGAGATCGTGGTTGAAACCAAGACCCAAGATAACGTTTTTGTGACCATGAATGTCGCAACTCAATACCGTGTAAATGAGCTAAATGTTACAGATGCTTACTATAAATTAATGAGACCTGAAGCTCAGATTAAATCATATATTGAAGATGCATTACGCTCGTCTGTTCCTAAGTTAACTTTGGATGAATTGTTTGAGAAAAAAGATGAAATTGCATTAGAAGTTCAAAAACAAGTAGCTGAAGAAATGTCAACGTATGGGTATATTATCGTTAAGACGCTCATTACCAAAGTAGAACCGGATGCAGAAGTTAAGCAGTCTATGAACGAAATTAATGCTGCTCAACGTAAGAGAGTAGCGGCCCAAGAATTGGCTGAAGCAGATAAAATTAAGATTGTTACAGCGGCTGAAGCAGAGGCAGAAAAAGATCGCCTACATGGTGTAGGGATTGCAGAACAGCGTAAAGCAATTGTTGATGGACTTGCTGATTCTATTATTGAGCTAAAAGGAGCAAACGTAGAATTAACAGAAGAACAAATCATGTCAATCCTATTAACCAACCAGTACTTAGACACATTGAATAATTTCGCCGACAAACAAGGCAATAATACAATATTCTTGCCAGCAAATCCTAATGGAGTTGAAGATATAAGAACCCATATATTATCAGCTTTAAAAGCGAAATAATTAGGATTTTAAGCTTTTATTTTATTGATGAAGGCCTTTTCATTGACAAACACTATTAAAACGTTTACAATAAAAAATTGTAAAGAATAAAATAGGAGAAGAAATATGGCTAAATCTAACTTCGAAAAAGTAGAATCAGTTGTCAGCTGGGTTCGTGACAAGAAAATTACAGGGTATCGTATTTCTAAGGAAACGAATGCGCGTGAGATGTCTATCATTGCTTTAGCTCAAGGACGTGCAAAAGTGAAAAATATTTCCTTTGAAACTGCCCTTGGATTAATTGATTTCTATGATAAAAACCATGAAAAATTTGAAGATTAGTCTTTGGATACAGGCGGATTCTTAAAAAGAGTCTGCCTTTTCATTTTTATGGACAATAAAAAAAGCTGCTTTCTTGCAGCTTTTTCTTACCCAAGATAGCGTTGTAGAAACTCTCTTGTACGCTCTTCTTTAGGATTCGTAAATAGATCTTCAGGCTTTCCTTCTTCAGCAATAACACCCTTATCCATAAAGATGACACGATTTGAAACGTCGCGGGCGAACTCCATTTCGTGAGTTACAACGATCATGGTCAAGCCTTCTTGAGCTAAATCTTGCATGATTTTAAGAACTTCTCCAACCATTTCAGGGTCAAGAGCAGATGTCGGTTCATCAAAAAGGATGGCATCAGGATTCATAGAAAGGGCGCGAGCGATAGCAACACGCTGCTTTTGCCCGCCAGAAAGTTGTTTAGGTTTTGCTTGCCAGTAGCGCTCTCCCATACCAACTTTTTCAAGATTTTCTTTAGCAATTTTTTCTGCCTCTGCATACTCGCGCTTGAGAACAGTTGTTTGTGCAACGATAGTATTTTCAAGTACGTTGAGGTTTTCAAAGAGGTTAAAGGATTGGAAAACCATACCTAGTTTTTCTCGATAATGAGTAAGGTTATAGCCTTTTTCAAGTACATTTTCACCATGATAGAGGATTTCTCCCTCAGTCGGGGTTTCAAGTAAGTTAATCGAACGTAGGAAGGTTGATTTTCCACTACCCGAACTTCCGATGATAGAAATAACCTCACCTTTGTGAATAGTAAGGGAAATGTCTTTTAGGACCTCATTTTGTCCATAGGACTTTTTAAGGTGTTTGATTTCAAGGATTGGCTGCTTCATTATTTCAAATCCTCCGTTTGCATTTGGTTAGCACCTGTAGTATAGGTATCCATATCCATGCGACGTTCGATAAAGCGTAAGATACGAGTTACTGTGAAGGTGAGGACAAAGTAAATCACTGCAATTATTGTAAATGTCTGGAAGTATTGGTATGTTTGAGTTGCTACTGTGTTTCCTGAGAAGTAAAGTTCCACAACAGAGATAACATTCAGTACGGAAGTATCCTTGATGTTAATAACAAACTCGTTACCAGTTGCAGGTAAAATATTGCGAACGACTTGAGGTAGAACCACCTTGCGCATGGTTTGATTGTGGGTCATACCAAGAGCTGTCGCAGCTTCAAATTGTCCCTTATCAACTGCCAGGATACCACCACGAACGATTTCTGTCATGTAGGCACCAGTGTTGATAGATACGATAAAGATAGCAGCAAGGGTACGATCCAAGTTAATTCCGAATGCTTGGGCAGTTCCATAGTAAATAACCATAGATTGAACGATCATCGGTGTTCCACGGAAAATTTCAATGTAGACATTTAGCAACCAGCCAATTACTTTTTGGAAGAATGCTACAGATTTTGTTTCTGATAGTGGAGCAGTACGGAACACGCCGATACCAAGTCCGATGATTAGACCGACAACAGTACCGATGATTGAAATTAAGAGAGTGATGCCGGCTCCTCGTAAGAGTTGTTGCCAGTTCTCAGATAGGATTTTCGCAACTTGAGCAAAGAAACTACTGCTATTTTCTTCAGTAGTTGTAGCTTGAACAGGTTGCTCCTTAATCATACGATCCATTAGTGCAACTTGTTCATCCTTAGAAATGGTTTCGATGCTAGCATTGATTTGGCTAATACGTTCGTCATCTTTGCGAAGACCGATTGCGATAGCTGTGTCTTCTTCTCCAGTTTCAAAACCTTTTTCTAACTGAACCATTTTGAACTTAGAGTTTGCGGCTTCTGCAGTTAAAGCTTCAGGACGCTCTGAAACGTAAGCATCGATGACACCAGCCTCAAGTGCTTGACGCATTTGTGCGAAATCACCCATGGCAGTTTCTTTTTTAGCGCCTGGAATTTGAGAAATCAAGTCATAAAGGTAAACCCCTTGTTGAGAAGTGATTTTTGCATCTTTAAAATCATCTAGTGTTTTGGCGTTTGCATAGGCAGAATCTTTTTTGACTAAAAGTACTGGTTCGCTGGTATAGTAACTGCTTGAGAAGGCGATTTCTTGTTTACGTTCAGCTGTTGGACTCATACCCGCGATAATCATATCGATTTTTCCAGAAGTTAGGGCTGGGACAAGACCTTCCCATTTTGTTTTCACAACCAGCGGTTCTTTCCCTAAGTCTTTGGCAATTTTTTTAGCGATTTGCACATCGTAGCCATTAGCGTATTGGTTAGTTCCGTCAATTTTGACAGCTCCGTTGCTGTCATCGTCCTGTGTCCAGTTGAAAGGAGCGTATGCGGCTTCCATTCCGATACGTAAATACTCATCTGCTTGGACAACATTTGTCAGACCTAGCATGAGAGCAAGGCCTGCAATAATTGATAAGACTAGTTTCTTCATTTTTTCTCCTATTATTGTCTAAAAGTGACTCCCTCTATTGTATCTAAAAATGGCGAGATTTTCAATACAAGTAAGCCTTTACCTATAAAAAATGATATATTTTCGAAAATGATTGAGAAGGTTTTAAAAACATGCCTCGCAATTAGAAAAGGCTGAGATAGAAAGCATTGTTTTCTGGGATCCTACCTGAGTCGGTGTAACTCTTTAGGGCATACCAAGAGTGTTAGCAAGCTCATACGATTCGAGATATTTATCTTGAAAATTCTGATATGAATCTTTATGTATCTTGTGGGTGGGATAAACAATTTCACACATCTGCTACTCAAATCAATCTATACACATCGGTCGAAAATACAGCAAGTGCCTTTTCTGTATCATCCGGAAGCGGTGGCTCTGGTGGTTTCTCATGCGGTGGCGGAAGTGTTGGTGCTTTCTAAAGAAAACTCAACACAGGCTTTAAAAGTATGATATAATGGAGGATAGAAAAAGGAGTAATCTATGTATTTTTTTGAAATTTTAAAATCAATCTTTTTTGGTATTGTTGAAGGAATTACGGAATGGTTGCCGATTTCAAGTACTGGTCACTTGATTTTAGCTGAAGAAATAGTCCAGTATAAGGATCAAAGTGAAGCCTTTATGTCTATGTTTAATGTGGTTATTCAACTTGGAGCTATTTTAGCAGTCATGGTAATCTACTTTAACAAGCTGAATCCCTTCAAACCAGGTAAGAGTAAGACCGAAGTTCGTAGGACATGGCAATTATGGTCTAAAGTTTTTGTTGCAACTCTTCCTCTTCTTGCAGTTTTTAAATTTGATGATTGGTTTGATACCTATTTTCATAACAAGGTTTCAGTAGCCATCATGTTAATTATTTATGGGATTGCTTTTATCTATCTTGAAAAACGTAACAAAGCTCAAGCTATCGAACCGACTACTACTGAATTAGAAAAACTGCCATATAAAACAGCTCTTTATATTGGACTCTTCCAAGTATTAGCTCTCTTTCCTGGGACTAGTCGTTCTGGAGCGACCATCGTTGGTGGTTTGTTAAATGGGACTAGTCGTTCAGTGGTAACTGAGTTTACTTTCTATTTGGGTATTCCAGTGATGTTTGGAGCCAGCGCTTTGAAAATTTTTAAATTCATCAAGGCTGGAGAAGTCTTGAGTTTTGGTCAATTCTTCTTGCTCTTGGTAGCAATGGTAGTAGCTTTTGCAGTCAGTATGGTTGCTATTCGTTTCTTGACAAGTTACGTCAAAAAGCATGATTTTACAATGTTTGGGAAATACCGTATCTTCCTAGGTAGTGTTTTATTACTTTATAGTTTTGTACGTCTATTTATATAAGAAGAAAACCTTGAGGGAGTAATCCTTCAAGGTTTTAAAATCCAGTTACTGTTACACCTAACAATCGGATTGCCTTATCTTTTTCAACAAGAGATTCATAAAGTTGGATAGCAGTCTGTGAGATGTCGTCCGTGTTTTGTGTTACCTCTTTAAGGGTTCTTCTTTTTGTAATAGTGGAGAAATCAGCATATCTGATTTTAAGAATTATAATTTTACCAGATTTTTTATGTTTTTGAAGATTGAGAGCTACTTTATTAGATAGAAGAGTTAGCTCTTTTTTAATATCTCCCTCCAAACAAAGTAATTTTCCATAAGTTTTTTCCTTACCGATGGATTTGCGAATTCGATTGGGTTTGACAGGTGAATTGTGGATACCACGTGCCTTTCGATAAAGATCAAAGCCTAATCTGCCAAAGTGATCAATAAGAGTAGTTTCAGGAATTTTTTGGAGGTCAGCTCCTGTAAAAACATTCATACTATGAAGTTTTTCAACTGTTTTTCGACCAACACCGTGAAACTTGGCAACATCCATTTGTTTGAGGAAATCTTCTGCATGATCAGGAAGAATGACAGTTAAACCCTGTGGTTTTTGGAAATCACTAGCCATTTTAGCTAAAAATTTGTTATAAGAAACGCCGGCAGAAGCAGTGAGATGAAGTTCTTGCCAGATATCGTTTTGGATTAGACGAGCTATTTTGACAGCAGAGCGGATGCCTAATTTATTTTCTGTTACGTCAAGATAGGCTTCGTCAATGCTCATAGGCTCAATTAAATCAGTATAGCGTAGAAAGATTTCTCGAATTTGCTGCCCGACTTTAAGATACTTTTCGTAATTTCCAGGAATAAAGACAGCTTGAGGGCAACGTTGGTATGCTTCTTTTGAACTCATGGCTGAATGGATACCAAAAAGCCTTGCTTCGTAACTACAGGTTGCAACAACCCCACGTCCACCTGTTTTTCTTGGATCACTACCGATGATAACTGGTTTTCCTTTCAATCCTGGATTATCTCTGATTTCCACAGCAGCAAAAAAGGCATCCATATCGATGTGGATGATCTTTCGAGATGTGTCATTTAAAAGTGGGAAAATCAGCATGACAACTCCTATAGTAAGTATTTTTCTTCATTCATTATACCTCTTTTTCTGAAAAAATGTAAATGAGTGATTTTCTTTTCAAAAATATAATACAGTTTATATAATAATAGACGCTGTATTAGTAAAGAAACTTTTAAAAATAGTACTTTTCTCTTGTTGAAAACGATTACCGTGTGGTATACTTAGCATATAAATGTAACAGATTCTTGTTACTAGAAAATGAGGATATATCATGGTAGTTAAGACTGTCGTTGAAGCACAAGACATTTTTGAAAAAGCTTGGGAAGGCTTCAAAGGTGTTGATTGGAAAGAAAAAGTAAGTGTGTCTCGTTTCGTTCAAGCAAACTACACACCATATGATGGAGATGAAAGTTTCCTTGCTGGACCAACAGAACGTTCACTTCACATCAAAAAAATCGTAGAAGAAACTAAAGCACACTACGAAGAAACTCGTTTCCCAATGGATACTCGTCCAACTTCTATTGCTGATATTCCAGCTGGATTTATCGACAAAGAAAATGAATTGATCTTCGGTATCCAAAATGATGAACTCTTCAAATTGAACTTCATGCCAAAAGGTGGTATCCGTATGGCTGAAACTACTTTGAAAGAAAACGGTTATGAGCCAGATCCAGCTGTTCACGAAATTTTCACTAAATACGTTACAACAGTAAACGATGGTATCTTCCGTGCATATACTTCTAACATTCTTCGTGCTCGTCACGCCCACACTGTAACTGGTCTTCCAGACTCATACTCACGTGGACGTATCATTGGTGTGTACGCACGTCTTGCTCTTTATGGAGCTGACTTCTTGATGCAAGAAAAATTGAATGATTGGAATGCTATCAAAGAAATCGATGAAGAAACAATCCGTCTTCGTGAAGAAATCAACCTTCAATACAAAGCATTACAAGAAGTTGTTCGTTTAGGTGACCTTTACGGAGTTGACGTTCGTAAACCAGCGATGAACGTTAAAGAAGCTATCCAATGGGTAAACATTGCCTTCATGGCTGTCTGCCGTGTTATCAACGGTGCAGCTACATCTCTAGGTCGTGTGCCAATCGTCTTGGATATCTTTGCTGAACGTGACCTTGCTCGTGGTACATTTACTGAATCAGAAATCCAAGAATTTGTTGACGATTTCGTTATGAAACTTCGTACAGTTAAATTCGGTCGTACAAAAGCTTATGACCAATTGTACTCAGGTGACCCAACCTTCATCACAACTTCTATGGCTGGTATGGGTAACGACGGTCGTCACCGTGTTACTAAGATGGACTACCGTTTCTTGAACACTTTGGACAACATCGGTAACTCTCCAGAGCCAAACTTGACAGTTCTTTGGACTGACCAATTGCCATATAGCTTCCGTCGCTACTGTATGCACATGAGTCACAAGCACTCTTCTATCCAATACGAAGGTGTAACAACAATGGCTAAAGATGGATACGGTGAAATGAGCTGTATCTCATGTTGTGTATCTCCACTTGACCCTGAAAACGAAGAACAACGTCACAATATCCAGTACTTCGGTGCTCGTGTTAACGTTCTTAAAGCTCTTCTTACTGGTTTGAACGGTGGATATGACGACGTACATAAAGACTACAAAGTATTTGACATCGATCCTATTCTTGACGATGTTCTTGAATTCGAATCAGTTAAAGCTAACTTTGAAAAATCTCTTGACTGGTTGACTGACACTTACGTAGATGCTTTGAACATCATCCACTACATGACTGACAAGTACAACTACGAAGCTGTTCAAATGGCCTTCTTGCCAACTAAACAACGTGCCAACATGGGATTCGGTATCTGTGGATTCGCAAATACTGTTGACACATTGTCAGCTATCAAGTACGCTACAGTTAAACCAATCCGTGACGAAAATGGTTACATCTACGATTACGAAACAATCGGTGAATACCCACGTTGGGGTGAAGATGACCCACGTTCAAACGAATTGGCAGAATGGTTGATTGAAGCTTATACAACTCGTCTACGTAGCCACAAACTGTACAAAGACGCTGAAGCTACAGTTTCACTTCTTACAATCACATCTAACGTTGCTTACTCTAAACAAACTGGTAACTCACCAGTTCACAAAGGTGTATACCTCAACGAAGATGGTTCTGTGAACTTGTCTAAACTTGAATTCTTCTCACCAGGTGCTAACCCATCTAACAAAGCTAAAGGTGGATGGTTGCAAAACTTGAACTCACTTGCTAGCCTTGACTTTGGTTACGCAGCTGATGGTATCTCTTTGACTACACAAGTATCACCACGTGCTCTTGGTAAGACTCATGACGAGCAAGTAGAAAACTTGGTAACAATCCTTGATGGTTACTTCGAAAACGGTGGACAACACGTTAACTTGAACGTTATGGACTTGAACGATGTTTACGAAAAGATTATGTCAGGTGAAGACGTAATCGTACGTATCTCAGGATACTGTGTAAATACTAAATACCTCACTCCAGAACAAAAAACTGAATTGACACAACGTGTCTTCCACGAAGTTCTTTCTATGGATGATGCATTGCTTTAAGATTCAGCAATAATTAAAATTTAAGCCAGTCATTATGACTGGCTTTTTCTATAAAAATTTTTTCAAAAAAAGTTAGTCAAATTTGGTCAAATGCGTTGACTAAAACTGACCAAAGTGATATACTAAGAACATAAGGATAAGGAAAGTCCTTAGAAAACCTTGATTTTAAGATGATTGTATATACTATCTTAAGATCAAAGTATGGGTAAAACCTAGAAAAGAGGTACAACCTATGGTTAACATTAGTATTTTTAGAAGTCCAATCGCAAAACCTGTATTGGATAAAGAAAAACCTGAAATTATACGTAGAGTAGCAAATAGCTAGTCTAAATTTTTTGAAACAAAGGTCAGATAAAGTCAAATTATTTTGACTAAGTAAATTTGAAAACAAACGAGGTATGAAATATGAATAACAACTTTAATAACTTTAACAACATGGATGATTTATTTAATCAATTGATGGGTGGTATGCGTGGATACAGTTCAGAAAATCGTCGTTACTTGATTAACGGCCGTGAAGTAACGCCTGAAGAATTCGCTATTTACCGTCAAACTGGTCAACTTCCAAGCGAAGGAAGTGAACAAGCTCAGTACGTTCAAGGTAAAGGTATGAAACAAGATGGGATTCTTGCAAAACTTGGACGTAACTTAACAGCAGAAGCACGTGAAGGTAAGTTAGATCCGGTTATTGGACGTAATAAAGAAATCCAAGAAACTTCTGAAATTCTTTCTCGTCGCACAAAGAATAATCCAGTTCTCGTTGGTGATGCTGGTGTTGGTAAAACTGCAGTAGTAGAAGGATTGGCCCAAGCTATCGTGAACGGTGACGTTCCTGCAGCAATCAAGAACAAAGAGATTATTTCTATTGATATTTCTGGACTTGAAGCTGGTACTCAATACCGTGGTAGCTTTGAAGAAAATATTCAAAACTTGGTAAACGAAGTCAAAGAAGCTGGAAATATTATCCTTTTCTTCGACGAAATTCACCAAATCCTTGGTGCTGGTAGCACAGGTGATGGTCAAGGGTCTAAAGGTCTTGCTGATATCTTGAAACCAGCTCTTTCACGTGGTGAATTGACAGTGATTGGTGCAACTACTCAAGATGAATACCGTAATACCATCTTGAAAAACGCAGCCCTTGCTCGTCGTTTCAACGAAGTGAAGGTTAATGCTCCATCTGCTGAAGATACTTTCAAGATTCTTCAAGGTATTCGAGATCTTTATCAACAACACCACAATGTTATTTTGCCAGATGAAGTCTTGAAAGCTGCCGTTGATTACTCTGTTCAATATATTCCACAACGTAGCTTGCCGGATAAGGCTATTGACCTTGTAGATGTGACAGCTGCTCACTTGGCAGCACAACACCCAGTGACAGATGTACATGCAGTTGAGCACGAAATTCAAGCGGAAAAAATTAAACAAGAAGAAGCTGCGGCTAAAGAAGATTACGAAGCAGCTCTAAATGCAAAAGTCCGTATCGAAGAGCTTGAAAAGCAAATTGCTAATCATACAGAAGATCACAAGGTTACAGCCACTGTAAATGATGTAGCTGAGTCTGTCGAACGGATGACTGGAATCCCAGTATCACAAATGGGTGCAACCGATATCGAACGATTGAAAGATATGGGTCACCGTTTGCAAACGAAAGTCATTGGCCAAGACAAGGCTGTTGAGGCAGTAGCAAAAGCCATCCGTCGTAACCGTGCTGGTTTTGATGAAGGAAACCGTCCAATCGGTAGCTTCCTCTTTGTAGGTCCTACTGGTGTTGGTAAGACTGAGTTGGCTAAACAATTGGCTCTTGATATGTTCGGAACTAAAGATGCTATCATCCGTTTGGACATGTCAGAATATAGCGACCGTACAGCCGTATCTAAATTGATTGGTACAACTGCAGGTTATGTTGGTTACGATGACAACAACAATACCTTGACAGAACGCGTCCGTCGCAATCCATACTCAATCGTACTTTTGGATGAGATTGAAAAGGCTGACCCTCAAGTCATCACCCTTCTCCTCCAAGTTTTGGACGATGGTCGTTTGACAGATGGTCAAGGTAACACTGTCAACTTCAAGAATACGGTGATTATCGCAACTTCAAACGCAGGCTTTGGTTACGAAGCTAACTTGACAGAAGATGCTGATAAACCAGAACTTATGGATCGTTTGAAACCTTACTTCCGTCCAGAATTCCTTAACCGTTTCAATGCTGTCATCGAATTCTCACACTTGAGCAAAGAAGATCTTTCTAAGATTGTAGACCTTATGTTGGTTGAAGTTAACAAGACGCTTTCTAAGAAAGACATTGACTTGGCAGTGAGCGAAGCTGCTAAAGAATACATGACTGAAGAAGGCTACGATGAAGTCATGGGTGTTCGTCCACTCCGTCGTGTGGTTGAACAACAAATCCGTGATAAAGTCACAGACTTCCACTTGGATAACCTTGATGCTAAACACCTAGAAGCTGACATGGAAGATGGTGTTTTGGTCATTCGTGAAAAAGCCTAAATCAAGATTTAGAAAATAAAAAAAGGAACCAGTTCAAAAGCTGGTTTCTTTTTTTATTATCAGATGACATGACGTTCAAAGGCATCGTCTGAGATTCCTTGTTGGAGAATCAATTTTGCCCATTCCTTAGCAGAAAAGAGGCTGTGATCCTTGTAGTTTCCGCAAGATTCAATAGTTGTTCCTGGGACATCTTCCCAAGTTGTTGTTTCAGCGATTTCCTTCAGTGAATCCTTGATGACAGCTGCGATTTCAGCGCTAGAATGACGTCCCCACATAATCATATGAAAACCGGTACGACAACCAAATGGTGAACAATCGATCATACCGTCGATGCGAGTACGGATTAGCTTAGCCAAGAGGTGCTCAATAGTATGAAGTCCAGCAGTAGGGATAGAGTCCTCATTTGGTTGAACCAAGCGAATATCAAAATTAGAGATGATATCTCCCTTAGGACCTGTTTCTTCTCCAATCAAGCGGACATAAGGAGCTTTTACAATCGTATGATCTAGTTCAAAACTTTCAACAATAACTTCTTTTGGCATAGTGTTTCCTTTCAACTTTCTCCTTTCATTATATCATAAAGATATAGTTGATAAACGGCTATAATAGAATTTTTCCTAAAAAGATGTTCATATTAGAAATAGAGGAAGAAAAAATTTTCAAATAAATTTGAAAAATTCTGAAAATTGTATTGACACATGGCTGAAAAGGGACTATAATGTATAAAAAGTCATAAAGGAGTTTATTATGAAATTTTCAAAAGTAATGGCCCTAGCAGGAGTGACTCTGTTAGCGTCAGGTGTTTTGGCAGCTTGTTCAGGTTCAGGCTCTAGTGCAAAAGGTGAGAAAACTTTTTCTTACGTTTATGAAACAGATCCAGACAGCCTCAACTATCTGACAACTGGTAAGGCTGCGGTTGCTAATATCACAAGTAATGTTGTTGACGGTTTGATGGAGAATGACCGTTACGGGAACTTCGTGCCATCTATGGCAGAAGACTGGTCAGTATCTAAAGATGGTTTGACTTACACTTATACAATCCGTAAAGATGCTAAGTGGTACACTTCTGAAGGTGAAGAGTATGCACCTGTGAAAGCTCAAGACTTTGTAACAGGTCTTAAATATGCAGCTGACAATAAGTCAGAAGCCCTTTATCTTGTTCAAGAATCCATTAAAGGTCTTGACGCTTATGTCAAAGGTGAAGTAAAAGACTTCTCAGAAGTTGGAATCAAGGCAATTGATGATCAAACTGTTCAATACACTTTGAATAAACCAGAAAGCTTCTGGAACTCTAAGACAACCATGGGTATTCTTGCACCAGTCAATGAAGAATTCCTTACTTCTAAAGGAAGTGACTTTGCCAAGGCAACTGATCCAAGCAGTATTCTTTACAACGGTCCTTTCTTGTTGAAATCATTGGTAGCAAAATCTTCAGTAGAATTTGAAAAGAATCCAAACTACTGGGATAAGGACAATGTTCATATTGATAAAGTAAAACTATCATTCTGGGATGGTCAAGATACAGGAAAACTTGCAGACACCTTTAAGGATGGTGGCTTCTCAATGGCTCGTCTCTTCCCAACAAGTGCAGGATATCCTGAACTTGAAAAAGAGTTTAAGGATAACATCGTTTATACACCACAAGATTCTGCTACTTTCTTGGTTGGGACAAATATTGACCGTCGGTCTTACAAGTATACTTCTAAGACTACAGATGAGCAAAAGACATCAACTAAAAAAGCTCTCCTAAACAAAGACTTCCGTCAAGCCATCGCCTTTGGTTTTGATAGAACTGCTTATGCTTCTCAAGTAAATGGAGAAAGTGGAGCAAGCAAACTTCTTCGTAATTTGTTTGTACCACCAACATTTGTTCAAGCTGATGGTAAAAACTTTGGTGAGTTAGTTAAAGAAAAATTGGTAACCTATGGTGATGAGTGGAAAGATGTCAATCTAGATGACGCTCAAGATGGTCTTTACAATCCTGAAAAAGCGAAAGCAGAATTTGCAAAGGCTAAGACAGCTCTTCAAGCAGAAGGTGTTCAATTCCCAATCCACTTGGATATGCCAGTCGACCAGACCAATACTACTAAAGTTCAACGTGTTCAATCATTGAAACAATCGCTTGAAGCAACATTAGGAACTGACAATGTTGTTATTGACATTCAACAACTTCAAAAAGATGAAGTTCTTAATGTTACCTACTTTGCTGAAACAGCTGCTGGAGAAGATTGGGATCTCTCAGATAACGTTGGATGGTCTCCAGACTACATTGACCCATCTACTTACCTTGATATCATCAAACCGTCTGTAGGTGAAAATACTAAG
Organism: Streptococcus timonensis; assembly: GCF_900095845.1. GTDB lineage: Bacteria > Bacillota > Bacilli > Lactobacillales > Streptococcaceae > Streptococcus > Streptococcus timonensis. The sequence goes on from NZ_FMIX01000004.1 coordinate 182,985, forward strand.
ACTTATCTAGGATTTGATTCTGGTACAAACAACGCCGCTGCCAAACAAGTTGGTTTGGAAGATTACGAAAAGATGGTTGTTGAAGCTGACAATGAAGTCACAGATGTTTCAAAACGTTATGATAAATATGCTGCTGCCCAAGCATGGTTGACAGATAGTGCTTTGATTATCCCAACAACTTCTCAAACTGGACGTCCAATGTTGTCTAAGATGGTACCATTCACCCTTCCATTTGCATACTCAGGTAACAAGGGTATGAGTGAAGCCCTCTTGTACAAGTATCTTGAACTTCAAGATAAACCAGTAACTGCTGATGAATATCAAAAAGCTCAAGATAAATGGAAGAAAGAAAAAGAAGAATCTAATAAAAAAGTGCAAGAAGATCTTGCTAACCATGTAAAATAAAAAATGGAGTTAGTTATCTAACTCCATTTTCTTATATTCTAAAAGAATTTGGTTTATCGAGGATTTCTATTTATGTTTGGCTCGTAAGTATTTGCGTTGTTTGTGTTGTTTGCATTATTTGAATTGTTTGCATTGTTTGTTGTTTCCTGAGTCGTTTCTTGAGTTGTGTCTTCTGTAGAAACGATTGGGGCCTCAGTCACTATAGGTTGTTGGATTGTTGGATTCGTCCAGTTATTGCGAGCTCCATTTTTAAAGACATATCCACCACTTCGATAAAGACCTTCAGGCATTGTCCAATCACCAGGGTTATCATTTTCAGCGAGATATTCCATCATTGAACGATAAATGCTACCAGCAACTCTAAATCCGTCACCAACAATTGGTGTCAATCGGTTGGAGTAACCAGTCCATACTGCCATTGAGTATTTACGTGTATAGCCGACAAACATTTCATCAGGAGCGACATACTGATCGGTTTTGATATGATTCTCAATTTCAGCATCAGTATAGTTTGATGTACCAGTTTTACCCGCTTGAGGTAACCAAGAAATGTAAGCACCAGTACCGGTTCCATAATATAGTACTGTTTTCATCATCTCCGTCATCATATAAGCTGTTGTTTCTTTCATAGCACGAGTACCAGGGTCGGAGAATTCCTTAGAACTTCCGTCACTGAATACTACTTTGTTGATGTACATTGGCTTATAATAAGTACCACCATTCGCAAATGCGGCATAAGCTGCAGCCATTTTTTCACTGCTCGCTCCATACTGCTTACCTGTTTCAGTCGTATTACTTGAGATGGCGTTAACGTAAAGCATAGATGGATAATCAATACCAAGACCATTTAAGAATGTTTTAGCTCTATCAAGGCCGACCTTATTCAGTGTTTCAACGGCTGGAACATTTCGAGATTGTTGAATTGCATATTGGAGAGTAATGTTTCCATAGTAACTTCTATCCCAGTTGAGGACAGGATCATTAGTACCTGGGAAATTATAAGGGACATCCTTCAACATATAAGCAGTAGAATCATAAACTCCATATTCAAGTGCTGGAGCATAGTCTGTGATTGGTTTCATTGTAGAACCCCAGTCACGATTGGTTTCAACTGCTTGGTTGAGACCAAATGATACGTTACTAGCTTGGTGGCGTGAACCAAGCTGAGCAATAACTTTTCCATTAGTGACATCTACAATAGTAGAAGCAGCTTGGAAGTCATCATCAGGATAATGAACGTATTCATCAGTATTATAAATATCCCATAGTTTCTTCTGAACATCTTGGTCGACGTTTGTATAGATATCCATACCTGTAGTTAAGAGGTTATATCCAGTTTCTTGTTCAACTTGATCAATGACTTCTTTAAGGTAATTGTCTAAATATTGAGGATAGGTGTTGCTACCTTTAAGACTTTGTAAACCATCAGTGATAGGTGTATTTATTGCTGTTTCGTATTGCTCTGATGAGAGATACCCTTGGCGTTGCATTTCTGACAATACAAGGTTTCGACGTTGTTGTGCTTCTTCAGGGTGCGAATAAGGGTCGTACTGGTTCGGTGCTTGAGGCATTCCAGCAAGAAGGGCTAATTGAGGGATGGACAAGTCTTTTAAATCTTTGCCGTAGTAATTTTGAGCTGCTGTTTGCATCCCATAGTTACCGTTTGACATGTAGACTTTATTAATGTAGTATGTTAAAATTTCTTGCTTGGTTGCAGTTCTTTCCAATTGAATAGCTAGCCAAGCTTCTTGAGCCTTACGCGCAATAGTTTGATCAGCAGTTGAAGTTGAGAAATAAGTTAATTTAATCAACTGTTGAGTCAAGGTTGAACCACCTTGAAGACCATTGCTGCGAAGATTTCTTAAGAAAGCTCCGAAAATACGGATGCTATCAATTCCTCTGTGGTTGAAGAAACGATGGTCCTCTATAGATACAATCGCATTAACCAAATCTGTAGGGATTTCATTGCTTTGAGCATTTACTCGTCGTTCAGCACCTAAGTCAGCTATAAGTTCATTTTTATTGTCGTAAATTTTACTCGAAGTTGTTGCAACTAGCTTGGTTTCGGAAAGTTCAGGAGCTTGAACTATGTAAAAGAGAAAGATACTTCCGCCGATTAGTACTATTGTAAGAAAGATTGTTAAAAATCCAATCCCTAAGTACTTAGCTATGCGCAAGAAAAATTGTTTGTTCATATTGTTTTACCACCTAGTAAATGTTGTTTGACGATATCGAGATAGGGAATCTGAGGAAAAGCGTGCTGTTCAATCGCATAACCGTGCTCTCGAATATAATCAAGCGGCATTGATTTTTTCCCATTATCCTGCTGATAAAAGTGTATGAGATCAATGGCCGGTAATAAATACGTTTCTTGATAAGAAGAGAAATGAAGTAAAACAAAGCAAATCCCTTTTTGTTTAAGAACTTGTTCCATATGCTGAATCTGATGAGCATGGAAGTTCTTCATAGGAAGGGCAGTTTTTTGCCTCGTTTCTTTAGCTTCAAAATCGATGTAGAATCCTTCATAAACTCCTGAGTAGTCAGTTGTAGATGCTTGTCTAAAATAAGCTTCAACAATTTTTGCTCGACTTCTCTGAGGGTAATCAACACGAACAATTTGGATGGGCGTTGGTTTTTTGTGTATTACGGCCACTCCATGGGTTAAGTAATAGTCGTTCGTTGAGTTAATCATCTTTTCAAAACTCATACCCCGATTTGCAAAATTTTTGGTCTGTGATGGGGTTAATTGTCTCTTATTTGATGAAACTTTATGTGGATAGTTGACCATAGTTCTCCTTATTGGTACAATAACATCACTCTATTATACCATAAAAGTATTCGGAAAGGATTAAAAAATGCATACAGCCTTGATAATTGGCTATTCCGCCTTCGATTTAGGAATATTTAATGATAAGGATATTCGATTAAAAATAATCAAAAAAGCTATACGAAATGATTTAGAAAAACTTGCTGAGGAAGGTCTAAAATGGCTGGTTTTTACTGGAAGTCTAGGTTTTGAATCATGGGTCTTAGAAGTAGCTAAGGAAATTAAGGAAGAATATGGATTTCAGCTCGCAACTATCTTTGATTTTGAAACACATGGCACAAATTGGAACGAGGCTAATCAGATCAAACTTACTGCATTTAAACAGGTAGATTTTGTCAAATATGCATATCCTAATTATGAACATAAGGGACAACTTCGAGATTATCATTTATTTTTGTTAGAAAATACGGATGGCGCCTATCTTTTTTATGATGAAGAAAACGAAACGAAACTCAAGTTTTTTTACGAATTGATGAACAAGAAAGACAGATATGTTACAAAAAGATTAACATTTGACGTATTAAACGAAATAGCTGAAAATTTTTCCGAAAAATGAGTCTTTGACCTTGCTTTTTGATTGCCTTTTTTTATATAATAATACTAGTAACTGAGAATGGAGAGAGACATGTCGAGTATTGTTTTTACAGCAAAAGATATTTTTGAACAGGATTTTGGAAGAGAAGTAAGAGGCTATAGCAAGGTAGAAGTTGATGAGTTTTTAGATGATGTTATTAAAGACTATGAAACTTATGCTGCTTTGGTCAAGTCTTTACGTTTAGAAATTGCTGAACTAAAAGAAGAATTGTTGAAAAAAAATCAAGTGGCGCCAACGCAATCAGATTCTCTTGAATTGGGTAGCACTACTTCAATGACAAACTTTGATATTTTAAAACGATTGAACCGTCTTGAAAAAGAGGTCTTCGGTAAACAAATTGTAGAAAATTCTGATTTCTAAGAATCATACAGTTGTGCAATTTTTGGATAATCGCGTGGAGAGTTTATCTTTTCATGAGGAAAGTCCATGCTAGCACAGGCTGTGATGCCTGTAGTGTTTGTGCTAGGCGAAACCATAAGCCTAGGGACGAGAAATCGTTACGGCGAGTGAATAGACTAAGTTTTCGGATATGTTTTAGTAGCTCTGAAAGTGCCACAGTGACGAAGTCTTCTTGGAAACAGGAAGAGTGGAACGCGGTAAACCCCTCAAGCTAGCAACCCAAATTTTGGTCGGGGCATGGAGTACGCGGAAACGAACGTAGTACTCTGACTGCTATCTGTAGATACAGCTAGTGGTAGACAGATGATTATCGAAGGAAATGATCCTAGTCATTTCTGGAACAAAACATGGCTTATAGAAAATTGCATATAGGTTGGGGCTGAGAAATGTTTCTCAACCTCATTTTTTAAAGTGAACAAGAGAAAGGTCTTTAAAGACTGACATGAAACAAACATTTAATTTAGTCGCTACTGCAGCAGCTGGTTTAGAAGCTGTGGTGGGTCGTGAAGTGCGAGAACTAGGCTATGATTGCCAAGTTGAAAATGGTCGAGTTCGCTTTGAAGGAGATGTAAAGGCAATTATTGAAACCAATTTGTGGCTGAGAGCTGCAGATAGGATTAAGATAATTGTTGGAACATTTCCGGCGAAAACCTTTGAAGAGCTCTTTCAAGGAGTTTTCGCACTCGACTGGGAAAACTATCTTCCACTAGGGGCGCGTTTTCCAATTTCAAAAGCAAAATGTGTCAAGTCAAAACTTCATAATGAACCCAGTGTACAAGCTATTTCTAAAAAAGCAGTTGTGAAGAAGTTGCAAAAACATTTCGCTCGTCCAGAAGGTGTTCCCTTGATGGAGAATGGTCCAGAGTTTAAAATCGAGGTTTCAATTCTTAAAGATGTGGCGACGGTCATGATTGATACAACAGGCTCTAGTCTTTTCAAACGTGGCTACCGTACGGAAAAAGGTGGGGCACCAATCAAAGAGAACATGGCAGCGGCGATTTTACAATTATCAAATTGGTACCCTGATAAACCACTGATTGATCCAACCTGTGGTTCAGGTACTTTCTGTATTGAAGCAGCTATGATTGCTCGTAGTATAGCACCCGGTTTGCGCCGTTCCTTTGTTTTTGAAGAATGGAACTGGGTCAGTGATCGGTTGATTCAGGAAGTCCGTACAGAAGCAAGCAAAAAAATCAATCGCGAGATTGAACTTGATATCATGGGTTGTGACATTGATGGACGTATGGTTGAAATTGCTAAGGCAAATGCTCAGACAGCGGGAGTATCTAATGATATTCTATTTAAGCAAATGCGTGTGCAGGACTTGCGTTCAGATAAGATTAATGGCGTGATTATCTCCAATCCTCCGTATGGAGAACGTTTATCCGATGACGCTGGAGTCACTAAGCTCTATGCTGAAATGGGAGAGGTATTTGCTCCTCTGAAAACTTGGAGTAAATTTATTTTGACTAGTGATGAGGCTTTTGAAAGCAAGTATGGTAGTCAGGCAGATAAAAAACGGAAACTCTATAACGGTACTTTGAAAGTTGATTTATATCAATATTTTGGTCAACGAGTGAAAAGACAAGATGTCAAAACAGAAAGGAATGCAAATGAGTAAGAAAAAACATCATCACCATAAAAATGTAAATCGTGAATCACAACTCGATTTTGAAGAGGCAAAAGATTTAACAGTTGGTCAAGTTATTCGTAAAAAAGAAGAGGTAGAAGCTGGCGTAACTCCGGATGATACTATTCTCGATAAATATATCAAACAGCATCGTGATGAAATTGAAGCTGATAAATTTGAAAATTTGCAAGCTAAGCAAGAGGAAACTACTCAAAGTTTGGATGATTTAATTCAAGAAGTCCGAGAAAATATTAAGGATGAGGAAACAGACAAGGTTTCAGAGGAAGATTTAATTGAAACAACTGAAATTCCTGCAGTTGAAGAACTAGAAAATCCAGCTTTTGAAGATGATTCTGAAATAGTTGCGGTAGCAACGAATCCTGAACCTGTGCTTTCAGAGGAGAATGAAGAAGCTGTACTTTTGTCTCGTTCTGCCCAAAGTAGCGAGAAGCCAAAAAGTAAAAAGAAATGGGTGATTTTGAGTATTCTTGCCTGTCTATTCTTGCTCATTCTCGGAAGTGGCTACTATATCTACAAACAAATCGCACGCTCATCTCAGGAGATTCAATCTCAGTCCGCAGAAACTGGATTGGTAAGCAACCAAGCTGTTTTAGATCAGTTCAACACTCTATACGATACTTTCTATACTGACGAAAATAAAACTGCTTTAAAAAATAGCCAATTTAGCCAATTAAGTCAGCTGAAAGATCTCTTAGGGAAACTTGAAGGAGCAAGAGAATATTCTCTTGTAAAATCAAAATATGACAGCCTTGAAACTCAAATTAAAGCGATTGAAGATATAAATGCTCAGTTTGAAACACCAGTTATTACAGATGGAGTTTTGGACACAAATGCAAAAGTTAAATCTGATGCTAAATTCACTGAAGTCAAAACTGGAAATACAGAAATTGACAAACTGTTAGACAAAGCTATTAGTTTAGGTAAGAGTCAACAAGCAAGTACAGAAACTACAACAGTTAGCGAAGCAAGTACAGCAAGTCAAACTGAATCAACTCCATCTACAGAAAGTAGTTCAACTACTCCAGCACGTGGAACAGCTTCTAGCAATAATGCTGCTAATAGTGGATTGTCAAGCGAAGGTGTGAACTTGCAGAGAAGTGTGAGTCGTGTTCCATTCAACCAGTCCGCCATTAGTGATAGTGGTAATCCAGCTTGGGAGTTTAACGATGGTGTCCTTGAACAAATCCTTGCTACTTCACGAGCACGTGGCTATATCACTGGAAATCAATATATCCTAGAACGTGTTAATATTGTTAATGGTAATGGCTATTACAACCTATACAGACCTGACGGCACCTATCTCTTTACTCTTAACTGTAAAACAGGGTACTTTGTAGGAAATGGTTCTGGTCACGCTAACGACCTTGACTACTAGGAGACTAGTCATCAAATTCTTTCTTTTAGAATTGAAACATGATAAAATAAATAAATCAAACAATAGGAGAGTCACATGACAAAAGCAAACTTTGGTGTTGTTGGTATGGCCGTAATGGGTCGTAACCTTGCCCTTAATATTGAATCTCGTGGATACACAGTTGCTATCTATAACCGTAGTAAAGAAAAAACAGAAGATGTTGTTGCTTGCCATCCTGAAAAAAACTTTGTGCCAAGCTATGATATCGAAAGCTTCGTAAACTCAATTGAAAAGCCACGTCGTATCATGCTTATGGTTCAAGCAGGACCTGGAACAGACGCTACTATCCAAGCCCTTCTTCCACACTTGGATAAAGGTGATATCTTGATTGACGGAGGAAATACTTTCTATAAAGATACTATCCGTCGTAATGAAGAATTGGCTAACTCTGGTATCAACTTTATCGGTACTGGTGTCTCTGGTGGTGAAAAAGGTGCCCTTGAAGGTCCTTCTATCATGCCTGGTGGACAAAAAGAAGCTTATGAATTGGTAGCAGATGTTCTTGAAGAAATCTCTGCAAAAGCACCAGAAGATGGGAAACCATGTGTGACATACATCGGTCCTGATGGAGCTGGTCATTACGTGAAAATGGTTCACAACGGTATCGAGTACGGTGATATGCAATTGATCGCAGAAAGCTATGACCTCATGCAACACTTGCTTGGCCTTTCAGCTCAAGATATGGCTGAAATCTTTACTGAGTGGAACAAGGGCGAATTGGACAGCTACTTGATCGAAATCACTGCGGATATCCTTGGACGCAAAGACGACGAAGGTCAAGATGGACCAATCGTAGACTACATCTTGGATGCTGCAGGAAACAAGGGAACAGGTAAATGGACTAGCCAATCAGCACTTGACCTTGGTGTGCCATTATCTCTTATCACTGAGTCAGTGTTTGCGCGTTACATCTCTACTTACAAAGAAGAACGTGTTCATGCTAGCAAGGTGCTTCCAAAACCAGCTGCTTTCAAATTTGAAGGAGACAAGGCTGAGTTGATCGAAAAGATCCGCCAAGCCCTTTACTTCTCAAAAATCATCTCTTACGCACAAGGTTTTGCGCAATTGCGTGTAGCTTCTAAAGAAAACAATTGGAACTTGCCATTTGCAGACATCGCATCTATCTGGCGCGATGGCTGTATCATCCGTTCTCGTTTCTTGCAAAAGATCACTGATGCATACAACCGTGATGCAGATCTGGCTAACCTTCTTTTGGATGAGTACTTCTTGGATGTCACTGCTAAGTACCAACAATCTGTTCGTGATATCGTAGCTCTTGCTGTTCAAGCTGGTGTACCAGTACCTACTTTCTCAGCAGCTATTACATACTTCGATAGCTACCGTTCAGCGGATCTTCCAGCAAACTTGATTCAAGCGCAACGTGACTATTTTGGCGCTCACACATATCAACGTAAAGATAAAGAAGGTACTTTCCACTATTCTTGGTACGACGAAAAATAAGTAGGCCAAACTATGGGGAAACGGATTTTATTACTTGAAAAAGAAAAAAATCTAGCTCATTTTTTAAGTTTAGAACTCCAAAAAGAGCATTACCGAGTTGATCTGGCAGAAAAAGGGCAAAAAGCTCTTTCCATGGCTCTTCAAACAGATTATGATTTGATTTTATTAAATGTTAATCTGGGAGATATGACAGCGCAGGAATTTGTAGACAAATTAAGTCTAACAAAACCTGCATCTGTCATCATGGTTCTAGATCACTTAGAAGATTTGCAAGATGTATTAGAAGTTGTTCAACGCTTTGCAGTTTCATACATCTATAAACCAGTGATTATTGAAAATTTGGTAGAGCGAATTTCAGCTATTTTCCGTGGCCGTGATTTTATCGACCAACATTGTGGTCAAATGAAGATACCCACCAGCTATCGAAATCTTAGGATAGATGTTGCCAATCATACAGTCTATCGTGGAGATGAGTTGATTGCTCTCACACGTCGAGAATATGATCTTCTGGCTACGCTTATGGGTAGTAAAAAAGTATTGACTCGTGAGCAATTACTGGAAAGTGTCTGGAAGTATGAAAGTGCCGCAGAAACTAATATTGTAGATGTTTATATCCGATATCTACGTAGTAAAATTGATGTGGAAGGTCAAAAAAGCTATATCAAAACAGTTCGTGGTGTAGGTTATACCATGCAGGAATAATAAGCAATATTTAATCAATTAAAGTTGAAGAGCACTTGCCTATAAGCAAGTGCTTTTTTGAAGCATTAATTGACTCTTTTTTAAAGGTTGAGAAAATGAGAATTTTAATTTTTTATCTCAACGATAAGCGATTGTGAAGGAAACAATCGCTTTTTTTGTGAAAATATAATAAAATAGAAAGGAATAAAGTTCTAAAATTTTATCTAGAAAAAGACGTTTTTCGTCTGATAGAAGGATTAAATGACAAAAGAGGTTGGTGTCGGTCAGGCACATAGTAAAATTATTTTAATAGGAGAACATGCAGTGGTTTACGGCTATCCAGCCATCTCTTTGCCTCTTTTAGAGGTTGAAGTGACTTGTCGGGTGGTTCCAGCAGCGACACCATGGCGTCTTTTTGAAGAGGACACCTTGTCCATGGCAGTTTATGCTTCTCTCGAGTATCTGAATATCAAAGATGCTTACATCCGTTGCCAAATTGACTCTGCTATTCCAGAAAAACGTGGAATGGGTTCTTCAGCAGCCATTAGCATTGCGGCTATTCGCGCGGTATTTGATTATTACCAAGCAGAACTTCCACATGATGTGTTAGAAATTCTGGTCAATCGCGCTGAGATGATTGCCCATATGAATCCTAGTGGATTGGATGCCAAGACCTGTCTTAGTGACCAACCTATTCGTTTTATCAAGAATGTTGGTTTTGAAGAACTAGCCATGGACTTGTCGGCTTATCTGGTCATTGCAGATACAGGAGTCTATGGACATACTCGTGAAGCTATCCAAGTTGTAGAGAGCAAGGGTAAGGAAGCTTTACCTTTCTTGTATGCACTTGGAGAGTTGACCCAGCAAGCAGAAGAAGCAATAAAGGCAAAAGACGCCGTGAAGCTGGGAGAGATTTTAACAAAAGCACATGGAAATCTAAAAGAAATAGGAGTTAGTAGCCTTGAGGCTGATGCCTTGGTTGAAACTGCTCTCGAACATGGTGCTTTAGGTGCTAAGATGAGTGGTGGTGGTCTAGGTGGCTGTATCATAGCCTTAGTAGCCGACTATCGCCAAGCTCAAGATTTAGCTGAAAGATTAGAAGAGAAAGGATCTATTCAGACATGGATCGAAAGCCTGTAACAGTACGTTCCTATGCCAATATTGCTATTATTAAATATTGGGGAAAGAAAGCAGAAAAAGAGATGGTTCCTGCGACTAGCAGTATCTCTCTGACTTTAGAAAATATGTATACGGAGACGACACTTTCTCCTTTACCAGCGGATGCAAAGGCGGATGCCTTTTACATCAATGGTCAGTTGCAAAACGAAGCTGAGCATGCCAAGATGAGTAAAATCATTGACCGCTACCGTCCTGAAGGAGCAGGTTTTGTTCGTATCGATACTAAGAACAATATGCCAACAGCAGCAGGCCTTTCTTCAAGTTCCAGTGGTTTATCTGCCTTGGTCAAAGCTTGTAACTCCTATTTCCAACTTGGGCTGAATCGAAGAGAATTAGCCTTGGAAGCTAAGTTTGCATCGGGTTCTTCATCTCGTAGTTTTTATGGCCCCTTGGCAGCCTGGGACAAGGATAGTGGAGAGATCTATCCTGTTGAGACTGACTTGAAACTAGCTATGATTATGTTGGTCTTGGAAGACCAGAAAAAACCAATTTCCAGTCGAGATGGGATGAAGCTCTGTGTGGAGACTTCGACAACTTTTGATGAGTGGATTCGTCAATCTGAACAAGATTACAAGGATATGTTAGTCTACCTCAAGGATAATGACTTTAAGAAAGTTGGAGAATTGACAGAGAAGAATGCGTTGGCTATGCATGCTACGACAAAAACAGCCACTCCCTCCTTCTCTTATCTGACAGATGCTAGTTATGGGGCTATGGATTTTGTTCGTCAGCTTAGAGAACAAGGAGAATCTTGCTACTTTACCATGGATGCGGGCCCTAATGTCAAGGTTCTTTGCTTGGAAGAGGACTTGGAACATTTATCAGAACTTTTAGGTCAACGCTATCGCTTAATCGTTTCAAAAACAAAGGATTTGAGCCAAGATGACGCTTGTTAAGACTTGTGGGAAGCTTTATTGGGCTGGCGAGTACGCTATTTTAGAACCAGGACAGTTGGCACTAATAAAGGCTATTCCCATCTATATGACGGCTGAGATTAAAGCGTCTAATAATTATCGACTCTACTCAGATATGTTTTCCTATAGTGTAGACTTGCGACCGGATTCTTCATATGCCTTGATTCAAGAAACAGTTGCCTTGGTGGAGAAGTATCTAACTGCCCAAGGAGTTGAACTGCAGCCTTTTTCTTTAGAGATTCGTGGGAAAATGGAACGCGAGGGCAAGAAATTCGGCCTGGGTTCTAGTGGCAGTGTAGTTATTTTGGTCATCAAGGCCATGCTTGCCTTCTATGAAAGATTAGCTGATAGAGAACTCTTGTTTAAATTGGCGAGTGCTGTACTTCTTAAACGTGGGGACAACGGCTCCATGGGGGACATTGCCTGTATCGTATCAGAAGACCTCGTCCTCTATCAATCTTTTGATCGTAAGAAAGTGGCAGATTGGTTAGAAAAAGAAGACTTGCAGGCTGTATTAGCACGTGACTGGGGCTTTTCTATTAGGAGTGTTGAACCAGCCTTGAAATTTGATTTTCTGGTTGGTTGGACCAAGGAAGTGGCTGTATCAAGTCATATGGTCAAGCAAATCAAGGATAATATGAACTCTAGCTTTTTACAAGCTTCAAAAGAAACAGTAGCTAACTTGGTAAAGGCTTTGGAGGTAGGTCAAGAAGATAAAATCATTGAGTTGCTAAATCATGCTAGCCTGCTCTTAGAAGACTTGAGTTCAGATATTTACACACCTTCGCTCAGACAACTAAAAAATGCCAGCCAAGACTTAAAAGCTGTTGCTAAGAGCAGTGGTGCTGGTGGTGGAGACTGTGGGATAGCACTTAGTTTTGACCAAGATTCGACCACATTACTGAAAAAACGCTGGGCTGATTTAGGAATTGAGCTCTTGTATCAAGAAAGGATGGAACATGACGACAAATCGGAAGGATGAACACATCCGCTATGCCCTTGAACAAAACAGTTCTTATAATAGTTTTGATGAAGTTGAACTGATTCATTCTTCGCTACCCTTATATGACTTAGATGAAATTGATCTTTCGACAGAATTTGCAGGTCGAAAGTGGGACTTTCCTTTTTATATCAATGCCATGACAGGTGGTAGTGACAAGGGGAGAGAAATCAATCAAAAGCTGGTTCAGGTGGCTGAAGCCTGTGGGATTCTATTTGTAACAGGTTCTTACAGTGCTGCTCTTAAGGATCCTTCAGATGACTCTTTTTCAGTCAAAACTAGTTACCCTGACCTCCTTCTTGGAACCAATATTGGCTTAGACAAACCTGTAGAACTAGGACTGCAAACGGTCAAGGAGATGAATCCTCTTCTTTTACAGGTGCATGTAAATGTCATGCAGGAATTGCTCATGCCAGAAGGTGAGCGTCAATTTAGATTATGGCAGAATAATCTGAAAGATTATGCTGAGCAAATCTCTGTGCCACTTGTTTTAAAAGAAGTCGGCTTTGGTATGGATGTGAAAACCATTGCTAAGGCTTATGAGATGGGAATACGAACCGTTGATTTGTCTGGACGTGGGGGAACGAGCTTTGCCTACATCGAAAATCGTCGTAGCGGTCAACGGGATTACCTCAATGATTGGGGGCAATCGACCATGCAAGCTCTTCTGAATGCCCAAGACTGGAAAGACAAGATGGAACTTTTGGTGAGTGGAGGAGTTCGCAATCCACTAGATATCATCAAATGCTTGGTGTTTGGAGCCAAGGCAGTTGGTCTATCACGCACTATGTTAGAGCTGGTTGAAAATTACTCTGTTGACGTCGTTATTTCCATTGTTGAAAGCTGGAAGGAAGACCTACGCTTGATTATGTGTGCCCTTAATTGTAAAAGAATTGAAGATTTGCAAGAGGTCGACTATCTCTTATATGGAAAATTAAAAGAAGCAAAAGACCAAATGTAAAGAAAGAGGTCAGGATTTTAGTCCCGACCTCTTTATCATTCCTCAGACGGATGTGACTTTTGGGATTTGTGATACAATTAAATAGAGAGGTCGGTTACATGCGAAAATTTCAAATTTTTCTATTTATTGAAGCTTGTTTATTGACAGGAGCTCTGATTATGATGGTATCAGAGCATTTTTCCCGTTTTCTACTGATGTTGCTCTTGTTTTTATTGCTGATTCGATATTATACTGGAAAACAGGGGAACAATTTTATTTTAGTAGCAGTGAGCATCCTATTTTTCTTTATCATCATGCTTAATCCCTTTGTCATCATGGCTATCTTTGTAGCTTTGATTTATAGCCTCTTCTTGCTTTATCCTATGATGAATCAGGAAAGAGAAGAAACCAATCTGGTCTTTGAAGATGTTGTGACAGTAAAGAAGGAGAAAAATCGCTGGTTTGGAAATCTTCATCACTTCTCAAGCTACCAGACCTGTCGTTTTGATGATATCAATCTCTTTCGCCTTATGGGGAAGGATACTATTCATCTAGAGCACGTGATTTTGAGCAATCATGATAATGTCATCATCTTGAGAAAACTGGTCGGTACGACTAGAATTATCGTACCAGTGGATGTAGAAGTCAGCCTCAGTGTTAATTCTCTGTACGGAGATTTAACCTTTTTTGACCAGCCTAAACGTGCTTTGCGTAATGAGCAATTTCATCAAGAAACCAGAGATTATCTCAAGAGTCCCAAGAGTGTTAAGATTCTTTTGACAACTATGGTTGGAGATGTTGAGGTGGTGAGAGGATGAAAAAACAACCCTATATTTTAATTGGTCTCACCTCATTTCTCTTTGTTGCTTTTCTATTTCGAAGCATTTTTAAGGTCTTAGATTTGGAATGGACTTCTCTTTTCCAAGATTTAGAAAAGACAGAAAAAGTCCTATTTCTAGCTTTGATGTTTAGTCTTGCTCTAGCCTTTTTATTGGTCATGTTTTGGACAATGGTTGACGAAATTTCAAGAAGAAGAATCCAAGCAAATCTTAATCGTCTGCTAGCTGGTAAAGATATTAAAAGCCTTGGAGATGCTGATTTAGACGCAAGTTTTAGAAACTTATCAGGCAAGCTTGGTTTATTGACAGAAGCCATTCAAAAAGCAGACAATCAGGTTTTAGTCAAAGAAGAAGAGATAGTTGAAAAGGAGCGCAAGCGAATCGCGCGTGACTTGCATGATACGGTTAGCCAAGAAATTTTTGCTGCCCATATGATTTTATCGGGACTCAGTCAACAAGCTTCCAGATTAGACAAAGAGAAGATGCAGACACAACTCCAGAGTGTGACAGCTATTTTGGAGACAGCCCAAAGAGATTTGCGTATTCTGCTTTTGCATTTGCGACCGATAGAACTGGAACAAAAGAGTTTGGTTGAGGGAATTCAGTTGCTTCTCAAAGAATTGGAAGAAAAAAGTGAACTCGAAGTCAGTTTTAAATATCAGGTAGACGAATTGCCTAAAAAGATTGAGGAGCATGTCTTTCGTATCGTCCAAGAATTGATTAGTAACACTCTCCGTCATGCCCAAGCCTCTTGTATAGATGTTTATCTTTATCAAACGGAAACAGGCTTGCAGTTAAAGGTAGTAGACAACGGTCTCGGTTTTCAGTTAGATGATGTCGATGAACTAAGCTATGGACTGCGCAATATCAAAGAACGAGTGGAAGATATGGCAGGGAGCATACAATTATTAACAGCACCCAAGCAGGGCTTAGCAGTGGATATTCGGATTCCCTTGCTTGATTGACTAACAAAAGGAAATAAAATGAAACTATTATTAGTAGATGACCATCAAATGGTGCGTCTTGGTTTAAAAAGTTATTTTGAACTACAAGATGATGTAGAGGTTGTTGGAGAAGCAACTAATGGAGCCGAAGGGATTTCCATGGCCTTGGAGCTTCGTCCAGATGTGACCGTCATGGATATTGTTATGCCTGAAGTCAACGGAATTGATGCAACTCTAGCTATTCTCAAAGAATGGCCGGAGGCTAAAATTTTGATCGTGACTTCTTATCTAGACAATGAAAAAATCATGCCAGTCTTAAATGCTGGAGCTAGGGGTTATATGCTCAAGACATCAAGTGCCGATGAATTGTTCCATGCTGTTAAAAAGGTGGCAGCTGGAGAGCTAGCGATTGAACAAGAGGTGAGTAAGAAAGTAGAATACCACCGCAATCATAT
The DNA here is from genome assembly GCF_900095845.1 of Streptococcus timonensis. Taxonomy (GTDB): domain Bacteria; phylum Bacillota; class Bacilli; order Lactobacillales; family Streptococcaceae; genus Streptococcus; species Streptococcus timonensis. Next base: position 198,689 of record NZ_FMIX01000004.1, read on the forward strand.
GGAACTTCACGAAGAATTAACTGCGCGAGAACGCGATGTCCTTCAACTGATTGCTAAGGGCTATGAAAATCAGCGCATTGCAGATGAGCTCTTTATCTCCCTAAAGACAGTTAAGACCCATGTCTCCAATATCCTAGCCAAACTTGAGGTCAGTGATCGTACCCAGGCAGCAGTTTATGCTTTTCAACATCATCTGGTGGGTTCTGATGAATTTTAAGGGACATAGGATGTAACTGAAGCATGTACGAAAAGCGCATCCATTACTTGAAAAAGTTCGCTACTATGTGGTATAATGGACTGTATTAAAAATTTTAAGGAGAAATGACAGAATGTCTGTATCATTTAAAAACAAAGAAACAAACCGTGGTGTCTTGACTTTCACTATCTCTCAAGACCAAATCAAACCAGAATTGGACCGTGTATTTAACTTAGTAAAGAAAACTCTTAACGTTCCAGGTTTCCGTAAAGGTCACCTTCCACGTCCTATCTTCGACCAAAAATTTGGTGAAGAAGCACTTTACCAAGATGCAATGAACGCTCTTTTACCAGACGCTTATGAAGCAGCTGTTAAAGAAGCTGGACTTGAAGTAGTTGCTCAACCAAAAATTGACGTAACTTCTATGGAAAAAGGTCAAGATTGGGTTATCACTGCTGAAGTTGTTACAAAACCTGAAGTAAAATTGGGTGAATACAAAAACCTTGAAGTATCAGTTGATGTAGATAAAGAAGTAACTGACGCTGATGTTGAAGAGCGCATCGAACGTGAACGCAACAACTTGGCTGAATTGGTGATCAAAGAAGGTGCTGCTGAAAACGGCGACACTGTTGTTATTGACTTTGTTGGTTCTATCGACGGTGTTGAATTTGACGGCGGAAAAGGTGAAAACTTTTCACTTGGACTTGGTTCAGGTCAATTCATCCCTGGTTTCGAAGACCAATTGGTAGGTCATTCAGCTGGTGAAACTGTTGATGTAGTTGTAACATTCCCAGAAGACTACCAAGCAGAAGACCTTGCTGGTAAAGAAGCTAAATTCGTAACAACTATCCACGAAGTTAAAGCGAAAGAAGTTCCAGCTCTTGACGATGAACTTGCAAAAGATATCGATGAAGAAGTTGAAACTCTTGCTGAATTGAAAGAAAAATATCGTAACGAATTGGCAGCTGCTAAAGAAGAAGCATATAAAGATGCTGTAGAAGGTGTTGCAATCGATAAAGCTGTTGAAAATGCTGAAATCGTAGAACTTCCAGAAGAAATGATCCACGAAGAAGTTCACCGCTCAGTAAATGAGTTCCTTGGAAACTTGCAACGTCAAGGTATCAACCCTGACATGTACTTCCAAATCACTGGAACTACTCAAGAAGACCTTCACAAACAATATGAAGCAGAAGCTGAGTCACGCACTAAGACTAACCTTGTTATCGAAGCAGTTGCGAAAGCTGAAGGATTTGACGCTACTGAAGAAGAAATCCAAAAAGAAATCGAGCAATTGGCTGCAGATTACAACATGGAAGTTGCCCAAGTACAAAGCTTGCTTTCGGCAGATATGTTGAAACACGATATCACAATCAAGAAAGCTGTTGAATTGATCACAAGCACTGCAACAGTAAAATAATCTGAAAAGATAAAAAACCACCGGATTCGGTGGCTTTTTTGTGCTTTATTTTCCGAAAAACTCCTCAAGGTCATCTTGGTTAATCCCAATCATGGCTGGGATACTAGTCCAGTTATCTTCAGTTAGGATATAAGGTTGATGTGGATCAATCTGGTTTTCTGTTTCAAGAATTGGCTCATTTACTTCTTCAGAGCTTTCAGTTAAGTCGCTGAAACGTTCAATCAGATAGGTTTTTCGAGCTGTCCCGATATGTTTAGTCGCATAATCAAAGGCTTGAAGTTCGCCGAGTAGGATGAGTTTGCTTTTAGCTCGAGTAATAGCAGTGTAGATGAGGTTACGCTCCAGCATACGCTTGCTAGCACTGGTGATGGGAAGAAATACAACCGGGAATTCACTTCCTTGAGATTTATGGATACTCATAGCGTAGGCAAGACGAATCTTATACCATTCATTTCGAGGATAAGAGACCTCATTGCCGTCAAAATCAATGACAATTTCGTCTTGTTTGGATTCGGTATATTTACCAGGAATGAGGTCTGTAATATAACCTAAATCTCCGTTAAAAACGTTGACTTCTGCATCGTTAACCAAATGAATAACCTTATCTCCGCTACGATACTGAAACTGACTTGCTTCAAAACTAATCTGTCCCTTTTGAAGAGGATTGAGCAGTTCTTGCATGAGTTGATTGATGGCATCGATTCCTGCTGCTCCACGATACATAGGAGCTAGAACTTGGATGTCTCGTGCAGGGATGTCACTTCTGAGAGCTGCATCTAAGATTTTTTCAATGCTAGCAGGTATATGGCCGCTAGAAATTTCAAAATAGGAGCGATCTGCTTTTTTCTCTGTAAAATCTGGAGGCAAAATTCCCTGCCTTATCTGACTCGCAAGTGTGACAATGGTTGATTCTTCGCTCTGGCGGTAGATTCTTTCCAAGCGTGTTTGCGGAATACTTGGAATCTGGAGCAAGTCAGCCAGAACTTGACCTGGGCTAACCGATGGCAACTGATCACTATCTCCAACGATGAGAATTTTACTAGTAGAGGAGATATTTGAGAGGAGTTGATTGGCTAGCCAAGTATCTACCATAGAGAACTCGTCTACGATGATAAAGTCAGCATCTAGATAATCCTCCAAATGGCTAGTGTCAACATCTCCAGTCATTCCCAAGTGGCGGTGAATGGTTGCACTTGGCAAGCCAGTTAACTCGTTCATTCTACGAGCTGCTCTACCAGTTGGTGCAGCTAGAAGAATTGGAAGACTACTCTTTTTTTTCAGGTCCAGTCCTTCTAAAAGTGCATAAACTGCGATGATACCATTGATAACAGTAGTTTTTCCTGTTCCAGGACCACCTGTTAGGATAAAGACTTTGTTTTGGATTGCATCACAGATGGCCTGTTTTTGAATAGTATCGTACTGAATACCAAGTTCTTTTTCGACAGTAGAAATATATTTTTGAATACTCTCTTTGTTTTCGTCTTTGTCCTCTTTTCTTTCAAGGATTCTCATTAGGTGCTTGTGGATGCCTTCTTCTGCATAGAAGAGACTATTATCAAAAATTTTTGTGTCTATCTGCTGAACCTTGTCCTCTTCGATTAGATGAGACAATTCGAGGGCAACTTGATTGGGATCTAGTTCAACTGGTCGAGAGGATTCTAGAAGGTTTATGGTTTGTTCTAGTAAGTCCCTTGCTTCAACATAGGTATCGCCACTTTCCATACAGGAATTTAAAAGGTTGTGAATGATTCCAGCTCGAAAACGTTCAGGCGATTGGCTTTCAATACCAAGTTCTTCTGCTAGTTGGTCGGCAATGGTAAAGCCCAATCCTTTGATATCCTCCACTAGTTGATAGGGATAATTTTCAACAACATCTAAAGTTTCTTCCTTATATTCATCTAGAATTTGAATAGCTAATTTATTAGGGATACCGTAATTAGCCAATTTAGCCAAGATCATTTCTGTACCGTAGTTGAGACGGAGTGTAGAAATAAAGGCTTCACGACTTTTAGCCGATAGTCCAGAAATGGACTGGAGTTTTTCAGGATGCTCTAAAATTTTGTCGATAGTGTTTTCACCATAGATATCTACAATTTTCTGGGCAGTTTTAAGACCGATACCTTTGAAATGGCTGCTTGAAAAATATTTAACCAAACCTTTACTAGTCGGCTTTGCTCTCTCGTAGCGAGTGATTTGTAACTGTTCACCATATTTTGAGTGTTGGACAATTTGTCCCCAAAAAGTGTATTCTTCACCCTCAATAACATCAGCCATGGTACCAGTTACGATAATTTCAAAATCATCAAAGTCTTCTGCATTGGTGTCTTCAATCTCCAAGAGTAGGATGCGATAAAAATTGCTAATATTTTCAAAGATAATGCGCTCAATGGTGCCTGTAAAATATACTTCCATAGAAATCCTCAATAGAATAAGAAGAGGCTGAGATTGGTATGTCTCGGCCTCTTAGTGTTTTTAGAATGTTCCGATACGGTCTATTGGCCAGAAACGGAATTTAGCTTCTCCAACAATGTCTTTTGCTTTAAAGGTTCCAACATGACGACTGTCATTGGATACGAGGCGGTTATCTCCTAGGAGAAGATATTCCCCTTCTGGAATAGTAAAGGTAAAACTAGTGTTAAAATTAGCATCTAGAGTAAAGGCATGAGATTTTTCAGCAATACTTCTGAAATACTCTCCTTTTTTACCATCCCAATTGCTACCTGTATAGGTAGATTGAAGCTTATCCTCTTTAAAGCGTTTGAGGTACTCTGCTAGATAAGGCTCGTCTGTTTCTTGGTCATTGATGTAGAGCTTATCGTTTTCATAGCGAATCTTGTCTCCTGGTAAACCGATAACACGTTTGACAATATCCTTATTTTCAGCATCTTCGTGGGCAACCACAATATCATAGCGATCGATTGGAAGATGCTTAACAACAAAGAGAATCTCGTTGTCAGCTAGAGTTGGGTCCATTGAGTGTCCTTCAACTCGAACATTACTCCAAAGAAAGACTCGACTAAGACCAATAAGTGCGAGAATGAGGAAAAATCCTCCCCACTCTTTTAAAAATATTTTAAAATAATTCATACTTTTACCTTTCTAGCAGTTTTTTAGCTTTTTCAGTATTTTTAAAATGAAGTTTGGCACAAAAATTTAGACCCTCTATACCATAGGCTTGTAAAATTTGACTAGCCACCTTATCAGAAGCAGCTCCAGCACCACTTGGAAGTTGATAACCTAACTCTCGTCCAAGGTTTTCAAGATTCTCTAGGAAGAGATCACGCGCAATGATAGAACTAACGGCTACAGCCAAGTATTTCCCCTCAGCTTTCTCCTCCAAGGTTACTGGGTTTGAGAAGTGATTAGCCTCATTTTTCAGGTATTTATCATAGTTCTGTGAGCTGGTAAAGGCGTCGATAACAATTTTCTCAGGCTCAACACCCTTTTGAAGAAGGAGAAAAATCGCTTGATTGTGTAAGGCGACCTTTACAGATACAGCATTGTAGCGTTCGCCAATGACTTCATTATATTTACTCGGAGAAAGCAGTAGTGCTTGATGTTGGATTTTTTCCTTAAGAAGTGGAGCAATTTGACGAATCTTTTGATCTGTCAAAGTCTTAGAATCTCCTACACCTAGTTTTCTTAAGAAGTCATGCTGATCTGGCTTTACAAAGGATGCCACTACAGCTAATCCTCCAAAGTAGGAACCATTTCCAACCTCATCTGTCCCAATTAAAGGGCAATCTTGGCCACTTATTTCTTGATTGGTTTGGTAACCAAAAAAGCTGGCATAATTTTCAGCAGATTCTCCCTGAAAGAGAACCTTTCCAGAAGTATAAATAGAAATGCTTACCTGAGGAAGCTTAAAAAAGTAACGTATATAAGGATTTTTACTAGGAGACAGAGAACTTTGATAGTGTAACACAAAATTCTGAATTTCCTCTTCACTTGGTGTTAGTGTTATACTTGCCATAGTCTCTATTGTACCATAAAAGCAGGAGAATTGGTAAAAACTGACAAACTTAGTGAAATTTGGTATAATATCGTGAGGTGAATTTTATGGCAAATTTAAATCGATATAAATTTACATTTGGGAAAAGGACTTTAACTTTAATTACTGAGCATGATAACCTCTTTATGGAGGAAGTAGCAAAGGTTGCTACAGAAAAATATGAAGCAATTAAAGAGCAAATGCCTGGAGCTGATGATGAGACTTTAGCTATTTTATTAGCAATCAATTGTTTATCAACACAGTTGAGTCGTGAGATTGAATTTGATGATAAGGAGCAGCAATTAGAAGCACTCAGATATCAAGTTGTTGCGGCTAAACAAGAACAAAGTAAGATTGAGGATCCCTTATGATTTCGTTTCTTCTCTTATTAATTCTTGCTTGGAGTTTTTATATCGGCTATCGCAGAGGCTTGGTCCTACAAGTTTATTATCTTGTGGCAACAATTGTCTCAGCTTATTTTGCTGGCAATTTTTACCAGTCTCTAGGGGAAAAATTTCATTTGTTAATTCCCTATGCAAATCCTAAGGAGGGAATTGGTACTTTCTTCTTTCCATCGGATCAGCTCTTTCAATTGGACAAAGTCTTTTATGCAGGTATCGGTTATTTGCTAGCTTTTACAGTTTTTTACAGTATCGGTCGTTTGCTTGGTCTCTTTGTAAATTTAATACCAACAGATAAAATCGATGGTAAATACTTTCGTATTGGTGCAGGAGTTCTATCGGTTGGAGTGACCTTGTTTGTTCTCCAGATGATATTGACTATTCTTGCAACAGTTCCTTTGGAAGTCGTTCAAAATTCACTTGAAAAAAGTATAGTAGCTAAACATATGATTCAAAGTATCCCAATTACTACTAACTTTATTAAACAAATCTGGGTAACCAAATTAATCGGATAAAAAGGCGGGAATTATTCCTAGCCTTTTGTTTACAATTCCAAGAGTTTAATAGTCTTTTTAAAGAGGAAATCCAACTCTTACTAAACATTCTATCTACTCGTCTATTAAGGAAAGAACATGAATACAAAAATACTAGAAACACTAGAATTTAACAAAGTCAAAGCTTTATTTGAGCCCCATCTTTTGACAGAGCAGGGATTAGAGCAGTTAAAAGAGCTAGTCCCAACAGATAAGGGTGATAAAATTAGACAGACTTTTGCTGAGATGGAAGAAATGCAAGAGCTCTTTGTTGAGCATCCTCACTTTAGCATTCTGACTACAAAAGCAATTGCCTCAACTTGCAAGCGTTTGGAGATGGGGGCTGACCTCAACATTGAGGAATTTCTCCTTCTCAAACGTGTACTCTTAGCAAGTCGTGAATTAAAAAGTTTTTATGAAAATCTTGAAAATGTGCGCTTAGACCATCTGGTAAACTGGTTTGAGAAACTTCATGATTTTCCACATCTGCAGGGCAATCTCCAAGCCATCAATGAAGCTGGATTTATTGAAAATTTTGCTAGTGAGGAACTAGCACGAATCCGTCGTAAAATCCATGATAGCGAGAGCCAAGTTCGTGATGTCTTGCAAGACCTACTCAAACAAAAGGCTCAGATGTTGACAGAAGGTATCATCGCTAGTAGAAATGGACGCCAGGTTCTCCCTGTCAAAAACACCTATCGTAATAAGATTGCCGGTGTGGTTCATGATATTTCTGCCAGCGGGAACACTGTCTATATTGAACCGCGTGAAGTAGTCAAGCTGAGTGAGGAAATTGCTAGTCTTCGTGCAGACGAACGCTATGAGATGATGCGTATCCTTCAAGAGCTTTCTGAGCGTGTACGACCACATGCAGCTGAAATTGCAAATGATGCCTGGATTATTGGACATTTGGACTTGATTCGGGCTAAGGTTCGCTTTATCCAAGAGACAGGAGCAGTAGTGCCACAAGTCTCTGAAGGACAGGAGATTCAACTCCTTCATGTTCGTCATCCCTTGGTGCAAAATGCTGTTGCTAATGATGTGCACTTTGGTAAGGATTTAACAGCCATCGTCATCACTGGTCCCAATACGGGTGGTAAGACCATTATGCTCAAAACCTTAGGTTTGACGCAATTGATGGCCCAGTCAGGTTTGCCGATTTTGGCCGATAAGGGAAGTCGTGTGGGAATTTTTGAGGAGGTCTTTGCGGATATCGGAGACGAACAATCCATCGAACAAAGTCTTTCAACCTTCTCTAGTCACATGACTAATATTGTTGATATTCTTGGTAAGGTTAACCAAAACTCGCTCTTGTTACTAGATGAGCTTGGAGCAGGTACAGATCCCCAGGAAGGAGCTGCCCTTGCCATGTCAATCTTAGAGGACTTGCGCTTGCGCCAGGTCAAGACGATGGCAACCACTCACTATCCTGAACTCAAGGCCTACGGGATTGAAACGGCCTATGTTCAAAATGCCAGCATGGAGTTTGATACAGCTAGCTTGCGCCCGACCTATCGCTTTATGCAGGGAGTACCTGGTCGAAGCAACGCCTTTGAGATTGCTAAACGTCTCGGCTTGTCAGATGTCATCGTAGGTGACGCTAGCAAGCAGATTAATCAAGACAATGATGTCAATCGCATTATTGAGCAATTGGAAGAGCAGACGCTTGAAAGCCGTAAACGCCTTGAGAATATTCGCCAGGTCGAGCAAGAAAACCTCAAGATGAACCGTGCGCTTAAAAAACTCTACAACGAGCTCAATCGTGAGAAGGAAACAGAACTCAATAAGGCGCGTGAGCAAGCTGCGGAGATTGTTGACTTAGCTCTGGCAGAAAGTGATGATATTCTAAAAAATCTTCACAGCAAATCACAACTAAAACCACATGAGATTATCGAAGCCAAGGCCAAACTCAAGAAGTTAGCACCTGAAAAAGTTGATCTTTCTAAAAATAAGGTTCTCCAAAAGGCTAAGAAAAAACGAGCTCCAAAAGTTGGGGATGATATCATCGTTTTAAGCTATGGTCAACGAGGTACCTTGACCAATCAACTCAAGGATGGTCGTTGGGAAGCTCAAGTTGGCTTGATTAAGATGACCCTTGAAGAAAAAGAGTTTGACTTAGTACAAGCTCAACAAGAAGCGCCAGTCAAGAAAAAACAAGTTAACGTGGTCAAGCGTGCTGCTGGTAAAGCACCACAGGCTCGACTGGACCTCAGAGGCAAGCGCTATGAGGAAGCTATGGAAGCCTTGGATGCCTTTATCGACCAAGCTCTACTCAACAACATGGCTCAAGTGGACATCATCCATGGTATCGGTACAGGAGTCATCCGTGAAGGAGTAACCAAATATCTCCAAAGAAACAAGCAAGTCAAGAGCTTTGGTTATGCGCCGCAAAATGCAGGTGGAAGTGGTGCAACAATCGTTATCTTTAAAGGTTAACCAAGCTATAAAATGAAATGTCAAAAGAGTACCTATCAAGTGATAGGTACTCTTTTGATGAATTTATTTCAATCATTATTCTTAGTGAGTATTTTAAAAGGGGACAATCGTTTTATAGCAAAAAAATTGATGAAGGCTTGTCTAGCTGAGCTTTATTTATGCTATACTGATAGTAACGTCATTTTCGGAGGTTGGTATGAAAAAACTCCCCTTAGCCTTTTCAGGTTGCTTATTGGGATTGGCTGGAGCAGGAAATCTTATCTTGGATATTTTTCCGCTTTTATCAAATATCTTTAGTTTGTCAGGCTTGATTTTATGGTTTTATTTTTTGGTGAGCCACCTCAATAACTGGCATGAAAGTAAGCAAGAATTAAAGAAAGCCCCTGTTTTGTCAGGAATGGCAACCTTTCCCATGGCAGGGATGATTTTATCAACGTATTTATTACGAATCTTACCCCCGAACATGAGCATTGTTGCACAGATTCTCTGGTGGTTTGCTTTTCTTCTAGATGTTTACCTCATCTTATACTTTACAAAGAACTATGTCTTGGTTAAACAAAGGGCCAGTGCAACACCAACTTGGACGGTTCTTTATGTAGGAATAGCAGTAGCGAGCTTGACCTACTCCGTGGTGAGGATTGTTGGGATTGCCTATGGAGCTTGGATTTTTGGTTTTATCTTAACCCTTATCCTTTACCCTCTAATTTATCAAGATTTGAAAAGAAATCCATTACCACTGGCTTTACTAGGACAAGAAGGAATCTACTGTGCTCCATTTTCTCTCCTTTTGGCAGCATTAGTGAGAGTAGGAGGATACAGTCTTTCTAGTTGGATTTTACTAGTTATGATCCTTGCATCACAGACCTTCTTTTTCTTTGTCCTTAGTCGCTTGCCAAGGATTTTAAAACAAGGTTTCCAACCAGCCTTCTCAGCCCTAACCTTTCCAACCATCATCACAGCAACTTCATTGAAAATGTCCCAAGGCATTCTGCAGTTTCCGGTCCTCAACCTTGTCGTTTGGTTAGAGATTATCATTTGTTTAACAATCCTCATCTACGTATTAGTAGAGTATATACGATATTTAAGGAACTAAAAGAACCCCTAGCACGGAGAAGTGAGATGAAGAAAGGTGCAGAACTATAACGGTGTAAGGGATAGCTAGAATAAATAAATACGAATAAAGAGAGTGTGTAAAATGAACCATAAGATTGCAATTTTATCAGACATTCATGGCAACACGACAGCCTTAGCTGGAGTGCTTGAGGACGCTAAAAATTTGGGAGCGACTGAATATTGGCTTCTGGGAGATATTTTTCTTCCTGGACCGGGAGCAAATGACTTGGTGGCTCTTTTGAAAGACCTTCCCATTACAGCATCCGTTCGAGGGAACTGGGATGATTGTGTTTTAGAGGCTTTAAGTGGGCAATATGGTCTAGAAGATCCCGAAGAAATTCAGTTTCTTAGGATGACTCAGTATCTGATGGAGCGCATAAACCCCGAGCATATTGATTGGTTGAGAAAGCTACCTATGATAGCCAAGAAAGAAGTCGAAGGCTTGCGCTTTTCTCTTTCACATAATTTGCCTGAGAAAAATTATGGTGGTGATTTGCTGGTTGAAAATGATACCGAAAAATTTGACCAGTTACTTGATGAAACTACTGATGTAGCCGTCTATGGTCATGTTCACAAGCAGTTGCTTCGTTATGGTAGCCAAGGTCAACAAATCATCAATCCAGGTTCGATTGGTATGCCTTATTTTAACTGGAAAGGGCTGAAAAATCACCGTGCCCAGTATGCCTTACTTGAAACTGAAAATGGTGAATTGGTCAATATCCAATTTCGAAAAGTTGCTTATGATTATGAAGAAGAGCTAGAATTAGCCCAGACCAAATATCTTCCTTTCATCGAAATGTATGAAGAATTACGACGTGAGGACAACTATCAAGGCCATAATAGAGATTTGTTAGTTAGTTTAATTGAAAAGCATGGATATGTAGAGGATGTGAAGAATTATTTTGATTTTTTGTAAGAGTTGCTTTAATTAACAGATACTAAATAAACGATTGGACGAGCCAATCGTTTTTAGTATATCTTATTGTAATTGAGATTGATCTGGTAGGTAAGAACCACCGAGATAGGTTTTGCTAAGTTTTTCAAGGGTTCCATCTTGGTAGAGTTCTTTGAGAACCTTGTCAAATTGTTCTTTAAATTCTTTTTCGTCGCTTGAGAAGATGATGTAGTTGTTTGGATTGTCATTGCTCTCCAAGTCGACTACGTTCAAGTCTAATCCTCGGTCTTGGATAATTTTTTGAACAGAGATTTTATCAAAGATTAGGAAATCAAATTCACCGTTGGCGAGGTCAGTCAGACGCTTAGCCACATCTTCGCCAGAATATTGGATGGTAGCAGGATTGTCGGAGTGGCTTTGATTCCAGTCTGTAACAACCTTGGCAGTAGAAGTTCCAGTGTCATCCTGAGTAGTTTTACCAGCGATGTCTTGAAGAGAGGTAAGAACCTTGTCTTTTCTGCTCACAAGAACCAAAGGATTTTTTGCGATAGGTAGCGAGTAGAGGTATTTGTCGGCTCTCTCTTTGGTGTAGCTCAAGTTGTTGGCAGCAGCTTGGTAACGACCAGCATCAACTCCAGGGAAGATACTCTCCCAAGCAGTTTTTTGAAATTCAATCTTGTATTGATCTAGTTTTTCATCGACCGCTTTTAAAACTTCAACATCATACCCAGTTAAATTACCATCTTGTTCAAAGTCAAAAGGTGGGATGTCTCCGGCAGTGGCTACGACAATGGTTTTAGGGCTAGTAGTAGAAGTTGAAGCACTTTCCTGTTTAGATTGTCCACAGGCCACCAGCAAGGGACTAATGGCTAATAATAAGAATAATTTTTTCATGTGTGTCTCCTTTACTTAATGGTATCTAGCTTACCAAACAATCAATTAGATATCCAATATATATTTTTTATGGAGATGATAGAGAATGATTATGTTTTGCCTTATTAGTTTGTAGTATAAAAAAACAAAAATCTAGCATATATTTTTGACGTCAAGGGTATTAAATATTAAACTATAGGTTAGTAAATGGATTTTAAGGAGATGATAATGAAAAAAATTGTCACTATTGGACTAGCAGTTTTAATGGTTTCAACTTTGGTAGCTTGTTCTAAAAATAAACAATCAGAGACTGCTAGTAATGAGTCAACCACAGTAGTAACAACAATAGATTCATCAACAACTGAGATTACGCAAACTCAAACTTCTGAATTTTCGATTTTAACTGATGAAGAAATTAATAAGTCCAAGAAAATTGGTGAAATGAAGCAGCTCATGCCTAGACTGAATGAAATCGCCTATAAAATTTCGGATATAAGAATAGCTTCTCTACCAGAAGAGCAGCAAGAGTTTGAGAGGTCGAAAGCTAAATTAGAAGCTATACAATTAGAAGCTTCAACAAAAAAGTACAATGAACATTTATCAACTTATGGACCTGATGATACATTTATGCCAGAACCAAATCGTACGTACTTACTTAAAGAAGTAATTTATTATCGTGACATCATAAAGAATCTGGCTTATAAATTTGGTCTGGACCAATAAAATATCGATAAAGTAGGCGCTGAATCGCCTGCTTTTTTTGGAAAATGATTTTTTAGAATAGAGTAGATTAAGAATCAGTCGTAGTTTAATGGCTGATAGATATTTGATACTCTGAATAATGAAAAATCTCTGCAAGCTCTTTCAGAATGTGGTAAAATGGAAGCAGTAGAAATAGAAAAGGAAATCAATTATGAAATTTCTTGAGTTAAATAAAAAACGTCATGCGACAAAGCAATTTATTGATAAGCCTGTAGATCCTAAAGATGTTCGTACAGCTATTGAGATTGCTACTTTAGCACCAAGTGCTCACAATATCCAACCTTGGAAATTTGTCGTCGTTCGTGAGAAAAATAAAGAACTAGCCAAATTGGCTTATGGTACGAACTTTGACCAAGTTTCAGAAGCACCCGTAACGATCGTCTTATTTTCAGATACAGATTTACCAAAACGTGCGCGTAAGATTGCACGCATTGGAGGAGCAAAGAATTTTTCTGAAGAGCAACTTCAATACTTCTTGAAAAATCTCCCAGCTGAGTATACTCGATACAACGAACAGCAAATCAGTGACTACCTAGCCCTCAATGCAGGTCTAGTTGCTATGAATCTTGTCTTGGCACTTACAGACCAAGGAATTGGTTCAAATATTATTCTTGGTTTTGACAAATCAAAAGTTAATGAAGTTTTAGACATTGATGCACGTTTTCGCCCAGAACTTTTGATTACAGTAGGTTACACAGACAAAAAATTAGAACCAAGCTATCGCTTGCCAGTTGATGAAATTATCGAAAAAAGATAGGAAGAAAAAATGACAACAATTGATTTTAAAGCAGAAGTAGAAAAACGCAAAGAAGACCTTTTGGCTGACTTGTTCAGTCTTTTGGAAATCAACTCAGAACGTGATGACAGTAAGGCTGATTCGCAACATCCTTTTGGACCAGGGCCAGTGAAAGCTTTGGAAAAATTCCTTGAAATTGCAGACCGTGATGGCTATCCAACAAAAAATGTCGACAACTATGCAGGACATTTCGAGTTTGGTCAAGGAGAAGAAGTTCTTGGAATCTTTGCCCACATGGACGTGGTGCCAGCTGGTAGCGGTTGGGATACTGATCCTTACACGCCAACTATCAAGGATGGCCGCCTCTATGCGCGTGGAGCGTCAGATGACAAGGGTCCAACTACAGCATGTTACTATGGTTTGAAAATCATTAAAGAGCTTGGCCTTCCAACTTCTAAAAAAGTTCGCTTTATTGTCGGAACTGATGAAGAATCAGGCTGGGCTGACATGGACTACTATTTTGACCATGTAGGACTAGCAAAGCCAGACTTTGGATTTTCTCCAGATGCTGAATTCCCTATCATCAATGGTGAAAAAGGGAATATCACAGAATATCTCCACTTTGCCGGTGAAAATACTGGTGCAGCTCGTCTTCACAGCTTTACTGGTGGCTTACGTGAAAATATGGTTCCTGAATCAGCAACGGCTGTTGTTTCAGGTGACTTGGCTGATTTGCAAGCTAAGCTAGACGACTTCGTTGCAAAACACAAGCTTAGAGGAGAAATCCAAGAAGAGAACGGCAAGTACAAGGTTACGATTATCGGTAAATCTGCCCATGGTGCTATGCCTGCATCAGGTATCAATGGTGCCACTTATCTTGCTCTCTTCCTCAGCCAGTTTGCCTTTGAAGGTCCTGCAAAAGACTACCTTGACATTGCTGGTAAGATTCTCTTGAATGACCATGAAGGTAAAAATTTGAAGGTTGCTCATGTGGATGAAAAAATGGGTGCCCTTTCTATGAATGCTGGTGTCTTCCGCTTTGAAGAAACAAGTGCTGACAATACCATTGCCCTCAACTTCCGTTATCCAAAAGGAACAAGCCCAGAGCAAATTAAGTCAGTTCTTGAAAGCTTGCCAGTTGTATCTGTTAGCTTATCAGAACATGGTCACACACCTCACTATGTTCCAATGGAAGATCCACTTGTACAAACCTTGTTGAGCGTGTATGAAAAACAAACAGGTCTTCAAGGTCACGAACAAGTTATTGGTGGTGGAACTTTCGGACGTCTCTTAGAGCGTGGTGTGGCCTACGGTGCTATGTTTCCAGACTCTATCGACACTATGCACCAAGCCAATGAATTTATCGCCTTGGACGATCTCTTCCGAGCAGCAGCCATCTACGCTGAAGCTATCTATGAATTGATCAAATAATGCTATAGAAGTCTGAGATTTTATGCTTAGACTTCTTTTTGGAGGGAGAGTAGATGTCTCAGATCGAAAGAATCAAGCAAGCCATCATGGCTGATCCACAAAATCAACACTATACTGAGCAAGGGATAGAGCCTCTCTTTGCTGCTCCAAAAACTGCTCGTATCAATATCATTGGGCAGGCACCTGGACTTAAAACTCAGGAAGCGGGACTTTACTGGAAGGATAAAAGTGGCGACCGCTTGCGAGACTGGTTGGGTGTGGACGAAGATACTTTTTACAATTCAGATTACTTTGCTGTCATGCCTATGGATTTCTATTTTCCGGGACATGGGAAATCTGGTGACCTACCACCACGCCCAGGTTTTGCAGAAAAATGGCACCCTAAACTTCTGAAAGAGTTACCTGATATTCAATTAACACTCTTGATTGGGCAGTATGCCCAGTCGTACTATCTGCATGAGAAAGTCAGTGGCAAGGTAACAGACCGTGTGCATCGCTTTAAGGATTATTTGCCAGATTATTACCCTTTGGTGCACCCGTCACCTCGGAACCAAATCTGGATGAAAAAAAATCCTTGGTTTGAAGCAGATGTTTTGCCTGACTTGAAAAAGAGAGTAAAGAAAATAATTGGAGAATAGGGATGAAAGAAATCGCCTTTGAGGATTTTTACCAACTATGTCAGAATGGCTGTTCGACCATTATTGATGTGAGAGAAGAAGTAGAGTTTAAGCAAGTTCATATAGAAAGTGCTCAAAACCTTCCCTTGAGTTCTTTAGCAGATACCTATGAGGTCTTGGATAAAAATCAAACCTACTATGTCATTTGTAAGTCTGGTATCCGTTCAGCTCATGCCTGTCATTTTTTAGCAGAAAAGGGTTATGATGTCGTCAATGTTCCAGTTGGTATGGATGCTTTTGAATAAAAAAATATACTCCTTTGAGAAAGAAAATATAGTCTTTTCTCAAAGGAATTTTTTCTAATATAAAAGTTCAGAAAATTGAAAACATTTTAAAGTTTTTTTGTGATAGCCTTTTCTTGCTTTTAATCATGTTATACTAAGAAAGTATTTTATTTTTTATATAAGGAGAATTTATGGCTAAAAAAGGTGCTTTAACAGGGTTACTCCTGTTTGGAATATTTTTTGGTGCGGGTAACTTGATTTTCCCACCTACCCTAGGTGCTCAATCTGGGGAACAATTTCTCCCTGCCATCGCAGGTTTTGTATTTTCGGGTGTTGGGATTGCCGTTTTAACCTTAATCATTGGTACTTTGAATCCAAAGGGTTATATCTATGAAATCTCTAAAAAGATTTCGCCTTTGTTTGCGACGATTTATCTGGCAGCCTTGTACTTATCGATTGGTCCATTCTTTGCCATTCCACGTACAGCGACAACATCTTATGCAGTCGGGATTAGTCCCCTATTGGCTGAAGCAGATAAGGGATTAGGTTTGATTGTCTTCACACTTATCTACTTTGTTGCAGCATATTTAATCGCACTTAATCCTTCAAAGATTTTGGATCGTATTGGTCGTATCTTGACTCCAGTATTTGCTCTTTTAATTATCATATTGGTAATTCTAGGTGCCTTCAAATATGGAGCCAATGCACCACAAACGGCTACTGAAGCTTATCAAACTTCAGCCTTTGGTGCAGGGTTCTTAGAAGGTTACAATACTCTTGATGCTCTTGCCTCAGTTGCCTTTAGTGTAATTGCGGTTCAAACCTTGAAACAGCTTGGATTTACAAGCAAAAAAGAGTATATTTCAACCATTTGGGTAGTCGGTATTGTCGTAGCACTTGGATTTAGTGCTTTGTACATCGGCTTAGGTTTCCTTGGAAACCACTTCCCAGTAACAGAAGAATCGATGAAGGGTGGAACCCCAGGGGTTTATATCCTGTCACAAGCGACTCAAGAAATCTTTGGTTCGACTGCTCAACTATTCCTTGCAGCCATGGTAACCGTTACTTGCTTTACAACAACTGTAGGGTTGATTGTATCGACTGCCGAGTTCTTTAATGGGCGTTTCCCGCAGATTGGCTACAAGATTTATGCGACTGTATTTACTTTGATTGGATTTGCCATTGCCAACCTTGGTCTTGATGCAATCATCAAATACTCAGTTCCTGTTCTTGTAATCCTCTACCCAATTACTATTACCATTGTCATGATTGTCATTGTTAACAAATTTGTACCACTTTCAAAACCAGGGATGCAATTGACTATGGGTCTTGTTACAGCTATTGCCGTAACTGGCGTATTAGCAAGTTCGTTTGAGATTACAACTCTTACAAATCTGATCAATTCTTTACCATTTGCCAATGCTTCACTGCCTTGGCTGGTTCCAGCGATTATCGGTATCTTACTTTCTCTTGTTCTTCCAAACAAACAAGAAAGTGAAACCTTTGAAATGGAATAATAAAAAACCTTGGCTTATGCCAAGGCTTTTTATTATTGAAAATGACAATTAGTTTGTTTTTTCAGTATATCCGAGATCTTTTAACATTTTCTTAGAGGCAGTAAAGCTAACATTGTTACCAATGCCTGAGTATTCTTCTGGTAAGGCCTTTCTAAGTTCGTCAAGACTTGCGACTGTAAAGTCAACTTCAGCATCTTGAACGACCTTTCCATCTTTGATTTCGATGCTATGAGTAACACCTTTAAGACCTTCATAGCCTTTATAAGTTTTCTCAACGAATGCTTTAAGAGTCTCAGCAGTAGTGTCGAGAGCTTCTGGATCATAAACATTATGACCTGATTGTTTCAATACTTTGTCTCCATCTACAGTGTAGGTTAAAGTAGAATTAAAGCCAGTACGAGTCTCGTTTACAAAGCTCACTGTTTTTACTTCAGATTTGTTTTCTGTAGTTTGTTGGCTAGTAGATTCTACCTGAGTAGTTTCACTTTTTGCTGAGCTTGTTGATTGTTTTGAACACCCCAACAAGAAAGCTAATGGTAGAGCTAAGCAAAGCGTTATTTTAAAATATTTGTTCATGTCTTTTCCTTTCATAATTAAGAACTAACTTCATTATAGCACAGCTTATTTTTACAATCAAATTATCTAAGTTTTTCATTTTTGCTCAACCAAAAAAGGGAAAAGTGATATAATATTAGGAAGAGGTGAAGAAATGAATCAAACTGTAGAATATATTAAAGAACTAACTGCTATCGCGTCGCCAACTGGTTTTACACGTGAGATTACGAATTATTTAGTTGAGACTCTTGAAAAACTAGGTTATCAACCGATCCGTACTGCCAAAGGTGGTGTCAACGTTACTGTTAAAGGTAAAAATGATGACAAACAGCGTTATGTGACAGCCCATGTGGATACCTTGGGAGCTATCGTTCGCGCTGTTAAACCAGATGGTCGTCTTAAAATGGACCGTATTGGTGGATACCCTTGGAACATGATTGAAGGCGAAAACTGTACGGTCCATGTGGCCAGTACAGGTAATACTGTTTCAGGTACTATTTTGATCCACCAGACTTCTTGTCATGTCTACAAGGACGCTGGCACTGCTGAACGCACGCAGGACAATATGGAAGTGCGTTTGGATGAAAAAGTGACTAACGAAAAAGAAGCACGCGCACTCGGTATTGAGATTGGTGACTTTATCAGCTTTGATCCAAGAACTGTCGTGACTGATTCAGGATTTATCAAATCGCGTCATTTGGATGATAAGGTCAGCGCGGCTATCCTCCTCAACCTTCTTAAAGTCTATAAAGAAGAGGGGGTTGAACTTCCTGTCACCACCCATTTTGCTTTTTCAGTCTTTGAAGAAGTGGGCCATGGTGCTAACTCAAGTATCCCAAGTCAAGTTGTCGAATATCTAGCAGTAGATATGGGAGCAATGGGAGATGACCAGCAGACGGATGAGTACACAGTGTCTATCTGTGTCAAAGATGCTTCAGGTCCTTATCACTTTGAATTCCGTCAACATCTAGTTGCTCTAGCAAAAGACCAAGACATTCCATTTAAACTAGATATCTATCCATTTTACGGTTCGGATGCTTCTGCAGCTATGTCAGCTGGAGCAGAGGTCAAGCACGCTCTTCTAGGAGCTGGTATTGAGTCTAGTCACTCATACGAGCGGACTCATATCGATTCTGTAGTTGCTACTGAGCGTATGGTGGACGCTTATCTTAAGAGTGAGTTGGTGGACTAGGATGTGCCTAATTTGTCAACGAATTGAATTGATTAAGGCAGGGGAAAATCCCTACTTTGTAAAGGAACTAGAAACAGGATATGTCGTAATTGGTGACCACCAGTATTTTGAAGGCTATACTCTCTTCTTAGCCAAGGAACATGTTACAGAATTACATCATCTACATCCAACTGTCAAACTCCGCTTTTTAGAGGAAATGAGTTTAGTCCAAGAAGCTGTCTCTAAAGCTTTTGCTGCTCAAAAGATGAATGTAGAGTTGTTAGGAAATGGGGATGCACATGCTCACTGGCATATTTTTCCGAGACGAGAGGGTGATATGAAGGGACACGGGCTTAACGGTCGTGGCCCAGTTTGGTGGGTTCCTTGGGAAGAAATGGTTGCTGAGGAATATCAAGTTAAAAATCGGAGACTGGAAAACTTGATTGTGACACTATCAGAAACTTTAAACCAGATAGTAAAATGAAAGGATTAAAGATGAAGAAAAGATATCTTGTATTATCAGGATTATTAGCATTGACATTAGCAGCTTGTTCGCAAGAAAAACCAGCAAATTCAGAAACGACTGCTGCAATTGAAGAGAAAACGATCCAAGAAGGTACAGTCGGAAGTAAATCTCAGGAAGCTAGTCAGAAAAAGGCAGAAGTAGTCAATAAAGGGGGATACTACAGTATTCAAGGGAAATACGATGAGATTGTCATCGCTAATAAACACTATCCCTTGTCTAAAGACTATAACCCTGGTGAAAATCCAATAGCTAAAGAGGAATTATTGAAACTGATTGCTGCTATGAAAGAAGCTGGTTTCCCAATTAGTGACCAATATAGTGGTTTCAGAAGTTATGAAACTCAAACTCAACTTTATCAGGACTATGTCAACCAAGACGGAAAGGCAGAGGCTGACCGCTATTCTGCACGACCTGGATATAGTGAACACCAAACTGGCCTTGCCTTTGACCTAATTGGAACAAATGGAGATTTAGTAACTGAAGAAAAGGCTGCTCAATGGCTCTTAGATCATGCTGCAGACTATGGTTTTGTGGTTCGCTATCTCAAAGGTAAGGAAAAAGAAACAGGCTATATGGCTGAGGAATGGCATCTTCGCTACGTCGGGAAAGAAGCTAAAGAAATCGCGGCTAGTGGTCTTAGTTTGGAAGAATATTACGGTTTTGAGGGTGGAGACTATGTTGATTAGTCGCAAAATATCTTGCAAGAATGCTTGAAATTTGATAAAATGAATAATAATAATTAAATAGGAATCTGCAAGACTAGTATCTCAGGGGAAGTATACCAGGGAGGAGAGCCGTGACTGAAAGCTCTCTATATGAAAACTGGGTGAATTCACTTGCCTATGGATTCAGAAATAAAGGTCTGACTTGTCAGATAAAAACGGATGGTACCGCGTGTCAACGCTCCGAGTATGGAGTTTTTGGCATGTGGTTTTCTTTTTATCTACGAGAGACTGATGGAGGAATTATGTCAACTATTGAAGAACAATTAAAAGCGCTTCGTGAAGAAACGTTAGCTAGCTTGAAGCAGATTTCTGCTGAAAATGAAAAAGAGCTGCAAGAATTGCGCGTCTCTGTCCTTGGTAAAAAAGGTTCCCTGACTGAAATTCTTAAAGGGATGAAAGACGTTTCTGCAGAAATGCGTCCAATTATCGGAAAACACGTCAATGAAGCTCGTGATGTTTTGACAGCTGCATTTGAAGAATCAGCTAAGCTCTTGGAAGAAAAGAAAGTGGAAGCTCAACTAGCAAGTGAGAGCATTGATGTTACGCTTCCAGGTCGCCCAGTTGCGACTGGTCACCGTCACGTCCTCACACAAACCAGTGAGGAAATTGAAGACATCTTCATCGGGATGGGTTACCAAGTAGTGGATGGTTTTGAAGTAGAACAAGACTACTATAACTTTGAACGTATGAACCTTCCAAAGGATCACCCAGCTCGTGATATGCAGGACACTTTCTATATCACAGAAGAAATCTTGCTTCGTACTCACACGTCTCCAGTTCAGGCGCGTGCTATGGATGCCCATGATTTTTCAAAAGGTCCTTTGAAGATGATCTCACCAGGACGTGTATTCCGTCGTGATACAGACGATGCAACCCACAGTCACCAGTTCCACCAAATCGAAGGTTTGGTTGTTGGGAAAAACATCTCAATGGCGGATCTTCAAGGAACCCTCCAGTTGATTGTACAGAAAATGTTTGGTGAAGAGCGTCAAATTCGTTTACGCCCATCTTATTTCCCGTTCACTGAGCCATCTGTTGAGGTGGATGTTTCATGCTTCAAGTGTGGAGGAGCCGGCTGTAACGTATGTAAGAAAACAGGTTGGATCGAGATTATGGGTGCCGGGATGGTTCACCCACGTGTCCTTGAGATGAGTGGTATCGATGCGACTGTTTACTCTGGCTTTGCCTTTGGTCTTGGACAAGAGCGTGTAGCTATGCTTCGTTACGGAATCAACGATATCCGTGGATTCTACCAAGGCGATGTCCGCTTCTCAGAACAGTTTAAATAAGCTTGAAACCTGAAACACAATCCTAAACAGTCGTTCTCGTTTTCACATTGTCTAGAAATTGAAACGACTGACTCAAAGAAAAAGAAAGGAATTGAAAAAGGTCTCACTTATTGAGATCTTATGCTCAGAATTATGTTAGTATCATACAAATGGTTAAAAGAATTGGTGGACATTGATGTGTCCTCACAAGAGTTGGCTGAAAAAATGTCAACTACAGGGATTGAAGTGGAAGGTGTGGAATCACCTGATGCTGGTCTCTCAAAAATTGTCGTCGGAGAAGTCTTGTCTTGTGAAGATGTGCCAGAAACACATCTGCATGTCTGCCAAGTCAATGTAGGTGAAGAAGAAGCCCGTCAAATTGTCTGTGGTGCACCAAATGTGCGCGCAGGCATCAAGGTTATGGTGGCTCTTCCGGGTGCCCGTATCGCGGATAACTACAAGATAAAAAAAGGGAAAATCCGTGGCTTAGAGTCACTAGGGATGATCTGTTCACTTGGTGAATTAGGGATTTCTGACTCTGTTGTACCCAAAGAATTTGCAGATGGCATCCAAATCTTGCCAGATGATTCAGTTCCAGGTGAGGAAGTCTTCTCTTACCTAGACTTGGATGATGAAATCATCGAGCTTTCCATCACTCCAAACCGTGCAGACGCTCTTTCTATGCGTGGGGTAGCTCATGAAGTAGCAGCTATCTATGACAAGACAGTCAATTTTAAAGAATTTACTTTAACAGAAACAGACCAAGTTGCAGCGGATGCTCTTTCTGTCAGCATTGATACAGACAAGGCTCCTTACTATGCAGCTCGTATCTTGGATAATGTGACTATCGCACCAAGTCCACAATGGTTGCAAAACCTCCTCATGAACGAAGGCATCCGTCCTATTAATAATGTCGTCGACGTGACCAACTATATCCTGCTTTACTTTGGTCAACCTATGCATGCCTTTGACTTGGATACCTTTGAAGGGAATGACATCCGAGTACGTGAAGCGCGTGCTGGTGAGAAATTAATGACCTTGGATGGGGAAGAGCGTGAGTTGGAAACAACTGATTTAGTGATTACTGTTGCTGATAAACCAGTAGCCCTTGCAGGTGTCATGGGTGGTCAGGCTACAGAAATCTCTGAAAAGTCTACTCGTGTTGTTCTTGAAGCTGCTGTTTTCAATGGCAAATCTATCCGTAAGACTAGTGGTCGCCTCAACCTTCGTTCAGAATCGTCTTCTCGCTTTGAAAAAGGCATCAATGTGGCAACCGTTAATGAAGCCCTTGATGCGGCGGCTAGCATGATTGCGGAATTGGCTGGTGCAACTGTACGTAAAGGCATCGTTTCAGCGGGTGAGCTTGATACTTCCGATGTAGAAGTTTCTTCAACTCTTGCCGATGTTAATCGTGTTCTTGGTACAGAACTTTCCTACGCGGATGTAGAGGACGTCTTCCGTCGTCTTGGATTTGGCCTTTCTGGAAATGCAGAAGCCTTCACAGTTAGCGTTCCTCGTCGCCGTTGGGATATCACTATCGAAGCAGACCTCTTTGAGGAAATCGCTCGTATCTATGGCTACGATCGATTGCCAACCAGCCTTCCAAAAGACGATGGGACAGCCGGTGAATTGACAGCTACACAAAAGCTTCGCCGTCAAGTTCGTACCATTGCAGAAGGAGCTGGATTGACAGAAATCATCACCTACGCTCTGACAACTCCTGAAAAAGCAGTCGAGTTTACGATTCAGCCAAGTCATTTGACAGACTTGATGTGGCCAATGACTGTGGACCGTTCAGTTCTCCGTCAAAATATGATTTCAGGTATTTTGGATACCGTTGCTTATAACGTAGCGCGTAAGAACAAAGACTTGGCTCTTTATGAGATTGGAAAAGTCTTTGAACAAACAGGTAATCCAAAAGAAGACTTGCCAAATGAAATCAACAGCTTTGCTTTTGCATTGACTGGTTTAGTCGCTGAAAAAGACTTCCAAACTGCAGCCGTTCCGGTTGATTTCTTCTATGCTAAGGGAATCCTAGAAGCCCTCTTTGCTCGCTTGGGTCTTGAAGCGACCTATACAGCAACACAAGAAATCAAGAGTCTTCACCCAGGACGTACAGCCTTGATCTCACTCGGTGATCAAGTAGTCGGTTTCCTCGGTCAAGTGCACCCTGTGACAGCTAAGGCTTACGATATTCCAGAAACTTATGTAGCGGAGCTTAACCTTTCAGCTATTGAGGCAGCCCTTCAACCAGCAGCAGCCTTTGTGGAAATTACTAAATTCCCAGCAGTCAGCCGTGATATCGCCCTTCTCCTCAAGGCAGAAGTGACTCACCAAGAGGTGGTTGATGCCATCCAAGCTGCAGGCGTGAAACGTTTGACAGACATCAAACTCTTTGACGTCTTCTCAGGTGAAAGACTGGGTATCGGAATGAAGTCCATGGCCTACAGCTTGACCTTCCAAAATCCAGAAGATAGCTTGACCGACGAAGAAGTCGCACGCTACATGGAAAAAATTCAAGCTTCTCTCGAAGAAAAAGTCAATGCAGAAGTGCGTTAACAGTCTAAAATCCGTCCCTAGGGATGGATTTTTTTGTCTTTGTAAATGCCGAATATTGGAAAGAAGAATGAAGTTGAATCTTATTCGTTTTGATATAAAAAAAGCCTAGTAAATTCTACTAATAAAAATGTACATAAATCCTTGTAATGGCCAAAAAAAGGAGTATAATGAAGATAGAATTAATAGGAGGTGGATCATGTTAGAAATCCGCAATCTTGAAAAAAGTTTTGGTTCCAAACAAGTCTTGTTTGGCGTTGACTTTCAAGCTCAACCTGGAAGAATTTTAGGTCTAGTTGGAAAAAATGGAGCTGGGAAGACAACTATTTTTCATAGTATATTAAAATTTTTGGATTATGAGGGAGAGATTAGGCTTAATGGGCAAGAAATTGATCAGGAAACCTATACCCAGATTGGTTATTTACCTGAAGAACGTAGTCTCATGCCTAAGTTGACAGTTCTAGAGCAGGTTCGTTACCTAGCCATGTTAAAAGGAATGAATGCTAAAGAAGTCAAAGAAAAACTGCCACAATGGATGGAAAAATTGGAAGTTAAGGGAAAACTGACAGACAAGATTAAGAGTCTCTCAAAAGGGAATCAACAGAAGATTCAGTTGATCATCACCTTAATGCATGAACCAGATTTGATTATCCTTGATGAGCCTTTTAGTGGTCTAGATCCAGTCAATACCGAACTACTCAAACGCGTTATCTTAAAAGAAAAAGAGCGTGGAGCGATTATCATTTTTTCAGATCATGTCATGACCAATGTTGAAGAGCTTTGTGATGATATTCTTATGATTCGCGATGGGCGTGTGGTTCTGCATGGACCAGTTCAAGATGTCCGCAATCAATACGGAAAAACGCGACTCTTTGTTGCAAGTGAAAAGAGTCAGGAAGAATTGGAAAGTCTTCCTCACGTCACTCATGTTAGCTTGACCAAGCAGGGGACTTGGAAGCTCATTCTAGATGATGAAAATGCTGGACAGGAGCTCTTTGCGATCTTAACCCAAGGACACTATATTGCGACCTTCGACCAGCAAGCTCCAACAATCGATGAGATCTTTAAACTAGAATCAGGGGTGGAAGTATGAAAAATATGTGGGTAGTTATTAAAGAAACTTATTTGCGACACGTCAAATCTTGGAGTTTCTTTTTCATGGTTATTTCGCCTTTCTTCTTCCTTGGACTTTCAGGAGGTATCGGGTATCTGCAAGGATCTTCTTTGGCTCAAAATAATAAGATTGCAGTGATTAGTTCGGTTTCAGCAGTGACGGAAGGATTAAAGGGGACCAATGGAATCAATTTTGATTATAAGGATGAAGCCAGTGCTCAGGCAGCTATCAAAGATGAAGAAATCAAGGGTTATTTGATTATTGACAAGGAGGATAGTGTGCTTAAGGCAACCTATCATGGTGAGACTTCACTAGAAAGTGGTATTAAGTTAGCCGTGACAACTAAGTTGAATGAGCTCCAATACCAACTTAACCGCTCGGAAGCTAATTTGTCTCAGGAACAGGAACAACGTCTGGCACAAACTGTTCAATTTACAGAGCAAATTGATGAAGCCAAAGAAAGCAAAAAGATGGTCCAAACGATTGCAGCAGCTGGTCTTGGATTCTTCCTTTATATGATTTTAATAACTTATGCCAGTGTCACTGCTCAAGAAGTGGCTAGTGAAAAAGGTACTAAAATCATGGAGGTAGTTTTCTCAAGCATTCGTGCTAGTCATTATTTCTATGCACGTATGATCGCCTTACTTTTTGTGATATTGACTCATATTGGTATTTATGTTGTAGGCGGACTTGGAGCTATCTTATTCTTTAAGGATATGCCTTTCTTGGCTAATTCAGGTATTCTAAGCCACTTGGGAGAAGCTTTTTCGGTCAATACCTTGTTGTTTGTCTTAGTCAGTCTCTTTATGTATGTAGTTTTAGCAGCCTTCCTAGGTTCTATGGTTTCTCGTCCTGAGGATGCAGGTAAGGCCTTGTCGCCTTTGATGCTCTTGATTATAGGAGGGTTCGTTGGAGTAACCGCCCTAGGTGCTTCAGGAGACAATCTGATTTTGAAAATTGGATCCTATATTCCCTTTATTTCTACTTTCTTTATGCCTTTTAGAGCCATTAATGGTTACGCTAATGGTTTAGAATCTTGGATTTCCCTTGGTATAACTGTTATTTTTGCAGTAGTTGGAACAGCCTTTATCGGAAGAATCTATGCTAGCCTAGTCCTCCAAACGGATGATTTAGGCATCTGGAAAACCTTTAAACGTGCATTGAGCTATCACTAAAAGAGACACCTTCAGTGAATACTGGAGGTGTTTTTGCTTTGCGAATTCATTGCTGTCTGGTCTTCTTTACTTTATAATGAAAGAAGAATGAAAATGAGCGTTTATTAATCATTGCCCTTGGGATGATGCTGATCAGCCAGATGAGTGAAGATGAGATGGAGGCGGCCTTTGCGATTGGCATCAACACCTTTGACCTAGCGGATATCTATGGCTTGAGGTCCTTCTGGGTAAAGTTTTTAAGCGCCGTTCGAATCTTCGGGATCAGATTTAGTAGACCAGACTTCGCTTGTATCAGTGAGATGGTTTTTTTACTTTACATATTTTTCTTGACAAGTCTTTTTTGTTATGGTATTCTTTTGTGTAACAAGTGTTGCGCAACAAATGTTGCGCGAAAGGAGTCTTATGCCACCTAAGGTTAAATTTAGTAAAGAGGCTATGATTGGGACAGCTTTACAATTGGTGAGAGAAGAGGGAATAGCTAGTTTGACGGCTCGAGCATTAGCGGAAAAACTGGGAGCTACACCAAGAGTCATTTTTGGGCAATTTGCAAATATGGCTGAGTTACAAGCAGAGGTTATTGTTGCTGCGGAAATGGTAGTGGTGGAGTATATTCGCAAGGCCCTAGAAGATGAGAAGCCTTTTCGATCTGTCGGGGTTGCTTATATCCTGTTTGCCTCAAAAGAGCCCCAACTCTTTCAATTGCTTTTCCAAAATCCTAGCAAAGATCCGATTCGTCGCTTTCAAGATTTTCTTCCCATGAAGGATCATAGTTACCAAATGGTTCTGGATTCGATTGTCGCAGACTATCCGTTGACGCTAGAGGAGGCTAGTCGCTTGTACCAGCATCTATTCATCTACTCACACGGGATGGCCTCTATGGTTGCTTCTGGTATTTATCAGTTCAGCATGGAAGAAGTGATTGGTTTATTGACAGAAGTTTGTCAATCTCTCATCAAAGAAATGGTAGGAAAGAAATGATTCAACTAGAAAATGTTTACAAAGGCTACGGCCAAACCAAGGTTTTAAAAGGGATTGATTTGCAGATTCAAGACCAGGATGATGTAGTTATCCTAGGTCCTTCTGGATCAGGAAAGTCAACCCTCTTAAACGTGTTATCAGGATTAGAAAAGGTAGATGAGGGGCATATTCTCATTCAAGGACAGGATTTGTCTCAACTCACAGATGCTCAATTGACAGCCTTTAGACGTGAGAAGATTGCCTTTATTTTTCAGCAGTATTATTTATTGCCGAATCTCACGGTTAGACAAAATGTTAAGATGGGAGCTGATCTGGCAAACAATCATGTTTTTTTGCAGATCATCGAAGATTTGGGGCTTGGTGATAAGCTAGACAAGTATCCGAGTGAATTGTCTGGCGGGGAACAGCAGAGAGTATCTATTGCTCGTGCCTTAGCCAAAAAGCCGGAGATTCTTTTCTTAGATGAGCCGACGGGGGCCCTCGATGAAGAAACAGGGCGCAAGATTCTCGACTATATCTGGAAGTTGAAGGAAAAGTTGGGCTTTACCTTAATTATGGTGACTCATAACCAAAATATTGCGGATATGGCCAGAATCATCATTCGCGTCAATAGTGGCAAGATTACCCAAGTTGTAACCAACGATCAGCCTCAGACTGCCTATGAGATTGGATGGTAAGTCATGTTTTCAGTAAAAGATATTCGAAAATTAGTTGTCGTCAGTATCATTGGAGCCTGTGCGGTCTTTGTGGCCAATCTCTTCTTGAATTTTTACCTGGATATCGAGCAGTTGGAGATTTCTAAAACCAATCCGATGATTACGGTCTACTATGATGCCCAGGTTTCGCTATCTTGGATGGTGGCCATGGTCAGTGGGGTTGTCTTGTCCTTGACGTCGATCCTTCTCATGTGTTTTTATATCAAACAATTTGTCGATGACCACAAGGAACAATTAGGAATTTTAAAGGCTTTGGGTTATAGCAATGGCCAGTTGGCGAAACGATTTTGGGCTTTTGGATTCAGTTTTGGAGTTGGAGCGCTTCTTGGCTATTTCGCTTCTTTTCTAATGATGGGACATTTTTATGACTTTCGCAATGAGAAGGGGATTTTGCCAGACATTACCATTCATTTTCATTGGCAGCTCTTAGTTGCTTTGGTGATGCTGCCAACGACTTTCTTTATGGTCCTTGCGATTTGTTATGCTAGAAGACAACTACAAACGCCGGCCCTTCGCTTATTGAAAAGATCCCCAAGTCCAATCAAGGTCAAAAGGAGAAAGAGGGCTCCTAAGAAAGAAAAATCCTTCCTAAAAGAGCTGTCTTCGTCACTGATTTGGGGGAGAAAATCGATCTTGTTTTTTGTGGTCTTTGGCTCCATGTGTTTCGCGGCCATGGTTCAATTGTCTTTTGGCCTAAGGGACTATACTGATGACATCATCCAAACGATGATGATTATGATTGGTTTGATCCTTTCTTTCTCGATCCTCTTTTTGTCATTGGGAATTGTGGTCTCAGAAAGTCGCGAAACCTTGGCTCTTATGAAGGCTTTTGGCTACACCGATCGTGAATGCCAAAGTCATATTCTCGCTCCCTATCGTTTCTGGGCCTATCTAGGATTTGCCCTTGGGACGGTTTATCAATATGGCATCATGGAAATCTTGATTGGTGTGATCAAAGACACGGTACCTGAAAAGATTGAGCACAACTTTGACTGGAATGTGTGCTTTTGGACTTTGATCGTTTTTGCTGTGGTTTATGAAAGTCTCTTTTATCTATCCAACAGAAAACTCCAAAAACAAACCATCAAAGAAGTGCTCTTAGCTGAATAAATAGAAAAGGTTGGCTTACCCAGCCTTTTTCTTTTGAAACGCATTGACAAGGGAGGGCTTTTCCGATATTCTAGGGGAATGAAAGAAAAGGAAAGGGATTGAGATGAAACGGAGTTACTGGCAGGATCTGAAAAGGGCCTTTTACTTAATATGGCGCAACAAATGGTCCTTTATCTCTGTAGGGATCCTCTTGCAGTTTGTGGTTGGTATTGGAGCTGCGGCCTTGTGTCATAAATAAATCAATAGACCTGTGAGTGTAGTTTACAGGTCTTTAAAGTAGCTGAAATATTTCACATTAATTTCTTCTAAACCTTTGACTAATAAGGAAAATTATCGTACAATAAAGAGTACATGATAAAATGAGACCAGAGTTTGTTTGCTCTGGTAATAGTAGTAAAATTGAGGAGAAACGCTTTGGAATTAGAAGTATTTGCTGGGCAAGAAAAAAGTGAACTATCTATGATTGAGGTGGCTCGTGCCATCTTGGAACTTCGTGGTCGTGATCACGAGATGCATTTTAGCGATTTAGTCAATGAAATCCAAAACTATTTGGGTACCTCTAATAGCGATATTCGTGAAGCTCTACCTTTGTTCTATACAGAGTTAAACTTTGACGGAAGCTTCATCTCTCTGGGAGATAACAAATGGGGCCTTCGTTCATGGTATGGAGTGGACGAAATTGATGAGGAAATCATTGCCCTTGAAGAAAGCGATGACGAAGAAGTAGCACCTAAGGCTAATAAGAAACGTGTCAATGCCTTTATGGATGGTGATGCAGATGCCATTGATTACAGTGCAGATGATCCAGAAGATGAGGATGCCTACGAAGAAGATCCAGCACTTTCTTATGATGATGAAAATCCAGATGATGAGAAAAACGAAGTAGAAGCTTACGATGCTGAGATTAACGAAATCGCACCAGACGATCTTGGAGAAGATGTCGAACTCGTTGAAGAAGACGACGAAGATGCCGAAGATGAAGAAGAATAAAAAATAATGCAAAGCCACAAGAAGGATTCTTGTGGCTTTTTTAAGTTTTTTCTAATAAGGAAGAATGGAAAAAAAAGAGCATTTTTGATAAGATAGGAATATGGATTTTGAAAAAATTGAACAAGCATATACATACTTATTAGAGAACATTCAAATCATTCAAAATGATTTGGCAACAAATTTTTACGATTCCTTGATTGAGCAAAATAGCATTTATCTAGATGGGGAAACTAATCTTCAGGTTGTTAAGGATAATAACAAATCTTTAAAGAGATTGGCTCTGAGAAAAGAGGAGTGGCTTAGAACCTATCAATTCCTCTTGATGAAAGCTGCTCAGACAGAGCCCCTTCAAGCAAATCATCAGTTTACACCGGATACAGTAGCCCTATTACTTGTTTTTATAATTGAGGAACTATGGCCAGCCCAAGAAATGAATCTGTTAGAATTAGGATCTGGTATGGGGATATTGGGTGCAAGTTTTTTGACCTCGCTGGATAAAAAAGTTGATTATTTAGGAGTCGAAATTGATGATCTTTTAATTGATTTGGCTGCTAGTATTACAGAGGTAATCGGTCTTCCAGCTGTTTATGCTCAGGGGGATGCGGTGCGACCACAAATTTTAAAGGAAAGTGATATCATTGTTAGTGATTTACCTATCGGTTACTACCCAGATGATCAAGTTGCCTCACGTTATGAAGTTGCGGCGTCAGATGAACATACTTACGCACACCATTTATTGATGGAACAATCGCTTAAGTACTTAAAAAATGGAGGTTTTGCAATTTTTCTAGCTCCTAGTAATCTTCTGTCCAGTCCTCAAAGCGATCTTTTAAAATCATGGTTAACGAAGAATGCTCAACTTGTAGCCATGATTACTTTGCCAGAAAATCTCTTTAGTCAAGGTAACAATTCAAAGGCTATTTTTGTTCTGCAAAAGAAAGGCTCAAAAACCGTAGAACCCTTTGTGTATCCACTAAACAGTCTACGTGATTCTCAGGAATTAGCAGATTTTAAAGAAAAATTTCAAATTTGGAGTCAATATTCATGAAATTTGAACTGAGATTTGATATAATAGTTGAAAACGCTTAAAAGGGGAAAATTATGTCTAAAACAATTGCAATTAATGCCGGTAGCTCAAGTTTGAAATGGCAACTGTATCAAATGCCAGAAGAACAGGTTCTTGCTAAAGGTTTAATTGAACGTATTGGTTTGAAAGATTCTATCTCAACAGTTAAATTCGATGGTCGTGCTGAAAAAGAAATCACTGATATTGAAAATCACACTGTTGCGGTTAAAATTTTGCTTGATGATTTGATTCGTTTTGATATTATTAAATCATACGATGAAATCACTGGAGTTGGACACCGTGTTGTTGCTGGTGGTGAAGTCTTTACGGATTCTGTAGTGGTAGAAGGTGATGTATTGGCTCAAATCGAAGAGTTGGGTCTACTTGCACCATTGCACACTCCAGCTAACGTAGCCGGAATTCGCGCCTTCAAGGAATTGTTGCCAAACGTAACTAGTGTTGCTGTTTTTGATACTTCATTCCACTCAACTATGCCTGAGAAAGCTTACCGCTATCCACTACCAACTAAATATTACACAGAAAACAAAGTTCGTAAATATGGTGCTCACGGAACTAGCCACCAATTCGTAGCTCAAGAAGCAGCAAAACTTTTGGGACGTCCGCTAGAAGAATTAAAATTAATTACATGTCATATCGGTAATGGTGGTTCTATTACTGCGGTTAAAGGTGGAAAATCTGTTGATACATCTATGGGATTCACTCCACTTGCAGGTGTGATGATGGGAACAAGAACTGGTGATATTGATCCAGCTATTATTCCTTACCTTATGGAACATACAAATGATTTTAATACACCTGAAGACATGATTAATGTTTTGAACCGCGAGTCAGGTTTACAAGGTATTTTTGGTAAATCTAGTGATATGCGTGATGTAGAAGCTGGCGTTGAAGCTGGTGACAAAGATGCAATTCTAGCTCACGAAATGTATGTAGATCGCATTCAAAAACACATTGGTCAATATTTTGCAGTTCTTAATGGTGCAGATGCTATTATCTTTACTGCAGGAGTTGGTGAAAATTCTGCATTAGTACGTAAAGATGTTATCGAGGGGCTCTCATGGTTTGGCTGTGATGTAGATCCAGAGAAAAATGTCTTTGGT
This sequence comes from Streptococcus timonensis, assembly GCF_900095845.1. Classification (GTDB taxonomy): domain Bacteria; phylum Bacillota; class Bacilli; order Lactobacillales; family Streptococcaceae; genus Streptococcus; species Streptococcus timonensis. The sequence goes on from NZ_FMIX01000004.1 coordinate 230,962, forward strand.
GTGACTGGAGATATCTCTACAGCTGCAGCTAAAGTCCGTGTACTTGTTATTCCGACTGATGAAGAACTTGTGATTGCACGCGATGTTGAACGTTTGAAATAAATAGATACATGAAAAATCGACCCTATAGGAAGGTCGATTTTTTTTGAAAAACAATTTACCATTTGGTTAGGGAGATTTCTCCACTGTTAAGCCACATTTTTTTTCCATTAGCTAACTCTATCTGGAGTTCACCTTTATCTGAGATATTAGTTGCTTTACCAGAGAGTATTTCTTCTCCTTGTTTAAAACGAATATCTTTACCAAGGACTAGAGAGTTAGTTTTGTAGAAATGAAGCAGTTCATCGGAATTGGTTTCGTAGAAACATCTCCAGATTTCAGCAATCAGTTCATTTCGAGTAATCGGAGCACCATTAGGAAATAGACTTCCTGCCTTTTCTCTTAGGTCTTGTGGGAAATCCATGATAGAGAAGTTTAGTCCAACACCGATGATGATGTCAGTAACCAACCCAGTTTCAATAGAAGTGACGGCTTCGGTCAAAATACCGGCAATCTTTTTTTGATTCAAATAAATGTCATTTACCCATTTGATACTGACATCTATCATAGCTAGATTTTTAATTGCTTTATAGATAGCTCCTGCAACTAGGAGTGTATAAGCAGGTAACTGATTATAGGGGAGATTTGGTTTGATATGGAGGGACATATAGATTCCTCCTTGAGGAGGAGAAAAGTAGGGGCGATGGAAACGACCGCGCCCAGCTGTTTGACTAGTTGAGAGGTAGAGAGTATCACCAGTGCTACCTGCTTCTACAGCTTTTTTAGCATCCGTTTGGGTTGATTTGGTAATGGGTTTAAACTGAACAGTAATCGGACTATTGGCTTCTATTTCTTGTGGCAAGATAAGGTCACCCTGAAGAAGTTTATAACCACGGTTTTTAATGCTGTCAATTATTAGCCCCTCTTGTTGGAGACGTTGGATGGCTTTCCATACTGCAGTACGGGAAATATTTAATCTCTCAGCAATCTTTTCTCCACTTAAGTAATCTGTTTCGGTAACTAGTATATTGTAAACTTGTTGATAGGATTTCATGTTCAGCCCTTTCTTGAATACCTGCTTTTATTTTATCATATTTTCATTGTCGTATTAGAACTTTGGATGGAATATCTAGAAAACACATTATTTTACCTATATTTTAGTTGTATGTCTCTAGAGTTAGTAGTTTTCAAATCATTTGAAAAGTGGTAAAATATTTAAATAGTTTATGTAAATCTGAGTTTTAGGATTCAGAGAGAAAGGATCTGTTGTGAAATCAATAGGTATTATCGAAAAGTTAAAGGGGTTCTCGAAGAGAGAATTAATCTTATTGGGAGTCATTCTCAGTATCTTTTTACCGTTTTACCTTTTCTTAATTATATTCATCTCTTATCTAATAGGTCTAGTCATTACTGGAGAGATGAAGGGAATTTTAAAGCATCTTTCCAATCATTTTGTATTACTCTTATTTATTGCGTATAGTGGAGGCGTTTCTCTATTAGCTCAAAACCTAATGGGAATGGTAGCAACCCTAGCAATGTTCCTCTTTGCTATATTCTTTTACTATTATCAGGCGCATCTCACACCAAAGTTTTTTAGGTTCATGTTGCAGGGAATCTTATCGCTCAGCATGCTAGCATCAGTTTTTGCAGCCTTAGAGCATTTTCAGATTGTAAAGAAATTTGATTATACTTTCTTATCACCTAAGATGCAGGTCTGGCATCAGAACCGTGCAGAGGTAGCATTCTTTAATCCTAATTATTATGGGATTATCTGTTGCTTCTGTATTATGATTGGATTTTACCTAATTAGTACGACTAGATTGAGATGGTTGAGAATTTTCTCTCTCATTGCAATCTTTGCGAATTTGTTTGGCTTGAATTTCACCCAAAATAGAACAGCTTTTCCAGCCATTATCTTTGGTGCGATTATTTATCTTTTCACAACCATTAAAAACTGGCGTGCATTCTGGCTCAGTATTGGAGTATTTGGTGTTGGTTTAGCCTTCCTCTTCTCGAGTGATTTGGGAGTTCGAATGGGAACGCTCGATTCGTCTATGGAAGAACGAGTGTCGATCTGGAATGCAGGTATGACCTTATTCAAACAAAACCCCTTCTGGGGTGAGGGGCCACTAACCTATATGCACTCTTATCCTCGTATTTTTGCTCCTTATCACGAACATGCTCATAGTATTTACATTGATACAATATTGAGTTATGGTGTGGTAGGAACGGTATTATTAGGGATTGCTTCTTCAGACCCAATCCGAAAATTAATCGATATGAGTCAAGAGCCGAGCAAGCGTCCAATTGTTGGTCTTTATCTTTCATTCTTAACAGTAGTTGCTGTGCATGGAATTTTTGATTTGGCCCTCTTTTGGGTTCAATCCTCCTTCATCTTCCTTTTGGTAATGTGTAGTTTGCCATTAAAACATAGTATGATTGGAGAATTTGTTGAATAAACAAAAAGATAGTAGAAATGAGATTTTCTACTATCTTTTTTATTATTGAATAGCTTGAAGTAAGTCTTCAGCTTGTTGTTTAAGAGAAGCAGCGACGCTATCTTCAAGAACTAATTGACCATCTGCCCATGCAGAATAATTAACACGAGCTGCGGTAAAATCACCAACAACCTGTGTACGGATAAATGGTAAGAGGTCTTTATAAATCGCAAAGAGTTGATCATGTCCAGCATTAGCTACAGATGATACTGTAACAATCTTATCTTGAAGAGCAGATGCTCCACGAGTGTCAGACAAGTCAATGGCGCGTGAAAGCCAATCTAGTAAGTTTTTCACAGTCCCTGGAATTGAGAAATTGTAGACTGGAGAGAAGATCCAGATTGCATCTGCAGCTAGAACAGCTTCTCGAGCCGCTGCAACAGCTGGAAGTGTAGGAACTTCAAGGTCTTGGCTAAAGAGAGGAATGACTGAGTAATCAAGGTAACTTACCTCAGCTTTGCCAGCAAGTGCCTTTTCAGCTTCTAGTGCCATTTGATGGTTGAATGAACCTTCACGAAGTGAACCAACTATAAATAATACTTTTTTAGACATAGGGAGTCTCCTTTAAATTTCAATCTTTTAATCAGAATCACTCTGTTGTTACAATATATGTTACAACAGAATAAAATCATTTGCAATGGATATGCTCAGAAAATTTTAAATCAATAAAGTGTAAGATCAAATTTAAGAATTGGGAATGATGACAAATCTATAAAATAAAGGATGGAGGCTTAAAATCAATTTTATTAGAATGTATCGGTGATTAAGAACAGGCCCCTTTATTTGCTTGTAATTCACTGGGATAGATGGTAAAATAGACGAGTGAAAAAGAGACAGAAAAACGAAAAAAATACCTTATTCTTTCAGTACAGTATCGGACTGACCACACTGGCTCTAGCCGTGACATTCTCCTTTCTTTATCTGATTTGGATTAGTATACAACCATATCAGTATGCAAAGATCGAAGGAGAGAAATTGGCTAAGCAGTATACCGATATGGAAACAGTTAGTCAAGTTGATTTTTTTAATGGTCTGGAAAGCTATTATAGCGTTCTTGGTCAAGATAAACATCAAAAACAAATTGCTGTTTTAATTGAAAAGAATAGTCATAACATTTATATCTATCAACTAGAAAATGGTACTTCTCAAGAAAAAGCAGAAGCAGTTGTCAGAGAAAAAGGAGCAACTGAGATTGATAAGATTACCTTTGGACGGTATGCTGATAAGCCCGTCTGGGAGATCAAATCCGGAGGAAACTATTATCTAGTAGATTTTGAATCTAGTAGCCTAATCGAAAAGGAGAAGCTATGAAACTATCCAAACGTGTCTTAGAAATGGAAGAAAGTGTCACTCTAGCTAGTGATGCAAGAGCAAAGAAGTTAAAGGCTGAAGGAAAAGACGTCCTTTTCTTGACTTTAGGTCAGCCTGATTTTCATACACCTGAAAATATTCAGGATGCTGCGGTTGCAGCTATTCGAGATGGACGAGCTTCTTTCTATACGGTGGCTTCAGGTTTGCCTGAATTGAAAGCAGCGGTTAATACTTATTTTGAACGTTATTATGGTTATTCTGTGGCAGCTAATGAGGTCACTTTTGCTACAGGTGCCAAGTTCTCCCTTTATACTTTCTTTATGGCTGTGATTAATCCAGGTGATGAGGTTATCATTCCAACACCATACTGGGTCAGCTATGGGGATCAGGTTAAGATGGCAGAAGGCCTTCCAGTATTTGTCCAAACCAAGGAAGACAATCACTTTAAAGTAACTGTGGAGCAATTAGAAGCTGCTCGCACAGGTAAGACCAAAGTCTTGGTACTAAACTCACCATCTAATCCGACTGGGATGATCTATTCTCGTGAGGAATTGTTAGCCATTGGAAATTGGGCAGTTGAGCATGATATTCTTATCCTAGCAGATGATATTTATGGTCGTTTGGTCTATAACGGGAATGAATTCGTTCCAATCTCTAGTCTGTCAGAAGATATTCGCAAACAAACTATTGTCATCAATGGAGTGTCTAAGGCCTACGCTATGACAGGATGGCGTGTTGGTTATGCAGTAGGTGATCCAGAAATTATTGCTGCTATGAGTAAATTGACTGGTCAAACGACTTCAAACCTAACCGCTGTTTCACAATACGCAACAATCGAGGCCTTAACTGGTCCACAAGACTCTGTAGAAACCATGCGTCAGGCTTTTGAGGAACGTCTCAATACCATTTATCCTCTCTTGTGCCAAGTCCCTGGCTTTGAAGTAGTCAAACCGCAAGGAGCTTTCTACCTCTTCCCAAATGTTAAAAAAGCTATGGAGATGAAAGGCTATACAGATGTAACAGCATTTACAACTGCTATTCTTGAGGAAGTTGGTCTGGCCCTGATTACAGGAGCAGGATTTGGAGCACCAGAGAATGTCCGTCTCAGCTATGCGACAGACCTAGATACACTCAAAGAAGCTATTCGTCGCTTGCACCAATTTATGGAAAAATAAAAATAAGATCTTCGTCGTCTTGACGGAGATTTTTTTGGATAAAACCTGAGTTTTTTCTCTGATAGAATCTAGCTATCAGGTATTATTTGTGGTACAATAGTGGGTAATAATGTCTTTAGACAAGTTAAACAAAAAAGGAAGATAAAACATGACAAAACGTGTAACAATTATCGAAGTAAAAGACTACGTTGGTCAAGAAGTCACTATTGGTGCTTGGGTTGCTAACAAATCAGGAAAAGGGAAAATTGCCTTCTTGCAATTGCGTGACGGAACTGCCTTCTTCCAAGGCGTGGCTTTCAAACCAAACTTTATCGAGAAATTTGGTGAAGAAGTAGGTCTTGAAAAATTTGAAACTATCAAACACTTGAGCCAAGAAACGTCTGTCTTTGTAACTGGGATTGTCAAAGAAGATGAGCGCTCAAAATTTGGTTATGAGTTGGATATTACAGACATCGAAGTTATCGGTGAATCTCAAGATTACCCAATTACTCCAAAAGAACACGGAACAGACTTCTTGATGGATAACCGCCACTTGTGGTTGCGTTCACGCAAACAAGTAGCAGTGATGCAAATCCGTAACGCTATTATCTATGCAACTTATGAGTTCTTTGATAAGAATGGCTTCATGAAATTTGACAGCCCAATCCTTTCAGGAAATGCTGCAGAAGATTCTACAGAACTTTTCGAAACAGACTACTTTGGAACACCAGCTTACTTGAGTCAATCTGGTCAGCTTTATCTTGAAGCAGGTGCTATGGCTTTAGGTCGCGTCTTTGACTTTGGTCCAGTATTCCGTGCAGAGAAATCTAAGACTCGTCGTCACTTGACGGAGTTCTGGATGATGGATGCTGAGTACTCATACTTAACACACGATGAATCACTTGACTTGCAAGAAGCTTATGTTAAAGCGTTGCTTCAAGGTGTTCTTGACCGTGCTCCTCAAGCCTTGGAAACATTGGAACGTGATACAGAGCTCTTGAAACGCTACATTGCTGAGCCATTCAAACGCATTACTTACGATGAAGCCATTGATCTTTTGCAAGAGCATGAGAATGACGAAGATGCTGACTACGAACATCTTGAGCATGGAGATGATTTCGGTTCACCACACGAAACGTGGATTTCAAACCACTTTGGTGTACCAACCTTTGTGATCAACTATCCAGCAGACATCAAGGCTTTCTACATGAAACCAGTTCCTGGGAATCCAGATCGCGTGCTTTGTGCAGACTTGCTTGCACCAGAAGGTTACGGAGAAATCATCGGTGGCTCCATGCGTGAGGAAGACTACGATGCCCTTGTCGCTAAGATGGAATCACTTGGAATGGATCTTACAGAGTACGAATTCTACCTTGACCTTCGTAAATATGGTACAGTACCACACGGTGGATTTGGTATCGGTATCGAGCGTATGGTAACCTTCGCAGCAGGTACAAAACACATCCGTGAAGCTATTCCATTCCCACGTATGTTGCACCGTATCAAACCTTAATAACTATAAAAACGCCAGCTGGCGTTTTTACTTTAAATGAAAGAGGTGGAGAAAATGTAGGCAAATCTAAGTAAGTCTTTTAGAAATAATCATATTACATATTGAAAGAGAGAAAACAATGTTTAAAAGAACTTACAAACGCAATATTCCACTCCTAGCAGGTCTGGAATTTACATCTTATTTTGGAATTACCAGTTTTTGGATTCTATTTTTCATTCAGAATGGTCTTTCCTTACTTCAAATCGGTCTCTTAGAAAGTATCTTTCATGGGACAAGTCTCTTGTGTGAGATCCCTTCTGGTATGTTGGCTGATCGATTTAGCTACAAGACCAATCTCTATTTGGCTCGTTTGGCCAGTATTGTATCCTCTATCTTGATTTTGTTTGGTCAGGGGAATTTTTGGATTTATGCTCTTGCCATGATGGTCAGTGCTTGGTCCTATAATTTTGACTCGGGAACCAGCACCGCTTTCTTATATGATTCTGCGGTAGAAGCGGGTCAAAAGGACCGATATCTTCAGATTTCTAGCTTTTTGTCTGGTGTGGCAGAAGTCACCCGAACCTTAGGTACAGTTGTCGCAGGCTTCTTTATTCACGGAGCATTGGCTTGGACCTATCTAATTGCTATTGGGTTATCATTTCTTTCTATAATCCTGATTTATTTTATGAAAGAACCAATGGCTAAGAGAGAAAGAAATGAAGTCTTAACCTTTAAAAAGATTGTCCTGCAAGTCCGAAAGGAATGGCAGGAAAAACCAGTTTTGTTTTACTGGATGCTCACCTATCAGTTGGTAGGAACCATCATGTGCATGTTTTATTACTACTACCAACAGAAAATAAGTGACTTATCAGGCTGGCAGGTTTCACTGGTCATGCTGATTGGTAGTGGTTTAAATCTATTGGCAGTTTATGTGGCTAGCCAAATCGGTAAAAACTGGAATAGCAATCGAGTTTTTCCGACTCTTGTTGCACTAACGGGCTTGTCCCTACTATTGGTGTTTTCTGGAACACCCTTTGCTTTTCTTCTTGTATATCTTTTAACCAATACACTTTATGCAGTTTATCAGCCTATCTATTTCAATGACTTACAAGGTTATTTACCTTCCAGTGTAAGAGCAACTATGCTTAGTATCAATTCCATGCTCTTTAGTCTTTCCATGATTGTCATTTTCCCATTGATAGGTTGGTTGATTGATCGTTGGGGTCTTGTTGCTGTCTTTTTAGTTCTAGGCCTTATCTTACTTTTAATTTATCCTATATTAATAATCAGCCTAAAAAGGATGGGTAAGCTATTAAATCAGGACTTGAAAACTGAATAAAGCACGAAACCCTATTTGCTCAAAGTAGTATCCTGTGGTACAATAACAAGAAGAAAAGGAGAAGAGCATGATTGATGTAGAAGAAATTCTAAGCAAGATGAATCCCAATCAAAAGATCAACTATGACCGTGTCATGCAAAAGATGGTCCAAGTTTGGGAAAAAAATGAAGAAAGACCAACTATTCTCATGCACGTCTGTTGTGCTCCCTGCAGTACCTACACTTTAGAGTACTTGACTAAGTATGCCGATGTGACCATTTATTTTGCTAATTCCAATATCCATCCCAAGGCAGAATATCATAAGCGTGCTTATGTGACCCAAAAGTTTGTCAGTGATTTTAATGAGCGAACTGGCAATAACGTCCAATACCTAGAAGCACCATACGAACCCAATGAATACCGTAAACTGGTTCGAGGTTTGGAAGAAGAACCTGAAGGTGGCGATCGTTGCAAGGTCTGTTTTGACTATCGTTTGGATAAGACAGCGCAGGTGGCTATGGACTTGGGCTTTGACTACTTTGGCTCAGCCCTAACGATCAGTCCTCACAAAAATTCACAAACCATCAATAGTATCGGGATCGATGTGCAGAAAATCTATACCACCCATTATCTTCCGAGTGACTTTAAGAAAAATCAAGGTTACAAACGTTCTGTAGAGATGTGTGAAGAGTACGATATCTATCGTCAATGTTACTGTGGCTGTGTCTATGCTGCTCAAGCCCAGAATATCGACTTGGTGCAGGTCAAGAAGGATGCAACAGCCTTTATGGTAGATAAGGATATCGAGAAAGATTACTCCCATATCAAGTTCACTGTTACAAAATTAGACATTTAAACGAAAACCTGCCACATTAGGCAGGTTTTTTGCTAAAATGTACTGGGATAGAAATAGATGGATTAATTTTTAAATTTTTAGTCCGTGTCTTGCGAGAATTCAATAAATCAGTTGAGACTTAAGATTTGTGGATAAAAATGAAGTTTAGGTTAAAAGTGTTTTTTGGAGTCTAGAAGACCAAAAATAGTTCAATACTGTGGTAAAATTATTCCTTTTTGCATTTATACAACTTATTTTACACTACCTTTATTCTTGTGATATAATGTCAAATTATAGAGTGGAGGTCATTCAGAATGATTGATAAGGTAATTGAACAATATAAAAATCATGATAATCTTGATATTCGAGTAGAATTGCATAAGAAGTATTCAAAAAATAAACTGGGATTTAATAATTGGATATTTTCTAACTACCAAATCACTGATGAAGTAAAGGTTCTAGAATTAGGATGTGGTACAGGAGAACTGTGGAAAAGTAATAGTGATTCTATAGATAAAATGAAGCAGTTGGTTGTTACAGATTTTTCTAAAGATATGGTAAAAACAACGAAATTAGTGATTGGAAATAGAGACAATGTCAACTATGAAATAATGGATATTCAAAAGATTTCTTTTGAGAATGAAACCTTTGATATTGTTATTGCTAATATGCTTCTACATCATGTGAATGATATTCCTAAAGCTCTATCTGAGGTGAATAGAGTCTTAAAAACAGGAGGCATTTTTTACTGTGCTACATTTGGTGAAAATGGGGTTGTAGATTATTTGGCAAGTTTATTTAGAGATGAAGTTGATCAAGACTTAGAAAATAAAACGTTTACTTTACAAAATGGTAAAAGGTACCTGAGTAGGTATTTTAACTCTGTCGATACATTACTCTATGATGATGAGTTACAGGTAACTAGAATAGATGACCTAGTTAAATACATCCAATCGTTTAAAGGAATTTCAGAAATAGGTTCACTAGAAGAGGAAATAATACGTAAAAGATTGGAAAGTGAGTTTAATAATGGTATGTTGATCATTCCTAAAGAATATGGTATGTTTATCGCTCGAAAAGAAAGTTAAGGGAACGAAAGTGTGAAAAATTACGGAGAAGCTTTTCGATATTTTAGAAAATTAAACGGATATTCTTTAGAGTATGCTGCAGCTGATTCTATATCAAAATCTCAACTCTCTAGATTTGAAAGGGGAGAAAATGAAATTTCTCTCTCAACATTTTTTGAATTATTATCAAATATCAATGTTTCGATAGAGAATTTTTGTAATTACTTAGAACATTATAAAAGATCGGAGCTTGATGATTTTTTGGTTAATTTATCTCCAAACTTTTATAGTTTGAATACTAAAGGGTTGGAGGAAATAAAAAATGAGCAACAAAAACTTTTTGAAAAGAGTGGGGAGAAAACTCATAGAATAAATACAATTATGGTTCAGGGATTATTAAATCAGATAGATTGTAATCATATAGTTAGTAGAGACGATCTAAATTTAGTATATGACTATTTATTCCAGAAGGAACGATGGGAGTCCTATGAGATAACGCTGATTGGTAATTTATATCATCTTTTTGAAATAGATTATATTTACAGGGTCGGAAAAGAAATACTAGAGCGTACACATTATTATGAAAAAATCGGCAAGAATAGAAATTTAGTTGTGTCAGCTTGTTTAAATTTTTGGTTCTGTTGCCTTGAAAATTTACATCTAGTATATGCAGACTACTTTGAAATGAAATTAAAAAAATTATTAAAAGATGACACAAAAGTTTTTGAAAAATCTACATTCAAATTTATAGAAGGATATAAAATATACCTGACAGAATCTAAAGAATCTGGAATTAAGCAAATGCAAAATGTCATTAAATATTTTGAGTTTATTGAATCTAAAAATATTGCTTTATATTTTCAAAGACGATTAAATCAGTTAGTAGATTAAATAACATTTTCTTCGTTAAGTGATTTTTTCCAAAGATTGTTCTAAAGGATTGATGCTATGTAGAAAGACAATACTAAATATTTTGATACGAAGGTGATTTGTATTTTTTATACCGATTATCTTCGTATTTTTTGTAATAAACGATAGAAGATTGTTCTTAACTTACAAGGAACAAAGAAATTAAAAAATATCAGTATATCTATTTGTTTTGTATATCACGTGAATTCTGCATAAATCTCTTTCTAGTAATGTATTGCAACTCTACTATAGCGGTTTTATTCCTTTTTTGTGTTTACACAACATATTTTACACAACCAAAAAAACAAGGTCAGGATTTTGTTCCTGACCTTTGACAACTTTACCGATTCTTTAGTTCTACGTAGCGTTTGTACCAAATGTTGACATAGGCTTCTGAGAAGGGGCCTCGTTCATTGTTAATCCAATCAACAAGAATCTTGACATGCTCTTTCAAAATATAGTCTAAGTCAGAAGAATACTTCATTTTTCGCTTATGTCGTTCATATTCCTCAACGTCCAAGAGGCGTTTCTCACCATCTGTAAAAACTTTAACATCCAAATCATAGTCAATGTATTTTAAAGCTTCTTCGTCTAGATAGTAAGGACTTGCCATATTGCAGTAGTAGGAAATACCATTATCACGAATCATAGCGATAATATTAAACCAATATTTCTTGTGAAAGTAAACAATAGCCGGTTCTCTAGTCACCCAACGACGACCATCACTCTCGGTAACGAGTGTATGGTCATTGACGCCGATAATAGCGTTCTCTGTTGTTTTTAGTACCATGGTGTCTCGCCAAGTGCGGTGAAGACTCCCATCATGCTTATAACTTTGAATTGTAATAAAGTCGCCTTCTTTTGGAAGTTTCATAACTAACCAACTTTCTACAATTTATAAGTTTATCGTTTACTATTGTATCACATTTTTGTTTAAAGTTCTTAGTTTTTTTATGAAAAAATTAAAGATATTCTCTGAGAGCGCTGGCTATATCTGAAAAATCATAACCTTTTCGTGCTAAAACTTGGGTCAAACGCTGTTTGAGTTCGTATCCTTCATACTTACGCGAATATTTTCGATATTGCTTATCCAACTCTTTAAAGATTAGCTCCTGAACGGTTTCCTCTTCTATCTGGTTATCCAGTTGGTCAAAGGCTGTTTTAGCTTCCGAGTAGGAAAAACCTCTGTTGGTAAGATTTTGGATTATCTTATCTTGTAGAGCGCGAGCAGGCAATTTACCCTGATATTTTTTCAGTAGTTTTTCGGCTGTACGCTCTGCGACTTCCGTCATATCAAATTCTTGTAAGACGTCTTGGATAACAGCCTTAGCAACTCCTTTTTGAGAAATCTTTTGTATGAGCATGTAGCTTCCCTTGTCACCAGATAGCTGATTGGAATTGATGATAGCATAGGCATACTGACGGTCATTGATCCAGTTATCATCCTTGAGGGCTTGGATGACTTGTGGTATGATTTTCTCATCAATCTCATGTTTAACTAAATAGTCTCTGACTTCCTTTTCAGTACGAGCCTTGAAGGATAAGTGGTAGAGGGCCAGATTTTTTCCGTAGGAAAATTGTGCAAAGGTCTGAATTTCTGCAAACTCTTGAGGACTAATTTCCTTATCCTTGGTCAACATAAAACGAACAATGGTATCCTCGGTAATGTAGCAAGTTTTGTCACTATCAAGTTCTAGCAGATAGAGACGTTTTTTCTTTTCTAGTTTTGTGATTTTCATGGTTTTCCTTTTATCCAAACGCTTCAAAGGCAGCAACGAGTCGAAGTTTATTCACATCGACCTGTTCTCTCCCATAATAGTCAAGAAATAGTTCAGCGTATTTAGGGTCATGTAGGTTATAGTTGAGGGACCAAATTGCCCAAAAGAGATCGATATGTCGATCACTGAAATCAGCTAAGCCAAGGTCAATAAAGCAAGAGAAGTGGTCAGCATTCTTTAGAATAAAATTCGGTAGACAGGCATCCCCGTGAATAAAGGCATCTGTCTTTAAAAGGTGTCCTTCTTCTCGAATGAGCTGGAAGGCCTCTTCGCGGCTACTAATCCGGAATTGGGGTAGGAGCGCCTTGGCATAGAACTCCCCTTTTTCATACTTTTTAAAGGCTCTGTCTTTATAGGCCTGTATATGATTTTCTGATGGAAAATTTTGCGGATAAAAGCTGTGAAGTTTTTTAAGAGCTTCGGCCATGGTACGGCAAATTTTTTCTGGTTGATCTAAAAAAGCGAGAGCATCATGGCCAATAGCCTCTTTAGTCAGGAGGTAGTCTTTATCTGTAGATAGATAGTGGATGACTGGCGTTCCTATTTCCTCTTGTTCAAACCAACTCGCAATTCTAGCTTCTCGCTCTAATCTTCCCTTTTGATCTATTTTCAAGTAGTAACCTGAATCAAGATAGAGAACCCTTGCGCCTGAATGAGAAGAGCTGTCAGAAAGAGTTGCTCCCTCTATATAAGTTCGTAATTGCTCAGGAAAATCCAATGGGGAGAAATGAGATGTCTTTGTATTCATGGTTTTATTGTAACATATTCTTAACCATTGAGAAACTACGTGGTATAATAGACTTATGAGTCTTAAAGTCAAACAAAAAATTCCATTAAAAATTAAGCGTATGGGGATAAACGGGGAAGGTATCGGATTTTTCCAGAAAACCCTTGTTTTTGTTCCTGGAGCCCTCAAGGGAGAAGATATCTATTGTCAGGTGACTTCCGTTAAGCGTAACTACGTTGAGGCCAAACTGCTTGAGGTCAATAAAAAATCTAAGTTTCGAGTGGTACCAGACTGCACCATTTATAATGAGTGTGGAGGATGTCAAATCATGCATCTACATTATGATAAGCAGCTGGAGTTTAAAACGGACCTTCTCAATCAAGCTCTGAAGAAATTTGCACCCGCTGGTTACGAAAACTATGAAATCAGACCAACCATTGGCATGCAGGAACCCAAGTATTATCGAGCTAAACTACAATTCCAAACTCGAAAGTTTAAAGGCCAAGTTAAGGCGGGATTATATGCTCAAAATTCCCATTATTTGGTCGAGTTAAAAGACTGCCTAGTCCAAGACAAGGAAACGCAAGCTATTGCCAACCGCATTGCTGAGCTCTTGACCTATCATCAAATTCCGATTACAGATGAACGAAAAATCCTTGGAGTTCGAACCATCATGGTTCGTCGCGCACGGAAAACTGGGCAAGTTCAGATTATCATTGTGACCAATCGTCAATTAAATCTGACTCAATTTGTGAGAGATTTAGTCAAGGATTATCCTGAAGTAGTGACTGTCGCAGTCAATACCAATACTGCTAAAACTAGTGAGATTTATGGGGACAAGACTGAGATTATTTGGGGCCAAGATAGTATAGGCGAAGGTGTTCTTGATTATGAATTTTCTCTTTCACCTCGAGCTTTTTACCAACTCAATCCTGAACAGACAGAAATTCTCTATAGTGAAGCCGTTAAGGCCTTGGACGTAAATGAGAATGACCATCTGATTGATGCCTATTGTGGTGTTGGTACTATTGGCTTTGCCTTTGCTAGGAAGGTTAAGAGCCTGAGAGGGATGGATATTATCCCTGAAGCTATCGAGGATGCTAAGGCAAATGCCCAGCGTATGGGGTATAGTAATACCCACTATGAGGCAGGTACAGCAGAAGAGATTATCCCTAGATGGTACAAGGAAGGCTATCGTGCGGATGCCTTGATTGTGGACCCGCCACGTACTGGTTTAAATGACAAGCTATTGGATACCATCGTCAAATACGCTCCTGAAAAGATGGTCTATGTTTCCTGCAATGTATCTACCTTGGCACGTGATTTAGTCAGATTGATGGAGGTATATGACCTGCATTATATCCAGTCAGTTGATATGTTTCCACACACTGCGCGGACGGAAGCAGTGGTTAAATTGACCAAGCGCAAATCATCTTCTAAATAGAAATAAGAGCACGAAAATTTTTGAAAATCAGCTTTCTGGTTACAGAGTAAGATTTGCAAGCTCCCTATAATTATGATAAAATAAATAGAAAATATAATGAAAAACGAGGTAAGTGAAATGTCACGTAAACCATTTATCGCTGGTAACTGGAAAATGAACAAAAACCCAGAAGAAGCAAAAGCATTTGTTGAAGCAGTTGCATCAAAACTTCCTTCATCAGACCTTGTTGAAGCTGGTATCGCAGTTCCTGCACTTGACTTGACAACTGTATTAGCCGCAGCTAAAGGAACTAACCTTAAAGTTGCAGCTCAAAACTGCTACTTTGAAAACGCTGGTGCTTTCACTGGTGAAACTAGCCCACAAGTTTTGAAAGAAATCGGTACTGACTACGTTGTTATCGGTCACTCAGAGCGTCGTGACTACTTCCATGAAACTGACGAAGATATCAACAAAAAAGCAAAAGCAATTTTTGCAAACGGTATGCTTCCAATTATCTGTTGTGGTGAGTCTCTTGAAACTTACGAAGCAGGAAAAGCTGCTGAATTCGTAGGTGCTCAAGTATCTGCTGCATTGGCTGGATTGACTGCAGAACAAGTAGCTTCATCAGTTATCGCTTATGAGCCAATCTGGGCTATCGGTACTGGTAAATCAGCTTCACAAGATGATGCACAAAAAATGTGTAAAGTTGTTCGTGACGTTGTAGCAGCTGACTTTGGTCAAGAAGTAGCTGATAAAGTACGTGTTCAATACGGTGGTTCAGTTAAACCTGAAAACGTTGTAGAATACATGGCTTGTCCAGACGTTGACGGAGCTCTTGTTGGTGGTGCATCACTTGAGCCTGCAAGCTTCTTGGCATTGCTTGACTTTGTAAAATAAGCTTCAAATATCTGAGACAGACAGTTCCCTCCCTCGAGGTTAAGACTGCCTGTCTTCTTTTTAGTAAAAAGGCGTGCGTAAGCACGCTCTTTTCTGCATTTTGAATGAAAAAGAAAGGAGAATTATGCTTTATATTTGGTCTTATCTCAAACGTTATCCCAAGTGGTTGATTTTAGACTTTCTCGGAGCAGTTTTCTTTGTCATTGTCAATCTAGGTCTACCGACTGTTCTGGCTCGTATGATTGACCAGGGGATTAATCAAGGTAATGAAGAAAAGCTCTATTTTTGGGCTGTTATTATGTTGGTCATTATCGTCTTGGGGACATTTGGACGGATTGTCCTGTCCTATGCTGCTAGTAAATTGACTACCAACATGGTTAAAGACATGCGCAATGATGTATATGCTAAGCTACAAGAGTATTCTCATCACGAATATGAACAGATTGGTGTATCTTCACTGGTTACTCGTATTACTAGTGATGCCTTTGTTCTTATGCAGTTTGCGGAACAAACCCTTAAATTAGGTGTCATCACTCCCATGATGATGCTCTCTAGTGTTCTCATGATTTTCTTGACTAGTCCTTCACTAGCTTGGATTGTAGCTTTTTCAGTACCTTTCTTAGCAGTCGTTGTTGTCTATGTAGCTGTAAAAACTCGACCTCTATCAGAAAAACAACAGAAAACACTGGATAAGATTAATCAATATGTCCGAGAGAATTTGATGGGCTTACGAGTGATTCGAGCCTTTGCGCGAGAAGAATTCCAAGAAGAACGCTTCGCAGAGCAAAATGCAATCTATGCTGATAATTCGAGCCGCTTGTTTAAATTGACAGGCTTGACCGAACCTCTTTTTGTACAAATCATTATCGCTATGATTGTGGCAATCGTTTGGTTTGCTCTAGATCCTCTCCAACAAGGAAGTTTGCAAATTGGGGATTTGGTAGCCTTTATTGAGTACAGCTTCCATGCCCTCTTGTCCTTCTTATTCTTGTCTAGCCTCTTTACCATGTACCCACGTACTGCCGTATCCAGTGAACGCTTGAAGGAAATTATGGATATGCCCATTTCCATTGATCCAAATGAAAATGGTATTAGAGAGACAGAAACACATGGTTACCTAGAATTTGAAAATGTGACCTTTGCCTATCCTGGAGAGACAGAGAACCCGGTTCTACACAATATTTCCTTTACTGCTAAACCAGGAGAAACCATTGCCTTTATTGGTTCGACTGGTTCTGGGAAGTCTTCATTGGTTCAGTTGATTCCACGTTTTTATGATGTTACCTTAGGGAAAATCAAGGTTGATGGAGTTGATGTGCGGGAATACCGACTCAAGTCCCTTCGTCAAAAGATTGGTTTTATTCCTCAAAAAGCTTTGCTCTTTACTGGAACGATTGCTGAAAATCTGCGTTACGGGAAAGAGGATGCTAGTCGTGAAGAGTTGAATCAAGCAGCCGATGTTGCCCAAGCCAAAGATTTTATCGAAAGTCGTGAAGAAGGTTTTGGAACCCATCTAGCTGAAGGTGGAAGTAACCTGTCTGGTGGACAAAAGCAACGTTTATCGATTGCCAGAGCAGTTATCAAAGAGCCGGATATCTATATCTTTGACGATTCTTTCTCAGCCTTGGACTATCGTACGGATGCTATTTTACGTCGTCGTCTTAAGGAGGTCACTCAAAATGCAACGGTTTTAATTGTTGCCCAGCGGGTTGGAACCATTATGGATGCTGATCAGATTATCGTCCTTGATAAGGGAGAAATCGTTGGTCGTGGACGCCATGAGGAATTGATGGCAACCAATGACATCTATAGAGAAATTGCAGAGTCGCAACTAAAAAATGCGTCTCTAACAGAAGAATAGGAGGTAAAGGATGAAAAAACAATCTAGTTTAGCTCGTCTATGGAGTTATTTAAAAGCCTACCGTTTCTCTATTTTTCTCGCAGTATTTCTTAAGATTCTGAGTGCGGTTATGAGTGTTATTGAGCCTTTTGTCTTAGGACTTGCCATTACAGAATTAACCTCTAATCTCCTTGACATGGCTAAAGGAGTTGCAGGCGCTGGGCTTAATACTAGCTATATTGCAATCATTTTGGTCATCTACCTCTTACGAGGGGTCCTCTACGAATTAGGTTCATATTATTCTAATTATTTTATGACCAATGCTGTGCAGTCCATGATACAGGATTTGCGTAGAGAAATGAATAAAAAAATCAATCGTATTCCTGTATCTTACTTTGATAAGCATCAGTTTGGAGATTTACTGGGACGTTTTACCAGTGATGTAGAGACTGTGTCCAATGCTCTTCAGCAATCCTTCTTACAGATTGTCAATGCTGTATTTACGATCCTTCTAGTAATGGGAATGGTATTATACTTAAATCTTCAGTTAGCTATGATCGTTATTTTATCAATTCCAGTGACCTATTTTGGAGCTAAGACCATCATGAATCGTTCCCAGCCTTATTTTAAACAACAGGCGGCTATCTTGGGACGCATGAATGGTTTTGTGCAAGAAAACTTGACAGGTTTTAATGTTTTGAAGCTCTATGGACGTGAAGAAAATACGCAGCAGGAATTTGCAGATATTACCGATGAATTGCAACAGGTTGGCTTTAAGGCTAGCTTTATCTCAGGTTTGATGATGCCTGCTCTACATATCGTATCAGATTTGACTTATCTGATTGTTGCAGTTTTAGGAGGTATACAGGTTATTGCGGGGCGTTTGACGATTGGTAATATGCAGGCCTTTGTCCAATACGTCTGGCAAGTTAGCCAGCCTATCCAAAACATCACCCAGTTAGCAGGGCAAATGCAGAGCGCCAAGTCTTCCCTTGATCGTATTTTTGAAGTTTTGGATGAAACGGAGGAAGTTCAAGATCTTGAAGTGAAAGAACTACCACCTTTGACTGGGCAAGTTAGTTTTAAGAATGTTGATTTCCAATATGTAGAAAACAAACCGTTGATTCGCAATTTCAATCTGGATGTTGAACCAGGAGAGATGGTAGCCATTGTTGGTCCTACTGGAGCAGGAAAAACAACCTTGATTAACCTTCTCATGCGTTTTTATGATGTAACTGCTGGAGCTATTTTAGTGGACGGTCAAGATATTCGAGACTTATCTCGTCAGGACTATCGTCGCCAGTTTGGTATGGTCTTACAGGATGCTTGGCTCTATGAAGGTAGCATCAAGGAAAATCTTCGCTTTGGGAATCTTGAAGCAACAGATGAGGAAATCGTTGAAGCAGCTAAGGCTGCCAATGTAGACCACTTTATCCGCACTCTTCCTGGCGGTTATAACATGGAAATGAACCAAGAATCAAGTAATATTTCTCTTGGTCAGAAACAGCTTTTAACCATTGCGCGTGCCCTCTTGGCAGATCCAAAAATTCTAATCCTTGATGAAGCGACATCATCAGTTGACACCCGTTTAGAACTCTTGATTCAAAAAGCTATGAAGCGTTTGATGAAGGGAAGAACAAGCTTTGTCATTGCACATCGACTTTCTACGATACAAGAAGCTGATAAGATTTTGGTACTTAAAGATGGACAGATAATCGAACAGGGAAATCATGAAAGTCTTTTGGCTGCGAAAGGTTTCTATTATGATCTTTATCAAAGTCAATTTTCTAGTAAAAACAGAGAAAATAGCTAGGGTAAATAGCCACTCATTTTCTTAAATTATCAGTCAATTACAACTTTTTTAATATGGGTTAATTTTCTTGCTTTTGTCTACTAGGTGTAGTATACTGAGGTAGTAATCAATAAATATGGTTACAAAAATAAAATTATGAGGTGAGAAAAATGGTAGAATTGAAAAAAGATGCATTAAAAGACGTAACAACATTATCTAAGACAGCTCCTGAAACGCTAGTAAAAACGAAAGAAGTCTTGAATCAAGCCGTAGCAGACTTGTATGTAGCGCATATCGCTCTTCATCAAGTACACTGGTACATGCGTGGACGTGGTTTTATGGTATGGCATCCTAAGATGGATGAATACATGGATAGCCTTGATGGTTACCTTGATGAAATCAGCGAACGCTTGATTACTCTTGGTGGCAAACCATACTCTACTTTGACAGAATTCCTTCAACACAGTGAAATCGAAGAAGAAGTTGGAGAGTTCCGTAACGTAGAAGAAAGCTTGGAACGTGTCCTTGAAATTTATCGTTACTTCATCACTCTTTTCCAAAAAGCTTTGGATGTAACAGATGAAGAAGGTGATGATGTTACTAATGATATCTTCGTTGGTGCTAAGGCTGACCTTGAAAAAACAGTCTGGATGCTTGCAGCAGAATTAGGACAAGCACCTGGTTTGTAAAAAGCATTAGGTAAATAAAAAATCCGTAGATCATTTGCTACGGATTTTTTCTTTCTCTGAAGGCATTCCAAAACAGTCTTTTTTAGAGATTTTTGATAAAATAGAACTATCAATGAAAAGGATGAAAGCATGACAAAGAAAATCGTAGCGATTTGGGCCCAAGACCAAAAGGGCGTAATCGGAAAAGAAGATCGTCTACCATGGCATTTGCCCGCCGAGTTAAAGCATTTCAAAGAGACAACATTGAATCACGCTATTTTAATGGGGCGTGTAACTTTTGATGGAATGGGACGACGTTTATTACCAGGCCGTGAAACCCTAATTTTAACACGAAATACACAGGAGTCTATTGAGGGTGCTTTGGTTTTCCAAAATGTTGAGGATGTTTTAGACTGGTATCATCATCAGGCTAAGAATCTCTATATCATTGGTGGCAAGCAGATTTTTCAGCTTTTTGAATCTTATCTGGATGAGATTATTGTGACACAAGTTCATGCTCAAGTTGAAGGTGATACCTATTTCCCAGAGGATTTTGACTTGACTACATTTGAAACGGTTGCTAGTAAGAGATATGCTAAAGATGATAAGAATGATTATGATTTCACCATAGAATATAGAGAAAGAAAGGGAGTCTAATGGAGCGCAGTGTTTTTGGTTTTTTTACAGCTCTTTTGTGTGCTATCTGCCTTATAGCTGGGGGACAAGCTTTTCGTAAAAAGAGATTTGGGCTTGCTGTTCTGCTATGGCTAAATGCTTTTACCAACTTGGTAAATAGTATTCATGCTTTTTATATGACCTTATTTTAGAGAGAATGAATGATTAGGACGGAAGGAAATCATGCCGACAAATAGAAAAAATGATATGATGGTTTATTGCTCGTTTTGTGGCAAGAGCCAAGATGAAGTACAAAAAATTATAGCAGGTAATAATGCTTTTATCTGTAATGAATGTGTGGAGCTAGCTCAGGAGATTATCCGTGAAGAGTTGGCAGAGGAAGTTTTAACAGATCTTTCAGAAGTTCCAAAACCAATTGAACTTCTCAATATCTTAAATAATTATGTCATCGGTCAAGATCGTGCTAAACGTGCCTTGGCTGTTGCGGTTTATAACCACTATAAACGAATCAACTTCCACGACAATCGTGAAGAATCAGAAGACGTGGACCTACAAAAGTCTAATATTTTGATGATTGGCCCAACTGGTTCAGGAAAGACTTTCTTAGCTCAAACCTTAGCTAAAAGCTTGAATGTACCTTTTGCTATCGCTGATGCAACAGCTTTAACGGAAGCTGGCTATGTAGGTGAAGACGTAGAGAATATACTTCTCAAACTCTTGCAGGCAGCTGACTTCAACATCGAGCGAGCTGAGCGTGGAATTATCTACGTTGATGAAATAGACAAGATTGCTAAGAAAGGTGAGAATGTTTCCATCACACGTGATGTTTCTGGTGAAGGTGTTCAACAAGCCCTTCTTAAGATTATCGAAGGTACAGTAGCAAGTGTACCTCCTCAAGGTGGACGCAAGCATCCGCAACAAGAGATGATCCAAGTAGATACCAAAAATATTCTCTTCATTGTAGGTGGTGCCTTTGATGGGATCGAGGAAATTGTCAAACAGCGTTTGGGTGAAAAAGTCATTGGTTTCGGACAAAACAACAAGGCCATTGACGAAAATAGTTCTTATATGCAAGAAATCATTGCAGAAGATATTCAGAAATTCGGTATTATTCCTGAATTAATTGGACGCTTGCCTGTCTTTGCAGCCTTGGAGCAGTTGACAGTGGATGATTTGGTTCGTATCTTGAAAGAGCCGAAGAATGCCTTGGTTAAACAGTATCAAACCTTGCTTTCTTATGATGATGTTGAGCTTGAATTTGATGATGAAGCACTCCAAGAGATTGCTAACAAAGCTATTGAACGTAAGACAGGTGCCCGTGGTCTTCGTTCTATCATCGAAGAAACTATGTTAGACATCATGTTTGAAGTACCAAGTCAAGAAGATGTGAAAACAGTACGTATCACAAAAGAAGCAGTCGATGGAACGGATAAGCCGATCCTCGAAACAGCCTAGAGGTGATTATGGAAATCAATATACACAATGCAGAGATTTTACTGAGTGCGGCAAATAAGTCACACTATCCTCAAGATGAACTTCCAGAGATTGCCCTAGCAGGTCGTTCAAATGTTGGTAAGTCTAGTTTTATCAATACTATGCTGAACCGTAAGAATTTAGCTCGGACATCAGGGAAACCTGGTAAAACTCAGTTGCTTAACTTCTTTAATATTGACGACAAAATGCGATTTGTAGACGTTCCTGGCTATGGTTATGCACGAGTTTCTAAAAAAGAACGTGAAAAATGGGGTCGCATGATTGAGGAATACTTGACTACTCGAGAAAATCTTCGTGCGGTAGTTAGTCTAGTAGACCTCCGACACGATCCTTCTGCTGATGATGTACAAATGTACGAGTTTCTCAAATATTATGAGATTCCAGTTATCATTGTGGCTACCAAAGCTGATAAGATTCCACGTGGCAAGTGGAATAAGCACGAATCAGCTATTAAAAAGAAATTGAACTTTGATCCTAGTGATGACTTTATCCTATTCTCTTCTGTAAGTAAGGAAGGAATGGAAAAAGCTTGGGATGCTATTTTAGAGAAAATATGAGGAAAATGAATGGCTAGAACAATCCATACAGATAAGGCTCCAAAGGCTATCGGGCCGTATGTCCAAGGAAAAATTGTAGGTAATCTATTATTTGCAAGTGGTCAAGTTCCTCTCTCTCCTGAAACTGGGGAGATTGTAGGAGAAACGATTCAAGAACAAACAGAGCAGGTCTTGAAAAATATTGCTGCGATTTTGGCAGAAGCAGGAACTGATTTTGACCATGTTGTAAAAACAACCTGTTTCTTAAGTAATATGAATGACTTTGTCCCTTTTAATGAGGTCTACCAAACTGCTTTTAAAGAGGAGTTTCCGGCTCGCTCAGCTGTGGAAGTAGCGCGTCTGCCTCGCGATGTTAAGATTGAAATTGAAGTAATCGCAGAGATTGGATAAGCTATTTGAAGTTTGGTTCTTCCAAACTTCTTTTGATATAAGGAGATTATGATGACAAAGAAACAACTTCACCTTGTAATTGTGACAGGGATGAGTGGTGCAGGGAAAACTGTAGCTATTCAATCCTTTGAAGATTTAGGGTATTTTACAATTGATAATATGCCGCCTGCTCTCTTACCAAAATTTATTCAGTTGGTAGAGACAAAAAATGACGACCACAAGTTAGCTTTGGTAGTGGATATGAGAAGTCGTTCTTTCTTTTCAGAGATTCAGTTGGTTCTTGATGAGATAGAAAAACAAGAAGGTTTAGACTTTAAGATTCTCTTTTTAGATGCTGCTGATAAGGAATTGGTTGCACGCTATAAGGAAACAAGAAGAAGTCATCCTCTTGCGGCAGACGGTCGTATCTTAGATGGGATTAAGTTAGAGCGTGAATTATTGGCTCCACTAAAAAATATGAGCCAGAATGTTGTTGATACTACAGAATTGACTCCTCGTGAACTTCGTAAGACCATTGCGGAACAGTTTTCAGATCAGGAGCAAAGTCAGTCTTTTCGTATCGAGGTTATGTCCTTTGGATTTAAGTACGGAATTCCAATTGATGCCGATTTAGTATTTGATGTTCGCTTTTTACCAAATCCATACTATCTACCGGAACTCCGTAATCAAACAGGTGTAGATCAAGCTGTTTATGACTTTGTTATGAAACACGAAGAATCGAAATCCTTTTATAGCCACCTGTTAGCCCTGATTGAACCAATCCTACCAGGTTATAAAAAAGAAGGGAAGTCTGTTTTGACGATTGCTATTGGTTGTACTGGTGGTCAACACCGAAGTGTTGCCTTTACGAAACGATTAGCCAATGATTTAGCTAAAAAGTGGCCTGTAAACGAAAGCCATCGTGATAAAGATCGAAGAAAGGAAACGGTAAACCGTTCATGAGAAAACCAAAAATTACGGTGATTGGTGGGGGGACTGGTATTCCTGTTATCCTGAAAAGTTTACGGGAAAAAGATGTTGAGATCGCTGCAATTGTAACAGTAGCAGATGATGGAGGCTCTTCAGGGGAACTTAGAAAAAATATCCAACAATTGACACCTCCTGGAGATCTTCGCAATGTCCTCGTAGCCATGTCTGATATGCCTAAGTTTTATGAGAAAGTATTTCAGTATCGCTTTTCTGATGAAGCAGGTGCTTTTGCAGGTCACCCACTGGGGAACATTATTATTGCAGGCTTATCAGAGATGCAAGGTTCAACCTATAATGCTATGCAATTACTGAGTAAGTTTTTCCATACGACAGGAAAGATTTATCCCTCTAGTGACCATCCTTTGACACTTCATGCTGTCTTTAAAGATGGGACAGAAGTAGCTGGTGAAAGTCATATAGCAGATCATCCTGGAATGATTGACTATGTCTATGTGTCAAATACATTTGATGATGAAAAACCTCAAGCTAGTCGACGGGTAGTCAATACGATTCTTGAAAGTGATATGATTGTTTTAGGACCGGGATCGCTTTTTACATCCATCTTACCAAATATTGTTATTGAAGAAATTGGACAGGCTCTTCTAGAGACTAAGGCAGAGGTTGCCTATGTCTGCAATATTATGACTCAACGTGGAGAAACAGAACGTTTTACAGATAGTGACCACGTTGAGGTCTTGCAGAGACATCTTGGTAGACCTTTTATAGATACTGTCTTGGTTAATATTGAAAAAGTTCCAAGAGACTATATGGATACCAATCTTTTTGATGAATATTTAGTGCAGGTTGAACATGACTTTGCTGGTCTATGCAAGCAGGTGCCACGTGTGATTTCGTCTAATTTTCTTCGCTTAGAAAACGGTGGTGCTTTCCACGATGGTGACTTGATTGTAGACGAATTGATGCGAATTATACAGGTAAGAAAATGAGTTTTACAGTTGCAGTAAAAGAAGAAATTCTCCGTCGACACCATTTGAGTCGACACGAACTTTCAGCCATTATCAAGATGTCTGGGAGCATAGGTTTGTCTTCTTCAGGGTTAACTTTATCGGTTATAACAGAGAATCCTAAATTAGCTCGCCATCTCTATGAATCTTTTTTACACTTTTATGAAATTAAGTCGGAGATTCGTCACCATCAAAGAAATAATCTCCGTAAGAATCGTGTTTATACTGTTTATACAGATGAGCGAGTGCAAGAGATATTGAGTGATTTGCATTTAGCTGATTCTTTCTTTGGACTTGAAACAGGGATTGCACCTGAAATCCTAGCTGATGAGGAAGCAGGCCGTGCCTATCTCCGTGGTGCTTTTTTGGCAAACGGGAGTATTCGAGACCCAGAATCAGGAAAGTATCAGCTTGAAATTAGTTCTGTTTACTTAGATCATGCTCAAGGGATTGCTTCGCTACTCCAGCATTTTTTGCTAGATGCCAAGGTAATTGAACGAAAAAAAGGGGCAGTGACCTATCTTCAGCGTGCGGAGGATATTATGGACTTTCTCATAGTCATTGGAGCTATGGAAGCGCGTGATACTTTTGAAGGTGTCAAAATCTTACGAGAAACTCGGAATGACCTTAATCGTGCCAATAATGCAGAGACAGCAAATATTGCTCGAACTATATCCGCCAGCATGAAGACTATTAACAACATTAGTAAAATCATCGATAGGCTAGGCTTGGATAACATCCCAGCTGATTTGCAGGAAGTTGCACGTTTGCGTATTCAACATCCAGACTACTCTATCCAGCAGTTAGCAGATAGTCTAAGCAATCCAATGACTAAGAGTGGGGTCAATCATCGACTCAGAAAAATTAACAAGATTGCAGAGGAATTATGAATAGAGCACATAAGATAAGCGGATTTTAAGCTTCTATATGTGTTTACGGGTATGAATTTGATAAAGAAGGGTGTACTCATGCTTTGAATTCTAGGGATATGAAAATAGTTGTAAAAACTCTTAATTCTTGGTACAATAGAAATAAATAAGTAGGGTAGTAGTTTACGAGTGAAAACATG
Organism: Streptococcus timonensis; assembly: GCF_900095845.1. Classification (GTDB taxonomy): domain Bacteria; phylum Bacillota; class Bacilli; order Lactobacillales; family Streptococcaceae; genus Streptococcus; species Streptococcus timonensis. Next base: position 256,790 of record NZ_FMIX01000004.1, read on the forward strand.
GTATAGCACCTTTGAAAGAAGATGGATTTAGCGAGGGTACACTGAGTTTAGTAGTATCTAGCTATTGAAGCTTGTGCTATTATCAAGACGACGGTTGAAATCCGTCCACCTATAATGATTAGCCTCAACTTAATGTTGGGGCTTTTGTCTTAATTCAGTCTTTTTTTCTACAATCAAAGTAGCCTTTATAATATTTCTAGAGGATTTACATGTTGAGAATAATATAATTCCATTATAAAACCACGAATCGTATGATCCGTGGTTTTTTTCTTATAAACTTGTTGAGTGTTTTGGTTGTACTTTTTGTTCTGGGTCGATGTAGTTAATGGCATTGTTAACAGCAGTTGGTGCTTCACCGAGACCTGTTGCAATCAAGTCAATCTTACCATCGTAGTAGCAGCAATCTCCAATTGCGTAAATTCCAGCTTGGCTTGACTCCTGCTTGCTATTGACGATAATCTTGTGACGGTTAAGGTCAAGTCCCCAGTTTTTAAGATTACCAACTGATGATTTGAAGCCATAGTTGACAAAGAGGTGGTCGAGTTCAATAGTTTCGGTCTCATCGGATTTGACTTTTGTGATTTCAAGCTTGTCAAGAGTTTTTCCATCTCCAAGAAGTTGACTTGGCACAAATGGTGTTTTGATACTAACAGATGATTCTTGAAGGGCTTGGACACTATGTTCGAGGGCCCGGAAGTTATCTCGACGGTGAACAAGTGTAGTTGGAGCAATCTTTTCAAAAGCTAAGGCCCAGTCCACAGCAGAGTCTCCTCCACCCAGAATGGTTACTTTCTTGCCAGCATATTGTTGAATATTAGACACATGGTAGTGGATGTTCTCACAATTTTCAACACCTTCTAATTCCAGTGGACGTGGCTTAAAGGCTCCTCCACCCATGGCGATAATGATAGTTTTTGTGAGGTGACTTCCTTTGTTGGTCTCGATGCTAAAATGGTCATCTTCTTTTTTGATATCCATAACAGTTTCGTTTAGATGAATAGCTGTTTCAAAGGTATTGAGCTGTTCAATCAAACGACGTGTCAATTCTTCTCCAGTTAGATTTGGAAAACCAGGAACATCGAGGATTTGTTTTTCAGGGTAGAGAATAGCAGGTTGGCCACCTAGTTGTGGAAGAGAGTCGATAATTTGGACTTTAGCTTGGCGTAGGTGAGCATAGAATGCGGCAAACAGGCCTACAGGACCACCTCCGACGATGGTAATGTCATAGAGTTGAGACATGGTTTCTCCTTTGTGTTTTCTATTTTCTTATTCTATCATATTTTGTGACAATGTAAAATAATGTAGGATGAAGAAAAATTTTACAGAAAATGATATAATGAAGAGAAGCTTTTTTAACGCGGAGGAGACCTTGGATGAATTTCCAGCAATTATCTAATTCCCAATACTGGTCTAGTTTATTTTCCAGTCCCTGGAGTATAGTAATCAATCTGATAGATATTCTGATTGTTACTTACATCTTATATCAATTTACAAAATCAATCGCAGGAACTAAAATCATGATTCTAGTTCGTGGGGTATTAGTCTTTATTTTAGCTCAAATATTAGCTAATTTTTTGGGTTTGACGACTATTTCTTGGTTGATTAACCAATTGATTACCTATGGGGTTATTGCAGCAGTTGTTATCTTTTCTCCTGAAATTCGAACTGGTCTGGAGCGATTGGGTCGTGCAACAGAATTCTTTTCTAGTACTCCAATTAGTTCAGAAGAACAAATGATCCGTGCTTTCGTTAAATCAGTTGAATATATGAGCCCTCGTAAAATAGGAGCCTTGGTAGCTGTTCAACGTGTCAGAACCTTACAAGAATATATTTCGACTGGGATTCCTTTAGATGCAAAAATTTCAGCAGAACTTTTGATCAATATTTTTATTCCTAATACTCCTTTGCATGATGGTGCAGTAATTGTTAAAGGGGAACGTATAGCTGTAACCTCGGCCTATCTTCCTTTGACCGAAAATATGGGAATTTCAAAGGAATTTGGTACTCGTCACCGTGCGGCGATTGGTTTATCAGAAGCTTCTGATGCTCTCACTTTTGTTGTTTCAGAAGAAACTGGTGGCATTTCTATTACTCATAACGGTGTCTTTAAACACGATCTGACCATTGAAGAGTTTGAAGCAGAATTGCGAAAAATTCTTGTCCCAGTAACCACACAAGAAGCAAGCCTGATAGAACGTGTACTAGGAGGTTGGAAACATGAAAAGGAATAGTCTTTACATTATCACTTCTTTCCTATTTGCATGTATTTTATTTGTATATGCGACATCTATCAATTATCAAAATAATAGTAATGCCAGAACTACGAAGACAGAAACTTATACAAATACAGTTTTAAATGTACCTATTGATATTCAATATGATAGTGATCAGTATTTTATCAGTGGCTTTAGTTCAGAGGTTACCGTCTTCTTAACAGGATCAAATCGTGTTACGTTGGCCAGTGAAATGAAAGAAAGCACTCGTAAATTTAAAGTAACAGCCGACTTGACTCAAGCGACAGAAGGAATTATTGAAGTTCCCTTAACTATTGAGAATCTTCCGAGTGGATTAACAGCAGTTGCAACTCCTCAGAAAATAACAGTCAAGATTGGGAAAAAAGTCACACGGGATAATGTCCCAGTCATTCCACAAATTGATTATAGTCAAATTGACGACAGCATCGTCGTTGATGGTGTCTTTATTTCAAATGAACGGGTTTCAGTAACAAGTGATGAAGATACCTTATCTAAAATCGATAAAATTGTTGCTATGTTACAGACCAGCGAGAGACTAACTGGGAACTATTCAGGTTCCGTTCCTTTGCAAGCTATAGATAAAAATGGGACAGTTCTCCCTGTTGTAATTACTCCGTATGAAACAACAATGAAAGTTGTAACAAGACCAGTTCGAAATACAAGTAGTTCGACCACTACAACAACTCATTCATCTACAACAAATTCGGATGCAAATACAGATGCTGCAAAAAAAGAACAATAAAAATTTCTTAGAAAAGGATAATAATCATGGGTAAATATTTTGGAACGGACGGTGTCCGTGGAGAAGCTAATGTAGAATTAACGCCAGAATTGGCTTTTAAACTAGGTCGCTTTGGAGGTTATGTCCTCAGTCAACACGCGACAGAGGCACCAAAAGTTTTTGTAGGGCGTGATACACGTATTTCAGGTGAAATGCTTGAATCAGCTTTAATTGCGGGTCTCCTCTCAGTAGGAATCCATGTATACAAACTTGGGGTTCTTGCAACTCCAGCAGTTGCCTACCTAGTTAAAACTGAAGGAGCTAGTGCAGGTGTTATGATTTCAGCCAGCCACAACCCAGCTCTTGATAACGGTATTAAATTCTTTGGTGGTGATGGCTTTAAGTTAGATGATGATAAGGAAACAGAAATCGAAGCTTTGTTGGATGCGAGTGAAGATACTCTTCCACGTCCAAGTGCAGAAGGTTTAGGTTCTGTTGTGGATTATCCAGAAGGACTACGCAAGTATGAAGGATATCTAGTTTCAACAGGAACTCCACTTGAAGGAATGAAAGTGGCCTTGGATACTGCTAATGGTGCAGCTTCAACTAGTGCTCGTCAGATTTTTGCAGATTTGGGAGCTCAATTGACTATTATTGGGGAAACTCCAGATGGTCTTAATATCAACTTGAATGTTGGTTCTACACATCCTGAGGCTTTGCAAGAGCTCGTGAAAGAAAGTCAGTCTGCTATTGGTTTAGCTTTTGATGGGGATAGTGATCGTCTCATTGCGGTTGATGAAAATGGAGAGATTGTCGATGGTGATAAAATTATGTATATCATCGGGAAGTATCTTTCTGAAAAAGGTCAGTTGGCCCAAAACACAATCGTGACAACAGTCATGTCTAACCTTGGTTTCCATAAGGCCTTGGATCGAGAAGGGATTAACAAAACTGTTACTGCAGTTGGAGATCGTTACGTAGTTGAAGAAATGAGAAAGTCTGGCTATAACCTTGGAGGTGAGCAGTCTGGTCACGTCATCCTGATGGATTATAACACAACGGGAGATGGTCAATTATCAGCTGTTCAATTAACTAAAATCATGAAGGAAACTGGTAAGAGCTTATCTCAATTGGCTTCAGAAGTGACTATCTATCCTCAAAAGCTAGTTAATATTCGTGTAGAGAATGCCATGAAGGAAAAAGCCATGGAAGTACCGGCTATCAAGGCTATTATCGATAAGATGGAAGAAGAAATGGCAGGAAATGGCCGTATTCTTGTACGTCCAAGTGGAACAGAGCCACTTTTACGTGTGATGGCAGAAGCACCTACAACTGAAGCTGTAGATTACTATGTGGACACTATAGCTGCGGTCGTTAAAGAAGAGATTGGAATTTAGATAATTCAGCAGAAAATTTGGAAATATGATACAATGTCAAAGTAAATTGTATCAATGGAGATAAATATGAATTTAAAACGTGAACAAGAATTTGTCAGTCAGTATCATTTTGATGCTCGTAATTTCGAATGGGAAAATGAAAATGGTGTCCCTGAAACCAAGGTTGATGTCAATTTCCAATTACTTCAACATGATCAAGAAAATCAAGTGACTTCTCTTATTGTTATTTTGAGCTTTATGATTGTTTTTGATAAATTGGTTATTAGTGGTACTATTTCTCAAGTTAACCATGTGGAAGATCGTATTGTGGATCAACCAAGTGACTTTAGTCAAGAAGAAGTTGAGATGCTTGCTCGTCCTTCTTTGGATATGCTAAACCGTTTGACTTATGAAGTAACGGAAATTGCACTAGATTTACCAGGAATTAATTTGGAGTTTTAAAAAAATGAAATTAGCGGTCATAACAGACTCATCTGCTTTTCTACAAGCGGAAACCTTGCGGAAAGAAGATTTATTTGTGCTTGACATTCCTGTCAATATCGACGGACAGGAGTATGTTGAAGGTGTAAATCTAACCGCTCAAGAATTTTATGAAAAAATGGCTCGTTCATCTGAACTACCTAAAACCAGTCAACCAAGTATTGCCAAATTGGATGAGATTTTAAGTTCCTTGAAAGAACAAGGTTACACTCATGCTTTAGGACTTTTCTTGTCGTCTGGTATTTCAGGCTTTCATCAAAATATCCAGTATATGAAGGATGAATTTGAAGGTTTAACAATTGCTTTTCCTGATACTCGCATTACAAGTGATCCCTTAGGATTTATGGTGGAAAGTGTTTTTCAATGGGTAGAAAATGGTGACGATTTTAATACTATCTTAGAGAAACTAGATAAACAAATCACTAAAACATCTGCTTTTATCATGGTTGACGATCTTGACCATCTGGTGAAGGGGGGAAGATTATCCAATGGAGCAGCTATTTTAGGAAATCTTCTTAGTATCAAGCCTATTCTTTACTTTAATGAACAAGGTGTCATTGAAGTTTATGAAAAAGTTCGTACGGAAAAGAAGGCAACTAAACGTTTGGTAGAAATTATCAAAGAGTTGACAAAAGATGGAGACTACCGTATTACGGTTATTCATGGAAATGCTCCTGAAAAAGCAGAGGAATTGCGTCAGCAGTTACTTGAAAGTGGAGTAACAAGTAATATTGAAATAGCGACCATCGGTAGTGTGATTGGAACCCACCTTGGTGAAGGTAGTATTGCTCTGAGCTACACTCCAATTGTATAGTGTCGTAATGTGGACAGATATCGCCCTTTGTATCTTAGAATTTGAACACGCCTGGAACTCTCTGTGAAAAATCGCTCTTCCAAGGGGGAGAAACTCCTTGATTAGAACTCTTAGTTTCACTTTGTATTCATACGGGCTTGATATCTTAGATAGGAGTTGAGATAGAAATGAGTATTCGTGTAATTATTGCAGGATTTAAGGGTAAGATGGGACAAGCTGCTTGTCAAATGGTGCTAGCAGATCCGGCCTTAGATTTAGTTGCAGTTATAGACCCTTCTGAGAAAGTAGATTCTTGGCAAGGTGTTCCTGTATACAATGATAAGGAAACCCTAATTGGTATTAGTGCTGATGTTTGGGTGGATTTTACAACTCCAGCAGTTGCTTATGAGAATACACGCTTTGCTCTTGAAAATGGCTTTGCTCCAGTAGTAGGAACGACAGGTTTCACCAGTCAAGAAATCGAAGAATTAAAAGAATTGTCTCGTTCCAAAGGCTTGGGTGGCTTGATTGCTCCTAACTTTGCCTTGGGTGCTGTCTTACTTATGCAATTTGCAGCACAGGCAGCTAAATACTTTCCAAATGTGGAGATTATTGAACTTCACCATGATAAGAAAAAAGATGCTCCGAGCGGGACAGCAATCAAAACAGCTGAGTTGATGGCTGAAGTTCGTGAGTCTATTCAACAAGGTGCTAGTGATGAGGAGGAACTCATTGCTGGAGCCCGTGGAGCCGACTTTGATGGTATGAGAATTCACTCAGTTCGCTTGCCAGGTCTTGTGGCCCATCAGGAAGTTATTTTTGGAAATCAGGGAGAAGGATTGACTCTGCGTCATGACTCCTATGATCGTAGCTCCTTCATGACAGGGGTGAATTTGGGAATCAAAGAAGTTGTCAAGCGTCATGAGCTTGTCTATGGATTAGAACACTTACTATGAAATTAACAAAAATGCCTTCTGAATTTCAGAAGGCTTTACCAGTATTAGAAAAAATTAAAGAAGCAGGATTTGAGGCTTATTTTGTGGGTGGCTCTGTTAGGGATGCCCTACTCAATCGTCCCATCCATGATGTGGATATTGCGACTTCATCTTATCCTGAAGAGACTAAGCAGATTTTTCCACGCACAGCTGATATCGGCATTGAGCATGGGACCGTTTTGGTTTTAGATGGAGATGAAGAGTACGAGGTCACCACTTTTCGGACGGAAGATGTCTATGTAGACTATCGGAGACCAAGTTCTGTTTCTTTTGTTCGTTCACTTGAAGAAGATCTCAAACGCCGAGATTTCACAGTCAATGCCTTTGCCTTGGATGAGACAGGGGAAATCGTCGATTTATTTGATGGTCTCAAAGATTTAGAAAATCAGGTCCTGCGTGCAGTTGGTGTAGCTAGTGAACGTTTCAATGAAGACGCGCTACGCATCATGCGTGGCTTTCGTTTCCAAGCTAGTCTTGGTTTTGAACTCGAGCAAGAAACGTTTGAAGCGATGAAGGCCTTAACGCCACTCTTAGATAGAATCTCTGTGGAACGCACCTTTGTCGAGTTTGATAAGCTTTTACTGGCTCCCTATTGGCGAGTAGGTTTATCTTCTATGATTGAGAGTCAAGCTTATGATTATCTTCCAGATATGGTAGGCAGTCAGGAGAAACTCCAGTCTTTGTTTGATTTAGAAAAAGATTTTACTTTTGAATCTTCTGAGCAAGCTTGGGCAGCACTTTTATGGGTTTTAGAAGTGGAAGATACTCAACAATTTTTGAAACATTGGAAGACTTCACGCCAATTTGCCAAGCAGGTACAGGATTTGCTATCTATTTTGGCTCTCCGAGAAGAAGGGGAACTAGGTAACCGTGATTGTTACCGTTTTGATTTGGACTTTCTTCTACAGGCTGAAAATCTTCGCAGAGCTCAAGGAAAGGAAGTCAACCCACAAGCAATCACAGAAACCTACGAGAGCTTGACTATTCATGATAAGAAAGAGATGCAAATTAATGGTGGCATTCTCATCAAGGAATATGGCTATCATCCAGGTCCAGAATTAGGAGATGTTTTAGAGGAAATTGAGTACGCTATTGTGGATGGTAATCTAGATAATGAAGTGGAAGCCATTCATGCATACTTAAGGGAGAGAAAATGAGTGATTTTATCGTTGAAAAACTAAGCAAATCAGTTGGTGATAAGACTGTTTTTAAGGATATTTCTTTTATCATCCACGACTTAGATCGCATAGGACTCATTGGTGTCAATGGAACAGGAAAGACAACCCTTCTAGATGTGCTTTCAGGTGTTTCAGGTTTTGATGGCGATATTAGCCCTTTTTCAGCAAAGAGTGATTACAAGATTGGTTATTTGACCCAGAATCCGGAATTTGATGATAGCAAGACTGTCTTGGATACTGTTTTATCCAGTAACCTCAAGGAAATCCAGTTGATTCGGGAGTATGAACTGCTTATGCTCAGCTACAGTGAGGACAAGCAGTCGCATCTAGAACGGGTCATGGCGGAGATGGATTCTCTCCAAGCATGGGAAATCGAAAGTCAGGTCAAGACTGTTCTCAGTAAACTAGGCATTCAAGAATTATCAACTCCTGTTGGAGCTTTGTCGGGTGGTCTTCGTAGACGGGTTCAATTGGCACAAGTGCTTTTGGGTAACCATGATCTCTTGCTTCTTGATGAGCCAACCAATCACTTGGATATTGCGACCATCGAGTGGCTGACACTTTTCTTGAAGAATTCCAAGAAGACCGTCCTCTTCATCACCCACGATCGTTATTTCCTAGATGCTCTATCTACGCGAATTTTTGAATTGGATAGAGGTGGATTAACAGAGTATCAGGGGAATTACCAAGATTATGTCCGTCTCAAGGCTGAACAGGATGAGCGTGATGCAGCTCTTCTTCACAAAAAGGAACAACTTTACAAACAAGAATTAGCTTGGATGAGACGGCAACCTCAAGCTCGTGCGACCAAGCAACAAGCTCGTATCAATCGATTCCATGACTTGAAAAAGGAAGTTTCAGATACTAGCCTTGAGACAGACTTGAGCATGAATTTTGAAACTAGCCGTATCGGTAAAAAAGTTATCGAGTTTAAGGATGTTTCCTTTGCCTATGACGATAAACCGATTCTGAAACATTTTAATCTTTTGGTCCAAGCCAAAGACCGTATCGGAATCGTCGGGGACAATGGTGTTGGGAAGTCAACCCTTCTTAACCTTATTGCAGGAAGACTTGAAGCGACTGAAGGACAAGTTATCATCGGTGAAACAGTACGCATTGCCTATTTCTCGCAACAAATCGAAGGATTGGATGAAAGCAAGCGAGTTATCAATTACTTGCAAGAAGTGGCAGAAGAAGTTAAGACGAGCGGTGGCCCTACGACATCCATTGCAGAATTACTAGAACAATTTCTTTTCCCTCGTTCAACGCACGGTACCTTGATTGAGAAGCTGTCAGGTGGAGAGAAGAAGCGTCTGTACCTCCTCAAATTACTCCTTGAAAAACCCAATGTGCTTCTCTTGGATGAACCAACAAATGACCTAGACATTTCGACCTTAACAGTTCTAGAAAATTTCTTAGAAGGTTTTGCAGGACCAGTCTTGACAGTTAGTCACGACCGCTATTTCCTTGATAAGGTAGCAACTAAGATTCTTGCTTTTGAAGACGGGACCATCCGTCCTTTCTTTGGCCATTATACAGATTATCTAGATGAAAAGGCTTTTGAAGCAGAAGCAAAAAGCCAAGTTCAAAAGGCTGAAAAGGAGAAAGTGGTCAAAGTCCGTGAAGAGAAGAAACGCATGACCTACCAGGAAAAGCAGGAGTGGGCAAGTATTGAAGGTGATATCGAAGCCTTAGAAAACCGCATCTCTTCTATAGAGAAAGAAATGCTAGCAAATGGTTCTGACTTTGGGAAACTAGCTACCCTTCAAAAAGAGTTAGACGAGAAAAATGAAGACTTGCTGGAAAAATATGAACGCTATGAATATTTAAGTGAGTTAGTATAATGGAAGAAACAATTATTAAATGGAGTAGTAAGAAAATCGTTTTGAGCCTTATTCTTTATCTACTAGAATTGGCTCTTCTACTTTGGATCTTTTCGTTTTTGCTGAGCTATCCCGAAGAAGCACCTGCGGGATTGGTGCCCTTAATCCTCTTTATTGGTTTCTTGATCCTCATCGTTGGCTTCATTTTGTATCAACATTTGCGACGGCTTTTTTCTGATAAAGAGTATTTGAAATGTACGGCTCAAGGATTTTCCTATAAACCATATCCAAAGAAAGACTGGCAGTTTTATTCCTGGGGACAGGTAGAAAAGTTTGCTCTCACGAGAATTAAGGGTAGTAGAAATGCAAGGGATTTTTATATGATTGAGGTTCAGTTTTATGACAAGGAAGTTTTAAAATCCAACTTTTTCTGGTATCGTCTTCGAAGTAGATTTACAAGTTCAAAACATTCTAACGTTTTGAAAATCCCAATCTATTTGCTGGATGTTGGCTTACCAAAGAGAGTATTTGAAGTCATGTCCTACTTTGAGCGAGAGTGGCGTATCCAACAGAATCGTCAACGGAATCAAACTTCTAAAAGCAAAAAGAAGTAAAGATTTCATTGATCGAGCGAATCTCCGAATTTTATGAAGGTCTGAGGGGCTTTGGAACGATATTCCAAGGCTTCTTTCTATTTCGCTTTTCTAGGAAATATGGTATAATAGGGAGTAAAAACTTTAAAAGAAAGAAACGCTATGAACTTAAAAGATTACATTGCAAGTATTGAAAATTATCCACAAGAAGGAATTACATTCCGTGATATCAGCCCTTTGATGGCAGATGGAAATGCCTACAGTTACGCTGTTCGCGAAATTGTTCAATATGCTACTGACAAAAAAATTGATATGATCGTAGGACCAGAAGCACGTGGATTTATTGTTGGATGTCCAGTTGCTTTTGAGTTGGGAATTGGTTTTGCACCTGTTCGTAAACCAGGGAAATTGCCACGCGAAGTCATTTCAGCTGACTACGAAAAAGAATATGGTGTTGATACTTTGACCATGCACGCAGATGCTATCAAACCAGGTCAACGTGTTCTTATTGTAGATGACCTCTTGGCAACAGGTGGTACTGTTAAAGCGACAATCGAAATGATTGAGAAATTAGGTGGTGTCGTAGCTGGTTGTGCCTTTTTGATTGAGCTCGATGAGCTAAAAGGTCGTGAGGCAATCGGAGATTACGATTATAAAGTTTTGATGCATTATTAATGAAAAACAGTCCTTGGGGCTGTTTTCTCGTCATTTGATATAAAATAAGGCTATATCTAGTTAGAGAAAAACTATAATTGAAAACTATACCTTCTTACAGTATAATAAAGGGAAAGAAAGTTGCCAATTGGAAAGTCTAATTGGTGATAACAGTTTAACACGTACCCAGTATTGATATTGTAAGGAGATTTCCATGCCGATTCGAATTGAAAAAAAATTACCAGCAGTCGATATTTTACGAACGGAAAATATTTTCGTCATGGATGACCAAAGGGCGGCTCACCAAGATATCCGACCCTTAAAAATTCTTATCTTAAATTTGATGCCCCAAAAAATTGTGACAGAGACACAACTTTTACGGCATTTGGCAAATACTCCACTCCAGTTGGATATTGACTTTTTATATATGGAGAGTCACCAATCAAAAACAACTCGCTCAGAGCATATGGAGACTTTTTATAAGACCTTCTCGGAAGTCAAAGACGATTATTTCGATGGCTTGATTATCACAGGAGCTCCAGTTGAGCACCTTCCATTTGAAGAGGTTGACTATTGGCAAGAGTTTACCCAAGTTATCGATTGGTCTAAGACTCATGTCTTTTCAACCTTGCATATTTGTTGGGGAGCACAGGCAGGTCTATACTATCGCTATGGTGTAGATAAATACCAGATGGACCAGAAGCTTTCTGGGATTTATCCTCAAGATGTTTTAAAAGAAGGTCATCTCCTATTGAGAGGTTTTGATGATTTATATGTCTCTCCGCATTCTAGACATACCGAGGTCTTAAAAGAAGATATTTTGAATCATACCAATTTAGAGATTTTAGCATCTGGTGATGAGGTTGGAGTGTCAATCCTCGCTAGTAGAGATTTAAGAGAAGTTTATAGTTTTGGACATTTAGAGTATGATCGTGATACTCTTGCTAAAGAATACTTTAGAGATTTAGATGCTGGTTTAAACCCCCATATACCGGAAAATTATTTTAAAAATGATGATATCCATACTCGTCCATGTATGCTGTGGAGTTCTTCAGCAGCTCTCTTTTTTAGTAATTGGGTGAATTACGCAGTATACCAGGAGACACCTTTTGACTGGAAGAGGGTGGAAGACGATGTTTCTCATTTTGGATATTTATAAGAGGAATTATGACATATTTAGATGCTTTTAAATCTGGAAATTTAGTTTTACCAAGTGCACTCTTATTGCACTATAATCAACTCTTTTCATCTAGCGAGGACTTTCTTGTTTGGCAATTCTTTTACCTACAGAATACAACGGCTTTAGGTGAATTGTCTCCAAGTCAGATTGCTGAAAAAATCGGCAAAAATGTCACTGAAGTCAATCAGGCTATTTCACGATTGACTGAGAAAGGATTGCTTCAATACCGAACCATTGAACTTAATGGCGAAATAGAAGTAATCTTCGATGCAACTCTTGCCTTGGAGCGCCTAGACCAACTTTTTGAAAAACAAGCTCCAAACCAGGTGCAATCTGCTCCAAATGATTTAAAGAGCTTGGTAGATATTTTCCAACAGGAACTAGGCCGTCTTTTGAGTCCTTTTGAAATTGAAGATTTAGAGAAAAGTTTAAAGGAAGATGGAACTAGTGCAGACTTGATAAAGGAAGCCTTGCGTGAAGCTGTTTTGAATGGGAAACCAAATTGGAAATACATCCAAGCAATTCTCCGCAACTGGCGTCATGAAGGGATTAAGAGTGTAGCTCAAGTAGAAGCTAAGCGCTTGGAAAGAGAAGCAAGCAATCCTCAAAATGTACAAGTCTCATCAGATTTCAAAAACGCTATGGATCTATGGAAAGACTAATAATGAATAATAAAAAAACTTGCCAATCAGGCAAGTTTTTTTGTTTTTAATTAGCAAGTCCCCAAACGCTGAGAGAACGTTCAACTACTGGGAAATCTCCGTACCCATCCGAATTGATAGTTACTTGATCAGAATGATTACCGAGTAAATCAACAAAGGTTTGGTCAGCCCATTCTTGGCCTACAAACATGGTTTTATCATTTTCTTGGGCATTAGAGATTAGAACAGCTAAAGGTGATTGATTGTCAGTTCCTGAACGGACCCAACCGATACAATTAGGGTCATCAAAGTAGTCCGTCTGCTCTCCATAAGCCAAATCTTTTCGGATAGCTAGCAGATGGTCAAGAACTTCTTTAAAATCTTGCTGAGCATATTGACCAGAGATACCGTAGTAGTCTCCGTAAAAGACACAAGGGAGACCCTGCTCGCGCAAAAGAATAAGAGCATAGGCTGCTGGTTTAAACCATTCTTCTACAGTAGATTCTAAAGCTTGTCCTCGTTGAGTATCATGATTTTCGACAAAGGTTACAGCCTTATCTGGTTTGACTTGAATCAGACTATCATTAAAGATGGTACGCAAATCGTAGTCTGCACCAGCTTGGCTTGCCTCAAAGAGATTCATATGGAGTCGGACATCGACAAGGTCAAAGCGTTCTTCAATCTTTTCAAGGTAGTCCAAGTTAGCTTCCTTGTCTGGATTCCAGAATTCTCCAAAGACATAGAAGTCTTGTCCATATTTCTCTTTGATGTCACGAATGAAATTACGCATAAAGAAGGAGTCGATATGTTTGACTGCATCTAAACGAAAACCAGCTACTCCAGTCGTTTCCATGAACCAATCAGCCCAATCGTAGATATTTTGTATGACTTCTGGATGCTTAAAATCTAAGTCCGCATACATGAGGTAGTCATAGTTACCATTTTCATTATCGACTAATTCTTCGTGGGCCCACCCCTTATTATCTCCCTGGATAAGGTAAATACCAGACTTCCGTCTTTTGGCATCATAGTCAGTTCCAGTGAAATGGTACCAGTGCCAGTGGAAATCATTGTAGGTGTTTTGTCTTCCATCAAAAGTAAAGTTTGTCCAACCATTGATGGTAAAAGGTTCTCCAAGTTCAATTGTGCGATCTCCTGGGTCGACTTCAATAACCTGGAAAGATTCCAAACGGTCTGCAGCTGCCTTGTGGTTTAAGACGACGTCAGCCATAGGTTGAATCCCATGTGATTTAAGTGTTTGAATGGCTTGAAGATAGTCTTCTTTGAAACCGTACTTGGTACGCACAGTTCCTTTTTGGTCAAATTCACCGAGGTCAAAAAGGTCATAGACACCATAACCGACATCTTTTTCGTTGGTAGCTTTAAAGGCAGGTGGCATCCAGACGTGGCTAATTCCTAGATTTGCAAGGTGCTCAGCATCATCGGTAAGTCGCGTCCAGTGTTGTCCATCGTGGGGAAGGTACCACTCAAAATATTGCATTAGGGTTTGATTTTTCATAGATAGTCCTCATACTTAACAATTTGAGAATCATTTTACCACAAAGCAAGCAAATGCGCAAACGTTTGCGCTACAAAAATAGACCTCAGGATGTGAATGTCTATTTTTACGGTAATAGAATGAAATTTCTCAACACAAATGACCCTTCTTATTTAGAAATCAATCAAGCAGAAACAAAAAGCTTGTATAGTTCCTATGACATCAATGGAGAAATCATTTTCTATTTTGTGAATTGTCACAAAATTTGGTATAATAGTATCTATGAAAAAATTGTTGGTCAGCCGAAGTGTTGAAAAAAAAATACAAAAGGGGCAGGTTGTTTTGGAGAAAGAAGATTTTCCAGAACTATCTGAAACGAATATAGAAGTTGAGCTGTATAACCAAGGAAAGCAATTTTTAGGAAAGGCTTATCTATCACCCCAAAATAAAGGAATTGGTTGGTTTGTAACAGATCAAAATATTTCCTTTGATCAATCTTTTTTTGAAACACTCTTTAAAAAAGCCAAAGATAAACGTGCATCTTATTATCAGAATGATTTGACGACTGCTTTTCGTTTATTTAACCAAGAAGGTGATGGCTTCGGTGGTTTGACATTGGATCTTTATGGGGATTACCTTGTTTTTTCATGGTATAACTCATATGTTTTTCAACTCCGTCAGCAGATAGTTGCTGCATTCTCTCAGGTTTTTCCAGAAGTTTTGGGTGCTTATGAGAAGATTCGATTTAAGGGATTAAACTATGAGTCGGATCATATTTATGGGAAAGAAGCACCGGAGAATTTTACAGTTCTTGAAAATGGAGTCCTTTACCAGGTCTTTATGAATGATGGATTGATGACAGGTATTTTCTTAGACCAACATGATGTTCGTGGAAGTTTGGTTGATGGTTTAGCTATGGGGAAATCCTTGCTCAATATGTTTTCCTATACAGCTGCTTTTTCAGTTGCTGCAGCCATGGGAGGCGCGAGTGAAACAACCTCGGTTGACCTAGCCAAACGGTCGAAAGAGTTGTCAGTAGCTCATTTTGAAGCTAATGGCATTAGTCTTGAAAACCATCATTTTATCGTTATGGATGTCTTTGAATATTTTAAATATGCTAAACGTAAAGGTTTGAGCTATGATGTGATCGTGCTAGACCCACCAAGCTTTGCTCGCAATAAAAAACAAACCTTTTCAGTAGTAAAGGATTATCACAAGTTGATTTCCCAAAGTCTCGATATTTTAAATCCGGGAGGCATCATCATTGCTAGTACCAATGCTGCCAATGTTTCCCGCAAGAAATTTACAGAACAAATTGATAAAGGATTTGTAGGAAGAACCTATCAGGTACTAAATAAATATGGACTTCCAGCAGACTTTGTTTTTAACAAAAAAGATGAAAGTAGTAATTACCTCAAGGTGATTAGTATGAAGGTAACTAAATGAAATTAGTCGTTTCTGTTATGCCAAAGAGTTTAGAAGAAGCGCAAGCAATTGATGCAAATCGTTATGTAGATGCAGATATCATCGAGTGGCGAGCTGATTTTCTACCAAAAGATGAAATCTTACAAGTTGCACCAGCAATTTTCGAGAAATTTGCTGGACGAGAATTACTTTTTACCTTGCGTACTCGTGCTGAGGGGGGTGAGATTGACTTGTCAGCTCAAGAGTATGTTCAAGTCATTAAGGATGTCACCCAACTCTATCAACCTGAATATGTGGATTTTGAGTATTTTGGGAATAAGGATGTTTTTGATCAGATGTTAGATTTTCCAAATTTAGTTTTGAGTTATCATAACTTTCAAGAAACACCTGAAAATATGATGGAAATTTTATCAGAACTAACTAGCCTGAATCCAAAAGTAGTGAAAGTATCAGTTATGGCCCATACCGAACAAGATGTATTAGACCTGATGAACTTTACTAGAGGTTTTAAAACCCTTAATCCTGAACAAGAATATGTGACTATCTCTATGGGGAAAGTAGGTAAAGTTTCTCGTATTACTTCTGATGTTACGGGTTCCAGCTGGTCATTTGCAAGCTTAGATGTAGCTAGTGCTCCAGGACAGATTTCTCTGTCAAATATGAAAAAAATTCGGGAGATTTTGAATGAAGATTGATGGCTACACGCGTCTAGCTGCTGTCGTTGCAAATCCTATCAAACATTCTATTTCTCCTTTCATTCATAATAGTGCTTTTCAGGCAACAGAGACCAACGGTGTCTATCTAGCATGGGAAGTTAAAGCGACTGATTTATCAGAAACAGTTGCCAATATTCGCCGCTACCGGATGTTTGGAATCAATCTGTCCATGCCCTACAAGGAGCAAGTGATTCCTTATTTGGATCAGTTGAGTGAGGAAGCCCGTCTGATTGGTGCTGTGAATACAGTAGTGAATCAAGAAGGAACTTTAATTGGATATAATACAGATGGCAAGGGATTCTTTAAGAGCTTGCCTTCTTTTGAAATTTCCGGAAAAAGAATGACCTTGTTGGGAGCTGGTGGAGCTGCTAAATCTATTTTAACTCAGGCAATTTTAGACGGTGCTGATCAAATTTCTGTTTTTGTTCGCTCGTCTTCTATGGAAAAAACAAGAATATATCTTGAAAAATTACGGGTGGAAACAGATTTTAAAGTTGACTTATATGATTTAGAAAATGTTCAAATCTTACAAGAAATAATCCACCAGTCTGACTTACTGGTGAATGCTACTAGTTTAGGAATGGACGGAAAATCATCACCAGTTCCTACAAACCTGAATTTGCCTCCACAAGTCTTGGTGGCAGATATTATTTATCAGCCTTTCGAAACAGTATTTCTACAATGGGCTAAAAGCCAAGGGAATGTAGCTGTTAACGGACTCGGTATGCTTTTATATCAAGCAGCAGAGGCTTTTAAACTATGGACAGGTAAGGATATGCCAACAGATGAAATTTGGCAGTCCTTAACAGAAAAATATCACTAAAGAAAAGGAGCCACTAGAATGAAAATCAGAATTGACATTCCGCATCACCCTTATGAAATTCAGATTGAAAAAGGATGCCTATCTCAAGCAGGAAAATGGTTGAGAGAACTTTGGCAACCACAAAAAGTTGTTATCGTAACGGATAACCGTGTGGCTTCTCTCTATGCAGAAAAAGTAAAACTCAGTATTGAGGCTGCTGGTTTTCAAGTGGCGATTTTTGACTTTTTAGAAGGTGAAGAAAGAAAGAACCTAACAACTGTTCAGAAAGTCTACGAATTTTTAGTTAAACAAGGCTTAACTCGTAGTGATGGTATCGTTGCCCTCGGTGGTGGAGTTGTTGGAGATTTAGCTGGCTTCGTAGCCTCCACCTATATGAGAGGGATTCATTTCGCTCAAATTCCGACTAGTTTAACAGCCCAGGTTGATTCTTCTATTGGTGGTAAGACAGGAGTTAACACTTCCTTTGCAAAAAATATGGTGGGGACATTTGCCCAGCCAGATGGAGTCTTGATTGATCCACTTGTCCTTGAGACTTTGGGGAAAAGAGAATTGATTGAGGGAATGGGTGAGGTCATCAAGTATGGCTTAATCGAGGATATAGAACTATGGAATCTTCTGATAGAAATGGATGGTTCTGTGGAAAGCATTTTGGAACATTCAGAGAGATTGATTGAGCATTCTTGCAAAGTGAAGCGCAAGATGGTAGTTGAAGATGAATTGGACAATGGCATTCGTCTCTATCTAAACTTTGGTCACACAATCGGCCATGCTATTGAGGCAACTGCTGGCTATGGACATGTCATGCACGGTGAGGCAGTAGCTATGGGAATGGTTCAGGTCTCTAAGGTAGCAGAAGAAAAAGGACTTATGCCAGCTGGAATAACTCAGTCTATCCGAGAAATGTGTCTGAAGTTTGGATTGCCGGTCGAGTACGAAAATTGGGAACTTGACAAGCTTTATCAGGCTTTGACTCATGACAAAAAAGCGCGTGGGAATACCATGAAGTTAGTCTTGGTACCTGAGCTTGGTTCAGCGACGATTCACCCAGTTTCTCTCGAAGAAATGAAAGAATACTTGGTAAAATAAGGAGAAGGTATGAGATATTTAACTGCAGGAGAATCACACGGACCGCGTCTGACAGCTATTATAGAAGGAGTTCCTGCTGGTCTTCCTTTGACTGCAGAGGACATCAATGAGGATCTTAAGCGACGTCAAGGTGGCTACGGCCGCGGTGGACGCATGAAGATTGAGAGTGATCAGGTTGTCTTTACTTCTGGAGTTCGCCATGGTAAGACGACAGGTGCTCCTATTACCATGGATGTCATTAATAAAGACCACCAAAAATGGCTGGATATCATGTCTGCTGAGGATATCGAAGACCGGCTTAAAAGCAAACGAAAAATCACTCATCCTCGCCCAGGTCACGCAGATTTGGTCGGGGGGATCAAATACCGTTTTGATGACCTGCGAAATTCTTTGGAACGCTCATCTGCCCGTGAAACGACTATGCGGGTAGCAGTTGGAGCAGTAGCCAAGCGGCTTTTAGCTGAGCTTGATATCGAAATTGCTAACCATGTTGTTATCTTTGGTGGTAAAGAAATTGATGTTCCAGAAAACTTAACAGTCGCAGAGATTAAGAAACTAGCTGCCCAGTCAGAAGTTTCTATCGTTAATCAAGAACGTGAGCAAGAAATCAAGGATTATATTGACCAAATCAAGCGTGATGGAGATACCATTGGTGGAGTTGTAGAAACAGTTGTTGGTGGTGTTCTGGTTGGTCTTGGTTCCTATGTTCAATGGGATCGAAAGCTAGATGCTAGACTAGCTCAAGCAGTTGTATCTATCAATGCCTTTAAAGGTGTGGAGTTTGGTCTTGGTTTTGAGGCTGGTTACCGTAAAGGAAGCCAAGTTATGGATGAAATTATCTGGTCTAAAGAAGATGGGTATACCCGTCGGACTAATAACCTTGGTGGTTTCGAAGGTGGTATGACCAATGGTCAGCCCATTGTCGTTCGAGGTGTCATGAAACCCATTCCAACCCTATATAAACCATTGATGAGTGTGGATATCGAAACCCACGAGCCTTATAAGGCAACCGTGGAGAGAAGTGATCCAACTGCTCTTCCTGCAGCTGGGGTAGTTATGGAAGCAGTAGTTGCAACTGTCTTAGCTCAGGAAATTCTAGAAAAATTCTCATCTGATAATCTAGAAGAGTTAAAAGAGGCAGTGGTTAAACACCGTGAATACACGAAGAACTTTTAAGGAGTTCCTATGTCAAAAACCATCTATATTGTAGGTCTTGGCTTGATAGGGGCCTCAATGGCTTTGGGAATTAAACGAGATCATCCCGATTATGAAATTTTAGGATACAATCGAAGCAAGCCTTCAAGAGATATTGCATTGGAGCGAGGAATGATTGACCGTGCGACTGATGACTTTGCCAGTTTCGCTCCCTTAGCGGATATCATCATTCTGACATTACCTATCAAACAAACCATTGCTTTTATCCAGGAGTTGGCAAGTTTGGGCTTGAAAGAAGGCGTTCTTATCTCGGACGCAGGCTCGACCAAGTCAGCTATTGTGAACGCAGCGGAGGAGAATTTTGTAGGGAAGTCTGTTCGATTTATAGGTGGGCATCCCATGGCAGGGAGCCATAAGACAGGTGCTGCCTCAGCCGATGTCAATCTCTTTGAAAATGCCTACTATATCTTTACTCCATCTAGTCTGACAACTTCAGATACGCTCGAAGAAATGAAGAGTCTGCTTTCAGGTCTACATGCTTGTTTTATCGAGATTGACGCTGAGGAGCATGACAAGGTAACCTCTCAAGTAAGCCATTTTCCTCACATATTGGCCTCTGGTTTAATGGAGCAGACGGCCCTTTATGCTCGAGAACATGAGCTGGCTGGACGTTTTGCTGCGGGTGGTTTTAGAGATATGACTCGAATTGCTGAGAGTGAACCAGGTATGTGGACCTCTATTCTTTTGTCCAATAGAGAGACAATAATAGAGCGGATAGAGGATTTTAAGGGACGTTTGGATGAGATAAGTCAGGCAATCAGAGACGAAGACGAGAGTCAGATTTGGAATTTTTTCAATCAAGCGCGTGAACAACGACAGGCTATGGAAATTCATAAACGTGGAGGAGTTGATAGTTCTTATGATCTTTTTGTAGATATTCCTGATGAGGAAGATGTGATTTTGCGCATCTTAGAATTACTTAGAGGAACTTCACTAGTTAATATCCACATCAATGAAGAAAATCGTGAAGATATTCATGGGATTCTACAAATTTCATTTAAAAATGCTCAGGACTTGGAAAGAGCTGAGCATGTGATTACAGAAAATACTGACTACACAGTAGTCATCAAATAAGGAGAAAATCATGTCAAATATTTATGATAGTGCAAACGAACTAAGTCGCGGATTGCGCGAATTACCTGAATACAAGGCTGTTAAGGAAGCAAAAGATGCTATCCAAGCAGATGCAGAAGCTAATAAAATTTTCGAGGATTATATTGCCTTCCAACAAGAAATTCAATTCATGGCACAAACTGGACAAATGCCAGATGCATCTTTCCAAGGGAAAATGGATTCTATTAGCAAGCAGATTGAAGGGAACGATCTAGTCTCAAGTTTCTTTAACAAACAACAACAACTGTCTATTTATCTATCAGATATTGAACGAATTGTTTTTGAACCGATTTCAGAATTGCTAAAATAACAAACTTATTTTGTTTATGATTTATCGGTATTTTCTCAATCGTATTTTTATTATCGATAACTACTGTATAAGCTAGAATTATTAGCCTGGTCTGTTTAATAATGACTGTGGGAATGATTGTCTTTACTAATAATCAAAATGCAAAACAAATTTGAAGGTTTCTAACTATAGAGCTGAGTTAATTGGAACAGAGAAAGATGCAAAGTTTGTCCCTGAAATCAATTTAACTGGTTAGTCTTGTGGGGGATCTCCTATGAAAAAGTTAATTTTACTCTTAATTATCCCTTTATTCTTTTTTATGCCGCTAGTGGCGGCTAATATGGTTATTCCCGATCGGCCTTTAAATGGTATATACGATCCTAATGGTTATTTAACCACTAGTGTTGCAGAAACGTTAGAGAGTATGAATGCTGGAAGTGAAACCCAAGTAGGTATTTACATTGTAGATACCCTAGACGGTTCCAGTATCGAAGAGGTAGCCAATGAGGTTGCACGCAAATGGAAAATTGGGAAACAAGATTCCAACAGTGGAATTTTAATCGCTATTGCTATAAAGGATAGGAAGTTTCGTATTGAAACATCCAACGAAGCAGCAATTTGGCTACCTGACTCGAAGGCCAGTTCTTTACTAAATGATTCGAAGCCTTACATGAAAGAAGGGAAATATACTGATGCTCTTAACAGAATTCTAGTAGGCATTTCTAAAGCAGAGTCTAGAAAAGCTGAAATCATAAACAAGAAGGAGAATAAGAATACTCGGCTTCCAAAAAGCTTAAAATACATAGCAATAATTTTGGGAATCCTTAAGATAGGCCTTAAGTACATGCCGTTAATTTTCTTGGTTTATGCACTTTTAGCAATTTGGTTCCATTACTTAAATAGATGCCGCTTTTCTAAGTATGAGTATGAGGGAAAGGGTAAGCTGTATCCAGATTTTCCTGACTTTGTACCTAACGATACGTGGACTGAAGAACGTAAATCTGACTATAAAAAAAATAAGCGTTTAATTAGGTCTCAGTATAACTACGCAGGATATAACAAACTATATCCAGACTCAAAAGGTTTTCTACCTAATGATACTTGGACTGCATTACTGATAGAAGCATACTACGCAGAAGTTGAAAGAAAGCAACTAGATAGGCTGAACCGCTCTCAATACTCTTATAATGGGAAGGGAAAACTCTATCCAAACGATAAAGATTTTGTGAAGAATGCTTCTTGGACTTCCGAGCTCAAAAAAAGCTACTATGCTTCACAAAGGGTACAGTCAAGTTCTTATGGTAGATTAGATTCTTCTACATCTAGATATGATACTGGTAGTTCTAGTTCATCTTGGTCTTCTGATGATTGGGATGGCGGAGGATTTGATGGTGGTGGATCTTCAGATAGCTGGTAAATTGAAAGTGAAAAAGAATTGCTATTAAAAAGCTTCAGGTTGAAATACATCAAAAAGGTAAAAGTGTATTGAAAAAATATTATTAACTATCATAAAGTCAGGAATTTTTAAGAAATTTCTGACTTTTTATGATAAAATAAAAAAAGTATTGTCAGTATGAGGTCTAGTATGAAGTTAAAAACAACTATTAGCCACTTGAACGGCTCTATTCGAGTACCAGGTGATAAGTCAATTAGTCATCGATCTATTATTTTTGGAAGTTTGGCTGAGGGTCAGACCAAGGTTTATGATATTTTGCGAGGAGAAGATGTCCTTTCGACCATTCAAGTTTTCCGTGACCTTGGTGTTGAGATTGAGGATAAAGATGGTGTCATTACCATTCAAGGTGTTGGAATGGAGGGATTAAAAGCTCCTAAAAATGCTTTAGATATGGGGAATTCTGGCACCTCTATTCGTCTGATTTCGGGTGTTCTTGCTGGTGCAGAATTTGAAGTGGAGATGTTTGGAGATGACAGTCTTTCAAAACGTCCTATGGACCGTGTGACCCTTCCCTTGAAAAAAATGGGAGTCAGCATTTCTGGTCAAACAGAGCGAGAATTGCCACCGTTGCAGTTGAAAGGAACGAAAAACTTAAGATCTATTCAATACAAATTGCCTATCGCCTCTGCTCAAGTCAAATCGGCCTTGATTTTTGCAGCTTTGCAGGCTCAAGGTCAATCAGTCATTCTTGAGAAAGAATGCACACGTAATCACACAGAAGATATGCTGCGTCAATTTGGTGGGGACTTGACTGTAGATGGCAAGAGAATAACAATCAATGGACCACAAAAATTGACAGGTCAAAATGTGATAGTTCCAGGAGATATTTCTAGTGCAGCCTTTTGGCTGGTCGCTGGTTTAATTGTACCAAATTCTCGAGTGGAACTTAAGAACGTTGGTATCAACGAAACACGCACAGGGATTCTTGATGTTATTCGAGCTATGGGTGGAAGGTTGGAGATTACTGAAATCGATCCAATAGCTAAATCAGCAACCCTATCTGTTGAAACTTCAGACCTAAGAGGAACAGAGATTGGTGGGTCATTGATTCCACGCCTGATAGATGAATTACCTATTATCGCCCTCCTTGCAACGCAAGCAGAGGGAGTGACGATTATCAAAGATGCTGAAGAACTCAAAGTCAAAGAGACAGACCGTATTCAGGTTGTTGCAGACGCCTTAAATAGCATGGGTGCTGACATCACTCCTACAGAGGATGGAATGATTATCAAGGGGCAGTCTACTCTTCACGGAGCTAGAGTCAATACCTTTGGTGACCATCGTATCGGGATGATGACGGCTATTGCAGCTCTTTTAGTCCCAGATGGAGAAGTAGAACTTGACCGCGCAGAAGCTATCAATACTAGCTACCCAGGCTTTTTCAATGATTTGGAGACTCTGATTCATGGCTAAAGTATTGCTAGGATTTATGGGAGCAGGGAAGTCAACCATTGCTAGAGGGCTAGATCCTGATTTTGTGGATATGGATGTTGTGATTGAGCAAGGTATTGGAATGCCCATAGCCGATTTTTTTAAAGTAAAAGGGGAAGCAGCCTTACGTAAGGTGGAGTCAGAAATTTTAGATGATTTGCTAAAAACAGATTTAGTCATTTCAACTGGTGGAGGAGTGGTTGTTTCTTCGAGAAATCGAGAATTGCTGAAGAAAAATGCCGATAATATCTACCTAAAAGCTGATTTTGAAACTCTTTATCAACGGATCGCGAGTGATAAGGAAAATCAACGCCCACTATTTTTAAATAATAGCAAGGAGGCTTTGGCTGCGATTTTTAAAGAAAGACAAGCTTGGTATGAAGAAGTGGCTAGTCAGGTTGTAGATGTAGCAACATTAAGTCCAGAAGAAATTATAGAGGAACTGAGATGAAAATTGCCTATCTAGGTCCCAAGGGATCTTTTTCGCACCATGTTGTGCAAACGGCTTTTCCCCACGAGGAACTAGAGCCATTTTCAAATATCACAGATGTCATCAAGGCTTACGAACAGGGCTTGGTTGATTATTCTGTTGTCCCAGTTGAAAATTCCATTGAAGGAAGTGTCCATGAGACCTTAGACTATCTCTATCATCAAGCGAAAATTCAGGCTGTTGCAGAGATAGTACAACCGATTCAACAACAGTTAATGGCTGTTTCTGGGCATTCAACCATCAAAAAAATATTTTCTCATCCGCAGGCACTTGCACAAGGAAAAAAATATATCGACCAGCACTTTCCAAATGCTGAATTAGAAGTAACAGCAAGTACAGCTTATGCAGCTAGATTTGTCTCAGAACATCCAGATCAACCTTTTGCAGCTATTGCTCCGAGAAATTCTGCTGATGAATATGGTTTAGAATTGATTGCTGAAGATATCCAAGAGATGGAAGCTAATTTTACTCGTTTTTGGGTCTTAGGTGCACAATTACCGGAGATAGCTTTGCAGTTCTCAACAGAAAAAATGAGTCTGGCAGTTACCTTACCAGACAATTTACCTGGCGCTCTTTATAAGGCGCTCTCTACCTTTGCTTGGCGAGGAATAGACTTGACAAAGATTGAGAGTCGCCCCCTTAAAACTGCTCTTGGTGAATACTTCTTTATTATTGATGTTGATTATAGAGATAAAGATTTAGTTCATTTTGCAAGAGAAGAATTAGAAACTATTGGAATCCAATATAAAATTTTGGGAGCTTACCCTATTTATACTATACAGGATAAAGGAAAGGAGAATCTATGACTAGAGAAAATCCTCTATCTCATCATGAAAATCTACGCTATGATTATCTCTTGAAAAATATTCATTATTTAAATGAAAAGGAACGGATAGAATTTGATTTTTTGCATAGTAAACTAGAAGGTCAGCAGAAAGTTTCTGAGATTAAACCCTACGAAGAGTTAGAGGAGCTACTTCAGCAAACCAATAATATTGGCCTTCCAAGTTATGGAAATCGTAGTCGTAGTTCTCGCCATAAAGTTCCCAAGCAAAAAATTAAGAAAGTAAAAGAAAAGAAAGAAAAAGTCAAGAAACCTAAGAAACAACGTCGTTTCTCTTTTAAGCGTTTGCTCGCTTGGATTTTTACAATTTTACTTTTTGTAGCAATAGGGATGACTCTTATGTTTTTAAAAGGTTTTCAGTCAAGGGAAGATAATAAGCTAAAAGATGCCAAAGCTGCTCAGGTTGAAGTCTTCAATGGACAAGATACGCGTGATGGGGTTAATATTCTGATTTTGGGTACGGATGGCCGAATTGGACAGAATAGTGCAGAAACACGGACAGACTCGATTATGGTTTTGAATGTCAGTGGTAAGGATAAAAAAATTAAACTTGTTAGTTTTATGCGAGATAACTTAGTCTATATCGATGGTTATAGCCAAGTTATTGATGGTCAGAGACAAGCCGATCATAAATTGAATCTGGCATATGAATTGGGAGAGCAGGAAGGAAAACAAGGAGCTGAGAGAGTACGTAAAGTTCTCAAGGATAATTTTGACTTGGATATCAAATATTACGCTCTTGTAGATTTCCAAGCCTTCGCTACTGCAATTGATACTCTTTTCCCAGATGGAGTTACCATCGATGCGCAATTCTCAACCTTAAATGGTGTCCCAGTCACAGAAGCTACTGTAGGTGATGATCTACATGCGACTGCAACTGAATCTCCAACCCAAACTATTCGAGCTGGTAAGCAACAAATGAATGGTTCTACATTACTTAACTATGCTCGTTTCCGTGATGATGATGAAGGTGATTACGGTAGAACACGGAGACAGCAACAGGTTATGTCAGCAATCTTGCAACAAATTAAGGACCCAACAAAACTATTCACTGGTTCAGAAGCTCTTGGGAAAGTATTTTCTATGACGTCAACAAACATTCCGTATACTTTCTTACTAACTAATGGCTTGTCTATTTTAGATGGAGCTCAAAATGGTATTGAGAGAGTAACAGTACCAGAACTTGGTGATTGGCAAGACGAATTTGATGTTTACGGTGGTCAAGCCCTTCGTGTAGATCAAAACGCTTATAAGAATAAGCTTGCCCAAATGGGATTGAGATAAAAAATATAGTAAAATCAAAGCTAATGCATCTATTATGATAGGTGATTGGGCTTTGATTTTTCTTATGAACGGATAAGATAATAGGCACTTTTTATGGTATAATAGAATGATACAATTCTACAGAAGAGGATATGAAATAGATGAGTGATTTAAAGGCAATTCAGGCTCGTAGTCTGGAAATGGCTGAATATTTTGTCGAATTTTGTAAAGAACATGATTTACTCTGCTATTTGTGTGGCGGAGGAGCCATTGGCGCCCTTCGTAATAAGGGCTTCATCCCTTGGGATGATGATTTAGATTTTTTTATGCCACGAAAGGACTATGAAAAACTAGCAGAGTTATGGCCTCAATATGCGGATGAGCGTTACTTCCTATTAAAGAGTTCTAAAGACTATGTAGACCGTAACCTCTTTATTACCATTCGCGATAAGGAGACGACTTGTATCAAGCCTTATCAACAAGATTTGGATCTTCCACACGGATTGGCTTTGGATGTTCTTCCCTTGGACTACTACCCTAAACATCCAGCAGAGCGCAAGAAACAGGTCCGCTGGGCCTTGATTTATTCTCTATTTTGTGCGCAAACTATTCCAGAAAAACACGGAGCAGTCATGAAATGGGGAAGTACAATTCTACTTGGTATGACACCCAAATCTCTACGATACCAAATCTGGAAAAAAGCTGAGAAAGAAATGACTAAGTATGGACTTTTTGAAAGTGATGGCATTACAGAATTATGTTCAGGCCCTGGTTATATGAAAAATAAATATCCAATTCAGGCTTTTGAAGACAACATTTTCCTACCATTCGAAGGAACAGAAATGCCTATTCCGGTTGGTTATGATGCTTATCTTAGCATTGCCTTTGGTGATTATATGACACCACCTCCGGCTGAAAAGCAAGTCCCTCATCACGATGCCGTCATAGCTGATATGGATAAGAGTTATAGAGAATATATGGGAGAATATGGTGGATAAGAAGAAAATTCTATTTTTTATGTGGTCTTTCTCTCTAGGTGGAGGTGCGGAAAAAATCTTATCAACGATTGTTTCAAACTTAGATCCGGAAAAGTATGATATTGATATCCTCGAAATAGAACATTTTGGCAAAGGATATGAACCTGTACCTGACAATGTGAGAATTTTAAAAGCCTTTCAAGATTATCGCCAACCAAGATGGTTAAGAGCGATTTTGTGGAGATTGAGAATTTATTTCCCAAGATTGACAAGACGATTACTTGTAAAAGATCAATATGATGTAGAAGTCTCCTTTACCATTATGAATCCTCCTCTTTTATTTTCTAAACGCCAAGAAGTGAAGAAGATTTCTTGGATTCATGGAAGTATTGAGGAATTTTTAAAAGATAGGTCGAAGCGAGATTCTCATAGACGACAATTGGATGCTGCTCATACTATAGTAGGAATTTCAAAGAAGACCAACAATTCTATTAAGGAAGTTTATCCAGATTACTCACAGAAATTAACAACAGTCTATAATGGTTACGATTTTGAAAGTATTGTCAAAAAATCAAAAGAGAAGCTAGCTATTGAGATTGCTCCTAAGAGTATCTGCACCATTGGGCGTATTGAAGAAAATAAGGGTTCTGATCGTGTTGTGGAAGTCATACGACTTTTGCACAAGCAAGGAAAGAAATACCACCTCTACTTTATAGGAGTCGGAGATATGGAAGTGGAACTGAAAAAAAGGATTCAAGAATACCAACTTGAAGACTATATTCACTTTTTGGGGTATCAAAAGAATCCGTACAAGTATCTTTCTAAGATGCAAGTTCTTTTATCCATGTCAAAACAGGAAGGTTTTCCTGGGGTCTATGTTGAAGCCTTGAGTCTTGGAGTTCCCTTTGTATCTACTGAAGTAGGCGGTGCAGAGGAATTATCTCAGGAAGGACGATTTGGTAAAATCATTGATAGCAATCAAGAAGCCGCTCAAGCGATTGATAACTACATGACAGCTGTATCAACCTTTGATGCCAATGAGGCCAACCAATTTATTCAGCAATTTACAATTGCTAAACAAATTGAACAAGTAGAAAAACTACTAGAGGAGTAGCATGGAAACTACATTAATTAGTGTCATTGTTCCTGTTTATAATGTGGCGCAATATCTTGAAAAATCAATAGCATCCATTCAGCAACAAACCTATCAAAATCTCGAAATCATTCTCGTTGATGATGGTTCTACAGATGAAAGCGGTCGCTTATGCGAACAAATTGCTGAGCAAGATGAAAGAGTTTTGGTCTATCACAAGGAAAACGAAGGTTTATCACAAGCTCGGAATGATGGATTGAAGCAAGCCCAAGGAGACTTTGTTATTTTTATAGACTCGGATGATTACATTCATCCTGAAATGATTACTAGCTTATATCAACAAATAGTGAAAGAAGATGCGGATGTTTCCAGTTGTGGTGTTATGAATGTATATGCCAATAGCGAGAGTCCACAGTCTGAAAACCAGGATGATTATTTTGTATGTGATACCGAAACATTCCTTAAAGAGTATTTAATTGGTGAGAAAATACCAGGAACTATTTGTAATAAACTTATCAAAAAGGAAATTGCGGCACAGTTAACTTTCCCAAAAGGCTTGATTTATGAAGATGCCTATTATCATTTTGATCTAGTTAAAGTAACTAAAAAGTATGTTGTTAATACTAAGCCATACTATTACTATTTCCATCGAGGAGATAGTATTACCACCAAACCATATGCGGAAAAAGACTTAGCTTACATTGATATTTATCAAAAATTTTATACTGAAGTTATTAAGGAATATCCAAACTTAACAGAAGTAGCTTTCTTTAGATTAGCATATGCTCATTTCTTCATACTTGATAAGATGCTTCTAGATGAGAATTTCAAAGAGTTTAAAGACTATCCAAGGATTTATAGATATTTGAAACAACATACCTTAGCTATTTTTAAGAATGACATTTTTAGAAAAGGGAGACGTATTAGTGCTTTAGCACTTTTTGTAAATGTAAGATTGTATAGAATATTGTTGCTAAAAAATATTGAGCAATCGAAAAAAATTAATTAGAAAAGGAGGGCAGAGATGATTGATGGCAAACGAATGTTGCTAACGGTTACGATTCTAAGCTATATCGTAACCATAATAAGCGGAATCAGTTATTTGTTCACCAGCAACAATGTAGGACTTTTGACAACTTTGCTTTTGCTCTTAATTAGCAGTCTGCTACTTTGCTGGAATAACATCAAATATTATTTGATTCACTTTATATTTTTTATCACGATTTTTATATTTTTGGTATCCAGACCCACCATCGATTATTTCAGAGATGGAGCACTTGATACTTACCAACCAATTGCTTATCAATTTGCTTTCCTAGTTGTTATTGTATCTATTTTAGGATTGACTTTAGGGGGATTGATAGCGAATTATTATCTTTCTCGAAAAAGCAAAGCTCCTGTAAGAGTGGAAAAACAATCGAATGTCAATTATGTAAAAAAACTACGCTTCGTTTCATTGAGTGTATTTCTACTCACCTATCCATTTTATTTCCTTAGACTATTTGAGCGCTTGCTATACCGTTTGCAAACTTCTTATTACAATTATTATGCAAATTTTGAAAGTCAATTGCCCTACTTTACCTATATCTTATCGACTTTCATGGTTTATGCCATGTGTGTTTACTTAGCAACCAAACCTAAAAAGTCACATGCGACAATGGTTTTAGTTGCCTATATCGCGGCTAACTTGATTCACTTAGTAATTGGTACCAGAAATCCCTTTATTCTAAGTTTGATTTTTGCCTTTGTTTACTACTTTATGCGTGAACAAACGGAGAAAGGTAAATGGATCGGTTTCAAAGAAAAAATGGCTATTTATCTTGGAACACCTATTCTCATGCTTGCGATGGGAGCATTAAACTATGTTCGTGATAACGCTCAAGTATCCCATAGTGGAGTTTTTGATTTATTACTCGATTTCATTTATAAACAAGGAACTAGTTTTGGAGTTTTAGCGAGAGGATTCTTGTACAATAGTAGTCTTCCTTATAGAGACTTCCGAAATTTCACTTTTGGTCCGATTGTTGACTATTTTGCAAGAGGAAGTATCGGAATCATATTTGGTGCCAAACCATTTGAACATACGACAAATAGTATTGAACTAGCGATTGACAGTAATAGTTATGCCCACAATCTGTCTTATCTTGTTCTAAATAAAGAATATTTAAGAGGCCATGGTATTGGAAGTAGTTATATCATGGAATTGTATACTGATTATGGTATGTTGGGACTATTTCTACTAAGTATCTTACTTGGTATGCTCTTTATAGCTATGTTGCAAGTGGCATATCGCTCAAGAACAATCTTATTTGCATTATCTTTGCTAATCTTGAATAATTTATTCTTTATGCCTAGAAGTAGTTTTTCAGAGAGTTTCTTTAATCTTTTTACAATGCAATTCTGGGGAATTGTTCTTATTATCATTTTCGTTGCAAAAATGCTTACAAAAGAAAATCATCACTTAATAAAAAAAGGGGAAATACATGTTTGAACATTATTCTGTAGCTGATTTGTTCGCAAATCTTTATAAAAAACGTAAAGTGAATTTGCTAGCTTTACTAGCCTTATTTGCTCTCATAGCTGTACCATTTACTTTAAAAGCTGTTAAAAATAAAAATACAGTCAAAGATTCTACTAGTTATTCTACTTATATCACCTATAAGATAACTGCTCCAGAAACATCATCAAAAACAATTTTGAATCATCAAGTTGGTGGCTATAGTGACTTCTATGCAAAACTAATTGATGGTAATCTCAATGGTGCCTTTCTTTTCAATGATGTTGATTCTGATAAGATGAAAGAAATTGCAAAAGATTTAGATACCACAGAAACAGCATTAAAAAATTCTTCAAGTGACTATTGGACAAAAAAATTAACAATCAACCCATTAATTGATGATGCAGGTGTAACTGTTAAAATTTTAACTCCAAGCAAGGAAGTAAATGATTTCCTCGAAAGTAAGTTCGATTCATTGATTGACAAATTCAAGTCCACCTATACAGACGTTAAAATCGAAAAACTTGAAACAGTTAACTCAAAAGAATTAACTCCAAATGAAGAAGTTGCTCTCGGTTTTAACTTGAAAAATCTAATTTTACGCTTAGTGATTATCGGCATTCTATGCGTCATCTTGGTTATCTTAGCAAATGTTCTAGTATATCTTTTCAATCCAACTATTAATCGTGCAGGTGATTTTTCAGCTTATCAAGTAGACTTCGTTTCAACTATTACCACTGTTGAAAATCTTTCTGAACTATTGAGTTACAAGTGTAAAGGTCAACCACTAGCAATCGTAAGTTCAGATAATCGTATTTTGAAAAAACTACAGGCAGACTACAATTTGGATATTGAAGGAGTCCAGTTTGTTGATTTGCAGAATATAAAAAGTATATTAGGGATAGATAATATCTTATTTGTAGAAGAATACGGTGTCACTCGTTATAAGAAATTTGAAGAAAGTATGCAAGAAGTGAGAAATCTAAATCGTTCTGTTTTGGGAGTTATAGCTTTTGCACTTTAATATTATATAAAGTCGATCCGATAATAAAAATAGGACTCAAAGAGTCCTCTTTTTATTTTATAATTATATAAGTTTTAGAAATGGTTTCCCCAGTCAAAAAGGCTTTTTAATGTAGTTTATGATATAATAAATCAACGAGGTAAATTGAATGAAAAGTATAAAATTAAATGCCCTGGCTTTTATGGGAATTCGTGTTTTAAATATTATTTTCCCAATTTTGACAGGTACATATGTTGCTCGTGTTTTGGATCGAACTGACTATGGTTATTTCAACTCTGTTGATACCATTCTTTCTTTTTTCTTGCCCTTTGCAACCTATGGAGTCTATAACTACGGACTTCGAGCTATTAGTAATGTAAAAGATAATAAGAAGGAATTAAATAAAGTCTTTTCAAGTCTTTTTTATTTATGTGTAGCTTGTACAATTATTACAAGTGTTGTCTATCTTTTATCGTATCCTTTATTCTTTAATAGTAATCCGGTTATTAAAAAAATATTTTTGGTAATGGGAGTTCAACTCATAGCTCAGATTTTCTCAATAGAATGGGTTAATGAAGCTCTTGAAAATTACAGTTTTTTATTTTATAAAACAGCCTTCATCCGCATTCTCATGCTAGTATCCATCTTTTTGTTTGTGAAAAATGAGCATGATATTGTTATCTATACACTGATTATGAGTCTTTCAACTCTAATCAATTATCTCATTAGTTATTTTTGGATTAAAAGGGATATCAAGTTCGTAAAGGTTTCATTGGAAGAATTTAAACCTCTCTTCTTACCTCTGACAGCCATGCTAATCTTTGCTAATGCCAATATGCTATTTACCTTTCTTGATCGTCTCTTTTTGGTAAAAACTGGAGTTGATGTAAATGTCAGTTATTATACGATGGCACAACGGATTGTAACGGTTATCGCAGGTGTTATTACCGGGGCAATTGGAGTTAGTGTTCCTCGCTTGAGTTATTACATCGGAATAGGAAAAAAAGAAGAATATATAAATTTAGTGAATCGTGGAAGTCGTATTTTCAATTTCTTTATCATTCCTCTTAGTTTTGGTTTAATGATTTTAGGACCTCAAGCTATACTTTTATATGGGAGTGAAAAGTATATTGGTGGGGCAAATCTAACCTCTATATTTGCAGTTCGTACGATTATTCTTGCCCTAGATACTATTTTAGGATCACAAATCCTTTTTACAAATGGATTTGAAAAAAGAATCACAGTTTATACAGTTTTTGCGGGTATTTTGAACCTAATTATGGATAGTTTACTTTATTTTAATAATATTATTACACCGGAGTATTATTTGATTACTACTATGTTATCGGAAAGCTTTCTACTAATACTTTATGCTATCTTTATTCATAAGAGACAACTAATTAGTTTAAGACACATCTTCAAATATACTGTACGTTATTCTCTTTTCGCATTGACCTTTGTTCCAATCTACTTTTTAGTTAATTTCATCTATCCGGTTAAAATGGTCATTAATCTACCTTTCTTAATCAATATGTTGATTATCATGGTCTTATCAGCTCTTAGTTATATTGGCCTGCTGGTGTGGACAAAAGATAGTATCTTTTATGAATTTTTAGGCCATTTTATTTCACTAAAGAGACGGATAAAAAAATCTTAGGAGGTATAAATGAGACTGCTTAGCATTGACGAAGCAAAACAGATTGAACTTGAGATTTTAGCTTTCATCGACTCGTTTTGTAAAAAAAATAATATTGACTACTTTATTAATTATGGAACATTGATTGGAGCTATTCGTCACAAAGGTTTTATTCCTTGGGACGATGATATAGATATCTCTATGACACGTGAAAACTACGAACGCTTTATTCAGTTATTTAAAAGAGAACAATCTAAATATAAGATTTTAACGTTGGAAACTGATGAGAGATACTATAATAACTTTATTAAGGTTGTAGATTCGACAACGAGAATAGTGGATAATCGAAATACAAAAACATATGATTCTGGAATTTTCATTGATATTTTTCCAATAGATTCTTTCAACGACACTAAAGTTATCGATGTTTGTTATAAGCTGGAAAGCTTTAAATTATTGTCCTTCAGTAAGCACAAGAATATTGTTTATGGAGATAGCAAGTTAAAAGACTTGATTCGTACTTTCTTCTGGTTTATGCTTCGTCCAATATCTCCACGTTATTTTGCAAATCAAATTGAAAAGCAAATTCAAAAGTATAGTGTGAAAGATGGTAAATATATTGCCTTTATTCCTTCCAAGTTTAAGGAAAAAGAAGTCTTTTCAAAAGAAGTTTTTGAAGATTTGTTTGAAGTTCCTTTTGAACATCTGACGCTTCCGGCACCGAAACAATACGACGCTGTTTTAAAACAGTATTATGGTGATTATATGACTCTTCCACCAAAAGAAAAACAGTTTTATAGTCACGAATTTGAAGCCTATAAATTGGAGGATTAAATGCAGTACTTAGAAAAAAATGAAATTAAAGAAATTCAACTAGGTATTTTGGACTATGTTGATGAAATTTGCAAAAAAAATAATATTTCTTATTTCCTCAGCTATGGAACTATGTTGGGAGCTGTTCGCCATAAAGGAATGATTCCTTGGGATGATGATATCGATATTTCGCTGTATAGAAAAGACTATGAGCGTCTATTAAAAGCAATTGAGGAAGACCAACATCCTGTTTATCGAGTCCTTTCCTACGATACCTCTTCATGGTACTTTCACAATTTTGCTGCTGTTCTAGATACATCAACAGTGATTGAAGACAACGTAAAGTATAAGCGCCATGATACTAGTTTGTTTATTGATGTCTTTCCAATCGATCAATTCTCAGATTTAAGTATCGTTGATAAGAGTTATAAATATGTTGCCTTGCGTCAACTTGCCTATATTAAAAAAGAGCGTGCTGTTCATGGAGATAGCAAATTAAAAGATTTTCTTCGCTTGTGTACCTGGTATCCTCTTAGACTTGTTAATCCGAGATATTTCTATAAGAAAATTGATCAATTGGTTAAAAAAAGTGTGACAGAAAATCCTGCTTATGAAGGAGCTATTGGAGTTGGAAAAGAAAAAATGAAAGAAGTCTTTCCGGCGGGAACTTTTAAAGAGCTAATTTTGACAGAGTTTGAAGGAAGGATGTTGCCAATTCCTAAAAACTTTGATGACTTTCTAACACAAATGTATGGTGATTACATGACTCCGCCATCAACAGAAATGCAGGAGTGGTATAGCCATAGTATAAAGGCTTATAGAAAATAATCGTTCAAACTTTTACAAATAGAAATTTTAACAGAATATTTAATTAAATAAAGGGAAGTATAATTTATATGAAAAATTTAAAGATAAAAAATCTAATATTATACAGTTCTCTTCTATATACCTTAGTGATACTATCTTTTTCAAAACCAGTTTTTGCTGATACTATTTCTACTGGTGGAGGTAATAAGATTCATTTTATTAATTTGAAATCAAAGTCAGGAAGTGATGCTATTCTCTTAGAAAGCAATGGACATTTTGGTTTAATTGATATGGGTGAAGACTATGATTTTCCAGATGGAAGTAATCCACTCTATCCAGATCGTTGGGGAATTAGTAGGGCGAATGAAGATACAATAGAGGACAGACTTTTCCGACATTTAAAACAAGTTGGTGTTAAAAAATTAGATTTTATTTTAGGAACCCATGTTCATAGCGATCATATTGGTACTGCAGATGAAGTTTTAAAACGTTACCCTGTTGACAGATTTTATCTCAAAAAATATTCAGACGAACGTATTACAACACAGTGGAGATTGTGGGATAATCTCTATAACTATGATAATGCAGTGAGAACAGCTCTAGAACGTGGTGTAACTCTTATTCAAGATATCTCTGATCAGGATAGTCATTTTAAATTGGGTAATATGGATATCCAACTATACAATTATAAAAATGAGTATGGTCCTGATGGGAAATTAAAAAGAGTCTATGATGATAACTCTAACTCAATTGTTGCAGTAGTGAATGTAGCTGGTAAGAAAATCTATCTAGGTGGAGACTTAGATAATGATCAGGGCGCTGAAGATAGATTAGGTCCTGTAATTGGTAAAGTAGATATGATGAAATGGAATCATCATTATGATGCCACAATTTCAAACACAGTTAACTTTATTGAAAATTTGTCACCTAGCATAGTTGTTCAAACAAGTGGGGCAGATATCAATCGTCAATCAACTACTAATTTGCTCCGAGAAAAAAATATACAAACTATTAAGGCTTATAGTAAAACCAAGGATGCGACTGTATTTGAAATCAGCGATAGTGGTTTTTCAAATGTATCAGACTCTTTCCCTGATATTCCTACAGTATCTGAAAAGTGGTATAAGGAAGATGGCTACTGGAAATATCGTCTATCTGATGATCAAATGGCTATCGGATGGAAAAAAATTAATGGAGTCTACTATTTCTTTAATGGACAAGGTCAAATGCAAGCTGATATGTGGCTTCATCTGAAAGATTCTAAAGAAAAAATAGATGGAAACTGGTACTACCTCAACAAAGATGGAAGTATGCAGGAATCAGGTTGGTTTAAACATGATGGGACTTGGTACTATATCACATGGTCTGGTGCAAGAACATACAATGAACTAGTTGAAATAGGCGGTAAAAAATACCTATTTGATAAAGATGGGAAAATGCTTACTGGCTCACAAGTCTTTTATGGTAAGAAAATGTTTTTTGCAAGTAGCGGAGCTTTAGAGACAGATGGGACAGGCTCTGGTTGGAAAAAGATTGAATCAAACTGGTACTACTTTGATGAAGAAGGAAAACAAATAGTTGGTAAAAAGGAAATCAATGGATTAACCTACTACTTTGATAATAAGGGAGTTATGCAAACAGGTTGGGCCTTGATTGAAGGGCATTGGAATTATTTTGCAAGTTCTGGTGCGATGAAAACAGGCTGGATCAAGGATAAAGATACTTGGTATTACTTAGATAAAGAAGGTATCATGCAAACCGGTCTAAAAGAAATCGAAGGTACTCGCTATTATCTAAATGCAAGTGGAGCTATGCAAATAGGCTGGGCTTTTATTGAAGGACACTGGAAGTATTTTGCAACTTCTGGCGCCATGCAAACAGGTTGGCTAAAAGAACAGGGTCTTTGGTACTATCTAGATAAAGAAGGTATCATGCAAACAGGCCCCCAAGAAATCGAAGGTACTCGCTATTATCTAAATGCAAGTGGAGTTATGCAAACGGGTTGGAAATGGTTTGATAATCATTATAGTTACTTCACAAGCAGTGGAGCGATGAAGACAGGTTGGCTTAAAGAAAATAGACTTTGGTACTACCTTGATACTGAAACTGGTCAGATGGTTACAGGAATCCATAAAGTAAATGATGAAACTTACTATTTTGATGCTAATGGGGCGATGCAGACTGACTGGAAACAACTTGACGGTAAATGGTATTACTTCCAAGCAGATGGTTCACTTCTAAGAAATGGCACAACACCTGATGGCTACAAGGTTAATGCAGAAGGAGTTTGGACAACAAGTAAATCTGATGAAACGACTAAAGAGACGAAACTTGAACACAAACAGGGCAAAGTCACTGAAACAACTCAGGTTGTTACAAAAGAGACCAATACCGAGACAAACTCTTCTGTCGTAATTGAAAAAAATCAGGCTCCAGAGCCAGTATTAGAAACAACTGAAGAAAAGAATTAGTTAATCCTTAGGTGTTATCTGATATTTAAAATAAAGAAAAACACCTCTAAAATATGGCTAGACCAGCTTAATTTTAAAGGTGTCTCTTTATTTTTTGAAAAAATCTTTAAAATCTAGTATAATAGATAGAACTGAAAGTATGAGGTTACTAGATATGAAAATGAAACAAATCAGTGATACCACACTAAAAATTACCATGTCTTTAGAAGATTTGATGGATAGGGGAATGGAAATTGCGGATTTTCTTGTTCCACAAGAAAAAACGGAAGAATTCTTTTATGCTATCTTGGATGAGTTAGAGATGCCAGACAGTTTCTTGGATACAGGGATGCTCAGTTTTCGAGTGACTCCTAAACCTGACAAAGTCGATGTCTTTGTGACCAAGTCTAAGATTGACCAAAATTTGGATTTTGAGGATTTGTCAGATCTTCCGGATATGGAAGAATTATCAAAAATGTCTCCAGATGAGTTTTTGAAAACTTTAGAAAAAACTTTAGCAGAGAAAACAAAAGATGACATTGAAGCTATTCAGTCTTTGGAACAGGTTGAAAAAGAAGAGGAAGAAAGCGAAGAAGATGTAGAGGAGGCTTCGGATATCCATGAAGAGTCTACTAAAGAACCCTACATCTACTATATCCTCCAATTTGACAATTTAACAAGCTTAGTCTCTTTCTCAAAGACAGTAAATTTTGAGATGGAAACATCAGAACTCTATAAGATGAATAATCAGTATTACTTAACGATCTTAGTAGATATTGAAAATCATCCTAAACCATACCCTGCCTGGCTATTAGCTCGAATGAGAGAGTATGCTGATGACAGTGATTTAAGTCGTTCAGTATTGCAGGAGTATGGCCAAGTCTTAATTAACCATGATGCCGTGCAAGGACTACAAAAAATATAATAAGAATAAAGAAGCAGAGAATGACTGATCTCTGCTTTTTAATTTTCTCATATATTTTAGATATAATTAGAGCTGAAAAGTTTTTAAGAATTAAGGTGAAATGAGATAAAAATTGTCGTCAAAATACGCATACATTATAGGCTTTAGAAAGTTATCTTATTTGCATCACATATCTTGCTATAATGCTGAAAAAACGGTATGATAGAATGATGTAAGTGAGGTGAACTATGGACCAAGTAAGGATACAAAGAGAGGTAGAGGAAATCCTTGAGGATGTACTAGCTAAAGCTTGTCTGCATGAAGGCTCTATCTTCGTTTTAGGACTTTCTTCTAGTGAAGTGTTAGGAGGACATATTGGAAAAGCCTCCAGTCAAGAAATTGGGGAACTAATTGTCGAAAAGATTTTAAACATCCTATCATCTAAAGGGATCCATCTAGCAGTTCAGGGATGTGAACATGTCAATCGAGCCTTGGTTGTGGAACGAGAGGTTGCTATCAAACACAATCTCGAAATTGTGAGTGTACTACCTACATTACATGCCGGAGGTTCTGGACAATTGGCGGCCTTTCGGTATATGAAAGATCCAGTTGAAGTCGAATTTATAAAAGCAGATGCGGGTCTAGATATTGGTGACACTTCTATAGGCATGCATGTCAAACATGTTCAGGTGCCTATTCGACCAATTTTGAAAGAGATTGGTCAAGCTCATGTAACTGCACTTGCTAGTCGTCCCAAGCTTATTGGAGGAGCGCGTGCTCAATACCCACAAGATTATATTAGGAAATTGTAAAATGGAAAAGAAACATATTGAAAAGGTTATAAAATATTCTATTAGAAAGTTCTCTGTTGGAGTCGGTTCTGCTGTCATCGGAGCCGTACTTTTCGGTGCTAACAACCTCTTGCTTGATCAAGTAGCAGCTAATGAAGTTTGTGAGCCAAATCAGGTACACTATCGTTATTTAGCAGAGCAAGAGCTGACAGAAGCTGAAAAAGGCCTTATTCATAAGGAACTTCCTTCTGATTTAAAACAAGATGATGTTGTTTATCTTGTCTATAGAAAAAAAGAAGTTCATACACAATATCTACCAAATACTGGAAGTAAAGAGCTAGGTCTCGTTGGTCTTGGCTTTGCAACAGCTTCATTAGCTGTACTAGTAATCTCTAAGAAGCGACCTAACAAGATAGCAGGTATTCTTTTTATTGGTGCACTTGGAGGTAGCTACTTCATTCCTCAGACTATTCAAGCCTTTGAAAATCAAATTCTTTTATCTTATAACCAAACAATCTCTGCTTGTAGTCAAGAAGATTTAGCCAACGGAGTTATTCAAATTGATGGATATGACTACATTGGTTACTTCAAAGAAGCTGATTTGAAGGTTTCAATGCCTGAAAATAATCAAGACAATAACTTGATTACAGATAAAGTGACACAAGAAGCTCGTGAAGGAGAATCACTTGTTCAACCAGAGCTTCCAACCTACAGAGAAGAGACTACAACTCCAGCAACACAGGGAGAAACTCAAGGAAGCGAATCTCTCGTTCAACCAGAACCACCTGTTCATACTAGTGAAGAAACAACAGAGAGCACCCAAGAAGAAGCTCCTATTGGTGAATCCCCTGTCAAACCCGAGTCTCCAGCCCAACCAGAGAATAGTACAGCCAAGGGTACTCAAGAAGAAGGTCATGTAGGCGAATCTCCAATCCAACCTGAACTCCCAGTCTATACAGGAGAAGTAACAGCCAAGGGTACTCAAGAAGAAGGCCATGTAGGGGAATCTCCAATCCAACCGGAATTACCAGCCTATACAGGAGAAGTAACAGCCAAGGGTACTCAAGAAGAAGGTCATGTAGGCGAATCTCCAATCCAACCTGAACTCCCAGCCTATACAGATGAAGTAACAGCTAAAGGTACTCAGGAAGAGGGACACGAAGGTGAGCCTCTCATTCAACCGAGCTTGCCAGAATACACTGTGACAGAGTCAACTGTGACAGAAACAGAAACTGTTACAATTCCATATTCTACAGAATACCTATCGGATTCTAATCACTATACAGACGAAGAAAGTGTTGTTCAAAAGGGTGAAGCTGGTAGTCAACTCATACATCGTGTCTATAAAACTGTAGATGGGGAGAAAGTTGGTGAAGCTATCACCACTAGTACGGAAGTTGTTAAGGCTCCTGTAGCTGAAAAAATCAGTCGTGGAACCAAACCAATTGAAGGCCAAACCGAAGAAGTTTCTGTTGAAGAAGTTCCTTTTAAAACGATAATGGAACAAGATTCTAGTCTACTCAAGGGAACTGAAACAGTTGCTCAGGTAGGTAAGAATGGTAAGAAGAAAATTACCAAAGTCTACAAAACTATCAAGGGTGTGAAAACTGCAGATGCACCTACTGTTTCAGAAGAAGTTCTTGAACAGGCACAAGACCACATTATCAAAAATGGTACTAAGGAATTAGAAAAACCTACTCTAACATTAACTAAAGTTGATACAGAAGAATTGAATCGAAGTGCAAAAGCAACTTATAGCCTTAAAAAACCAGATGGAGTGACTATCAAGTCTATTCAAGCAGTGTTGAAAAAAGGCGATCAAGTTATTAAGACATTTGCTATTTCAGAGTCTAATCTTGCAACAGCTTTAGCTGATCTAGATTATTACAAGGATTATACACTTGCGACGACTATGGTGTATGATCGTGGTAATGGTGACGAGGAAGAGGTTCTTAAGGAAGAACCATTGAGAATCGACCTTAAAAAAGTTGAAGTCAAAAATATTAAGGAAACAAGCTTAATCAGTGTGGATGATCAAGGTAATGAGACCGATAGTAGTCTCTTGTCCGAGAAACCATCGAATGTTAAGCCTTACTACTTAAAAGTTACGACTTACGATAACAAGGTTACGAAACTAGCTGTTGATAAAATCGAAGAAGTTACTGTAGATGGAAATAAACTATATAAAGTAACTGCTAAGGCACCTGATTTGATTCAACGTACTGCAGAAAATCGTTTCACTGAAGAGTATGTACACTATTTGCCTAAACCAAAAGCTCATGAAGGTGATGTGTACTACGACTTTAATGAACTTGTAAAAGCTATGCAAGCAAATCCTACTGGTACCTTTAAGCTTGGTAGCAATATGAATGCTAATAATGTACAACCGGCTGGCAAATCTTATGTAACCAATGCCTTTAAAGGTTCATTAGGAAGTACTGATGGTAATAAATTTGCTATTCATAATATCACTAGACCATTATTTGGAAACATTGAAGGTGGTTCTGTTAAGGATCTCTTACTGGAAAATGTCAATATTGATATGCCTGGAGTTGATCGAGTAGCTCCAATCGCTAATGTTATCAAAAACAATGCAACTATCGAAAATGTCAAAGTAACCGGAAGTGTTGTTGGTAACAATGATGTAGCTGGTATTATCAATAAAATTGATGGTAGTGGAAAAGTAAGTAATGTTGCCTTTATCGGTAAACTTCACGCTGCTGGCAATAGAGGAGGCTATTTAGCTGGTATTCTTGGTGAAAACTGGAAGGGTGTTGTTGAGAAAGCATACGTTGATGCTGAAATTACTGGTAATAAAGCAAAAGCTGCAGGACTAGTCTATTCATCTCAAAATGGTGCTAATAACAACACGGTCGGTAAAGAAGGAGTCCTAAGAAATTCAGTTGCTAAAGGTTCTATCGAACTGAAAGAAGCTGTTCAGTCTGGTGGATTGCTAGGAACCAACTGGGCTTTAGGTGCTATTGAAGACAACATCACCATGATGAAAGTCAAAACAGGTGAGATGGTGTTTGGTCACTCAGATATTGATGCTGACGACTACTTCACCTATTCAAGAACCAAACGTAATTATAGTGTTGATGATGTGAGTGAAGGTAAAAAATCCTTTAACAATTCACGTAAAATTCCAAGTATCTCACTGGCTGAAGCCGAGAAGAAAATTGAAGCAATGGGAATCACTGCTGATAAATTTACCAGCAGCAAACCTATTGAAGACAAGCTTAATAACAGTCTAAACAAAGACGATCAGTACAAAGCAATTGATAGTTATGATGCGACTCGTGAGCTAGCTTACCGTAATATTGCAAAACTTCAACCTTTCTATAATAAAGAGTGGATTGTAGACCAAGGTAATAAATTAGCTACAGGAAGTCCTCTCTTGACTAAAGAAGTATTGTCTGTAACTGCTATGAAAGGCAATACCTTTGTGACGGAATTGGCTGATGCTGATCATATTATGATCCACTATGCAGATAAGACAAAAGATATCTTTACCATTTCACCTAAAGATTCAAAAGTGAGACAAGTGAAAGAGTACGGTATTACTGAACTTGGTGAAGTTGTTTATACTCCGAATATGGTTGACAAGGACCGTAGTAATCTCATCAATGCTATTGTTGAAAAATTAAGTCCTGTGGAATTACAATCTGACCCAATCTACACGCACCTTGGTAGAACTGGTCCAAACAAAGTTAATGCTATTAAGAACCTTTATCTTGAAGAAACCTTTAAAGAAGTTAAGGATAATCTTACTAAATTTGTGAAACAGTTGGTTGAAAATGAGGATCATCAATTAAACACAGATGAGGCTGCTAAACGTGCTTTGATCAAGAAAATTGATGATAACAAGGTAGCGATTCTCCTTGGTCTATCTTACCTTAACCGTTATTACGGAGTAAAGTTTGATGATTTCAATATCAAGCAACTCATGTTGTTCAAGCCAGATTTCTATGGTAAGAATGTAAGTGTATTAGACCGTTTGATTGAAATTGGTTCAAAAGAAGATTATGTCAAAGGAACTCGTACACACGATGCCTTCCGTGAAGTAGTTGCTAAAAATACTCTTTCTGGTAACCTAAATGACTTCCTGAAATATAACATGGAACTCTTCACAAAAGATACAGACTTGAATGATTGGTTTATAAAAGCAACTAAAGATAATGTCTATATCGTGGAACCAAAAACAACAAATCCTGATTTTGCTGATAAGAAACATAGAGCTTACGAAGGCTTAAATAACGATATGCATGGCAAGATGATTTTACCACTCTTGAACTTAAAAGATGCCCATATGTTCTTGATTTCAACATATAATACCATGGCCTACAGTTCATTTGAAAAGTATGGTAAGAACACTGAAGCAGAGCGTAATGCCTTCAAAGCTGAAATTGATAAGGTTGCTAAAGGACAACAGAATTACCTAGATTTCTGGTCACGTCTATCTCTAGATAAAGTACGTAATCAGCTTTTGAAGAGCAATAATATGGTTCCAACACCTGTACTGGACAACCAGAATTATAAAGGCATTAGTACTGATCGTTATGGCCATACAAACAGTGGTAAAGATGTGGCGCCTATCCGTGAATTGTATGGACCTACAGACCGTTACCATGCGACTGATTGGCGTATGGGAGCTGTT
This sequence comes from Streptococcus timonensis, assembly GCF_900095845.1. GTDB lineage: Bacteria > Bacillota > Bacilli > Lactobacillales > Streptococcaceae > Streptococcus > Streptococcus timonensis. Next base: position 300,777 of record NZ_FMIX01000004.1, read on the forward strand.
GCTCGCGTTTATGCGAATCCATATAAGGATGATTCTGTCTTCTTTATGGTGACGGACATGATTAGTGATTTTGGGGTATCTGCCTTTACCCATGAAACAACTCACGTAAATGACCGAATGGTTTATCTAGGTGGCTCAAGACACCGTGAAGGAACAGATCTTGAAGCATTTGCTCAAGGAATGTTACAAACTCCGTCAGTATCAAATCCAAATGGTGAGTACAAAGCCCTAGGTCTCAACATGGCTTATGAACGTCCAAACGATGGAAATCAATGGTATAATACTAATCCAAATGACCTTAAATCACGTGACGAAATTGATCGTTACATGAAGGGCTATAATGACACTCTCATGCTTCTAGATTATCTTGAAGGAGAAGCTGTCCTCAATAAAGCAAATCAAGATTTAAACAATGCTTGGTTCAAGAAAGTAGACAAACAGTACCGCGGAAACAATACAAAGAATCAATTCGATAAAGTTCGACCTTTAAGTGATGATGAAAAGTCTATTCCTTTACATACAGTAAATGACCTCATTACCAACAACTTTATGACCAATCGTGGACCTGGAAATGGAGTCTATAATCCATCCGACTTTGGTTCAGCCTATGTTACTGTACCGATGATGACGGGTATCTATGGTGGAAATACCAGTGAAGGTGCTCCTGGAGCTATGTCATTCAAACATAATACTTTTAGAATCTGGGGTTACTATGGCTACGAAAAAGGCTTCCTAAACTATGCTTCTAACATGCTAAAAGCTGAATCTAAAAAAGCTGGTAAAGATACTCTAGGTGATGACTTCATCATTAAAAAGATTTCTGAAGGGAAATTCAACAATCTCGAAGATTGGAAGAAAGCTTACTTCGAAGAAATAGTGAATAACGCTAAAAAAGGAATTCAGTCTATTGAAATCGATGGTAAAACATACAATAGTTATGAAGACTTGAAACGAGCATTTGCTGAAGCAGTTGATAAAGATAAGGCTACTCTAAGTAACGGATCTGTCAAATTTGATAACACCGTATCACTTAAAGAAAAACTCTTTAAGAAACTTCTTCAACAAACAGGTAGCTTTAAAACTTCTATCTTTAAATAATCAATTGACTCTCACCTGCATAGCAGGTGGGAGTTTTTTGTGCAAGAAAAGATGCCTAATTTTCCAAGCAGATTTCAAGTATTTTTAGTCCGCTAGTTATATAATATAGATATAATACAATATCTATATTCATATGATGAACGAGAAAGGTGATGAAGATGAAAAAATGGCAAACATCTGTATTGGTCTGTGCTAGTTTGCTTTGTCTATCGGCTTGTAAAAATCAGTCAGCAAACCAGGCTGATAATCAGAGTGGAGACAAACAAGGGCAAGTTAGCTCTCAAACTGCAAAACAAGGAGAAGAAGTTCCAGACTTTGAGCTTATGGGAGTTGATGGTAAAACGTATCGCCTATCAGATTATAAAGGCAAAAAGGTCTATATAAAATTTTGGGCTTCTTGGTGTTCTGTCTGTCTAGCTAGTTTACCTGATACCGATGAACTTGCAAAGGAAGCTGGCGATGACTTTGTAATTTTGACAGTTGTTTCTCCTGGTCAAAAAGGAGAGCAAGCAGAAGAAGCCTTCAAAAAATGGTATCAGGGCTTGGACTATAAAAATCTCCCTGTCCTTTTAGACCCTTCGGGAAAACTCTTAGCAAGTTACGGAGTCCGTTCTTATCCGACTCAGGCCTTTATTGATAAAGAAGGAAAACTAGTCAAGACTCAACCAGGCTTTATGGATAAGGCAAGTATTGTAGAAACTCTGAAAAGCATAGATTAGAGGCTACTCATGAATGATAAATTAAAAACAATACTCTTAATTGGAGTGATCATTTGCATCATCATCGGAATTTTGTTTCTTTTGGAAAAAAGAAGCTCTAGCTACACCGATACCTCTCAAATTGAGAAGGCAGCAGTTAGCCAGGGTCAAGGTGCTAAGAAAAAAACGGAGCCAGATAAAAATGCTGACCTACATGAAATCTATCTAGCTGGAGGCTGTTTCTGGGGAGTCGAAGAATATTTTTCTCGAGTGGCAGGTGTGACAGATGCTGTTTCTGGCTATGCGAATGGTAGAGGAGAAACTACCCAGTATGAATTAATCGGCCAAACAGGGCATGCTGAGACTGTTCATGTGACCTACGATGCCAATCAAATTACTTTAAAAGAAATCTTGCTCCATTATTTCCGCATTATCAATCCAATCAGTAAGAATAAGCAAGGAAATGATGTGGGGACTCAGTACAGAACGGGAGTCTACTATAAGGACGAGCAGGACCTAGAAGTTATCAATCAAGTCTTTGAGCAAGTTGCTCAAAAGTATGACCAGCCTCTAGCGGTTGAAAAGGAAGCTTTATCTAATTTTATCGTGGCTGAGGACTACCACCAGGACTATCTCCAGAAAAATCCAAATGGATATTGCCATATCAATGTCAATCAAGCAGCCTATCCGGTCATTGATGCGAGTAAATATCCAAAACCGAGTGACGATGAATTGAAAAAACTCCTCTCTCCTGAAGAGTATGCAGTGACTCAAAATAGTCAAACAGAACGGGCCTTTTCAAATCGTTACTGGGATAAATTTGAAGCAGGTATTTATGTGGATGTAGCAACTGGTGAACCACTCTTTTCTTCGAAAGATAAATTTGAATCGGGTTGTGGTTGGCCAAGTTTTACCCAGCCTATCAGTCCAGATGTTGCGACCTACAAGGAAGACAAGTCTTATAATATGGTCAGAACAGAAGTCAGAAGCCGAACTGGTGATTCCCACTTAGGACATGTTTTTACAGATGGACCTAAGGACAAGGGAGGGCTTCGCTATTGTATTAACAGCCTGTCTATCCGTTTTATTCCAAAGGATCAAATGGAAGAAAAGGGTTATGGTTATTTGTTAGATTATGTTGAGTAAGTTTTCTCAACCATATTAGTTAAAAAGCCAGATCTCCTGTTTGGGGTCTGGCTTTTATGGTATACTTAGAATATGCATAGAAAAACAGTGATTGATTTTAGGGCTTTGGGCGAGAGATATACCTTTACCCAGCCTATTAAAGAGTTAAAAACCAGAGATTTAGCAGAAGTGACGGACTTGTTAGCACAAGTTGAAAGCTTTCAAGAGCAAGGCTATTATGTGGTAGGTTACGTTAGTTATGAAGCAGCACCTGCTTTTGAGGAGAAGTTAGCGGTTCACGAGGGTCCCTTGTTAGGTGAGTATTTGCTTTACTTCACTGTTCATAACAGTGTTGAAACATCCAGCATTCCTCTAGCTTATGAGGAGGTGGAGTTGCCATCAAACTGGCTGGAAGTAACATCTGCTGAGGACTATGAAAAGGCTATTACCCAAATTAACTATCATTTAAGACAAGGGGATACTTATCAGGTCAATTATACTGTCCAACTCAAGCAGGAGTTGTCTGCCAATCCTTTTGCTATCTATAATCGTATGGTGGTGGAACAGGAAGCGGGATATAATGCTTACGTAGAGCATGATGATATGGCAGTGATTTCCATGAGTCCAGAACTCTTTTTTGAACAAAATGATCGTGAATTGATGACTCGTCCTATGAAGGGCACAACTAAACGTGGTTTGAATAACGTTGACGACTTGAAAGAGGCAGCTTGGTTGGAACAGGATCCCAAAAATCGTTCAGAAAACATGATGATAGTGGACCTCTTGCGAAATGACATGAATCGTATTTCTGAGGTTGGTAGTGAGCATGTGGAGCGTTTATGCCAAGTGGAGCAGTATTCTACAGTGTGGCAGATGACTTCAACTATCAAGAGTCAGTTACGACCAGATGTTGACCTAGTTGAAATCTTCCGTTCGCTCTTTCCATGTGGTTCCATCACAGGAGCTCCCAAGATAGCGACCATGGAAATTATCAAGAACTTGGAACCACAAGCTAGAGGAGTTTACTGTGGAACTGTTGGCCTCCTACTTCCCAATGGACGACGGATTTTCAATGTGGCTATTCGAACTATTCAACTGCATGGAGGGCAAGCCATCTATGGTGTCGGAGGTGGCATCACTTGGGATAGTACTTGGGAGTCAGAATACAGTGAAGTCCAGCAAAAAGCAGCGGTTCTTTATCGAAAACAGCCTTGTTTTCAGCTGATTACGACAGGGAAAATCAGCCAGAAAAAATTGCTCTTTGAAAAGCAACATCTAGAAAGATTGCAAAAGGCTAGTCGTTATTTTGCCTTTCCATTTGACCAAGAAGTTTTGAGACAAAAAATAGAGAAGGAGTACCAGTCTTGTGACATCCGTCAAGATTATCGGATACGAATCAGTCTCAGCAAATCTGGAGAGATTGAAATTGAACGACAAGTATTGACACCACTTAGCTCTAGTTTTTGTCAGGCCAAGCTTTGTCTACAGGAAGCTGATTTGGAGCAGGTCTTTACTTACTTTAAGACGACACATCGACCACATTTTACAGTAGGAGAGCAGGAAATTATCTATCACACTGCTGATGGAAAATTGCTTGAAACCTCTATTGGGAATCTTGTCTTGAAAATGGATGGCAAGTTCTATACCCCACCTAGTACTCTTGGCATTTTACCAGGGATTTATCGCCAGTATTTACTTGAAAGCGGGCAGGTAGAAGAGAAGATCTTGACCGTAGAAGATTTGAAAGAATCAGAAGTTATTTATGGCTGTAATGCAGTTAGGGAATTGTATGAGTTGAGTTTGAGGAAGAAGTAAACGAAACTAATATTTTTACATGGATAAGCCTAATCTCAGTTCAATGAAAGCTATTCAAGAACTGATGCCAAATTCCCAGTTCCAGATTATCCCTGACGGCCCTCATATCTTGAATAGGGCAAAACCAAAAGAGTTTGCAGAAATGACTAGAAGTTTTCTTGAATTGCTGAAATAAGTTTGATAAAATAATATGGAAGTTGATATTATAATTTTAGGAGAAAATCATGAACAAACGTCATTTATTAAAACTAGGCCTAGCTTCTTTACCTGCTCTAGTTTTGTTTTTACATCCAGTTGTGGCAGATGAAAGTGTTCATTTTTCAAGCTGTAAGGAAGCTTGGGAGAATGGTTATGCAGATATTCATAAGGGAGAACCAGGGTATTCTGCTACTCTAGATAAGGATCATGATGGGATTGCCTGTGAATCTAAGAATGCGCCTAAGGGTGTTTTAAAAGAGAAAAAGTCGAGTACATCTCAAGCTAACACCAATGTAGCACCTGATAGTGTAGCAGCTGAAAGTGGCTGGGTTCGTCAGAATGGATCTTGGTACTATTTTTCTGAAAATGGGAAACCAGTAACAAATACTTGGCAGGGTGCATACTATCTCAAGTCAGATGGAAGAATGGCTGAGAACGAGTGGGTATACGATAACTATTACCAAGCCTGGTATTACCTCAAATCAGATGGTTCATATGCGCGCAATACTTGGCAAGGAAGTTACTATCTCAAATCAGATGGTAAGATGGCTCAGGGTGAATGGATTTATGATTCTTACTACAAAGCCTGGTATTACCTCAAATCAGATGGTTCATATGCGCATAATACTTGGCAAGGTGTATACTACCTTAAATCAAATGGTAAAATGGCTCAGAGTGAATGGGTTTATGACTATGCTTATCAATCTTGGTACTACTTAAAATCAGATGGTTCTTATGCTCGTAATGCTTGGCAAGGAAACTACTATCTCAAATCAGATGGTAAAATGGCAAAAAGTGAGCGAGTGGATGGCGGACGCTATTATGTAGATGCTTCTGGTTTGTGGAAACCATAGAACATAAAAAATTCTGGAAAGTCAATGCAAACCTTTGCACTGATTGGCAGTTTTTGTTATACTAGAACTGTAAGCATTTTCAATTAAAGATAAGGAGAAAAAAATGAGTCAAAAGATTATTGGGATTGACCTTGGTGGAACTTCTGTCAAGTTTGCAATTTTAACTCAAGAAGGAGAAATTCAAGAAAAATGGTCTATTAAGACTAACATTTTGGATGAAGGAAGCCATATCGTAGACGATATGATTGAATCTATTCAACATCGTTTTGAATTGCTTGGACTGTCTGCAGCAGATTTCCAAGGGATTGGTATGGGTTCACCTGGTGTGGTTGATCGTGAAAAGGGAACTGTTATCGGTGCCTATAACCTCAACTGGAAAACTCTTCAACCAATCAAAGAAAAGATGGAAAAAGCCTTGGGTATTCCATTCTTTATCGACAATGACGCTAACGTAGCTGCTCTTGGTGAGCGTTGGATGGGTGCTGGTGAAAACCAACCAGACGTTGTCTTTATGACTCTGGGTACAGGTGTTGGTGGCGGTATCGTGGCAGAAGGCAAATTGCTTCACGGTGTTGCAGGTGCTGCAGGTGAACTTGGACATATCACAGTTGACTTTGACCAACCAATCCCATGTACTTGTGGTAAAAAAGGCTGTCTTGAGACAGTGGCTTCTGCAACAGGGATTGTCAACTTGACTCGCCGTTACGCGGATGAATATGAAGGCGATGCGGCCTTGAAACGCTTGATCGACGACGGTGAAGAAGTAACTGCTAAAACTGTTTTTGATTTGGCAAAAGAAGGGGACGACCTCGCTTTGATCGTTTACCGTAACTTCTCACGCTACTTGGGTATTGCATGTGCTAACATTGGTTCCATCCTAAACCCATCAACGATTGTTATCGGTGGTGGTGTATCAGCTGCAGGAGACTTCCTTCTCCAAGGCGTGCAAAAAGTTTATGATGAAAATACCTTCCCACAAGTTCGCACAACAACTAAGCTGGCTCTTGCGACTCTAGGAAATGATGCTGGAGTTATCGGAGCAGCATCACTTGTATTGCAATAAGAAGCAAAAGAAGGAGAAAATCACTATCTTGAAGCGAGTGATTTTCCTCCTTTCTTTTTTTATGCTATACTAGTTAAGACAATAATTGAGGTGAGAGTAAATGACAAAAGCAGATAAGATTTTTAAAGAAAATATTGAGCGAATTCTCAATGAAGGAGTCTTTTCAGAACAAGCTCGTCCCAAGTATAAGGACGGAACAGTGGCTAACTCCAAGTACATCACAGGTGCTTTTGCGGAGTATGATTTGTCCAAGGGTGAATTTCCCATCACAACCCTACGTCCAATTGCTATCAAATCAGCTATCAAGGAAGTTCTTTGGATCTACCAAGACCAGTCCAATAGCCTAGAGGTTCTAAATGATAAGTACAATGTTCACTACTGGAATGACTGGGAAGTAGGAGATACAGGAACAATTGGTGAGCGTTACGGGGCTGTTGTTAAGAAGCATGACATCATTAACAAGATTCTCAAACAGTTGGAAACTAATCCTTGGAATCGTCGCAATATCATCTCTCTCTGGGATTACCAAGCTTTTGAGGAAACAGACGGCCTTCTTCCATGTGCCTTCCAGACCATGTTTGATGTCCGTCGAGTAGATGGGGAAATTTACCTGGATGCAACCTTGACCCAGCGTTCTAATGATATGCTGGTGGCCCACCATATCAATGCCATGCAGTATGTAGCTCTTCAAATGATGATTGCCAAACATTTTGGTTGGAAAGTTGGAAAATTCTTCTATTTTATCAATAACCTTCACATCTATGATAATCAATTTGAACAAGCTCAGGAATTGCTCCGTCGTCAACCTTCAAATTGCCAACCACGTTTAGTCTTGAATGTACCAGATAAGACAAACTTTTTTGATATTAAAGCAGAGGATTTTGAGTTGGTTGACTATGATCCTGTGAAACCGCAATTGAAGTTTGATTTGGCTATTTAATAACATAAAAAGAAGTTGGAATTTCCAACTTCTTTTTTATTAATTAGCGTGATACACGACGGCGAGCTGCTTTTTTACGATTTTCTTCGATGAAAGCTGCTTTTTGTTCTTCTGGTTCAATCACTTTCTTTTTAACTGCATAAACTGCACCTGCAACAGCAGCAACAGTTCCTGCGACACCTGTTACGAGACCTTTAGCAAAACCTTTAGCCATTAGTCTTCCTCCTTTAATTTATATATCAGGCAGAATTAGCTAGAAATATAGCATTTTTCTGACTGTGCTTTTTGTGATATAATAATAGTAACGAAAAAATGGGAATTTTTCAAGGAAAAACGATGAAAAGCAAAATAATTGTGATTGTTGGCCCAACAGCTGTTGGAAAGACTGCCCTAGCCATTGAAGTTGCTAAGCGTTTCAATGGTGAAGTAGTCAGTGGGGATAGCCAACAAGTATACCGAGGCCTGGATATTGGAACAGCTAAGGCAAGTCCGGAGGAGCAGGCAACTATTCCTCATCACTTGATTGATGTGAGAGATGTAACCGAGTCATACTCGGCTTTTGATTTTGTTTCAGAAGCAAAGGAAGCCATCGAGGATATTCAAAATCGTGGTAAGCTTGCTATTATCGCTGGTGGAACAGGACTTTATATTCAGAGCCTACTAGAGGGATATCATCTAGGTGGAGAGACACCACACGAGGATATTTTAGCCTACCGAGCTAGCTTAGAACCTGTTTCAGATGAGGAGTTAGCCCATCTGGTGGAACAAGCAGGTCTTGAAATTCCCCAGTTTAATCGTCGTCGTGCTATGCGTGCCTTGGAAATTGCCCATTTTGGTCAAGATTTGGAAAATCAAGAAAGTTTATATGATCCGCTGATTATTTGCTTGGATGATGAGCGTAGTCAGCTTTATGAGCGTATCAATCACAGAGTGGACCTGATGTTTGAAGCTGGACTTCTAGACGAAGCCAAGTGGTTGTTTGACCATTATCCAGATGTGCAGGCTGCTAAAGGGATAGGTTACAAGGAACTTTTCCCCTATTTTCGATTAGAGCAGAGTTTGGAGGAGGCTAGGGATAGTCTCAAGCAAGCGACTCGCCGATTTGCCAAGCGCCAGCTAACCTGGTTCCGCAATCGCATGCAGGTGACCTTTTATCAGATAGGAGAATCTGGTGTGAAAGAGCGTATTTTAAGCCAGATTGAGGAGTTTTTAAATGATTGAAACGGAGAAAAAAGAGGAGCGAGTCCTGCTCATTGGTGTTGAACTCCAGGGCATGGATAATTTTGACCTCTCTATGGAAGAGCTAGCTAGTCTGGCTAAGACAGCTGGAGCAGTTGTGGTAGATAGCTACAGACAAAAACGAGAAAAATACGACTCTAAGACCTTTGTCGGCTCTGGTAAGTTGGAAGAAATTGCTCAAATGGTGGACGCAGAAGAAATCACGACTGTCATCGTCAATAACCGTCTGACACCTCGACAAAATGTCAATTTAGAGGAAGTCTTAGGTGTCAAGGTCATTGACCGTATGCAGTTGATTTTGGATATCTTTGCCATGCGAGCTCGAAGCCATGAAGGCAAACTCCAAGTGCATCTAGCTCAGCTCAAATACCTCTTGCCTCGTTTGGTTGGTCAGGGTATTATGCTCAGTCGTCAGGCAGGGGGAATTGGTTCCCGTGGTCCAGGTGAAAGTCAGCTGGAGCTTAACCGTCGTAGTGTTCGCAACCAGATTACAGATATCGAACGTCAACTCAAGGTGGTTGAGAAAAACCGAGCGACAGTTCGGGAAAAACGTTTGGAGTCAAGTACCTTTAAGATTGGTTTGATTGGTTACACAAATGCTGGGAAGTCAACTATTATGAATACTTTGACCAGCAAGACCCAGTATGAAGCAGATGAGCTTTTTGCAACTCTAGATGCAACAACTAAAAGCATCCATCTGGGGGGCAATCTACAGGTAACTTTGACAGATACCGTTGGATTTATCCAAGACCTACCGACAGAGTTGGTGTTGAGTTTTAAATCAACCTTGGAAGAAAGCAAGCATGTAGATCTCCTGGTCCATGTCATCGATGCCAGCAATCCTTATCATGAGGAACATGAAAAAACAGTCCTCTCTATCATGAAAGACTTGGACATGGAGGATATTCCTCGCTTAACCCTTTATAATAAAGCAGATTTGGTGGAGAACTTTACGCCTACTCAAACGCCATATGCATTGATTTCTGCTAAGTCTAAGGATAGTCGCGAACAGTTGCAGGCTTTATTGCTGGATAAGATTAAGGAAATTTTTGGACCCTTTACTCTGCGCGTGCCGTTTTCTAAATCTTACAAGATTCATGATTTAGAAAGTGTTGCGATTCTAGAAGAACGTGACTACCAAGATGATGGAGAAGTCATCAGAGGCTACATTTCTGAGAAAAATAAATGGAGATTAGAAGAATTTTATGACTGATATCAAAACGTTAGCTCTCAAATATGGTGGCTATACAAGTCTAGACAAGGTATATCTGGACCAATTTTTAGCTGGTAGGTCTGAAGAGGAGCAACTAGCTCTCATTACACCTCCACCCAGCGTAGTGAATGCCTACTTTGCCGAGCTCTACCAAAAAAAGAGCCCAGAGGCTGCGACCGATTATTTTGCAGAAGTCAGCCAAGAACTAAATCTTTACAATGTTGAACCAAGTTTCACGGAAGAAAGCAAGCCCTTTATTCGCCTCAATCTATCTGGTAAATCCTTTGGATTTTGCTACGAAAAAGAAGGACTAGGTCGAATTTTCTCAGAGAACGAGGAAACAATTACGGATGAATTACTTTTTGAGATTGCGCAAATTTTTCCCCATCAGCTAGTTTTTGTGGAGTCTGGTAAGATTTACATGAAGGCGATTGGAGAAGAGGATGTTGTTAACGTGGAAAATCTCACAGCCTTGACAGATCTGGAAAGTTTGGCAGATGGTCGTAAGCGTCTCAAAGGTTATAGCCAAGAGGATTTACTGCAAGAAGCTAGAGCTTTTTCTGGCAAGTTTTATTATCGCTCAGAAAATCGCACTGCTATGTTATATATTGATTAATTAGAAAGTATCGAATGGATATTCAATTTTTAGGAACGGGGGCTGGTCAGCCCTCTAAAGCCCGCAACGTTTCAAGTCTCGCCCTGAAACTCTTGGACGAGATTAACGAAGTCTGGCTCTTTGACTGTGGAGAAGGGACGCAAAATCGCATTCTGGAAACCACGATTCGACCACGAAAGATCAGCAAAATCTTTATCACCCACTTACATGGAGACCATATCTTTGGATTGCCTGGTTTTCTCTCTAGTCGTGCCTTTCAAGCCAATGAAGAACAGACAGATTTGGAAATCTATGGTCCCCAAGGCATCAAATCTTTTGTCTTGACCAGTCTACGAGTGTCAGGTTCACGCCTGCCCTATAAGATTCATTTCCATGAATTTGACCAAGCTTCTCTAGGGAAAATTCTTGAAACCGATAAATTCACGGTGTATGCGGAAGAGTTGGATCACACTATTTTCTGTGTCGGCTACCGTGTCATGCAAAAGGACCTAGAAGGCACTCTGGATGCTCAAAAACTCAAGGCTGCCGGCGTACCATTTGGACCGCTTTTTGGTAAAATCAAAAACGGGCAGGATGTAGTCCTAGAAGACGGCACCGAGATTAAGGCAGCAGACTATATCTCAGCCCCACGCCCTGGTAAGATTATCACTATCTTAGGTGACACTCGAAAAACCAATGCCAGTGTGCGTCTGGCTGTTAATGCAGATGTCCTTGTCCATGAATCCACTTATGGTAAAGGTGATGAGAAAATTGCCCGCAATCATGGCCACTCAACCAATATGCAGGCTGCTCAAATTGCAGTAGAAGCGGGAGCTAAGCGACTCTTGCTTAACCATATTAGCGCCCGTTTCCTTTCAAAAGATATCAGCCAGCTTAAGAAAGATGCTGCAACGATTTTTGAAAATGTCCATGTGGTTAAAGACCTTGAAGAAGTGGAAATCTAGTTTCTAGAGAAAGGAGAATCATGCAAACCATTCTCATTACAGGTGCTAGCGGTGGTCTAGCCCAAGAAATGGTCAAACTCTTGCCAAATGACCAACTCATCTTACTCGGCAGAGATAAGGAAAAACTAGTTCAGCTATACGGAAATCATCCTCAGGCAGAATTGATTGAAATTAATATTACCGACGCTCAAGCCTTAGAAGAACTAGTTGCTGAACTCTATCAGCGTTATGGCAAGATTGATGTTTTAATTAACAACGCTGGTTACGGAATTTTTGAAGATTTTAACAAGATTTCTAATCAAGACATTCATCAAATGTTTGAGGTTAACACCTTTGCTCTTATGAATCTATCACGTTTGGTTGCTTCTCGTATGAAGGAGATTCGAAAAGGCCATATCATCAATATCGTTAGTATGGCAGGTTTGATTGCGACTGCTAAGTCTAGTCTATACTCTGCGACCAAGTTTGCGACCATTGGTTTTTCAAATGCTCTTCGCCTTGAGCTCATGCCCTATGGTGTCTATGTGACAACTGTTAATCCAGGACCTATCCGTACAGGATTTTTTGACCAGGCAGACCCAGATGGGACCTACCTCAAATCGGTCGACCGTTTTCTATTGGAACCAGATGCTGTCGCGCAAAAGATTGTTAAGACTATCGGAAAAAACAAACGCGATCTCAATCTCCCAGCCTTGCTAAATTTAGCTCATAAATTTTATACCCTCTTTCCCAAGTTAGCAGATAAGTTGGCAGGAGAAACTTTTAATTATAAGTAAAAAAGCTATTCCTTTAAGGAATAGCTTTTTGATTTAATTTCATGAAAGAAGAGTGTTTTAAAATTAAAAATCAAGCTTATTAGTGCCTATTCATAGCTTTTAGGGTATAATACAAATAAAAGAAATCAAGAAGATACTTAGAGTACAATCTAGGTACAAAAAGATAGAATGATGGATACAGGAGAAAAAATGGCAAAAAAGAAAAGAGTTACCTTACCCAAGGACTTTAATGAACTACTAACTGATGGCAATATTGACCAATTAAAGGCCGTATATGATAAGTGTGAGTTAACTGCCCATGATGGTAGATATAGCTTAAGTACGGCTCTCCATTTCGGTGGTGTACCTGATGAACTGGTTATTTGGCTTGTAGAAGAGGGCTTGGATATCAATATCCCTGATTATTATGGAGCGACTCCTTTGTATCGTCAGGCAACCATGGGAAGAGATACTGTAAAACTCTTGCTCGAATTGGGTGCAGACATTGAAAAAACCAATACTTATGGCAATACACCCTTGCATATGGCAGCAGAGTTTTTTCATCCTAAGACCGTTGCACTTCTCATAGAAAAGGAAGCAAATGTCAACCATAAAAATGATAGGGGACAGACCCCACTAGATTCTGTACTCACTGTCTGTCGAGGAATCTATATTGCCCAAACAGCTGAAATTGCCTCTATGTTGCTGGATGCAGGTGCTAAGAAAACATCTGCTATGAAAGAAAAGGTCGAAAATATCGGTAAAGATTTTGAATTTCATAGAGAAGGGATCAATCCCGACTATCTAGAAGCAGCAGATCAGGGTCTAGAAAAACTTTATGCTTTGTTTGATGTCAAGCCGGTAGCAAAACGAATAACCCACGATGGAGTTTCTCCGATTCTCGTAAAAGAAGGTAGCTGGGAGGAGCAATATGAGGAACTATGGTCTTTCTTGATTCCTTCAAGTGGAGCAGCCAAAACTGTTCAGGGAGAAGTTATCCGTATACCAGGTCGAGTTCGAGATGAACTGGATCGCAATGGTGGGGTCAACTGGGACAGGGACTATAGAAAAATGCTTCAGGCTCTCCCTCAATACTTGTCTCTAGGAATCCCTATTTCAGATCAAGAATTAGAAGAGACTAAAGAGCTTATTGCTCAGGTTCATGGTAAAGATTTTGATGACGAGCCTCGCCTAGACCGCCTGTGTCAGTTAGCTCTTGCTTGGATTAAGCAAAATCCTGAACCCCTTCTCCTAGAAAAAACAAGTTATAAGCGTTAAAAAGAATTGGAAGACAGATAAAATAAAGAAATCATGGTGGGATTATGCAACTAATTGACCAAGTTAAGAAATTAGAAACTTATATTTGTGAGTATTTTGAAGACTGGGATTTGGATGATCCTGTGGAAGAGGAATACCTAGATGATTATCAGAATATTTCTGGTGCTTCTGAGGAAGAGCTTCAAGGCTTTGAGGAAAGACTTGGTATTCATCTACCTAGTGACTTCAAAGAGCTTTATAGCTATAAAAATGGGAGTAAATTCCTCTCTATTTTACCTTGTGTGATTGACCAGAGAAATCTGACTTTTTCTCTCATGAGTCTGCAGGAAATTGAGACTTGTAAAAAGTACTTTCAAAATAGAGATGCTCTGTTAACCGAATTTCCCGACTATTTTTCTAGTCAAGACCTGGAAAATATGAGTGATAGTAGAATTAAGCCCTATCTTTTTAATAAAAAATGGCTTCCTTTTGCTCAGTATTGTGACTCTTGTTATCTTATGCTGGATTTTGATCCAGACCAGGAGGGGCAGGAAGGGCAGATTATTTGCTATATCCATGATCCTGACCAGGTGATCTATGCGGCTAAAAGCCTTACAAATCTGATTGAAGGGATAATGGATGAGATCGTATAAACGGACAAATGTACCAAGTTCAAAATATAACAGATAACATTTGTTTAATCTTCCTGTACGACAGAGGATTAAAAGAACTTGCCCTTTGTCAGATTGACTAGGCTGTGAGGCTGAATTTGGGAGCTTTTTATTGATAGGTGCTATTCTACAGTATCTATTTTGAGCTGTTTTCTTGTCAAATTTGACCAAGTATTGCAAATCGAATCTTAAAATAGTATACTAGTTCTATCGTTTATAAAAACGTTTGCGTTTTATTAATTTTAGGAGACAAATGATGGAATTAACAGCCATTTATCATAGACCAGAATCAGAGTATGCTTATCTTTACAAAGAAGGTCAGCTACATATCCGAATTAGAACGAAGAAAAATGATGTCCAGAAGGTTATCTTACACTATGGAGATCCCTTTATTTTCATTGAGGATAAGTATGAAGCCAAGAAAGAAATGACCAAAGTAACCTCAGATGCCCTATTTGACTATTGGCAGGTTACGGTATCGGTTGATTTTGCACGGATTCAGTATATCTTTGAGCTCCTTGATGAGGAAGGTCAGGGTGTTTTTTACGGTGATAAGGGTTGCGTAGAACATACTCAAGAAAACTTGGATGCTGATGGAAACGGCTTTAAACTTCCATACATTCACGAAATCGATGGTTGTCATGTTCCAAGTTGGGTTTCAAATACCGTTTGGTACCAGATTTTCCCAGAACGCTTCGCTAATGGAAATCCTAAATTGACTCCTGATGGAGCTCGAGAGTGGAATGCTGCCATTGCACCTAATAGGGATGATTTTTTTGGTGGAGATTTACAAGGGATTATCGACCATTTAGACTATCTTAAAGATTTGGGAATCACTGGACTTTATCTATGTCCGATTTTTGAAGCTACAACCAATCACAAGTATGATACGACGGATTATTTTGAAATTGACCGTCACTTTGGGGATAAGGAAGTTTTTGCTAATCTAGTCGAGGAAGCTCATAAACGTGGCATTAAGATTATGCTAGATGCTGTTTTCAATCATATCGGCTACCAGTCTGCCCAATGGCAGGATGTTCTAAAGAACGGAGAAAAGTCACCATATAAAGATTGGTTCCATATCCAAGAATTTCCAGTTACTGAGGATAAACTTCAGAATCCAAGACAACTCCCTTATCATACCTTTGCCTTTGCTAGCTATATGCCTAAGTTAAATACAGCTAATCCGGAGGTTAGGGACTATCTCCTCAGCGTTGCAACTTACTGGATTGAAAATTTTGATATTGATGCTTGGCGCTTGGACGTTGCCAATGAAATCGACCACCAGTTTTGGAGAGATTTTAGAAAGGCAGTTCTCGCTAAAAAGCCTGATTTGTATATCTTAGGTGAAATCTGGCATACCTCACAACCTTGGCTACAAGGGGACGAGTTCCATGCTGTCATGAATTACCCGCTCTCTGAAAGTATCAAGGATTATTTCTTGCGTCAGCGTAAAAAGACAGAGCAGTTTATTTCAGAAATTAATAGCCAGTCTATGTACTACAAGCAACAAATCTCAGAGGTAATATTTAACCTTTTAGATTCTCATGATACAGAGCGTATCCTCACGACTGCCAAAGGAAATGTGCAACATGTCAAGGCTGCTTTAACTTTCCTCTACCTTCAAAGAGGGACTACTTGTATCTATTACGGAAC
The DNA here is from genome assembly GCF_900095845.1 of Streptococcus timonensis. Lineage (GTDB taxonomy): Bacteria > Bacillota > Bacilli > Lactobacillales > Streptococcaceae > Streptococcus > Streptococcus timonensis. The sequence goes on from NZ_FMIX01000004.1 coordinate 316,919, forward strand.
AGAGCTAGCACTAATTGGTGGACCAGATCCTGACTGCCGTCGTGTCATGCCTTGGGACCGTGTTTCTGAAGACAATGACATGCTGAATTTCATGAAGAAATTAATCAAGGTTCGTAAGGAAGTTGCAAACATTATTCAGCATGGAAATTATCGCTTGGAAGAATTGAAACCAGATGTCCTATCCTTGAAGTGGAACTACCAAGGAAAAGAAGTTCAAGCCATCTTCAATCAGTCTTCTGAGAAATATACTTTAGACAGAGATTCAGTTGACTTAGCGAGCCATTGCCAGTTTGAAGATGGTCAGCAAGTCATCTTGCCAGATGGTTTTGTAGTTTATATGATAGACTAGCATGGTTCATTGGGGTATTAGCCATATCAGTGAAAAATAATTTAGAAGGTTGTTTCTATAAAGGAGCGACCTTTTATTTTGTATATGATTTAGTAATTCTACATAATGCCTCAATACAGTTTTTTATATCCAATATTTTCTACTAATTTTAGTAATCATAGTCTGAAGTATGCTTTTTTCGAGAAACTATTGATGTATCTATTGTAATTGTATAAAATATGAATGAAGATGATGACTCATGAAAATAAAGAGCAAGGATGGGCGAACATATTGATTGATAATCGAGTAAGAGAATTCAACCAAAACTGGCATTTCAAGCTCAACGCCAATGCTAAAGATGCAGTCAAGCCAGATGCCGATGTTTCTAGTTGGAAGAAATTAGACCTTCCTCATGACTGGAGTATCTACAATGACTTTGACCATGACTCACCTGCCCAAAACGAAGGTGGGCAACTTAATGGTGGTGATGCTTGGTATCGTAAGACCTTTAAACTCGATGAAGAAGACCTCAATAAGAATGTTCGTATCACATTTGATGGGGTTTACATGGATTCTCAGGTTTATGTAAATGGACAGCTAGTTGGTCACTATCCAAATGGTTACAACCAATTCTCATATGACATCACTGACTATCTCCATAAAGACGGTCGCGAGAATGTCGTAGCAGTGCATGCAATCAACAAACAACCAAGTAGCCGTTGGTACTCAGGAAGCGGGATTTACCGTGATGTTACCCTTCAAGTCACAGATAAGGTTCATACTGAGAAAAATGGAACAACTATCTTAACACCAGACCTTGAAAAACAACAAAATGGCAAGGTTGATACTCATGTAACAAGTAAGATTGTCAATACTGATGATAAAGATCATGAAATTCTTGCTGAGTATCAAATCATTGAACGTAATGGTCAAGCTGTAACGGATCTAGTTCGTACAGCTAGTCAAGTCTTGAAAGCTCATCAATCAGCCAGCTTGAATGCTATTTTACAAGTTGATAAACCAAAACTTTGGACAGTTAATAGCGACAAGCCTGCCCTTTACGAATTGGTGACACGTGTTTATCGTGATGGTCAATTGGTCGATGCTAAGAAGGACTTGTTTGGTTACCGTTACTACAACTGGACACCAAATGAAGGCTTCTCTTTGAATGGTGAACGTATTAAATTCCATGGAGTTTCTCTTCACCATGACCATGGTGCTCTTGGAGCTGAAGAAAACTATAAGGCAGAATACCGTCGTCTGAAACAAATGAAGGATATGGGTGTAAACTCTATCCGTACAACTCACAACCCAGCTAGTGAGCAGACTTTGCAGATTGCTGCTGAGCTTGGTTTGTTGGTCCAAGAAGAAGCCTTCGATACTTGGTATGGTGGTAAGAAACCATATGACTACGGTCGCTTCTTTGATAAAGATGCCACTCACCCAGATGCTAAAAAAGGTGAAAAATGGTCTGATTTTGACCTTCGTACCATGGTTGAACGAGGAAAGAACAACCCTGCTATCGTTATGTGGTCTATCGGTAATGAAATCGGTGAAGCAGACGGAAAACCTCGTTCTTTAGCAACAGTTAAACGCTTGGTTCAAGTTATTAAGGCTGTTGATAAGACACGCTATGTCACTATGGGAGCAGATAAGTTCCGCTTTGGTGATGGTAGTGGTGACCATGAAAATATTGCCAATGAACTTGATGCCGTTGGTTTTAACTACTCAGAAGATAACTACAAGAAACTTCGTGCGGAACATCCAAATTGGTTGATTTACGGATCTGAAACTTCCTCAGCTACTCGTACACGTGGAAGTTATTTCCGCCCAGAACGTGAATTGGTCCACAGCAATCAGGCTTACCGTCATTACGAGCAATCAGACTACGGTAATGACCGTGTTGGTTGGGGTAAAACAGCTACAGCATCTTGGACTTTTGACCGTGACAATGCTGGTTATGCAGGTCAGTTCATCTGGACAGGTACGGACTATATCGGTGAACCGACTCCATGGCACAACCAAAACCACACACCGGTTAAAAGCTCTTACTTTGGTATCGTAGATACAGCTGGTATTCCAAAGAATGATTACTACTTGTACCAAAGCCAATGGGTTTCTGCTGAGAAGAAACCAATGGTTCACTTGCTTCCTCACTGGAACTGGGAAAATCCTACCCTAAAAGAGAATGTAGCTGATGCAGATGGTAAGATTCCTGTTCGTGCATTTTCAAATGCTGCAAGTGTGGAACTGTTCTTAAATGGTGAGTCACTAGGTAAGAAAAACTTTAACAAGAAACAAACAAGTGATGGACGCACTTACCAAGAAGGTGCCAACGCTAATGAACTTTACCTTGAATGGAAGGTCGCTTTTGAAGCAGGTACTTTAGAAGCAGTAGCTCGTGACGAAGCTGGTAATATCGTTGCTCGTGATAAGATTGTGACTGCTGGAGAACCTGCAGGGGTTCGTTTGGTCAAAGAAGAAAATGCTATCGCAGCTGACGGAAAAGACCTCACTTATATCTATTACGAAATTGTTGACAGTAAAGGTAACGTAGTTCCTACAGCCAATAATCTTGTTCGCTTCCAGTTGCATGGACAAGGTCAAATTGTCGGTGTGGATAACGGGGAACAAGCCAGCCGTGAACATTACAAAGAACAAGCAGATGGTTCATGGATTCGCAAAGCCTTTAATGGTAAGGGTGTTGTGATTGTTAAGTCAACTGAGCAAACAGGTAAATTCACCTTGACTGCTCACTCTGATTTCTTGAAATCTGGTCAAACAACTATCTTTACAGGTAAGAAAGACCAAGAGGAAAAAACTGTTTTTGGTACAGAGGTTCCTAAAGTTCGTACAGTAATCTGTCAAGCAGCGAAAATGCCTTCAAAAGTAGGATTTATCTACAGTGATGGCAGCCGTGCAAAACTTCCAGTAGAATGGTCCGCAGTTGATGTCAACCAACCTGGTATTTTTACTGTTAAAGGTGTGGCTGACGGAAGAGATGTGGAAGCGCGTGTTGAAGTCTTGGCACTCGAAGCAGAATTACCTGTAGTTAAGAGAATTGCACCAAGTACAGATCTGAGTACGGTTGATCCATCTGTTAGCTATGTATTGTCAGATGGTACTGTAGGAAGCTATGATGTTGATAAGTGGGAAGTTGCAGCTGAAGATCAAGCTAAATTAACTATTCCAGGCTCTCGTATCCAAGCCAAAGGAATTTCAGGTGATGATGAAATCGCTGCAACCTTTGTAGTTGCCGAAGGTCAAGCGGCTTCACCAGTAGTACCGACTGTAACTGTTGCAGACCAGCCTGTAGAAGGACTCTCAACTGATCAACAGGTTCTATACCATAAACTTGCTTATGGAGCTACTTTGCCTGAAGTCAAAGCTTTAGCTGAAAATGCGCAAGTTACTGTTATTCAAGCTAACGAAGCAAATGGTATGCGTGCTAGTATTTATGTTCAACCAAATGATGGTGGAGCACTTCAGACTTATGCTATCCAATTCTTACAAGAAGCTCCTCAGATTGAACGTTTAAGCCTAGAAGTTGAAAATGCAGACGCACTGAAAGAAGACCAAACAGTTGGTATCAAAATCTTGGCTCATTATCAAGATGGAACTCAGGCCGTATTAAAAGCTGACAAGGTAACCTTCTCAACATCAGGTGAAGGAGACGTAACTGTTCGTAAAGGTATGCTTGAATTGCATAAACCTGGTCAAGTAACTTTGAAAGCTCAATTTGAAGGAGCTGAAGGTCAGATTGACTTGAACATTCAGGCAAATACTGAAAATAAAGTTGTCCAGGCCATTCGTCCAGTAAGTGTCGTGACAGGTTTGAACCAAGAACCAAGTCTACCTGATACAGTAACTGTAGAGTACGATAAAGGTTTTCCAAAAGTTCACAAGGTAACTTGGCAAGCAGTTGCTAAGGAAGACCTTGCTAAATACAATAGCTTTGATGTTCTAGGTAAAGTAGAAGGAATTGAAAACGAAGCTCATGCTAAAGTTTCTGTAGAAGGTATCATTGCAGTCGAAGAAGTGACTACAACAACTCCAGTTTCAGAAGCTCCTCAATTACCAGAAAGTATTCGTACTTACCACTCAAACGGCCAAGTATCTTCAGCTAAAGTGACTTGGGATGCTATTGACCCAAGCCAATATGCAACTGAAGGTAGCTATACAGTGACAGGGCATGTCGAAGGTACTCAGTTACCAACGAAACTTCATGTGCGTGTTTCTGCTCAGACAGAAACTGGTGCTAACATTTCTGACCAGTGGACAGGTTCAGAGTTGCCACTTGCCTTTGCATCAGACTCAAATCCAAGTGACTCGGTAGCAAATGTTAATGATAAACTAATCTCATACAACAACCAACCAGCTAACCGTTGGACAAACTGGAACCGTACAAGTGAAGCATCGGTCGGAATCCTATTTGGTGACTCTGGAATTATGTCTAAACGTTCAGTTGACAATCTCAATGTTGCCTTCCACGAAGACCACGGTGTTGGTGCACCTAAGTCTTATGTCATCGAATACTATGTAGGAACAGATGTTCCAACAGTTCCTAAGAACCCAAGCTTTGTAGCTAGTGAAGACCACGTCTTTAACGATGACAATAACTGGAAACAAGTGACAAATCTTAAAGCTCCAGATCAAGTGAAAGCTGGAGAAATGACCCACTTTAGCTTTGATAAAGTCAACACATACGCGGTTCGCATCCGTATGGTTAGAGAAGATGGGAAAAAAGGTATCTCTATTACAGAAATTCAAATCTTTTCTAAACAAGTAGCTGCAGCTAAGAAAGCTTATGCTCAAATCCAAGTAGATGGAAAAGATTTGCCAGACTTTAACCCAGGCTTGACTGACTATTATATAGAAGCTAAAGAAGACCAAGCAGTAACTGTAATGGCAAGTGTATCAGATAATGGTATTGCAACAATTGTACCAAGCGTACGTGAAGGTGATCCAGTTCGTGTTGTTGTCAAGGCTGAGAATGGAGATATTCTAGGAAAATACCGTCTACACTTCTGTTGAGCACACACGTGGAAGTAATGAGAAAAACTGAAGCAGAGAGGACCAAAGTGTCCTCTCTTTTCTATCTTATATTTGCTTTAATTCTCACTGCAAAAGAGTTATAATATAGGTGAAAATAAGGGGAGAAAGGGGAGTGAAAAGATGGCTTATATTGAGATGAAAAACAGCTATAAGAGGTATCATACTGGTGATACAGAAATTGTAGCTAATCGGGATGTGAGTTTCGAGATTGAAAAGGGAGAACTAGTCATTATCCTTGGTTCGTCTGGAGCAGGAAAGTCAACCGTTTTAAATATTCTAGGTGGAATGGATACCAATGATGAAGGACAAGTCTGGATTGACGGAATCAATATCTCGGATTTTACTTCTCATCAGAGAACCAACTATCGTAGAAATGACGTTGGATTTGTCTTTCAATTTTACAACTTGGTTTCTAACTTGACTGCCAAAGAAAATGTCGAGTTGGCATCAGAAATTGTCTCAGATGCCTTAGATCCTGAGCAAGTTCTAAAGGACGTAGGTTTAGGCAATCGTCTCAATAATTTTCCAGCTCAGTTATCAGGTGGGGAACAACAAAGGGTATCTATTGCTCGAGCTGTGGCTAAAAATCCCAAAATTCTCCTCTGTGATGAGCCAACGGGAGCTTTGGACTACCAGACTGGTAAGCAGGTTTTAAAGATTCTTCAAGAAATGTCATGTAAGAAGGGCGCTACCGTTGTCATCGTGACCCATAACGCTTCCCTAGCTCCTATAGCTGATCGCGTGATTCAGATGCATGATGCTGGTGTCAAGAGTGTTGTTATCAATCCTCAACCACAGGATATTGATGATTTGGAGTACTGAGATGAAAAGAAAGACTTATTGGAAAGACCTGCTCCAGTCTTTCACAGGTTCAAAAGGGAGATTTCTATCCATTCTAACTTTAATGATGTTAGGTTCTTTGGCCCTAGTCGGTCTCAAGGTGGCCAGTCCCAATATGGAGCGAACAGCTTGGACTTTTCTGAAAAATACCAATGCAGCAGATACTATTGTTATAGCAGATTACGGTCTAGATCAGGCAGATCAGACAGAATTGCAAACTCTATCAGGAGTAGATGTCGAATTTGGTTATATGACGGATTTGACATTAGAGGATAGTGAAGATGCCATACGGATTTTTTCTAAAACCGAAAATATTTCAAAATTTGAGGTGATCCTAGGTAGATTGCCTGAAAAAGAAGATGAATTGGCTCTAGCTGATTTTTGGAAAGATCGCTATCAAATTGGGCAAGTCATTCATTTGAGTCCAAAAAATGGCAGTAATTCACAGTTGAAGCGAGATAGCTATACTATTACAGGCTTTATCCACTCTCCAGATATTTTTTCAAAATCAGATATGGGGAGTTCAGCCAGTGGTAATGGGAACTTATCAGCCTATGGAGTTGTAACAAAAGATAACTTTAAGAGCTCTGTTTACACGATTGCCCGCCTGCGTTTTAACAGTCTGACAGATGTCAATCCTTTTTCCGTTGATTATGAGAAAAAGCTGGAGGAAGAAGAAGCGACTCTCAAGGAACTAGTTGCTGATAATGGTCAAGCTCGACTTGAGAAAATGAAGAAAGAGGCTCAAAAATCACTTGACGACGGGAAGAAAAAACTGGATGAGGCGGAGAGTAACTTAACAGCTGGCAAGAAACGTTTACAAGAAATCGAAAGTAGGCTTAAAGGTCAAGATGCCCAGTTAAGCCAACTACCAGAACCCTACAAAAGTCAAATATCTAGTCAGGTAGAAGAAGCCAGGAAACAACTGAAACAAGAAAAGGAAAAACTAAGCCAAGCTGAAAAGGATTTTACTAAGGAAAAGGCTAAATGGCAGACCAGTCAGGATGAGGTAAATGCTCTTACAGAGCCAACCTATCATGTCTACAATCGAAAAAGCTCTCCTACCGGCCAAGGTTATCTCATGTATAGTAACTCAGCCATGAGTATTCGTGCCGTGGGAAATATCTTTCCAGTCGTTCTCTATGCCGTCGCAGCTATGGTTACCTTTACCACCATGACTCGATTTGTAGATGAGGAAAGAACAAATGCTGGGATTTTCAAAGCTCTAGGCTACCATAGCAAAGACATCATCGCTAAGTTTGTAATTTATGGTCTGTTTGCTGGCACTCTTGGAACTCTTCTAGGGATTCTGATTGGCCATTATGTCCTAGCACCCACAATCTCACATATCATCACCGAGCGAATGATTGTTGGTGAGAATCAACAGTATTTTTACTGGACCTATAGTTGCTTAGCTCTGGGGCTTAGCTTAGTAGCTAGTGTCCTACCTGCCTACCTTGTATTTCGCAGAGACTTGCATGAAGAAGCGGCTCAATTATTACTACCCAAACCACCAGTCAAGGGTTCTAAAATTCTCTTGGAGCGCATCACATTTATCTGGTCACATTTGAGCTTTACCCAAAAAGTTACAGCTCGCAACATTTTCCGTTATAAGCAACGGATGCTGATGACCATTTTTGGAGTTGCAGGTTCAGTAGCCCTCCTCTTTGCAGGACTTGGTATTCAATCCTCTGTTGTTGGTGTGGCAGATAGGCAGTTTAAGGACCTGCAACAATACCAGATGATTCTCTCTGTCAATACTAGGACCTCAGATTCTGATAAGTCTAAGCTAGAAGAAAAACTGAAGAGTAATGAAGTTGAAGACTACCGTTTGATTTCTTCCAAGCAAATTGAAGAAAAGTATTCCGGCAAGGCAGGTATTCAAACCGTGACTATCATGGTAACGGATAAGGATGACCTGGCTCCCTTTGTTCAATTAGAAAAAAATGGTGAAAAACTGGACTTATCAGATGGAGTTATCCTGACAGAAAAATTAGCTCAGTTGGCTGGAGTTTCTGTTGGTGACAACTTTACAATCGATGGGAAAACCTTTAAAGTTGGCGCTATTACCGAGCACTATGTAGGTCACTTTGTCTATATGAATCAAAAGACCTATGAAGCCATTTATGGGCAAGCAGCCAAGATGAATACTTATCTTGTCCAACTCAAGGATAAAAGTGAAGGGAATACCGAAAGAGTTGCGGGTGAATTTATGGAGCTAGCTACTGTCAGTGGTCTCGTTCAAAATGCTTCTACTATCCAACTCTTTGAAAGTTTTGCCGATTCCCTTAACCAAACAATGGCAATTTTGGTACTGGTATCGGTGCTTTTAGCTATTGTGATTCTCTATAATCTGACAAATATCAATGTTGCTGAACGAATTCGTGAACTTTCCACCATCAAGGTCCTTGGTTTTCACAATCAAGAAGTGACTCTTTATATTTATCGGGAAACTATCTTATTGTCACTAGTCGGAACGATTTTAGGCTTAGGATCAGGTTATTATCTCCATCAATTTTTAATCCAGATGATTGCTCCTGGCAGCTTCCGCTTTCAACCAAAAGTAGGTTGGGAAGTGTATCTAATCCCAGTTTTAGCAGTTAGTGTTATACTGACAATTCTTGGATTTTTTGTAAATCATTATCTGAGAAAGCTTGATATGCTAGAAGCCCTCAAGTCGGTAGAATAGGTTTTTCATCACAAAAAACAAATAAGAAAGCCCTTTGTGGCTTTTTTATTTTCATAAAAATGGTAAAATAGTAAGAGTAGAAATGGAGTTCTAGATATGAAACGAATTGATCAATTTGAGAATAAGAAAGTATTAGTCCTCGGCTTGGCTAAATCTGGTGAGTCAGCAGCTCGTCTCTTGGACAAGCTTGGTGCCATTGTAACGGTTAATGATGGAAAGCCTTTTGAGGAAAATCCAGCAGCACAAAGTCTCTTGGAAGATGGTATCAAGGTTGTAACTGGTGGTCATCCCTTGGAATTGTTGGATGAAGATTTTGCCCTCATGGTGAAAAATCCTGGTATTCCTTATAGCAATCCTATGATTGAAAAAGCTCTAGAAAAAGGTATCCCAGTTTTGACTGAGGTTGAGTTAGCCTACTTGATTTCTGATGCACCAATCGTCGGTATTACTGGTTCAAATGGTAAGACTACGACTACAACTATGATTGGGGAAGTTCTAACTGCTGCAGGACAAAATGGACTCTTATCAGGTAACATCGGTTATCCTGCTAGTCAGGTTGCTCAAACTGCGACAGATAAGGACACCCTTGTCATGGAACTTTCTTCTTTCCAATTAATGGGAATCCAGGAATTCCATCCTGAAATTGCTGTTATTACCAACCTGATGCCAACGCATATTGACTATCACGGTTCTTTTGAAGACTATGTGGCAGCCAAGTGGAATATCCAAAGCAATATGACAGCAGCTGATTACCTAGTATTGAACTTCAACCAGGAATTAGCTAAAGAACTTGCGACAAAGACAAATGCGACTGTAGTACCATTCTCAACCCTTGAAAAGGTTGACGGAGCCTATCTAGAAGATGGTCTTCTTTACTTCCGTGGTGAAAAGGTTATGGCAGCTGATGAGATTGGTGTGCCAGGTAGCCATAATGTGGAAAATGCCCTTGCAACCATTGCCGTTGCTAAACTTCGTGGAGTAGACAATGAAACTATCAAGGAAACCTTGTCAGCCTTTGGTGGTGTCAAGCACCGTCTCCAGTATGTTGATGAAATCAAGGATGTAAAATTCTACAACGATAGCAAGTCAACCAATATCTTGGCGACTCAAAAAGCCTTGTCTGGATTTGACAATAGCAAGGTTATCTTGATTGCGGGTGGTTTGGACCGTGGTAATGAGTTTGACGAGTTGGTTCCGGATATTACTGGCCTTAAGAAAATGGTCATCCTCGGTCAGTCTGCAAAGCGTGTCAAACGTGCAGCTGATAAGGCTGGTGTGGCTTATGTCGACGCGACAGATATTGCTGATGCAACCCGCAAGGCTTATGAACTTGCAGAAGCAGGAGATACAGTTCTACTAAGTCCTGCTAATGCAAGCTGGGATATGTATGCCAACTTTGAAGTTCGTGGGGATTTGTTCCTTGCTACAGTCGCGGAGTTAAAAGGATAATATGAAAAAAATAGTCTTTACAGGCGGGGGGACGGTAGGACATGTTACCCTCAACCTATTATTGATGCCCAAGTTCATCGAAGATGGCTGGGAAGTCCACTATATTGGCGATAAACATGGAATCGAACACCAAGAAATCCTCAAGTCAGGTCTTGATGTGACCTTTCACTCTATTGCGACTGGGAAATTACGTCGCTATTTCTCTTGGCAGAACATGTGGGATGTTTTTAAAGTTGCTTGGGGAATCGTCCAATCCTTCTTTATCATGCTTATGATTCGTCCCCAGGCCCTCTTTTCAAAGGGAGGATTTGTATCCGTACCTCCTGTTATTGCCGCCCGTTTATCTAGAGTTCCTGTCTTTATTCATGAGTCAGATTTATCAATGGGCTTGGCCAATAAAATAGCCTATAAGTTTGCAACCAAGATGTATTCTACTTTTGAACAACCTGCAAGTCTTACTAAGGTGGAACATGTAGGAGCAGTAACCAAGGTTTCTGGACCAGTTATAGAAGAGCCGGAGATTATGGTCGATATCCGAACTTGTTTTGACAGCAATCTACCAACACTTCTATTTGTGGGGGGGTCTGCTGGAGCACGTGTCTTTAATCAGTTGGTAACAGACCATAAAAATGAGCTGACTAGTCGCTATAATATTATTAACCTTACTGGAGATTCTAGCTTGAATGAACTGAGCAAAAATCTCTATCGAGTTGATTATGTCACTAAACTCTATCAACCACTCATGAATATGGCTGATGTTGTCATTACTCGTGGTGGTGCCAATACGATTTTTGAGCTGTTAGCTATGGCTAAATTGCATGTTATTGTGCCACTTGGTCGCGAAGCCAGTCGTGGCGACCAGATTGAAAATGCAGCTTACTTTGTGAAAAAAGGATATGCAGAAGAGTTACAAGAAAGTGACTTGAATTTATCTAACTTGGAAGAAAAAGTAACTCTACTTCTAAATAACAAAGAAATCTATCAAAATACGATGAGGGATTCTCATGAATTAAAATCTGTGGCGGATTTTTATGAGCTGCTTAAAAAAGATTTATCATAAGGAAAATTGATGTCAAAGGAAAAAAAGAAAAAACAAACTCCTGACAAGGAATTGTCAGAGTGGCAAAAACGAAATCAAGAGTATCTTCAAAAGAAAGCTGAAGAAGAGGCTAAACAAAAAGAAGTTGAAGCAAGCGCAGAGGAAAAAAAAGCGCCATCTTCTTCTGAGGAGAGCGATCAAGAATTATCAGAATGGCAAAAGCAACATCAAGAGTATCTTCAAAAAAAGGCTGAAGAGGAAGCAAAAAACGCTGAAAATACAGCTGACACAGATTCGGATGAAGAAGCCGATGTTGATTCTGGACCAGAAAGCGATACGGAATCTGAAAAGGAAGAAGCTTCTGATACCAGTGATGTTCAAGAAAAACAAGAGGAACAGACTGATACAGAAAAGACATCTTCAATAGATTCAAGTAGTAAAGATAAGGATAAAGAAAAAAGATCTAAAGTTAAGAAAGAAAAGAAGCCCAAAACTCCTAAACCTCCAATTCGGTCTGTTCATATTTGGCGTGCAGTTTCTATTTTAGTTCCGAGCTTTTTGATCTTGTTCTTATCAATTTACCTTCTGACTCCTTTTGCTACCCTTAAACAAATTGAGGTAACAGGTACAGTCCAAACGAATGCTGAACAGATAAAAGAGGCTTCAGGAATTCGTGACAGTGACTATACTATTAGTTTGATTCTAAATAAAGATAAGCATGCTGAAATGGTCAAATCAAATCACTGGATTGAATCTGCTAAGATAACTTATCAATTTCCAGTTCACTTCACCATTGAAGTGAAGGAATTTGAGATTGTAGCCTACTCTGTTTCTGGAGATAGCTATTACCCAATCTTATCTAGTGGAAGCATCGAATCAACTGCCGTTAGTTCTGACAACTTACCTGAGAAATATATATCTGTTTTATTTAACGATGAGGAACAGATTAAAACCTTAATTTCTCAGCTAAATGAAGTTAGTCCAGAAATTAAGCAAGAGATTGAGAAGATTGAACTTGCACCAAGTAAGGTAACAAGTGACCTTCTAAAGATTACCATGTATGATACAGACGAGATTTTGGTGCCATTATCAGAACTAGGGAAGAAATTACCTTACTATAGTAAGATAAAACCACAGTTGACAGTTCCTAGCGGTATTGACATGGAGGTCGGTATCTATAGCTATAGTCTAGTGGATAAGGCTCTGGATGACGAAAGAGTCAAAGCCAAAGAAGAGGAAAAGAAGAAGCAGGAAGAAGAGAAGAAAAAACAAGCTGAGCAAGGAAATCAAGATCAAACAACACAGACGACTCGAACAACACAGAGTCGCTAAGTTTCAGATGATTCGTTCAGTTACTGGTTTTTACTTGACAAGTACCGCTTTAAATAATAGAATAGTAAAAAACCTTTAAAGCAGTCCAGAGAGGCAGCTAAGGTTAGACGGTGAAAGGGTGGAGACTACCCAATTTTCGTGGAACCTTGCTGTAGGCAGGTTCCTTTTTTGTATTATTTACCAAAGGAATTAACTGGATTTGAAATAAAGCAAAAGGAGAAAGATATGCGAGAAAGTCGCCCAGTCATTGCTCTGGATTTTCCAACTTTTAAAGAAGTTAAAGATTTTTTGGAACTCTTTCCTAGTGAGGAAAAACTGTATTTGAAAGTTGGAATGGAACTTTACTACTCAGCTGGTCCTGAGGTTGTACGATATCTGAAGAAATTGGGGCATAGTGTCTTTTTAGATTTAAAACTTCATGATATTCCTAACACAGTAAAATCGGCTATGAGAGTTTTATCTGATTTAGGAGTTGATATGACCAATGTCCACGCAGCTGGTGGTGTTGAAATGATGAAGGCTGCGCGTGAAGGCCTTGGGAAAGAAGCCAAATTGATTGCTGTTACACAGTTGACTTCAACTTCTGAAGAGCAAATGAGAGACTTTCAAAATATCCAAACCAGTCTTCAAGAATCTGTCATTCATTATGCCAAAAAGACTGCTGAAGCAGGCTTGGATGGAGTTGTTTGTTCAGCTCAGGAAGTCAAACTCATCAAGGAAGCTACCAGTCAAGACTTTATCTGTTTGACACCTGGCATCCGTCCATCAGGAGCTGCTCTTGGGGACCAAAAACGAGTCATGACACCAGCAGATGCTTATCAAATAGGCAGTGACTATATCGTTGTCGGACGCCCAATCACTCAAACCGATGATCCAGTAGCAGCTTATCAAGCTATCAAGGATGAGTGGACACGAGACTGGAAATAAGAATAAAGTTTAAAATACAAAGGAGAAACCCATGACACTTGCAAAAGACATTGCTAGCCATCTATTGAAAATTCAAGCCGTATACCTCAAACCAGAAGAGCCCTTCACTTGGGCATCGGGCATTAAATCACCGATTTATACAGACAATCGTGTGACGCTTGCTTATCCAGAAACACGTACCTTGATTGAGAATGGTTTTGTGGAGGTCATCAAGGCAGAATTCCCTGAGGTAGAAGTGATTGCAGGAACAGCGACTGCAGGTATTCCTCATGGTGCCATTATAGCTGACAAGATGAACCTGCCATTTGCTTACATCCGTAGCAAACCAAAAGACCATGGAGCTGGAAACCAAATCGAAGGCCGTGTAGCCCAAGGCCAAAAAATGGTTGTTGTTGAAGATTTGATTTCAACTGGGGGCTCTGTGCTTGAAGCTGTTGCAGCTGCCAAACGCGAAGGAGCAGATGTTCTTGGTGTTGTTGCCATTTTCAGCTATCAATTACCAAAAGCAGATAAAAACTTTGCAGATGCTGGTGTCAAACTGGTGACACTTTCAAACTACAGTGAGCTTATCCACCTAGCCCAAGAAGAAGGTTACATCACACCAGAAGGACTTGACCTCCTAAAACGCTTTAAAGAAGACCAAGAAAATTGGCAAAATGTATAAATAGATAAACACTCAGGTATTCTTAGAACTACCTGAGTTTTTTATTTAATGGAAGGTTTATAACCATAGCCTCTGTTTAGGGTAGGATAGGGGAGTGAATCTGTATCATCTTTAACTTCTAGTTCTTAATCTGTTTACCTTTATGATGAAAAGTACAGACAAATTTTTTGAAAACATCATGAAAAAGTTTTAAACTATTCTAGTAAACAAAAGTAAACGTTTACGTTTAAGGAGGACTATTGATGTCATATAAAACAAGCAATGCAGAAGGACCTGTAGATTTTATAAATACCTATGATTTGGAGCCTATGGCCCAACAAGTTATTCCCAAAGCTTCTTTTGGGTATATTGCAAGTGGTGCAGAGGACACTTTTACTTTGAGAGAGAATATCCGAGCTTTTAACCACAAACTCATTGTTCCTCGGACTTTATGTGATGTGGAAAATCCAAGCACAGAGATTGAATTTGATGGTGAAAAACTATCTTCACCAATCATTATGGCACCTGTTGCAGCCCATAAACTAGCTAATGAGCAAGGAGAAGTTGCGACTGCGCGTGGAGTACACGAGTTCGGTTCACTCTATACAACTAGTTCCTACTCAACAGTTGACCTGCCAGAAATTTCTCAAGCCCTTCAAGGTACACCTCATTGGTTCCAATTCTACTTTAGTAAAGATAATGGCATTAACCGTCACATTATGGATCGCGTCAAGGCAGAAGGTTATAAGGCTATTGTCTTGACTGCCGATGCGACAGTAGGAGGTAACCGTGAGGTAGACAAACGCAACGGTTTTGTGTTCCCAGTTGGCATGCCTATCGTAGAAGAATACCTACCTCAAGGTGCTGGTAAGTCAATGGACTATGTCTATAAATCAGCCAAACAACGCCTATCTCCACGAGATGTAGAGTTTATCGTAGAATACTCAGGACTTCCTGTTTATGTCAAAGGTCCACAATGCCGAGAAGACGTTGAGCGCTCACTGGATGCAGGGGCTTCAGGTATTTGGGTAACCAACCACGGTGGTCGACAGATTGATGGTGGACCGGCTGCTTTTGACTCGCTACAAGAAGTGGCTGAAGCAGTAAATAAACGTGTGCCAATCGTTTTTGACTCTGGTATTCGTCGTGGTCAGCACGTCTTTAAAGCCTTGGCTTCTGGAGCTGACTTAGTAGCCATTGGACGACCTGTTATTTATGGTTTAGCCCTTGGTGGTAGTGTTGGTGTACGCCAAGTCTTTGAACATTTGAATGATGAATTGAAGACAGTTATGCAGTTATCTGGAACACAGACAATTGAAGATGTGAAACGATTCAAGCTTCGTCACAATCCCTATGATCCAAGTTTCCCAGCTGATTCACATGATTTAAAATTGTATTAGTAGTAAAACAAACCTCCACTTCAAGTGGAGGTTTTTGAGTACTGTCTTTGTAAACGTGAAAGAGAGTTTAAAAAGTGAACTTAACGAGTATATAAGAAAAAATTTTAATACATTTTAAACTATTTAAAAAATTTTTAGGAAATTTAGTTGACAAATGTAGATTTTGAGAGTATACTTATAATTGACAAATGTAGACTTTGGAGGGATAGCAATGCAGATTTCGGATGCAGAATGGCAGGTCATGAAGATTATCTGGATGCAGGGGGAGCAGACTAGTACTGATCTCATAAAAGTATTAGAGAAAAGGTTTAGCTGGTCTAAGTCCACGATTCAGACACTCTTAGCCCGCTTGGTGGAAAAAGAATGTTTGACTCGGGAAAAGCAGGGCAAGTCCTTTATCTATTCAGCCCTGTTGACACAGGAAGATAGCAAGAAGTTACTTGTCAAGGATATCAAAGACAAGGTTTGTTCCCGCAGGATGAAGCAGTTACTTGCTAATTTGATCAAAGAATGTGACTTTACCCTAGCTGACCTGGAAGGCTTGGAGGAAGTGATTTCAAAGAAAAAAGCAAGTGCTGTAACAGAAGTAAGATGTAATTGTATGTAAAGGAGACGCGATGTTAAATCTATTTGTATCTATTGTTATTTTAGGAATGATTGCTTTTATCCTCTTTTGGTTTTTCAAAAAACCGCAAGAAGATGCTAAAAAAGCTCAACAAAAGAATGGCTATCAAGAAATTCGAGTGGAAGTCATGGGGGGATACACTCCAGAAACTATTATCCTCAAAAAATCGCAACCAGCTCGTATTATTTTCGATAGAAAAGACCCTTCACCTTGCTTAGACCAAATCGTTTTCCCAGACTTTGGTGTGCATGCAGATCTGCCTATGGGAGACCAATATGTGGTTGAAATCACTCCTGAAGAAGCAGGAGAATATGGTTTCTCTTGTGGCATGAACATGATGCACGGTAAGATGATTGTAGAATAGGAGAATGATATGACAGAAATTGTGAAATCAAGTATTGAAAATGGTGTTCAAAAAATCCGTATCACAGCAGAAAAAGGCTACCATCCAGCCCATATTCAACTCCAAAAAGGAATTCCTGCTGAGATTACCTTTCATCGTGTGACACCATCAAACTGTTATAAAGAAATTCTTTTCGAAGAAGAAGGGATTTTAGAACCAATTGCTCAAGATGAGGAAAAAGTCATTCGCTTTACTCCTCAAGACTTGGGTGAGCATGAATTTTCATGTGGCATGAAGATGCAAAAGGGGACCTACATCGTTGTTGAAAAAACCAAAAAGTCTCTCAGTCTTTTACAACGTTTTTGGATTACCAGCATTTTTACCCTACCATTAGTCCTCCTCATGCTTGGTATGCTGACTGGCAGTATCAGTCACCCAGTCATGCACTGGGGAACCTTCTTAGCTACGACACCCATTATGCTGGTAGCTGGAGTTCCATATATCAGAAGCGCCTGGGCTAGCTTTAAAAAACATAATGCCAACATGGATACCTTGGTAGCTCTTGGAACCTTGGTAGCCTATGTCTACAGTCTATTCGCTCTCTTTGCAGGCCTACCAGTATATTTTGAAAGTGCTGGATTTATCCTCTTCTTCGTTCTTTTAGGTGCAGTTTTTGAAGAACGTATGCGTAAAAATGCTTCGCAAGCAGTCGAAAAATTATTAGACCTACAAGCAAAAACAGCAGAGGTTTTGCGTGATGATGTTTATGTTCAAATACCTCTAGAACAGGTCAAAGTTGGCGATTTAATTCGCGTTCGACCAGGTGAAAAAATTGCCGTTGATGGGACTGTGTTAGAAGGTGAAACGAGTATTGATGAATCAATGGTGACTGGGGAAAGTATTCCAGTCGATAAATCAGTTGGAGATGCTGTCATTGGTTCAACCATCAATAATAGTGGTACGATCATCTTTAGAGCTGAAAAAGTTGGTTCTGAGACTATGTTGGCTCAGATTGTGGACTTTGTGAAAAAAGCGCAAACGAGTCGTGCTCCTATTCAAGATTTGACCGACAAGATTTCTGGGATTTTTGTACCAGCAGTTGTCATTTTAGGGCTTCTTACTTTTTGGATCTGGTTTGTTTTCCTAGGAGAAAGCTTTGTGACGTCACTTCTCTACGGAGTTGCTGTTTTGATAATTGCCTGTCCTTGTGCACTAGGACTCGCGACACCGACAGCCCTCATGGTTGGAACAGGACGAAGTGCCAAGATGGGGATTCTTCTCAAAAATGGTACAGTTTTACAGGAAATCCAAAAAGTCCAAACGGTTGTTTTTGACAAGACAGGAACCTTGACCGAAGGAAAGCCAGT
Organism: Streptococcus timonensis; assembly: GCF_900095845.1. Lineage (GTDB taxonomy): Bacteria > Bacillota > Bacilli > Lactobacillales > Streptococcaceae > Streptococcus > Streptococcus timonensis. Next base: position 334,956 of record NZ_FMIX01000004.1, read on the forward strand.
AGTGACAGATGTTATTGGTGATGAAAGAGAAGTGCTAAGTTTGGCTGCTTCACTGGAAGATGTATCTCAACACCCGCTAGCTCAAGCTATTGTTAATCGTGCATCTGAACTAGGAATTAGCCTTTACCCAGTGGAAAACTTTCAAGCCTTGCATGGAAAAGGTGTGACTGGGATTATAAATAGTAAACAAGTCTTGCTTGGGAATGCCAAACTCTTAGATGATCTTGCTATTCCACATGATTATCAAAAACGATTTGATTTGCTTGAGAAAGAAGCAAAAACAGTTGTCTTCTTATCCGTGGATGGTCAGTTAAAAGGCTTAATTGCCTTGCAGGATGTCCCTAAGGAAAATGCCAAAGAAGCTATTGCTAAATTGAAAAAACGTGACCTTAGAACGGTCATGCTTACCGGAGATAATGCTGGAGTAGCGCATGCGATTGCAGAGCAAATTGGAATCGAAGAAGTGATCGCAAATGTCTTGCCAGAGGAAAAGGCACATGAAATTCACAAACTTCAAAAGAATGGCAAATTGGCCTTTGTTGGAGATGGCATCAATGATGCGCCAGCCCTCAGTGTAGCGGATGTCGGAATTGCCATGGGCTCTGGTACAGATATTGCTATCGAATCAGCAGATCTTGTCCTTACAACCAACAATTTACTAGGATTGGCACGTGCTTTTGATATGAGTAAGAAGACCTTTAATCGAATTCTACTCAATCTTTTCTGGGCTTCTATCTATAACCTCATTGGTATTCCGATTGCAGCAGGAGTGTTTTCTGGTCTTGGTTTGGTACTCAATCCAGAACTTGCAGGATTGGCCATGGCCTTTAGTTCAGTCTCTGTTTTAATCAGCTCTCTTATGCTTAATTTTACTAAAGTCGATTAATACTCTTCGAAAATCAAATTCAAACCACGTCAGCTTCACCTTGCCGTACTCAAGTACAGCCTGCGGCTAGCTTCCTAGTTTGCTCTTTGATTTTCATTGAGTATAAAAAGGCGGTCTTAACCGCTTTTTTTGCTATTCTAAAACAGATTTTCAAAACGCTTTCAAACTGTACTGTAATAGAGAATGGAGTATTCTGAGCATATACTTAGAAATCTAAAATCAAATATGATAAATTAGGATTGTAAATTTACAGAATCGTTTTCAATTACTATATAAAAGCGTTTTTTGTAAATATATGAAATTATTTTGAAGGAGAGTTATCATTATGACTCAAGGGAAAATTACTGCATCTGCAGCAATGCTCAACGTATTGAAAACATGGGGCGTAGACACTATCTACGGTATCCCATCAGGAACACTCAGCTCATTGATGGACGCTTTGGCTGAAGACAAAGATATCCGTTTCTTGCAAGTTCGCCACGAAGAAACAGGTGCTCTTGCAGCGGTTATGCAGGCTAAATTTGGCGGATCTATCGGTGTTGCAGTTGGTTCAGGTGGACCTGGTGCAACTCACTTGATCAACGGTGTTTACGATGCAGCTATGGATAACACTCCATTCCTTGCTATCCTTGGATCACGTCCAGTTAACGAATTGAACATGGATGCCTTTCAAGAATTGAACCAAAATCCAATGTACAACGGTATCGCTGTTTACAACAAACGTGTAGCTTACGCAGAGCAATTGCCAAAAGTGATTGACGAAGCTTGCCGTGCTGCCGTTTCTAAAAAAGGTCCAGCTGTCGTTGAAATTCCAGTAAACTTTGGTTTCCAAGAAATCGACGAAAACTCATACTACGGTTCAGGTTCATACGAGCGTTCATTCATCGCTCCTGCTTTGAACGAAGTTGAAATCGACAAAGCTGTTGAAATTTTGAACAATGCTGAACGTCCAGTTATCTACGCTGGTTACGGTGGTGTTAAAGCTGGTGAAGTAATCACTGAATTGTCACGTAAAATCAAAGCCCCAATCATCACAACTGGTAAAAACTTCGAAGCTTTCGAATGGAACTACGAAGGTTTGACAGGTTCTGCTTACCGTGTTGGTTGGAAACCAGCCAACGAAGTGGTCTTTGAAGCAGACACAGTTCTTTTCCTTGGATCAAACTTCCCATTTGCTGAAGTTTACCAAGCATTCAAAAACACTGAAAAATTCATCCAAGTGGATATCGACCCATACAAACTTGGTAAACGTCACGCCCTTGACGCTTCAATCCTTGGTGATGCAGGTCAAGCAGCTAAAGCTATCCTTGATAAAGTAAACCCAGTTGAGTCTACTCCATGGTGGCGTGCAAACGTGAAGAACAACCAAAACTGGCGCGATTACATGAACAAACTTGAAGGTAAAACTGAGGGTGCGCTTCAATTTTACCAAGTTTACAACGCTATCAACAAATACGCTGATCAAGACGCTATCTACTCAATCGACGTCGGTGACTCTACTCAAACATCAACTCGTCACCTTCACATGACACCTAAGAACATGTGGCGTACATCTCCACTCTTTGCGACAATGGGTATCGCCCTTCCTGGTGGTATTGCTGCTAAGAAAGACAATCCAGATCGCCAAGTATGGAACATCATGGGTGATGGTGCATTCAACATGTGCTACCCAGACGTGATCACCAACGTTCAATACAACCTTCCAGTTATTAACGTGGTCTTCTCAAATGGTGAATATGCCTTCATCAAGGACAAATACCAAGACACAAACAAACACTTGTTTGGTTGTGACTTCCCTAATGCTGACTATGCGAAAATCGCTGAAGCGCAAGGTGCTGTAGGGTTCACTGTAAACCGTATCGAAGATATCGATGCAGTCGTTGCAGAAGCTGTTAAATTGAACAAAGAAGGTAAAACAGTTGTCATCGATGCCCGTATCACTCAACACCGTCCACTTCCAGTAGAAGTACTGGAGTTGGATCCAAAACAACACTCAGAAGAAGCAATCAAAGCCTTCAAAGAAAAATACGAAGCTGAAGAGCTTGTACCATTCCGCCTCTTCTTGGAAGAAGAAGGGTTGCAATCACGCGCAATTAAATAATTCCTCTCGTCGAAAATCAAAAGTAAACATTGTAGATTTTATGCATTGATTTTCATAGAGAGAAACTTAAAAGATCGGAGCAATCCGGTCTTTTTGTGGAGGACAGTAAATGAATTTAAATCAATTAGATATTATCGTGTCAGAAGTTCCCCAGGTCTGTGCTGAATTAGAGAGTATCTTGGATAAAAAGGCGGACTATGTTGATAACTGTTTTGCTCAGTTCACGATTGGCAGTCACTGTCTTATGTTATCCCAAAATCATTTGATTCCTTTGGAAAATTTTCAGTCAGGAATCATTCTACACATTGAGGTTGAGGATGTCGACCAGAACCAAAAGCGGTTAAAAGAGATTGGTGTCGAGATTTTACACGGTCCTTGTGAAACGGATTGGGGAACAGAGTCCTTATTAGTTAAAGGTCCTGCTGGTCTAGTAATTGATTTTTATAGAATGAAATAAGGGCGCTTAGTCATTTGAAGTTAACCTTAATGATTCTTAAAACAGAATGTGAGAATATGAACTATTAAAAGATCGGAGCAATCCGGTCTTTTTTTCCCCAATCTTTTCTGTTAAAATAGACTCATTAGAATATTTGAAGGAGAAAAATATGCCAATAAGTTTCTTTTTATTATTTGGTTTAATGGATTTAGGCTTTGCTGTCTTTACCTATTTTATGTTTGACTATTTTATCTTAAGTAATTATAGAAATGCCAAGAGATGCACCGAAAAAACGGAAGGAGTTATTATCCGATATTCCTATGCTCTTTATAACGGAATTAGCCTTCCAGTGGTTGAGTACACTGTTGATGGGAACCTATATAAGGTCGTCGGGCCAAAATTTCGATCTGCTATTTCAAATACAATCAGTACTCCCTTAGGTTCAATCGTATCTGATGTCAAAATGGACAATTTTGAAGATGGGGAAATTCCTCAGGTTTTAAGATATAAAATTTATAGGAACAGTTTCATATCTTTAACCAAATCACCTTTAGAAGAGTATTTTCCAGTGGGTAGTAAGGTTGCTGTTTATTATGACCCTAAAAAACCCAAATATTCCTACGTAGCAAGGCCTCTAAAACCAGGTCGTTTTACATGGTTGTTCAAATATTCTGTCTACCTGTTTGTATTTATGATGATTGCCATGGCTTTCTTTACGGTGTTTATTCTTCCAAATCTTATGAACTAAGAGTTTCTTGTAGATTTTTCAAAAGTATGAAAACCATATCGTTACTATTTTTATAAAATCTTCTCCCTACTTTATAAGATATGAAAAAGAGTTCAACTGGAACTCTTTTTTTGCTATAATGAAGGGAGAAAAATCAGACAGGAGATCAAGATGTCAGAACCGTTATTTTTAAATTCTGTAATGCAAGAAAAAATCTGGGGTGGGACTAAACTACGTGATGAGTTTGGTTACGACATTCCTAGTGAAAAAATCGGAGAATATTGGGCAATCTCAGCTCATCCAAATGGAGTGTCTAAGGTAGCCAATGGCCGCTATGAAGGAACAGATCTCTCTACTTTGTATGCAGAACACCGTGAGTTGTTTGGCAACCGTCCAGAACCAGTATTTCCACTCTTGACTAAAATCTTAGATGCCAATGATTGGCTCAGTGTTCAAGTTCACCCAGACGATGCTTATGGACTAGAGCACGAAGGCGAACTTGGAAAAACAGAATGTTGGTATATCATCGCTGCAGATGAAGGCTCAGAGATTATTTACGGTCACAATGCTAAGTCAAAAGAAGAACTCCGCCAGCAAATCGAAGACAAGAACTGGGATGCCTTGCTGACAAAGGTACCTGTTAAGGCCGGAGATTTCTTCTATGTACCAAGTGGAACTATGCACGCTATTGGGGCAGGCATCTTGATTCTTGAAACGCAACAGTCTAGTGATACAACTTACCGTGTCTATGACTTTGACCGCAAGGATGATAATGGCAACTTGCGTGAACTTCATCTTGAAAAATCAATCGACGTTTTGAATATTGGTGAGCCTGCAAATAGTCGTCCTGTGACTGTCAAAGCAGATGATTTGCGTTCAACTATACTTGTTTCTAATGATTTCTTTGCTGTTTACAAGTGGGGAATCACAGGAAAAGTTGAATTTGAGAAGACAGCTGATTACAGCTTGTTCAGCGTTTTGGCTGGTCAAGGGAAACTGACTGTGGACGGAAAAGATTATCCAATTCAAAAAGGTAGTCACTTTATCTTACCAAGTGATGTTGAAGCTTGGACCTTGGAAGGGCAAGGTCTAGAATTGATTGTAAGCCATCCATAAAAAGAAAAGACTTGAGAGATATTCTCAAGTCCTTTTTTGTATTTACATAAATTGGGCGATAAAGACCACGATGATCATAATTGGAATGATGAAACGAAGAAGGAAAAGCCAGACTTGGAAAAGTCCTTGTTTCCAAGGTGTTTCATCAAGATGAAGTTCCTCCATTGCCAGTGTTTTCTTGAAAATATAGCCTGTAAAAAGAGACAAGCAGAGAGCACCGAAAGGCATGAGGAGGTTGGAAACCAAGAAATCCATGGCGTCAAAGAAGGTCTTTCCGAAGATATGGACATCAGCCATAAGACCATAGGATAGGGCAGAAGGGATACCAAATACAAAAGTTAAAACACCTAAAATCATACTCCATTTGGCACGCTTACGATTGTCTTGGTTGGTGATGTTACCAACATTGATTTCAAGCATAACGACTGAGGAAGTTATCGTTGCAAAGAGGAAAAGCAAGAGAAAGAGAATATAGAAAATAGTACCAAAAGGCATATTGTCAAAGAGTTGCGGCAAAACAATAAAGAGGAGACTTGGTCCACCTTCAGATTGGATATTAAAGGCTGACATAGCAGGGAAAATCGCAAGTCCAGCCATGATCGATACAGAGATGTTCAAGGCTACGATGGAAATTCCTGATTGGACCAGCTTAGTCTTTTTGTCTAGGTAGGAAGCGTAGGTCAGCATGGCTGTAACTCCAAGGGATAGGGCAAAGAAAGATTGACCAAGTGCATAGAGAAGTCCAGCACTTGTTAGTTTTGAAAAGTCAGGTTTGAGGAAGTAAACGACGCCTTCCATAGCATTTGGCAAGCTAAGAGAACGCCCGATAATAATGACAAAGATGATAAAAAGTAGGGGCATCATAACCTTTGATGCTCTTTCAATACCTTTTTGAACGCCGTGTGAAACAATGAAAATGTTCAAGAAGATAAAGGCTGCTTGGGCTCCTAAAGCAATAACTGGATTAGAAATGATGGACGAGAATTGCTGGGCATAATCTCCATTTCCGATTAGGTGGAATAATCTTCCAATCTCGATACCAAAGTATACCAGAATCCAACCCCCAATGACACTATAAAATGAGAGAAGGATGAAAAGAGCAAAGGCACCAATCCAACCAATAAAGTTGTACTTTTGATTGTTTCCAAGCTTGCCAAAGGTTTTGATTGCTGACACGCCAGCGCTTCGACCAAGGGCAAACTCAGCCAGTAGAAGAGGGAAACCAATTAAAATTGTCGAGATAAGAAAGACCAGTAAAAATCCTCCCCCACCATTGGCAGCGGTCATATAAGGGAACTTCCAAACAGCTCCAAGACCAATAGCAGAACCAGCAGATGCAAGGATGAAGCCCAGTTTTGATCCCCATTGCGATTTTTCAGACATCGTTAAAACTCCAATCTATTTTTAAAATAAGAAAAGGCTACTTGAGTTGTCAAATAGCCCTCTCACAATTGCTCTTTAAGAGCCTTTTATTTGATTGATAGACTTGATTATCCTATCATGTTTTCTGAAGCCTGTCAAGAAAGCGATTTTCATGTTTTCATAAAAAATATGATAAAATACTTGACTCTACCCTAAGGTAAGGGGATATACTATTCATGTGAGGAGGAAATCATGTACCATATCAAAGAAGCTGCGCAACTTTCAGGTGTCTCCGTCAAGACCCTCTACCATTATGATAAGATAGGACTCTTGGTTCCGTTAAAATCAGAAAATGGCTATCGAACCTATAGTCAAGAGGATTTAGAACGACTTCAGGTTATCCTCTATTACAAGTATCTAGGCTTTTCTTTAGAAAAAATAGCAGAGCTATTGAAGGAAGAAAAGACGGACTTGTTACCACATTTGGCAAGACAGTTGGATTACCTAACTCGAGAAAGGCAACATCTAGATACCTTGATTTCTACCTTGCAAAAAACTATTCAAGATCAAAAAGGAGAAAGAAAAATGACCATTGAGGAAAAATTCACGGGATTTAGTTATCAAGACAATCAAAAATACCACCAAGAAGCGATAGAGAAATATGGGCAAGAAGTTATGGATCAAGCCCTCGAGCGACAAAAGGGTCGTGAAGACGAGGCCACAGCCGCCTTCAACCAAGTTTTTCAAGCCTTGGCACAAAACCTTCAAGCTGGTCTGCCTGCAACAGCAACCGAAAACCAAGAAGAAGCTGGCAAACTCTTGCAAGCTATTCGTACATATGGATTTGACTGCTCTATGGAAGTCTTCGGTTATATCGGCCAAGGCTATGTCTATAATCCAGAGTTCAAGGAAAACATTGACAAGTTTGGAAAGGGAACAGCTCAATACACTTCAGATGTGATTGCAGCTTACGTTCAGACAAATGGAGAATAAATAGGCTAGGAAATTCCTAGCCTATTTTTTACTTCAACTCATAAAGCCAGTCATCACCGTCCTTGTAGTAGAAGAACTCACTGAGGTCCTCTTCCAAAAAAATACGAAGCATGTCAGACATATCCTCAGTAGATAGTTTTAGATGAGGTAGATTTTCAAGATCCTCCCACCAGACTTTCCCTTCGTCTGAAGATTGGAGCTCACCAGTAAAGTGTTCTGTTTTGTAAAAGAGGATAACATAACGATAGTCCTCGTCATCATACCAATCTTTGATACCACAGAGTTGAGGCTTAGAAATGGTCAGACCAGTTTCTTCCTTCACTTCACGAATGACGGCATCGACAAAGGATTCGCCACGTTCAACATGACCACCAGGAAAAGTAATGCCAGGCCAGTCAGGACTAACTCGGTCTTGGACAAGAACCTTGTCTCCATTTTTAATCATGCACATGTTGACAAATTCGACTGATTCTCTCCTGTTCATAGGCTTCTCCTTCGTATTTCTTAATCATAATGTAGACTTCCCGCCACCCAGCCAGTACAGAGGGCAGAAGTGATGTTAAAGCCACCTGTGTGGGCATTGATATCTAGTACCTCGCCAGCAAAGTGAAGTCCAGGAACCAATTTGCTTTCCAGTGTTTTAGGATTGATTTCCTTGAGACTAACGCCACCTTTGGTGACAAAGGATTTAGCCAATGACATCTTTCCAGTCACAGGAATCTTGAGGGATTTGATAGAGTGGATAAGTTGGTCTCGTTCTTTTTCAGTTAGTTGTTTGACCTTTTCTGGGTAGCCTTGCACCAAGAATTCTGCCAAGCGTTCTGGCAACAAAGGTTTCAAGGCATTTTTTAAGGATTTTTCACGGTTTTCTTCTAGAAAATTTACTAAGTCGCCTTCAGAAAGTTGTGGCAAAACATCTAAAGACAGGATTTCACCACCCTTGACAAAACTAGACATACGAAGAGCAGCGGGACCTGATAAACCAAAGTGGGTAAAGAGCAGATCATGAGTAATGACGTGCTTGCCATAACTGAGGGTCACATCATCTAGGGAAATTCCCTGCAAGGCCTTATGAGGAAAATCTGTCAATAAGGGACTTTCAGCAGCCTCAAGTTCGGTAATGGTGTGCTTAAAATGACGAGCAATCTCGTGGCCAAAACCAGTCGAACCAGTAGAAGGATAGGATTTGCCACCAGTTGTGACGATGAGTTTATCACAAGTGAAGGTCTGGTCTGCGGACTTAAGGACAAACTGGTCGTCTATCTTTTTAACCGAAACAATCTCCGTTTGAGTAGCAATTTGCCCACCAAGTTCATTGATTTTCTTTTCCAAAGCTTCAATAATAGTCCGTGATTTGTCGCTGGCCGGAAAGACACGGCCGTGGTCTTCTACCTTAAGTTTGACTCCATTCTCCGTAAAAAAGTTAATAATATCATGGTTGTCAAACTGGGAGAAGACGCTATAAAGAAAGCGCCCATTGCCTGGGATTCCAGCTAGTAGATCGTCTAGAGTTCCGTTGTTAGTTACATTGCAACGACCACCGCCAGTTCCAGCTAATTTTTTTCCAAGTTTCCGATTTTTTTCAATGAGAAGGGTTTTCTGCCCGTAAAAGCTACTGGAAATCGTAGCCATCATACCAGCAGGGCCACCTCCGATGACAATAGTATCAAAATGTTTCATAAGAGTATTGTACCATAAAAAAACAAGAGATGATTAGACATCTCTTGTCAGATTTATTAGTTGATTTCGTATCCCATGAGGAGCCCACCTTCTTCCGCATAGAAACTGCAGAGTCCAGAAGTTGGGATGATTTTAATGTCAGCTTGTGGGTATTTTTCTCGTAAGAGCTCTGAGAGCTGTTCGCAGAATTTTTCATTGCTGCGGTGAGCCATGACGATACGCCCACCAGCGTAGCCAGCTTTGATAAGCTCTTCATAGGCAGCTTGAAGAGATTTTTTAGCACCACGAGCCTTTTGGAGGAGTTCTAAGGTTCCGGTTTCGCTTGCTTTCCCAACCATACGAATATTGAGGAGCCCGACAACTGTACCAATCAGCTTACTCAAGCGACCGTTTTTAACCAGGTTATCAACTTTAGCAAGAACGAACAACAACTTCGTTTTTTCTTGGTAAGTAGTAATAACTTCAACCACTTCTTCAAAAGAAAGTCCTTGGTTGATCAAATCATTGATTTTTTCAACGATTAGGTCAACTTCCCCACCAGCTGATAAGCTATCGATAACATGAATCTGAGTATCAGGGTGTTCTTCGAGATAGATATTCTTAGCTAATTGAGCACTATTGTGGCTACCAGAGAGAGTTCCAGTGATAGTCACTACAAAAATATGTTTGGCGCCTTCGAATGCTCGTAAGTAATCATCAGGACTAGGGCAGGCTGATTTTGAAGCTTCAGAAGTCGCATACATAGATTCCATCATCTTATCGATATCCAGATTGGCATCATCGACAAAGACTTGATCTGCTACCTGAATCTTTAAGGGAACACTGACAAATTCAGTATCAAAAGCAGTTTTTTCCAGTTGACGATAATCACAACCAGAGTCAGCTACAATCTTCCAAGTCATAGAAATTCTCCATCTTTATCACTTATACATTGACAAAGGTTCTGTCTTTTTTTACAATTATATCATGAAAGCTCTTGAAACAAAAGTAGTACATCTCTGTTGTCACAAGTAGAAAGAAATTGTTATGTCTGAACGTAAAATATCTGAAAAATCGCTTGAAAACCTAAGAAAATCAAATCAAGAATCTAATTTGCTAACCAGAGAAGCGATTGAAACAGCTCTTTTGCAACTCTTGGAGAAAAAAGAGTTGGCTAAGATTAGCATTTCTGAGTTAGTCAAGCGTGCTGGCGTTTCTCGTGCAGCTTTTTATCGAAACTATGATTCAAAAGAAGAGATTTTAGAAAGTGTCTTTAAACGTAGCGTCCATAACATCATGGAGCAATTGAGTCATTACGATGTTAAAACAGACCTTTATCTCGTATGGGTTCACCTCTTTAGAGAGGCCAAGAAAGAAGCCAAAATTATTCAGCTTGCCCTAGACTATCATTTAGAAAAAATCTTTGTGCAAGCTATGCAAGAATTTCTAGAAAAATACTATGGGAAGTCAAAAGGTGTCAGTTCTTACCTGCATTCATTTTGGAGTTCGGCCATCGTATCGGTCTTGTTTAAATGGATCAAGGATGGGATGAAGGTGCCTGCTGAAAAAATTGCAGATTTACGCCTACCATTTTTTAAAAAATAGACGATTAGGAGAGATATGATGTCAGATAAAAGACTTGCCTGGGACGAATATTTTGCAGCACAAGCCCTATTGATTGCCAATCGATCAACCTGTAAACGTGCAAAAGTTGGAGTTGTTCTTGTAAAGGATAACAAAGTGATTTCAACAGGCTACAATGGATCTGTTTCAGGGACTGAACACTGTATTGATCATGACTGTCTTGTAATAGAAGGGCATTGTGTTAGAACCCTACATGCTGAGGTGAATGCTATTTTACAAGGGGCTGAACGAGGTATTCCAAAGGGATTTACTGCCTATGTTACGCATTTTCCTTGTCTTAACTGTACAAAACAGCTACTTCAAGTAGGTTGTCAACGTGTTGTTTATATCAACCAATACCGTATGGATGATTATGCTCAATACCTTTATCAAGAAAAAAAGACGGAATTAACTCATCTACCACTTGAAACAGTTCAGTCAGCTATTAGGGAAGTAAATTTGATTTAGAATCAAAAAAAGAATGGTTTCAAAAGATTTTTGAACCATTTTTTGATATAATTAGAAGAATAAATTGAAAGAAGGAACTCACAAATGGGAAAACTTGAAGTTATTAATCATCCACTGATTCAACACAAATTATCAATCTTGCGTCGCACTGACACTTCTACAAAAGCTTTTCGTGAACTAGTAGACGAGATTGCAATGTTGATGGGATATGAAGTGCTTCGTGATCTTCCACTTGAAGATGTAGAAATCGAAACACCGATCACAAAAACAGTTCAAAAACAGTTGGCTGGTAAAAAATTGGCGATTGTCCCAATCTTGCGTGCAGGTATTGGTATGGTTGATGGACTATTGAGTTTGGTTCCAGCAGCAAAAGTTGGTCACATTGGTATGTACCGTGACGAAGAAACCCTTCAACCAGTAGAATACTTGGTAAAATTACCTGAAGATATTGACCAACGTCAAATTTTTGTAGTTGATCCTATGCTTGCAACAGGTGGATCAGCAATTTTGGCTGTTGACTCCCTCAAAAAACGTGGGGCTTCAAACATCAAGTTTGTCTGCCTTGTATCAGCTCCAGAAGGTGTGAAGGCACTTCAAGCAGCACACCCTGATGTAGAAATCTTTACAGCAGCTTTGGATGAACGCTTGAACGAACATGGTTACATCGTTCCAGGTCTTGGAGACGCTGGAGACCGCTTGTTCGGAACTAAGTAGGACACAAAAAGAGGATTATACACATCAAAAAATTGACCTTTTTTGACCAACGAGGTATAATAACCTCATTGTCAGTAGACAACTACTAAATTTAAAAGATCAAAAGGAGAAATGAATGATTCCTGTAGTTATTGAACAAACAAGTCGTGGAGAACGTTCGTATGATATTTACTCACGACTTCTTAAGGATCGCATTATCATGTTGACTGGACCAGTCGAAGACAATATGGCAAACTCAGTCATTGCTCAATTGCTCTTCTTGGATGCTCAAGATAGTACAAAAGATATTTACCTTTATGTGAACACTCCTGGAGGTTCTGTATCAGCTGGTTTAGCGATTGTTGACACCATGAACTTTATCAAGGCTGATGTCCAAACTATTGTCATGGGGATGGCGGCATCAATGGGAACTGTCATTGCATCTAGTGGTGCTAAAGGTAAACGTTTCATGCTTCCAAATGCAGAGTATATGATTCACCAGCCAATGGGTGGTACAGGTGGTGGTACTCAGCAGACTGATATGGCTATTGCAGCTGAACACTTGCTTAAAACCCGTAAAACTTTGGAGCAAATTCTTGCAGATAATTCTGGTAAATCTGTTGAACAAATTCATAGAGATGCTGAACGTGATTACTGGATGAGTGCTCAAGAAACTTTAGAATATGGTTTCATTGACGAGATTATGGCAAATAATTCTTTGAACTAATAATCCTTAAAAGCAAACTCGACTGAGTTTGCTTTTTTTGATATAATAAAAGGAAGATTTTTAAAAGGAAGTTATATTATGTTTGAAAAAGAGAATCGTTCTGGTTTGATTGTCTATCTTTATTATAATCGTGATGTAAAAAAACTCCAAAGTTTTGGAGATATCTGTTACCATTCTAAAAAGCGTCGTTATATACAGCTTTATGTACCAACAGAAGAAGTAGCTGAATTGGTAGAACGTTTAGAAAAAGAAAAATTTATTAAAAAAGTAAGAGTTTGTCACATTCAAGAACTAGAAACTCCTTTTGTTGGAAACCTTTATCGAAAGGAAGAAAACGTTATCATTTAAAAAATACAAAAAAAGTATTGACAATTTTCTGATAATTCGGTATATTCTTAACATGTCATAAAAAATGAACTTAAGAAGGAGACAAATTATGAAGAAAAAATTCGCATTATCGCTTGTTGCACTTGCAAGTGTAGCTGTTTTAACAGCTTGTGGTGAAGTGAAATCAGGAGCATCGAATGCAACTGGTAACCCAGTAGATGAAAAAGTTATTAAAATTGGTTTCAACTTTGAGGAGACTGGAGCAGTAGCTGCTTACGGTACATCTGAACAAAAGGGTGCTCAACTTGCAGTTGATCAAATCAATGCTGCTGGTGGTGTTGATGGAAAACAAATCGAAGTTGTAGATAAAGATAACAAATCTGAAACTGCTGAAGCGGCTTCTGTTTCTACAAACCTTGTTACTCAATCAAAAGTAGCAGCTATCGTAGGTCCTGCGACTTCTGGAGCAACTGCTGCTGCAGTGGCAAACGCTACTCAAGCTGCTGTGCCATTAATCTCGCCAAGTGCTACTCAAGATGGTTTGACAAAAGGACAAGACTTCCTATTTATTGGAACATTCCAAGATAGCTACCAAGGTAAAATCATCTCAAACTATGTAGCTAATAAATTGAGTGCTAAGAAAGTTGTTTTGTATACTGATAACTCAAGTGACTATGCTAAAGGTGTTGCAAAAGCTTTCCGTGAATCATTTAAAGGTGAAATCGTAGCTGATGAAACATTTGTATCAGGAGATACTGACTTCCAAGCAGCTCTTACAAAAATCAAAGATAAAGAATTTGATGCAATCGTATTACCAGGTTACTACACTGAAGCAGGTAAAATTGTAAACCAAGCTCGTGGTATGGGTATTGACAAACCAATCATTGGTGGTGATGGATTTAATGGTGAAGAGTTTGTTCAACAAGCAACAGCAGAAAGAGCATCAAACATTTACTTCATCTCTGGTTTCTCATCAACAGTAGATGTTTCTGATAAGGCAAAAGCCTTCCTAGAAGCTTACCGTGCTAAATACAATGAAGAGCCTTCAACTTTTGCAGCTCTTGCATATGACTCAGTTTACCTTGTAGCAAATGCAGCAAAAGGTGCTAAAACATCTGTAGAACTTAAAGATAATCTTGCTAAAACTAAAGACTTTGAGGGAGTAACAGGAAAAACAAGCTTCGATGCAGATCACAACACTGTTAAAACTGCATTCATGATGACTATGAATAATGGTAAAGTGGAAGCGGCAGAAGTCGTACAACCATAAATTAAAGATAACGAGAATGGGGAATGAGCTTTTTACTCACTCCCTGTTTCGGTATTTTAGAAGAAATTTATATCCTAAAAATTATTATTAGAAAGAGTGAACTATATGCTCCAACAACTTGTTAATGGTTTAATCCTGGGTAGTGTTTATGCATTATTAGCCCTTGGATATACCATGGTTTATGGAATTATCAAGCTCATCAACTTCGCCCACGGCGATATTTATATGATGGGGGCTTTTATGGGCTATTTCTTGATTAACTACCTACAATTGAATTTCTTTGTTGCCCTACTTCTATCTATGGTCGGTACAGCTATTCTGGGTGTTGTTATTGAGTTTCTAGCTTATAGACCTTTACGAAATTCAACTCGTATCTCAGTTCTGATTACAGCGATTGGGGTATCTTTCCTGCTTGAGTACGGGATGGTTTATTTCGTTGGTGCCAATACACGTGCCTTTCCCCAAGCCATTCAAACTGTCCGTTACGACTTGGGGCCAATTAGCTTGACAAATATTCAGTTAATGATATTAGGTGTGTCACTTGTATTGATGATTCTTTTGCAACTCATTGTACAAAAAACTAAGATGGGGAAAGCCATGCGTGCCGTTTCAGTAGATAGTGATGCAGCTCAGTTGATGGGAATCAACGTAAACCGTACAATCAGCTTTACATTTGCTTTGGGTTCAGCTCTAGCTGGTGCTGCTGGTGTCCTTATCGCCCTTTACTATAATTCATTGGAACCATTGATGGGGATGACTCCTGGTATTAAATCTTTCGTTGCTGCCGTTTTAGGTGGTATTGGAATCATTCCAGGTGCAGCTCTTGGAGGATTTGTAATCGGATTATTAGAGACTTTTGCAACAGCATTTGGAATGTCAGATTTCCGCGATGCTATTGTTTACGGTATCTTGCTCTTAATCTTGATTGTTCGTCCGGCAGGTATTCTTGGTAAGAATGTGAAAGAGAAGGTGTAAACAATGAAAGATAATTTAAAAATTAATATTCTATGGTTGCTCCTTTTGTTGGCAGGATATGGCTTGATTAGCGCACTTGTTTCAGCCGGAGTCCTAAATCTTTTTTACATTCAAATCCTACAACAAATTGGTATCAATATTATTCTAGCAGTGGGACTTAACCTGATTGTTGGTTTCTCTGGGCAATTTTCACTAGGTCATGCTGGATTTATGGCTATTGGTGCCTATGCAGCAGCTATTATCGGTTCTAAATCCCCAACCTATGGAGCCTTCTTTGGTGCTATGCTTCTTGGAGCACTTATCTCAGGATTAGTAGCTTTAGTCGTTGGGATTCCAACTCTTCGATTGAAGGGAGACTATCTAGCAGTTGCAACACTCGGTGTTGCTGAAATCATTCGTATCTTTATCGTCAACGGTGGAGATATTACTAATGGAGCAGCTGGTATTCTGGGTATTCCAAACTTTACAAATTGGCAAATGGTGTACTTCTTTGTGGTTATCACCACCATCGCAACTCTAAACTTCCTTCGAAGTCCGATTGGCCGTTCAACTCTAGCTGTTCGTGAAGATGAGATTGCAGCAGAATCAGTTGGAGTCAATACAACAAAAATCAAAATTATCGCTTTTGTTTTTGGTGCAATGACTGCAAGTATCGCGGGATCTCTTCAGGCCGGATTTATTGGTTCTGTTGTACCTAAGGATTACAGCTTTATTAACTCTATCAACGTCTTGATTATCGTTGTATTTGGTGGTTTGGGGTCTGTTACAGGTGCTATTGTTTCAGCTATTGTATTGGGAATTATTAATATGATTCTGCAGGATGTAGCAAGTATTCGTATGATTATCTATGCCTTAGCTTTGGTGCTTGTAATGATTTTCAGACCAGGTGGCCTTCTTGGAACATGGGAATTAAGTCTATCTCGTCTCTTTAAAAAAACTAAGAAGGAGGAACAAAACTAATGGCATTACTTGAAGTAAAACAGTTAACCAAGCATTTTGGTGGTCTAACAGCTGTTGGAGATGTGACTCTTGAATTAAATGAAGGTGAACTTGTCGGCTTGATTGGACCAAATGGAGCTGGGAAAACAACTCTTTTCAACTTGCTGACAGGTGTTTATGAGCCAAGTGAAGGAACAATTACATTAGATGGTCACTTATTAAATGGCAAGCAACCCTATAAAATTGCTTCTCTTGGTCTAGGTCGTACTTTCCAAAATATTCGACTTTTTAAAGATTTAACTGTCTTAGACAATGTTCTCATTGCTTTTAGCAATCATCATAAAAAACATGTTTTTGCTAGTTTCTTACGCTTGCCGGCATTTTATAAAAATGAAGAAGCATTAAAAGCCAAGGCTATCGATTTACTTAAAATCTTTGACTTGGATAGGGATGCTGATACCTTAGCTAAAAACTTAGCATATGGTCAACAACGCCGTTTAGAAATCGTTCGTGCCCTCGCTACAGAACCAAAAATCCTCTTTTTGGATGAGCCTGCAGCGGGTATGAATCCACAAGAAACAGCTGAATTGACAGACCTTATTCGTCGAATCAAAGAAGAATTCAAAATTACCATCATGCTTATCGAACATGATATGAACTTAGTAATGGACGTTACTGAACGTATCTATGTACTCGAGTATGGCCGCTTGATTGCTCATGGAACACCTAGTGAAATCAAGACGAATAAACGTGTTATCGAAGCTTATCTAGGAGGTGAGGTCTAATGTCTATGTTAAAAGTTGAAAATCTATCAGTGCATTATGGCATGATCCAAGCTGTTCGTGATGTGAGTTTTGAAGTAAACGAAGGAGAAGTAGTATCCCTTATCGGAGCAAATGGAGCTGGGAAAACAACCATTCTTCGTACCCTTTCAGGTTTAGTTCGTTCTAGCTCTGGTAGAATTGAGTTTTTAGGACAAGAAATTCAAAAGACACCAGCTCAGAAAATTGTTGCATCAGGTCTTTCTCAGGTTCCAGAAGGCCGTCATGTCTTTTCAGGTTTGACTGTTATGGAAAACCTAGAAATGGGAGCTTTTCTTAAGAAAAATCGTGAAGAGAACCAAGCTAATCTGAAAAAAGTCTTTTCACGTTTTCCACGTTTAGAAGAACGTAAAAACCAAGATGCGGCTACTCTATCTGGTGGTGAACAACAGATGCTTGCCATGGGACGTGCACTCATGTCAACGCCTAAACTTCTTTTATTAGATGAACCATCAATGGGGCTTGCGCCAATCTTTATCCAAGAAATTTTTGATATCATCCAAGATATTCAAAAACAAGGAACAACAGTTCTCTTGATTGAACAAAATGCCAATAAAGCACTAGCCATCGCTGACCGAGGATATGTTCTTGAAACAGGAAAGATTGTCCTATCAGGAACAGGAAAAGAACTCGCAGCATCAGATGAAGTCAGAAAAGCATATCTAGGTGGTTAAAACAATCCAGTGGATTGTTTTAGTCGGCGGATAAAGATTGCAAAGCAATCATACAATCTACATAAGTATAAGATTAAGGGCTCTAAGTTGAGCTCTTTTTCGTAAAGTCCTTCAGATTTTTCTGAATTTTGAAAAAGAAATGAAAGCGTTTGATAGCTTTCCGTAAAAAGTGTATAATAAAACTATAAACATAAAGGAGATTTCCTATGGCAGTTAAAGATTTTATGACACGCAAGGTCGTTTATATCAGTCCTGATACAACTGTTGCACACGCAGCAGATTTGATGCGCGAACAAGGCTTGCACCGTCTCCCTGTTATTGAGAATGATAAATTAGTAGGCTTGGTAACAGAAGGGACAATCGCTGAAGCTAGTCCTTCAAAAGCGACTAGTCTTTCTATCTATGAGATGAACTACCTACTTAACAAAACAAAGGTAAAAGATGTCATGATTCGTGATGTTATAACTGTTTCAGGTTACGCTAGTCTAGAAGATGCAACCTATCTCATGCTTAAAAATAAAATTGGTATTCTTCCAGTTATGGATAATGGTCAGCTCTATGGTGTCATTACAGATCGCGATGTTTTTAGAGCTTTTCTAGAGGTTTCAGGTTATGGAGAAGAAGGAATTCGAGTTCGTTTCATTACTGAAAATGAGGTAGGAGTTCTAGGAAAGATTGTTTCTTTGATTGTTGAAGAAAATCTTAATATTTCACATACTATTAACGTACCCCGAAAGGACGGTAAAATTATTATTGAGGTGCAAATCGATGGAATGGTTGATCTTCCATTACTAAAAGGAAAATTTGAAGCAGAAAATATTCAAGTAGAGGAAATAGCTCGAACTTCTGCTAAAAAGCTTTAAAAAATGAATTAGAAACACCTTTTTTACTTGCCAAAAAAAATTTTTTCTAGTATAATAGTTTATTGTGAGCAAACCTCACTTACCCCTTGCCAAGTCTTGGGGTCATTAGACCAAAAGGAGGAACATATCAATGGCTAAATACGAAATTCTTTATATCATTCGTCCAAACATTGAAGAAGAAGCGAAAAACGCTTTGGTAGCACGTTTTGACTCTATCTTGACTGACAACGGTGCAACTGTTGTTGAATCAAAAGCATGGGAAAAACGTCGTCTTGCATACGAAATCCAAGATTTCCGTGAAGGACTTTACCATATCGTTAACGTTGAAGCAAACGACGATGCAGCTCTTAAAGAGTTTGACCGTCTTTCAAAAATCAACGCTGACATTCTTCGTCACATGATCGTCAAACTTGACGCGTAAGAAGGTAAATTATGATTAACAATGTTGTACTTGTAGGGCGTATGACACGTGACGCTGAGTTACGTTATACCCCATCAAATGTAGCAGTTGCGACTTTTACTCTTGCAGTAAACCGTACATTCAAGAGTCAAAATGGCGAACGTGAGGCTGATTTTATCAATGTCGTAATGTGGCGCCAACAGGCTGAAAATCTTGCTAACTGGGCTAAAAAAGGCTCTCTTGTTGGGATTACAGGCCGTATTCAGACTCGTAGTTACGATAACCAGCAAGGACAACGTGTCTATGTGACAGAGGTCGTAGCTGAGAATTTCCAAATGTTGGAAAGCCGTAGTGCTCGTGAAGGACAGACAGGTGGAGCTTATTCTGCACCAACTGCTAGTCACGCAGCACCTACAAATTCAGTACCAGACTTTTCACGTAATGAGAATCCATTTGGAGCAACCAATCCTTTGGATATTTCAGATGATGATTTACCATTCTAATGGACAATTAATACTATAAAGGAGAAAAAACATGGCTCAACAACGTCGTGGCGGATTCAAACGCCGTAAAAAAGTTGATTACATCGCAGCAAACAAAATTGAATATGTTGATTACAAAGATACTGAGCTTCTTAGCCGTTTCGTTTCAGAACGTGGGAAAATCCTTCCTCGTCGTGTAACAGGAACTTCAGCTAAAAACCAACGTAAAGTAACAACAGCTATCAAACGCGCTCGCGTAATGGCTTTGATGCCTTTCGTAAACGAAGATTAAAGAAAAGACCCTTACGGGTCTTTTTTTCACGAGCATTGAAATGTGAGAGCGAGTCAAGACCCGGCTGGTTTTTTTCTTTCTCTAAAACGTGCTATAATGATAGTAGTAATTCTAAAGGAGTATCTTATGAAGGGAAACGCTATTATTAGAAAAATGATTGAATCGGATATCAAACACCTATCCCAAGGTTTAATCAATCAGGGTTGGCCTGGTAGAGAGGAAATTTTGGCTAGATATTTTCTGGAACAGGAAAGTAGGGAGAGAGAAGTCTTAGTTGCAGAGATTGATGGTGTTGTAGCGGGCTACGTTACCATTTTGCCCTCTGCTAAACATGGTCCTTTTGCAGAAGTCTATCCAGAGTTATCAGATTTTAATGTGTTTGAGCCTTTTCGAAATCAAGGGATTGGGAATCAACTGCTAGAAGAAGCAGAAAAACGAGTCAAGTTTGTTTCGAGTAAGGTCACTCTTGGTGTAGGTTTGCACTTAGGCTATGGCCCTGCCCAGAGATTATATATCAGACGGGGCTACATTCCAGATGGGACAGGTGTCTGGTATCAAAATCAACCCTTGGAAATGAATGCAACTAGCCAAAATAATGATGATTTGGTTTTGTATCTAGTAAAGGAATTAGGATAAGAGACAAGGATTTTATTGGGGATGTGGGATTTCTCTACTTTATGGTATAATGGAAAGAGTGAATTGAAGGAGGTATTATAATGGATGCCAAGTTAAGATACAAGGCTAAGAAAACTAAAATTATCTTTTTTGATATAGATGATACTTTACGAAATTCAAAGACAGGTTTTGTTCCTAGTATTATTCCAACGATTTTTAAACAATTACGCGAAAAAGGAATCTTGACAGGAATTGCGACTGGTCGAGGCATTTTTGGTGTCGTTCCAGAGATTCGTGATCTCAAGCCTGACTTCTTTGTAACCTTGAATGGGGCTTATATCGAAGATAAAAAAGGTCAGGTCATTTATCAGCATCAGATTGAGAAGTCAGATGTTGAGGAGTATATCTCTTGGACCAAAGAAGTTGGGATTGATTATGGTTTGGTGGGAAGTCATGCTGCTAAACTATCAAGGAGAACAGAGATGATTAGCCAGGCGATTGACCCGATTTATCCTGATTTAGAGGTGGACCCTGATTTTTACCAAAAAGAAGATATTTATCAGATGTGGACCTTTGAGGGTCAGGGAGATGATTTGATCTTGCCTGATACTTTGGCATCGATTTTACGTATGGTACGTTGGCATGAACATTCGTCAGATGTGGTGCCTATTTCTGCTTCTAAGGCAGCTGGAGTTGCCAAAGTGGTAGACAAATTAGGTTTAAAACCTGAAAACGTTATGGTTTTTGGGGACGGACTTAACGATTTAGAACTCTTTGATTATGCAGGCATTAGTGTCGCTATGGGTGTTTCTCATGACAAAATCAAAGAGAAAGCAGATTATATTACAAAAACATTAGAAGAGGATGGCATTTTTAATGCCTTAGAAGGATTCGGTATGGTAGAAAAAGAATTACATTTTCCACAAGTAGACATTGAAGCAGTAGAAGGTCCAATTGCGACTATTAAGACAAATCATGGGGATATGCGTATCAAACTTTTCCCTGATCACGCACCAAAAACAGTAGCTAACTTTATTGCTCTGTCAAAAGATGGTTACTATGACGGTGTGATTTTCCACCGTATTATTAAAGATTTTATGATTCAAGGTGGAGACCCAACTGGAACTGGTATGGGTGGCGAGTCAATCTACGGCGAATCATTTGAGGATGAATTCTCAGAAGAACTTTACAATATCCGTGGTGCCCTTTCTATGGCCAATGCTGGTCCAAATACCAACGGTAGCCAGTTCTTTATCGTACAGAACCAACACTTGCCATATTCTAAGAAAGAAATTGCTCGTGGTGGCTGGCCAGAACCAATTGCGGAGATTTATGCAGAACAAGGTGGAACTCCTCACCTAGACCGTCGTCATACTGTATTCGGTCAACTTGCAGATGAAGCATCTTATGAAGTATTAGATGCTATCGCGGGTGTAGAAACAGGTGCCATGGATAAGCCAGTTGAAGATGTCGTTATTCAAACGATTGAAATCGAGGATTAAGATGAAAATTGGTGATAAGCTAAAAGGGCGAATTACAGGAATTCAATCCTATGGTGCTTTTGTAGAATTAGAGAATGGTACTACAGGGTTAATTCATATATCTGAAATTCGAACTGGCTATATAGAAAACATTTATGATGTTTTAAAAATTGGTGATGAAGTCCAGGTACAGGTGGTAGATTTTGATGAATATACAGGGAAGGCTAGCCTTTCCATTCGTACCTTGGAAGAAGAAAAACACCAACTTCCTAGACGGAGACGTTTTTCAAGTGATCGAGTGAAATACGGATTTGCACCTTTAGCTCGTATGATGCCTATCTGGACTAGAGAAGCAATTTCTAATCTAAATAAAAAAGAGTCATAATGCACTTTTTATTCTCCTTACAATCTGCATATTATAGAAGAATTAATTTATATGGAAGAATTATTAAAACCAGGAGAGAGGATTAATCAACTCTTCTCAACAGATATAAAAATCATTCAAAATAGAGAGGTTTTTAGCTATTCAGTTGATAGTGTCCTCTTATCACGCTTCCCCCGAATTCCTAAAACAGGATTGGTGGTGGATTTTTGTGCAGGTAATGGTGCTGTAGGGCTCTTTGCCAGTAGCCGAACCAAGGCAAAAATTCTATCTGTAGAGATTCAGGAACGGCTTTCTGATATGGCGGAACGATCAGTACGTTTAAACGGCTTGGAAGAGCAGATACAGGTTATTTGTGATGATTTGAAAAATATGCCTAGCTATATTCAGGGGAGTAAGGTTGATTTAATATTATGCAATCCGCCTTATTTTAAAGTGGATCCAAATTCTAATCTGAACGAAAGTGAACATTATCTTTTAGCTCGGCATGAAATTACGACCAATCTTAAGGAAATCTGTCGTAGTGCTCAGAGTATTCTCAAATCAAATGGGCGTTTGGCTATGGTTCATCGTCCTGATCGATTATTAGATATCTTAGCTACTCTCCAACAGCATAATCTGGCTCCAAAACGTCTGCAATTTGTTTATCCTAAACGGGAAAAGGAAGCCAATATGCTTTTGATTGAAGCTATCAAGGACGGGTCCACTAGTGGCTTTAAGGTTTTACCACCACTCATTGTTCATAATAGTGATGGTACTTATACACCAGAAATTCAAGAGATTTACTATGGATCATAAGGCTTATATGTATGTGGTGGAGTGCCGTGATGGTTCCTACTATACAGGCTATACAACAGATGTCAAGAAACGGATTGCCGTTCACAATAGCGGTAAAGGAGCCAAATATACACGAGCTCGATTGCCAGTAAAACTCATATTTGCAGAAGGTTTTGACAGTAAGGAAGAGGCCATGTCTGCTGAAGCTCTTTTCAAGCGCAAGACACGTATGCAAAAAGAAAATTATTTCAAAGAGAATCAAAATAGAAATTTAGTCGATTCTTTTGACTTGTAATGAGGAGTCCTTTGACTCCTCTTACTTTTGTCAAAAAGCGAAAAAAATGCTACAATAAAGAGAATAAAGAAACGAGGTATTATCATGTCTAAGATTCTAGTATTTGGTCACCAAAATCCAGACTCAGATGCCATCGGGTCATCTGTAGCCTTTGCTTATCTTGCAAAAGAAGCATACGGCATGGATACAGAAGCAGTAGCTCTTGGGACTCCAAATGAAGAAACAGCCTATGTATTGAACTATTTTGGTGTTGAAGCACCGCGCGTGATCACTTCTGCTAAAGCAGAAGGGGCAGAACAAGTTATCTTAACAGACCATAATGAATTCCAACAATCTGTTTCAGATATCGCTGAAGTTGAAGTTTATGGTGTGGTGGATCATCACCGTGTGGCTAACTTTGAAACTGCAAGCCCACTTTACATGCGTTTAGAACCAGTTGGATCAGCATCATCTATCGTTTACCGCATGTTCAAAGAGCATGGCGTAGCTGTTCCAAAAGAAATTGCAGGTTTGATGCTATCAGGTTTAATTTCAGATACTCTTCTTTTGAAATCTCCAACCACTCACCCATCAGATAAAGTCATTGCTCTTGAATTGGCTGAATTGGCTGGTGTGAACTTGGAAGAATACGGTCTTGCCATGCTCAAGGCTGGTACAAACTTGGCAAGCAAGTCAGCAGAAGAATTGATTGATATTGATGCGAAGACATTTGAACTCAACGGAAACAATGTCCGTGTGGCTCAAGTGAATACAGTTGATATTACTGAAGTACTGGCACACCAAGCTGAAATCGAAGCAGCTATCCAAGCCGCAAATGCAGCTAACGGCTACTCTGACTTTGTCTTGATGATTACAGACATCGTCAACTCAAACTCAGAAATTTTGGCTCTTGGTGCTAATATGGACAAGGTAGAAGCAGCTTTCAACTTCAAACTTGAAAACAACCACGCTTTCCTTCCAGGTGCTGTTTCACGTAAGAAACAAGTTGTACCTCAACTTACAGAAAGCTTTAATGCTTAATTCTAAAATGAAAATGGGGATACCCATTGTAATAAAAAGGAGTTTCGACTCCTTTTTTGCTAGGAGAGAAGTATGTTGGAAAATGGCGACTTAATTTTTGTAAAAGATGATTCGGATATAGGACAGGCTATCCAGGCATCTACTGGAAACTATAGCCATGTAGCTATTTTTTTGGATGGCTTCGTCTATCATGCTAGTGGGGAAGTTGGCGTTATCTATCAAAAGCCAATAGACTTCTTCGAACCAGATTATCTGTATGATATTTATTGCTATCCAAAGATAGATATTCAAAAGGTAAAGAAAAGAGCAGACCAGCATCTGGGAGCTCCTTATAATTTTTCTTTTTATCCTGATGGGGAGGGTCTCTATTGTTCCCAATATATCGCAGACATTCTTCCTATTTTTGAGACCATTCCCATGAAGTTTGGGGATAATATACAGGAAATCAGTGATTTCTGGAGAGAATATTATCGAGAGTTGGGGCTTCCTGTACCTCTGAATCAGCCTGGCACTAACCCGAGTCAATTAGCAGCATCACTACTTTTAGTATGTAAAGAAAGGAATCTTCATGATTCAGATTATTAATCCATCACGATTGACACGGCAGCCATTCTTTAGGGACTTGGTGGACTATCTTGATCAGCATGATGAAGTTATTCTACGCGAAATTAAGGCTAAGTTTCCAGAGGTTCTAGTTGACAAGTATTTGGAGGAATATATTAAAGCGGGTTTGATTTTGAGAGAAAACAAACGCTATTATCTCAATCTCCCATTTCTAGAATCTACAGAATCTCTTGCACTAGACCAAGAAGTCTTTGTAAGAGATGATAGTCCCATCTATCAAGAAATCTTGGAGAAAGATTTTCAGACGGGATTACGCAATCAAACAAATGCAGCTATCCTAGAAGAGCACACCGATTTTGCAAGGGAAAAGATGACCTTGTCTAATTACTTTTGCAAGGTCAAGTTCCACTATCCACTGACGGAAGAACAGCAGAGATTGTATGAAATTTTAGGGGATGTCAATCCTGAGTATGCTCTCAAGTACATGACTACTTTTTTGCTCAAGTTCCTCAAAAAAGATCAACTCATGCAGAAACGACCTGATATCTTTGTTGATAGTCTAGTCTTATTAGGCTACATCGTTCAAAATGAAGATGGGAAATATGAGTTAGCTGTAGAATTTGATAAGGAAAGACTCATCTTTATAAAATAATAGAAGAAGACTAGGAAATTTCCTAGCCTTCTTTTAATTTACTATAGATAACGTTCTGCGACGGCTGCATCTCCAGGATAGTCCTCCTTTATCCCGTTGATGATTTGGTAGCAGTCAGCTCCTTTACCAGCGATAATGACAGCATCCAGTTCTTGACTTGTAACAGACATCGCAGCCTTGATGGCTTGCTCACGGTCAGCAATCTTTTCAACAGGATGATGGATAAAGCTACTGATTTCATCTGCAATGGCCATTGGATCTTCATAGTTTGGATCGTCAGCCGTTAGAAATACTTGAATTTCAGGATGTTGATCGAGGAGAAGTCCAAAGTCCTTACGACGGCTTTCTCCCTTGTTTCCTGTTGAACCAAGTACTAAAGCAATTTTTCCAGTCTGATGTGTTTCAACAACTGAGATTAGTTTTTTAAGACTGTCACCATTGTGGGCGTAGTCGATGAAAACTTTTGCTCCATTTTTCTGAGTGAGAACCTCCATGCGGCCAGGGACACGAGTAGTAGCAATCCCTTTTTTAATGTCTTCAAGACTAGCACCTAAACGAAGGCAGGCAAGTCCAGCAGCCACGGCATTTTCTTGGTTAAAATGTCCAATCAACTGGATGTCATAATCACCAACTAATTTACCAGTAGCTGAGAAGCTAAAGGCTTTGGAGTTTTCGATTTGGTTATCAGATTGGCTACCGTAGAAGTCATGTTCTTGATTTTCTACTTGTTCTTTTAGAACAGAGAAATAGTCCATATCGCTATTAATGACAACTGCTCGGCTATTTTTCATCAAGAGACGTTTATGGTAGAAGTAATCTTCAAAAGTTGGATGCTCAATAGGTCCAATATGGTCAGGACTGATATTGAGGAACACACCTACATCAAAAGTGAGGCCGTAGACTCGTTTCACCAAGTAAGCTTGACTGGAAACTTCCATAATAAGGTGGGTTCTTCCATTATCAACTGCTTGCGCCATCATATCAAAGAGGTCGATGCTTTCAGGTGTTGTCAGAGCAGACTTGAAGAAAGTTTTACCGTCCAAGGTCGTATTCATGGTCGATAACATAGCTGGATAATGTTTTTGATTTAGAATGTTGTAGGCGAAGTAAGCAGCTGTTGTTTTTCCTTTAGTACCAGTGAAAGCAAGGAGTTTTAGTTTTTCCTGTGGATTACCATAAAATTCCATGGCAATCAAACTCATAGCTTTCTTAATATCGTTAACGACAATAACAGGAATATCTACTTCATAGTCCTGCTCCGCTACATACCAACTGAGTCCATGTTCTATTGCCGAAAGAAGAAATTCCTTCTTGAAAGCAGCTCCTTTTACAAAAAAGAGGCTATTATCTTTCGCTTTCCGGCTATCGTAGCAGATGCTATCAAAAGTTACATCATTAAAATTATAGTGGTAATGTCCTTGGTCGATAATCTCACGGAAGAGATCGTCTTTCTTTAAAATATCTAATACGGTTTCAATCTTTATCATACTTTCTATTGTAAACTGAAAGTCTGAATTTTACAAGTAACAAGGAAAAGTTTATAATGGAAGATAAGGAACTTTTCCTAGTGATTAAAAATGAATGAGGAAGCTATGTCTAACGAAAATAATCATCAGCAAGCCCAGATGTTACGAGGCACTGCTTGGCTAACGGCTAGTAATTTTATCAGCCGCCTGCTCGGGGCTATTTACATTATTCCATGGTATATTTGGATGGGGACATATGCCGCTAAGGCAAATGGACTCTTCACCATGGGCTATAATATTTATGCATGGTTCTTATTGATCTCGACTGCGGGTATTCCTGTTGCAGTCGCAAAGCAAGTCGCTAAGTATAATACCATGCATGAGGAAGAGCATAGTTTTGCCTTAATTCGTAGTTTCTTAGGTTTCATGACAGGATTAGGTGTTTTCTTTGCCCTAATCTTATATTTCATGGCTCCGTGGTTAGCAGACCTTTCAGGTGTTGGAAGTGAGTTAATCCCAATTATGCAGAGCCTATCTTGGGCGGTCTTGATTTTCCCGTCCATGAGTGTCATCCGTGGCTTTTTCCAAGGAATGAATAATCTCAAACCATATGCTATGAGTCAGATTGCTGAACAGGTTATTCGTGTGATTTGGATGTTACTCGCTACCTTTATCATTATGAAACTTGGCTCAGGCGATTATCTGGCAGCTGTAACTCAGTCTACTTTTGCGGCCTTTATTGGGATGATTGCGAGTTTTGCAGTACTTCTATATTTCCTATTTAAGGAAGGAATGCTACAAAAAGTCTTTGAAACAAGAGATAAAATAAATAGCAAGCGTCTATTGATTGATACGATTAAGGAAGCTATTCCATTTATCCTAACAGGATCAGCAATTCAGCTCTTCCAAATTTTAGACCAGATGACCTTTATTAATACCATGACTTGGTTGACTAACTATAGCAATGAAGACTTGGTTGTTATGTTCTCTTATTTCTCTGCCAATCCTAACAAAATCACCATGATTCTCATATCGGTTGGGGTTTCGATTGGTAGTGTAGGCTTACCACTTCTGACAGAAAACTATGTCAAGGGTGATTTGCCAGCAGCTTCTCGTTTGGTTGAAGATAGTATCACCATGTTATTTCTCTTCCTACTTCCTGCTACAGTAGGAGTTGTCATGGTTGGTGACCCCCTTTATACAGTCTTTTACGGTAAACCAGATAGTCTGGCTATGGGCTTATTTGTCTTTGCAGTCTTACAGTCGACAATCTTAGGTTTGTACATGGTCTTGTCACCTATGCTTCAAGCAATGTTCCGAAATCGCAAAGCTGTTTTATACTTTTTCTATGGTTCGCTTGCAAAGCTGCTCTTACAATTTCCAGCCATTGCTCTATTCCACAGTTACGGTCCGCTAATTTCTACAACAATCGGATTGATTATTCCGAATGTATTAATGTACCGTGATATTTGCCAGGTGACGGGTGTCCGTCGAAATATTGTTCTAAAACGAACTATCTTAATTTCTATCCTAACCGTAGTGATGTTCCTGCTAGTTGCTTTCATACAATGGATAATAGGTTTTTTCTTCCAACCAACCGGACGTCTATGGAGCTTCGTTTATGTCGCTATCATTGGCCTTATGGGAGGAGGCGTCTATGGTATCCTGAGTCTACGTACGCGACTTTTGGATAAGGTCATTGGGCCAGCTAAAGCAGATCGCTTACGTGCACGCTTAAAATTATCATAACAGTTTATAAATAAAACGAACAATTTGAACTTTTTATGTGAAAAAGTCTAAATTGTTCTTTTTTTCTTAAAAAAATACAAAAAAATATAAAAAATGTAGAAAAAAATAAAATTTTAAGCATAATTACTTGACTAAAAAAAACATTAGCTGTATAATGATACAAATATTTAAATTTGGAGGTTCTGTTTATGAAAAAGTCTAAGGCAAAATACCTGACGTTAGCAGGCGTCGTCTTAAGTGCTGGTTTGCTTCTGGGAGCTTGTGGTAATTCGACTAGCTCTTCTAAAGTATACAACTATGTATACGCAAGCGATCCTTCTAGTTTGAACTATCTCTTAGAAAACCGTGCAACTACTGGTGATGTTGCTACAAACTTAGTGGATGGTTTGATGGAAAATGATCAGTATGGAAACTATATTCCTTCATTGGCAGAAGATTGGACTGTATCCCAAGATGGTTTGACATATACTTATAAACTTCGTAAGGATGCTAAATGGTATACATCTGAAGGTGAAGAGTATGCTCCAGTAACTGCTCAAGATTTTGTGACTGGTTTGAAATATGCTGCGGATAAAAAATCTGAAGCTTTGTACCTCGTACAAGATTCTGTAGCAGGTTTGGATGATTATATCAACGGAAAAACAACAGACTTTTCAACAGTTGGAGTTAAGGCTATTGATGACCAAACAGTTCAATATACCTTGACAAAACCAGAACCTTATTGGAACTCAAAAACAACTGCAACCATTCTATTCCCAGTTAATGCTGACTTCTTGAATTCTCAGGGGGATGATTTTGGTAAAGTGGATCCAGCAAATCTTTTGTACAACGGTCCATTTATTCTCAAATCTTTCACTTCTAAATCTGTCATGGAATACAAGAAAAATCCAAATTACTGGGACGCTAAAAATGTATTCGTAGATGAAGTTAAATTGACCTACTATGATGGTAGTGATCAAGATTCTCTAGTTCGTAGCTTTAGCGAGGGAGTTTATAGCTTTGCTCGTCTCTATCCAAATAGCTCAAGCTTCTCAGGTGTGAAAGAGAAGTATAAAGATAACATCATTTATAGCATGCAAAATGCAACTTCTTTCTATTTTAACTTTAACTTAGATAGAAAATCATATAACCACACTTCAAAAACAAGTGATGCTGAAAAAACAGCTCAGCAAGAAGCAGTTTTGAATAAATCATTCCGTCAAGCTATCAACTTTGCCTATGACCGTACTGCTTATGGTGCCCAATCTCAAGGGGAAGATGGAGCAACTAAAATTGTCAGAAACTTGCTCGTTCCACCAACATTTGTAACTCTTGAAGGAAAAGATTTTGGTGATGTAGTTGCTTCTAAGATGGTTAACTACGGTAAAGTATGGGAAAATATGAATTTTGATGATGCGCAAGATGCCTACTACAATGCTGATAAAGCTAAGGAAGTCTTTGCTCAAGCTAAGAAAGAATTGGAAGCCAAAGGTGTTCAATTCCCAATTCACTTGGATTTACCAGTTGACCAAACCTTTAAGAAGGGTGTCCAAGAGGCAAGCTCTTTCAAACAGTCTATTGAATCTGTCCTAGGTGCAGATAATGTCGTTATTGATATTCAAATGCTAACTACAGAAGAAATGGATAGTATAGGCTATCTAGCAAATACAGCAGCGCAAAAAGACTATGACCTCTATAACGGTGGTTGGGGACCTGACTATCAAGATCCATCAACCTACCTTGATACTCTAAGCTTAACAAGTGGTGGCTCATTGCAAAACTTTGGTCTAGAACCAGGAGAAGCAAATGCCAAAGCAACAGCTGTTGGTTTAGATATCTATACTAAGATGTTAGAAGAAGCTAATGCTGAACAAGATTTGAACAAACGTTATGATAAGTACGCTGAAGCGCAAGCTTGGTTAGTTGACAGTGCGCTTGCTCTTCCAAACGTTTCTCAAGGTGGAACTCCTGGATTGAGAAGAACTGTACCATTCTCTGCCGCCTTCTCTCAAGCAGGAAATAAAGGTGTTGAATCATACAAATACGTTAAATTGCAAGATAAGGTTGTCACAACGGCTGAGTATGAAGAAGCTAGACAAAAATGGCTGAAAGAAAAAGAAGAATCTAATAAAAAAGCCCAAGAAGAATTAGCTAAACACGTTAAATAATGACTCTAAATTTAAAAACGGTAACCTTTGATGAGGTTATCGTTTTTTATATAGTTTGAAACTATAACTAGCTCTTGAAAACAAGAAAACGAACGATCCAAAATAAGTGGTACAATAGTTACTATAGATTTGGAGGTATTGTATGAGTAAATCATTTCACATCAACACAATTTTAGCACAAGCAGGTATTAAGTCTGATAAGCCAACAGGTGCTTTGGTTACACCTATTCACTTTTCAACGACCTATCAACACCCAGAATTTGGTCAATCAACTGGATTTGACTATACACGCACCAAAAACCCAACTCGTAGCAAGGCAGAGGAAGTTTTGGCAGCTATTGAATCAGCCAAGTATGCTTTGGCGACTAGTTCAGGTATGTCTGCGATTGTGTTAGCCTTTAGCGTTTTTCCAGTAGGAAGCAAGGTTTTGGCTGTCCGTGACCTTTACGGTGGCTCTTTCCGCTGGTTCAATCAAGTGGAGCAGGAAGGACGTTTCCACTTTACCTATGCCAACACAGAAGAAGAGCTAATTGCCGAGCTAGAAAAGGATGTGGATGTACTTTATATCGAAACACCAACCAACCCTTTGATGTTGGAATTTGATATTGAAAAATTGTCAAAATTAGCTCATGCTAAGGGTGCTAAAGTTGTCGTCGACAATACCTTCTATAGCCCGATTTACCAACGTCCAATTGAAGATGGAGCAGATATTGTCCTTCATTCAGCGACAAAATACCTTGCAGGCCATAATGATGTTCTAGCCGGTGTAGTTGTGACAGATAATGCTGATTTGTACGAAAAACTCTTTTACAATCTCAACACGACAGGGGCTGTTTTGTCACCATTTGATAGTTATCAATTGATTCGTGGTCTTAAAACATTGTCACTTCGTATGGAGCGCTCAACAGCTAATGCTCAAGAAATCGTAGCCTTTTTGGAACAATCACCTGCAGTCAAAGAAGTTTTGTATACAGGTCGTGGGGGAATGATTTCCTTTAAAGTGGCGGATGAAAAAAGAATCCCTCATATCTTAAACACTTTGAAAGTATTCTCTTTTGCTGAAAGCCTGGGTGGTGTTGAAAGTCTAATTACATACCCAACCACTCAAACCCATGCAGACATTCCTGCAGAGGTTCGTCATTCTTATGGATTAACAGATGACCTTTTGCGCTTGTCTATTGGTATTGAGGATGCAAGGGACTTGATTGAAGATTTAAGACAGGCATTGGAAGGATAAGACTATGGGAAAATATGATTTTACGACTTTGCCCAATCGTTTTGGACATCATACCTATAAATGGAAAGAAGCAGAGACTGATCGTCAAGTATTGCCTGCCTGGATTGCTGATATGGACTTTGAAGTCTTACCTGAGATCCGTCAGACAGTTCATGATTATGCAGAGCAATTAGTCTATGGCTATACCTATGCTAGTGATGGATTGATTGAAGCAGTTCAAGACTGGGAAGAAAACCAACATGGTTACACTTTCGATAAGGAGGCTCTAGTCTTTATCGAGGGAGTGGTACCAGCCATTTCAATAGCCATTCAAGCCTATACCAAAGAAGGTGAAGCTGTTCTGATTAACACACCGGTATATCCGCCTTTTGCCCGGAGTATTAAGCTCAATAATCGAAAATTAATCACCAACTCTCTCCTTGTGAAGGATGGCCTTTTTGAGATTGACTTTGAGCAATTGGAGAAAGACTTGGTGGAGAATGGTGTCAAACTCTATCTACTTTGCAATCCCCACAATCCTGGTGGACGTGTTTGGGAAAAAGAAGTACTGGAGAAAATCGGACAGCTTTGCCAAAAACATGGAGTTTTGCTGGTAGCAGATGAAATTCATCAAGATTTAACTCTTTTTGGTCACAAGCACCATCCTTTCAATACTATTAATCCAGATTTTAAAGATTTCTCTATAATTCTAAGTAGCGCTACTAAGACCTTCAACATTGCTGGGACTAAAAATTCCTATGCCGTTATTGAGAATCCCAAGTTGAGACTTGCTTTCCAAAAACGCCAACTTGCTAATAACCATCATGAAATATCAGGATTAGGTTATTTAGCGACAGAAACGGCTTATCGTTATGGTAAGGATTGGTTAGGAGAACTCAAAGAAGTCATTGAAAATCACATCAATTATGTAGTGGATTTATTTGAGAAGGAAACTAAAATCAAGGTCATGAAACCTCAGGGAACCTATCTAGTGTGGCTTGATTTTTCAGCTTATGGCTTGTCAGAAGAGGATTTACATGGACTATTGAAACAAGAGGCCAAGGTCATCTTAAACCGAGGTTTAGACTTTGGTGAGGAAGGAGCCCAGCATGCTCGTCTCAATGTGGCCATGCCAATATCGGTTTTAGAAGAAGTTTGTCAACGAATTGTAACCACTTTTGCTAAAGTTTAAAATCCAGCCTTTTAGGACTAAAGTATCCTAGAAGGCTATTTTCATGGGGAGAAATATGGTATAATAAAGAGATAAAGTAAAGGGGAAAATATGGCTAAATTGATTCCAGGGAAGATCCGTACTGAAGGAATACATCTCTATGAAACTGGAAAGGTTCAAATCATCAAAGAGAAAAATACTCGCCTGTTTGCTCGAGTAGATGAGGAAGAAATCCGCTATAGTTTAGACGATGATTTGGTTTTCTGTGGCTGTGACTTTTTTCAAAAAAGAGGTTATTGTGTTCACTTAGCGGCCTTGGAGCATTATCTTAAAAATGATGACAAGGGCCGTAAAATTTTTATCAATTTAGAGACTGGACAGGAAAAACAAGAAGAAGTTGAGACTCAAGTGTCTTTTGGGAAACAGTTCTTGGATATGCTCCAAACTCCTGATTTGCCTAAAATATATCAAATATCTGTAGATGGGCAGGTAGAAGCAGGGACCAATCGTATTATTTGGACTTTAAGAATTGGGACTTCTCCATTTGAAAAATATTATGTCATACGTGACATTCCTTTATTTTTAAAGGTTATAGAGAATCATAAAGGATATATGATTGGTAAAACATATGAAACTGCCATAGAACTTTGTCAGTTTGACAATAGTAGCCAAAATCTCTTGGTTTTTCTACAGGGATTAATAGAAGACCAATCAGACACTAGTCTTTTCTTCAAAAATCAAGGTCGCCATCTTTATTTTCCATTAACTTTTTTTGAACAAGGTATAAACCTGTTAATGGAATTAGATGATTTTCAGTTTGAGCATCAGATTACAGCTTATCATCATGTCGTGTTTCAAGATTTTGATGGAGAAGCAGGTTTTATCTCCTTTAACATTATGGAAAATCCAAATTATTATGAGATGGATATTACTGAAGAAAAGCGAAGTAATTCGTTTTATAGAGGGCAAGTTCTGTTTCATAAAGGTACTTTTTATCTTTTGTCAAAAGAGCAAGCTAGTTTATTTGATAAAATCATAAGGTTACCTATGAATAATCAGGGTAGAAAAGTGCTTCAGTTTGATAAAAGTGATCGAGATTTATTTGCTGCTCAATTAGTTCAGCTTCGCAAAATAGGAAAAGTAGTAGCTCCAGAGAGTCTCCAAATTAGAACTTTTCAACCGTTCTTTTACTTTGATAGAGAAGAAGATGGTTTAATTCGATTGGATATGACATTTGACTATAAATCTTGTCTTGTAACATCTCGTAAGGAACTTGAAACCCTCCCCTTTGCAAGTGATATTCAATTCGCACAAAAGATTTTTCAACTAGCTCTATCTTCTGGTTTTGAGGCGGAATTTCAATCTTGGCGTCAAGGTCTCAAGTCTGAAGCTATCTATACTTTCTTTCATAAAGTTATCCCTGACTTTCAATCGCTTGGAGAAGTTTCTATTTCTGAAAAATTACAAGAACTTTATAAAGTTCGAAAACCTCAGATTCATGTATCTTCACAAGGAAATCTATTAGATATTCATTTTGATTTTCAAGAAATTTCTAAAGAAGATATCGACTTGGCTATGAAAGCTTTGGCAAGTCATCAAGATTTTTACATTAACTCATCTAATGAAGTGTTCTTTTTTGATGAGGAGACGAAAAAGGTTCGTCAGGAAATAGAAGGCCTGGGTATCGATGAGATTGGAGATGGTTCATTTAGAGCACGCAAGTCTCTAGCTTATACCATCTCTCAGCTGTTTAAAAATCAAGAGCATATCTCTTTATCAGATGAGTTTCGAGGTTTAGCGCGTGATTTGAAACATCCAGAGGAATTTCCCATCCAAAAAATGGACATTAAAGCTCAATTAAGAGACTATCAGAAAAAGGGAGTTCAATGGCTTCAGATGCTCCATCACTATGGTTTTGGGGGGATTTTGGCAGATGATATGGGTTTAGGGAAGACCTTGCAGAGTATCGCCTTTATTAGTAGCCAAATTAAGAAAGATAGTAGAATCTTAATTTTAGCTCCATCTGGTCTAATTTATAATTGGGCTGATGAATTCAAAAAATTTGCACCAGATTTAGATTTGGTCGTTGTTCACGGACTTAAACCGAATCGAGAATCACTTTTGGCAGAAAAACATCAGATATATGTTACTAGTTATGCAACTTTCCGTCAGGATAGTGACATATACAAGCAGATGTCTTTTGATTTTCTATTTTTAGATGAAGCGCAAGTGATGAAGAACGCGCAAACTAAGATTGCTAAAACCTTAAGACAGTTTGTCGTACCCTCAATCATTGCTCTTTCAGGAACCCCAATTGAAAACCATCTTGGAGAACTGTGGTCCATTTTCCAAATCGTCTTGCCAGGATTACTACCAGCAAAAAATGATTTTATGAAATTATCCGCAGAGCAGGTATCTCAATTTATTAAGCCTTTTGTTATGCGACGTAAGAAGGAAGAGGTTCTATCAGAGTTACCTGACTTGATAGAAGCAGTCTATAAAAATGAACTTGAAGATCAACAAAAAGCCATATATCTAGCTCAATTACAACAAATGAAGGAACGCTTGGTCCAAGTAACTGAGACAGAATTTCAAAAAAACCGCGTAGATATTTTAACGGGTATTATGCGTCTACGTCAGATTTGTGATACACCAGCCTTGTTTATGGATGATTATGAAGGAGCAAGTGGCAAGCTAGATAGTTTGCGTGATCTGCTAATACAGATTTCCGAAAGTGGTCACAGGGTTTTAATTTTTTCTCAATTTAGAGGTATGTTGGATCTTATCGAGAAAGAGCTGCCTAGTTTAGGTTTATCATCTTTTAAAATAACAGGTTCTACACCTTCTAAGGAACGTCAAGAGATGACTAAGGAATTTAATCAAGGTGAGAAGGATGTCTTCTTAATTTCACTTAAAGCTGGAGGAGTAGGGCTTAATCTAACAGGAGCTGATACAGTCATATTAGTCGATTTATGGTGGAATCCTGCAGTCGAATCTCAGGCTATTGGTAGAGCACACAGAATGGGCCAAGAAAAGATTGTTGAGGTTTATAGATTGGTAACACGTGGCACTATCGAGGAGAAGATTCAGGAGCTACAAGAACAGAAAAAGAATCTAGTCTCAGAGGTCTTGGATGGAACTGAGTCACGTGCAAGTCTGACTCTTGATGAAATCAGGGAGATTTTGGGAATATCGTAAGACAAGACTTGAAAAATCAGGACTTTACGCTATAATGGAGTATTGAAAGGAAATAAAAATGAATCAAAAACGGTTTCCAATAATATCAGATGATGAGATCATGCTATCAGAGATGCCAGCCATGAACTTATATGATGAATCAGACTTTATTAGTAATATCAAGGGAGACTACCAAGACAAGAATTACTTAGAGTGGTCACCAATTATTAAGGATAAACCTTCGAATCAGCAACATAATAGGCAAGTTTCTGAAAAAACAGAAAAAAGCTATGCTGAATTGGCTCGCGAAGAAGCAAGAGCAGATTTGAAGAAAAAACGTTCAGCTAGTTATTTGACACAGGATATTACGCATGTAAGACGCCATAAAAGTTCTAAAATTGCTAAACCATCGAAGCAGCCTACGGCTCCTTTCCAAAAGGAGAATCCAGGAGAATATACAAAATACAGTAAAAAATTGACTCAAAGTCATTACATTTTGGCAGAGAATAGGGTTCAGATACAAAAGTCTTCTGTAGAGGATAATCTAGGACCAAAGAAAAACAATTTTGATTTCTTGAAGAAAAGCCAAATATATAACAAAAAAGAAAATCAAACTGAAAAAGAACGAAAAGTTGCTCAAGAACTTAACTTGACAAATATAACAGAATAATAAAGGGGAATAAGATGGCAAAAACCTATCATTTTATCGGAATCAAAGGATCAGGTATGAGTGCTTTAGCCTTGATGTTACACCAAATGGGACATAAGGTTCAAGGGTCTGATGTTGATAAATACTATTTTACACAACGTGGATTGGAGCAAGCAGGGATTACCATTTTCCCTTTTGATGAGAAGAATTTGCAGGGAGATATAGAAATTATCGCGGGAAATGCTTTTCGTCCTGATAATAATGTTGAAATCGCTTATGCTGATCAAAATGGCCTAAGTTATAAACGTTACCATGAGTTTCTTGGAAGCTTTATGCGTGACTTTGTCAGCATGGGGGTAGCCGGAGCTCATGGTAAAACTTCTACGACAGGAATCCTGTCACATGTTTTATCACATATCACAGATACAAGTTATTTGATTGGAGATGGTACAGGTCGTGGATCTGAAAATGCCAAGTACTTTGTCTTTGAATCTGATGAATATGAGCGTCACTTCATGCCTTATCATCCAGAATACTCTATCATTACCAATATCGATTTTGATCACCCAGACTACTTTACTAGCCTAGAAGATGTATTCAATGCCTTTAATGATTATGCAAAACAAATTACTAAAGGCTTGTTTGTCTACGGTGAAGATGAAGAGTTACGTAAGATTACTGCCAATGCTCCGATTTATTACTATGGTTTTGAAGAGAAAAACAATGACTTTGTAGCAAGTGATTTACTTCGTTCAACGACGGGTTCTACTTTTACAGTCAATTTCCGTGGAGAAAATCTTGGTCAATTCCACATTCCAACTTTTGGTCGCCACAACATCATGAATGCTACAGCAGTGATCGGTTTACTTTACACAGCTGGATTTGATTTGGATTTGGTACGTGAGCATTTGAATACCTTTGGTGGGGTTAAGCGTCGTTTCACAGAGAAGGTTGTTAATGACACAGTAATTATTGATGACTTTGCCCACCATCCAACTGAAATTATTGCGACTTTGGATGCTGCTCGCCAGAAATATCCAAGCAAGGAAATCGTTGCTATTTTCCAACCGCATACTTTTACTCGTACAATTGCTTTGTTGGATGATTTTGCACAGGCCTTGAATCAGGCTGATGCAGTTTACTTAGCACAAATCTATGGGTCAGCTCGCGAAGTGGACCATGGTGATGTTAAGGTTGAGGATTTAGCAGCTAAGATTGATAAAAAACATCAAGTTATCACTGTTGAAAATGTGTCTCCACTCCTTGACCATGACAATGCTGTTTATGTCTTCATGGGAGCTGGTGATATTCAAACTTATGAATACTCATTTGAACGTCTCTTGTCTAATTTAACAAGCAATGTTCAATAAGGAACAACTATGGAATTTCCAATATCAATTCGGGAGGCTCAAGCATCTGATTTGGATCAAATCTACTTGATTATAGAAAAGAATGCTGACTCCTGCAGAAATATTAGTAAAGAAATGATAGAAAAACGTATCCGCAATCATGCGGGTACGTTTCTCTTAGCTAGCCTTGAGGAGCAGGTGATTGGTTTTATTATAGGAGCTGATTTAACTGAAACAAGTTCGAAGGATTCAGCTTTTGATATAGACTTTATTCATTCTATTAGTAGAGTGCCTATAATCATTTTAAGTTTGATGATTCATCCTGATTATCAAGGGCAAGGATTTGGGACACTTTTACTAGCAGCTATGAAAGAGAGTAGTCGTTTAACCAATAAATCCGGACTTTATCTTCCCTGTCCTGATGAAATGCTGTCTTATTTTGAGATGAATGCATTTATCGAACATGGCTTTGCTGAATCGGAAAACAGCAGTGATCCTTATTTTCATATGCATTGGGATAATCCGTATTATCAGGAGGAAATATGATAATCAGAAAAGCAAGACTTGCGGATCTTGATCGTATTCAAGAAATTGAGTTGGAAAACTTCTCTGTGGAAGAAGCGATTCCACGTACTGTTTTTGAAGCACATTTAAGAGAAATAAAGACAAGCTTTTTGGTTGCTGAAAAAGACGGCCATATTTTAGGCTATATTGAGGGACCTGTAGTGCCACATAGATATTTGCAAGATAAATCTTTTACAGAAGAAATTGAAGACCACAGTCAACATTCTGGTGGCTACATTTCAATTACTTGTCTGTCAATTGCTAAGGAAGCTCAATCTCTAGGTCTTGGCCAAAAATTATTGACAGCTTTAAAGAAAGTTGCTCTGGAGCACGAGCGCCAAGGTATCAATCTGACTTGCCATGATTATCTTATCAACTACTACGAAAAGCATGGATTTGTCAATGAAGGAAAATCTGAATCCAAGTTTGCAGGAGAAGAATGGTATAATATGGTCTGGCAAAATGAAAAAAAGTTTTAGACAGCCAACTATAGTTGCTTTTATTTGGTTTTTAAGATATAATATTATGGATTATCAACAAGGAGGTAATACCTTTGAGCGAAAATTCAAGAGAAGAAGAAAAGCTAAGTTTTAAAGAGCAAATTTTGCGAGATTTAGAACGACTAAAAAAAGAAGATAGGATTTCAGAACCTACAAGTGACCTATTTGAAACGTTAACAAATACTTATACATCAGAACAAGAAAAACCGGAAAGTAAAACAGCAGAAGAAGAATTAATTGCTAATTCTGTGTCTGCAGTGGATCAATTGATTGCTAATGCACCAGGCGTTCCACCTCGTTCGTTTGCTACCGAAGAAGACTCAGTTGAGTCTGTTGAATATAATCAACCAGATGTTGTGAAAGAGGAAATTCATTCAACACCTACTAGAGTTGCGGTGTCATACCAAACTCAGCTTGATTCACAACTTGAAAATGAAGAAGAAACTTTTGCGTCTAATATTGACGAAGAAACTCTTGTGATTCCAGTTCAAGAAGATTCAAGCTCAGAGGAAGCAGATATTCCTAGACGCAGTCGTAGAGAATCTGTGAAACCAACTAAGAAAAAGAAGAAGTTTCGTTTTGTACGATTTTTAGTAACTTTACTTATTCTACTCGCTCTTCTTGGAGTAGGTGGTTTTTATGGATACCGCTATGCTGAATCAGCATTGCAACCTGTAGATCCATCTTCTAAGCAATTTGTAAAAGTTTATATTCCAAATGGGGCTAATAGTCAAGAAATTGGCTCAATACTTGAGAAATCAGGTTTGGTTAAACATGGTTTACTTTTTACAGCATATGTAAAATATAAAAATTATTCGGATTTAAAATCTGGTTATTATAATTTGCAGAAAAGCATGAGTACTGAAGATTTGATTAAAGCATTACAAGTAGGAGGAACTCCAGAGCCTCAAGAAGTGATCTTTGCAAATCTAACTATTCCTGAAGGCTACACACTTGAACAGATTTCGCATGCTGTCGGTCAACTACAAGGTGACTTTAAAGAACCTTTGACTGCTGAAGCTTTTATGGCTAAAATTCAAGATGAAAACTTTATTGCTCAAGAGGTTGCAAAATATCCAAAACTTCTTGAAAGCTTACCTGCAAAAGATAGTGGTGTTCGTTATCGTTTAGAAGGTTATCTATTCCCAGCAACATATACAATTAAAGAGAGCACAACTATTGAAAGCTTGATTGATGAAATGCTTGCTACAATGGACAAAAACCTCTCTCCACATTATGCTACTATCAAGGAAAAGAACCTAACAGTAAATGAACTCTTGACTATTGCTTCACTTGTAGAGAAGGAAGGGGCAAAAACGGAAGATCGTAAGCTTATCGCTGGAGTCTTCTATAACCGTTTGAATCTCGGCATACCACTTCAAAGCAATATCGCTATTCTTTATGCAGAGGGTAAACTTGGTCAAAAAATCAGTCTTGCTGATGATGTAGCTATTGATACAGCTATTGACTCACCTTACAATGTTTATACGAATATTGGCCTAATGCCTGGTCCAGTTGATAGTCCAAGCTTGGATGCCATCGAATCAAGTATCAATCAAACTAAGAGTGATAATCTCTTCTTTGTTGCGAATGTTCAAGATGGGAAAGTCTACTTTGCAGCAACGAAAGAAGAACATGACAAAAACGTTGAAGAGCACATCAACAGTAAATTAAAACAATCAAATAATGCAAACTAAAATTATGTGGTTTTCCACATAATTTTGCTTTAACGAATAAAATATGATAGATAAGTAAAAGAAAGTTGAGAAAAATGGTAGAAAAAACATACCCAATGACGATTGAAGAAAAGGAAAAACTCGAAAAAGAATTAGAAGAGTTGAAACTTGTTCGTCGTCCAGAAGTTGTTGAACGTATTAAGATTGCACGTTCATATGGTGATTTGTCAGAGAACAGTGAGTACGAAGCAGCAAAAGATGAGCAAGCCTTTGTTGAAGGACAAATCTCTAGTTTGGAAACTAAAATCCGTTATGCTGAAATTGTCAACAGTGATGCTGTCGCTCAGGATGAGGTTGCTATTGGTCGAACTGTAACTATTCAAGAAATTGGCGAAGAAGATGAAGAAGTATACATTATCGTTGGTTCAGCTGGGGCAGATGCCTTTGCAGGTAAAGTTTCAAATGAAAGCCCAATTGGTCAAGCATTGATTGGTAAGAAAAAAGGTGATGTTGTTACGATCGAAACACCTGCTGGAAGCTATGATGTTAAAATCTTAAAGGTTGAAAAAACCGCTTAATGGGATAAAAAGAAGGAGTGGATTCAGGGAAAGCGTTTTCTATCACTCCTTTTC
Organism: Streptococcus timonensis; assembly: GCF_900095845.1. GTDB lineage: Bacteria > Bacillota > Bacilli > Lactobacillales > Streptococcaceae > Streptococcus > Streptococcus timonensis. Next base: position 376,872 of record NZ_FMIX01000004.1, read on the forward strand.
TTATTTTTAAAAACTTAAGGAGACTAGATGAATTCAGAAAAAAAGTACAAAAAGAAGAGTAAAATGGAGCGTGGCTTAACCAATCGCCATGTTCAGGTTATGGCTATTGCAGGAACGATTGGTACTGGATTATTTCTTGGGGCTGGTCGGTCTATCAGTTTAACTGGACCTTCGATTGTCTTGGTCTATATGATTACAGGTGGCTTCATGTATCTCATGATGCGTGCTATCGGGGAAATGTTGTACCAGGACCCAGAGCAACACACCTTTATTAATTTTATTACTCGCTATCTTGGAAAGGGCTGGGGATATTTCTCGGTTTGGTCTTATTGGTTATCAGTAGTCTTTATTGGTATGGCTGAGATTACAGCAATCGCTCACTATGTTCAGTTTTGGTTTCCGTCCTGGCCATCTTGGTTGATTCAGGTTGTCTTTTTAACAATTTTAGGATTGGTTAATCTGATTGCAGTTAAAATATTTGGTGAAGTGGAATTTTGGTTTGCCATGATTAAAATCGTTGCTATTCTTGCCATGATTGCGACGGGCATTTTTATGGTCTTGACTGGCTTTGAAACTCCTTATGGATCAGCAAGTCTCACTAATATTAGTGAGCAATTCTCCCTTTTCCCAAATGGAGGAATGAACTTTGTCATGGCCTTTCAAATGGTTTTCTTTGCTTACTTGATGATTGAATTTATCGGTGTAACCACATCTGAAACTAAGGATCCTCGGAAAGTATTGCCTAAGGCTGTTAAGGAAATTCCTTTGCGAATTATCTTTTTCTACGGTGGAGCTCTCTTAGCCATCATGTCTATTATTCCTTGGCATGAGCTTTCTGCGACGGATTCACCATTTGTAACGGTATTTGAACTTGTTGGTCTTAAGTGGGCGGCGGCCTTGATTAACTTTGTTGTCTTGACTTCAGCAGCGTCAGCCTTGAATTCAACTCTTTACTCAACAGGTCGTCACTTGTACCAAATTGCCCATGATTCACCAAATCGTTTCTTGAAAGCTATTAAGGCAGATACACTTTCACGCCACAACGTTCCTCAGAATGCTATCATTGCTTCTGCGGTATTGATTGGTTTTGCAGCCTTCATCAATGTACTTCCTGGCGTATCAGATGCCTTTGCTTTGATTACGGCTTCTTCATCAGGTGTTTATATCGCCATCTACATCTTGATCATGGTGGCCCATCTTAAGTATCGCAAGTCAAAAGACTTTATGGCAGATGGCTATCTCATGCCCCAATATCGCTTGCTAAATCCTCTGACTATGCTCTTCTTCATCTTTGTATTCGGAACTCTCTTTTTACAAGAATCAACTGTAATGGGAGCAAGAGGTTCAGCTATCTGGATTGTTGCTTTTGGTATTTATAGCCAATGGAAATTTAGAAAATAAGTTATAAGCTCATCAACTCAGGTTGATGAGTTTTCTAGTTTGACAGCTCTTGGTAATAAGACTATAATCAAGCTATAAGTGTTTTTAGGAGGTTTGTATGCAGGTAAGATTGGAAAATATAGAGTCTCAGAAATCGCAAATAATAGGAGATTTGATTCGCTCCTATAATCGTTCCAAAAGAGAAGTTGCTGAAAGTGAGCCACTAAACCTTTATGTCGAAGATGAACATGGTGAAATCATGGCTGGTTTAGTAGCAGAGACTTTCGGGAATTGGTTAGAAATTGAGTATTTGTTTGTGAAGGAGGACTTGCGAGGGCAAGGAATCGGCTCCCAACTATTGCAGCAGGCAGAAAGTGAAGCTAAAAAGAGAAACTGTCGCTTTGCTTTTGTGAATACTTATCAGTTTCAAGCGCCAGCCTTTTATCAAAAGCAGGGCTACAAGGAAGTCTTTACCTTAAAAGATTATCCCTACATTGGACAAAGGCACTATTATCAAAAAGATTTGTAAACATAGAACTCTCTATCATGTAAGTGGTAGAGTTTTTTTGTAAAAAAAATCTCACAAAATGACAGATATATATTGCATAATGTAAAATATATGATATAATAAAGTTGGAAAAAGAAGCGCGACTTTTAAAATTAAAGAGGAGGTAACAAGTGGTTAAGAATTTAAAATTAAAGTTAGCTCGAGTAGAGCTTGACATGACACAAGGTGATTTGGCAGAAGCTGTGGGTGTCACTAGGCAGACTATCGGCTTGATAGAAGCTGGAAAGTACAATCCTTCGCTTTCACTTTGCCAATCCATTTGCAGATGCTTAGGCAAAACTTTAGATCAATTATTTTGGGAGGAAGAAGATGAAAAATAGATTATTTTATTATCAATTACTTGATGAAAGAGAAGAACAACTGATGAATAAAGCAGGTGCAGAAACTTTTCACATTTCTATAGGATTATTATTCCTAACTTACTTAATTGCAGTATTTGCGCCAAGCCTTTTTAATCCGAGCATGATGCTCATCATTATCATTATTGGGACCTTTTACTTTTTCAACCGAGCTCGCAATCTCGGTGTGACCTACTATAGTCGGTTTCATTTTACGATTCAGGGATGTTTATTAGTGACACTACTCATCACAACTATTTTAATGCTACAAAACTATCAGTTCAATAAAGATATTTATCAGCATAATCCATTGAACTTCAAATACCTTTCTGCTTGGGGCTTTACCTATCTCTTTTATCTTCCTTGGGTCTTCATTGGAAATTTAGGCTTGAAAAGCTATGGTCAATGGGCCCAGAAAAAATATGAAGAAGATTTAGAACGGCTAGAAAGTGAGTAGACTTGAGTCAAACCTTATAAAATATGCTATAATGGTACTAATTTATAAAGAATCTGTTTCCTTTTTTAGAAACAGGAAAGAAGGACTCATATGTACAAAGATGATAGTTTAACTTTACACACGGATTTGTATCAGATTAACATGATGCAGGTCTACTTTGACCAAGGCATTCATAATAAGAAAGCTGTTTTTGAAGTTTATTTCCGCCAACAACCTTTTAATAACGGCTATGCTGTTTTTGCAGGGTTAGAGAGAATAGTAAAATACCTAGAAAACTTACGCTTCTCAGACAGTGATATTGATTATCTAGAATCACTTGGTTACCATGGTGCATTTTTAGACTATCTCCGTAATCTCAAATTGGAGTTGACGGTTCGTTCTGCTCAAGAAGGGGACTTAGTATTTGCTAATGAACCGATCGTTCAAGTGGAAGGACCTTTGGCGCAGTGTCAATTGGTTGAAACAGCCCTTTTGAATATCGTTAACTTTCAAACTTTGATAGCGACTAAGGCAGCACGCATTCGTTCTGTCATTGATGATGAACCTTTGATGGAGTTCGGAACACGTCGTGCGCAAGAAATGGATGCGGCTATCTGGGGAACACGTGCGGCTGTAATTGGTGGTGCTAATGGAACTAGTAATGTCCGTGCAGGGAAACTCTTTGGCATCCCTGTTTTAGGAACACATGCCCATTCCTTGGTACAGGTCTATGGGAATGACTATCAGGCTTTCAAAGCCTATGCATCGACCCACCGTGACTGTGTCTTTCTTGTCGACACTTATGATACCCTTCGTATCGGTGTACCTGCAGCTATTCAGGTTGCTCGTGAACTGGGAGATAAGATTAACTTTAAAGGTGTACGTATTGATTCAGGGGATATTGCCTACATTTCTAAGAAAGTTCGACATCAGTTGGATGAAGCTGGTTTCCCAGATGCCAAAATTTATGCATCCAATGACCTAGATGAAAATACTATCCTTAATCTTAAAATGCAAAAAGCTAAGATTGATGTTTGGGGTGTAGGGACTAAACTTATCACTGCCTATGACCAACCTGCTCTTGGTGCAGTTTATAAAATTGTGGCTATTGAAGATGAAAATGGTCAGATGTGCAACACCATCAAACTCTCTAGCAATGCTGAAAAAGTTTCAACTCCAGGTAAGAAACAAGTTTGGCGCATTACCAGTCGTGAAAAAGGAAAATCTGAAGGTGATTATATTACCTATGACGGTGTTGATGTGTCAAGTATGACTGAACTCAAGATGTTCCATCCAACCTATACTTACATTAAGAAAACTGTCCGCAATTTTGATGCAGTTCCTCTCTTGGTGGATATTTTCAAGAATGGAAAACTAATCTATGATTTACCGAGTCTACCTGAAATTCAAGCTTATGCTCGCAAGGAATTTGATAAGCTCTGGGATGAATACAAACGTGTTCTTAACCCACAACATTATCCAGTAGACTTAGCGCATGATATTTGGCAAGATAAGATGGACTTGATTGACAAGATGCGTAAGGCAGCTCTAGGTGAAGGAGAAGAAGAATGAGTTTGCAAGAGACCATTATCCAGCAATTAGGGGTTAAACCTGTCATTGATCCGCAAGAAGAAATCCGTCGTTCCATTGACTTTCTAAAAAGATATTTGAAGAAACATCCCTTCCTTAAAAGTTTTGTATTAGGAATTTCTGGTGGTCAAGACTCGACTTTAGCTGGTCGCCTTGCCCAACTAGCTATGGAAGAAATGCGAGCTGAAACGGGTGATGGTTCTTATAAATTTATAGCGGTTCGTCTACCTTATGGTATTCAAGCTGATGAGGATGATGCCCAAAAAGCCCTTGCTTTTATCCAGCCAGATGTGAGTTTGGTGATCAATATCAAGGATTCTGTAGATGCTATGGCTGCATCTGTTGAAGCTACTGGTAGTCCAATGTCAGACTTTAATAAAGGGAATATCAAGGCTAGAAGCCGGATGATTGCCCAATATGCGCTCGCTGGAGCTCATAGTGGTGCTGTTATCGGGACAGACCATGCTGCGGAAAATATCACAGGCTTTTTTACCAAGTTCGGTGACGGCGGTTCAGATATTCTTCCTCTCTATCGCCTCAATAAACGTCAAGGAAAACAACTATTGAAGGTGCTTGGAGCTGATCCTTCTCTCTATGAAAAAGTACCGATTGCCGATCTAGAAGAAGAGAAACCTGGCTTGGCAGATGAAGTTGCACTCGGTATAACCTACGAAGAGATTGATGACTACCTGGAAGGAAAACAAATCAGCCAAGAAGCACAAGCAACCATTGAAAAATGGTGGTACAAAGGCCAACACAAACGCCACCTACCAATCACAGTGTTTGATACGTTTTGGGAGTAAAAAGATCCGGGGGACCTTTTTACCTTCTTGCCTAGAAATGAGAAAGCGAAGAAGGTCCAGTGGACCTTTTTAGCTTAGGCATTCAAATAGAAAGCGAATTTGTATTATGAAATCCATAGGTACAAAGACATTACATACTGAACGGTTGATATTGCGACGCTTTTGTGAAACTGATGCTCAAGCCATGTTTGAGAATTGGGCTTCTCGTCTAGATAATCTAACCTATGTTACTTGGGATCCACACCAGAATGTCGAACAGACTCGAAACTCTATTGGCAATTGGGTAGCATCCTATGACAATCCTAACTATTACAAATGGGCCATTTGTCTCAAAGAAAATCCAGACTATGTCATTGGAGATATTAGTCTGGTCAGTGTGGATGAAGAAAACTCTAGCTGTGAGATCGGATATATCTTAGGGATGGACTATTGGGAACGAGGGATCATGACAGAAGCATTGAAGGCTGTTTTATCATACTGTTTGGATGAGATTAGATTTAAAGAGGTTAATGCTTGCTATGCAAGCTTAAATCCCGCCTCTGGTCGTGTGATGGAAAAGGCGGGTATGACTTTTTGGAAGACAATTCCAAATGCAGTTGAACGAAAAGGTTATATCGCTGATAAAATTTATTATCAAATCAAAAAATAAGATGGAAAAGAATAACTTTTCCATCTTATTTTTTATAATATACTTTTTAATCAAAATAAAGCAAGTCTTTGCTGGTACTTGTAAAGAGGTCGAAGCCATCCTTCGTAACAACACCGCAGTCCTCGATGCGGACACCGACTTTGCCAGGGATGTAGATACCAGGTTCAACTGAGAAGCACATGCCTTCTTCGATAACCATGTCGTTTCCTTCCATGATAGATGGGAATTCGTGGACATCCATACCGATACCATGACCGAGACGGTGGTTAAAGTATTCACCGAAGCCAGCTTTTTCGATCACTTCACGAGCTGCGCGGTCTACTTCATGAGCTGTCACACCAGGTTTGATAAAGTCAAGGGCAGCTTGTTGAGCTTCTAGAGTCAAGTTGTAAATATCTTTCTTGAATTGGTCAGGTTTACCAACAGCGACTGTACGAGTCATATCTGATGCATAACCATTGACCATCACACCGAGGTCAAAGAGGAGAAGAGCATTGTTTTCAACCTTGTTAGCTCCAGGGATACCATGCGGATTCGCAGCATTATCACCAGTCAAGACCATGGTATCAAAGCTCATTTCGTAGCCTTCACGTTTCATAGCAAAATCGATTTGCGCAATGATATCAGTTTCCGTATTATCAAGAGAGATATTGTCAAAACCAACTTTAACAGACTTGTCGGCGTAAATACCCGCTACCATCATCTTTTGCACTTCGTCTGCAGATTTGATCAAGCGCATGCGTTGGATCAATGGAGTTAAGTTGTCAAACTCAGCACTTTCAAAGACAGTTTTCAAACCGTGGTATTTGGTCAAGATGAGATTGTCAAACTCAACTGCTACACGTTTGAAGTCAAACTGTGGCAAGGCATTTTGAATTTTCTTCCAAGGGTTTTCAGAGTCCACATAGCCAACTACTGGGAATGATACGGTGCTAGTAGCACGCTCAACCTCAAGTGCTGGGACGAAGAGAAGCGGTTCCTGATCTGCAAGGACAAAAAGGAACATTTGACGTTCGTGTGGATCACTGTAAAAGCCAGTGAGGTAATTAATTGTGACGGGGTCAGATACGACAGCGACGTCTAGCTTTTCTGATTCAAGATAAGTTAAGATTTGTTGTAATTTAGACATATGCTACCTTCTTTCTACCCCTCTATTTTTGCAAAAATTAGTAGAAAATGCAAGGAAGAAGGAGAAAAGAACCAAAAAAAATTCCAACAGCTAATAGCATGTTGGAATCTAAATATTAATTGAAGTCTGCCTTGCTTTTAACATCGCTGTATTCTTCAGCAACTTCTTGGCTAAGGATATCCTCATAAGCTGGAAGGTCGATGTCCTGACCATATTTTTTCTTAAGAGCAGTAGTGACCAAGCGATAGGCTAGATTGGCATTACGAGAAAGGATTGGCCCGTGGAAATAAGAACCGAAAACATTTTTATAGTGAACACCTTCACCGACCTTTTCTTCGTTGTTGCCATTTCCATAGACAACCTGCCCCAATGGTTTTTGGTCATCTGAGAGGAAGGTGCGGCCTTGGTGATTTTCAAAACCATAGTAGGTTTCATCGAATTCTTCGTTATGAATTTTAATGTCACCAATAAAGCGGTTATTGGTTTGGTTGAGTGTATAGTGTCCCATGACACCTAGACCTTCGATGCGTCTTCCAGAAGCTTCAATATAGTATTGGCCTAATAGTTGGAAGCCACCACAGATAGCTAGAACGACACCATCATTTTGGATAAAGTTGTCAATACTATCTTTTTTATCGGGTAGATCACCAGCAATGATGCTTTGTTCAAAGTCTTGACCACCACCAAAGAAGGCAATATCATAGTAGTTCTCATCAAAATCATCATGGAGAGAAACGATGTCAACTGTAACATGGGCACCAAGCTTTTCAGCTACATACTTGAGCATGAGGATATTTCCATTATCTCCGTATGTATTCATAAGATTTCCATAGAGATGGGCTATATTTAGTTGGTATGGATAGTTGCCGTCTGTTGATGAAAGTGAAGTATAAACCATTAGTTCATCTCCTTTCTAACAATCTGACGATTAGCTAGTAATTCTCGAAATTCAAGCATAGCTGTATATGTCGCAAGGATATAAGCATGCTTGCAGTCTTGATTTTCAATCGTTTTAAGAACTTGTTCCAAGCTGCTTGTTTCAGTGATTTTATCAGCTGGATAGCCAGTAACACGAAGACGACGAGCGATTTCAGAATGGCGAACTCCTCCAGCGTTGATTTCTGGAATGTCCATATCAGTAATTTGTTCAAAGTCAGCATCCCAAATCCAACTGGTATCAATACCATCTGCATAGAACGCATTTAGAAGAACTGATAAACTAAACGGATATGGAGCCAGTTTAATCATCTCAATCGCTTGAGTAGCTCCTACAGGATTCTTGATAAGGACGAGTGTGCATTCCTTATCTCCGATTTGGAAAGTTTCTTGTCGTCCAAAGACAGCACGGCTCTTATCAAATCCTTGCTTGATAAGTTGTGGCTGAGCTCCAAGGAAGCGAGCAATAGCAACAGCGGCAAGGGCATTGTAGATATTGTAGAGTCCACCGATTTGAATACCGTATTCTTGGTCATCGATAACAAAGCGAGAGCGATTGTTGGTTAATTCAACCAGTTCTGTCACTCGATAGTTTAAATCAGGGCGTTTACATCCACAATTCTCGCAGATATAAGCTCCTAAGTTAGCATAAGTATTAAGTTCATACTTGAGAATGCTGTGGCAATTAGGACATAGGATACCTTCGGTATTGTAGTGTGCTAACTGAGCTGGCCCTTTTTCTAAGTCAAAGCCAAAATATTGAATAGGATTAGGAATAGCTGGCTTGTAGAAAAGTGGACTATCTCCATTAAGAAGAACCGTAGCAGTAGGAACCTTTCGGATAGCATCCAAAATCATCTTATAAGTTGTGTAAATCTCACCATAGCGGTCCATCTGGTCACGGAAAATATTAGTGATAACAAAGAGACTAGGTTGGATGTAGTCACAGATACGCGAGAGGCTGGCTTCGTCGATTTCTAGGACGGCTATATTTTTACCTGATTTAGAAGATTTTGCATTCAAAAAAGTAGTGGTGATTCCTGAAATCATGTTGGCGCCACTTGGATTGGTTAATACTTGGCCATAGACTTCTTTTAAAATCCCGACAGTAAGGGCTGTTGTCAAGGTTTTACCATTCGTACCAGTTACCACGACAATCTCATAGTTTTTTGCTAGATGCTGTAAAATATCTTTATCAAATTGAAGGGCAAGTTTTCCTGGGAGTGTACTTCCACGTCCAAGACGACTTAAAATAAAGTGAGAAGAACGTCCAACTAGGAGCCCAAAAGTAGTTTCAAGTTTCATGTTTCTATTATATCATAAAAGATGGAAAAGATAGATTTGAGATTTTGGATAAGAAAAAAACAACCCTAGGAGGGTTGTTTTTTTATAAGTATATCTTAGGTTAAATCGCAAATAAGTCATTCAAATTCTCAGCCAAGGTTGGGTGAGTGAAGATTTGTTTTGTGAAGTAAGTGTATGGGATTTTGTTGTCCATAGCTACAGTAATGATGTTGATGATTTCTTGAGATCCTTCTGAGAAGATAGTTGCACCTAGAATTTCTTTGGTTTCAGTGTTGACAACTGCTTTGAAGGCACCACGAAGGTCACCATTTACATGACCACGAGGCATAGCAGCAACAGGGATTTCCTTAACAGCGTATGAAAGTTTCAAATCAGCTGCTTGGCTTTCGGTCAAACCAACTTGTGAAAGTGCTGGTGTAATGAACATGGTGTTTGGAACATTGAGACGGTCTTCAAGTGTGTAGCTGCCATCACCAGCAAGGTAGCTGTAAACAACACGGAAGTCATCTAGTGAAATGTAGGTAAATTGAAGTCCACCGTTGACATCTCCAACTGCAAAGACTCCAGGAACGTTTGTTTGACAATGTTTGTCCACCTTGATAGCACCACGTTCAGTTAGTTCAATATCCGTATTTTCAAGATGAAGTGGCTCTACATTTGGTTTACGTCCTGTTGCGTAGAGAAGGGCATCGAAACGGTAGGTTTCATTCTCTGTCACGACAAGAACTTGGTCACCATCGTTTTTGATTTCAGTAGTATGGATATTTTGAAGCAGTTCAATGCCGTCTTCTTCCATGTATTGTTTAGCAAGAGCAGCAATAGAAGGTTCTGCGCGAGGTAGGAAAGTATCTAGAGCATCTAGGACTGTTACCTTGCTTCCAAGTTTATTGTAGAGACCAGCAAACTCAAGACCGATATTTCCACCACCAAGAATTCCGAGTTTTTCTGGTAATTGTTCCAAGTTTTGGATACCAGTTGAATCAAAGACATTCTTGCTAGTAGCTAGGCCTGGAATAGGTAGAACATTTGATACAGCACCAGTGTTGATGACGATTGTTTCAGCAGTTAGTTCTTTTTTTTCATCACCAGCTTGAATTTCGATGACTTTATTAGAAACAAAGTGGGCTTCAGCATCAATGATATCAACTCCAGTACCAGCGATAGTAGCATAGTTTTTACCGTTGAGGCGACTAGTGATAGTATTTTTGTTAGCAATGACTTCTTCAAAAGACAAGTCTTTCTCAGCAGCGACTAGCAAGGTTTTAGTTGGAATACAACCGATGTTGATACAAGTTCCACCGTACATAGCCTTGTTGCGCTCGATAAGAGCTACTTTTTTTCCAGCACTAGCCAGTTTGGCAGCAAGAGTTTTACCTGCCTTACCAAATCCAATGACAATTAAATCGTATGTTAACATTTTTAAATCCTCCTGTTTGATTTCATTCTAGCACAAGAAAAAAATTTTTTCACAATTCTGCTACGCTAAAATAAAGGGATTACATTTTTTTGAAAAAAAAATCGACGATGATTTTTAAGTACTTTTCAGTGAGGATAAGAAGAGTTTGGTTAAAAAATCGTTTACATGATTTAATCAGAGGGTTTGACTATCTTTTGCCTCCTTCTTGTGTTATACTAGATAAGTTGCAAAGAAAGCAGTACTTTTCTTTAGTGGAAAAGAAGCAACACGATCTTTCATATAAAGATATGAAAATACGTCATGAAAAGAAAAGTATAAACTAAGCGCTATAGGGTGGCTTCGCACCACCTTTAGAAAGAAGAAAAACGTGAAATTTAATGAATTTAACTTGTCTGCTGACCTTTTAGCAGAAGTTGATAAAGCAGGATTTGTAGAAGCAAGTCCTATCCAAGAGCAAACCATTCCTTTGGCTCTTGAGGGAAAAGATGTTATCGGTCAAGCACAGACTGGTACAGGGAAAACAGCGGCCTTTGGCTTGCCAACCCTTGAAAAAATTCGTACAGAAGAAGCAACTATCCAAGCTTTGGTGATTGCCCCAACTCGTGAACTTGCAGTTCAAAGCCAAGAAGAGCTTTTCCGCTTTGGTAGAAGCAAGGGTGTAAAAGTTCGTTCAGTCTATGGTGGCTCAAGCATTGAAAAACAAATCAAGGCTCTTAAATCAGGTGCTCATATCGTAGTAGGAACACCAGGACGACTTCTTGATCTCATTAAACGCAAGGCTTTGAAATTACATGATATTGAAACCTTGATTTTAGATGAAGCAGATGAAATGCTTAACATGGGATTCCTTGAAGATATTGAAGATATCATCTCTCGTGTACCGGAAAATCGTCAAACCTTGCTCTTTTCAGCGACTATGCCAGATGCCATCAAACGTATTGGTGTTCAGTTCATGAAAGAGCCTGAGCATGTCAAGATTGCTGCTAAAGAATTAACAACAGAATTAGTAGACCAGTACTATATCCGTGTTAAAGAACAAGAAAAATTCGACACCATGACTCGTCTTATGGATGTTGATCAACCTGAGTTATCAATTGTTTTTGGTCGTACCAAACGTCGTGTAGACGAGCTAACTCGTGGTCTTAAAATCCGTGGTTTCCGTGCAGAAGGTATCCATGGAGATTTGGATCAAAACAAACGTCTTCGTGTCCTTCGTGATTTTAAAAATGGCAACCTTGATGTCCTAGTTGCAACAGACGTGGCTGCTCGTGGTTTGGATATTTCAGGTGTGACTCATGTCTACAACTACGATATCCCACAAGACCCTGAGAGTTATGTTCACCGTATTGGTCGAACAGGACGTGCAGGTAAGTCAGGTCAGTCTATTACCTTCGTTTCACCTAATGAAATGGGTTATCTACAAATCATTGAGAACTTAACTAAGAAACGCATGAAAGGTCTCAAACCTGCAAGTGCAGAAGAAGCCTTCCAAGCTAAGAAACAAGTAGCTCTTAAGAAAATTGAACGTGATTTTGCGAATGAGGAGATTCGTAGCAACTTTGAGAAGTTTGGCAAGGATGCTCGTCAATTGGCTTCAGAATTCAGTCCGGAAGAATTGGCCATGTATATTCTCAGCTTAACTGTTCAAGATCCAGACAGTCTTCCTGAGGTTGAGATTGCACGTGAAAAACCATTACCATTTAAACCATCTGGTGGTGGCTTCGGTGGCAAAGGCAAGGGTGGTCGAGGAGGCCGTCGTGGTGACGACCGTAGAGACCGTGAACGCCGTGGTAATGGACGTCGTGATGAATATCGTAAAGGTGGACGTTCAAAGGATCGATTTGATAAAGAGAAGCGTTACCGTAAGGACAATAAAAAACCACGCAACACTTCAAGCGAGAAGAAAACAGGCTTTGTTATTCGTAACAAGGGTGATAAATAATAAAAAGCGATTCACTGGGTGAATCGCTTTTTATATATAAGGAGACCTAAATTAAAGTAGAAAAAGTAATACTTGAAATTGTATTTATATATTTATTATCTTGTGATATTATATTATCAAAAAAATAAATGGATGTCAATTATAATTGTTAAAAAAACAGCAAAAAATTGCGAATATAAAAGAATTGTGATGCAATAAGCAATTTTCAGATAATTATTGAAATAAAGAATTTTCTATGTTATAATGGAGGCGATTATATGCGAGGTAAAAAATGGCACATTTATTAGAAAAAACAAGAAAAATCACATCAATTTTGAAGCGTTCGGAGGAGCAATTACAAGATGAGCTTCCTTATAATGCCATTACACGTCAATTAGCAGATATTATTGACTGTAACGCTTGTATTGTGAATAGCAAGGGTCGTTTGTTGGGCTACTTTATGCGCTACAAAACTAATAATGACCGAGTAGAGCAATTCTTCCAATCAAAGACTTTCCCAGAAGATTATGTGCAAGGTGCAAACATGATCTACGATACGGAGGCCAATCTTCCAGTAGAGCATGATTTGACAATTTTCCCAACTGAGAGTCGTTCTGATTTCCCAGATGGTTTGACAACGATTGCTCCAATTCATGTCTCAGGGATTCGCTTAGGTTCATTGATTATATGGCGTAATGATAAAAAGTTCGAAGATGAAGATTTAATTCTTGTTGAAATTGCCAGTACAGTAGTAGGAATTCAACTCTTAAACTTTCAACGTGAAGAAGATGAGAAAAACATTCGTCGTCGTACGGCTGTAACTATGGCGGTCAATACACTTTCTTACTCTGAACTTAGAGCAGTATCGGCTATTCTAGCTGAATTAAATGGTAATGAAGGTCAATTAACAGCTTCAGTCATTGCAGACCGTATCGGTATCACTCGTTCTGTAATTGTTAATGCTCTTCGTAAACTCGAATCGGCAGGGATTATTGAGAGTCGTTCTCTTGGTATGAAAGGAACCTATCTCAAAGTTCTAATTCCAGATATTTTTGAAGAAGTGAAAAAGAGGGACTATTAATGAATAAGGCACTAATTTCCATTGATTATACAGAAGATTTTGTTGCTGATCATGGAAAATTAACTGCGGGAGCTCCAGCTCAAGCAATATCCGATGCTATTTATCGGGTGACCCAAAAGGTTTTTGAGCGTGGCGATTACATCTTTTTCACCATCGATGCTCATGAGGGAAATGATGTCTTTCATCCTGAAAGTAAACTATTCCCACCACATAATATTATTGGGACTAGTGGACGCAATCTGTATGGCAAGCTAGCCGAGTTTTATCAGGAACATGCTGATGATAGTCGTGTTTTCTGGATGGATAAACGTCACTATTCGGCTTTTTCTGGAACAGATTTGGATATCCGTCTCAGAGAGCGTAGAGTAGATACAGTCATTTTGACAGGAGTTCTTACAGATATCTGTGTCTTGCATACAGCCATTGATGCTTATAATCTTGGTTATCAGATAGAAGTTGTCAAACCAGCAGTTGCATCCATTTGGCCTGAAAATCATGCCTTTGCACTTGGACATTTCAAGAATACACTTGGTGCAAAATTGCTTGATGAAAATTTGCTTGAAATTACAGAATAATACATTTCAAGATGAAAAAATCTGAAAAAAGTGTTGACAATTTTTTTCAAAGTTGATATACTAGTAAAGTGATCGACGCGGGGATGGCGGAATTGGCAGACGCGCAGGACTAAGGATCCTGTGACCGCTTTAGGTCGTGAGGGTTCAAGTCCCTCTCTCCGCATAATAGTGAGCTAGCTTTGGCTAGCTTTTTATTTTTCATAAAAAAGAGCAAAAATATTTTTGCTCTTTTTTTGGTATTTCATAAACATTTCATATTTGAATATTATAATGGTTTTACAAATATGGAGGTGCTATATGAATCCCACTCAAAGAGCTTGGGCTTACGTCAGCAGAAAACGACTGAGAAGTCTCATATTATTCCTGATTCTATTTGTCTTATTGGCTGGAATATCGGCTTGTTTGACGCTCATGAAGTCCAACAAAATAGTAGAAAATAATCTCTATCGCTCATTGAACACGTCTTTTTCTATTAAAAGAATAGAAGCAGATCAGACATTTCAACTGTCTCAACTAGATAACCTTAAAAAGATAAAGGGTCTTGAGAAGATCTCACCTGAGCTAGAAACAATAGCTAAGTTAACTGACAAAGAAGTGGTAACTGGAGAACAAAGTATTCAACGGGATGATTTGACAGAGGCTGAAAAAAATCTTATCAGTTTAATTTCATTAGAAGACTCTTCCAAGGATGTTTCTTTTACAAGTTCCGCCTTTACCCTTAAAGAAGGAAGACATATCGAAAAAGGGGATCGTAAAAAAATCTTAGTTCATGAAGATTTGGCCAAGAAAAACAATCTAAAAGTAGGAGATAAGATCAACTTAAGTCCTGGACAAGTAGAAGCTAGTTCTGGACAAAATCTAGATTATGAAATCGTAGGTATTTTCTCAGGTCAAAAACAAGAGAAATTTACCGGTCTATCATCAGACTTTAGTGAAAATACGGTCTATACAGACTACGAAAGTAGCCAAACTCTTCTTGGAAATAAGGAAGCTCTAGTAACTGCCGCTCGTTTCTATTTAGAAAATCCAAAAGATATGGATAGTATCATTCAAGAGGTTGAAAAGTTATCCCTGGAAAACCAAGGGTTCCAAGTTGAAAAGGAAAATAAGGCTTTTGAACAAATCAAGGATTCAGTTTCGACCTTCCAAACTTTCCTACAGATTTTCCTCTATGGCATTATGATTGCTGGTGTAGGAGCGCTGATTTTGGTCTTGTCACTTTGGTTACGAGAACGAGTCTACGAGGTTGGTATTTTATTGGCACTAGGTAAAGGGAAAATAGCAATTTTTAGCCAATTCTGCCTGGAAGTCATCCTAGTTTCATTGGCATCTATTTTGCCGGCATTTGTAGCTGGCAATGCCATTACTTCCTATCTCTTGAAGACTGTATTAGTGAGTGGCGACCAAGCTGCCCTACAAGATACGCTAGCAAAAGCAACGAATCTTACAACAAGTCTTCTATCATTTGGAGAATCTTATATCTTCCTACTTATAATTAGCTGCTTGTCAGTTGCACTTTGTTTCCTATTTTTATTTAGAAAATCACCGAAAGAAATTTTATCATCCATCAGTTAATAAAGGAGAAATCATGACTTTACTACAATTACAAGATCTTACTTATCGTTATAAGAACACTGCAGAAGCAGTATTATATAAAATCAATTACGATTTTGAACCTGGCAAGTTTTATAGTATTATTGGAGAATCAGGAGCTGGGAAGTCAACACTCTTATCTCTATTAGCAGGACTCGATAGCCCAGTCGAAGGTGCTATCTTATTCGAAGGCAAGGATATTCGTGAACAAGGTTATTCTTATCATCGCATGCACCATATCTCGCTAGTTTTCCAAAACTATAACTTGATTGATTATCTTTCTCCATTGGAAAATATCCGCTTGGTTAATAAAAAAGCTAGCAAGGATACCCTTCTTGAACTTGGTTTAGATGAAAGTCAAATCAAGCGGAATGTTCTCCAATTATCAGGAGGGCAGCAACAACGTGTTGCCATTGCTCGTAGCCTTGTATCGGAAGCACCAGTGATTTTAGCAGATGAACCAACAGGAAACTTGGATCCTAAGACTGCTGGGGATATCATCGATTTGCTCAAATCTCTCGCTGAGAAAACAGGTAAGTGTGTGATCGTTGTGACCCACAGCAAGGAAGTAGCACAGGCGTCAGATATTACACTTGAATTGAAGGATAAGAAACTGACTGAAACAAGAAAAAATAGTAACTAAAACATTTACACATATTAAAAACTGAAGTAAATCTAGAAAGGAATCTTATGTTACACAACGCATTTGCCTATGTCACAAGAAAATTTTTCAAGTCTATTGTGATCTTTCTTATCATTCTCTTGATGGCTAGTTTGAGTTTGGTCGGCTTGTCTATCAAGGGTGCGACAGCCAAGGCTTCTCAAGAAACCTTTAAAAATATCACCAATAGTTTCTCCATGCAAATCAACCGTAGGGTCAATCAAGGTACTCCACGTGGTGCTGGGAATATCAAGGGTGAAGATATCAAAAAAATTACCGAGAATAAGGCCATTGAATCCTACATCAAACGGATTAATGCTATCGGTGATTTGACAGGCTATGAACTGATTGAAACGCCTGAAACCAAGAAAAATCTAACTGCAGATCGAGCTCAACGTTTTGGAAGTAGCTTGATGATAACAGGAGTTAATGATTCGGCTAAAGAAGACAAGTTTGTGTCAGGCTCTTACAAACTGGTCGAAGGAGAACATTTAACAAACGATGACAAATACCAGATTCTCATGCACAAAGACTTGGCTGCTAAACATGGCTGGAAGGTTGGAGACAAGGTCAAACTGAACTCCAATATCTACGATGCAGATAACGAAAAAGGAGCCAAGGAAACAGTAGAAGTAACGATTAAAGGACTTTTTGATGGACATAACAAATCTGCTGTGACCTATTCACAAGAACTTTATGAGAATACAGCTATCACAGATATTCACACAGCTGCCCAACTCTATGGTTATACAGAAGATACAGCTATTTATGGAGATGCTACCTTCTTTGTAGCTGGAGATAAGAATCTAGATACTGTCATGCAAGAATTAGGGTCTATCAACGGCGTCAACTGGAAAATGTATAGCTTGATTAAGAGTTCATCTAACTATCCTGCCCTTGAACAATCGATCTCAGGTATGTACAAGATGGCTAATCTTCTCTTCTGGGGTAGCTTGAGCTTCTCTGTTCTTCTACTTGCTCTCTTACTGACACTATGGATTAACGCCCGTCGTAAAGAGGTTGGAATTCTCCTTTCAATTGGTCTAAAACAAGCAAGTATTCTAGGACAATTTATCACAGAAGCAGTTATGATTGCAATTCCAGCACTAATTTCAGCTTACTTCTTAGCCAACTATACTGCTCGTACCATTGGAAATACTGTTCTTGCCAATGTCACATCAGATGTGGCTAAGCAGGCTAGTAAGGCAGCACAAGCCTCTAATCTTGGTGGTGGTGCAGAAGTTGATGGCTTTAGTAAGACACTTTCAAGTCTGGATATTTCAATTCAACCTTCTGACTTTGTTATCATCTTTGTACTTGGCTTAGTTCTTGTAGTATTAGTTATGGCACTTGCTTCAAGCAATCTCCTCTTTAAACAACCAAAAGAACTCTTATTGGATAGTGAATAAAAAACCTGCTACCTATTCTCACTAAAATGAGATATAATATAGGTAGCATTTTTGATAGAAAAGGATTTATATGAAAATTCTAATTGTAGAAGATGAAGACATGATTCGCGAGGGAATTAGTGATTATTTGACGGATTGTGGCTATGAAATCATTCAGGCAGCAGATGGCCTTGAGGCCTTAGAAAAATTTTCCAATCACCAAGTTGCCTTGGTTCTCTTAGATATCCAAATGCCGAAACTCAATGGTTTAGAGGTTTTGTCAGAAATCCGTAAAAGCAGCCAAGTTCCGGTCTTGATGTTGACAGCCTTTCAGGACGAGGAATATAAGATGAGTGCCTTTGCCTCTCTGGCAGATGGCTACCTGGAAAAGCCTTTTTCTCTATCTTTATTAAAGGTACGAGTGGATGCTATTTTTAAACGGTATTATGATACTGGTCATATCTTTACCTATAAGGATACCAAGGTAGACTTTGAAAGCTATAGTGCCATAGTAGCTGGACAAGAAGTTGCAGTGAATGCAAAAGAACTGGAAATTTTAGACTATCTGGTTAAAAATGAAGGTCGAGCCTTAACACGGTCGCAGATTATCGATGCTGTATGGAAGATGACAGATGAGGTTCCTTTTGACAGAGTGATCGATGTCTATATCAAGGAACTACGGAAAAAATTGGATTTAGACTGTATTCTTACTGTTCGCAATGTTGGTTATAAATTGGAGAGAAAATGAGACGTTCAGGTTTATTTAAAAAAATTTTTATCTATACCTTCTCGGTATTTTCTACCTTGGTCATTTGTTTGCATTTGGCCATCTATTTTCTCTTTCCTCCGATCTATCTCAGTCATCGTCAGGAGAGCATAGGGCAAAAGGCTACAGAAATTGCCCAGTCCCTCCAAGGTAAGGACAGTCAAGCTATTCAGGAAGTCCTTGAACTTTATTCTCAAAGCAGTGATATCAAGGGAGCTGTTAAGGGAGAGATGACTCAGGATAAGTTGGAGGTCAATGACAATCTTCCTCTGGATAGACAACGTCAAACAGCTTCTTTAGTTATTGAGGAAAGAGAAGTTCAAACTAAGGATGGTCAGACGATGACCTTACAGTTTTTAGCTTCTATGGATTTGCAGAAAGAAGCAGAAGACATCAGTCTGCAATTTTTGCCTTATACGCTATTAGCGTCTTTTATCATTTCGCTCCTCATCGCCTTTATCTATGCAAGAACCATTGTTGCTCCTATTTTGGAAATCAAACGAGTGACTCGACGGATGATGGATTTGGATGCAGAAGTGAGGTTGCGAGTAGATTCTAAGGATGAAATTGGCGATCTCAAAGAACAAATCAATAGCCTTTATCAGCATCTCTTGACGGTCATTGCAGACTTGCATGAAAAGAACGAGGCCATCCTCCAGCTGGAAAAGATGAAGGTTGAGTTTTTGCGAGGTGCTTCCCACGAACTAAAAACACCTCTAGCTAGTCTAAAGATTCTTCTGGAAAATATGAAAGCCAATATTGGACGCTATAAAGATCGTGACCATTATCTGGGTGTTTCTCTAGGTATTGTGGATGATTTGAGTCACCATGTTTTGCAAATCCTATCCCTTTCTTCAGTGCAGGAATTGAGAGATAAGAAGGAAAAAATCAACCTTCTTGAAATGACAGATTTTCTCTTAAAGGATTATGATTTATTAGCCAAAGAGAGGGAAATCTCAGTTGTGAATCAACTGACTGACCAACAAACTTATCTAAATCCTTCGGTACTCAAGCTAATTCTTTCCAATCTTATCAGTAATGCGGTGAAACACTCTGTCCAAGGTGGTTTCCTAAAAATTGGAGAAAAAGATGGTTGGATGTTTATTGAGAACACCTGTACACCTGAGGAGCAAGATAAATTTGAACA
The DNA here is from genome assembly GCF_900095845.1 of Streptococcus timonensis. Lineage (GTDB taxonomy): Bacteria > Bacillota > Bacilli > Lactobacillales > Streptococcaceae > Streptococcus > Streptococcus timonensis. The sequence continues at coordinate 396,555 of NZ_FMIX01000004.1, forward strand.
ATCCTTCACATCCTCTAGTCGACAAAGCAAGGGAGCAGGCTTGGGACTCTTTGTAGTTAAAAGTTTATTGGAAAACGAAGAAATTGATTATCGATTCGAAAGATATGAAGATCACTTGGTATTTTATATGAATCTTCTTCAAAAGCCGGAATAAAGGGTTTTAGAAAGAGTTTACATATTTTAAAATAGAAGAAATTCAGACGAAACTACGGGAAAAACTAGCTTTTTTTATCAAAAAGTGATAAAATGAACAATGTAATGGGATGTCCCAAAAAATATATAGGAGGCCTGACAAATGGCAATCGTTTCAGCAGAAAAATTTGTCCAAGCAGCTCGTGACAACGGTTATGCAGTTGGTGGATTTAACACAAACAACCTTGAGTGGACTCAAGCTATCTTGCGCGCAGCAGAAGCTAAAAAAGCTCCAGTTTTGATCCAAACTTCAATGGGTGCTGCTAAATACATGGGTGGTTACAAAGTTGCTCGCAACTTGATCGCTAACCTTGTTGAATCAATGGGTATCACTGTACCAGTAGCTATCCACCTTGACCACGGTCACTACGAAGATGCACTTGAGTGTATCGAAGTTGGTTACACTTCAATCATGTTTGACGGTTCACACCTTCCAGTTGAAGAAAACCTTAAATTGGCTAAGGAAGTTGTTGAAAAAGCACACGCTAAAGGTATCTCAGTAGAAGCTGAAGTTGGTACTATCGGTGGTGAAGAAGATGGAATCATCGGTAAAGGTGAATTGGCTCCAATCGAAGACGCTAAAGCAATGGTTGCAACTGGTATTGACTTCTTGGCAGCTGGTATCGGTAACATCCACGGTCCTTACCCTGCAAACTGGGAAGGTCTTGACCTTGACCACTTGCAAAAATTGACAGAAGCTCTTCCAGGCTTCCCAATCGTATTGCACGGTGGATCAGGTATTCCTGATGACCAAATCCAAGCAGCTATCAAACTTGGTGTTGCTAAAGTTAACGTTAACACTGAATGCCAAATCGCATTCGCTAACGCAACTCGTAAATTTGCTCGTGACTACGAAGCAAACGAAGCAGAATACGACAAGAAGAAACTCTTCGACCCACGTAAATTCTTGGCTGACGGTGTAAAAGCTATCCAAGCATCAGTTGAAGAACGTATCGACGTATTCGGTTCAGAAGGTAAAGCTTAATCTAGCTGAACAATACAAAATGAAACCCGCCTGTAAAGGTGGGTTTTTTGTGTTGCTTTTATAGAGAATATACTTAAGACTACTATATACTAAGTTGCTAAAAGAGTCTAATTTTTGTACAATAATGCTATGAAAATACTGAAAAAATCAGCCCTTGTCTTTCTTAGTTTCCTTATCTTATTTTTAGTAGGGACATTTATCTTTCATCGTATCAGCTTAGAAAAGGAACAAGCCTCTCTAACTCCTATGGGTAAAACTGTTCTTGTCAATGGGCATCAAATGAATGTTTATGTTCAAGGTGAAGGATCTGAGACGATAGTGTTTCTTTCAGGTGCTGGTATTGTTTCACCTATATTAGACTTTAAGAATCTAACAGATTCCCTATCAAAGAATTATAAAATTGTCGTAGTCGAGAGAGCTGGCTATGGTTATAGCGAGGATAGTAATTATTCCAGAGATGTGATGGAAGTTTTGTCTGAGACACGTCAAGCTATATCACAAGCAAATATATCAGGACCTTTTATCATTCTGTCTCATTCAATGGCTAGTCTTGAAAGTCTGGCTTGGCAGGAAAAGTATCCTGATGAAGTGAAAGCCTTGGTTGGTCTGGATTGGGCATTACCAGCAAGTTATGAGGATTTAAAGGGAAATCAGGCCTTACTTACTGTGGCCTATTGGAGCAGTAAGATTGGCTTATTACGCTATTTCCCTGAGTCCTTCTATATAAAAAATCCAACTCTGACTGAAGCTGAACGACAACAATATAAATTACTAGCATATAAGCAGTTGATGTCACAAGCCATGCTTCATGAATCCCGTTTGGCAAAGGAAAATGCCAAGAAAGTTCCATCTAGTATTAATCTGAAAATTCCCACCTTATTACTGGTTTCTAACGGTGAAGGCACGACCTTTAGCCAATCAGAATGGCAGCATTATGCAGAGACATTTGCTAGTGGCCAGTCTAATGTTCAAGTCATCTATATGGATGTGCCTCACGAACTTTATCATTATCAAAGTCATGAAATAGTTTCTCAGACTGAAGATTTTTTAACAAAGTAACTGTTATTTAGAAAGATATTTTGAACTGATGCCAATAATTGAGAGGTGACATTTTATGAAGAACACTTTTATTTTACTTAGACATGCTCATTCAAGATTCTCGAGTGATGATTTTAATAGAACATTATCGGAAAAAGGATTTTCTTCTCTTGAACAGTTGGAGTTTTTAAATGCTTGTAAAATAGATTACTTTATTTCAAGCCCTTATAAGCGAGCTTTTGAGACAGTAAATAGTTCTCCCGTTCAATTTGATAAGATAGTACTTGATAATCGTTTACGTGAAAGAAAATTATCCTCAAGATTTATTGAAGATACTGAGTTTGAAAAAACAATTCAATATTTATGGCAAAACCCAGATAAATCTCTCATTGGAGGCGAGTCCAATCGAGAAGCATTAAATAGAATTTTAGATTTATTTGCGGACTTGGAAGAAAGGTATTCAGATAAAACCATTTTACTGAGTTCTCATGGAAATTTGCTAGGAATCTTAATCAATCATTTTGATTCAAGTTTTGATTATAAAAAATGGGAACAGATGACCTTTCCAGATTGCTTTCTAGTTGATAGAAATGGGATTGTGAAAAGAATTATGAAAGATTAGTTCTTTGATTAAATAGTAATTCATATTGATCAAAATAGTTTGCCTTTTTACAATTCGTAGCCTGCCCCTAATGGCAGGTTTTTTGGTGTCTTAAGGAAACTATTTAACAGAATTTTTGATTAAAAGCATTATTTTAAGAGAGAAATATCTAATTTCATAATCTATAAGCAAACGCTTGCATTCTTTTTTTTATTGGACTATAATAGGTTGGTATAAATCCTTCTGTAATAATATTGAGAAGGTGTAGAAAGTAAGGATTTAGAATATTTGTAGTCAAAAAGACAATGTTGTTTCTTACGATAAGGAGATAGATATGGCAATGATAGAAGTGCAACATCTTCAGAAAAATTTTGTGAAGACTGTTAAGGAACCGGGCTTGAAGGGAGCTTTGCGCTCCTTTATTCATCCTGAAAAGCAGACCTTTGAAGCGGTCAAGGATTTAACCTTTGAAGTTCCAAAAGGGCAGATTTTAGGATTTATCGGGGCAAATGGTGCTGGGAAGTCGACAACTATCAAAATGCTGACAGGAATTTTGAAGCCCACATCTGGCTATTGTCGGATTAACGGCAAGATTCCCCAGGACAATCGCCAAGATTATGTCAAGGATATTGGAGTCGTTTTCGGACAACGCACCCAGCTATGGTGGGATTTGGCACTGCAAGAGACCTACACGGTCTTGAAGGAAATTTACGATGTACCGGACTCGCTTTTCCATAAGCGCATGGACTTTTTGAATGAAGTTTTGGATTTGAAGGATTTTATCAAGGACCCCGTGCGAACTCTTTCACTTGGGCAACGGATGCGTGCGGATATTGCAGCTTCCTTGCTTCACAATCCCAAAGTTCTCTTTTTAGATGAGCCGACCATTGGTTTGGACGTTTCGGTCAAGGATAACATTCGTCGGGCAATTAGTCAGATCAATCAAGAGGAAAAGACAACTATTCTCTTGACTACTCATGATTTGGGTGATATTGAGCAACTCTGTGATCGGATTTTTATGATTGACAAGGGGCAAGAGATTTTTGATGGAACGGTTAGCCAGCTCAAGGAGACCTTTGGCAAGATGAAGACTCTTTCCTTTGAACTACTACCAGGTCAAAGTCATCTCCTTTCTCACTATGAAGGTTTTTCGGATATGTCCATTGATAGACAAGGAAACAACCTGTCTATTGAATTTGATAGTTCCCGCTACCAGTCAGCTGATATTATCAAGCAAACCTTATCTGATTTTGAAGTCCGTGATTTGAAGATGGTAGATACGGATATTGAAGATATTATCCGTCGCTTCTACCGAAAGGAGCTCTAAGATGGTCAAATTGTGGAGACGTTATAAACCCTTTATCAATGCGGGGATTCAGGAGTTGATTACCTATCGAGTCAACTTTATTCTCTATCGGATTGGTGATGTCATGGGGGCTTTTGTGGCCTTTTATCTCTGGAAGGCTGTCTTTGATTCTTCGCAAGAGTCTTTGATTCAGGGCTTCAGTATGGCAGATATCACTCTCTACATCATCATGAGTTTTGTGACCAATCTTTTGACAAGGTCTGATAGCTCCTTTATGATTGGGGAGGAGGTCAAGGATGGCTCCATTATCATGCGCTTGCTGAGACCAGTGCATTTTGCGGCCTCTTACCTTTTCACCGAGCTTGGGTCCAAGTGGTTGATTTTTATCTCTGTTGGATTGCCATTTTTAAGTGTTATTGTTTTGATGAAAATCTTATCTGGGCAAGGTATTGTAGAAGTGCTGGGATTAACTGTCCTTTATCTCTTTAGCTTAACTCTGGCTTATCTGATTAACTTTTTCTTTAATATCTGCTTTGGATTTTCAGCCTTTGTATTTAAAAATTTATGGGGTTCCAATCTACTCAAGACTTCAATAGTGGCCTTTATGTCTGGAAGTTTAATTCCCTTGGCTTTTTTTCCGAAAATCGTTTCAGATATTCTATCCTTCTTGCCTTTCTCATCCTTAATTTACACTCCGGTCATGATTATTGTTGGGAAATACGATGCCAGTCAGATTCTTCAAGCACTTTTGCTTCAGTTTTTCTGGCTTATAGTGATGGTGGGCTTGTCTCAGTTGATTTGGAAACGAGTCCAGTCATTTATCACCATTCAGGGAGGTTAGGATGAAAAAATATCAACGCATGCATCTGATTTTTATCAGACAGTACATCAAGCAAATCATGGAATACAAGGTGGATTTTGTGGTTGGTGTCTTGGGAGTCTTTCTGACTCAAGGCCTGAACCTCTTGTTTCTTAATGTACTCTTTCAACACATCCCCTCGCTAGAAGGTTGGACCTTTCAAGAGATTGCCTTTATCTATGGATTTTCCTTAATTCCAAAGGGATTAGATCATCTCTTTTTTGACAATCTCTGGGCTTTAGGTCAACGACTAGTTCGAAAAGGGGAGTTTGACAAGTATCTTACTCGACCCATCAATCCTCTCTTCCATATCCTCGTTGAGACCTTTCAGATTGATGCCTTGGGTGAACTTTTGGTCGGTGGAATTTTACTAGCGACAACGGCGACTAGCATTGCTTGGACTCTTCCAAAATTCCTGATTTTTCTAGTTTGTATTCCTTTTGCGACCTTGATTTATACTTCCTTGAAAATTGCAACAGCCAGCATCGCTTTTTGGACCAAGCAGTCAGGTGCCATGATTTACATTTTCTATATGTTTAATGATTTTGCTAAGTACCCGATTTCCATTTACAATTCGCTCCTTCGTTGGTTAATTAGCTTTATTGTGCCTTTCGCCTTTACGGCCTACTATCCTGCCAGCTATTTCTTGCAGGATAAGGATGTCTTATTTAATATTGGTGGTTTGATTCTGATTTCCCTTGTTTTCTTTGTTATTTCCCTCAAACTTTGGGACAGGGGGTTGGATGCCTACGAAAGTGCTGGTTCTTAAAAATAAATAAAGCCTTGTCTCAGGACAGGCTTCTTTTTTCCATTTTATAAAATCCTGACCACATAGTCTGCGATGTCTACCAGATAGGCAAAACCTATTGTTTGCGATTTTTATTTTTGTTATAGTAGTAATTGTCAAGGGGAGATTAAGCTTCCTAACAAAATAGAAAATGAGGTTATATCATGAAAAAAGTAGTAGGTATCGGATTTTTAGTCGTTGCAGCAGCAGTCTTGTATTTTGGATTAGTTGGATGGCCAAGTTTGGATGTTAACATCTGGGCACTTTTTCCAGTAGGTCTATTCTTATTCTTTACTCTTGAGAATTTGGTTAAAAAAGATTATAAGGCCAGTCTCATGAGCTTGATTATTGCCTTTATCATTGCAAATGCTATTTTTGACATCTTGCCACTTTCAAGTGGTTTAGTTATCGGTGCAGGGGTGCTGGCTTGCGTGGGAATTGGATTTCTATTTCAAGAAACTAACAATTAAAAGATTAAAAAAGCCTCGAGTTATCTCGGGGCTTTTTGCTTTATTTACCAGCATAGTATTGTTGAATACCTTTGACGATACCTTTAACTAGTTTATTTTGATAGGCATCATTGCGGATACGTTGATTCTCATCGAAGTTACTCATATATCCTAATTCAAGTAAGACAGCAGGTTTATTAGTTTCTCTAAGAACAGCAAAACTTCCATGCAGTAGTCCAGCATTTTTGGCACCTGTTTCAGCTAAAAGTGAAGAATGGATAGCTGCTGCTAATCGGTTGCTCTCACTAATGCGGTCTGGATGATTATGCCATTGAGAATTAATCTTTGTAGGGTAATCAGGGTTTTGTTCATAAGAATATGTTTGAATACCACTGACGTTCGAAGCAGAATTACTTGTAGCATTGAAGTGAATACTAATAAACATGTCAGCATTGGTCTTATTGACCATTTTCGAACGCTCAGTTACAAAATCAACATAAACATCGCTCTCACGAGAAGTTAGAACAGTGTATCCAAGTCCTTCCAGTTCTTTACGAAGTTTTTTGTAAACTTGCATGTTCAAGTCTTTTTCAGCAATGTTATAGTAAAATGCACCGGAGTCTCGACCACCATGACCTGGATCTATGAAAATAACTTTGGTATACTTACCTTTTTCAAATGCTGGAGTTCCTGAAAGTTCCGCAATCCATTTTCCGTTACTTTGGAATTGGTGGGTTTTTCCATTGATTTTATAATTTCCAGTGACATAGACACCATCATCTTTTAGGTAGTACCATGCTTTATAAGAAGAATCATAAATCCATTCGTTTTTGGCCATAAAACCACCAGATTTTAGATAATATGAACCAATCCATTCATTTGCTGCATATGTTCCACCAGCTTTTAAATAGAACCAGCTATTGTAAGTTTTGTCGAAAATCCACTCTTTATTAGCCATAGCTCCACTTGCTTTAAGGAAATAGTTTCCTTTCCATTGGTTGCTGGCCATAGCACCTTCAGAGTTAAAGAAGTACCAAGTATTTTCAATGTTTTCCCATTTTAGTTGGGTTGGTTTTCCAGATGCTTGAGCATAGTACCATTGTTCGTTAATCTTTACCCAAGAATTAGTGGCCATAGCACCACTATTTGAGAAAAGATAGCCATTAAAGATTGTGTTGCTCAACATAATCCCATTTTTGTCGAAGTAGTACCAAGAATTTCCGATTTTTTCCCATTTTTCTTGAGAAATCTTACCAGAAGAATTTGAGTAGTACCATTTGTCAGTTAACTTAATCCAACCTCCACTAGCCATAACACCATCATTGTCAAATGCATAGCCATCAAAGGTAGTGTTGCTAATACGGTTACCATCTTTGTCGAAGTAGTACCATTTACCTTGGATTTGTTTCCATTTGGTGACGGGCTTATTATTTTCATAGAAGCGCCACTGATTATCTTCTTGTATCCAACCATCCTTTTTTGTCTCAGATACTTTAGCTTCTTCTTTAGGTTTGCTGGCAGGAGGAGTGTTTGTAGTTGTTGTTTGTTCCTCACTCGATGGCAGTTCTATTTTTTCTTTAACTTCAGTTGCCTTATCCCTGATAGTAGTTTCTACTATTTTAGAATCTTCAGCAAAAACAGGACTAGTCAATCCTAAAACTGAAAGTGTGATGGCACTTGCCACAATTGTTTTTTTCACTAAATTATTCTCCTATTTAAATTTTTTATAATAATCTTTAACATACTAAGTATATCAGAAAAGCACTTGTAAAGTAAGTGCTTTGTTTCTATTTTTCAAAATGAAATACATGAAATGAAGGTTTATGGCATCAAAAAGATTTGAACTATCATGATGATATAAATAAGAAAAGTAACCAAAAAGCCGGCTCTCCAAAAGAATTTAATAAACTTCGGATAGTAAAAACTACGTTTTTTGATAAGAAAGAAAAAGACTAAAATAATTGCTAGTAAGGACAAAACTATCCCAAGTACAGGGAGGTAATTGTGGGTAAATGCCTTTGCAGTAATTAAATAATATTCAAAAATTAAAAATGGAAAGGCTAAATCAGCAAAATTAATACCTTTTGTCTTTAGTTTAAAAAATCTGCTAATAATAATAGCTAAAGCTATGGTTAAAACCAAAAGCAAAACGGAAGCAAGTTTTATTAAAATCATATCATTATTGTATCATAAAGTTTTGATAAAAGAAATCTTAGTCCTTTGATTAATTAACCTTTTAAATCCAGTCTTAAAATAGTAGTTAAAAATGCTATTTATGTTCTTACAAAACTAATGAATCTTATATCTCGGATCCTTAAGACTTAGCACACTGGCATTGATAACAGCCCCGAGGATGAGAATTTTGGCAATTAAAATAAACCAAAACATAATTACAACCACGATAATAGAGCTGAAAAAACGGACATCGACAAGATGATTAACATATGTGTTTATAGATGTTGAGAAGATATTCAAAAATAGCATAAGTGTCACTAGTACAAAGATGCTACCAGGTAGAATGTAACGAATACTAGTTACCTTTACATTTGGTAAGAAGTAATAGAGCATGACCAAGATGGCAAACAGAAGTATGTAGATGATAGGACCTGTAAAATCCTGTAAATAATCAAACAAAATGCTATCAGATTGCCAATAGTTCTTAAGAAAGTTTAAGAGCATTTGGCCAAAAATACTCAAGAACAATGCTAAAGCAAAGAGGATTTGTAATCCAAAACTAACGAGTAAGGACATAAGCTGATGACTGATAAGTCCTCGATTTTTTGCAACACCGTATGCCTTATTGAAAGCCTTTTGAAGGAAATCCATTGATTTTGAAAAAGTCCATAGAGCTGATAAAACTGAAAAACTAAGTAATCCCGTCGATGGTTGCGTAAGAACTTCACGAACAATTTTTTCAATCACTTCAAACATAGAATCGGGTAGAAATTCCTTAAGGGCAATTAAAAAATTGGAGATAGGGATTTGAAAATAGGGAAGGATGTTGACCGCTATCATGATTAGCGGAAAAATCGATATTAACCAGTAGTAAGCGACAGCTACACTAGTTAACTCACTATCTGACTCTTTATAAAAATATAAAAAAGCTTTTATTAAGGGTCTTTCAGTTAGGTGTATCCACAACTTTTTCATTTTATACTCTCCAAAGTGTTTTATTTTTTAAGAAAAATCCTAATTTCTTCTTACCAACTCCATCATATCATAAGGCAATGTATTAGCAGATTCTTTAAGAGAATAGCTTTCAAGATTGTTGACATTTTGCCTTAATTTTTTTGCATATTGTGCTGAGATGAGTTTTTGTTCCTCAAACTCAAAGATACATTTTCGTTCAAGATAGTAACCTCTAAGCATTTCATCAATATTGTTTGGCTTTATCTTATTGATAACTCGTTCAACAAAAGCACCACTAGTGATATTACCAGTTTCACGTAGCCTTGATTCTTGCATGAAACTAATCAAGGTACTCTTATAGATTCCCTTAAGATTTTCAAGACTTTCAATAATGATTTCCGTATTGGCTAGATAAAGATCAGCAATTTGATCATAATCAATGGCCTGAAGTATAGGGTTGTTCTTATCTTTCCATGAACGGAAGGTTTTACCAAATGTTAATATCTCATGAATGATAAAACGAATAATCCGCAATGATACTAGGAAATAGTAAGTAATTCTGGAAGCAATGTTTCGATTGATTCCTTTTTCCATATTTTTTAAATAACGTTGATAGACACGATAGCCTCTCTCACCAATCTTGCCATCTTCAAAAGCTTGTTCCAAACTATCACTCTCAATACTAAGGATAAGTAGTTTGAGAGCTTCCCAGTCTTCTTGAATTTCTTTGTTTTCTAAACTCAAAATAAGATTTTCTATTCGACCATGGTAGTTATCGATAGCGGCATAGAGTGGAACTTTATTTTTTGTTTTATTCAAATCCTTCTCTAACTCGACTGCAACTGCGTTTAAAATTGCGATATGCATAAGTTGGTCAGTTGATGTCTTTTGTTCTTCGGATAAATGTGGAAGTACAACTAAGCCTGTTAAAAAACTGAGTAAGGTTACACCAGCGACTAAAAAGAGAAGTAGCGGATGTTCTTGCTCTAAATTAGTAGGAATGAGCAAGATTGTTGCTATAGAAACTGTACCCTTTACACCAGAAAACGTCAACAGTAGCATATCTTTCATATACTTATGGAGACTTTTTTGGAGTCTTTTGATACGAAATACATAAAAACCGTAAATCATGAAAAAGCGGATAGCAAAAAGCAGGAAGGTCAAGAGAAAAACACTGAGCAAGAGAAGTACTTTGTTGTAGAAAGCACTCTTAAGAATTGGTTCCGCGATCATTTCCAGTTCCATTCCAAGAATGACAAAGACTGAACCGTTGAGCATAAAGGTTACAGTGCGCCAAACAGTCTCAGTAACTGTATCAACTTGCGCTTCAAGGAGATTTATTTTCTTGAAACGACTGGCTTTCAGAATCCCAGCAACAACAACGGCGATGATGCCAGAAACATGAATTTCTTCGGCTATGAAAAAAGTCAAGAGAGGTAAACTAAGTTCCAATAAGAGCTCACTTGCGATATCTGTTGCACGGACGCTGAGAAGAAAGGTATGAAGGAAGCGATTGATTAAGGCTGTTATAAAGCCGACTGCAAAACCTCCAACGATGGAAATGGCTAATGAAGTTCCGGCTTGGGTAAGGGAGAATGTTCCTGTTGTCCAAGCGATAAGAGCCATTCGAAAAGCTACTAATCCAGAAGCATCATTCAGAAGACCTTCCCCTTTTAGGATATTAGAGACCCGCTTTGGGAAGGAAAAGCGTTGAGAAAGGGATGCGAAGGCGACTAGGTCAGTAGGACCTAAAGCAGCACCAACTGCAACACAGGCAGCCAAAGGTAAGCTAACCCAAAGGACATGTATAAGTCCTCCTATACTCAGAGTTGAAATAAAGATAACTGGAAAAATCAAGTAGAGTACAATTCTCCAGTGTTTTAAGATAGAAGTTATATCTGATTCTTGAGCTTCACGAAAGAGGAGGGGGCCAATTACAAGAGCTAGGAATAACTCAGTGTCTAGGTGATACTGATTATTTGGTAAAAAAAGTCCTACCACAATACCCAGTAGAATCTGGATAAGTGGCATTGGTATAAAAGGAAATAGCTTATTGGTAGTACTCGATACGATGAGAACTAGCAAAAAAATGAGGAGATAAAATAGTAAGTCCATACTTGATCCTCCTATTTATGCTGTCGACAGGCTTCAAAAAGTTCCTTTTGTTCTTGGATTTTTTGATCGATTAGGGAGCAGTCTTTATGCTCGATTTTTTTTTGACATCGCTCCATTTCGAGTGAAATGAGTTTTTTCTTGATTTTAAGCATTTTCTTAGTCATTCGAGCTTCATCCAAAATCCCAATAGCTCGCTCATGCTCAGTTGATTCAACGAAGTTATGGCGCATGGCCTCTATTTTGTCTCGCAGGTATTGTTTATCCATGTCGATACCTTTCTAATTTTTCAATCATCACTAAAAACGGTGGATTATTAACTTGGTTGAGAGTTCGATAAATTGTAGCGGTATATTCTTGTTGGGGTAACTGACTAACATAATTCAGTACAGCATCTTTTTCAAGATCACCACCTTCATGACCATAATAAATCATGATGGCAATTCGTCCGCCCCTTACAAGCATGTGACAAAGTTTCTCGAGAGCCTCTATGGTAGTGTGAGGTCGTGTGATAATAGATTTGTCAGCAGAGGGAAGATAACCCAGATTGAAAATAGCAGCCTTAAGCTCTGACACAAACTGATCAACAGTTTCATGTCCCTGCAATATTAACTGCACATTGGTCAAGCCAGCTGCTTGCAAGCGTTGATTTGTTTTTTCTAATGCCTGTTCTTGAATGTCAAAGGCATAAACTTGTTTAGCTAATTTTGCTAGAAATAGTGTATCATGGCCATTCCCCATTGTTGCATCAACAACGATATCATCTTTTATGATAACTTGAGTTAGAAAATCATGTGCCATTTCAAGAGGTTTTTTCATTGTTAAACTCCTGCTTTATTGCTTTACAACCTTGAACACTTCCTCGACGTCTCATTTCAGTTTCGATACTATTTAAAACTTCCCATTTATTAAGACTCCACATGGGACCAATCAACATATGGCGAGGAGCATCTCCAGTGATCCGATGGATGACGATATGCTTGGGAATAATCTCTAACTGATCACAAATAACTTTAACATACTCTTCTTGGCTCATCAGTTGCAATCTACCCTCGTGATAATCACGCTGCATCCTAGTGTTGGTCATTAAGTGGAGTAGATGCAGTTTAATCCCTTGAATATCATTATCAGTTACACAACGGCAGACATTTTCCACCATCATTTCATGGGTTTCCCCAGGCAAGCCATTGATGAGATGGGCTACAATTTCAATTTTAGGGAATTTTCTCAATCGTTTGACCGTCTCTACATATAATTCATAAGAATGAGCACGATTGATTAAGTCAGAAGTTTCTTCAAAAGTAGTCTGTAAACCCAATTCAACAGTCACATGCATTCGTTCTGACAGTTCTGCCAAGTATTCGATAGTCTCATCAGGCAGGCAATCTGGTCGTGTACCAATATTGATTCCAACAACACCGGGTTCATTAATAGCTTGTTCATACCGTTCCCGAATAACTTCCAATTTTTCATGGGTATTGGTAAAGTTTTGGAAATAGACTAGATATTTTTTTACATCTGGCCATTTGCGGTGCATAAAGTCAATTTCTTTATAAAATTGCTCACGAATAGGAGCGTCAGGTGCAACGATAGCATCTCCAGATCCAGAAACAGTACAAAAAGTACAACCTCCATGAGCTACTGTACCATCACGATTGGGACAATCAAATCCAGCATCGATAGGAACTTTGAAAGTTTTTTCTCCGAATAAATTTCGATAATAATCATTCAAGGTATTATAGGATTTCATAGCTAATATTATATCAGAAATCACTTATAAACTCAAAAACAGCTAGTATATAAAAGTTTTGAAAATCTCTTTTTATAAAAAAATTCAATTTTTTTTATAAAAGCCTTTACAAAAAAATAAAAAGTGGTAAAATTAAAACATAAACACGCGCAAACGTTTTCGTAAAACGTTTGCCGAATAAATATAAAGGAGATTTGAATGATGAAAGATACATTCAAAAATGTCTTGTCTTTCGAGTTTTGGCAGAAATTCGGTAAGGCTCTAATGGTGGTTATCGCTGTTATGCCAGCGGCTGGATTGATGATTTCAATCGGTAAGTCGCTCGTGATGATTAACCCTAACTCTGCACCACTTGTTGTTACTGGTGGTGTACTAGAGCAAATCGGTTGGGGAGTTATCGTTAACCTTCACATCTTGTTCGCCCTCGCTATTGGAGGAAGCTGGGCTAAAGAACGTGCTGGTGGTGCTTTTGCTGCCGGTCTAGCATTTATCTTAATCAACCGTATCACTGGTACAATCTTTGGCGTATCAGGAGACATGCTGAAAGATCCAAATGCAATGGTTTCAACACTATTGGGTGGTTCAATCAAAGTTTCTGATTACTTTATCAGTGTTATGGAAGCTCCAGCACTTAACATGGGTGTTTTCGTAGGGATTATTTCTGGTTTTATAGGGGCAACTGCCTTTAATAAATACTACAACTTCCGTAAGCTTCCTGATGCACTTTCATTCTTTAACGGAAAACGTTTTGTACCATTCGTAGTTATTCTTCGTTCAGTAATTGCTGCAATTCTTCTTTCAATTTTCTGGCCACTTGTTCAAACAGGTATTAATAGCTTTGGTATCTGGATTGCTAACTCTCAAGAAACAGCTCCAGTTCTAGCACCATTTTTGTATGGTACTTTGGAACGCTTGCTCTTGCCATTTGGACTTCACCACATGTTGACTATCCCAATGAACTATACAGCTCTTGGTGGTACATATGATGTCTTAACTGGTGCAGCAAAAGGTAGCCAAGTATTTGGTCAAGATCCACTTTGGCTTGCATGGGTAACTGACCTTGTAAACCTTAAAGGTACTGACGCAGGTCAATACCAACACTTGTTAGATACAGTACATCCAGCTCGTTTCAAAGTTGGACAAATGATTGGTTCGTTCGGTATTTTGATGGGTGTGGCTGCTGCGATTTACCGTAATGTTGAAGCAGACAAGAAACACCAATACAAAGGAATGATGATTGCGACAGCTCTTGCAACTTTCTTGACTGGTGTTACTGAGCCGATTGAATATATGTTCATGTTCGTTGCAACACCTCTTTACCTTGTCTACTCACTAGTTCAAGGTGCTGCCTTTGCTATGGCTGACGTAGTAAATCTACGTATGCACTCATTCGGTTCTATCGAATTCTTGACTCGTACTCCACTGGCTGTTAACGCAGGTCTTGGAATGGATATCATTAACTTTGTTTGGGTAACTGTCCTCTTTGCAGTTATCATGTACTTCATTGCTAACTTCATGATTCAAAAATTCAACTATGCAACTCCAGGACGTAATGGAAATTACGAAACAGCTGAAGGTGCTACTGAAGAAGGATCTAACGGAGAAGGGCAAGTTGCTGCAGCTTCTCAAGCTGTAAATATTATCAATCTTCTTGGTGGACGTGCTAATATCGTCGATGTTGATGCTTGTATGACTCGTCTACGTGTTACAGTAAAAGATGCTGAAAAAGTTGGTTCTGAAGCACAATGGAAAGCAGAAGGAGCTATGGGGCTTGTCATGAAAGGACAAGGAGTTCAAGCTATCTACGGACCAAAAGCTGACGTTCTTAAATCAGATATCCAAGATATTCTTGATTCAGGTCAAGTCATTCCAGAAACACTTCCACACCAAATGACTGAAGTTCAAAAAGCTGAAGTAGAATTCAAGGGTGTGACAGAAGAAGTATACTCTGTTGCTGACGGTCAAGTAGTTGAATTAGAACAAGTTAAGGATCCTGTTTTCTCTCAAAAAATGATGGGTGACGGATTCGCAGTTGAACCATCTAATGGACATATCCTTTCTCCAGTAGCTGGTACTGTTTCAAGTGTTTTCCCAACTAAACACGCTCTTGGTATTACGACTAAATCTGGTCTTGAAGTTCTTGTTCACATCGGTCTTGATACTGTTAGCCTTGAAGGTAAACCATTCGAAGTAAAAGTTTCAGAAGGTCAAACAGTTGCTGCTGGAGACCTCTTGGTTGAAGCAGATCTAAATGCGATTCGTGAAGCTGGTCGTGAAACATCTACAATCGTTGTATTTACAAATGCAGATGCTATCAAGTCAGTTAAACTAGAACAAACAGGTTCACTTGCAGCTAAAACATTAGTTGCCAAAGTTGAATTGTAATATGACAGGGGTTGGAAATGTTTTTCCAACCTCTTGTTTATAGGAGAAAAGTATGAAATTTTTAACACTAAATACCCATAGTTGGATGGAAAAAGATCCCCAAGAAAAATTCCGACTTTTACTTCAAGACATTTTTGAACAAGACTACGATCTGATTTGTTTTCAAGAGATTAACCAAGAAATAAGTTCAATTCTTGTCGAAACAGATGAACTTTATCATCCCCTACCATCAGCTGAGCCAATTCATCAAGATCATTATATCTATCTTTTGGTCCAAGAGTTGAAGAAAGCTGGTAGAGAATACTATTGGACTTGGGCCTACAACCATATTGGCTATGATCGATATCATGAAGGTGTTGGAATACTTTCTAAAAACCAAATCCAAGCACGAGAAATTTTAGTTTCAGATGTCGATGATCCTACAGACTATCATACTCGCAGAGTAGCCTTAGTAGAAACAACGGTAGATGGGAAAGATCTTGCAGTTGCAAGTGTGCACCTATCATGGTGGGATAAAGGCTTTCAAGAGGAGTGGGCTCGATTTGAATCAGTCTTAACTGATTTAAATAAACCACTTTTACTAGCAGGTGATTTTAATAATCCAGCTGGGCAAGAAGGTTATCAGACCATTCTTGCAAGTTCCTTATCACTACAAGATGCCTATGAAGCTGCTCAAGAAAGAAGCGGTAGCTATACAGTCCCACCTGAAATCGATGGCTGGAAAGGAAATTCAGAACCTCTTCGAATTGACTATGTGTTTACGACAAAAGATTTACAAGTTAAATACTTACATGTAGTCTTTGATGGACAAAATAGTCCACAAGTCAGTGACCATTATGGTCTAAAAACAGAACTTATTTGGAAAGATTAAAGTCCAAAATATCCTAAAAATAGATTAACTCCCCTCATTTTTTTGAGGGGAGTTTGCTTGTTAATGTTATTAATATAGGTAAAGTTTTTGATTGTATAACTTGTAAAATAGAATAAAATCCTTTAAAATAAAAAGTGTTGGAGGAATTTATGAATGTAAATCAAACTGTGCGTATTATCCCAACGCTAAAAGTAAATAATCGAAATCTAAATGAAGTGTTTTATGTAAATACTTTAGGGATGAAACCTTTATTGGAAGAATCAGCTTTCCTATCGTTAGGGGACCAATCAGGTCTTGAAAAACTTGTTTTAGAAGAATCGCCAAGTATGAGAACCCGTAAGGTCGAAGGGACTAAGAAATTAGCTAAGTTAATCGTCAAAGTAAAAAATCCTTCAGAGATTGAAGCTCTACTCGCTCGTATGGAAACTTTACCTAAACTATTTAAAGGAAAAAAAGGCTATGCCTTTGAAATTCATTCACCTCAAGATTACCTTATCCTTCTTCATGCAGAAGATGATGTAAATGAATTAAAAAAGCTTGAAGAGGAAGTGAATTTTTCTAAAAATGATAGTATGATCTACTTGTCAGAATTTGAAATTTCAACAGAAATTCACTTGCCAAACCAAATTAAGAGTTTAGTTGAAGATGTAGAAACAGATAAGAAATTGATATTTAAACAAGGTCAGGGTGAGGATTTATTGGTTGAAAATTCTCTTACTTGGGATTTGTCTATGCTGAAGTTTCAAGTAGAAAAATTTGATATTCCAAGTCTTTGTCAGAAATTTGAGTCAGTAGGATACTTTGTTCCAAAGTCTGAGAAGTTCTTTTTGACAACAGACACTAACAATATTGAATTGTGGTTTGAGGAAGTATGAAACAAGAAATCATTCAAAAAATAGAGCAACAAATTGAGGCAGGGATTTATCCTGGTGCCTCTTTTGCGTATTATCGGGATGGTGAATGGTCTGATTGCTACCTCGGAGAAGCAAATCCAGAAATTGGAGAGCAGACTTGTCAAGGTTTAGTCTATGATTTGGCAAGTGTGAGCAAAGTCGTCGGAGTTGGAACTGTCTTAACCTTCTTGTGGAAGCAAGGCAAGATTGAGCTCGATCAATCCATAAAGACCTATCTTCCAGAGGCGGATTATCCAGACATCACCATTCGTCAACTCCTCACACATTTTACGGACTTGGACCCGTTTATTATCAATAGAGACCGGTTGAATGCAGAAGAATTGAAAGAAGCTATGTTTTATTTGAATCGACGAGAGAAGAGGGCTTTTCTATACTCGGATGTGCACTTTCTCTTACTCGGTTTTCTCATAGAGAACTACTTTGAAAAAGACTTAGATCAGATTTTACAAGAGCAAGTTTTCGATCCATGGAAGATGAAGGAAACTCAGTTTGGACCAGTTAGCAGTGCAGTTCCTACAGTTCGGGGACAGAAAGCAGGAGTGGTACATGATCCCAAAGCTCGTTTATTAGGTAGACATGCTGGGAGTGCAGGCTTGTTTTCTACCGTAAAAGATTTAAAAATCTTCCTTGAGCATTATTTACAGGATGATTTTGCTGACGGATTAAGCCAGAATTTTTCAGATTTGAGTGATAAGGAACGCTCTTTGGCCTGGAATCTTGAAGGCGATTGGCTAGACCATACAGGCTATACTGGAACCTTTATCATGTGGAATCGTAAGAAGCAGGAAGCTGCGATTTTCTTGTCCAATAGAACCTACGAAAAAGACGAGCGTGCGCAGTGGATCATGGACCGTAATCAGGTCATGGACCTAATTCGTGAAGCAGACTAGGGAGGAAGTATGTCAAAAGCTCTTAAAGGAACTCTTTTTACAGTAGTTGCTGGTATCGCTTGGGGCTTATCTGGGATCAGTGGTCAGTACCTGATGGCTCACGGAATATCAGCTCTAGTCCTAACTAATATCCGTTTAATAATCGCAGGTCTCCTCTTAGTTCTTTTATCGTATATTAAGTCCAAAGAGCAATTTTTAGCTTTTTTAAAAGATAAATCGAGTCTGTTTTCTCTCTTGCTATTTTCTTTATTTGGTCTCTTTCTAAATCAATTGGCTTATCTATCAGCCATTCAAGAGATAAATGCAGGTACAGCGACGGTTCTTCAGTATGTCTGTCCTGTTGGAATCTTGGCTTACACATGTATAAAGGATAAGGTAGCACCTACTATAGCAGAAATCCTTTCTATGTTTTTGGCTATAGGTGGAACCTTTTTAATTGCGACTCACGGTCAAATGGATCAGCTTTCTATGACACCAGCAGGTCTCTTTTGGGGTTTGTTCTCTGCTTTAACCTATGGTCTTTATATCATTTTACCCATTAAGCTCATTCAAAAATGGGGGAGTATTCTGGTTATTGGTGTCGGTATGACCATCTCTGGTTTTGTAGCAGTGCCATTTACTGGGATTATCGGTACTAGTCTACCTATGTCTTTTGATATCTTCTTAGCATTTACTGGAATTATTCTCATCGGTACTGTATTTGCTTACACGGCCTTTCTTAAGGGGGCAAGTATGGTTGGGCCAGTCAAATCTAGTCTCTTAGCCTCTATTGAGCCAATATCTGCTGTCTTCTTTGCTTTCATGATAATGGGAGATATTTTCTATCCTATTGATTTTATTGGAATGGCAATGATTTTATTAGCGGTAACTATTATTTCATTGAAAGATTTAATCCTAGAAAAGAGAAAGCAATCAGCGTAGAGGTTATGTTATCTTATCAAAAAATTAGTATTGAATATAAAAAATCCACTCTCTTGAGTGGATTTTATTTTTTTACATTAGTCTTTATTTTCGTATGGCAAAATCAAGTTCAAAATGATACCTGTCATTGCTGATAGGGCAGTACCTGAAAGGGTAACTGGACCAAGTTTAAGGATTGCTCCACCAAGTCCAAGCACGAGCATTGCACTTGCTATGATAAGGTTACGCATTTGACCAAAGTCTACACGTTCCTTGATCAAAACTTTCAAACCGTTGCTGGCGATAACCCCATAAAGAAGGATTGACATACCACCAAGTACGGCGCTAGGGATTGTAGAAATCAAAGAAGTGAATTTACCAAGGAAGCTGAGGGCAATTGCGATAAAGGCTGCGTTACGGATAACTGAGACAGAAGCGATACGAGTCATACCGATCACCCCTGTATTTTCACCGTAGGTAGTATTAGCAGGACCACCAAGGAAGGCAGATACAGATGTTGCGATACCGTCACCAAGAAGGGTACGGTGAAGACCTGGTTCTTTCAAGAATTGACGGCCACAGATTTGGCTCAAGACCGTGTGGTCTCCAATATGTTCTGAGATTGTTACGATCGCGATTGGTAAGATTGCGATTGTCTCTGGGCCGAAGTAAAGGTTATATTCTTTGAAGGCACCACCTGTGCTAAATGGTAGGTAGAAGCCTGGAATTTCGAACCAGTTAGCTTGAAGAACAGGTGTGAAGTCTACTAGACCAAGAAAGACTGCAAAGATATATCCACCGATAATGGCAAATAAGAAAGGAATGATACGAAGGAATCCTTTTCCTTTTGTATTGATAAAGGCAGCGATGAGGAAGGTAACAACTGCTACAAGAGCATTTTTCCAGTTGCCATCAGCAACAAGACCAGCATTTGTTACAGCTGAACCTGCAAGACCAAGACCAATTACGATAATCATAGGTCCGATAACGATTGGTGGTAAAAGTTTATCAATCCATTTTGTACCAGCAAAGCGGATGCTAGTTGAAACAAGAACGTAGATTAAACCAGTTAAGATAACCCCTGTTTGAGCAGCAGAAACATCGCCACCCATTTCCTTCATAGCAAGAGACATTGCAGTGATGAAGGCAAAAGAAGAACCGAGATAAACCGGAACTTTAAAGCCAGTACATACCATGTAAATCAGTGTTCCGACACCTGATGCAAACAGGGCAACAGATACAGGCATTCCCAAAATCAGTGGCACCAAGATGGTAGCACCAAACATTGCAAACACATGCTGGAAGCTAAGTAGAATTCCCTTACCAAAAGAAGGACGTTGGTCAACGTCGAGTAACAAATCAACTGTTGATTCTTGTTTCATAAATACCTCACTTTTTGGGCATCAAAAAAGAGCCCATTATTTTACAGCAATAGGCTCTCAGAGTAAGACATCTTTAAAACATGGTTATCCCAATATTTAAAAAATTTCATATATATCTGCGTCTTCGTCACCTCACGGGATGACATTAAAAACCTTTGCTTGTGATAGTATAGCAGAAAAAAATGATTTTGTAAATCATTTTTTCCCGAGCCAAGAAACAAAAAAGCGAGGCATGATTTTGTAAATCATTTTTCCCGAGTAAGGAAATAAAGACGCGAGGTATAATCTTGTGAGTATCTATTTAATGAAAATATCCTAAAGTGGGCGTTTATTTGGCAAACCAGCCTTACGTGGATATTTGTTTGGAGTTTCCTTTTTCTTTTCTACAATGGTGATGTAGCGAGGGTCTCCATTTGGAAGTGTATAGCGAAGGTTGTCTTCGACCTTGCTGAAGAGAAGATTGAGGGCATTCTTGGCTTCAGTCAATTCTTCTGGTGCATTACTTGCCTTAAGGGCCAAAAGTTTTCCACCAACTTTAAGGTAGGGAATAGTCAACTCAGAAAGAACCTGCATGCGGGCAACTGCACGAGCTGTCACTATGTCAAACTGGGCACGGAAATTCTTGTCTTGGGCAAAGTCTTCTGCGCGTCCATGGTAGAAGTAGACTCCTTCTAAGCCAAGCTCCTCAGACAAAAGCTGGAGGAAGTTAATGCGTTTGTTCAGAGAATCAATGATAGTGACTTCTAGCTGAGGAAAGAGAATTTTCATGGGAAGGCTAGGAAAACCTGCCCCAGCTCCAATATCCAAAAGTTTGATAGCTTGATTACTAATCAAGCCCTGTAGAATAGGAGCAATCGAGTCATAAAAATGTTTGAGATAAACTTCTTCTTTATCAGTGATGGCTGTCAGGTTGATTTTTTGGTTCCACTCGACTAAGAGTTCGAAATAGCGCTCAAATTGAAGTTTTTGCTGGTCAGTAAGAATAATATTTTGTTGGTCAAGTAATGTGTAAAATGTTTCTGGTTTCATAGTTCTGTCCTTCTTTTATGTCATCTTATTTTACCACAAAAATATGGAAATTTGATATACTGGTACTAATCTTAAATGAGAAAGGAATCCTACTATGTCTTGGATTATTTTTGGAATTTCTACTCTTCTTGTTTTCTTTGTGGTTATTAGTTATAACAGCCTAGTTAGAGGACGTATGCAAACAAAGGAAGCATGGAGTCAGATTGATGTTCAGTTGAAGCGTCGAAATGATCTTTTGCCTAACTTGATTGAAACGGTTAAAGGTTATACGAAATATGAAAGTTCCACACTTGAAAAAGTGACTCAACTTCGAACACAAGTAGCGACAGCAACTACACCTGCAGAAGCCATGAAAGCTAGTGATGCACTGACTCGTCAGATATCTGGTATCTTTGCGGTGGCTGAGAATTACCCTGACTTGAAAGCTAGTAGCAACTTTGCTAAATTACAAGAAGAATTGACTAACACAGAAAATAAAATATCTTACTCTCGTCAGCTTTATAACAGTGTCGTTAGCAACTACAATGTTAAATTAGAAACCTTCCCAAGTAATTTGGTTGCTCTGATTTTTGGGTTTAAAGCTTCTGACTTTCTTCAAACACCTGAAGAAGAAAAATCGGTCCCTAAGGTTGATTTTAGTAGTCTAGGTGAGTAATATGCTGTATCAACAAATTGCAAGTAATAAACGTAAAACAGTGGTTCTACTAACTGTTTTCTTCCTTCTATTGGCTTTATTAGGTTATGCAGTAGGCTATCTATTTATGAACTCCGGTTTTATGGGAATAATTTTAGCTATTCTTATCGGTCTTGTCTATGCAGTATCTATGATTTTCCAATCAACAGAGATTGTCATGAGCATGAATGGTGCGCGTGAAGTTGACAGGAATGAAGAACCAGTTCTCTATCATGTTGTTGAGGATATGGCTATGGTAGCCCAAATTCCTATGCCACGTGTTTATGTCATTGATGATGCTGGCTTAAATGCTTTTGCTACGGGTTCGAATCCTCAAAATGCTGCTGTAGCAGCAACTTCAGGACTGTTAGATATTATGAATCGTGAGGAGTTAGAAGCTGTAATCGGTCATGAAGTTAGTCACATACGTAATTACGATATTCGTATTTCAACCATTGCTGTTGCTCTGGCTAGTGCAATTACGCTATTATCAAGTATGGCTGGTCGTATGATGTGGTGGGGAGGTGCTGGTCGTAGTCGTAGAAGTAATGATCGAGATAGAGGGGGACTTGAAGTGATTATGTTAGTTATTTCTCTCCTAGCCATTGTTCTAGCACCTCTTGCAGCAACTTTAGTACAATTAGCTATTTCTCGCCAACGAGAATTTTTGGCGGATGCTTCAAGCGTAGAACTAACTCGTAATCCTCAAGGAATGATCAATGCTTTACAAAAATTAGACAATAGTCAACTCATGAGTCATCATGTGGATGATGCTAGTAGTGCACTTTATATCAATGATCCTCAAAAAAGAGGTTTCTTAAAAAAACTATTTTACACTCATCCGCCTATTTCAGAACGAATTGAGCGTTTGAAACATATGTAAAAAACATCCAGAGGTTTTCTCTGGATGTTTTATTTCCAAAAGTTAAATATCTTGTAAATCAACTACTTCCAAACCATGCTCTGTCAGACTATAGATACTCGTACAGACTTCTTTTAAAAAACGTCGATCATGCGAAACAGTGACAAGACCACCAGAATAATTGGCAAAGAGTTTTCTGATTTCTGGTTGAGAAGTTGGAGAAAAATTTCGTGTGGGTTCATCCAGAAGGAGAAAGTTTGGTTTTCGCAGAACTAAATTCAAAAGAAGGAGTTTACCTTGTTGACCTCCAGATAAAGAGTGGATTTGGTGGTGCATCTCTGGATAGCTGAAATTAAGACTGGCTAAGTAAGATTGGATTTTCTGTATTTCCTCTTTGTGTCCAGTTTGGCTGAGAAATTCTACTGGCGATAGATTCAATTGCAATGTTTCTTGGTAATCTTGTGGCATAAATCCAAGCGAAATCTCTCTTTTGCCGCTTAGTAGTCGATGTAACTTTACTAAAAGAGTGGATTTGCCAACGCCATTGGGACCGATAATGCCGATTTTTTCTTGACCTCGGATAGTTAATTGTAGCCCTTGAGACAGAATTCGTTGGCCAATGGATAAAGTCTCATTTTCTATTCGAACTAAGACTTTTGAAGCCGCTAATGGCTCTATATCTGAAAAGAAAAGTTGGATTTGTTCCTCTTCAAGTGGCTTTTGGGTCATGGACTGAGCTGCTTTTTCGTAGCGTTTTTCTTGAGAAAGAACATTTTTCATCTTTTTAGCCAATAGGCGCCCAGCAGTACTGTCTTTGGTAGCTCGAAGTGCAGTTTCTACATTTTGCTTAACTCGGCGATGCTTTTCCATGGTTTTTTCATAGATTCGTTGGTCGTTAGCAGCTTGCTGGCTTTGTCTGACAAAACTAGCCTTTCTCTGGTCACTATAGCTATCGTAGTCTAAATGTTCTACTAGGGTTTCAGCTTCCTTTCGATGCTTGACCAGTCGTAAATGGATAATGGTGTCTGCTGTTTGAGAGAGAAAGTCTTCATCATGAGAAATGAAAATAACTGTTTGCCTGGTTTTATGAATCTGTTTTTTTAGCCAATCAACCATCTCTATATCCAGGTCATTTGAAGGTTCATCTAAAAATAAAATCTCAAAGGGGTTGGCAAATTCATGGATGAGCTGAATTTTCAAAGCTTCACCACCCGATAGGCTACCAATCTCTTGATCACTAGCAAAACGACTGCTATCAAAATGCAATTCCTCAGCTAAACGATAGAGAATGCTGTAGTCCAAATCTGTAGACTCTAAAAAGAAGTAGTCCTGTAGAGACTTTTTCTTCAGTTCTTCAGGGAGATGTTGGGGAATGTAGGCCAGGGACTGAAGGTCAGACTGGATTTCTCCCCTGATAGAGAAATCAGCTAATCTTTCTCCCATTAAAGTTCGAAGTAAGGTTGATTTTCCATTTCCTTCTTCGCCTATAATAGCGACCTTTTCTCCGTCTTGGATGGTAATGTTTAAATCGGAAACAAGGTCTCTTAAATCTTTGTTTTGTGTGATGGTCAGATGATTGATTTTTATCATATTATTGCCCTTTCTAGAATGTCCATATTGCATAACAAAAAGCTCTACTTTACCTAGTAGAGCAAAACGTCCATGTCAAAAAAACTCTTTTAAAAGGGCTGAAAATCAAGCAAAAAAAGAGCACACAAAAAAGAGACAGAAACAAGATCTACTAAATAAAGGTTCTTTATTTGATAGACTTAGTTGTTCATGTCTCCCTTACCTCCAAATATTGTTGCAATCATCATACTCTTTTTGAGAAAATTTGTCAAGATTAAACCAGAAAATCCTCTATTTTTAAAGACCAAAAACAGGTCCATAGAGTGTCAAAACGTGCTTAACTTGATCGTAGTGGAATTTGTCATAGTTTCGCCAAGCAGTGCGAGTTTGCTCATTCAGCTTAAGTGTGCCAAGTCCAATCAAGAGACTGGTACGTTGGTAAAATTTTTCAAGATCAATTAAGATAGAGTTATCTAGTTTCTCAGCTTTTTTAAGTTGATTGAGAAGATGGTCAATAATTTGTTGCAAGCGCTGATCATCAGGTAAACCTTGTTTACAGCTCTGGTAGGCTTTATTTAACTCGGAAATGAGTTGATGTGCTTCTAAGATTAGTTCTTTGTCTTCCATATGAGCGTCCTCCTTTGCTCATGTATTGATGCCTATAGTATAGCACAAAAAATTAATTTATCATAATAAATATATCAAAAAACCACAGAGAGATGTTTTAAAAGTTTAGAGGCTTTACTTGACCTCCTTTCATGGTATAATCAAGGGAGTAAAACTTTATGGAGGAAGTATGAAATTAAATATTCAAGAAGTTCGTAAGCAGCCTGAGGGTTTGTATTTTGAGCAAACTCTAGACTTGTCAGCTGACTTACGTGAGCGTAACCCAGAAATTTTAGACGTAAAAGATATTGTCGCAG
The DNA here is from genome assembly GCF_900095845.1 of Streptococcus timonensis. GTDB lineage: Bacteria > Bacillota > Bacilli > Lactobacillales > Streptococcaceae > Streptococcus > Streptococcus timonensis. Next base: position 422,161 of record NZ_FMIX01000004.1, read on the forward strand.
TTGGGAAAGCACAGTATGAAGACCGTATGTATTTCTTAGATTATCAACTATCTTACACTATAGTTCTTGCTTCTAGCCGTAGTATGGAACCTGTAGAATTGCATGAGTCTTATCCAGTGACAGAAGTCTTTATGGAAGGAGCTACTAATCAACTGGACCAAGAAGTTCTTGATGATGACTTGGTTTTACCTATCGAAAATGGTGAAATCGACCTGGCTGAGAGTGTTTCAGATAATATTTTGCTCAATATTCCAATCAAGGTCTTAACGACAGAAGAAGAAGCAGGTCAGGGATTTATTTCTGGAAATGACTGGCAAATCATGACTGAGGAAGAGTACCAAGCTCAACAAACAGTCAAGAAAGAAGAAAATAGTCCTTTTGCTGGCTTGCAAGGATTATTTGACGGAGATGAATAATGGTCTTGTCCAAAAAACGAGCACGCAAGGTGCTAGAAGAAATCATAGCTCTTTTTCCAGATGCAAAACCTAGTCTAGATTTTCGCGATCATTTTGAACTCTTAGTTGCAGTTATGTTGTCTGCTCAGACGACAGATGCGGCAGTAAACAAAGCGACTCCAGCTCTTTTTGAAGCCTTCCCTACGCCTCAAGCCATGGCGGACGCAAGTGAGAGTGAAATTGAAAAACATATTTCTCGTTTAGGTCTGTATCGAAATAAAGCAAAATTTCTTAAAAAATGTGCGCAACAGTTATTAGAAGATTTTGATGGTCAAGTTCCTCAGACTAGAGAAGAATTAGAAAGTTTGGCGGGAGTTGGGCGTAAAACAGCTAATGTAGTCATGAGTGTGGGCTTTGGAATTCCAGCTTTTGCGGTAGATACCCATGTGGAGCGCATTTGCAAACACCATGATATTGTTAAAAAATCAGCAACTCCACTTGAAGTAGAGAAGCGTGTGATGGATATTTTGCCTCCTGAAAAGTGGTTGCCAGCCCATCAGGCCATGATTTACTTTGGTCGTGCTATCTGTCATCCGAAAAATCCAGAATGCGAACACTATCCACAATTGTATGATTTTAGTTCATTATAAGGTCAAACATTGAATGTTTTTACTTGCTTTGAACTGGGCTTTGTGATATAGTAAGGACAATAAAATATTCCTTTAAACCTGTCCCGTGAGGCAGGCAAGGAGCTCGATAAAGTAGAAAGGTAAGTCTATGCTGTTTCCAGTATGGCTTGCTTAATGATACATTCTCAAGTCTCCTTGTCTAAGGAGACTTTTCTTTTTGGAGGTTTGTCATGAAGACAAAAGAAGTTGTTGACGAATTAACTGTTAAGCGTGCTATTACCCGCATTACTTACGAGATTATTGAACGGAATAAAGATTTAAATAAAATCGTTTTAGCAGGGATTAAAACTAGAGGTGTGTTTATTGCTCGCCGTATTCAAGAACGCTTGGAACAATTGGAAAATCTATCAGTTCCTGTTGTAGAATTAGATACTAAGCCCTACCGAGATGATGTTAAAAGCGGTGAAGATACTTCCTTAATTTCTGTAGATGTGACAGATCGAGAAGTTGTTTTGGTTGATGATGTTCTCTACACTGGTCGTACCATTCGTGCTGCTATTGATAATATTGTCAGCAAGGGTCGCCCTGCTCGTGTAAGTTTAGCTGTGCTGGTTGACCGTGGCCACCGAGAGCTACCAATCCGTCCAGACTATGTAGGGAAAAATATCCCAACCAGTCGTTCTGAAGAAATCATTGTTGAGATGACAGAACTCGATGGTCAAGACAGAGTTCTGATTGCCGAGGAAGCTTAAAAGCTGAAGGAGTAGCCATGTCGGAAAATCAACAAGCCTTGCAACATGTAGTGTCGATGGAAGAGTTGACGGTCGATCAAGTCATGAAACTCATTAAGAGAGGAATAGAGTTTAAAAATGGTGCTAGTAAGTCCTATACAGATAGACCTATAGTTGCCAATCTCTTTTTTGAGAGTTCAACTCGGACTCACAAATCTTTTGAAGTGGCAGAGATTAAACTTGGTTTAAATCTCTTGGATTTTGATGTGAAGACCAGTTCAGTTAACAAGGGTGAGACACTCTATGATACCATTTTGACACTGTCTGCCCTTGGTGTAGACGCCTGTGTTATTCGTCATCCAGAGGTAGACTATTACAGAGAATTAATCGCGAGTCAAACCATCAAGACTTCTATTATCAATGGTGGGGATGGTTCGGGTCAACATCCGAGTCAGAGTTTACTCGACCTAATGACGATATATGAAGAGTTTGGGAACTTTCAAGGACTTAAAGTTGCCATTGCTGGTGATTTAGATCATTCGCGAGTAGCTAAATCTAATATGCAAATTTTAAAACGTTTAGGTGCAGAACTATATTTTGCAGGCCCTGAAGAATGGCGAAGCCAAGAATTTGCTGATTATGGTAAGTTTGTAACCATTGACGAAATTATTGATCAAGTAGATGTGATGATGCTGTTACGTGTTCAGCACGAGCGCCATGAAAGTGGAGTAGTTTTTTCAAAAGAGAGCTATCATTCTCAGCATGGTTTAAATCAAGCCCGTTATGAACGATTGAAAGAAAAAGCTATTATTATGCACCCTGCTCCTGTTAATCGTGATGTAGAAATTGCTGACCATTTGGTTGAAGCACCAAAATCACGTATTGTTCAGCAGATGACCAACGGTGTATTTGTAAGAATGGCTATTTTAGAATCCGTATTGGCAAGTAGAAATATTAACTAACACAAGACGTTAAAAGACGCCTGAGAGCGTCCACGAGAGGTGAATTATGACAAAAAGACTTCTAGTATTAGAAGATGGAACAATCTTTGAAGGTAAAGGCTTTGGAGCAGATATCGATGTGACTGGTGAAATTGTCTTCAATACAGGGATGACAGGTTACCAAGAATCTATCACTGACCAGTCCTACAATGGACAGATTTTAACTTTCACTTATCCTTTGGTAGGAAATTATGGAATCAACCGTGATGATTATGAATCTATAAGTCCAACCTGTAAAGGAGTAGTGGTATTTGAAGAAGCTCGTAGAGCTAGTAACTGGCGCAACCAGATGACCCTTGACGAATTTTTGAAATCTAAAAAGATTCCTGGTATTTCTGGTATTGATACACGCGCCCTTACAAAAATTATTCGAAAGCATGGAACTATGAGAGCAACTATTACTCATGTCGGTGATAGTACTGATCATATTTCAGATCAACTTCAGGCAACGGTCTTACCAATTGATAATATTAAGCAGGTTTCTACTAAGACTGCTTATCCTGCACCAGGTGTTGGCTTAAGTGTTGTTCTTGTTGACTTTGGACTTAAGCATTCTATTTTAAGAGAACTATCTAAGAGAGATTGTAACGTAACGGTTGTACCTTACACAACAACAGCAGATGAAATTTTACATTTGAATCCAGATGGTGTGATGTTGTCAAATGGTCCAGGTAACCCTGAAGATGTTCCACAGGCACTTGACATGATACGTGGAATTCAAGGTAAAATTCCGATTTTTGGAATTTGTATGGGCCACCAACTCTTTGCCATGGCTAATGGCGCTAATACCTATAAGATGAAGTTTGGTCACCGTGGTTTCAACCATGCTGTTCGCGAGATTGCAACAGGGCGCGTGGACTTCACTAGTCAAAACCATGGTTATGCAGTTAGCCGTGAGGACTTGCCAGACGATTTAATTATTACCCACGAAGAAATTAATGACAAGTCTGTTGAAGGTGTTCGACATAGACACCAACCAGGTTTCTCTGTCCAATTCCACCCAGATGCAGCTCCTGGTCCACACGACGCAAGCTACCTATTTGACGAGTTTATCGAAATGATGGAAGCTTTTAAACAATCAAACTAAAGACGAGTGAGAAATCGTCGGAGAATTTATGGAATTGAACACGGACGGAAAGCTCGGAATTTAGATAAACCAACAAGGATAGAAAAAACTTCCTTGGTTTCCTAAAATTCAGTCACTTTCTTATCGTCCTTTGTATCTTATTTAATGTCGCTCTGTGAGGCGACAAATAGAAAGGAGAAGGGTAGTTCGTATTTGCTGAACTGAATACGGGCTACGGACGGTGCTAAAAAGATAGTTATTCCTAGAACTAACAGTTCTTCGTCATAAATCCTATTTTAGCTTTGTCCGCTTGACGCCCTTAATATCTTATAAATGCCTAAACGTACTGATATTCAAAAAATTATGGTGATTGGTTCTGGTCCGATTATTATTGGTCAGGCTGCTGAGTTTGACTATGCTGGAACCCAGGCCTGCTTGTCTTTGAAAGAAGAAGGGTATGAGGTTATCTTGGTAAACTCAAACCCTGCAACCATCATGACGGATAAAGAGATTGCAGACAAGGTCTACATCGAACCGATTACACTTGAGTTTGTGACTCGTATTCTCCGTAAGGAACGTCCAGATGCTTTGCTTCCAACTCTTGGAGGTCAAACGGGGCTTAATATGGCCATGGAATTGTCTAAAAATGGTATCCTAGATGAGCTCGGAGTAGAACTTCTCGGGACTAAACTGTCTGCCATCGACCAAGCGGAGGACCGAGATCTCTTTAAACAATTGATGGAAGAACTCAAGCAACCAATTCCAGAATCAGAAATTGTCAACACAGTTGAGGGAGCAGTTGCTTTTGCAGCAACTATTGGCTATCCAGTTATCGTCCGCCCAGCCTTTACTCTAGGTGGTACTGGTGGTGGTATGTGTGCCAATGAGGAAGAATTGCGTGAAATTGCTGAAAATGGTTTGAAGTTGTCACCTGTTACCCAGTGTTTGATTGAACGTTCCATTGCTGGTTTCAAGGAAATCGAGTACGAAGTCATGCGTGACTCAGCTGATAATGCCCTTGTTGTTTGTAACATGGAAAACTTTGACCCTGTCGGGATTCACACAGGGGACTCTATCGTATTTGCCCCTGCGCAAACCATGTCTGACTATGAAAACCAAATGCTTCGTGATGCTAGCTTAAGCATTATCCGCGCTCTCAAGATTGAAGGCGGATGTAACGTTCAGCTTGCGCTTGATCCACACAGCTTTAAGTACTATGTCATCGAAGTAAATCCTCGTGTATCTCGTTCTTCAGCCCTTGCTTCTAAAGCAACAGGTTACCCAATCGCCAAATTGGCGGCTAAGATTGCGGTAGGGTTGACCTTGGATGAAGTTATTAACCCAGTTACAGGTTCAACCTATGCTATGTTTGAACCAGCCCTTGACTATGTGGTGGCTAAGATTCCACGTTTCCCATTTGACAAGTTTGAAAAAGGGGAACGTCGTCTTGGTACCCAGATGAAGGCAACTGGAGAAGTTATGGCCATCGGTCGGAACATCGAGGAATCTCTCCTTAAAGCTTGTCGCTCTTTAGAAATTGGTGTCCATCATAATGAAATGCCTGAGCTTGCAGATGTTTCAGATGATGCCTTGATTGAAAAAGTTGTCAAGGCTCAAGATGACCGTCTCTTCTACGTATCAGAAGCTATTCGTCGTGGTTATACACCAGAAGAGATTGCTGACTTGACTAAGATTGATATTTTCTACCTTGATAAACTCTTGCATATCTTTGAAATTGAGCAAGAATTGGGCGCACATCCTCAGGATGTCGATGTCCTAAAAACAGCAAAACTCAATGGTTTCTCAGATCGTAAAATCGCAGAACTTTGGGAAACTACAGCTGATCAAGTTCGCCAACTTCGTTTAGAAAACAAGATTGTCCCAGTTTACAAGATGGTAGATACTTGTGCCGCAGAATTTGAATCAGAAACTCCATACTTCTACTCAACATATGGATGGGAAAATGAGTCTATCAAGTCTGATAAGGAATCTGTACTTGTCCTAGGTTCTGGTCCAATCCGTATCGGTCAAGGGGTTGAGTTTGACTACGCAACAGTTCACTCTGTTAAGGCAATTCAGGCTGCTGGCTACGAAGCCATCATTATGAACTCAAACCCAGAGACAGTTTCAACAGACTTCTCTGTCTCTGATAAACTCTACTTTGAACCATTAACGTTCGAAGATGTTATGAATGTTATCGACTTAGAGCAACCGAAAGGTGTTATTGTTCAGTTCGGTGGTCAAACGGCTATCAACCTTGCGGAGCCATTAGCAAAAGCTGGTGTGACTATCCTTGGTACTCAAGTTGCGGACTTGGACCGTGCGGAAGACCGTGATCTCTTCGAACAATCCCTCAAAGACTTGGATATTCCACAACCTCCTGGACAAACAGCAATCAATGAAGAAGAAGCAGTACTTGCTGCACGTAAAATTGGTTTCCCAGTTCTCGTTCGCCCTTCATATGTTTTGGGTGGACGTGCTATGGAAATCGTTGAAAATGAAGATGATCTTCGATCTTACATGCGAACTGCTGTTAAGGCTAGTCCAGACCACCCAGTTCTTGTCGACTCTTATATCGTCGGACAAGAGTGTGAAGTCGATGCCATTTCAGACGGACAAAATGTCCTCATCCCAGGTATCATGGAGCATATCGAACGCGCTGGTGTCCACTCAGGTGACTCCATGGCGGTTTATCCTCCTCAAACCTTGTCGCAAAAAGTGCAAGAAACGATTGCAGACTACACCAAACGTCTAGCAATCGGCCTCAACTGTCTTGGGATGATGAATATTCAGTTTGTTATCAAGGATGAGAAAGTCTACGTTATTGAAGTTAACCCTCGTGCTAGTCGGACTGTTCCATTCCTTTCTAAAGTAACCAATATCCCAATGGCTCAGGTAGCGACTAAGTTAATTCTCGGTCAAAGTCTCGATGAGCTTGGTTACCGAGATGGACTTTACCCAGAAAGCACACGCGTTCATATTAAGGCACCGGTCTTCTCCTTTACCAAGCTAGCTAAGGTAGACAGCCTTCTTGGCCCTGAAATGAAGTCAACAGGGGAAGTCATGGGTTCTGATACCACTCTTGAAAAAGCTCTCTACAAGGCCTTTGAAGCTTCTTATCTTCACTTACCAACCTTTGGTAATGTTGTCTTTACCATCGCAGATGATGCAAAAGAAGAAGCACTAGATTTGGCTCGTCGTTTCCAAAATATCGGCTACGGAATCCTTGCTACGGAAGGAACTGCAGAGTTCTTTGCAAGTCATGGATTGCAGGCTCAACTAGTTGGAAAGATTGGTGATGATGAACACGATATTCCAAGCTACGTCCGCAAAGGAAAAATTCAAGCAATCATCAATACAGTTGGTACCAAACGGACAGCTGATGAAGATGGTGAGCAAATCAGACGTTCAGCAATTGAACATGGAGTTTCTCTCTTTACAGCTCTAGACACAGCAGATGCCATGCTAAAAGTACTAGAAAGCAGAAGTTTTGTCACAGAGGCAATTTAATGAAAAAGGTTCTCTTTCGAGAACCTTTTTATTACAATAATATAAATTTAGTTATGAATATCACATTTATAAGTAAAAAAAAGAATTACAAATATAATTTAAAAATATAGTATAATTTTATTTCTAGATAATTAATAAATCCAATGAAATAAGTAGTGTATACTTAAAAACATATAAAAAAATAATATAAAAACTAAAATTGATAGAAAAGCAAAAAAGTAAACGTTTTCAGAAGCGCATAATTCTTTGAACTATTTAAATTCTTATGATAAGATGAAGATGCTAAAGAGGTTAGAAGAATTTTGTATTTAAAAACCAAAAATATTAAAACATCAAATTGTTTCTGACTAATAGTAAAAATATTAAAAAGGAGAACTTATCAATATGATAAGAAAAGAACAACAACGCTTCTCTTTGCGTAAATATAAGGTTGGTGTTGCATCAGTCTTTTTAGGAACAACTCTTAGCTTCATGATGGCTAATGGAGCCACAGCATTGGCGTCCGAGCTTCCGACACAGCCAGTTACCGAAGAAAAAACAGAGTTGGTAAATACGGGTGATTCTAGTGGGGGATCATCAAATAAGGATGTGGAAACTACTGAAGTAGTAGCTGAAGCTAAGGAAGAAGTCACTAAACCTCAACCGACGGAAACCACTAATGTAGCAGAAGGTCAAGCTGCGCCAGAGGTAAAAGAAGAAATAAAGCCAGAAACTACTGAAGTAAAGTCTGAAGCTGCAACTTCAGAAAAACCTGCTACAGAAACTATCAAAGCTTCTGAAACAAAGGAAGAAGTAAAGCCAGCTGTTTCAGAAGAAAATAAACCAAAAGTACGTAGTCGTCGTGCAGCTGATGACCATAATGTTACACCGATTGCGACAGAAACCTATCTAAAAGACGGTGAAAAAGCTACACCAGAAATGTCAAACCCAAATGGTGCAACTGTTAATTCCCAAGTAGTGCCAGCTGGCTATGAAAGAAAAGAAGGTGATGTTTATACTTATAGTATTGTAGAACTAACTGAGTTTAATAAACGTTACAATACAAACTACTACTCTCGTTCATACAAGAGATTTGATGATTCTACTGAAACAACTGTAGAATTAATTGATAAGAATACTGGAAATGTAGTTGAAACAAGAACTATTTCTGCTTCGAGTGGTATTCAAAGCTTTACAACTACTAAGACAGCTTCTAATGGAGAACTTACTTATCAGGTTGATTATAATAAAGGTGTAGCTGCTAGTAAGGCTGAAGCACCTCAACCCTTCCTTCAATATGGTTTTGAAGTAGGAGATAATATCAAAAATCTTGTGGCAAGTGGGCATCAACTGACTACAGAGGAACAAAAACTGTTCGATGCAGTTTATCAAGCTCGTACTTCAACAGATATTATTAACGTTGTAGAACCAGCTTATAATGGCCGTAGGATTACAGATACAAATAGTAAAATCCCTAGATTTGTTGAAAAAACAACTTACTATAAAGTCGTTGATAGAAGTAACCCAACATTCAATGCTAACAAAACAGATAAAACTGTCCAAGATTATAAAGAAGATGGTAATGAAGTAGATTTAGCTAAATACACAACTAAAGCTATGGAAGGCCAACATTTTACTGCTTCAGGTGAGCGCGAATTTGACGGTTATAAACTCTATCAAGCAGCAGATCCAGATACTACAACTGGCTTTGTAAGTCGTCCTTATAAAGTTGGGACAAAGTTTATGGATGCTGAACGTGCAGGAATTAAACGTATTAAAGAAATTGTTGGAGAAGATGGTTCAGTAGTTGTTCGTGTTTACTTATTAGATCCAAAACAACAGGACAAACGTTCTGATGGTACCTTGGAAACAGATGGTTACATGCTACTCGCAGAAACTAAACCAATCAAACCAGGTGATTATAACAAACAAGAACTAGCTGTTAAAAAGACACCTCTCACGACTATTCCACATAAAGTAACCGATCCAAGAACACAACAAGTTACAGACTACCCAAATGGTAAAGAAATTCCATTTGACTTCCAAAATGCAGCTGGATATATACCTAAGAAAACGGTATTTGTACCATTCTTAGGGGACAATATTGGACACCTTTCTCCAAATGCACAGTTGGAAAGAGCAAATTATGGTATTGGTACAAATGTTGACTTATTAAACTCTTTAACGCCTTATAAACAACCAATTTACTACTATGTGAAACGCGAACCGGCTAAAGTTACGCCTGAATTTGAAAAGGAACTTGACGGACGTGTATTAACAGATGGAGAGTTTAGATTCAAGTTAACAGAGGAAAAGAGTACCCCTGATAAACATGAAGAAACAGTCACAAACAAAAATGGCAAGGTTACATTTAGTGAATTATCATTTAGTAACCCTGGTACCTATAAATACAAGATTACAGAGTTAAAAGGTTCTGATACGAACGTTGATTACGATGCAATGACAGTTACAATGACTGTTACGGTAACTGAAAAAAATGCAGTAGGGGATCTTGAGGCTACCGTTAAGTATAGTTCTGAAGGTGGATTTAGTGCAGACGCTAATGACAAAACCTTTAACAACTATGTAGTTTCACCAGTAGTTACTAAGTTTGATTTCACGAAGAAACTCGCAGGCCGCCAACTTAAGGAAGGTGAATTTAGCTTTGTTCTGAAGAATGAAGCAGGTGAAGAAGTTGAAACTGTTAAGAATAAAGAAGACGGAACTGTTACTTTCTCAGAATTATCATTCGATAATACAAAAGTTGGTACCCATACTTATACAGTAGAAGAGGTTATCCCAGCTACTAAAGAGCTAGGAATGACTTATGACACCATGAAAGCAACGCTTACTGTGGAAGTTGCTAAAAATGGACATGCCTTAACAACTGTAACAAATGTAAGCTCAGCAGGTGGCGTAAAAGAGAATGGAGAATCTACAGATGGAACTGAAGATAAAGAGTTCAACAACAAGATTACTCCTCCAGAGACTCCTGAGTTCCAACCAGAAAAATTTGTTCTTGACAAAGAAAAATTTGATATCACTGGTACAAAACTCGTTGACGACGATGATGAGTTGACAAATGAGTACAGAGATACAAATGCTGACCCTTACGCTGATATAACAACGAACAACGAAGCAGAAAACATTAATACCAAGACTGTTGAACGTGGTTCAAAACTTGTTTATCAAGTTTGGTTGGATACAACTAAATTTACTGATAAAAACAATGTCCAATATGTAGGTGTTTCAGATAAATATGATGCTGACAAACTTAAAGTTGACTCTTCTTTAATTAAAGCTTACGATGGTAAAACTGGTGTTGATGTAACTGATAAATTTGATATTACAGTTGAAAATGGTACTATTAGTGCGACATCTAAGAAGAAATTTGTCAATGCTGATAATGTCATTAATACAACTGAATTTGAATTTGGAAGATACTACAAGTTTGATATCCCAGCTACAGTCAAAGAAAATGTTGCTGCAGGAGCTGATATCGAAAACACTGCCAACCAAATCGTTCACGTTTATAATCCAGTAAGTAAAACAGTTGAGAAACCAGAAAAACCTACTCAAAAACGTGTGAACAGTGTTCCTATCGAAGTAGAATTTAACTTCACTAAGAAACTAGAAGGACGTGAACTGCAAGCCAACGAATTTAGCTTTGTTCTGAAAGATTCAAAAGGTAAAGAAGTTGAAACTGTCAAGAACGATGCAGATGGTAAAGTAAAATTCAAAGCTCTTAAATTTGAAAAGAGCCAAGTTGGTGAACATAAATACACTGTTGAAGAAGTAGCAGGAGCAGATGCAACTATTACTTACGATACGATGAAGGCTGAAGTTAAAGTTACTGTTTCACATGATGGTACTGCAAAAGCTTTAATCGCAAATGTAACTGAACCAGCTGATAAAGAATTCAATAATACAGTTACACCACCAACTGAACCTAAGTTCCAACCAGAGAAGTACGTCTTGAATACTGAGAAATACTCTATTAAAGACAACAAATTGTTGGATGACGATAAAGAGTTGGAAGATAAGTATAAAGATACGAATACCAACCCATATGTTGATCAAACTACTAACAACGAAGCTGAAAATATCAATACCAAGACTGTTAAACGTGGTGATAAACTAGTCTACCAAGTTTGGTTGGATACTACAAAATTCACAACTGATAACAAGGAAAAGGTACAGTCAGTTGGAATTACAGATGATTTCGATGAAACTAAGGTTGATGTTGATGGTACTAAGATCAAAGCCTACGATTCAGTATCAGGGGATGATGTAACAAATAAATTTGATATTACAGTTGAAAATGGAGTAATGACAGCGACGCTTAAAGCTGGCAATACTAAGTCTCTTGGTGACACTGAAAACACTCAAATTATTGACACAACTAAATTTGAATTTGGACGTTACTATAAGTTCGATATCCCAGCAGTAGTCAAAAATGATGTTGATGGTGGAGTAGATATTGAAAATACTGCTACACAAGTAGTCAACTACTACAATCCAGTTACCAAGAAAGTTGAAAAACCATCTAGACCAACTGAAAAACGTGTGAACAGTGTACCAATTTCAGTAGAATTTAATTTCACTAAGAAACTAGAAGGTCGTGAACTGCAAGCCAACGAATTTAGTTTTGTTCTGAAAGATTCAAAAGGTAATGAAGTTGAAACAGTTAAGAACGACGCAACTGGAAATGTTAAATTCTCAGCCCTAGAATACAAGAGGGGTGAAGAAGGTGTATATAACTACACTGTTGAGGAAGTTGTAGGAACAGACGCGACTGTTACATATGATACTATGAAAGCAGAAGTGACCGTGACAGTATCACATGATGGTACAGCTAAAGCTCTCATTGCAACTGTGACTAATCCAACTGACAAAGAGTTCAACAACACTGTAACACCACCTGAAGAGCCTAAGTTCCAGCCAGAAAAATATGTTGTCGCTACAGAGAAATACGATATTACTGGTGACAAACTGCTTGATGACGATAAAGAATTAACAAACAAGTATACAGAAACAAATACTGATCCATATGTTGATAAAGATAACAACAATGAAGCAGAAAACTTAAATACTAAGACTGTTAAACGTGGTTCTAAATTGGTTTACCAAGTATGGTTAGATACAACTCAATTTGATGCTAATAACAGAGATAATATTCAAACAGTTGGAATTTCTGATAACTATGACGAAGATAAATTAACTCTGAATGAAGCTGATATCAAAGCCTACGATTCTGTAACAGGAGCTGAAGTAACAGATAAATTTGATATTGCAGTTAATAATGGAGTTATTACAGCAACACTCAAAGCTGGTAATACTAAGTCATTAGGTGATGCAGAAAATACTCAAATTATTGATACAACAAAATTTGAATTTGGACGTTACTACAAATTTGATATCCCAACAACAGTTAAGAATGATGTAGCTGCTGGTGCGGATATCGAAAATACTGCAGCTCAAGTAGTGAACTACTATAATCCGACTACTAAGAAAGTTGAGAAACCAGAAAAACCAACTCAAAAACGTGTGAACAATGTTCCAGTTCCACTTGATCTTAAATTTACTAAGAAACTGGAAGGTCGTGATTTAGCAGAAGGTGAATTCAGCTTTGTTCTTAAGAAAGACGGCGATATTGTCGAAACGGTTAAGAACGATGCGACTGGTAAGATTACCTTCAAGACTCTTGAGTTTGGTAAAGATGATCTAGGTAAGACATATAACTACACAGTTGAAGAGCTTACTGGAGCAGACACAACTGTGACTTATGATCCAATGGTTGCTACTGTAAAAGTTGTAGTATCACATGATGGCACAGCTAAAGCGATTGTTGCAAACGTAACAGATGCTGAGGATAAAGAGTTCAATAACACTGTAACACCACCAGAAGAACCTAAGTTCCAACCAGAAAAATATGTCGTTACAGAAGAAAAATTAGACATTACTGGCGATAAGCTTCTTGATGATGATAAAGAATTAACTGACAAAGTCGGCCAAACCAATGCCAACCCATATTCAGATGACACATCTAATAATGAAGCTGAAAACTTGAATACTAAGACTGTGAAACCTGGTGCTAAATTGGTTTACCAAGTATGGTTAGATACTACTAAGTTTGACTTAGCAAACAAGGATAATATTCAAACAGTTGGTATCTCAGATGACTTTGATGAAGCTAAATTAGATGTAGATAGTACTAAGATTAAAGCTTATGATTCAGCATCTGGAGCTGAAGTAACTGAGAAATTTGATATCAAGGTTGAAAACGGAGTAATCACTGCAACTCTTAAAGATGGCTTCACCAAGTCATTGGGTGATTCAGCTGATACTCAAGTTATCGACACAACTAAATTTGAATTTGGACGTTACTACAAGTTTGATATCCCAGCAAAAGTTAAAGCAGATGTTCCAGGTGGAGTAGATATTGAGAATACTGCTGCACAAGTTGTACATTACTACAATCCATCAACTAAGAAGGTTGAAAAACCATCTAAACCAACTGAAAAACGTGTCAATAGTGTTCCGATTTCTGTGGAATTCAACTTCACTAAGAAGCTTGAAGGACGTGAGTTGAAAGCTAATGAATTCAGCTTCACATTGACAGATCAAGATGGAAACCTTGTTGAAACAGTTAAGAATGATGTTTCTGGTAACGTTAAATTCTCAGCTATTGAGTACAAGAAAGGTCAAGAAGGAACTTACAAGTACACAATTGAGGAAGTCAAAGGATCTGACTCTACGGTTACTTACGATACTATGAAAGCTGAAGTAACTGTTGAAGTGAAGCACGATGGAACTGCTAAAGCACTTGTTAAGACAGTAACAGATGCTGAGGATAAAGAGTTCAACAACCGTGTGACACCTCCATCAACGCCAGAGTTTAACCCAGAGAAATACATTCTTAATGAAGAGAAATTCGATATCACTGGTAACAAACTTCTCGATGATGATAAAGAATTGGCAGATAAGGTTGCTGATACGAATGCAAATCCTTATGTTGATCAAGCTGATAACAACGAGGCTCAAAATATCAATACTAAGACACTTAAGAAAGGTGATAAGGTTGTTTACCAAGTATGGTTGGATACAACGAAATTCACTGAAGCTCATCATATTCAATCTGTAGGTGTAACGGATAAATATGACAGTGAAAACTTGGATGTTAATGTAGCTGATATTAAAGCATACGATTCAGTAACAGGTGAGGACGTAACAGCTAAATTTGATATTGCAATCGTAAATGGTGTTATTACTGCTACATCTAAAGCTGATTTAACGAAGTCACTTGGTGATGAGGAAGCTACTCAAGTAATTGACACTGCTAAGCTAGCATTTGGACGTTACTACAAGTTTGATATTCCAGCTCGTATCAAAGAGGCTGCCAAAGAAGGTGTAGATATTGAAAATACAGCTTCTCAAATCGTTCACCAATACGATCCAACTAAGAAAACAGTTGAAAAACCAGAGAAACCAACTGAAAAACGTGTTGTTAATATTCCGGTTAAAGTTGAGTTCAGTTTCACTAAGAAATTAGAAGGCCGTGAATTGAAGGCTGGTGAATTTACTTTTGTACTGAAAGATAAGGATGGAAAAACGATTGAAACTGTAAGCAATGATGCTGAAGGTAAAATCAAGTTCTCCGCCCTTGAATTCAAACGTGGTGAAGAAGGTACACACCTCTATCACGTAGAAGAAGTACAAGGCGCAGAAGCTGGAGTCGAGTATGACAAGATGGTTGCTACAGTTGGAGTTACTGTGACCAAGGACGGTAAAGTATTAACTCTTACTTCACAAATACCGGAAGATACTGAGTTCAACAACAAAGTAATTCCACCGAAACCACCAGTAACACCACCAACCCCACCGGTAACACCACCGACCCCACCGGTAACACCACCAACCCCGCCAGTAACACCACCGACCCCACCAGTAACGCCACCAACCCCACCGGTGACACCACCGACCCCGCCGGTAACACCACCAACCCCAGAAACACCTAAGGAAGGTGAATTACCAAATACTGGTGAAGAATCAACTACAGTTGTTGCGACTATTGGTGCAATTCTTGGACTATTTGGTCTTGGATTGGTTACCAAGCGTAAAGAAGACGAAGTTTAAACGAATTTCTTTTAAGATTATTTAAGTTTCTGATTCTTATTCAAGAAAATGGAGAGGGCATAACTGCTCTCTCTTTTTTGATTTATTCATTCTTTCTATTTCATTATGGATTCAAGTAAATATAATCTCTTCTAAAAAAAATAAACCGTTTTCACTTGACAAAAATTGGTCTATACCATATAATAAAAGAAAGCAAAACGGAGGAATTGATTATGAAAATTATTCAAGTGGATAATCCAATTGAAGGTGGGAAAGTTGCCTTTGATATTTTGAAAGAAAAATTAGAAAATGGTGCTAAAACACTAGGACTTGCGACAGGTAGCAGTCCGCTTGAGTTTTATGGAGAAATCGTTAAGAGTGACCTTGATTTTTCAAATCTTACTAGTGTTAACTTGGACGAATATGTAGGACTTGATGGAGAGAATCCTCAATCTTATCGTTACTTTATGCAAGAAAATCTATTTAATAAAAAGCCATTTAAGGAAAGCTTTTTACCTCGTGGTGTCAAAGATAATGCAGAAGAAGAAGTAGAACGTTACAATCAAATTCTTGCAGACCATCCTGTAGATTTGCAGATATTGGGAATTGGTCGCAATGGCCATATTGGATTTAATGAACCTGGCACACCATTTGACAGCCAGACACACCTAGTTGATTTAGATCAATCTACAATTGAAGCAAATGCTCGATTCTTTGATAAAATCGAAGATGTACCTACCCAAGCTATTTCAATGGGAATCAAAAACATCCTAGATGCCAAGTCTATTCTTCTCTTTGCCTACGGTGAGTCAAAAGCAGAAGCTATCGCTGGAACTGTTGAAGGCCCCGTTACTGAAAGCCTTCCAGCAAGTAGCCTTCAGAACCATGATGATGTTATTATTATCGCAGATGCTGAAGCACTTAGCTTATTAAAGTAATAAAAATTTATTGACTATATAATAGGAAGCTATTCAAAATTTTTTGAATAGCTTTTTAAATTCAGGATATCATAAATTTGATTTATCAAACTTTTTCATATATCATATTTTTATAAAAAATGTACGCTATAAAAGGAAAAAATCTAAAAACTTAAAAAAGATAAAATTATAGCAAAAATATATTAAATTATCGGCTTTTTGTTTTCGATTTCATTGACTTTTAAATCGAAATATAGTACTATTATCTTGGATTATTTAATAATTCAATATATTTAAAAAAATAGGGAAAGAAGGAAATATTTAATGGTGAAAAAGTTAAAGAAAAAGCCGTTTTTAATATTTTTTGTATCAGTTCTGACCTTCCTGAGTGCATTGTTCTTATCGACCAATGTCGCTTATGCGGATGGGAAAGAATTAACGGGTGTAGTAACTGATATAAGTGTCCTCAATATGTCGGATTCCAAATTGGAACCGAATAGTGACGGTACTTATCAGATTATTACCAATCGTTCAAATCAGTTCTTTGTTCAATTTGACCTCAAGAAATATGATGGAAAATTGACCAATGGCGATTACTTTGATGTAGATATTCCTACACCAGTAACTGTCTATAATGGAACAACTGAATTGTACGATAAGGAAACAAAAGTAAATATCGGTACAGTAGTTGTTACTGCCAATGGTGATAACCAAGGTGGTAAGGCACGTGTTACTTTGAAGAACCTTGATGAGTTCCAAGCTAAAACAGGTGGGGATATCGTTAAGGGCGTAAAAGGAAACTACGCTATTCAGTTCTTATTCAAGAGTGACCAAACAGCAACACCAATCACTTTCGAAAACAAAGGTGTTGGTAAAACAATCACACATAGCTTTACTTCTAAAACAGTTGACAGCAAGCAAGAAGGTTTCGAAAACTATGCTAAGGTTGGTAACGACGTAGTAAGTAAAGAATGGACTTCAGAAAAGTTAGCAGCTATCGGTTCAGTAGGTAAAGGAGACGTATACTCTCCATGGAGAATCCGTGTTAATACAGGAAAACAAGACTATGGTAAAAACCTAGTTCTTAATGACTTCCTTCCAAACTCAGCTGAGTTTGCTCCTATCCAGTATATCCCAGAGTCATTGGTAGTTTATTCTTCTGCCACATTGAACGATGGTACTTCTCAAGTTCCGGCTGATGCTAAGAAGATGGTAGAAGGTACTGACTATACTGTAGCTTGGAATGAGAACTATACTCAGTTCAACCTTATCTTTGCAGATGGATCTAAAGCATACTGGGTTGAGTACCATACAACTACACCTGGTGATGGTAGAAAAGTTCAAAACGTTATCCAGTTGACTAAAGCAGATGGAACTGCACTTACTCAACGTAGTAATCGTACAAACTTAGATTTTAAAGCTGAACGTGTATCTCTTGTAAAAGGACAAATCGAAGCTTCTACAGCTTTCAAGATTAAGATCAACAAGACAAATGCCTTCACATTGGTTCCAGTTGCAGGCGCTGTTTATACAGTGAAGTCAGAAGACGGAACTATCTCTACAGAATTGACTACAAATGAAAAAGGTGTGGCAATCTCTGATGAGTTTGATCAAAAATATGTCGGTAAGACATTCATCATCAAAGAGAAAACAGCTCCTGCTGGATATACTCTTGATGAAAAAGAATACAAGGTAGTTCTTGGAGCTGAAGGTTCTAAGATTAACCTTCAAGACGAACCAATCGCAGCAGATTTCTCAATTACTGCTAAGAAAGTAATTGCTGGAAATCGTCCAGTAGCCTTGAAAGATGGTGAGTTCAAGTTTGATTTGTACAATGCAAACAACTTGACTACTCCAATTGCTTCAACAACAAACAAAGCAGATGGAAGCATCACATTTGAAGGTTTGAAAGCTAAAGGTCCTGGTACCTACAACTATGTCATCAAAGAAAATACTGAAACAAAAGTTCCAGGTATCACATTTGATGAAAATTCATACGAAGTAACAGTCGTTGTTAAAGCTGAAGGTGGAACACTTAAAGCTGAGGTTACAACTCAAACACCTACTTTAACAAACACATATGAGCCATCACCAGCTCGTGCTACATTCAAAGCAACAAAAGAATTGGTTGGTAAAGAACTTGCTAACGAACAATTTGAGTTTGAATTGAGCGAAGGTGGTAACGTCATTGCAACGTCTTCAAATGGTAAGACAGTCAATGGTGTTGAAGCAGCAACAAATGAAGTAGTCTTCTCAGTTCTTTACACTGAAGCTGGAGACCACGAATATACAATTACAGAAAAAGCTGGTACAGCAGAAGGAGTTACATACTCTAAAGAAAGCTACACAGTTCATGTTAAAGTTGTAGATAACGGTGAAGGTAAACTCGTAGCTACTGTTACAGAAGCAGATGAAGCTCGTAAGTTTACAAACACTTACACTACAACAACAGAGGCTCCAACAACAACTGAAGCTCCAACAACAACTGAAGCTCCAACAACAACTGAAGCTCCAACAACAACTGAAGCTCCAACAACAACTGAAGCTCCAACAACAACTGAAGCTCCAACAACAACAGAGGCTCCAACAACAACTGAAGCTCCAACAACAACAGAGGCTCCAACAACAACTGAAGCTCCAACAACAACTGAAGCTCCAACAACAACTGAAGCTCCAACAACAACAGAGGCTCCAACAACAACTGAAGCTCCAACAACAACTGAAGCTCCAACAACAACTGAAGCTCCAACAACAACTGAAGCTCCAACAACAACTGAAGCTCCAACAACAACTGAGGCTCCAACAACAACAGAGGCTCCAACAACAACAGAGGCTCCAACAACAACAGAGGCTCCAACAACAACAGAGGCTCCAACAACAACAGAGGCTCCAACAACAACAGAGGCTCCAACAACGACTGAAGCCCCAACAACAACTGAAGCTCCAACAACAACTGAAGCTCCAACAACAACTGAAGCCCCAACAACAACTGAGGCTCCAACAACAACAGAGGCTCCAACAACAACTGAAGCTCCAACAACAACTGAAGCTCCAACAACAACTGAAGCGCCAACAACAACTGAAGCCCCAACAACAACTGAAGCTCCAACAACAACTGAAGCTCCAACAACAACTGAAGCCCCAACAACAACAGAGGCTCCAACAACAACTGTAGCTCCAAATAACCAAGGAGATGCTTCAGGCGAAACAACTACAACAACAGAGGCTCCAACAACAACTGAAGCCCCAACAACAACAGAGGCTCCAACAACAACTGAAGCTCCAACAACTGAAGCTCCAACAACTGAAGGACCTACAACAACACCAGAACGTCCTACAACAACACCAGAACGTACAACACCAGAACGTACAACAACTACAACAACAACTCCAGGTAACCCAGGAGGAGATGCAAGTGGTTCTCGTTCAACAACTACAACAGAAGAGGGATCAAGTCTTCCATTTACTGGTGAAGCTACTGGTGCCGTACTTGTATTGGCAGGTGTGGTAATCATGTCAGGAACTGTTGTTATGAAACGTAAATTTACTAAATAATAATTTTTAGAAAATCTACACAATCTTAAAGAGAGCCGAAAGGCTCTCTTTTCAATTTAATGAATGTGAAAGAATCTTCTTAATAGATAAACTGCTTTCTATTAAAACTAGTAAAAGCAAGTCTGAAATTAATAGTGAAAATTAATGGAATAAAGCATTTTAGTCTTGACAAATAACTCTTATCCATGTAAAATAGAATAGATCTTGAACTTGAAGGGAGTGAAAAAAATGTCTAAAACAGTAGTACGTAAGAATGAATCTCTTGACGATGCACTTCGTCGTTTCAAACGTGCGGTTACTAAAGCTGGTACTCTTCAAGAAACACGCAAACGTGAATTCTATGAAAAACCTTCTGTAAAACGTAAACGTAAATCAGAAGCAGCTCGTAAACGTAAAAAATTCTAATTGAAGTGAAAGGCTAGATTTATCTAGCCTTTTTTCAATTTTAAATAAATGGTGGAAAATCAGTTAAAATTAGAAACATCTGACTACAATCTGATATAATAGTAGGGAGAACTCGATTTAAGGAGGATGTTATGTCGGTTTTAGTAAGAGAAGTAATTGAAAAGCTCAGACTAGACATTGTCTACGGTGAAGGTGAAGTGCTTGAAAAAGAAATCATCACTGCAGACATTACGAGACCTGGTCTTGAAATGACAGGCTATTTTGATTACTATACTCCAGAACGAATTCAACTTTTGGGGATGAAGGAGTGGTCCTATCTGGTCACAATGCCCTCCAAGAACCGTTATCAAGTTTTGAAGAAGATGTTTCTATCAGAAACACCTGCTGTCATCGTTGCTCGTGGTTTGGTAGTTCCTGAAGAAATGTTAAAGGCTGCTAGAGAATGTGGAGTGGCAATTTTGACGAGTCGTACTTCAACCAGCCGTCTGTCAGGACAACTATCTAGTTATCTGGATTCTAGATTGGCTGAGAGAACTAGTGTACATGGAGTCTTAATGGATATCTATGGTATGGGAGTACTCATCCAAGGAGATAGTGGTATCGGTAAAAGTGAAACAGGTCTTGAATTGGTAAAGAGAGGCCATCGACTAGTTGCTGATGACCGTGTTGATATCTATGCTAAAGATGAAATGACACTATGGGGTGAGCCGGCTGAAGTCTTAAAACATTTGTTGGAAATCCGAGGAGTTGGTATTATCGATGTTATGAGCCTTTACGGTGCTAGTGCTGTTAAAGATTCTTCACAAGTTCAACTTGCTGTTTACCTTGAAAATTATGGTATAGATAAGGAATTTGACAGATTGGGAAATAATCCTGAAGAACTAGAGATTTCTGGTGTAACTGTACCACGTATTCGCATTCCTGTTAAAACAGGACGTAATATTTCAGTAGTAATAGAAGCGGCTGCAATGAATTATCGTGCTAAGGAAATGGGCTTTGATGCAACTCGTCTTTTTGAAGAACGTTTAACAAATCTAATTGCTCAAAATGAGGTGCGAAATGATTGATCCAATAGCTTTTCAAATTGGCCCCTTTGCTGTTCGCTGGTATGCTATCTGCATTGTATCTGGATTAATTCTAGCAGTTCTTCTTGCAATGAGAGAAGCACCCAAAAAGAAAATTTTATCTGATGATATTATTGACTTTATACTAGTAGCCTTTCCTCTGTCCATTATTGGTGCAAGACTCTACTATGTCATCTTTAAGTTTGACTATTATAGTCAACATATTGGAGAAATCTTTGCTATATGGAATGGTGGTCTCGCTATTTATGGTGGTTTAATTACAGGTGCTATTGTTCTATACATCTTTGCGGATCGAAAGCTGATTAATACATGGGACTTCCTAGATATTGCAGCACCAAGTGTCTTGATTGCCCAGAGTCTTGGACGTTGGGGAAATTTCTTTAACCAAGAAGCTTATGGCGCAGTTGTAGAGAGTCTTGACTACTTGCCTAGTTTCATTAAAAATCAAATGTATATTGATGGCTCATATCGACAACCAACCTTCCTGTACGAATCTATTTGGAACCTTATTGGTTTTAGTTTAATTGTTATTTTTAGACGCCGATTAAATGGTATTCGTCGTGGTCATATCACAGCTTTTTATCTGATTTGGTATGGATTTGGCCGTATGATTATTGAAGGAATGCGCACAGATAGTTTGATGTTCTTTGGACTTCGTGTTTCGCAATGGTTATCAGCTATCCTAATCGCATTAGGTATTTATATTATTTTCTATCAGAAACGAAAAAAAGCACCATTTTATAACATAAAAAAGGAGAATTAACATGTTAGAAACGTTTTATATTATTGTTGCTATTGTTTTGATTGTTTTCTTGGTTTACTTAACCTTAACTGTTCAAAAATTTGGGAGAGTTGCTGACCAGGCTGAAAAGACTTTGAACACTTTAACTTCTGATGTAGATGTTACTCTTCACCATACAAATGAACTACTTGCAAAGGTAAATGTCCTTGCAGATGATGTCAATGTCAAAATTGCCACTATTGATCCACTTTTTACTGCAGTAGCTGATTTATCAGTATCTGTATCAGATTTAAACCAACAGGCACGTGTCTTAAGTAAAAAAGCTTCATCAGCTGGTTCAAAAACTTTAAAGACTAGCGCTGGCCTATCAGCTATTCGTGTCGCAAGTAAGTTTTTCAAAAAATAATAAAGGAGTAAGCTCATGGGAAAATTATCATCAATCCTTTTAGGAACCGTTTCTGGTGTTGCAGTTGCCTTGTTCTTAACAAGTGACAAAGGTAAACAAGTTAAAAGCCAAGCGCAAGACTTTATTGACGATTTAAGAGAAGATCCAGAATATGCTAAGGAACAAGCTCTTGAAAAATTGACAGAAGTTAAAGAACAAACCAGAGATTTTGTTCTAAAGACAAAAGAACAAGTAGAATCAGGCGAAATTACTTTGGATTCAGTTCTTGAAAAATCTAAATCTTTAGCTCAACAAGCCACTGAAGTTTCAAAAGAGACCTTGAATAGTCTCAAGGAACAATTGGAAGAAAAAGTAGTTGTTGAAGCCCCAGAAGACGGTCAAGAAATCATTATTGAAATCGAAGAAGATTAAAATAGAAATCACCATTTTTGATTCCCTTAGAGTCGAAGATGGTGATTTTTTTCTTGAGGCAAGTCTTTGTGGTATAATAAATAATATGCAGAAGAAACCAACATCAGCTTATGTGCACATTCCATTTTGCACACAAATCTGTTATTATTGTGACTTTTCAAAGGTCTTTATTAAAAATCAACCGGTAGATAGCTATCTAGAACATCTACTGCAAGAATTTCATTCTTATGACATTCAGAAGTTGCGTACTCTCTATATTGGGGGAGGGACACCGACAGCCTTGTCTGCGCCACAGTTAGAGGTGCTTCTGGATGGATTGACTAAAAACTTAGATTTGTCAGTCTTAGAAGAATTAACCATTGAGGCTAATCCTGGTGATTTGGATGAGGATAAGATTGCAGTTTTAAAGAATTCGGCTGTCAATCGTGTTTCGTTGGGTGTGCAAACATTTGATGATAAAATGCTGAAGAAAATTGGTCGAAGTCACTTGGAGAAAGATATCTATGAAAACATTGATCGTCTAAAGTTAGCAGGGTTTGATAACATTTCCATTGACTTGATCTACGCTCTTCCAGGTCAAACCATGGAGCAAGTAAAAGACAATGTTGCCAAGGCCATCGCTTTGGACATTCCCCACATGAGTCTCTATAGCTTAATTTTGGAAAACCATACGGTCTTTATGAATCGTATGCGTCGTGGGAAATTACCACTTCCTAAAGAAGAAGTAGAAGCTGAAATGTTCGAATATATCATTGCTGAATTAGAGCGTGCTGGTTTTGAGCATTACGAAATTTCAAATTTTTCAAAACCAGGTTTTGAAAGTCGTCACAATCTTATGTACTGGGATAATGCTGAGTATTATGGTATAGGTGCAGGTGCGTCTGGCTATGTAAACGGTGTTCGATATAAAAACCATGGTCCAATCCGCCATTATTTGAAGGCAGTAGAAGAGGGAAATGCTCGCATCCATGAAGAACATCTAAGTCTAAGGGAACAAATGGAAGAAGAGATGTTTCTTGGACTTCGCAAGAAGACAGGAGTTTCAAAAGCAAGATTCGAAGAAAAATTTGGTACATCTTTTGAAAATATATATGGTCAAGTTGTAAGAGATTTGTGTCATCAAGGTCTTTTACAAATAGAAGATCAGCAAATACGAATGACAAAAAAGGGTCTCTTTTTAGGAGATACAGTAGCAGAAAGATTTATATTGGAGTAGAATTATGGGCTTAACTTATCAAATGAAAACCAAAATCCCTTTTGATATGTCAGATATCAATGGACATATCAAATTACCAGATATTATCTTGCTGTCTTTGCAAGTATCTGGAAGCCAGTCAGCTCAACTAGGTGTCAGTGATAAGGATATACTAGAGCGTTATAATTTGGTCTGGATTATTACGGAGTATGATATTGACGTTATTAGACTTCCTCGTTTTGCAGAGGAAATTACAATTGAGACAGAAGCCTTGAGTTTCAATAGACTCTTTTGCTACCGTCGTTTTACTATCTACGATGAATCTGGTCAAGCTATTATTCAAATGCTGGCTACTTTTGCTCTTATGGATCGAGATAGTCGAAAGGTACACAATGTGGAAGCGGAGATGGTTGCTCCATATCAATCTGAGTTTTCGAAAAAAATTATCCGTGGACCTAAATATCTTGATTTGGAAAATCCATCAAGTAAGGATTATCATGTTCGCTTTTATGATTTAGATATGAATGGGCATGTCAATAACAGTAAGTACTTGGACTGGATTTTTGAAGTGATGGGTTCTGAGTTTTTGATGGAACATATCCCTAAAAAAATCAATCTCAAATATGTCAAAGAGGTAAAACCAGGAGGAATGATCTCATCTAGTTATAGTCTGGATGGACTTACAAGTAATCACCAGGTGGTTAGTGATGGAGCAATAAACGCAAAAGCTATTATCGAATGGACTAAGAAGGGGTGAAAATGACTTATAAAGGTTATTTAATCGATTTAGACGGAACAATTTATAAGGGTAAAGACCGCATCCCTGAAGGAGAAGCTTTTGTTCATGAGTTGCAAAAGCGTGCTATTCCCTACCTTTTTGTTACTAACAATACAACTCGCACACCTGAAAGTGTTCAGGAAATGTTGGCCAAGCAGTTTGATATTGATACTCCAGTTTCAACTATTTATACTGCAACACTTGCAACAATTGATTATATGAATGATCTAGGACTTGAAAAGAGTGTTTATGTAATTGGTGAAGCGGGTTTAAAAGAAGCTATTCAAGTAGCAGGCTATCTTGAAGATAAAGAAAACCCTGCCTATGTGGTTGTAGGTTTGGACTGGCAAGTAGACTACGAAAAGTTAGCTACTGCAACACTTGCAATTCAAAAAGGTGCTCACTTTATTGGGACCAATCCTGATTTAAACATACCAACCGAGCGAGGACTATTACCTGGCGCTGGTTCATTCATTACTTTGTTAGAAGCGGCGACTCGAGTTAAGCCTGTTTATATTGGAAAACCAAATTCAATTATTATGGAAAAAGCAGTTGAGCGTTTAGGACTTGCACGTGAAGACTTGCTCATGGTAGGGGATAATTATCTGACAGATATCCGAGCTGGTATTGATAATGGAATTCCAACTTTGTTAGTAACTACTGGGTTTACAAAAGCTGAAGAAGTGCCAAATCTTCCTATTGCACCTACTCATGTTCTATCAAGCTTAGCGGAGTGGAATTTCGATGAGAACTAAACTAATTTTTGGAGCAAGCCTGCTTTTTCTACTGTCACTTGCTATCTTAGTAACCATTTATCTTGCTTGGATTTTATACCCTTTTGAGATTTCTTGGTTAAATCTAACAAATCGAGTTCATCTGAAATCAGACATTATTCAGTATAATTTTCATATCCTAATGGATTATTTAACCAATCCTTTCAATCCAGTATTGGAAATGCCAGATTTCCCTTCGTCTGAATCAGGTTTACATCATTTTGTGGTTGTAAAGGGACTCTTTCACCTAGCGCAAGGAGTAGCAATCGTAACTCTACCGATTTTCTACCTTTTTTGGAAGCAAGTCATTCAGAAGGGTTTTCTGTCTCTATATCGCAGAGGTCTCTTGATTATGCTGTCTTTACCTTTGGTTCTTGGTTTAGTTGGCGTCTTCATTGGTTTTGAACAATTCTTTACCTTGTTTCATCAGATTCTATTTGTAGGTGATGATACCTGGCTTTTTGATCCCGCTAAAGATCCAGTCATTCTCATCCTACCAGAGGATTTTTTCCTGCACTGTTTTATACTCTTTTTTGTTACTTATGAAATTTTATTTGGACTTTTTTACTTTAAAAGTAGGAGAAGGTTATAAATTAATATAAAAGTTTATGGTAAATGAAGATTTCTATTTGAAAAATGTATACGCTTAAATAAAGGAACAATCATAACTAGTATATATCTATAAAGAGTGTCTATTTTTAAATAAAAATAGGCTTTTTTTATGGAAATAACTAGTCAAGCGCTTAAATTTGTTGTATAATAAAATCAGAAAAGTATGCAAAGAAGAGAAAAGCATGATTACACTATTTTTATCACCGAGTTGTACATCATGCCGTAAGGCAAAGGCTTGGCTTCATAATCATAAGGTGCCTTTCCAAGAGCACAATATTATGACTAGTCCTTTAACAAGAAAAGAGTTACAACATATTCTTTCCTTGACCGAAAACGGTACTGATGACATTATTTCAACTCGTTCAAAGATTTTTCAAAAATTGAATATTGATGTGGATAGTATCTCAGTATCGGAATTGCTTCGTTTAATCGAGCAGTACCCGAGTCTTTTGCGTCGTCCAATTATCATAGATGACAAACGGATGCAAATCGGTTTTAATGAGGACGAAATCCGAGCTTTTCTTTCAAGAAGTTATCGAAAACAAGAACTGAAGGAAGCTACCTTGAGAGCTGGTATAAATTAGATGAATAAACAATATAGTTACCCACTAGATTTTTCGTGGAGCACTGAAGAACTTGCTTCAGTGCTTTCTTTTTTTAATGATGTTGAAGTTGCCTATGAAGGAAAGATAGAAGCAAAAAAATTATTAGATTCTTATAAAGAATTTAAGATAGTAGTTCCAAGTAAGAGTGAAGAAAAACGTTTGGGACGGGAATTTGAAACAGCCAGTGGCTATTCTTTCTATCGAGCAGTTCAAATGGCTAAAGAAAAAGGGGAAGGGATGATTTCACTTGGAAAATAAATTTGCCTTTGCTAAAGAAATTGTCAGAGAGGCTGCGAGCTATATCCGAAAACATATGAAAGACGACCTTCATATAGAGAGAAAATCTTCTCCGACAGATTTGGTGACCAAGTTGGATAATGAAGTACAGACTCTCCTGATTGATAAGATTCGCTCGCGCTATCCAAATGATTTGTTCTGTGCAGAAGAAGGAGACTTAAAAACTCCTGTTGATCAAGGTTCTGTTTGGGTCATTGATCCTATTGATGGAACCAATAATTTTGTTGCCCAAGCTGAAGATTTCGCTATCATGGTAGCTTATTTCGAAAATGGTCAAGGACAATTCGGTATTATTTACGATGTCATGAAAGATGTTTGTTACCATGGTGGAGGTGTATTTCCAGCTTATTGTAATAATGAACTCTTGCCTCCTTTTAAAACCAAACCTTTAAGTGATTTTCTAGTGGCCATTAATGCAGGGATGTTAGAAACGAATGCTTGGGGTGTGGCTGATTTAGGAAATGCCTCACTTGGAGTACGAGTTTATGGAAGTGCCGCTATCAGTTTCTCGAAAATTTTATCTGGTCAGTTGTTGACCTATATTACTTATCTGCAACCTTGGGATTACGCAGCTGCAAGTATCTTGGGTAAAAATCTCGGATATCAAGTTATTACTCTCTCTGGGGAAGAACCTGATTTTCAGACTTGCCAACCAGTCATGATGGTTCCAATAGAAATGTTATCAGAAATTCGATCCTATATTTACGAAAGGAAACCATAAATGAACTTTCCAGAAGGATTTGTAAAAAAATATGAAGAAATACTTGGAGATGAGGCAAGAGCTTTTCTTGCCTCTTTTGATGATGATGCAGTTTCCGCCTTTCGTATCAATCCCTTAAAAGAAGCTCAAGGCACTTTCTCTGCCCCTATTCCTAACACACCTTGGGGCTACTATGGAAAAGTATCTGGGAAATCTCCTGAACATGTGACAGGCTTGGTTTATTCTCAGGAGCCAGCTGCTCAAATGGTAGCTCAGGTAGCCCAGCCATGTCCTAGAATGAAAGTATTAGATCTGGCAGCAGCGCCGGGCGGCAAATCAACTCAATTAGCTGCTTACTTAGCAGGTGATGGTATTTTAGTTTCTAACGAAATTTCAAACAAGCGCGCCAAAATCTTAGTGGAAAATATGGAACGCTTTGGTGCAACTAATGTCGTTGTGACCAATGAATCTGCAGAACGTTTAGCCAAGGTCTTTAAAGGTTATTTTGACCTGATTGTTCTAGATGCACCTTGCTCAGGAGAAGGGATGTTTCGTAAACAACCTGACGCTATGGATTATTGGAGTGTCGATTATCCTAGTCAGTGCGCTAGTTTACAACGTGAGATTTTAGAAGATGCAGTTACAATGTTGGCTGAAGGAGGTCAACTTGTCTATTCTACTTGTACTTGGGCTCCAGAAGAAAACGAAGAAATCATTAACTGGCTCATAGGTAACTACGATTTTGAATTGATTCCAATCCAACACATCAATGGAATGACTCCTGGGATTGACTTACCTGAAACAGCTCGGATGTACCCTCATCTCTTTAAGGGAGAAGGTCAGTTTGTTGCTCATCTTCAGTTTAAGGGACAAAATAAGACTGGGAAGTTCAAGCCTTCGAAGACGAATCTCAGTCGTGAACAGTTGAGTTTGTGGCAAGATTTTGAGAAAAATCATTTAAAAGAAAAACTGACCGGTGTCCTACAAGTTTTTGGTGACCAACTATATATTTTGCCAAGCGAATTACCAGACTTGAGTAAGCTCAAAATCGCTCGTAATGGACTTCATCTAGGAACTTTCAAGAAGAAGCGCTTTGAACCTAGCTTTGCTCTTGGTTTAGCTTTAAAACCAAGTCAAGTTAAGCAGTCCGTTGTTATCAGTCAAGAAGACTTTGTCAAATATGTGGCTGGTGAAACGATTCAGCTAGGTGAAAGTCTACAAAATGGCTGGTATCAAGTCCTAGTTCAAGGAAATGGTTTAGGATTTGCTAAAGTAACTGGGAATACCCTGAAAAACTATTTCCCTAAGGGCTTGCGATTCAGGTAAAAAACTAGTCAAAGCTAGTATTCTATGTTATAGTGGAAGTAAGGATGATTTTGTAAAATACATGAAAATATTCAAATCTTCCAATCTATTCACCATTATTTTCAAGGAGACAAATAGTGAAAAAAAGAAAAAAGCTTGCCCTATCTCTTGCAACTCTTTTGCTTGCTGGGTCGCTAGCGGGATGCGCTAGTTGGATTGATCGTGGGGAGTCTATGACTGCTGTTGGGTCAACTGCCCTCCAACCTCTAGTTGAAGCTGCCGCAGATGAGTTTGGCTCAAGAAATATCGGAAAAACAGTCAATGTTCAAGGAGGTGGTTCTGGTACGGGTCTGTCTCAAGTTCAATCAGGAGCAGTAGATGTCGGAAACTCAGATGTATTTGCCGAGGAAAAAGACGGGATCGATGCCTCTGCCTTAGTTGACCACAAGGTAGCTGTTGCGGGTATAGCTGTTATCATCAACAAAGAAGTAGATGTTGATAATCTTACGACAGAACAACTTCGCAAAATTTTTACAGGTGAAATTACCAACTGGAAGGAAGTTGGTGGTAAGGATTTAGCTATTTCTATTATCAACCGTGCTGCTAGCTCAGGTTCTCGTGCTACCTTTGACAGCGTGATTATGGATGGAAAATCAGCAATACAAAGTCAGGAACAGGATTCAAACGGTATGGTTAAATCAATTGTTTCTCAAACACCGGGTGCTATTTCTTACCTAGCCTTCGCCTATGTTGATGACTCAGTAGCGACTATCAAACTCAATGGTTATGAGCCAATCTCAGAAAACGTTACAACCAACAATTGGCCCTTGTGGTCTTATGAACATATGTATACACTTGGTGAGCCAAATGAATTGGTTGCCGAATTCCTAAACTTTGTCCTTTCAGACGAAGCGCAGAATGGAATTGTTAAAGGAATGGGCTATATTTCTGTTAAGGAAATGAAGGTCGAAAAAGATGCTGTAGGTACTGTGACAGCGCTAGAAGGGAGCCAATAATGAATCAAGAAGAATTATCAAAAAAATTGCTCTCTCCTTCAAAAAATTCTCGTCTTGAGAAATTAGGAAAAGGACTAACCTTTGCCTGCCTATCTTTGATTGTTATCATTGTTGCAATGATTTTGATCTTTGTAGCCCAAAAAGGCTTGTCAACCTTCTTTGTTAATGGTGTGAATATCTTTGATTTTCTTTTTGGTGCAACTTGGAATCCGTCTGGTAAACAATTTGGTGCCCTTCCAATGATTTTAGGATCCTTTATTGTTACCATCCTGTCAGCTCTTATTGCAACACCATTTGCCATTGGTGCAGCAGTCTTTATGACAGAGGTGTCTCCAAAAGGAGCCAAGATTCTGCAACCGGCTATCGAACTCCTAGTTGGGATTCCTTCAGTAGTTTATGGATTTATCGGATTGCAGGTCGTCGTACCATTTGTACGTAGTGTCTTTGGTGGAACAGGGTTTGGAATCTTGTCAGGAATTTTTGTTCTTTTCGTTATGATCTTGCCAACTGTTACCTTCATGACTACAGATAGCCTACGTGCCGTGCCTCGTCACTATCGTGAAGCTAGTTTGGCTATGGGAGCAACTCGCTGGCAAACTATCTGGCGTGTAACCTTGAAGGCTGCTCGTTCAGGTATTTTTACGGCAGTAGTTTTCGGAATGGCTCGTGCCTTTGGTGAGGCCCTTGCGATTCAAATGGTTGTCGGTAACTCAGCAGTTATCCCAACTTCATTGACGACACCAGCAGCGACTCTGACATCCGTTTTGACCATGGGAATCGGAAATACTGTCATGGGAACAGTTGATAATAATGTTCTTTGGTCACTGGCCTTAGTATTGCTTTTGATGAGTCTGGCCTTTAACAGTGTTATTAAATTGATTACAAAAGAGAGAGGAACGAAAAACTATGCACGCTAAGAAATTAGATAAACTTGCAACAGCTGTCCTCTACACCATCGCAGGAATCATTGTGACCATTCTAGCTTCCTTGATTCTTTATATCTTGGTTCGAGGCTTACCTCATGTTTCTTGGTCATTCTTGACAGGAAAATCATCCTCATATCAAGCAGGTGGTGGTATTGGGATTCAGCTCTATAATTCCTTTTTCCTTTTGGTGATTACCTTATTTATCTCAGTACCTCTATCAATGGGAGCTGGAATTTTCCTAGCAGAGTATACTAAAAAAGGTCGGATTACAAATTTTGTCCGTACCTGTATTGAAATCTTGTCTTCGCTACCATCTGTCGTTGTAGGACTCTTTGGTTACCTCATCTTTGTAGTCCAGTTTGAGTATGGATTTTCGATTATTTCAGGCGCCTTGGCTTTGACCGTCTTTAACCTACCTCAGATGACTCGTAATGTTGAAGATAGTTTGAAACACGTTCACCATACGCAACGTGAAGCTGGTTTAGCACTTGGAATCTCTCGTTGGGAAACAGTCCTTCATGTCGTGATTCCTGAAGCTCTTCCCGGTATTGTAACGGGGATCGTGCTTGCATCAGGTCGTATCTTTGGTGAAGCTGCAGCCCTTATCTATACAGCAGGTCAATCTGCACCAGCTCTGGACTGGTCTAACTGGAATGTTCTCAGCGTAAGTAGTCCAATCTCAATCTTCCGTCAAGCAGAAACCTTGGCTGTTCATATCTGGAAAGTCAACAGTGAAGGAACTATTCCTGATGGAACTTTAGTTTCAGCAGGTTCTGCAGCGGTGCTCCTCATCTTTATCTTGATCTTTAACTTCGGAGCACGTAAACTCGGAAGCTATCTACATAAGAAATTAACCGCTGCCTAAAGGAGAAGCCATGTCAAAATATAATTGGGATGAAAGGCATATCATTACTTTTCCAGAAGAAAAAGTGGCCCTCTCTACTAAGGATTTACATGTTTACTACGGTAAGAATGAATCCATCAAGGGCGTGGATATGCAATTCGAAAAAAATAAAATTACAGCCTTGATCGGACCGTCAGGTTCTGGGAAATCAACCTACCTACGCAGTCTCAACCGTATGAATGATACCATTGATATTGCTAAGGTTACAGGCCAAATCCTCTATCAAGGAATTGACGTTAACCGTCCTGAAATCAATGTTTATGAAATGCGTAAACATATCGGAATGGTTTTCCAACGTCCAAATCCATTTGCTAAATCAATCTACCGCAACATCACCTTTGCACATGAACGTGCAGGAGTTAAGGACAAGAAAGTTCTTGATGAAATTGTAGAAACCTCACTTCGCCAGGCTGCCCTCTGGGATCAGGTCAAAGACGACCTTCATAAGTCAGCCTTGACGCTTTCAGGTGGTCAACAGCAACGTCTCTGTATCGCTCGAGCTATTTCTGTAAAACCAGACATCCTCTTAATGGATGAGCCGGCATCAGCCTTGGACCCTATTGCGACAGCCCAGCTTGAAGAAACCATGTTGGAGTTGAAGAAGGACTTTACCATCATCATCGTGACCCATAGCATGCAACAGGCTGCGCGTGCAAGTGACTATACTGGATTTTTCTACTTAGGTGATTTAATTGAGTACGATAAAACGTCAAACATTTTCCAAAATGCGAAGCTACAGTCTACCAATGACTATGTAACTGGACACTTTGGATAGAAAGGAAACAGTATGACAGAACCGATTTTACAGGTCAAAGACCTGTCTGTTTATTACAATAAAAAGAAGGCTTTGAATGGTGTTTCCTTATCTTTCCAACCCAAGGAAATTACAGCTCTTATAGGTCCATCAGGATCAGGAAAATCAACCCTGCTCAAGGCTATCAATCGTATGGGAGATTTAAATCCAGAGGTGACCACTACTGGTTCAGTGGTTTATAATGGTCACAATATTTATAGCCCACGTACCGATACGGTTGAATTACGTAAGGAAATCGGAATGGTTTTCCAACAACCTAATCCATTCCCAATGTCCATCTACGAAAATGTTGTTTATGGACTAAGGATTAATGGAGAGAAAGACAAGCAAGTCTTGGATGAAGCTGTAGAGAAAGCTTTGCAAGGTGCTTCTATCTGGGATGAGGTCAAGGACCGCTTGCATGATTCTGCAATTGGTCTGTCTGGTGGACAGCAGCAACGTGTCTGTGTCGCCCGTGTTTTGGCAACTAGTCCAAAGATTATTCTCTTGGATGAGCCAACCTCAGCTTTAGATCCTATCTCTGCTGGGAAAATCGAAGAAACCCTATATAGTCTCAAGGACAAGTACACCATGCTATTGGTTACTCGTTCCATGCAACAAGCATCTCGAATCTCTGATAAAACAGGCTTTTTCCTCAATGGAGATTTGATTGAATTTAACGATACCAAGGAAATGTTCCTCTACCCTCAACATAAGGAAACTGAGGACTATATTTCAGGTAAATTTGGATAAGGAGAGAAAAGATGTTACGATCTCAATTTGAAGAAGATTTAGAGAAATTGCACAACCAATTCTACGCTATGGGACAAGAAGTTCTTTCCCAAATCAATCGTACAGTACGTGCCTTTGTCACCCATGACCGTGACTTAGCAAAGGAAGTTATCGAAAAAGACGCAGATGTCAATGAATATGAATTGAAACTTGAAAAGAAATCATTTGAAATTATTGCCCTTCAACAGCCAGTTTCACAAGACCTGCGTACAGTTTTAACCGTTCTAAAAGCTGTTTCTGACTTGGAGCGTATGGGAGACCACGCTGTATCTATCGCTGAAGCAACTATTCGTATGAAGGGTGAAGAACGTATCCCAGAAGTAGAAGAAGAAATTAAAAACATGGGACGTGATGTGAAAGATTTTGTAGAAACAACACTTGAACTCTACCTTAACGGATCAGTTGATAAGGCCTATGAAGTTGCTTCATTAGATGAAAAAATTAACCAATACTTTGAGCACATCCGGGATCTTGCTACTTTAGAAATCAAGAAAAACCCAGAAGCTATCATTACAGGTCGTGAATACTTCCAAGTAATTTCTTACTTGGAGCGTATCGGAGACTATGCTAAAAATATCTGTGAATGGGTCGTTTACTTTGAAACAGGTAAGATTGTAGAATTGTAAAATATTTAGATGATAAAAATTATTGTGAAAGCTTACTTTTTAATATAGTAAGCTTTCATTGTATCGATAGTTTACTTTGTCAGAGGTGAATAATGAACTATATACAGAGTATAAGAAAAAAAGTTGGAAAAGATAAAATTATTTTAAATTTTACGTGTGGAATTTTAAGTCAATCAGGAAAAATATTATTACAAAAACGAGCAGACAAAGGAACTTGGGGTTTACCAGGTGGTGCTATTGAATTAGGTGAATCGGCTGTAGAAGCATTAGAGCGAGAGTTTTATGAAGAAACTGGAGTGAAAGTGACAGTGGAAAAAATCTTAAATGTTTATACAAAATATTCAGATAGTTATCCAAATGGTGATGAGGCACAAGTTATTACAATGTTGTATTTAGTTACATCTGAAACTTCGATCTCTACAAATGTTTTTACGAGTGACGAAACTTTAGAATTAGGGTTGTTTGATCACAGGGACATACAAAATATCACAATTGTAAACCAGCAACATCAAGATATGATAAATGATTTTTTTGAAAATAAGTACCCAATAGATAGATAAAATAAGCATTGAATTTCTTTATTTTGTAAATATATTTTATGAAAATGTAAGAAAAATATTGACAAGTATTTTCGGATAGATTATAATTATACAAAAATACGAGAAAAAGGTGTTTATTTATGTATAAGAAATGGTTTTTACTAATTTCGACTTTGATAGCAAGTTTCTTCTTAGTGGCTTGTCAATCTTCTAGTTCCAACTCCCAATCTGCTCTCCAAACTATAAAGCAAAAAGGAAAATTAGTAGTAGCAACTAGCCCTGACTATGCTCCCTTTGAGTTTCAAGCCCTGTTAGATGGAAGAAACCAAGTTGTTGGAGCAGATATTGATATGGCTCAAGCAATTGCGGATGAACTTGGTGTAAAACTAGTAATCTCGACTATGAGTTTTGATAATGTCTTGACCAGTCTTCATACTGGTAAGGCTGATTTGGCTATTGCAGGTATTAGCGCTACCGATGAAAGAAAGGAAGTCTTTGACTTTTCAATTCCTTACTACGAAAATAAGGCAAGTTTTCTTATTAGAAAAGGAGATTTAGATAAATACAAGGATCTGAATTCTTTAGCAAGTGCCAATATTGCTGCCCAAAAAGGAACTGTTCCTGAATCTATGGTCAAAGAACAACTCCCAGAGGCCAAATTGGTATCTTTAAGTAATATGGGTGAAGCAGTCAACGAACTCCAATCTGGAAAAGTCGATGCAGTTCACATGGATGAACCAGTAGCCCTTAGTTATGCAACAAAAAACTCAGACTTACAAGTAGCAAATGTGTCTTTAACCATGAATGAGGGGGAGGCCAATGCAGTAGCGATAAGGAAAGGGAATGAAGACTTAAAACAGGTTGTCGATAAGGTCATCCAAAAACTAAAAGATGAAGGAACCTATCAAACTTATCTTGAAAAAGCTGCTAAATTAACAGAAGTAGAACAATAAAATAACAGAGTTGGACACTAGTCCAGCTCTGTTTTTAAATATTTAAGAGTTGCTTGAATCAATTCAAGCGGTACTTTTACGAATTGATATGGACAAGTTCCCAAATAGGAGGACTCAAAGAAGTCAAGATCTAGAGGACTATGTTTGAGGCTGGCAATTTTAGAATACTGTCTCAAATCAAGTAAGAGTCCATCGTGGAGAGGATAGCTTGGAAGGTTGATAGGATAGCTATTTACAAGTTTTTGAATCTGAGCTTGATTCTTTTCTTGAAGGACTAGCCTAGCTAGTCTATTTTTTTCGAATAATTGACTATCAATATAGAGAGACAAGGCCTTTTGCATAATGAGATTATTATCATAGTCAAGGATATTTTTATAGGACACAAAGTCTTTTTTGATAGCATTTGGAAGAATGATGGCAGTTATGCGAAGAGCAGGAAAAAGGCTGGTAGAAAAGGATTTGATATAGATGACTAAACCATTCTGGTCAAGGTAATGAAAGGTTTGCCCCATTTTAGGATCTAGGTCTCCCAGGTAGTCATCTTCGACGATATAAATCTGATACTTGGCTGCTAAGTCAAGAATAGCTCGTTTTTCTTGTTCAGAATAGGAATGCCCTAAAGGATAGTGAAACCGTGGAATGGTGTAGAAAAATTTAATATTACCTGTTTTAAAATGCTGCTCTAGTTCATTTAAATCAATCCCGTCAATCCGTCGTTCAATGGTTTGATAGGGGAGATTTTGAGCAAGCAAAAGCTGATTCATTCGATGGTAGGTTGGTTGCTCAACCAGAATTTCCTGTGCCTGACTTGAGAAATCTATTTGGGAGAGGATAAAGAGAGCCTGTTGTGTTCCTGATGTAAGAACCAATTGGTCTGGTTTACTGTATATAGCTTGCTCAAAGAGTAGTTTTTGAACAGACTGGCGTAACTCTTCTAACCCTTCTTGGTGTTCATAATAGTTGTAGAGGTAGTTTTCACGACCGATTAAAGTTTCATTGACACAAAGACGAAAGTCGTCATAAGCACCCAAGTGCTCATCATTGACTAGTATTTCCAAATCTTCATGACTGCTTTGTTGTTCCAAGACATAATAGCCACTTTGTGGTTTTGAGTAGATGTACTTTTCGTATCTTAGTTCCAAAAGAGCTCTTTGGACAGTGTCTTTACTACAATGGAAGTCTTGACTGATTGAACGGATTGAGGGCAGGCGACTGCCTGTGGGAAACTTTCCTGATTCGATCCCATCTTTTAGATAGTCAACAACTTGTTCATACTTACTTAGTTTCTTCATCCATGACCTCTCTTGATTTTGTTACATTGTACCTTTTTTTAGAACGTTTGGCAATGTTGAGAAACAGTCACCCATTCAAATCTAAGAAAATTTATGATATACTTAGAAAGTAAAAACATTGGAAAGAATGGGATACTAAGGTGCGTGAACCAGTAAAATTATTTCAATACAATACTTTAGGAGCACTGATGGCTGGACTTTATGGAGGAAGTCTGACAGTAGGTGAATTACTTCAACATGGTGATTTAGGAATAGGTACTCTTGACTCTATAGATGGCGAGCTGATTGTCTTGGATGGAAAGGCTTATCAAGCCAAGGGGTCAGGGGAAAAACCAGAGATTGTTGAAGTCTCTCCTGATGCCTTGATTCCTTATGCGGCAGTTGTTCCCCATCAGGCTGAAGTTATTTTCCGCCAGCGCTTTGAAATGACTGACCAGGAATTAGAAGAAAGAATTGAGTCCTATTATGATGGGGAAAATCTATTTCGTTCCATCAAGATTCATGGGGATTTCAAGCATATGCATGTACGTATGATTCCCAAGTCAACATCTGAAAGAAAGTTTGCAGAGGTTGCGACTCATCAACCAGAGTATCGTCGTGAAAATGTGTCTGGAACTATTGTTGGCTTCTGGACCCCAGAAATTTTTCATGGGGTTAGTGTCGCAGGTTACCATTTGCACTTCATTTCCGATGACCTAACATTTGGTGGTCATGTGATGGACTTTGTCATCGAGGAAGGGATTGTAGAATTAGGAGCTGTTGATCAA
Source organism: Streptococcus timonensis (assembly GCF_900095845.1). GTDB lineage: Bacteria > Bacillota > Bacilli > Lactobacillales > Streptococcaceae > Streptococcus > Streptococcus timonensis. The sequence goes on from NZ_FMIX01000004.1 coordinate 459,981, forward strand.
TTAGATCAACGTTTCCCAGTTCAAGATCGTAAGTATCTTTTTGCAAAGTTCGATGTAGATGAGATGAAAAGAGATATTGAACAGTCAGAGTAAAGGAAGAGGAAGAGAAATATGAATGGACATATTATAGCAACGATGATTGCTTTAATCATTTTTCTGATTGCAGCTATTTGGTTTGCGAGAAAGAAATATAAGATTAATCTATCAGTTTTAGGATTAGGAGCGATTGCCTTTTTCGTATCGGCACAGGTCTTGGAGAAGATTGTTCATCTTCTTGTTCTTCGCCCGCAAAGGGATGGAACAATTGCTCTAATGACAGAGCATCCGATTATCTATGTAATTTATGGAATTGCAATGGCTGCTCTATTTGAAGAAACAGCTCGCTTTATCTTCTTTAAATGGTTGGAGAAGAAAAGAAAATTAGAAGTTTCGGATGCCCTTGCCTATGGTCTTGGTCACGGTGGATTAGAATTACTTTATGTTGGAATTGCTAGCCTAATAAATCTCTTTATCCTATTTTCAGCTGTCCAATCTCAAAACCCTAAGGTTTTAGAACTCTTGACACAGAATATGCTGGAAACCATTCGGACCCTAGCTCCTTGGCAAGTTTACCTCTTGGGACTTGAGAGAATCCTCGCTATGATGATCCAAGTTTGTTTGACTGTTTGGGTTTATCAAGCTGTTCGTCAAAAGAAATGGATTTATCTACTAGCAGCCTACGCTTTACATGCTTTATTTGATTTGGCTCCTGCCCTATCGCAAGTTGGCTGGATTTCTAATCCACTTATTGTAGAAGGATTACTGGCAGTAGAAGTTGTGGGATTTATCTTCCTAACAAAATCAATATTTTGCAAAAAAGACTAATATCAAAGAGGCTTAGCCTCTTTTTTCTGTGAGCTTTTTAAAAAGATAAACTAATCATCGAAAAATGCTCCTAAAAATGGTATAATAGAATGTATTTTATAAAAGGATGAGAGATATGACAGTACTAGATAAATTAAAAGAAACCTTAGAAGGTATTGATATTCGTTTTAACGAACCACTCAAAACCTACACCTATACGAAAGTGGGAGGGAAGGCAGATTACTTAGCTTTTCCTAGCAATCATTATGAGATGGCCCGTGTGGTTAAGTTCGCTAATCAAGAAAATATCTCATGGATGGTTCTTGGAAATGCCAGTAATATTATCGTCCGAGAAGGCGGAATTCGTGGCTTTGTCATTATGTGTGACAAACTCAACAATGTTTCTGTAGATGGTTATACCATTGAAGCAGAAGCAGGTGCTAACCTGATTGAGACCACTCGTATAGCTCTTCGACATAGCTTGACTGGTTTTGAGTTTGCCTGTGGCATTCCCGGAAGCATCGGTGGTGCTGTATTTATGAATGCTGGCGCCTATGGTGGAGAGATTTCTAATATTTTGCAGTCTTGCAAAGTATTGACCAAAGATGGGGAAATTGAAACCTTATCAGCTAAGGATCTAGCCTTTGGTTATCGTCATTCAGCTATTCAAGATTCTGGAGCAGTAGTCTTATCAGCTAAATTTGCACTATCTCCAGGGAATTATGAGACTATTAATCAAGAAATGGAACGTTTGACCCACCTTCGAGAACTCAAACAACCTTTGGAATATCCATCATGTGGTTCTGTCTTTAAACGTCCAGTCGGGCATTTTGCAGGACAATTGATTTCAGAAGCTGGTTTGAAGGGCTACCGTATCGGTGGTGTCGAAGTCTCGGAAAAACATGCGGGCTTTATGATTAATGTAGCCGATGGGACAGCTCGAGATTATGAAGACTTAATTGAGACTGTCATTGAAAAAGTTAAAGAACATTCAGGTGTTACCTTAGAGCGAGAAGTTCGTATCTTGGGTGAACACGAATAACATTATTTTTACATAGCATTAAAAGATTGGGATTTTATCGCTAGATATGGTTTGGGTCAATTCCTTACAGTCATTGCTAGCATTTTACAAGGTCCCAATCTGTTAATTTACGAAGAAAAAGGAATTTAGAGGAATTGAAAAAACCAATTATCGAATTCAGAAACGTTACTAAAGTTTTTGAAGATAGTGACACTAAGGTTCTCAAGGATATTAACTTTGAGTTGGAAGAAGGAAAATTTTATACACTGCTAGGAGCTTCTGGTTCAGGAAAATCAACCATCCTAAATATCATTGCAGGTTTGCTAGACGCAACGACGGGTGATATTTTGCTAGACGGTGTTCGTATCAATGACATCCCGACCAATAAGCGCGATGTTCATACGGTCTTCCAATCTTACGCCTTGTTCCCGCACATGAATGTCTTTGAAAATGTTGCCTTTCCATTGCGATTGCGAAAGGTCGATAAAAAAGAAATTGAAAAACGTGTATTAGAAGTTCTCAAGATGGTACAGCTTGAAGGCTATGAAAAACGTTCTATCCGTAGGTTATCTGGAGGACAACGTCAGCGTGTAGCTATTGCGCGTGCGATTATCAACCAGCCTCGTGTGGTGCTCTTGGATGAGCCTTTGTCAGCACTTGACTTGAAGTTGCGGACAGACATGCAGTACGAACTCCGTGAACTGCAACAACGTTTGGGTATCACCTTTGTTTTTGTTACCCATGATCAGGAAGAAGCCTTGGCCATGAGCGACTGGATTTTTGTTATGAATGACGGTGAAATCGTTCAGTCTGGTACACCAGTTGATATCTATGATGAGCCCATTAACCACTTTGTTGCCACCTTTATCGGTGAATCAAATATCCTGCCAGGGACCATGATTGAGGACTACTTGGTCGAGTTCAATGGCAAACGATTTGAAGCGGTCGACGGTGGGATGAAGCCAAATGAACCAGTCGAAGTCGTCATTCGTCCAGAGGACTTGCGCATTACTCTGCCAGAAGAAGGAAAGCTCCAAGTGAAGGTCGATACTCAGCTCTTCCGTGGAGTTCACTATGAGATTATCGCTTATGATGAACTTGGTAACGAATGGATGATTCATTCGACTCGTAAGGCCATCGTTGGTGAGGAAATCGGTCTGGACTTTGAACCAGAAGACATCCACATCATGCGTCTCAATGAAACAGAAGAAGAGTTCGATGCTCGTATCGAAGAGTACGTAGAAATCGAAGAGCAAGAAGCAGGTTTGATAAACGCTATCGAGGAGGAAAGAGATGAAGAAAACAACCTCTAAACTCTTTGTAGTGCCCTACATGCTTTGGATTGCACTTTTTGTCCTCGCACCCTTGGTCTTGATTTTTGGACAATCATTTTTCAACATTGAAGGCCAGTTCAGTTTAGAAAACTATAAATCCTATTTTGCGTCACAAAATTTGACCTATCTCAAAATGAGCTTCAACTCTGTTCTCTATGCAGGGATTGTGACTTTAGTGACGCTTCTTATCAGTTATCCGACAGCTCTCTTTTTGACTCGTCTCAAACACCGTCAACTCTGGCTCATGCTGATTATCTTGCCAACCTGGATCAATCTTCTCCTTAAGGCCTATGCCTTTATCGGAATTTTTGGTCAAAATGGCTCTATCAACCAATTCCTAGAGTTTATCGGAATTGGTTCTCAGCAGTTGCTATTTACAGATTTCTCATTTATCTTTGTAGCAAGCTACATCGAGCTTCCATTTATGATTTTGCCCATCTTCAATGTCTTGGATGATATGGAAAACAATCTCATCAATGCCAGCTATGACCTTGGTGCAACCAAGTGGGAAACCTTCCGTCATGTCATCTTCCCTCTGTCTATGAACGGGGTGCGAAGCGGAGTTCAATCTGTCTTTATCCCAAGTTTGAGTCTCTTCATGTTGACCCGTTTGATTGGGGGGAACCGAGTGATTACCTTGGGGACTGCCATCGAGCAGAACTTCCTGACAAATGACAACTACGGTATGGGGTCAACTATCGGTGTTGTTCTTATCCTGACTATGTTTATCACTATGTGGATGACTAAGGAAAGGAGAGAACGATGAAAAAATTATCAAATCTTTACCTAGCCTTTGTCTTTATCGTCCTTTATTTGCCAATCTTTTACCTGATCGGATATGCCTTCAATGCCGGGGATGATATGAATAGCTTTACAGGTTTTAGCTGGACTCACTTTGAAACCATGTTTGGAGATGGAAGACTCATGCTCATCTTGGTTCAGACCTTTTTACTAGCCTTTCTTTCAGCCTTGATAGCAACAGTGATTGGGACTTTTGGGGCTATCTATATTTACCAATCACGTAAAAAATACCAAGAAGCCTTTCTATCTCTCAATAACATTTTGATGGTTGCACCCGACGTTATGATTGGTGCCAGTTTCTTGATTCTCTTTACCCAACTGAAGTTTTCACTTGGCTTTCTGACGGTACTTTCCAGTCATGTAGCATTCTCGATTCCAATCGTAGTGCTCATGGTCTTGCCACGATTGAAAGAGATGAATGGGGATATGATCCATGCGGCCTATGACCTTGGAGCTAGTCAGTTCCAGATGTTCAAGGAAATTATGCTTCCTTACTTAACGCCGTCTATCATCGCAGGCTACTTTATGGCTTTCACCTATTCACTAGATGACTTTGCCGTGACCTTCTTTGTAACAGGAAATGGTTTTTCAACCCTCTCAGTTGAGATTTACTCTCGAGCTCGTAAGGGTATTTCCTTAGAAATCAATGCTCTTTCAGCCTTGGTCTTTCTCTTTAGTATTATCCTGGTTGTAGGGTATTACTTCATTTCACGTGAGAAGGAGGAGCAAGTATGAAACGACTCTATTCATTTTTAGCAGGAATTTTAGCTATTATCCTTGTCTTGTGGGGAATTTCTTACCATCTTGATAGTAAAATCAATAGTCGTGACAGCCAAAAATTGGTCATCTACAACTGGGGAGATTATATCGACCCTGAACTTCTGGAGAAATTTACAGAAGAAACAGGGATTCAAGTCCAGTACGAAACCTTTGACTCTAACGAAGCCATGTACACGAAAATCAAGCAGGGTGGAACAACCTATGATGTTGCCATCCCAAGTGAGTACATGATTAACAAAATGAAGGATGAAGACCTTTTAGTTCCACTGGATTATAGTAAAATTGAGGGAATTGAGAATATTGGTCCAGAATTTATCAACCAGTCCTTTGACCCAAACAATGAATATTCTATCCCATACTTCTGGGGAACTTTGGGAATTGTCTACAATGAAACCATGGTGGAAGAAGCACCTGAACATTGGGACGACCTCTGGAAACCAGAATACAAGGATTCGATCATGCTCTTTGATGGGGCGCGTGAAGTACTTGGGTTAGGTCTTAACTCACTAGGCTATAGCCTTAACTCAAAAGATCCTCAACAACTGTCACAAACAGTTGATAAACTGTATGAGCTGACTCCTAATATCAAGGCAATTGTAGCCGATGAGATGAAGGGTTACATGATTCAGAACAATGCTGCTATCGGTGTGACCTTCTCAGGGGAAGCTAGCCAGATGTTGGAAAAGAATCCTAACCTCAAATATGTCGTGCCGACAGAAGCAAGTAACCTCTGGTTTGACAACATGGTTATTCCTAAAACTGTCAAGAACCAAGATGCAGCTTATGCCTTTATCAACTTTATGTTGAATCCTGAAAATGCTCTCAAGAATGCAGAGTATGTCGGCTATTCAACACCAAACAATGCTGCTAAGGAAATGCTCCCAGAGGAGACAAAAGAGGACAAGTCCTTCTATCCCGATGCAGATACAATGAAACATCTCGAAGTTTATGAAAAATTTGACCATAAATGGACAGGGATCTACAGTGACCTCTTCCTACAATTTAAGATGTATCGGAAGTAGGAGTATATAAAACAAAACGAATCAGTTAAACTGGTTCGTTTTTTGTTTGATTTCCCAGTTGACTCAATCATTAAAAAACAGTATAATAGGAATGTTGAGAATTGATTTTCAGTTGTCTTAGTCCAGAGAAATGGCGGTGCTGCGAGCCATCTAAGATAGAAAATCATGCTACTCAATCACATAATTGCATAAGAACAAGAGAATGACAAGTTCATTGAATGAAGGTGGTACCGCGGTTTTTCGCCCTTCGTGATATGGATTTGTCTTTTATTTTTGGAGGTGTTTATGAGAACATTTCTTGTCAAACAAAAATTTCGCCTAGGTGGTGAACGTTTTGATATCAAGGATGATAGGGGAGAAATCGCCTATCAGGTAGAGGGTTCTTTTTTTAAGATTCCCAAAACCTTTACTATCTATGATGCTGATAACCAAAAGGTCAGTGAGATTCGAAAAGAAGTCTTAACCTTCTTGCCTCGTTTTGAAATTCAACTGACTAACGGAGATAGCTTTTATATCCGAAAGAAATTTACTTTCTTTAGAGATAAATATGAATTTGATAATCTTGGTCTTCGTATCGAAGGGAATATCTGGGATTTAAATTTTAAACTTCTGGATGACCGTGACCAAGTGATAGCTGAGATAAGGAAAGAACTTTTCCATTTAACCTCTACTTATACCGTAACAGTCTATGAAGACTCTTATGCAGACCTAGTTATTTCTCTCTGCGTCGCTATCGACTATGTAGAGATGCTAGAAAGCCAATCAGATTAAAAAAGGAGATTTTTATGAAACAATTATCTAGTGCACAAGTCCGCCAAATGTGGCTTGATTTCTGGGCAAGTAAAGGCCACTCTGTAGAACCATCTGTTAGCTTAGTTCCTGTCAATGACCCAACACTTTTGTGGATCAACTCTGGGGTAGCAACCCTCAAGAAATACTTTGACGGAACTATCATTCCTGAAAACCCACGTATTACCAATGCACAAAAGGCAATCCGTACCAACGATATTGAAAACGTAGGTAAGACTGCTCGTCACCATACCATGTTTGAAATGTTGGGAAACTTCTCAATTGGGGATTACTTCCGTGACGAAGCCATTACTTGGGCTTATGAACTTTTGACTAGTCCTGAATGGTTTGACTTCCCAGCTGAAAAACTTTACATGACTTATTATCCAGCCGATACAGATTCTTACAACCGCTGGATTGAAGTGGGAGTAGATCCAAGTCACTTGATTCCAATCGAAGACAACTTCTGGGAAATCGGTGCTGGACCTTCTGGACCAGATACAGAAATCTTCTTTGACCGTGGGGAAGCCTTTGACCCAGAAAATATCGGTATTCGCCTTCTCGCAGAAGATATCGAAAACGACCGTTACATCGAGATCTGGAATATCGTATTGTCACAATTTAATGCAGACCCAGCTGTACCTCGTAGCGAATACAAGGAATTGCCACACAAGAACATTGATACGGGTGCTGGTTTGGAGCGTTTGGTAGCTGTTATCCAAGGTGCTAAGACTAACTTTGAAACAGACCTATTTATGCCTATCATTCGCGAAGTTGAGAAGTTATCTGGTAAGGTTTATGACCAAGATGGCGACAACATGAGCTTCAAGGTTATTGCAGACCATATCCGTTCTCTTTCATTTGCTATCGGTGATGGTGCCCTTCCTGGAAATGAAGGTCGTGGTTATGTCCTTCGTCGTCTTCTCCGTCGTGCTTCAATGCATGGTCAAAAATTGGGTATCAATGAGCCTTTCCTTTTCAAATTGGTTCCAACTGTTGGAAAAATCATGGAAAGCTACTACCCAGAAGTTCTTGAAAAACGTGACTTTATCGAAAAAATTGTGAAGAGCGAGGAAGAGTCATTTGCCCGTACCCTTCACTCAGGTCAGCACTTTGCCCAAGGTATCGTAGCAGACTTGAAAGAAAAAGGCCAAACAGTTATCGCTGGACAAGATGTCTTTAAACTCTACGATACTTATGGATTCCCAGTAGAATTGACAGAAGAAATCGCTGAAGAAGCTGGAATGACCGTAGACCGTGAAGGCTTTGAAGCAGCCATGAAAGAGCAGCAAGAACGTGCGCGTGCATCTGCTGTCAAAGGCGGATCAATGGGGATGCAAAACGAAACTCTTCAAAACATCACTGTAGAAAGTGTCTTCAACTACAATGCTAGCCAATTGCCTTCTAAGTTAGTGGCTATTGTAGCGGACAATGCAGAAGTAGAAGCTGTTTCAGAAGGAACTGCCTCTCTGATCTTTGCAGAAACTCCATTCTACGCTGAAATGGGTGGACAGGTTGCAGACCACGGTCAAATCTTGGATGCTGCAGGAAACCTTGTAGCGACTGTAACGGATGTTCAAAAAGCACCAAATGGACAAGCTCTTCATACTGTTGAAGTTCTTGCACCGCTTGCTTTGAACCAAGAATACACTTTGGCCATCGATAGCAATCGTCGTCACCGTGTCATGAAGAACCACACAGCAACTCACTTGCTCCATGCGGCCCTTCACAATATCCTTGGCCACCATGCAACTCAAGCAGGTTCACTTAATGAAGTAGAATTCCTCCGCTTTGACTTCACCCACTTCCAAGCCGTAATTCCAGAAGAATTGCGTGCTATTGAGCAACAAGTTAATGAGAAGATCTGGGAAGCCATCGCAGTTAAGACCGTTGAGACAGACATTGACACAGCCAAAGAAATGGGAGCTATGGCCCTCTTTGGTGAGAAATACGGTAAGGAAGTCCGTGTTGTAACGATTGGTGACTACTCAGTTGAACTTTGTGGTGGTACTCACGTAGGTAACACTTCTGAAATCGGTCTCTTCAAGATTGTTAAAGAAGAAGGAATCGGCTCAGGAACTCGTCGTATCTTGGCAGTGACTGGTAAGGAAGCCTTTGAAGCTTATCGTGAACAAGAAGATGCACTGAAAGCAGTCGCAGCAACCTTGAAAGCTCCTCAACTCAAAGAAGTACCTCACAAGGTTGAAGGACTTCAAGAACAACTCCGTCAATTGCAAAAAGAAAATGCAGAATTGAAGGAAAAAGCAGCAGCAGCGGCAGCTGGCGATGTCTTCAAGAATGTTCAAGAAGCAAATGGCCACCGTTACATTGCTAGTCAAGTTTCTGTATCAGATGCAGGTGCCCTTCGTACCTTTGCGGATAATTGGAAACAAAAAGATTACTCTGACGTCCTTGTTCTTGTCGCAGCCATTGGTGACAAGGTGAATGTCCTTGTAGCCAGCAAGACAAAAGATGTGCACGCAGGTAATGTCATCAAAGAATTGGCTCCAATCGTTGATGGACGTGGTGGTGGTAAACCAGACATGGCCATGGCAGGAGGAAGCAATCAAGCGAAAATCCAAGAATTATTGGATGCAGTAGCAGGTAAATTGTAATCAAAAAAACCTATCCATTTGGATAGGTTTTTTTGGCATTAGAAAAACTCCCCACGAATAGTGAGGAGTTCATTTTTTAGAATTAAACGATACCTTGGGCAATCATAGCATTTGCTACGTTTTCAAAGGCTGCAATATTTGCGCCTGCAAGGTAGTCAGTACCAAGACCGTATGTTTCTGCAGTTGTTTTAGCTGTGTTGAAGATGTTGGTCATAATACCTTTCAAACGACCATCAACCTCTTCACGTGTCCATGAAAGACGAAGGCTGTTTTGGCTCATTTCAAGAGCAGATACAGCTACACCACCAGCATTGGCAGCTTTGGCAGGTCCGTAAAGAAGGCCATTTTCTTTGTAGACTTTGATAGCATCAAGGTCACTAGGCATGTTGGCACCTTCGGAAACAACTTTGACGCCTTGAGCAACCAAGCGTTTCGCAGCTTCACCGTTAATCTCGTTTTGAGTCGCACATGGAAGAGCGATATCGTAGTTACCAGTGTAAGTCCATACAGAACCTTCGTGGTAAGTAGCAGTAGATTTTTCAGCAGCGTACTCAGTCAAACGAGCACGACGTTTATTTTTTACATCTGCCAGAAGATCAAAGTCGATACCATTCTCATCAATAACATAACCGTTTGAGTCCGATACAGAAATAACTGTAGCACCAAGTTCAGTAGCTTTTTGAAGGGCAAACTGAGCAACGTTACCAGAACCAGAGATAACAACTTTTTTACCCGCAAAGCTATCGCCGTTGGCCTTGAGCATTTCTTCAGTGTAGTAAACAAGCCCGTAACCAGTCGCTTCTGGACGAATCAAGCTTCCACCAAATGGGACTGGTTTACCAGTCAAGACACCAGCATCAAATTGGTTGAGGCGTTTGTATTGGCCGTAGAGGTAACCAATCTCACGAGCACCAACACCAATATCTCCAGCAGGAACGTCAAGTGAAGGGCCGATGTATTTTTGCAATTCTGTCATAAAGCTTTGGCAGAAATTCATCACTTCGATGTCAGTTTTACCTTTAGGATCAAAGTCTGATCCCCCTTTACCTCCACCGATTGGAAGTCCTGTCAAAACATTTTTAAAGATTTGTTCAAATCCGAGGAATTTCAGAATCCCTTGGTTTACCGTTGGGTGGAAACGAAGTCCGCCTTTATATGGTCCAACAGCTGAGTTAAATTGAACACGATAACCACGGTTGACTTGTACTTTGCCATCACGGTCAACCCATGGAACACGGAAGGAAATAATGCGCTCTGGCTCAGTGATACGTGCTAAGATATTTTCTTCAATATACTCAGGGTGTTTTTCAAAGACAGGCTCCAAAGTGCTGAAGAACTCTTCAACCGCCTGGAGAAATTCAGCCTCATGCCCGTTACGAGCTTTTACAGTTTCAAACACGCTTTGGATATATTCTTTAGCAGATGTCATATCGTTCTCCTTTATTGTCCTAGTTTATTACGTGAGCCATTATAACAGAATTTTATTTTAGTGTAAAGAAAAAAAGGTGAATTTTCTAAAAATTCTTTCAATTAACGAAACGGACTGAGAAGTGTTAAGGTAAAAGACGAACGATTCCACTAGAACAAGCTTTTTTAAATAGAAGAAATCAAATTATGGTATAATATTAAAAATAAAAGGTATCTGGAGGAATTGGATAGATGGTATCAACTAAAACACAAATTGCGGGCTTTGAGTTTGGTAATTGCTTAATGAATGCAGCGGGTGTGGCTTGTATGACGATTGAAGAGTTAGAAGGAGTTAAAAACTCTGCGGCTGGAACTTTTGTAACCAAGACAGCTACCCTGAAGTTCCGTCAGGGAAATCCAGAACCACGCTATCAAGATGTTCCGCTCGGTTCCATTAACTCCATGGGCTTACCTAATAATGGTCTCGAATACTATTTAGACTATCTCTTAGATTTACAGGAAAAAGAACCAAATAGAACTTTCTTCCTTTCTTTAGTGGGTATGTCTCCTGAAGAAACACATACCATCTTGAAGAAAGTACAAGCAAGTGACTATAAAGGTTTGACAGAACTCAATCTATCTTGTCCAAATGTACCAGGTAAACCTCAAATTGCCTATGACTTTGAAACAACTGATCGTATCTTATCAGAAGTCTTTGCCTACTTTACAAAACCTCTAGGAATTAAGCTTCCACCTTACTTTGACATTGTTCACTTTGACCAAGCAGCAGAGATTTTTAACAAGTATCCACTTAAGTTTGTTAACTGTGTAAACTCTGTTGGAAATGGTCTTTATATTGAGGATGAAACAGTGGTTATTCGCCCTAAAAATGGCTTTGGTGGTATTGGTGGAGAATATATTAAACCAACTGCCCTTGCTAATGTTCATGCCTTTTATCAACGTTTGAAACCAGAAATTCAAATTATCGGGACTGGTGGTGTCTTGACAGGACGGGATGCCTTTGAACATATCCTTTGCGGAGCCAGCATGGTTCAGATTGGTACAACCTTGCATAAAGAAGGCGTTAGCGCTTTTGAACGTATCACAGCTGAACTAAAAGCAATCATGGAAGATAAAGGCTATGCATCCTTGGAAGACTTCCGTGGGAAATTGCACTATATTGACTAAATCTATTTAAAAATAAGAAGAAAGGAGAAGAGATGCTCGCCATTGAAGAAAGTCAGCAGTTGACCTTAGAAAACTTGCCTGCCCTAACCCTGTTTACTGGGAATGATCAGGGCCAGTTTGAAGTCATGAAGGCGCAAGTGCTAGAGCAAATTGGTTATGATCCAGCTGATTTAAATTTCTCACATTTTGATATGAAGGAAGTTTCCTACAAGGATGTAGAGTTAGAATTGGTTAGCCTCCCTTTCTTTGCGGATGAAAAGATTGTGATCCTAGATCACTTTTTGGATATTACAACTGCTAAAAAACGTTATCTGTCAGATGATGAACTCAAGTCTTTTGAAGAATATCTAGAAAATCCCTCTCCTACTAGTAAATTAGTTATTTTTGCAGAAGGTAAACTAGACAGCAAGCGACGTCTAGTTAAAATTCTCAAGAGAGATGCTAAGATATTTGAAGCTCTTGAGCCAAAAGAGCAGGAGATTCGAGCTTATTTTCAAAAATTGTCTCAAAAACAAGGCTTGGTATTTGATAACAAAGCTTTCGACCATCTACTCATCAAGTCTGGTTTTCAATTTAGTGAAATTCAAAAGAATCTTTTATTTTTAGAATCCTACAAGACTGATGGCCACATCACTGAAGAGGACATCGTTCAAGCTATCCCCAAAACCCTGCAGGATAATATCTTTGACTTAACCCAGCTCATCCTAGCGAAGAAGATAGATCAAGCAAGGGACTTAGTGAGAGATTTGACCTTGCAAGGAGAAGATGAGATTAAACTGATTGCCATTATGCTGGGGCAGTTTAGACTCTATACACAGGTAAAAATATTGCAAGAGTCTGGTCAGACAGAATCACAGATGGTCAGCAGTTTGGGTCACTATCTTGGTCGCAATCCGAATCCCTATCAAATCAAATTTGCCCTTCGTGACACGCGAGGATTGTCCCTGAATTTCCTACAAGATTCTATTCGTTATCTCATTCAGGCTGATTACCAAATCAAAACTGGTGTCTATGAGAAAAACTACCTATTTGAAAGGGCTCTTTTACAGATTGCGAGCCAGTCAAATTGAGCAAATATCTTGAAAAAAAAGGTTGTTTGCGTTATCATTTTTATATAGAAAGAAAAAGAGGTATTACAGATGGCTATTATCTTACCAGATCTTCCATACGCTTACGACGCCTTGGAACCATATATTGATGCTGAAACAATGCATTTACACCATGACAAACATCACCAAGCATATGTAAATAACGCAAATGCAGCTCTTGAAAAACACCCTGAAATCGGTGAAGACCTTGAAGCTTTGCTTGCAGATGTTGAATCTATCCCAGCTGATATCCGTCAAGCGCTTATCAATAATGGTGGTGGCCACTTGAACCATGCTCTTTTCTGGGAATTGATGACTCCAGAAAAAACAGCTCCTTCAGCAGAACTTGCAGCAGCAATCGATGCAACATTTGGTTCATTCGAAGAATTCCAAGCAGCATTTACTGCGGCAGCAACAACTCGTTTCGGTTCTGGATGGGCATGGTTGGTTGTTAACAAAGAAGGTAAGCTTGAAGTGACTTCAACAGCAAACCAAGACACACCAATCTCAGAAGGTAAGAAACCAATCTTGGGCTTGGACGTTTGGGAACATGCCTACTACGTGAAATACCGCAACGTTCGTCCTGACTACATCAAAGCTTTCTTCTCAGTTATTAACTGGAATAAAGTAGACGAGCTTTACGCAGCAGCTAAATAATCGCATTTGATAACACCCCTTTTTAGTTGGATTTTGGGTCTAGCTTTAAAGGTGTTTTTTTGTTTGCCTTTTTTAGAAGTAACTGTCTCATGATTTTCCTTTGTTGGATAGGCTTGATTTATGGTATAATGATAAGATAGAAATCGAAGGAGAAATCATGAATATTCAACAATTACGTTATGTTGTTGCTATTGCAAATAGTGGTACTTTTCGTGAAGCGGCTGAGAAAATGTACGTTAGCCAACCCAGTCTATCTATTTCTGTAAGAGATCTGGAGAAAGAGCTAGGATTCAAGATTTTCCGCAGAACTAGTTCGGGTACCTTTCTTACTCGTCGTGGAATGGAATTTTATGAAAAGGCCCAAGAGTTGGTCAAAGGATTTGATGTTTTCCAGAATCAGTATGCCAATCCTGAAGAGGAAAAGGATGAGTTTTCAATAGCCAGTCAGCACTATGATTTCTTGCCACCGACTATCACAACTTTTTCTCAAAGGTACCCAGACTATAAAAATTTCCGTATTTTTGAATCTACAACTGTTCAGATTTTGGATGAAGTAGCCCAAGGTCATAGTGAGATTGGGATTATTTACCTCAACAATCAAAACCAAAAGGGTATCATGCAGCGGATTGAAAAATTAGGTCTTGAAGTGATTGAGTTGATTTCTTTCCAAACTCACATTTATCTACGTGAAGGTCACCCCTTAGCTAAGAAAAAAGAGTTGGTCATGGAAGATTTAGTTGATTTGCCAACAGTTCGTTTCACACAAGAAAAGGATGAATATCTCTATTACTCAGAAAACTTTGTGGATACAAGTGCCAGCTCTCAGATGTTTAACGTAACAGACCGCGCTACTTTAAATGGAATTCTTGAACGAACAAATGCTTATGCGACTGGTTCTGGATTCTTGGATAGCGACAGCGTTAACGGAATCACCGTTATTCCACTAAATGATAATCTTAATAATCGTATGGTTTATGTCAAACGTGAGGAAGTAGACTTGAGTCAAGCAGGGACTTTATTTGTAGAGGTCATGCAAGAGTATTTTAGTCAGAAGAGGAAAGAATGAAAAAAAGAGGAATAGTAGCAGGAATCATAGCAGCCTTAATCGTGTTAGATCAATTGGTAAAGTCCTATGTCGTTCAGAATATTGCTCTTGGTGAAATCAAATCATGGATCCCAAATCTAGTTAGTTTAACCTATCTGCAAAATAGGGGGGCAGCTTTTTCTATGCTTCAAGATCAACAGTGGTTTTTTGCGGTGATTACTCTAGTAGTTATGGCAGGGGCTATCTGGTATTTGCACAAGCATATAGAGGATTCCATCTGGACAGTCTTTGGATTGATTCTAATTATTGCAGGTGGTCTGGGAAACTTCATTGATCGCATTAGCCAAGGATTTGTCGTGGATATGTTTCACTTAGACTTTATCAATTTTGCGATTTTCAATGTGGCTGATAGTTATCTGACAGTAGGGGTCGTTGTGTTATTACTTGCAATGCTAAATGAGGAAATGAATGGAAATTAAAATTGAAAGAGGCGGGGTACGTTTAGATAAGGCTTTGTCAGATTTGACAGAATTGTCTCGTAGTCTCGCCAATGAACAAATCAAGTCAGGTCAAGTCTTGGTCAACGGCCAGGTCAAGAAAGCCAAGTATACGGTCCAAGAGGGGGATGTCATCACCTATCAAGTTCCCGAACCAGAGGTCTTGGAGTATGTAGCTGAAGATATTCCTTTAGAAATCATTTATCAAGATGAAGATGTAGCAGTAGTCAACAAACCTCAAGGAATGGTCGTTCATCCAAGTGCTGGTCATACCAGTGGTACCTTGGTAAACGCCCTTATGTATCATATCAAGGATCTTTCTGGAATCAATGGTGTGCTTCGACCAGGGATTGTTCATCGTATCGATAAGGACACATCTGGGCTTCTCATGATTGCTAAAAATGATGAAGCGCATTTAGCACTTGCCCAAGAACTCAAGGATAAGAAATCTCTTCGAAAATATTGGGCCATCGTTCATGGGAATCTTCCAAATGACCGTGGTGTCATTGAGGCGCCGATTGGTCGTAGCGAAAAAGACCGCAAGAAACAAGCTGTGACTGCCAAAGGAAAATCAGCAGTGACACGTTTCCAAGTCTTAGAACGCTTTGGTGACTATTCTTTATTAGAGTTGCAACTGGAAACAGGACGAACTCATCAAATCCGTGTGCACATGGCTTATATCGGTCATCCTGTCGCTGGTGATGAGGTTTATGGACCTCGTAAAACCTTAAAGGGACATGGGCAATTTCTCCATGCCAAGACGCTAGGATTTACCCATCCAAGAACTGGGGAAACTATGGAATTTACTGCTGATATTCCAGCTATCTTCAAAGAGACTTTAGAGAAACTTCGAAAAAACTAAAAAAGGACTCAATTAAGTCCTTTTTATTTGCGTTTTTTCTTAGCTTTTTTCATTTTGTTGGCCATACGTTTCATGGATTGTTTCATGGCAAATTCACCGATTTTACCCTTGAGACCTCCACCGAGCATCTGGCTCATATCAGGCATTCCAGCTCCTCCAAAAGCAGACATATCCGGCATACCACCTTGTCCCATCATTCCTTCAAGGGCTGACATATCCATGCCACTAGGCATGTTTTTAGGAAGGTTGTTAGGGTTGATGCCCATTTGCTTCATCATCTTGTTCATGTCACCAGACATGACACCTTGCATGAGTTGTTTGGCTTGGTTAAAGTCTTTGATGAACTTGTTGACATCGATAAAGGTATTACCAGAACCAGCTGCGATACGACGACGACGGCTTGGAGTTAGTAAATCTGGATTTTCACGTTCTTCAGGAGTCATAGATGAGACGATAGCACGTTTGCGAGCGATTTGTTTTTCATCCACCTTCATATTTTGAAGGGCAGGATTGTTGGCCATACCAGGAATCATCTTTAGCAAATCTTCCATTGGCCCCATATTTTGCACTTGATCCAACTGATCGATGAAATCGTTGAAATCAAAGGTGTTTTCCCGCATCTTTTCAGCCATTTCAAGGGCTTTTTGCTCATCATACTCTTGGGAAGCTTTCTCAATCAGAGTCAGCATATCTCCCATACCGAGAATACGGCTGGCCATACGGTCAGGGTGGAAGGTTTCAATGTCGGTAATCTTTTCACCAGTACCAGTGAATTTGATTGGTTTTCCTGTGATATGACGAACAGAAAGGGCAGCACCACCACGAGTGTCCCCGTCAATCTTGGTAAGGATGACACCAGTAACTTCTAATTGAGCGTTAAATTCTCTTGCAACGTTAGCAGCTTCTTGACCGATCATAGCATCGATGACGAGAAGGATTTCATTTGGTTGAGCAAGAGCTTTGACATCACGGAGCTCATTCATGAGAAGTTCATCGATTTGTAAACGACCGGCCGTATCAATCAAAACATAGTCATTATGGTTGGCTTTAGCTTGCTCCAAACCTTGGCGAACAATCTCAACTGCAGGAACTTCAGTCCCAAGAGCAAAGACAGGAACATCAATTTGTTGTCCCAGTGTTTTGAGCTGGTCGATGGCCGCAGGACGATAGATGTCGGCTGCAATCATCAGAGGACGAGCATCCTCTTCTTTTTTGAGTTTGTTAGCAAGTTTTCCAGCGAAGGTTGTTTTACCAGCCCCTTGCAAACCGACCATCATGATAATGGTTGGGATTTTTGGAGACTTGATAATCTCAGCTTTATCAGAACCAAGAACTTCCGTCAACTCTTCATTGACAATCTTGATGATTTGTTGAGCTGGATTGAGGGTATCAATGACTTCATGCCCGACCGCGCGTTCACGAATTTTTTTGATAAAATCCTTAACTACAGGCAAAGCAACGTCGGCTTCTAAAAGAGCCAGACGAATTTCCTTGGTTGCTTCTTGGATATCACTCTCTGTGATTTTTCCTTTTTTACGTAGATTTTTAAAGACGTTCTGCAAACGTTCTGTTAAATTTTCAAATGCCATATTTTTCTCCTATTTATTCAATTCAGTGGAAATCGTCCGAAATGTTGCAAACACTCTAGTTCTTCGGGTGTGACTTCTTTCATGATTTCATTTGGATATCCCCAACAGCTAAAACCTATTTGCATAGCTTTGGAGATATCATTGGACGAGATAATCTGTAGTCGACTAGGAAATGGTTCCTCTGCGGCTAATAGTTTGCAAGGTATTCCTTGATAAATAACTAGATTGCCCATGATTACTCCCGATTGTCAATACTTGTTAAAATCTCAATTTGCTCTTGGAGAAAAGCATCTTCTGGATAGCGCTCAATGATCTGATCAAAAATCTGACTGCGGACAATGTAGTCAGAGTACATATGAAGCTTCATCTCATAGTCTTCCAGTATCTTTTCTGTTCGTTTGATATTATCATAAACAGCCTGACGACTAACACCGAATTCTTCAGCAATTTCAGCTAAACTATAGTCATCTGCATAATAGAGTTCGATATAGTTCATTTGTTTATCAGTCAAAAGGGCTGCATAAAATTCAAACAGAGCATTCATTCGATTGGTTTTTTCAATTTCCATAAGATTTATTATACCAAAAAATAGCTTGAACTGCTAGTAATGGATTGATTTTAAACACAAGTCAGAAAAAGGACTTTTAACTGTTATTTTCTGACTAAGAAACCTTTTTTTGGTATAATGGATAGGATTATAATGTTTTAGAAAGAGGTTCTTATGAAAGAATTAGAAACCGTGTTAGAGCAACATTTTGGGCTTGTTTTTTCAGATAAACAGTTACTTGAAACAGCTTTTACTCATACTAGTTATGCCAATGAGCACCGCCTCTTAAAAATTTCACACAATGAACGCTTGGAATTTTTAGGAGACGCTGTTCTGCAATTATTGATTTCAGAATATCTGTACAAAAAATATCCTAAAAAACCAGAAGGTGACCTGTCTAAACTCCGTGCCATGATTGTACGTGAAGAGAGTTTAGCTGGTTTTGCCCGTGACTGCCAGTTTGACCAGTTTATCAAGCTAGGTAAGGGAGAGGAAAAATCTGGAGGCCGTAATCGAGATACCATTTTGGGAGATGCTTTCGAAGCCTTTTTGGGTGCCCTGCTTTTAGATAAGAATCTACTTACGGTAAAAGAGTTTATCTATCAGGTCATGATACCGAAGGTTGAGGCTGGTGATTTTGAGATGATTAAAGACTACAAGACTCACCTCCAAGAATTACTCCAAGTCAATGGTGATGTCGATATTCGTTATCAGGTGATTTCGGAAAATGGTCCTGCCCACGATAAG
The DNA here is from genome assembly GCF_900095845.1 of Streptococcus timonensis. Taxonomy (GTDB): domain Bacteria; phylum Bacillota; class Bacilli; order Lactobacillales; family Streptococcaceae; genus Streptococcus; species Streptococcus timonensis. The sequence goes on from NZ_FMIX01000004.1 coordinate 478,813, forward strand.
ATGTTTGAGGTTGAAGTCCTTGTCGAGGGTCAAAGTTTAGGTAGGGGTCAAGGACGATCAAAAAAATTGGCCGAACAAGAAGCCGCTAAAAATGCAGTTGAGGAAGGACTGGATTCATGTATTTAAAAGAAATTGAGATTCAGGGGTTTAAGTCCTTTGCTGATAAGACCAAGGTTGTTTTTGACCAAGGAGTAACAGCAGTTGTAGGACCCAATGGTTCTGGAAAATCTAACATCACAGAAAGTTTACGCTGGGCTCTTGGGGAATCCAGTGTCAAAAGTCTTCGTGGTGGGAAGATGCCTGATGTTATCTTTGCAGGGACAGAAAGTAGAAAACCATTAAACTATGCTTCTGTAGTTGTTACTCTAGATAATCAGGACGGTTTCATCAAGGATGCAGGACAGGAAATTAAGGTGGAGCGTCATATCTATCGTACTGGGGATAGTGAATACAAGATTGATGGCAAAAAAGTCCGTCTTCGTGATATTCATGATCTTTTCTTAGATACTGGACTTGGACGCGATTCCTTCTCCATCATTTCCCAAGGGAAGGTCGAAGAAATCTTTAACTCTAAGCCTGAGGAACGTCGCGCTATTTTTGAAGAGGCAGCGGGAGTCTTGAAATATAAAACTCGTCGCAAAGAAACAGAAAGTAAACTCCAACAAACTCAAGACAATTTAGATCGCTTGGAAGATATCATCTATGAGTTAGATAATCAAATCAAGCCATTAGAAAAACAAGCAGCAACAGCTCGTAAATTTATGGACTTGGACGATCAGCGTAAAGCCATCTACTTAGATGTTTTAGTTGCACAAATTCAAGCCAATAAGGCTGAATTGGATCTAACAGAAGAAGAATTAAACCAAGTCCAAGAACTGTTGACTAGTTATTATCAAAAACGCGAGTCACTAGAACTTGAAAATCAATCTCTCAAGAAGCAGAGACAAGATTTACAAGCAGAGATGACTAAAGATCAAACTAGTTTGATGGACTTGACTGCTTTAATCAGTGATTTAGAACGGAAATTGGCCTTGTCTAAACTGGAGACAGAGCAGGTTGCTCTCAATCAACAAGAGGCTCAAGCTCGTTTGGCTAGTTTGGATGAAAAGAGAAATGCTCTTATTCAAGAGAAGGAAGAAAAAGAAGCAAATCTCAGTCAGTTAGAAGCAAATCTAGCAGTCAATACCAAGGAGCTCAATCGTTTAGAAGCTGAGTTAGAAGCATTTTCTGATGATCCTGATCAGATGATTGAGCAACTGCGTGAGCGCTTTGTTGCTTTCTTGCAGGAAGAAGCAGATGTCTCTAACCAGTTGACACGGATTGAAAATGATCTTGAAAATAGTCGCCAACAGACTCAAAAGCAAGAAGAACAATTGGAGTCCTTGAAGGAACAATTAGCTTCTGCCAAGTCAAAGGCAAGTGAACAAGAGGCTGATCTAAAATCAGCAAAAGAAAAAGTACAGACCTTGCTTGCTGACTATCAGACACATGCTAAACAGGAAGAAGAACAAAAGCAGGCTTATCAAAGTCAGCAAAATCAACTTTTTGACCGCCTAGATAGTTTGAAAAACAAGCAGGCCAAGGCGCAAAGTCTGGAAAACATTCTTAAAAACCATAGTAATTTCTATGCAGGTGTTAAGAGTGTTCTACAAGAAAAAAATCGCCTGGGCGGTATTGTCGGAGCGGTCAGTGAACATTTAACTTTTGATGTTCGTTATCAAACAGCTCTTGAAATTGCCCTCGGGGCAAGTAGCCAACATATCATCGTTGAAGATGAACAGGCAGCGACTAAAGCTATTGATTTCCTTAAACGAAACCGAGCTGGTCGTGCGACCTTCCTGCCTTTAACAACTATTAAGGCTCGTAGCATTTCAGGTCAGAATCAAGATGTGATTGCCTCAAGTCCAGGTTTTCTTGGAATGGCAGATGAATTGGTTACTTTTGATGCCAAGCATGAAGCTATTTTTAAAAACTTGCTAGCTACAACAGCAATCTTTGATACGGTAGAGCATGCGCGTGATGCAGCTCGTAAGGTACGTTATCAGGTTCGTATGGTAACTCTCGATGGTACAGAATTGCGAACAGGTGGTTCTTATGCTGGTGGTGCTAATCGTCAAAATAACAGTATTTTCATCAAGCCTGAATTGGAGCAGTTACAAAAGGAAATTGCTCAAGAAGAAAAACTTCTTCGTCAAGAGGAAGAAAATCTGAAATCTGTTCAAGAAGGCTTGACAGCCCTCAGTCAAACTTTGGAGACTATTAAGTCTCAAGGAGAGCAAGCTCGAATAGAGGAGCAAGGCTTCTATCTGGCTTATCAACAAACTTGCCAACAAGTCGAAGAACTCGAAACACTTTTAGAACTTCAGGAAAAAGAATTAAACAATCTAAGAGGTGGAGATTGGCAAGCTGAAAAAGAAAAATGCCAAGAACGTCTCTCAATCATCGCAACTGAAAAGCAAAAGCTGGAGTCTGAGATTGAAGAAATCAAGTCCAATAAAAATGCGATTCAAGAACGTTACCAAAACTTACAGGATAAACTTTCTCAAGAACGTCTGCTCAAAACAGAAATGATAGGGCGAAAACGTTACGAAGTTGCGGATAGTGAGCGTATCAACAAAGAACTTGAATATCTTGATATGGAGCAAGATGAGATTGAACGTCTTCTCCAAGAAAAGGTAGACAATCTTGAAAAGGTTGATACGGAACTTTTGACCAAGCAGGAAGCAGAAGCTAAGAGTCAGAAGGAAGAAATTCAACAAGGGCTTATTCGTAAGCAGTTTGAACTGGATGATATTGAAGGTCAATTGGATGATATTGCTAGTCATTTAGAACAAGCTCGTCAGCAAAATGAAGAATGGATTCGTAAGCAGACTCGAGCGGAAGCGACTAAAGAGAAGATTACGGACCGCCTTCACTATCTTCAAGGTCAACTGACTGAAGAATACCAGATTAGCTATACGGAAGCTTTGCAGCAAGCCAACCAATTGGAAGACTTGCCTCTCGCTGAACAAAAGGTCAAGGATTTGGAAAAATCTATCCGTTCACTTGGTCCAGTTAATTTAGATGCCATTGAACAGTTTGACGAAGTTCACGAACGCTTGGAATTCTTGAATAGTCAGCGAGATGACATTCTTTCTGCCAAAAATCTTCTTCTTGAAACCATTACAGAGATGAATGATGAAGTGAAGGAACGATTCAAATCAACTTTTGAAGCTATTCGTGAGTCCTTTAAAGTGACCTTCAAGCAGATGTTTGGTGGTGGTCAAGCGGACCTAATCCTGACAGAGGGAGATTTATTGACAGCGGGTGTTGAAATCTCTGTTCAACCACCAGGCAAGAAAATCCAATCCCTCAATCTTATGAGTGGTGGAGAGAAGGCCTTGTCAGCTTTGGCCTTGCTCTTTTCAATCATTCGTGTCAAGACCATTCCATTTGTTATTTTGGATGAAGTAGAGGCTGCACTTGACGAGGCTAATGTTAAACGCTTTGGAGATTATCTCAATCGATTTGACAAGGATAGCCAGTTTATCGTCGTTACCCACCGTAAGGGAACTATGGCGGCAGCAGACTCAATCTATGGAGTTACCATGCAGGAATCTGGTATTTCTAAGATAGTTTCAGTCAAATTAAAAGATATTGATAATATGGATGCCTAGTCAGAATTCATTTAATCATATCTGAGAATAAGATTTCTAAGTGCCTTCAATATAGGAGAAGGCTAACATACATCAATGAGGAGATTCTATGGATTTTGACTTATTCCTAATGATTTGTAATTATATTGGGACTATAGCCTTTGCGGCGTCAGGAGCCATCAAGGGATTTGGTAAACGTTTAGATATTTTTGGAATTAGTTTATTGGCAATTGTAACAGCAGTAGGCGGGGGTATTTTAAGAGATTCTATTATCAGTCGTTTTCCCTCCGCTCTCGCAGATCCTGGACCGATTTATGTCTCTATTCTTGTAGCTGTTATTATGTATGCCTTTGTGACATCAAAACAAGCCAATGCTAGTCAAGAAAAAAAATTCTATAAGTGGCTGAGAGAAGCTTATCTTATCTTTGATTCGATTGGATTGATTATCTTCTCTCTAATCGGGGCTACAGCCTTGGCAGATAGTAAGTTGAATCTAATGTCTGCTGGGATTTTGGCCTGTTTAACAGGTGCTGGCGGAGGTATCATCCGAGATCTCTTGATTAATGAAGTCCCAAGTGTTCTAAAAGAGGACATCTATGCCCTTCTATCTTTTGTAATTGGCGTTATTTATTACTGGTTGGCCTTTGTCCTTCACTTTCCAAGAATCACTGCTTTTATCATTCTCTCAATTGTCGGTTTTGTGATTCGACTCTGTATTATTAAGTTTAAGCTCTCTTTGCCAAATATGGATAAAAAGACTTGGAATTGATTGATGGAAGGAAAGTTCAATCACTCAATTGATAAATATTTTATAAATTACAAGTTTAATCAAGCGTCTAATCTTGCATGGATTAGGCGCTATTTTATTTTTTGCAAATACGGGAAATATTTGATGAAATTTATATTTTTTGGTATTATATCTAAAATTTTAAATAAGATAGGAGCTACAATGAGTAATTTAAAGAATTCAGTCAATTTTATTAAAGAAATAGAGAAGTTAAAGTCAGTAACAAGATTTAATAGAACTCTTGATGGAAGATTTGAAAATAGTGCCGAGCATTCTTGGCAAGGTGCTATAGCTGCTATAGTTCTTCAAGATTATTATCCTGAAAAGTTGAAAATGGAAAAAGTTATTTCTATGTTATTGATTCATGATTTAGGTGAGATTTATGCCGGAGATACTTGGGTTTTTGATGATGAGAAAAAGGTTCATTCTCATGATAGAGAGTTAGAATCTCTAGAAAAAACAATGAGCCTCCTTCCAGAAGATAAATATTTGAATATGAAAAATTTGTGGTTGGAATTTGAAAAAGGGCAGAGTGCTGAAGCAAGATATGCAAGAGTGATCGATGCATTGGTACCACTGATAAATCACTTAGAAGTGTCAGAATTAAATTATAACCCTGATAACATAAGTGCAGACATTGTATTAGAAAAGAAAAAGTTCATAAAAAGTGAATCAGAAGAATTATGGAAACTGACGGAAGATTTGATTCAAGAAAGTGTGGAAAGGGGGTTATATTTATAATAACAATTGGCTCTACGGATAGATTTATAGAATACAAGGACGTGTCAATCCTGCACGTCTTTTTTACTTTTTCTATGGTATAATAGAAGATAGATTTATAACTGGAGAATATGAGTATTTATGATTAAACTAGTCGCAACTGATATGGACGGGACTTTTTTGGATGAAGCTGGCCAATTTGATATGGAACGTTTAAAAAAGCTTCTCCATTCTTATAAAGAAAAAGGGATTTACTTTGCTGTAGCATCAGGACGTGGCCTTTTGTCCTTAGAGAAACATTTTGCGGATGTCAAAGATGAGATTATTTTTATCGCTGAAAATGGTAGTCTGGTTCGTTTTCATGGACAAGATCTATATGAAGCAACTATGCCACGTGATTTTTATCTATCAACCTTTGAAAAACTAAAAACTTCACCCTATTTTGATGAAAGAAAAATGCTCTTGACAGGTAAGAAAGCTTGTTATGTTTTAGATACTGTAGATGAAACCTATCTCATGTTTAGTCATCATTACAATGAGAATATTCAAAAAGTAGCCAAACTTGAAGATATCACCGATGAGATTTTTAAATTCACAACCAACTTTACTGAAGAGACAGTAGAAGCTGGCGAAGCTTGGGTTAATGAACATGTGCCTGGTGTTAAGGCAATGACGACAGGTTTTGAATCCATTGATATTGTTCTTGATTATGTGGACAAGGGAGTTGCGATTGTCGAATTAGCTAAGAAGTTAAATCTGGATATGGACCAAGTGATGGCCTTCGGTGACAATCTCAATGACATTCATATGATGCAGGTTGTAGGGCACCCAGTCGCACCTGAAAATGCTCGTCCAGAGATTTTAGAACTTGCCGAAACAGTTATCGGTCACCATAAGGACCAATCAGTTATCGCTTATATGGAGGGATTATAATGGCAGATATTAAATTAATTGCCCTAGACTTGGATGGAACCTTGCTGACGACAGATAAGAAATTGACTGATCGTACCAAGGCGACTTTAAAGGCTGCGCGTGAACAGGGTGTCAAAGTAGTCCTAACAACTGGACGTCCTCTCAAGGCCATGGATTTCTTCCTTAAAGAGCTTGGAACAGATGGTCACGATGACGAATATACTATCACATTCAACGGTGGATTGGTTCAGAAAAATACAGGTGAGATTCTTGATAAGACAGTCTTTTCAATTGATGATGTGACACGTATTTATGAAGAAACTGAAAAATTGGAAATCCCCTTAGATGCAATTTCAGAAGGAACAGTTTACCAGATTCAGTCTGACCAAGAAAGTTTATATGCTCAGTTTAACCCGGCTTTAACTTTTGTTCCAACTGCATTTGAAGATTTGTCTAGTCAGGTGACATACAATAAATGTGTGACTGCCTTTCCTCAGGAACCTTTGGATGCAGCTATTCAAAAGATTTCACCAGAATTATTCGATCAATATGAAATTTTTAAATCACGTGAACTCTTGCTAGAATGGTCACCAAAGAATGTTCATAAGGCGACAGGATTATCTAAACTGATTGAACACCTGGGAATTGACCAAAGTCAGGTTATGGCCTGCGGAGATGAAACTAATGACCTTTCGATGATTGAGTGGGCCGGTCTCGGTGTCGCTATGCAAAATGCTGTGCCGGCAGTTAAGGCTGTGGCAAATGTGGTAACACCAATGACTAATGACGAAGAAGCTGTCGCCTGGGCAATTGAAAAATATGTACTGAAGGAGAACTAAAGAATGGGATTATTTGACCGTTTATTTGGAAAAATAGAAGAACCTAAAATTGAAGATGTTGTCAAAGAAGCTCTAGAAAACATTGATTTATCGGATGATAGCGAGCAAACTGAGACGCTAGAATCTGAAAATATCGAAGTAAAAGAGCAAGATGGGACTGTCGTAGCCGAAGAAAATGATGAAGGATTAAATGAAGCAGAGGTTGACGAAGAAACTATTGTCGAATCAGTTGATGAAGTTGAGGTTTCTCGAGAAGAGTTAAATCAAGTCCAAGAGGCAGATAGTCCTCAAGAGGAACCGACTCATGTTGAAGATATTCCTTCAAATGATAGTGACGAGGAAGAAATTGTTCAGCCTCAATCAGACGAAGCAGAAACAGAGTTTTTTGAAGAAGAGGAAGCAAACCAAGTAATCGAAGAAACTCCTCAAGTGCAAGAGACTGTACAAGAAAAATATGACCGTAGTCTTAAGAAAACTCGTACTGGGTTCGGTGCCCGTTTGAATGCTTTCTTTGCAAATTTCCGCTCAGTCGATGAAGAATTTTTTGAAGAACTAGAAGAACTGCTCATCATGAGTGACGTTGGTGTGCAGGTGGCTTCAAATCTTACAGAAGAATTGCGTTATGAAGCCAAGCTTGAGAATGCTAAGAAACCTGATGCCCTTCGTCGTGTTATCATCGAAAAATTGGTGGAGTTATACGAAAAAGACGGCGTATATAATGAAAATATTAACTTCCAAGATGGATTAACGGTTATGCTTTTTGTTGGAGTTAATGGGGTCGGGAAAACAACTTCAATTGGTAAATTAGCTAATCGATACAAACAAGCTGGTAAAAAGGTTATGCTTGTTGCTGCTGATACCTTCCGTGCGGGTGCGGTTGCTCAGTTAGCAGAATGGGGACGTCGTGTAGATGTTCCTGTCGTTACTGGTCCTGAGAAAGCAGATCCAGCTAGCGTTGTCTTTGATGGGATGGAACGAGCAGTAGCAGATGGTATTGATATTCTCATGATTGATACAGCTGGCCGTCTGCAAAACAAAGAAAACTTAATGGCTGAATTGGAAAAGATTGGTCGCATCATCAAACGCGTAGTGCCAGAAGCACCTCATGAAACCTTCCTAGCTCTTGATGCGTCAACTGGGCAAAACGCTCTTGTACAAGCTAAAGAATTCTCAAAAATAACTCCTGTTACAGGGATTGTCTTAACCAAGATTGATGGAACTGCCCGAGGTGGGGTTGTTCTTGCTATCCGTGAGGAACTCAATATCCCTGTTAAGCTAATTGGTTTTGGTGAAAAGATTGACGATATTGGTGAGTTCAACTCAGAAAACTTTATGAAGGGCCTTCTAGAAGGTTTGATATAAAAGAACATCCTGCAAGAATTCTTGCAGGATATTTTTTCTATTTTAGTCGACCATCCTCACGATAGGCGATATCTGGTTGCCGGTGTGGCGATTTGTTTTTCAAACTGCTTTATGAAGCTAACTATGTGCTTTAGGAGGATCTCTCTATTTACGAACTATGACCTGCTTATTAAATATTTAGAACTTAATTTAATTAGATCATTTTGACTTAGTAGAAATGATTGATCTTCTTTAGTAACAGTAGGCTTTAACTTATGTTTTCAAGTAAATAATCAAATAACTGGTTCGCAATAAGTTCTGCGTGGTTATTTATAACGGGAAATTTAAAGTAATAATATTGAGATTCATATCTTTCTAATATGTAGCTAGGAACTAGAAAAAAATTATTATAGCAAGAAGATATTTCTTTTATAGAATTAGAAATATCTTCTAATTTATTACTTATATTAGTTATGTCAAAAAAAAGCTCACTAAAACCATTATCAATATTATTAATTGTAATAAATGGATATTTATTTTGATTGCAAAATTCCCAGTGGTCAGTATAATTTTGATCTTTTTTATAAATAAATTTATTCATATAATCCTCTTATTTGAATTTGAAGTCAGTTACATTCTTCATTTTTCCAGCTTTATCAAATATTTCCATGTAGTGAATAGTAAGCCCATCTATTTTTTCTAACCCCAGTGGATCAATCCATCTTTGAACATTCGGCGCAAATCGGTAAAAGTTAAATCCGCCCGTCCTTTTTCAGGCGACGCCAAGCAGTGTATTCGCCGTACCACAACAGATTGCCGTGGATGTCGGTCATCTCTTTTGGAATGCCGATTTGGTCGCAGTGGAAGTAGTGGGTTTGTTGGCGGCTTCCGCCTTCTTCGGTTGCCAAATAGCGGATTTGTGCTAAAGGTTCGTGTGTACCGCACACTTCCTACCTCTAGATTGTAGGAAGTGTGCTGGCTGTGGCTTGCTTTGGGGAAATTCAATAATTATATCCAACTTTTGGTTCAAACATGTTAAACACGATATTTCCTTAAAATAGGATGATTCAATAGAAATTCTAGATATTTTTTACAAAGTTCCTGTCCGCATAATTTATATACATTAAAGAAAGTGGGAAGTAGTATATCGGATACTGTAGCGTAGTTCTCAAGTGCATCAGTGAATTGTTCTTCATCTGATAACCCTCCTAGTATAAGTTGAGTAAAGTTTCTTTCATGTGATGATGTTTGTGAATCATAAATTTTCCAAACTCTTATACGCTCCTTCTTCAATTCATCATTTGATAAGACGTTGGATAAATTCAATAGAATTTTACTACATGTATTTTCTGCTAATTTTATTAAAGTATCAGGTATTTGATTATGAATACAAGGGCTAGATAAAAGTACGTTTTTGATAAAATCATGAGTAATTATCTGAATGTCATGATAATTCATGGCATCAATATCAAATGTATCGGTTAATTTTCGTCCTGCTATAACATCAGGTCTATTTACTTTAGTCATTTTAACCTCCGTTACCGTCACGAATTCCAAGATTTTTTAATACGTGGCTACAGGAAGGATATGCACGCATAGGTTTTCCTTTTTTGTCGTTTCTGTTTGCTGTAGAGACGGAATTTTTTGCTAATTTTCTAAGCTCTCCCATATTGGTAACATTTGCCTTTTCTGCCCCTTTATTGAGAGCCTCGGCTTCAGCACATCTACCATGCATACGAGAATCAGAACGTTTATCATTGGGGACATTATCGTATGCTTCTTGAACAACAGGATGGGTAATACCTTTACCCCCCTCTCCAGTGCTAAGGCCAGTTTGGTTTCGTAACAGGAGCAGGGGGGAGGAGAATGGGTCGTCTGAAAATTTTCAGACGACCTCAGAAGTTATTAGGTCTTAACCTAACTTATTACTACTGCTTAAAATAACTTATATTCTTCTAAATGATTGAGGATATAAAATTATCCTTGCTTCTAAGAAATCATTGTCCGCCTCAAAGTAACCAATATATTTGTATTTATCGAAACTTGTTCCTACTTGAAAGTAAGTCGTTCATTAAAATACCATATATATGAGTTTGGATCGTATAAATTTATATCTCTACATATTTTCTTAATTATATCATAATCTTGCTTTCTGACGGGACTGCCTTTAAAAATTTCTTCAAGAGGTAGAGCATATGAAATATTTGGTTGAAGAGAGGCTATTTTTCCATTCATATTCCATTTTGGGTATTCATTAGGTATGCCTAGATCTTGTGCAAAGTTTGAAGTATTTGCTTGATTAATACCTACATATCTATCATATTCATCTATACTTTTATAATGACCAAGCCATAGATGGTAAAAATTTGAATTATACATATAAAATCCTAATCCTATCTTAGTTACATGAATCTTTACATTTTTGTAAGCTTTAAACATGGCATCAATTTCTGCATGCATGGAATATTCATTACTATTTGGTCCTGCTAATCGACATCCGGTTTTTCCTGACTTTCTGTTAGCACGCTCTGTTGGGTTGACACCTTGGAAAGTTTCTCCTCCCATATTAAATGTTGTATCAACTGTTGCTAATCCAAACGGGTCGATCCATCGTTGCGTATTGCGTCCAAATACATAAAGATTCTCTTCACCCCACAACCCAATCGGATCCTGATTCACAAACCGACCTTCATCAGGCTCATAATACCTGAAGAAGTTGTAGTACAGCCCTGTTTCACGGTCGCAATACTGGTTTTGCAGACGGAAGGGTTGATATGCGCTATCCGTTACCTTGGTTTCCTCTTTCAGCTGGCCTAAAGGGTCGAGTTCGTAGTGGCTGGTGAGTTTACCCTGTGTCCGGAGGACTGAAGGCTTTGCGCGGGCTACGACTTGCTTAATAAATTTATTGAATATTCCAATTAAAAATATTTAAATGGATAAACATTAAACAAATTATTACTTATACTATTTACTGAATTTATAAACTCAGTTTTTATATTATCCGTAAGTGTCTCTCCCTCATCTAATAGGTGTTCTAAATCTCGGTATAAGAGAGCCAAATGGATAAATTGTGAGAAATCTATCCCTAAATTTGTAAATCCAGATTTGGTATATTCTCCAGTATCATGATTATAATGAAAAATGGTATTATCTATTTTATTTAAAAACCATCCATCTCCCTGTCCCGCTTGTCCAATACTCCAATAACACCTTGATATTTCGGGATAATGGCACTCTAAGTATCTATTTTCATTTAAAGCCTCTTCATAATTAAAAAGAGAAATATCAGGTATTATCTCTACCCCCTGATACTTAGTAATAAATAACAAATAGTTATTATCCAGTTTAGGAAGTTTATCTAACTTTGTAATTTCTACTTTACGCTTAATACATATATTAAAAAAATCCTCGGGAAATAATTTTAATTTGAACATAAAAGTATCCTCCATAATTTTTTTGATAGAAAGATATTTCCTTCAATATTTTCCTAATCCTTTTATTTTTTTTTAGATATTGTAGCTATGCCGTCATTATTTTTTAAATTTAGTAAACTACGACTTCGCAATCAGATTCCCCAAAAATATACTCAATAAATTCATTTAATCTTTTATCAGGTTTATAAGTAATAATTAGATTTTCAATACTATTTTGATAGATTTTTTGTTTCTCTTGAAAATAAATAACTAATTTATTGGAATAAATTTCTACTCTTTTGAAGCCACCTACCCCTGAATATTGTTGACTATTAATTTCATAATAATAGTATTCTAAGTCATCAACTTCTCTTTGCAAGATTAAGTAATTATCAGGGTTAGGTTTGTTACTATCTGCAAATGCAATAGTAAGAATATCATCTTCTATTTTGTAATACGTATTTATTGAAATAATTTCCATAAACAATTCCTTATCATATTGTTTCTTAACATTTTTCAGGTGGAGGTGTTTGTAGTTTTTTTCCAGCTGGGCGAGGTGCTTTACGAGTTCTTTTTTGAAGATTTTGGCTTTAACCAGTTGGTCATGCAGATCGTAGAAATAGTTCTGCACTTCGCCGTCGGCCAGTTCGCGGTGGATCAGGTTGGATAACTTTGTGGAATTGTTGAGACTTCCTACCTCACCTGCCATTATTGTTGTATATGCTCATGATCATATATACATTTAATTCCTTGTTTTATAGTGGTAATTAAATCATTAATTGTGTTATCAGATTTTATAAATAATGGATTTTGCCAATCACAATTTTTAACTACGTAAACTTTGAATTTTCCTTTTCTACCGATATGGGGATACCACCCAACATCTAAAATATATTTTTCATTAAAGAACTGTACTTGTAATAAATCTTCTTCAAATTCAAGTTTATTGATTAATCCATTAGTGTTATTGAATAGCCAAAATAAATTGTCATAAGTAATAATGCCATCTTTAAAATCAATTTTAGGTACCATTTCAAATTGCTCCTAATCTTTTCAACTTTTCTTTTTTTGTAATTGGATGTCCATGTATTACTCCTTGAGAGAATTCAACTCGTATGTATGTTGTATCTATCCCTTCTGATGCACCAATAATTTTTCCGGAATCATATACTTTATAATGTACGTTTTTTCCAAATGGTGAAACTGGAGTTCCTTTTGTTCAAGCTATTCTTTCTAATGATTCACTATGAATTTTAGGTTTATATTTTGCAGGTTCACCATTTTTTGTAGCTTTTCGGATTTTAGACCAGAATTTTTAGGGGGAACATGTTTTCCTCCATGAGAAGTCCAATCTAAGGAATTATTATCACATGGATTATTACAGGCACCTGGAGCATTAGATAATCCGAGCGGATCAAACTACTTCTGCGTATTCGGCGCAAAAGCATATAAATTCTCCCCTCCCCACAATCCAATCGGCTCCTGATTCACAAACCGACCCGCATTAGGCTCGTAATAGCGTATCGGGTTATAGTGCAGCCCAGTCTCTTCATCGAAGTATTGGTTCTGCAATCTAAACGGCTGATGCGCATCCTTATAAACCCGCCCGTCCTTTTTCAGACGACCCTAGCCGGTATAGTTACCGAACCAAACCAGATTAGCTTCATCATCGGTCATCTCACGCGAGATGCTGATTTGGTAGCAGTGAAAGTAGTGGGTTTGTTGATGGATTTCCACTTCTTCGGTTGTCCAGTCATGGACTTGCGCCAAGGGGTCATCAGGACTGAAGGTTTTGTGCGGGCTACGGCTTGCTTTTTACACTTTTAAATTCCGGTGGTGAATTTTTTGAAACTCATCCGAAATAAAATCTCCAAATTCTGCAAATGATTCAATAGGTAAATTAAAAATTTCTGGTTTACGACGAATAAGAAAACTTAAAATATGATAATGACTATTGGGTGTTTCAAGCAATTCAATGCTTTTGAGTATTTTTTGCCTAGCATCCTCTTCATCTATTTCTTGCTCGATGGAGAAGTCTGCATTGTGAGCCAATCCCATAGCAGGATTAATAGAAGTAATTTCACTTGGGGTTGGATTTTGGTAATCGGGATCTTGAGCAATTATCCGCCAGTCTGACTCTAGCTTTGATTCAAATAAGGTATGACAGTCTAAAACGGTTTTGAATAGAATTGGGTAATTCCCAGCATTTTTATAATCGAATGGCTCAACTGGGCTTGAAGTAAACAAATCAAAAATTCCTACAGTGGCACCAAGCTTATTTTTAGCGATTATTCTACCGTAACCGAATAATTTATCAGCTATTTTAAAACAAAATAAATCACCATTCTTAAGATATCTATATAAAGTTCTGTTTTTTTCCCAATTAAAGATTTTCATAATACTTTTCCTTTTCTATAGTATAGAATGTTAAATTATTGGAAGATTTTTACAACCATTTTTGAGAATATGGTCTCTTCCCGCAACCATTGCTTCTTGTCTTTTAACATTACGGGTCTTATTCTCAACAAATGAATGACATTTATTTCCTCTGGTTTTAGTTTTTTTAGGATTAAAATTACTTTTCTGACCTTTTTTAAGTTTTTTTCCTGTCAGTGTTCCATGTTGTCGAATACAGCCTTCCTCATATCCACGGGCGGTTTCGTAATCCAAATCGTTATATAATTCTACTAAGCGTTCTGTTCCAACTAATCTTCCTGATTTCCTGTGTTGTTTTGCACGAGTCTTTATATTATCCGTAATACAGATATAAAAAGGTTTACTATCCCCTGGCCTATACAATCCATTAACAGACAATTTTTAAAATCCCAAGGGATCTAACCACATTTGAAAATTTGGCGCAAACCAATACAGATTCTCCCCACCATTAAACCAATAGGAAGGGCTGGTATGTGCTATCCGTTACCTTGGTTTCCTCTTTCAGACGACCCCAGCCAGTGTAGTTGCCGAACCATAAGAGGTTGCCGTCTTTATCGGTCATCTCACGCGGGATACCGATTTGGTCGCAGTGGAAGTAGTGGGTCTGTTGGCGGTTTTCGCCGTCTTCGGTTGTCCAATCGTGGACTTGCGCTAAAGGCTCGTAGGAATCTTGATCTGTGTAGATATAGGTATATCTGCCGTCCGGGTGGATTTCCTGCAAGAGGTGGCTGCCGTCCTAAACGAAGCGGGTTTGGTTTTCGAGACCGTTCCCGCTCAAATCATGCGGGAATGACGTTTCCGAAACTTCTTTGTCTTTCAGACGGCCTTGCAGGTGTATTGTGTCTTAACCCAACCTACGGCTACTACATGATTCAATTTTATCTTGCCAGTCGATTGTATTAGTAATTTTGGTGTTTTAATTTACCTCAATTCCATCAACATATTGAGAATCCTCAATATATACAGTTGAGAAGCTTTGTATAAAGTCGGGAGTTTTTTGCTCATCTCTTTTGGGTTTGAAGAAGCCTTTCATAATTGTCCAATCGTATATAGATATATCAATAGGGTACTTTGATAACATTCCACTAATTTTATATTTTTCTATCCATTGAACAGCTTTTTCTTTAGATGAAAAGATAGCCGATGGGAAGCTTGCTCTGCTTCCTTGAACAACCCACATGTAAAATTCATTCATAGTCATGTCCTTTTTAGTTTTGTTTAAGTTGTTTGTACGAAGAATAATCCACCAGATAGATCTGGATTTATAAAAATATATCCGATGTTCTCAGTTAGATAAAAAATTTCATTTATTTTTTCAGGTAGATCCATTCCTAAGATTTGACCTATGAAAATATATTTTTCTAGAAAATCATCACTCTCTTGCTGTAAATATTCAGGTTGTCCTCCTAAAAAACTCATTTCATCTAAATTCTCAATAGGATTAATTGGATAAAATTTATCTAGGTTAATCTTGAACTGATTTTTATCTCCGACGATAACTCTCGTGTATCCTTGAATAGCATCGTCAATTTCAGTAATGTAGTCAAGAAAATAATCTTCTTTATCATAATAAGAAAAAACGTAAATTGCTTTATCTTTATATTCCATATTCTGAAAATCTGTTTTAAATTGAGGTGCAATAGTTAATAGATTTTCAATTGGTATAAAAGCAACCAATGCTAACTCATGACCATCTGGCGCTATCACTTTATTTGAATAGTCTAAATCTAGCCCAACTAATATATTATTTATATTGGGTTTACTATCTAAAAAGTTAAAATTAACGTATCCATTTTTTTTCATTTAAATTCTCCTAAAAATTTAAGGGCGTTTCTTACCTGCTTTTTTTAATTTTTGAGGTGCAGTGCAATCTTACTTTTTGGTTTTTTTCTTAGGATTTAATTCGTCTTTACGCTGCTTATAAAACTGCCAATATTTTTTGTCCTCAATACTAAATGGATAATATCCAGCATCATTATAAGCAATATCAAAATATTTATAAGCTTCATCATATTTTCCAAGGTCATAATAAAAAATACCAGCTAACAGATACGTCCCTGCATTAGTGGTTCCTAAGTCAGCGACACTTAAAGCAATACTCAGCCATTCCTTAGCCTGTTCATATTTTTGATTTTTATAATACAACTCAAACAAAGCAATCGTAACCATTGTCGTTGGATGCGCCCATTGAGTTACTGGCTTGGGTATTAGCTCAAATGCTTCTTTTAATAACTTTTCTTGTTCTAAAAAAGGTTTATTATAAGCCTCACAGACTAAATCATTAATCTTTGATTCTAATTCTGGATTAACTGCATCTAAATTCATAGCATACAACACCTCAATAAAAATGAAACAAGGTTGTCTGAAAATTGATTTCAGATACCCTTGATATTTGGTGGGACTCGACCTAACCCACGCTTACTAAAAACTATAATGAATGATTTTTAATTCTATACCTAACTCAGATAATAATTGAATTTGATTTAAGGAGATTTTATATTCACGAGTGGCCTCATCGGTACCCCAGCTGTATATTATAAGCTCTTTATTTAGTTTATATTTTTTAAATACGTAATTTAAATCCTTTTTTATGCTTTCTATTGTTTTTATAATTTTATTAATTTTTTCCTTTAAATTTTCCTCTTTATCTATGCCAAAAGAATAGTAAGATTGTTCAATTACAAATTGAATCTTTTGGTTTGGTGATGTAAATAAATCTCCCTTGCTATAAAATTCAGCATTTTTAATATTAAGTATTTTGTCTATTTCTTTCATGTTGATGTAATCATTTGATTCCATATAAAATGTTACTTCAATTAAATTATTCAGCATCATTGCAACCAATTCCTGTTCTAATAAATTCAGAAGAATTTTTTCTTCTTAATAAATGTTCTCCAGTTTTATTTTGTTTATAAACATCATAATGAGATACGGCTCGTTTACCAACATAATCACCTTTAAACGCATGTGGATCTGTGCCTATTTGATCTAAAATCCGGTTCAATTCTTTTTGGTTAATTAGTTTACTATCTTTTGTATCTCCGTCATTACAACTAGACGACAATCTATATAAATCTACCCAAGCTTTTACATTTTGAGAATAGTTATAAAAATTGCTTCCTCCCCACAAACCGACCCGCATCAGGCTCATAATACCTGAAGAAGTTGTAATGCAGCCCCGTTTCACGGTCGCAATACTGGTTTTGCAGGCGGAAGGGTTGGTATGCGCTATCTATAAATATGATTTTTGAATTTTGCTTAAATAATATCTTCTTCGCAAGACAAGAAGTAGTCATAATTATTTATGTCTAATTTCTCGCATAAATAAGGTTCGATTATTTTTGCAACTTCATTTGATATCCAATATTCTTCATACATCGAGCTAGTTTCATGACAAATTTTTTGTAAGAAATCGAGAGATGGTTCATTCTTAAAATTTATAACCTCAATAAATTTTTCTCCATTTTTTTCGAATTTTGATATAAATCTGATGGTTTTTTTCACGGTTCTATCCTTCTGTTTTTAATAAGGTCTTTTAATTGTTTGCCAGTCTTAGAGGAAAATGCGCCAAGGTGTTTTCCTCGTTTATCATATTTTTCAACTTCTCCATGTTGAGAGTCACATTCTAGAATGCAGGCTCCAGTGATGGGGCTTCGATAGGTGAAATGGCGTACGTGCGTACCGCAGCCCCAAGTCAGGATTGGAGGTTTGTGCGGGCTACGGCTTGCTTGATTCACCCCAGTTTTACTCAGGGATTTATACGCTAGCTTGGTTAGTTTTTTATTTTAACTATTTGTTTTCATGTTTATGTTTGGAATTCTGCTTTTCATTATGTATATCAGTGAGTAGGTTAGTAATAGACATCCCATTTTTTTGAGCAAGTAGAGCCCATTTTTCCGCTTCGTCTAATTTGTTTTTGTCTTTACTGTCTTTGTAATGATCAAAGAATATATAGGCCAAATCATATTGTGCTTGAGTATTACCTAATTCGGCTGATCGAATTAACCAAAATATAAATTTATCATTGTTAAATTCATAAAAAGCAAAATAATTCGCTAATTTTGATGCTGCTTGACTATTGCCAGAGGAAGCAGCAATTCTTAACTTTTCCAGATCAGTTTTAGAAATATACATACTGTCATTTATTGAAATGTTGGCATTAGATTTCATGTCTCTATCCTTACTGTATAAGTTATTATAAGACGTTAGAAAAATACTTAAAAAATAAATTTAAGGATTTTATGGCTTAATTGTAACATATTTACCTCCATTTAATACTTCTCCTGTAACTGCACTAACATTTTCTGTTGCACCACGTACAGGTGCTTTTAATTCATTAGCCAATTTTTGAGCAAATGAATTGTCCCCTTTCCCTGTTTGACAAGCAACTAATGTTACTGGTTTCCCTCCAGAAGTTTTAGGTTTGTAACGATAATCCGCTAAATCTTATTAATTAATTGATATTTATCAATATTTTTAATTCGTCTGGTAGTTTGGCACCATTTCTATATGCCTTTTTAGCCCAAAATATGGCTTTTTCTTTATTACCTTGTGTGAAAAATAAATCGGCTAAATTGGATTGGGCAATTGGATGTCCATTTTTTGCTGCTATCTCTAGCCATTCAAATTCCAAATCTTGATCTAAAGATACAAACATGTGGTATTGATATAATTTGAAGGCTGAGTTTTTATCTCCATTAGTGGCGTTCTTTTCGAGAATTTGAATTTCTTCATCTGAAATCCAATAAGTACTACCTGTTGATATAAAGTTAGTCATTTTAAGTTTCTTTCCGGATGTTGTTTACATGATATTAAAGGAGTTAATAACAAAAATAAAATAAAGAAATTTTTTAGTATTTCCATAGTTAGCATGATCCTTACTTATTTTTTTTACTTTGAGGAGTAAAGCTTCTCATGGTGACTGGTTTGCTTGTATCTTGCGAGCGAACAGCCTTCATTCTCATCGGTGTTAATTTCCCGTGACTTGAAAACCAAAGATATTCATTTGGTGCTTTAACTGTAGTATTTAATTCATTAGCAAGTTGTTGTTCAAGAGGGTTGGCTCCTTTTCCTGTATTACAGGATAAAATCTCAACCGTCATACCTGATTTATAGTTAGGATTTTTTTAAAATTCTCGCTGCTAATTTTTTAGCATCTAATCTTTCACCTGTAGCCCCATCCACCATCAACGAAGGATTGCCATGGCCTCCTACTTGGAAAGTATTCGGTTTATTGGCAACTTTTTGAGCGTAAGAGTGTATGTTTTCATTACTTGGGAATAAATTCATATCAACTCCAGCTAAACCTAACCAATTGCCCCATACTTGGGTATTAGGTGCAAACTGATACAAATTCTCTCCACCCATCAACCCAATCGGGTCCTGATTAACAAACCACCCCGCATCAGGTTCATAATACCTGAAGAAGTTGTAGTGCAGCCCCTATATTTTGATTGGCATACTGGCGGGAATGAGGACGGAAGGAGACGTAGACGGAATGAGTAGAAGAAATTAATTGGGTAGAAAATTAATTAACTATTCATTTGGATTAAATAGATTAAAGAAATCTTCCACTGTATTTGCAACTTTTCTCCATTGTAAAACTCCATCATCCCAATAAATAATCTCAGGAATGTTACAGTTGGTGAAATCCATGCAAAATGGGCAATCTGAGCCATCGGTGGCAAAGCATAGCGAATTTTCTAAAGAGTATGCACCACCAAGATAATATTTTAATTCATTATCTGATAATTTATGCTGTGTATGGTATTCTTCATCTACATCAAAATACGTTAACATCTCTGCACCTTCAGCATAAATCTGCTCTTTAGAGATAAAGATTGTGCCTAACTCAGTGTCCAATGGATTTTCAAATTGATCATAATTTCTTTTCAATGAGCCACCATTTTTAAATTTTTTTACAAGTTGAAAATAAATTTCAGGAATTTTCATAAATAAACCTCTTTACTTTATCGAATAAAACCAAACATCTTCTCAAATTCATCGCCAATCCATTTTTGGGATTTTGCATATTGAATGGCTTTTTTAATAGCCTTTTTGCACCCCTCATCATCAGGAAACAAATCTTGAATATCTTTAATATCTAATGCAAATCGTTCTTCAAAATTTAAAATTGCGTCGTCTTTCATGGTTTTTTTCCCTCTACCTGCAAATGTACGTGTCTTTTTATGCCCCTCTTTTGTCATCAAGATTGATGGTCCATCTGATCTTGAAATATTTTCATTTTTCAAGAAAGCATTTTGCGGCATATGATGACCAACTGTTTTTGTATTTTTCTTTTTGTCCATATCACTGAAGGAACCACCATCTAGACATACACATAGACCAAGTACGTCAATCCATACTTGCGTGTTGAGCGCAAACTCATATAAGTTAGTTATGTTGCTTGCCAGTCCAATCGGATCCTGATTCACAAACCGACCCGCATCAGGCTCATAATACCTGAAGAAGTTGTAATGCAACCCCGTTTCACGGTCGGCGTACTGGTTTTGCAGGCGGAACGGCTGGTATG
This sequence comes from Streptococcus timonensis, assembly GCF_900095845.1. Classification (GTDB taxonomy): domain Bacteria; phylum Bacillota; class Bacilli; order Lactobacillales; family Streptococcaceae; genus Streptococcus; species Streptococcus timonensis. The sequence goes on from NZ_FMIX01000004.1 coordinate 499,428, forward strand.
CGTTATCCGTTACCTTGGTTTCTTCTTTCAGACGACCCCAGCCGGTGTAGTTGCCGAACCACAAGAGGTTGCCGTCCTTATCAGTCATCTCACGCGGGATGCCGATTTGGTCACAGTGGAAGTAGTGGGTCTGTTGTCGGCTTTCGCCGTCTTCGTTGGTCCGGTTATGTACCTGTGCCAAGGGTTCGTAGCTGTCGGGGTCGGTGTAGATATAGGTATACCTGCCGTCCGAATGGATTTCCTGTGAGAGATGGCTGTCGTCCCAAACGAATCCAGTGGCATTTTCGAGGCCGTCTGAAGCTTCTTCGTTTTTTAGACGACCTTACTACACTGTTGGGACTTAACCCAGTCTATGCTTGTCAGGAGATATAATAAAGATATCAAAATATAGATAGAGTAGTAAAAGTTTTAATATATCTTTAGGCTCTCTTGGTAAAATTCAAATAACTCTTTTGCATATTTTTTATAAGAAGGGATCTTAATTGCTTTCAAAAAATTTGTTAAATCTATTTCTGATTTTCTCAATAGTAAAATTTCTATAGAGTTTACAATGAGGAAAGTCTTAGCCTGACCAATTAAAATAATATCATCACTATTTTCTTCATCTTCCTCAAAGTCACAGTAATTCTCTGACAATTTTGATATTTTTAATTTTGAGAAAACAAAAACTAATTTATCGTTTTCCATAATAAAATCTAATATTAACTCAGGTGTTAATCCTGATTTATTAATTTCATAAGCAACAGAATTACATTCTTGTGAAATACTGTCGTCATTGTCATAAATTTTAATTTTATAATCATGTTCAGCCTTATCTAATAATCTTTTGTATTCATGAGATTGAATTAAATTTATGATTTCTAATCCTGTTACCATGTGCTGGTTCCTTTCAAATTTTTTAATAATACACTACCTGTGTGAGGGTTGGTATGTGCTATCCGTTACCTTGGTTTCCTCTTTCAGACGACCACAGCCAGTGTAGTTGCCGAACCATAAGAGGTTGCCGTCCTTATCGGTCATCTCTCTCGGGATGACGATTTGGTCGCAGTGGAAGTAGTGGGTTTGTTGGCAGCTTTCACCGTCTTCGGTTGTCCAGTCGTGGACTTGTGCTAAAGGTTCGTGTGTACCGTAATGCCCTATGTCAGGATTGGAAGTTTCATGCAGGCTACGACTTGCTTTATTATTTTTTGTATTTCGAAAGGGTGTCTAAAATAAACTTTTCAAATCCCATAAAGTTTAATAAAGGAAGTGTGAATAATTCAGGCTTACACTTAATAAGTAACTCTAATATATGGTAATGATGACGTGGAAACTCATCTTTCCAAGGGAATTGTTTTATTGTAGAAACTGCCTCTTCTTTTGTAATTTCTATCTTTTTAGAAAAATCAGGATTATGCATAATTTTCATGATAGGGTTAACAGATGTATAAATATCAGCATAAGGATTATCATAATCAGTATCTTTAGCAATGATGCGCCATTCAGTATCTAATTTTTCTTGGAATAAAGAATGTGCATCTAATATTGTTATAAACAGTATAGATGGTTTATCATAATCATAATTTTTAAATAAATCATCCGGATGGGGTTGAAAGATATCAAATATCTCTGCAGCTACACCTAATGGATTTTTTGCTAAAATACGACCGAAACCAAATAGGTCTATTTTTATTTGAAATGCAAAAATATCCCCTTCTTTAATATATCTATACAAAGTTTTAGGTTTTTTGTTCCATCCTAAAATTTTTAAGTTATTCATATTGTAATTTCCTTTAAAATTAGTGAAAATGTACGGTCCTATTACAAAATAGGATTATTAGGACATTTTTTTCGAATTTTGATATAAATCTTATGATTGTTTTCATGGTTCTATCCTTCTGTGTAAATAATGCTAGAATTTTCTACATATTGCGATATTACGCAAGTTATAGCTTGCGTAAATTATTGTGCCAAATACCCTGTGTCATAATCTAAATCGTCAGTTTCCACAAACTCATCTAAGAAAAGATATATTTCTTCTATATCTACTTGAATTGGGATGTTTATAGCATAGAAATTTACATTAAATGCTTCATACTCACTTCCAAGATCGATTAGTTTCGTTAGTATTTTATCTTTAAATTTCTGATTTTCATTAAAGAAAACAATCCGCAATGTACTATTTTGACTATGAATTTTCGTTTTATCATAGAATAAGTAATTTTCTTCCGTTTGTATTCCACTAACAATATCACCTAGAGAGATTTCTTTGCTATAAAAAGGAATATTATTTATTTTAAGATAGCCTTCTTCAGTCACTTCTGCCCAAATGCTTTCCATAGATACTGGAGGATAACCATCAATTACTTCTAGATTAAAAAAAGCTTTTTCATTTTCATTACCTTATATAACCTTGCTACCTACTGTAGGATTTTGATTTAACAATTCGCACTTGCTTAAGTTAAACTTTAGTAATATCCTTTATAGAATCATATATTAATTCTTCCAAATAACTAATATTTTCATGGCAAATATTTATTTCTTTGTCTTTGAAAAAATAATATCCTCTTGAGTCAGATATATCAACCATTCCTTTTGAATTCTCTCGATTTATAAATAACTCTAAAACTATTTCATCATTATCGTCGTATATAAGAATATTTTCCTTTAAAAGTAGACTGAATACAATTCTTAAACTAGATTGTTTTAAGTAAATATCTAAATCCGCTTTAAGAATTTTATCATTTGAAGCTTGAGTTTCTCTTAATTTTGTAAAATGTTCAATTATTTTATTAATTTCCATTTTAAACCTCCGTTTATTTAATTATTGCATTTTTGACTGCTTGCGTGAATGAATGTGTGACATCTGTTCCCCTAGTAGAAGCCCATTCCTTCAATTTTATAAAACCAGGGTCATTAGTTGACCGAATGAATACATGATTTCCATGATCATTAATGGCCTCAAGTCCTGATTTTTCAAGTTTTGAAACATCAATTGCTTGGCATTTTCCAATAGGTTTATCCATTGATGTAGATAGGCCACTTTCAGTATCCTTCCCAGGTCTTGGAGTTAAATTATTATCAGTGGCTGAACCCATTCGATATACGATACCTTTAGTTAATTTTTTGGATAGACCTAACCAATCACCCCATCCTTACGTATTCGATGCAAGTTGATAAAGGCTAAAGCCCCCTAGCAACCTAATTGGGTCTTGGTCAGATTGGATGGGGGGATCTTTTATTGAACTTGCCGTTCATATGGAACATATCGCCGGTGCGCACGATATAGCGTTTGCTCATTGTAAGTGAGGAAGAATGGCGCATCAGCCAGGCTGGTTTGGTGGCGGTATGGGAAAGTATGCCCTTGCGTCTCGGAAGTTATAAATAAAGTTGGATAGTATTTGTTATTTTTTTTTGTGTTTCGACACTAATTTCCTGGTTAAAATTCTGGATTAATTTTAAAAAATCAATGATTAAGTTGATTTGAGTAGTGTTAAATATCGTACTTTGGTTTCTTAGGGCAATATATAAAAAATCAACAACGTAACCATATAAATGAAATTTAGATAAATTAGAAAAAATATATTTTAAACAGCAAGGAGTAAAATATAATATAGCCTTATTAGTATAAGCTTGCCACTCTAGTGATTCAAGTATTGAGAGAAAATCATCGTATGTTATCTCAATCCAAGTTTTAGTAGATAGTTGCATTATAGAAAATATATAAAAGTTATCACTATCATCAAAACTTATGATATTGTTTTTATCAACTTTGAAAACTGGAAAAGTAGTCCTAATTTTTTCCTCTAGATAATTTCGTTCTTGTATATATTTTACCTCCGTAAAGAATTTTTCAAATTCACAATATACTCCTAAGTCTTTGACAAACTTTGAAATATATTCTAAAAAATCATAAATGATATTGATTTCATCTTTTGTTAAAGATTGCAGTATATTAAATAGTTCACTCACTTCTCCTTGGGATATATTAGAATAATAGCTAAATAATTCTATGAAACAATCATTATCTATACTAGGATTTTCTATTGAACTTAGTAAAAGTGTATTTAAATGTAAGGCATTTTCATTTTTTTGTTTATCTGACATTTGATTTTTAATTAATAAAATTAGATTGTTTTTTTTCATGTCTTACTTTCTACATTTTAAGGTATGGCACCATCTGATTGATTTATTATCTATTTTTTATTTACGTTTTTTAAAATTATTTAATAGTTTTACTATCTTCTCTTTATTTTTGCTGGATGAGTTAATTGCAATTCTAACGGCATTTTCTCCAAATTCATTTTGTATATTTTTATCAGATCCATTGTCAAGGAGTAATTTCACCATTTCTATATTTCCAAACATGCATGCATAATGTAGCGGTGTATATCCTAAGTCCCCTTTAAGATCAATCAATGCCCCATTTTTAAGAAATACAAGAGCATCATCTAAAGAATTATTTCTGGCAGCAATATGTAAAACTGTATCATTCATACCTCCTACTTGATTTATATCTTCAATAGTGTCACCTAAAAAATCAGGATGCGTTTCATATTTTTTTAAAATACATAATAATTCTTTTTTCATTAACAATACCTATAGTTGTAAGTTGATAAATTTAATATCTGGATTTTATTTATTACTCGTGACACAATATTCTTTATGCTCTTTTTAGATTGTTTAATCTGTTTTTACGTTCTTGTATTTTTTGAGCATGACCATCCTGGCCGTATTCATAGGCGGTTTTGGCTTAGATTGTTACGGAATAAATATTTCATACGACCCTAGCCGGTGTAGTTGCCTAACCAAACCAGATTGCCATCCTTATCGGTCATCTCGTGCGGTATACCGATTTGGTCGCAGTGGAAGTAGTGGGTTTGTTGGCCGCTTTCTCCGTCTTCGTTGATGTGGTTTAGATAGGTGAAACCGTGTACGTGCGTACCGCAACACCTTACGTCAAGATTGAAGGTTTTGTGCGGGCTACAGCTTGTTACAAGGACTAATTATTGCATAATTTGTTGTTTTAATTTTTGGTCAAAAGAATTTTCCATGAAGATCAAATCATGCTTGCTAAACAATCCCTTATCATTTTCTAATACTTTTTTATCAAACAATAAAATATTCTGTATTAAAGGATCATTTAGTGGTAATTCATTCTTATTTATAATAAAAATAGCGGTTAACGCTTTAAAACGAAAAGCCTCTGGATAAAGTGCTAAATATTTTAAAACTTCTTTGCTACCAGAATGGAAGGCCATAATGATTGGAATATGATCTTGCTGCAAATGCTTTAATACATCTGGATAGATGTTTTTTGCGTCATTCTCAGATTCAGGTAATTTAATGGTATCTCCATAAGGAAATGAGGTAATAGGGGGAGCTTTAAAAAAATGCGCCTGCGAGATAGATGGTTGGACAAATACTAAATCATATGGATTTGACGATTTATCATAAGGAGGAACATTTTGGGAGAAAAAATTTCCCATTTCAGAATTGTATGCATATAGGTGAAGTATGACCCCCTCGAAAGTACGAGAATTGCTAAAGGATATTTCACCATAAACATATTTTCCTTTTTTAAATTTAATCCTATCTTTTAGAAAATTAGCATCAGGAATATTTAAATTATTTTTTAAATATTCAATAAGACCTTGAATAAATTCTTTACTTTTCATAATTATCGTCCTTAAAATCAATCTTTGAATACTAAAGTCATAAAGCGAGCAACGGCTTTGGATGAAGCCACATCCGTTTGCTTATCCTTATTTTTTGTTGAAACCATATATGTAGCCTTCGGATATTTTCCTCCAGCATTGTGCAGTCTTTTCAAATTGAATAACCCTGATCTCTTTTGACCTTTTGTTAATCGTCCTGTATTATATTTTACCCCAATAAAATAGATTTTCCCAGGCATACCTTTGTCAGTATTTTTGGGATAAAAATCATAGGGAAGGTCGTCTGAGAATTGATTTTAGACGACCTTGATGTTTTGTTGGGGCTCGATCCAACCTATGGTCTAAAAAAGGTCTTAAAGAGGTTTGTTACCTTTAAATGTATTAAATCTTGATAGATTAGCTCCTTTTGATTGAATATGTTTTATAGCTAATTCAAGTTCATTAAATTCATTAAATTCTTCTATCTCATAATCTTCAGCCTGATCCAATTTATTTTTTGGTACTGTATAGTAATATGTGATATAAGTTCCATTATTTTTCTTAATAGCAAATACTTGATAAACAACCTCTCCATCAATTTCAATAAGTTCATCATATCCTTTTGTTTGTAAATTATTTAAATTTAACATATCTATTCTCCTATAATATCAATACGCACTTGTTTCCCATCCGTAATAATCCCTGAACCAGGTCGCCTTTATCATCAGTCATTTCACGTGGGATGCCGATTTGGTCGCAGTGGAAGTAGTGGGTTTGTTGGCAGCTTTCAACGTCTTCAGTTGTCCAGTTGCATACCTGCGCCAAGGGTTCGTGTGTACCGCACATGCCCTACGTCAGGATTGGAAGTTTCGTGCGGGCTACGACTTGCTAACTCAATCTAGTGGTCATTTTTACTATTGTTATCATTGTGTATCTCAATATTTTTTTTATGTGCGAATAATAAATCTAAAATTTTAGATATATTCTTTGAGTCAGGGAATTTTCTAGGATTTTTTATGTTTACGAAATTATTAATTTCCAAGTTGTGTAAATGACTTATTAGTAAAATTGTAGATAGTGGGTATTTATATGAGGAAGGATTTTTTAAAATATCCTCTATTGCTAAATTACTTCCAAAATAATAATTTTTCATTGGCAACACATAATTATCGAATATGGCAATAATTATCTCATTTATTTCATTTTCGGATGTTTCTGGATATAAAGAAATAATGCCAAAATCTTTAAAAATAGAATCAAATTTTCCAAGTTCTGAACCATGTACTTTAAAATTACTTGGTGTGTCATTTTCATCAAAAATATCGTTTATTTCAGGATAAAATTTTGGGATAGTTGTACTTAATTCTATAAATTTTTGGTCTAGAATATTTTTCTCATTTATATAAGAAACAATAGAAAATGAGCATAATGCCCCAATTTTTACATGCTTACCTTTTTTAAATTGGAAATTAATATTTCCAAAAAAAATGTCATTAAAAAAGAGTGAAATAATACAATCGTGTTTTTTAAATGAAATATGGTTAGATTCTAAATATGAGCAGAAGCTATTTAATATTTTTTTCTTCATTTTTTATACCTCAATAAAATAAATGTTATATCACTTCCATTTACATTAAAAACTTTGCCTTTAGAAGTTAGAATAGTTCTTCCTCCTTTTCTTTATGTATTTGCATTTGCACTACGACCAGTTGGTCATGCAGGTCGTATAAATAGTTCTGCACTTCGTCGTCGGTCAGTTCGCGGTGGATGAGGTTTCCGAGGTCGTCGTAGTAGTAACTTGTACCGTTGTAGGTTTTCAGGCAGTTGTCTTGAATGGTAGGGGTAAGAGTTATTTAATCAAATTTATTTTCAAATCTCATAAAAAAACATCCTTTATATGTATTCAATAAAAGAATATTATCATTATTTTCAATAATATATATTTTTTCATATAGAAAATTTGGAAAATCAGCCAATACATCTGTAACAGCACTATATATTGCTTCATACTCATCATCTGTCAGTGGTGAATCAATATATACATAAAGAGTAAATAATTCTTCAGTCATATCAAATGCAATAAGTCTGACTTTGTTACAAATTGCCCCAAGAAAAGCCGTTTGCATACTTAAAATAATTTCTTGTTTTTTCATAATTAATTTCTCCAATAAAATATAGAATTTATGTTATATCAGGCAATGTAGGAACAATAAGGGCTTCTTTTGGGATGAATGAATTATTCCCCATTCTGTCGAGTCTTATCTCTCTTGGGATGCCGATTTGGTCGCAGTGGAAGTAGTGGATTTGTTGTTGGCTTTCGCCTTCTGCGGTTGTCAAGTCGCAGACTTGTGCCAAGGGTTCGTGTGTACCGTAATGCCCTACATCAGGATTGGAGGTTTTGTGCGGGCTACGGTTTGCTGCCATATTGCCGAAGGCCAGTAATATTTATTCTTTCGTCATTGAAAGCAGGAAAGGGGTTGAACTAAGTGCACTTTTTACTGAATCAATTTCAGTAAAGTTCAATGTCCAAATATATTTTTCATTTTTTATAGAATAACTTCCAATTCCTCTATTTAAGAAACTTGTCAAATTAATATTTTCAGCCTGTTTATGATTTAGAATATTAAGTTCATAAATATCTTTAACAAAACCTTTTTCGGCTAATGAACCATTTGTTAATAACTTGTTGTCCCATATTTTTTCTGCAAACAATGGTATATTTTCGCTTGAGAATATTGTGGATTTAATTTTAGAACCATCAAGTGTTTGGTTTTCTAGCAATCCCATACCGTAGCCATAATCCCAAGCATCAAGATTTACATTATTAGTAATAAAATTTACTAACAACTCTTTATATTTATATGGGCACATAATTATAAATTTTGCTTCATATACATTATTAGAATTTAAATCTAATTGATTTAAAAAAGGGTTGTCGTACAGGATTAAAATTTTATCTATTTTTTTTGCTTGAGCTGAAAAGAATGATAAATTTTTCTGTTTCATTTTTTTTAAGGTATTTTCAATCGAACTAGATTGATAGTTTCCAAAATTTATATCAATATCATCTAGTCTTAAGTTAAATTCATTTATGTATAATTTATCAATTTGAATTATATTTTCTAAAAACCAATTATCTGTATTTGAGAAATTGTTAATATCATTTCTTTTTAAAAGAGTTATAGAGAAATTTTTAAATTTCTCTCCTTTAGTTTTTTTAAAAATCATTGAATAAATTCCTTACTTTTCATAATTATAGTCCTTAAAATCAATTTTTGAATACTAAAGTCATAAAGCGAGCAACACCTTTGGATGAAGCCACATCCGTTTGCTTATCCTTATTTTTTGTTGAAACCATATATGCAGCCTTTGGACATTTTCCTCCAGCATTGTGCAGTTTTTTCAAATTGAATAACCCTGATCTCTTTTGACCTTTCGTTAATCGTCCTGTATTATATTTTACCTCAATAAAATAGATTTTCCCAGGCCTACCTTTGTCAGTATTTTTTGGATAAAAATCATAGGGAAGGGCGTCTGAAGGTTATTTCAGAGGACTTTGATATTTTGTTGGGTCTCGACCAACCTACGCTTGCTATAGTTCGTTATAGTATTTAAATGAATGAATTAAAAAAGAAATATCATATGCTTCGTACAAATACGTTTGGATTTTATACAAGCAATTTTTATGAGTAAATTTTACCTCTATACTATCTTCTTTATCTTTAAAAGTAAAAGCACTATCAAATATAACCCATTCAACATCATTAATGAAAATTGATGTTTCTTCTAATGGCTGATATTTATGATGACCATCCACTATATTTTTTATATGAGTATCAATGTGTGATTCATCATTAATCCAATAAGCTCTGAATATAAAAATCTCACTAGTGTCTAGTTTGTGTACTGCAAAAGTTGGTAAAGGTTCGTCTCCTAAAATAATAGTTTGTACACCTTCTACAGCTAAAACAGATAAATAGTTATGCTGAGAGCAAGCTAAAGAATAATGCTCTTCTGGTTTTAAATCTACACAGCCCTGCCATATATTGGCATCTGATTTGGGTAACATGACTAATGGACCACCATAAGTGTCAATATCATGTGTTTTAAAAAAATTCATTGCAAAACCTCTATGTATTAAAAATTTAAATTTTAGCTAACTAAAGTTACTTCAAGAATAAACATTGAGGATACAGATCTTGAGACTCATTTCCTCGTAGCAAGCCAATATTAGCTTGGTGATCTCCTACAAAATTTCCAGTTTTAGTTCCAGGATCAGTGGCACCACAAGTATGGCATATACCAATTTTATTCAATTTTTTGCGTTCTTCTTGAGTGAAATTCCTTTCAGGTCCTCTAGCAGGAATAGATCCTTCTTCAAATGGGCCAATTCCTACCGTCAGTAATTGTTCTAATGTGAATAATCCTAAAAAGTCTACCCAGCTTTGCGTATTCGGTGCAAACCTGTACAGATTCTCCCCACCCATCAACCCAATCGGATCCTAAGTTACAAACCGACCTGCATCAGGCTCATAGTATCTGAAGAAGTTGTAATGCAGCCCGTTTTGCGGTCGCAATACTGGTTTTGCAACCTCAACGGCTGGTGCGCCGTCCCCGTAACGTTCGTCTCCTCTTTCATACGACCTTAATGTATGCGTTAGGAGGAGGCTAATTCTATTTACGCTTGTTTTAAATATCCTTCTTTTTTAATAAAAATATCCTGAAAATTTCATGGCCAAAACCGTCATCAAATTTAGAGTAAACAATGTTAAAAATGTCTTTATAATTAAAATCAGATGAATATTCATGTAACCATGAGAAATTCTCTAAATTTAAGACTGGATAATTTTTAAATGTATTTTCATATTTCGACCTATAAATACATATGTTAGGTATATAAAAACTATATAGATTATGTGATTCAGAACTTATATCCGGGTATGTTATACATATTGATAAATCGTTATCTATCAGAATATCTTTTGCCATTAAATTTATATTATTAATGTAAAATATTGCAGTATTTAAAAAGAACAAATTCAACTGTTTTTGGGATAGTATTTTCAAAAATGGTTTTTCTCTTCCAGTTCTAGTAATCAAGGGAATTTCTTCAAATTCAACAGGATGCTTAAGTAATTTAATTATTTCATCATACTGATACGATTTTTCAGTTTTTGCTAACGTTGTTAATAGTTTTAAGTATTCCATTATGTATTCCATCCATGGCAAAATAAGAAATCTCTATTATCTTTAGAGAATGGGGGATTTATCAATGTTTATCGTGAGTAGTGTGGTTGGTTTTACTGGCTTTGAAGACGAAAGCAGGTTTGCGATTAAGGCGTACGTCAAGAAACTATTTAAATTCTTCTAATAATTCTTTTCTTAATTCCGCAAATTCATCCGATAAATTATTTTTAAGTTCAGTATAAATTTCATCATCGATTTTACTTTGAGTGAATAGTGTCTTTTTAACATAAGGGATAACTTTTTTAGAATTAATTGAAATTAAAAATGCAATAATTTCATTGTAAATATAAGATTTTTCATTAAATTGGCTTAGTTTATGTTTTAGTAAATTTTCAATTGATTCTGATCTATAATGTTTTCCTTTTAATCCATACAATACCCAGGAGATAATTTTGTGATGCTTGCTGTTTAAATTTTTTATAAGATATTCTTTTATATAATTTCTTTTTGGGAAATATGCAGAACTAAATGCAATAGAAATAATTATAGAATATCTATTTAAATTCCAAATAGAACTAATATTATTTTCAATAGTGCGAAACTCTTCTTCTCCTAGATTATATTTTTTGAATAGATGTCCTAAAGAAGATATTGCAGATGATTTCACTTTAATACTTTTGTCATTTTGAATAGAGTAAATTAATATAGAGAAAATTTCTTTCAATTCCGTAGTGCTAAGTTTTTCTTGCATTTGTCCCAAGATAAAATTTGCAATTTCTCTATGTTTACTAAATCGACTTGTTAAAAGGGTATTTCTGATTATATCAATAATCTCTTTATACTGAAAAAATTGTAGTCTTTTTGCTGCTTCATATTGAATAATAGTATTAGAATGTAGTAGTTTTTCTAATAAGTCATTGATAGATAGATCTTTACATTCTAAAAAAGCGTCAAAACTTGAAATTCTATCATTTACCATATTATTTTTTCCTGTTACACTTATCATTCGAATGCTGAGAATGGCAACATCCCCAAGCTTTTTGAGTAGATTTAGCTTGTTTGGCAGATATTTGCCCACAATTAATTAATTCTTACAATACTTCACATTTCTCTGGTTTTTTCCTGTGCTTTGAAAATACTCATTTATTTTTTTATAAACTTGATTAGCAACCCCAGTATCTACTTGATTTCCATTTGCTGCCATCATTACTGTATCAAGCGCTTTTTTTCCTTTTTCATAAATAATAACTATACCTAAAGTTACAAGCGCAGCTTTACTTAACACAATCAATTCAGGAGCAATAAGGGAACTGCCAAGCCTTTAAGGGTCGTTCCATCTTTGTACGTTCAGTGCAAACTGATATAAATTTTCCCCACCCATCAATCCAATCGGATCCTGATTCACAAACCGTCCGGCCTCGGGTTCGTAATACCTGAACAGATTGTAATGCAGCCCCGTCTCTTCATCGAAGTATTGGTTCTGCAATCTGAACGGCTGATGTGCATCCTTATAAACCCTCTCATCCTTTTTCAGACGACCCTAGGCGGTGTATTCGCCGTACCACAACAGATTGCCGTTGAAATCGTAGTGGTAGCGGATGGTTTCTGAACGGGCAGGTACAGCATATCGTACAGCACATCGCGCCAGTCGGTTTCAGGCAAATCGTTTCGGGCGTTCTCTTCTTTAGATGGCACTTTCCATTGGTGCTGGCCGTTTTCGTTGTAGACGAAGCAGGTAAGGGTAAGCGTATAGGGCAAGGTCGTCTGAAGGTTATTTCACACAACCTTGATATTTTGTTGGGTCTTGACCCAAACTACGCTTGCTAGAAACATCTACAGTTATTTGGATTTTGATTAGCTTTATATAGTTTGAAGGATTTAAAATTAGTAAATTATAAAAGAATTCAGATTTAAAATGAATGTATTTAAATCTCTCTTCCATAACTTAATGCTCTTAGAAAAGTATAATGATATAGTTGGCTCTTCAGATAAAAAACATGCATAACTTTTTTCGATTGGTAAAACTTCCAAGTCATCCATTCCTTCAAAAACTAGAGTACAAGTTTTGTTTGGTTGGTATCTATGACGAATAGTCCAATATTCTGATATATCTAAATCATTTCCTTCTGATTCTTTTAAAACAATCCAGTTATGGTTATGTAATTGGTCTCTTAAATCTTCAATATGATATTTCATAGTATATTTCCCTCTAGTTATACTACATCCGGGTCGTAGGCGTAGTGGCGGTTAAGTACGGTACAAAAAAGGTCGTCTGAAAATATCGAATCTTACTTTTTGGTTTTTTTCTTAGGATTTAATTCTTCTTTACGTTGCTTATAAAATTGCCAATATTTTTTGTCTTCCATAGAGAAAGGTGTGTAACGTAGCTCATTATAAGTTAGGTCAAAATATTTATAGGCATTTTCCATATCACCTAATTCGTAATAAACGATTCCTGTCCATATAAACACACCTGCTGCAGGTTCATCTTTTCGTGCATCAAGTGCAATTAACATCCACTCAAGAGCTTTTTGATAATCACCTAATTTTTTATAGCTTCCTGAAATACCACAAGCAATCGCAGAAGTAGGTTCAACAAATTGAGTTGCTGGTTTGGGTAAAAGTTCCCATGCCTGCTTTAGAATATCAATTCTTTCCTCCGGTGTGGGCGCGTCATTTGAGTTACATACAAAATCATTGATTATTTCGTTTAATTCATAATTTACTTGATCTAAATACATAATTTCTCCTTCTTATGTGCATTCTTTAAAGAGTATTTATTACCATGATGGTCCAGTTGTGTATCTGTGCCAAGGGTTCGCGCGTAACGCACACACTTTACATCTTGGAGGTTTCATACTGGCTACGGATTGCTTCAGATTATTACAAATTCTATATTTGTACAGAATTTAATTGTCTTTTTGCCGTTTTATTTCTTAAGATACTTTTCTATATATCTGTATTGCTCTTGCGTACATTTAACTGAAAAAAATATTTTTTCACTTATAATACTTTGGGCAGAAAAAATATCTTTTTCATATTTTAATTTTATTTTACTTAACGGAATCATTCCTTTTCCATTTTCTTTCCCACAAAAAAGCTTATATTGTAACTCATTATTACTGATCCTTATATCTCCGCAAGTTTTTTTACTATTATATTCTGATACAATTATATTTAACCAGCCATGTTGAAAATCATAAGAGTAATGTGAAACATAAGGTAAATTAGAAGAAGAGGATACTATTAGAGATAAAATTGAACTTAAAATTGATTTCATAATTTATTTACCATTTAATTTATTAATTTTATTAGCTAACGAAGCAGGAGTAACCCAACCAGACATTTTCAATTCTTTAATATCAGCAGCTTAACTTTGCTCCATATGCAAAACTTGCACACTGCCTATTTCGTAAATTATATCCAGAAGTTTCTGTATTTTTTTATTAATGAGATTGTCAAAAAACAAATCTTTCAAAGGATCTTGATGAAGGTTTGAAGTCGACTGAAAATTATTTCAGACGACCTTATGGGATTTGTTAAACCTTGATACAATTTACATTTACTCAAAATCTATAATTTTTCCATATTCAAGAATTTCATCAAAAGTATCTGCTACTTTTCCAATACTTCCATCATCTAGCCAATACTCCCATATTGAGAAATTATCTTCCAAATCAAAATACACGCACGCTCCATCAGCTAAAGAGCCAAACAGCAAACCTCTTTTTACTCGTTCTGAGTCAATATATCCATTTGAGTCATGCCTTTCTACAATATTAGGCATCTGTTGTTTCTCTTTATTTATCTCTACTAGGTATTTTAAATAGCACCATTGAGGAAATCCATTTAAGTTATCAAACAACGATTCTTCATTAAACAGATTAATTTGATAGTTGTTGAATTCAATCTCCATAAATAATTGAAATTTATTAATAGTATTTTTATATGACTGAGGAAATAAGATGTTTAAATTTTTTTCTATGCTTGATATTTCTTTCATGATTAGTATTAGTCCTTTCAATATGAGTTTTTTTACAACTTCCAATATAATCCCGTGCACTTTTTTTCAATAGACCTCACGAAATTTATCGTGCGCATCAGTTTGTGCTTTATCTCTATGAAAACTTTCTGTAATAAAGAGTTGTGTACCTGTACCAGGGGTTCGTAGTTGTCGGGATCGGTGTAGAGATAAGTATATCTTCCGTCCGGGTGGGCTTCCTGCAAGAGGTGGCTGCCGTCCCAAACAAATTAGGAGGCCAGTAATATCATAGACGTAGACATCTTTAGACATTATCAGGCTTCTTACTAAACCATCTCTTCATTATTTTCATTGCCTTTTAGCAAAGATAGGCGTATTAAAAGTATCTTTTGAAATAATTTATTGCCTTATAAGAGCTGATACCATAATGGTTTATACACTCAATAAACCAATATAGATTATCACAGTTTCTATCTAATTCTTCTGATTTAAATGGAGTAAGAATTAAACGATAAATATGATTTAATTCTATATTTTTTTTATCCTTTTTATTTAAAGTTGACCATTTTTTTAATAGTGCAATTTCAATAACTTCCTTTCGGTATTTTTCTAAGTTATCAATAGTTTCATCATAATATCTCCAATAATTTTCTGCACTATCAACATAAGGTTTATAGATGCTTATACATAAAATTGGATTCTCTATAATAATATCTAATATAGAAAGCATAATCTTTCTATAAATTTGTTCAGTATTATTATCAATTAATAAATTGATAATTTCTAAGAAATATTTTTCCATCTGATTTCTCTTATTTATCCACTTGTTGCAGTAATTCTTAATATAGCTAGCAAAGGGTTAGATGTTGCACATGCATGCTTTGGTTTCTCAAAACGGTTATCTTTTGCTAAATTTAGAGTTTCTATGGTTGTTAACAGGAATTTATTGTCCTTGACCAAGAATTTCTTCTCCAATTATTGAATCTAACTCTATCCATGCTTCTTCAAGTTGATTAACAATAGAAGATTCATTTTTATTTGGATCGTCTTTTAAATTGAGATACCAAATATGTGTTAATTTCGGTATTTCATATAAAATAGACGCTAATCTTTTTTCAATTAGATTATGATTATGAGTATAATGCTTTATTTCATTTAAAATTTTTTATAATTCTTGATAGTCCTTTACATCGAATTCAAGATCCATTCTGACCTTATCAATAAAACTATTATTTTCAAGTTTTTCTAATAATTCTTTCATAGTAACCACCTTTAAGTTATACAAAGCCAAGGATTGCTTCTGCTGGAATAGTTTATTTATTTTAAAAAAGTTAAGCATTCACTCCAATAGAAATAGATAACACATCTTTCTCATTGTCGAGTAGAGATATATCGATGACTTTATCTATTTTATGACTAAAGAATTTTAAACAATAAAAATTAGGTTTGTTTATTAATTCTAGCCAATTGCTAATATTTTTTATTTTGATAATAAACAAGGGGAATAATTCTATTGGTATTTCAGCCGAATCATTTATTCCTCCATAAAAGTATACATAAGCAATATCATTTTCCTCTGGTGCAAAAAAATTTAATATTTCATTTTTTATCGATAAACTAAAATTTTCTTTTGATAATTCTATATTTCTATAGGGGGTAAAAGTACGATTTATTATGTCACATGAGAGTGGATATGGAATAATTTTTTCAGAATCTAAAATTAAATTATTTAAAAAATGAATCTCTTTCATTTTTTTCATTAAATTTTTTTGTTTTAAAGTAAAGATCTTATCTTCTAAAGTTGTCATGATACTATTTCCTATGTTGTACGGTTACATTATCTTTGTAGCACTTCCAAGAAAATGTACCATTCCCATTATTTCTTTTTTGACTAAGAATTCTATCCATTTTGGCAGTAGCTACATGCAAGTGTGGACAAGGATGTTTTCCAATCGTAAGGGTTGGTGTGCGGCATCCCGATTTGGTAGCAGTGGAAGTAGTGGGCTTGTTGGCGGCTTGCTTCTGTTGGGGATGGGGTCGTCTGAAAGCTGGGTGAGTGAGGGTTTAGGGTTTCAGACGATCCTGTAGGTTATGGCTTACCGAAAATATATTTTTCCTCTAGTTTAGTTTTATCATGCTCAAGAAAAAAAATGTTTCTATATTCAGATAAACTATTATGATTAACCGCTGAATATTGTTCTTCATTACTGCCATCATCTTCCCAATGACAAATGGGACAAATATCATAGTTGGATTTACTAGACAAGGTATAAAAATGACAACACGGACATTTTACTTTCTGATTTATCTCGTCTCCATAGACGTTTATTTCTTTGGAGAGAAGAAGACTAAGTTTTTTAGCTAGAAATTTATTACTTAAAATTGAATTTTTATATGTTAACCCTAAGGTAACTACAGGATTAAAAAAATCATCATAAAATTCTATGTCATCAAAATCATGTGTACTTAAGTAGCTTATAAGTTCTTTATTTAAATGTTCTGGTTCAGATTCATAGGAATACCAAAAGTCTAATAGGATATTCATCTTTTCAGAATTAGATATTGAATTAGTCTGATACTCAGAAAAAATTTTAATAGCTTCTGTTCTAGTCATGATAAAACCTTTCCATTTGATCTCAGATGCTTTAATTAGCCCTAAGGGATCAATCCAGCTAACAATATTGGGATTAAAGGTATATAGATTTTTCCCACCCCACAACCCAATCGGATCCGGATTCACAAACCGACCGGCCTCAGGTTCGTAATAACACATCAGGTTGTAATGCAGCCCCGTCTCACGGTCGGCATACTGATTTTGCCGTCTGAACGGCTGATTCGCAACCTTGTAAACCCGATCGTCCTTTTTCAGACGGCCCCAGGCGGTGTATTCACCGTACCATAAGAGATTGCCGTGGATGTCGGTCATCTCGCGCGGTATACCGATTTGGTCGCAGTGGAAGTAGTGGGTTTGTTGGCGGCTTTCTCCGTCTTTGTTGGTCCAGTTATGTACCTATGCCAAGGGTTCGTGCGTACCGCACACCCTACGTCGGGATTGGAGGTTTCATGGGAGCTACGGCTTGCTTTTAAGTTTTATAAGAATAATATTATGTATCAAGAAATGGCATTAATTGTTCTGGCTTTAAAGTTAGTAGTGAGATTGTTTTTCCTTTAGTATCGCAGAATTCAACCTCATATGCTTCATATGGATTTGAATAAACTTCTACAATTGCACCGATGTCTCCCTGTTGTAAATTAAAATCAGGAAGATCTTGTTGCAATTTGACTACTTCTAAAAGTGAATATTTCATTAGAAACTCCTTAATAATTAACTATAAAACATATGTAGTTGCCTTTGGAGGTGTACTCCTGAAGTAATCGCGTTCCGTCCACCGCGAGTTCGTAGGCGGTTTTGGCACCGAGTCCGTCGATGTAGGCGGTCAGTCGGTCGAGGCAGTTGTTTTGCCCTCTCCCATGAGAGAAGGAGTAGATGTTGGGATGGAAAAAAGTTCATCCAACACTTCTTTGATTTATATTAATCCCAATAAAAGTCTGAATTATTTAATTCCTTCCACTCTTCCAAAGAATAAAGAAAAGGCAAAGAAAAGTTTTCCAATATTTTTTCTTTTAAATTTTCTGACATCATAAATGCTCCTGAATAATTATAATTGGAAGACAATAAAATATCCTTATCTGAATTAGTATATGCCTCCAGTGAATAATCATCTTCATCTAATGCTAAATCTGGGTAAACAATTTCATCCTGAATTTCCCAATCAACTATTCTTACTAAATAATAGACTTCATTCGTCAATAACTCACCTTTTGTATTGACAATAATTGCTTTACTCATTCCAAAATCATGATCAAACCCGTATTTTTTAATAAATTCCAAAAAACGTGCTGACATGATAAAGAAATCATTATATGGAAGAAAATCAAAAGTAACACCTCTTGCTTTCTTTAAGCAGACATAAACCTTTTCAGGCATTGGAGGAATTTCTTGTCCCTTTACAAACCAACTCCACGGAAAGTCAAAATCAGGATGCGTTTTCTTAGGGTTAAACTTCTCTGATATACCCACAGCTCCACTACTTACTCGTGGCAACCCCATTTTTTCTGCTTTATCCATGCTTTGTAGGGCATATCCCCACACCATCAATTTCTTCATAATACACTCCTAATCTAATCGTTTGGGCGAGTTGGTAGATGAATATCCTCCAACAGATATGGACTTACTCAAACGATTTTTTAAACTTTTTTGTAAATCTCGTACACGCCGTCGCACTTGTGCCTGTAATCGACCATGATGTGGTTGCGGTAGGCGAAACCGCGTGCGTACAATTCTGCTGTAAATGCGACCATTAACATTTAAAAAAGGAACTGCCCCTGTATTTTGTTTTGCAGATACTTTTGTAAGGAAACCTAATATGGATTCCAAGCCTAAAGGATCAATCCAGCTTGTAATATTAGAAGCGAACCAGTATAGATTCTCTCCACCTTCTAACCCAATCGGATCCTGATTCACAAACCGACCCGTATCAATCTCGTAATACCTGAAGAAGTTGTAATGCAACCCCGTCTCACGGTCGCAATAGTAGTTTTGCAGGCGGAAGGGTTGGTGAGCAGTTCCTCCGGATGTGTTGGTTTCGCTCTTCAGTTTGCCCCAACCGTAATAATCCCCAAACCAGGTTACCGTCTTTATCGGTCATTTCACGCGGAATGCCGATTTGGTCGCAGTGGAAGTAGTGAGTTTGTTGGCGGCTTTCGCCGTCTTCATTGGTCCAGTTGTGTACCTTTGCCAAGGGTTCGTAGCTGTCGTTTTGCCCTCTCCCCAGCCCTCTCCCACGAAAGAAGGAGTAGATGTTGGGATGAAAAAAGTTCATCCAACACTTCTTTGATTTATATTAATCCCAATAACTGTCTAAATTGTTCAATTCCTTCCACTCTTCCAAAGAATAAAGAAAAGGCAAAGAAAAGTTTTCCAATATTTTGTCTTTTAAATTTTCTGACACCATAAATGCTTCCATATACTTATATTTGGAAGACAGCAAAATATCCTTATCCGAATTAGTATATGCTTCCAGCGAAAAACCTTTTTCATCTCTTCCTAAATCCGGGTAAACAATTTCATCCTCAATTTCCCAGCTAACTATTCTTACCAAATAATAGACTTCATTTGTCAATAGCTCACCTTTTGTATTGACAATAATGGCTTCGCTCATACCAAAATTATAATTAAAACCATATTTTTTAATAAATTCCAAAAAACGCGCTGACATGATAAAGAAGTTGTAGCCATAAGGTAGAAAATCAAAAGTAACACTCCTTGCTTTTTTTAAGCAGACATAAACCTTTTCAGGCATTGGAGGAATTTCTTGTCCCTTTACGAACCAACTCCATGAAAAGTCAAAATCAGGATGCGTTTTTTTAGGGTTGAATACCTCTGATATCCCTACTTCCCCTAAGGAAACCTTAGGTACTTTTCTTTTCGCTAACTCATCTAAACTTTGTGAGCTATATCCCCACACCATCAATTTCTTCATAATACACTCCTAATCTAATCGTTTGGGTGAGTTGGTAGATGAATATCCTCCAACAGATATGGACTTACTCAAACGATTTTTTAAACTTTTTTGTAAATCTCGTACACGCTGTCGCATTTGTGCCTGTAATCGACCATGATATGGTTACGGTAGGCGAAACCGCGTGCGTACAATTTTGCGCACACCTAACATCAGAATTGAAGGCTTCATGCGAGCTATGTCTTGTTACACTTACTATATATACACGACGCTACGCCAGTTTATTAATCATCAGGATTTTCTTCTAAACAATTTAAAAACTCATCAAATGATTTCGCAATAATAATTGAATTTTTTTTAAAATTAGCTTCTCTTGATATATTTTCACTCCATACATCCCTTACATAATAAATAATTTGCCGACTATTTTTTTCTAAACAGAGGTAATTCCCTCCCCAATCAAAAGCAAAAGGAATCAGATTTATAGGTAACTCATTAAGTTTCCATTCATTTATTGCTCTTCCTTCCAATGTAAAATCTGGATCATCCTCAAACTGCTTAGAATATTTCATTGGTATGAAGTCGCGAATTTCAATATAGTCATAATCAATATTATCATTGACAAAACAAGAAAGAGTGGGAGTACCTCCATTCCATTTGAAGTAATGCGACTTGAATGAAGCTGGAAAAGATACTTCTAAATTTTTTTCAACGTCATTGAAATCATTTTCAGATAAATTTTTATCACAATCGTAAAAACTAAGCAGAACAATCTCCTTTAACAATTTAACAAGCACCAGTTTTTTTCTTCTCCATTCTCTTTTGGAGCGGTTTTCCTACCTCAATGTTATTTTTATAAATTTTGATTAGATTTCCCATCTCATCATATTCATAAGCAAAATCCATTACTTTATTATCATTACTATATTTCTCAAATTTAATTAATTTTCCATCTTTATAAAACCCAGTATAATAAGACATAGTCTCTTTGCTTTTTCGGATATTATCTACCTTATCTAAATTGATTTCATCATACAATTTTGCAGGATGGTTATACTTAGGAAAAGTCATTCCTAAATAGTATCTAACAGTCAAATCATTATATTGAGTATTTTTTGTAAGTTGTTGTGACATTTTTAAAGCTCCTGTCAAAAGCAAAATAGTTCCAATCAATCCAATCAGTAACTTTTTCATTTTACTTGCTCCGATTTTAAACCGTATTTTACAAAAATATACTCTATAGTGTTTAAATCTTTATTAAATCAACGTTTCTAAAGGGGATATAGCTGTAAAATATTAGATATATACCGTATTGTTAAACCAAGACGGTACCAAAAATTAAGGTTTCGGAGCTTATAAACTTAAGAAAGTTGTCTCAAGTATTTGGCCTTTTTATATTGTCTTTTTGTAACAAAGTGACGTAGTCACTTTTAGTGTGGAATAGGTGAGATAAAAAAACAGTGTTTCGTTTTTGGTCAATGAAGTAAAGCAAAACATATTGATCTATAATTTTTCCTCGTGAGGGATACTTGCTGTTAATCTTTACTCCGATTTTCTCATCAGCGTCAAAGCCTGCTTCAGGAAAAATCTCTAAACTTTTTAAGCTGTCTAAAATTTTAGCCACAGTATTTTTGGCGGATTGAGGGGATAGAAGTACCGTAGCTATATAGTCGTGTATATTGTCGATAGCTTCCTCGACCTCTTTTGAAGCAATCACTTTATAAGCCATAACGTACCCTCATATCGTCTAGGGCAGTTCCTTCGCCTGCCTCGTATTCTCTCAAGGCACGCTCAGATTGGGCTTGTAATTCTTCAATCAACTGTTCTCTATGTAGATCTTCGGCCGTCTTAATAGGCAAATCTTGCTCCAGGACTATTTGCTCCACAAATAAAGAAATAGCATCTGTCATTGTCATTCCCTTTTCCTTGATAATTTTTCGAGCTTGTTCCATAGTGGCTTCATTCAGTTTAAAATTGTATTGTTTCGATAAAGTTATAGCCATGATATATCTCCAATCTATATGTTATAGATTGATTATATACTAGATATAGATTCTAATCAAGAAAAAAAGTTCTGTTTGATGACAGAACTAAGTTGTTTCAATAGAAGAAGTAGTGCTTTAGTTGACTGAAGTACTGAGCGGTCAAGAAAGCGTAATACAGAACATGCAAGCAGACAACCAAAAAGTGTTTTTCTCATAGCGTTACCTCATCACTAAATATATACCACAACTTATTTTTTAGCTGCGATTTCCTCGACGGTCTTCTTTTGAAAAATTCGATTTTTTCAATCGGAGTCATTTTGCGATATGTTTTGATAAAACCACGATAAATCAGATACCTTTTATCAGGATCAAGTAAGTCATTAAAGAGGTTAATAACTCCAGTTTTAAAGGTATCAATATCCTCAATAACAAGAAGAATATAAAGCGATTTTTTGTATTAATGGATGTTATAGTTATCCTTGAGATGAATTTTTTATAAGGACCTCTTGGGATGTGAGTTCTTATAAACCCGCTCATCTTTTTTCAGACGGACCCAGGAGGTGTATTCGCCGTACCACAAGAGGTTGCCGTCCTTATCGGTCATTTCTCTTGGAATGCCGATTTGGTCGTAGTGGAAGTAGTGGGTTTGTTGGTGGCTTTCGCCGTCTTCGTTGGTCCGGTTGTGTACCTGTGCTAAAGGATCGTAGGAATCCGGGTCGGTATAGATATAGGTATATCTGCCGTCCGGGTGGATTTCTTGCAGCAAATGGCTGCCGTCCTAAACGAATCCAGTTTTCTCTTCGAGGTTGTCTGAAGCTTCTCCGTCTTTCAGACGACCTTGCCTATCCTTTTGCCCAAGGCATCGTAGGTGTACGCCAAAGTTTCTTTCGTACCGTCTTTCTTGAAGATTTTGGCTTTAACCAATTTGTTGAGGCTCGTCTCAATCTACAGCTTGCTTATTATTAATAATAGATTTTTTAGCTATATGTATTAGATCTTTATAATTTTCCATAAAAGGTTCTTCTAATGTGGATTCTAATAAGCATTCTAAGTCATATATTATTTTTTGCTCAGCTTCATCAATAATTTCATTATTTTCAACGAACTTAACAAGCCATTCAAAAAAAACTAATACTTCATATTTGTTTAATTTTATAATATAGTCGTTAGACTCTTTTTTAATTTCCATAATATTATAATGCTCCTCGAGAAACTACATTTTGTAAATGACTGGTAATGAGATTGTTAAAGAACCAATATTTCAGACGACCTTAAAGAGGATAGTGAGGTCGTCTGAAAAACAGGAACCGTGTGCGTGCGTACCGCGAAGACTTTACGTCGGGATTGGAGGTTTCATGCGGGCTACGGCTGTCTGAATTTTTATCTTACAGGATATTGCCGTTGGGTCGGCTGATATTACATGTCAAATAATCATATTCTTGAATATAGAACCGTGTATTGATCTCCTAACTCCAACTTGAGTTTATTAAATAATTTTTCACCTTCGTATTTAAAAATATTTTCTTTCTCTATATTTTCAAATCTAGAGTTCAGAGGTTCATCTATATTTAAGGTTTTATCATATTTATGTGCCCACTCCAACAATTCTTCAGCAAGAGACTTTGATATTAGTAAAGAATATGGATCTATATTTCCAAAATTATCATCCTCCATACCCCATATGGGGAAACAGCCATAGTCAGGCATCAATTTAATTTTTTTCATTTTATCGTCCTATCTTATTACTCCACCTGCCGAATTTGCACCGACTATAACCCCATTACTTCCAGTAGTAACCGCTCTACGGCTTGCTTTGAAATCTATTTTTGAACGTAAGAAATTTATCATATGAATTTAGTTGTTCAGCAGAATAATTTTCCATAATTTCAGCATTATCACTATCTGCAATAGAAACAAAAAATATGACATTTTTTGTTTTTTCCTTATCTACACTTGCTATCGCTTTTTTAAATCCTTCTATAATTGAATCATATACTTCCGCCTGATATTGCTCAAAATTATCTTCTGATATTAATGTATTTGCATCATTAAGAATATTTTGAATCTCATTATTGAATATACTATCTATTTTCTCAGGAACCTCTCCAAGTCCTATTGCAAATTGAGGGTAATACCATTTAATAAAAGGCTGATCTTCTTTTGGGTAGTTTACTTTTTCTATTTCGTAGTGAGAAATAGTGTTAGCAGCCCAACCCAGATATGAACAATAGTCATCAATATATAATGTATAGGCAAAAACTTCATTAGAATTATATCTTTCTAATACAAATTTAAATGTCTCTGTAACTCCTTTAGATACATTCTGGATTAAATCTTGAATTATATAATTACTTAAAATACTCATTTTTATTTTCCTTTTATAAATTTTTGTTATCAATCAGTTTCTATGCACATTTACTACGTGATCCGTATTTTCAAAAACCTAACCACCAATTCTAGTTAATTGCTTGCTCATATATCTATCTGCTTGAGCTTTATTATACATAATTTCCTATCTTTTTTCTTAAAAATAAAAATATTTTAATCCAAAAGGGTGTTGTTAATCCCCAAATTCCTCCGAATATCAATCCTTCAAGGAGCATAAAACTCTCACTTTCGATTTGTATAGCTAATCCCAGCAGCATCCCAATTAACATTTGAATTATGGATAGATATTTAATATTTTTTCTTTCTAATTCCAAATGAAATAAAATAACTAGAAAGAAAGAGATAATCGGAAACACAATCAACTTAACTATCGTGTTATCCCCATAATAAGCCATCCATAACCAAATGAAAAACCAAGAAATTAAAATACTTATCCAATACTTTTGAATAAATTCTTTGACTTTAATTAACATGGAAGTCCTCCTTTGGTTATGATGTTTACAGTATATTCTTGAGATATATTTATTCATATAAAGTTAAATTCTTTTCTGTGCTTTTATATATATCTGTATAGAAATAAATTCTATTATCATTTATCTCTTTCAGATAAACCAAGTCTTCGATACCTCCAATATACTCAATTGATAAATCATCTAAATTTAATATTGCAAGCCTAAATCCAACAACCCAAAATCGTCTAATGAAAACAGGAATATATATTTTCCTATTGAAATACAACAAAGGCCCTCCAAAACCCTGTTCTTGAATAATAACTTGACCGTTAATGGACAGACTTCCAACTAGGGGAGAACCTTGATTAACTTCCATCAAATCAAGGTAACTAACTTCCCATTTGTCAAAAAAATTTTTTTCTTGAAAGTCTAAAGGAGTTTCATTCGAAATTTTTAACTTAGACATTTTTATTTTTTTTCTTGTCAAAGAATTGAAATCTTCTTCTAATTCTACAAGGAGTTTACCAACTTCATTATTAAATGGCCAAGAATCAATTACTATCCGAGACAATAAAAATTCTTTTCCTTTTTTTTGTTGAAAAATACTTTCTGAATTTAGATAATTAATCATGTCATATAGTTCATTTTTTATAGAAATCAATTGCTGTTTATTTGTATAACTATATTCATCACAATTATTAATCATTTTATCAATTTCGACTAAAACAATATTAATCTTTTTTATAAATTGCTCCTGATTCATTGTCTTATTAACCTTTCCAAGTCATTCATATATTTTTGTGTTTGTCCACCAGGAAACCCCAAACCTTGAGGTGCAGCTTTACTTTCAATAACAGTTGTTCCTAATAGCCATCGCGGCAGAAGCCGTGTAAATCGGGTTATTAACGAATATGATTACTTACGCCGTCTAACAAGTTTTTCAGATGGCCTGGTAAGCCATTGAAAGAAGAAACTGGGGCCGTACCTTGAGGCACGCACCCTACATGCGGGCTACAGTTTGCTACACTTGCTCTTCTAAAAGTTTACACTACGATTATTTAGTAAAACCAATTTCTTTTATTAACCTATCGACTAAATTATTTAAATTAATTCCTTTTGGTACTTCAATTTTAACATTATCACAAAATTTGAATAATAATTCCAAGAGGTATTCCTTATTATTTATATTAGGGATATATGGCATTATTTGTATACTCTCCTTTACAAAGGTACCAAAAAGAAATTTTTTACTCTTCTTTAATATAATCGGATTTAATAAATCTCCATTTCTATTAAATATTTCATAAGCATTTTGTTTGACATCGTCTGGTTCTAAATATAATTCAGCATCTTTGATATCGGCAAATAGACTAACGTCTCCACTATCAATTACAATAATTGGTATAATATTTCTATTATCGTTAATAATATATTCATGAGAATCTATTAATCTATCCACCCAAAAACTTGTCATAGTAACTATCTCTTCAAGATTAATACCATCATCAATATCACTAATTCCAATAGTGTAGATTAAAGCGGAGGGGTCTTTGATTACGCTTGCTTCAAAATCATCTGGAACAGGCGAAGCTTGAAATGATTTTATAAAGTCTTGAATTTTATCTTGATCTTTCATAATCACTATAGATACTGTTGAAGGGCCGCAGTCATATAAAGTATCTTCAAAAAAAAATTCATCAATTGGTTTTAAAAATTCAACTATTCCTATGCGATCAGGAATAAATCCCAATAAAAATCCTAATATTCCTTTTTTAAAATTACCATTCCATACTAAATTAACTTTAGTATTTTCTTTTAGCTTTCTAAAAAAATCTAAATCTTGACCACTTGTACCAAGAAAACAACGATAACAAGAAGAATTATTTACTATGTTCAGAAGAGTTTTCAAATTGTTTTGTGTCTCTTTTTCACTGCTCTCTCTTTTAATCTTTGTATACATAGTTCACCTTAATTTATATATTTACCTTTTAATATTGAAATGTCCAGGGTCTCGTGTCCTCCACCATAATCGACCTGGAGGAAGTCTTTTATTGCGTATATACTGATTAAATTGACGCAATTTGGGATTTCCTATTTGGTTAACATATCTACCATTTCTAGCCGGAGAAGCTTCCCACGAAATAGAGTTATTAGTTCGAAACCCTCCTGATCTACTATAAGATGGTTTTCTCCTATACCAGTTTCTAAAAGGACCAAAAGCGTTTCGGCATTTACCTATGGCCAATTTACCTACCTTGCCTAATACAGGGCCTGCTATCGCACCAATACCGGCACAGAGTGCAACACTTTCATAATCAATGTCGTTCTAATCTTTACCATTAATCACATTAGAAGCGACTTGCATACCCGCATCAGTTGCCGCACCCGTGAGTGCGCCCACTCCCATTGCAATCAGAATTGGTACAAAAGCTATATTTCCACTTGGGTCTATCCAGTCTTGAGCATTCGGCGCAAACTGATAAACGTTAAAGCCTCCTTCCAAACCAATCGGGTCCGGATTAACAAACCGCCCCGCATCAGGTTCATAATACCTGAAGAAGTTGTAGTGCAGCCCCGTTTCACGGTCGGCATACTAGTTTTGCAGGCGAAAGGGTTGGTAAGCACTATCCGTTACTCGAGTTTCTTCTTTCAGACGACCCCAGCCGGTATAGTTGCCGAACCACAAGAGGTTGCCGACTTTATCGGTTATCTCTCTTAGGATGCCGATTTGGTCGAAGTGGGAGTAGTGGGTTTGTTGGCCGCTTTCGCCTTCGTGCGTACCACACATGCCCTACGTCAGGATTGAAAGTTATATAATGACTACTGCTTGTTACTAATAAAAATTATATTATTGATCAATTAAGAATATTGCCAAAATCCAGCTATTACATCAATATTATCTTTCTTATCTTTTTCTTTATAATATATATATAATTTTCCATAATCAAACGGGTAATTACCATTAAGAAGATTATCTGGGTAATAATCTTCGTCTATACTCATCAAGTACAAATATCCATCTTCTTCTAGATTTTTATAAAAATAATCTTCTTCTTGAATTAGTTGCAATTCTCCTCCTACTGTTACTAAACCTGATAAATCATTACTATTTACTTTCCTATACGGTTCAAAATAAATCCTATTTAAGTTCATATTTGTAAATGAAGTAATTTTACTTTCCTCAGATTTTGGATGAGTAAAAACTTTTATTGCACAATTAGGATAAATATTATTATCAAGCATAATATCATGATTTTTAGGCAAGAAAATAGATAAGACAAAATTAGTTTTTAATGGATGTTCAAAACATCCATAAAACATCATTTCTGAAATACAATCTTGTTTATCATCAAAATATTTAGGAATATTTCCTCCTATTCGATTAAGGCTAATCTCCTTAATCTCGTTCAAAATAACTTTTTCTTGAATAGCTTTAGTCATTTTTAATTCCTTTCTTGTATTAAACTTATAAGTTGTTTTTACTAGCAAAATTTATTGCTAAAGCTCTTAAATTTGAAGCAAGTTTGGTTGCATAAGCACGAGCAGATGATTTTTCCCATCCTCTTCTTGACAAGCCTATATAGATTCCATATCTAGTTAAATTTGTATTTAACTCAATGTTATTCGTTGCCGATACTAGAAACCTTGGCTTATGTATTCGATTAACAAAATAATAAGTAGATTTAGGAATTATTTATTAACTTTTCGAGATATTCAATACTTCTGAGTAAATAATGTTCACCTATTTGCTGTATCAAATTTGATGAGTCCCCAAATAATATTTTTTCTAAATACTTTTTTAGAATTATAAGCTCATCTTTTTTTAAGAGATTTAAAGCGTGAGTGATGTTTTCTGCGGTAGGTATATTTATAATAAATTCTTCTATATTTACTGGAATATCATCATTTCTAATGCCATTGCTGATGCTATCAATAATTTTAGGCATTAAATAATTTATTCCTTCTGGTGAAAAAAAGATGAATGGTACTAAATTATGTTCATCAATAATAATTTTCTCTATTGGGGTATGTTCGTAATACTTAAATTCATCTTTAAATTCATCTATTTTATAGATGTTTTCTCGATAAAGGTTTTTGAACAATCCTTCTTTAGGGTAATCTCTGTAGGTAATTTTTAGGAAGGGCATATTTACCTCCATTATCTTAGATACTTTTACATTTATAATGATTTTTCCATGCGGTGTATTCGCCGAACTACAAGAGTATGCCGTCTTTATTGGTTAAATCTTGAGATACCGATTTGGTTGCAGTGGAAGTAGTGGGTTTGTTGGTCGCTTTCTCCGTCTTTGTTGGTCCAGTTATGTACCTGTGCCAAGGGTTCGGAAGAACTGGAGGTTTTGCTCGGGTTACGGCTTGCTATTTTATCTAGGGTAGCTCAATAATTTTATGAAATCATTTATTTCATCTTCATTAAAGCCATTTTCAAGATATTCTTTCTCGTAAAAAATAAAATCTAATAAATATTTTCTTGAATAATCATCTAAATTATTTTTAATTTTCTCAACTTGCATAAAAAATTTATTAGGTTCTATTAATTTTGTTATTAGTACATTTAACTCAAAATCACAATTTTTGCTTAAAATATTTAGATTTTGAAAAATCAAATCAGAAATATCCTGTTTTTGTAGGTCATTAAAGTTGAGTATAGATATTGCTCTCAGAAAATCAGAGATGCTTTGAACTACTATAAATTTATTATTGGATAATATACATTTAATAAATTTAAATTCATTCTCAGTAATTTCTATTTTATTTGGGAATATTTTTGATAATAAATACAATGCTCTACGTATATTTTTAGATGGTAGTGAATCTAGTAGTATAATTATTTGACTGAAATCTTCTTGTTCTAAAGAAGTTTCAATCATATTTTGTATATAAAAATCACTATTGCTCATAATTATCATGCTCCTATATCAATATTAAACTTCACATTGTTCCTACAAGACTTCCTCCTACCACAAAAGCACCACATACTCCCGCCGTTGAATATATACAAACACTAACTAGAACAACAGTTCCAACAAGGGCGACTGCTCATCAGCCACATTGCCGAAGTTCAGCGAGAATACCCGTCCGTTGCCGTTGGCGTCTTCCACCTCGTCCAGTGGGAAGAGGTGGAATCTTCATCAGAACCGTCTTCAGCAACCACCAAAGGGGCAAAATACAGCGCTATCGAACCGTCCAGAGAAGCAATGACATAATGCCCGTCCGGATTCTAACCGAGGAAGAATGGCGCATCGCCGAGATCGGCAAAGAGTGGGAAGGGGATGGGGGGAACGGAAGACGGAGCGGGTGGAGTCGGCCATGGAGTACTCCTGTTGGGGGATGGGGTTATCTAAAAATGTATTTCAAATAACCCTTTTATATTTTACAGGTAGTATTGAAGTTTGATTCCGTCTTGGCTAATTAGTTATGCCATATGATTTCCCTTGCAGAGCCAAAAGTAACTTTACTAATATTTTTGCTAACAATAATTCTTTTGTCTAATTTCCCAGAATATTTTGATTCTGCTAGTTTCTGAAATAAAACAACATTTAATTCATTGTCATTGTAAATAGTAGTTTCTATACTTGATATTCCCATTGCACTATTGCCAAGTAAACCTATCAAATGAGCTTCTCTATTTCCTTGAGCTCCAGTAATAGTAATTTTAAAATTCCAAATGTCATTAATATCAATTTCATTATTAGTTAACGAACAACCAGATGATATTATACTCATAAGAAATGGGATAATTGCTTTAATTTTCATAATGAACCTTATGATGAATTTAATGATGAAGAACCTGAAGATCTACCACTTGAGTGAATTGTTAGAGTACCAGATAAACCATAAATATCTATCCATAAGGTAGTATTAAATCCAAATTGATATAAATTAGTTTCCCTCCGAATCTAATCGGATCCTGATTAACAAACCGATCCGCATCAGGCTTATAATACCTGAAGAAGTTGTAGTGCAAGCCCGTCTCACGATCGACATATTGGTTGTGCAGTCTGAACGTCTGGTGCACGTTCTTGTAAACCCGCTCATCCTTTTTCAGATGACACCAGACTGTGTAGTTGCCGAACCACAAGAGGTTGCCGTCTTTATCGGTCATCTCTCTTGGGATACCGATTTGGTCACAGTGGAAGTAGTGGGTTCGTTGTCAGCTTTCGCCGTCTTCGGTTGACCAGTCGTGGACTTGCGTCAAGGGTTCGTGCGTACCTCACATACCCTACGTCAGGGTTGGAGGTTTCATGGGGGCTATAGTTTGCTAATTTTGGTTCGATTCCTGATATTTTGTTATATCAGAAATAGTGATATCTTCATTATTAAACATATCATCCCAAATTTGCTTATAAAGTTCTTTTGCGGTCATTTGTTGAGGTATTTCAAAGGCTGCGTCGGTACTAGGAAATTGATCATGTAGTCGTTCTTCTGTCCAGAAATTTAATCCAAATCTCAAACTTTCTTTAATTTTGAATTGGGTTGATATTGTAAAATTTTGATACTCGGGGTACAGATATTCTTTGACTAATCTCTTTACGCTATCTCGATTAACCAAATTCAGACCTGATAAGTCTTCAAGTTTGCTATCTATACCTTCGTGTAATAGTCCAAGAAAAAGTCTGATATATTCAGGACTGACTTTATACTTTTTATTCATTTAAATATCCCCCGAATTGAAACTAATTGACCAACTTTATTGAATATGGCTTGTACTTGAGATGTTTGGATTAAGGGTCCTCTTTGTTGGAATTCAATCCAAACTATAGTAGACTGAACTCAGTTCAACCTACGTTTACTTATTGCTATTCATATATTCGTGAGGCATTCAAAATGTCTGCTAACATACTCCAATTTAAAGTTTTGTTGTTATATTCTCTCATACCTATATTTTTATAGTATCCATCCATATCTTCAATCCAATTTTTCATGGCTTCTAAAAAGCTATCTAGTGTATTATTTTCAAAATCTTCTGTATGAATTTCAGTAATGAATTCTTTTAAAAAAACTAGAAAGTCATCTCTATTTTTAATTTCCATAATATAGTCCTCCTCGAGCAATGTCTTTCAGACGGCCTCAAAAGAGATATTGAGGCCGTCTGAAAATATAAAATTACTTTTTCGTAGCACGAATTTTTTTTTCAACCCATTCTCCAAAATAGTAACTTTCTCGGGAGGAGTTCCCCTATCCAAAGCATTCCACCAGTTATTTACTGGTTTAACAAATAATTGGAATCCTTCATCGGTTACATTGGATTTTCGGATGATCAAATCTTCTTTGATAGAGCCATCCTCATTAAATGGGTCAATATCAACAAGTAAGTTATTGTTTTTGAGAAACGTCATAAGTGCAATAGACATTCTGATAATATCTTCACGATAATCTTCATCAGCATTTGCTTCCCAAAATGTCTTAAAATTAAATAATGTCATATCCATGATAATCTCCTAAGGTAGTCTAATAATTTCAAATAATTCATCTGAAGGTGACGGAAGTGAGGTTGTGCGTCGCATTCGGGTTAGGCGATTTGACAGAGGTCGTCTGAAAGGCAGAAACTGCGTGCGTACCGCACACACCTTACGTCGGGATTGGAAGTTTCATGTGGTCTACGGCTTGCTATGGCTTACTTGTGATTACCAGCTAGTAATAGGTCTATGCAAATTTACCCAAAATTTTAATAATGATTGTTCAAAAAAACGAAATTCGGACAGATCTTTTTCTACAACTAGACCTAATTCTTTGAAAAGATATTTAGATTTCGTTCTCTCAATAACATCATATTGACTTAATAGCTCAGCAAGCCCTTTTTTTGATGATATATTGATTTCATTATAGTATATTGCAAGCTCTACTTTCTTATCATTGAAAATTGTAACCTCAGTTAACTTTTCATTATCAAACCTTAGTACAAAATTGTTTATCTCTATAATATTTTTTACCTTCGGGATAACATTGTTTGATATGTCATATTTTTTTATAACATCTGATAGAGAACAATTTAATTCAAAATCGCCTATGCTCTTATAAGGAATAAATATTAATTTTTCATGATTTAAAGTTGGGTTTTTAAGTTTACTTTTTTGAAAGTATGAGTACTTTTTACCTTTATTATCATATAAATCTCTTATAGTCTCATCGTAAATTAATATCTGCAGAAACAAATTATCCTTATAGTCAACATATAAAACTAAATTATACTTTGGAAAAATATAAAAATAATTTTCTTCATCCGAAACTTCTATTAGAGGATCCTCCTCTTCTAAAAATTTTTCAAGATTTGAAAAGTTAATAACTTTTCCATTTAAGCAAAATTCATCACAATTCCTCAAGGAAGATACAGTAATCAATTCTGAATCAGATTGTATCTTGTGTTTTCTATCAAACTCTAATGAATAATTGGGATTGTTTAAAATAACATCATCAAAGTCAGCCTTTTTTTGACCCAATACAATTCCATCCAATGAATTATTTAATATTTTCAACATAATATATATCCTTTCCTGTATTCGTCTATGTCAATTAGCTTCTCAGCCATCAGGAAAAACGACCTCTAGATAGAATGCCATTGCTAATGGTAATGAGATTGTTAAAGAACAAATGTTTCATACGACCTCAAAGAAGATAGTAAGGTCGTCTGAAAAGTGGAAACCGCGTGCGTGCGTACCGTACACACCCTACGTCAGGACGGAAGGTTTTGTGCGGGCTACGACTTGCTATAAATTTTTGTTAATTAGCCCACGTTTTTATATCATCTCTATAAGAATCTATTTTTTCTAGCTCCTGAAAATACTCATCAGAACCATTGCTTCTATTTTTTTTTGCACATAATAATCTAATTAATGAAGATGTTAAATCAATCATATCCATATTTTGATATTCTTTATCCAATAAGAAATTAGATATCTTTCTAAAATCTTCTTTCCCCAAATCAAAAAACGTTAACAGCTGTGCTGCAATAGATAAGGTCATCTCTTCATTATCTATGTATTTTTCTACTATTAGTTTTACTATTTTATCTTTTGTTTCTCTATTATCATGCCGAAATCTAGATAAAAATTTTAATATTTCAACTTTTACAAATTCATCTACATTTATAGAAAATAGTTCTTCTTCCAAATAATTCAAAAATTCTACAGACGGATTACCATCAAAATTATCGAGAAAATCCATTTTGCCATCATCATCCATTTTTTTATAATGTTCTATACTTTTCATACTTAAATTCCTTTAAATATAATGTTAAAAATATTAAATCAATATACCTCTTCAATTTTAATTGATACGTAATTTTAGTTGTTTCGTCAGGCATTTTTAATATATTCCTAGCTATTCTATCTGCTTGTCCTCCCCAAATAGAGTTTATAAGTTTGTCACCTACCTTCGTTACATCCGTTGGCTTGCCTCCTGTCCTCATATCCGGCTCATGTAGCCATGCCTTACAATCACCAGCAGGTTCTAATGTTTTGACAAAATTACGTCTTTCTTTTTCTACATCTTCGTTGTAAGTCCTAATTCTAGCTTTTAATCCAATCATACTCTCTTCTTGAATAATTTTATTCATAGCCTTTATTTGTCCTCTAATTTGCCTACGCAGTTCTGATATATTAGTATTTTTATCTGGTTTTATTGTATGACGATAAGTCAAACGAGCAAGCCCCCAATAATCAATCCAAATCTGCGCATTAGGCACAAAGAGATACAGATTCTCCCCACCCAACAACCCAATCGGGTCCTGATTCATAAACCTCACGGCCTCGGGCTCGTAATACCGCATCAGGTTGTAGTGCAGCCCGGTTTCTTCATCGAAGTATTGGTTTTTCAATCGGAAGAGTTTGTGAGCAGTTTCGGATATGTTGGTTTCACTCTTCAGGTTACCCCAACCGTAATAATTGCCGAACCAAACTAGGTTGCCATCCTTATCGGTCATCTCTCTCGGGATGCCGATTTGGTCGCAGTGGAAGTAGTGGGTTTGTTGTCAGCTTTCGCCGTCTTCGGTTGACCGGTCGTGGACTTCGCCAAGGGTTCATAGCTTTCGGGATCGGTGTAGATATAGGTATATTTGCCGTCCCAAACGAAGCGGGTTTCATCTTCGAGGTCGTCTGAAAGGCAGAAACTGCATAGGAACGTACTGCACTCACCACGCCAGAATTAAAAGTTTTATATATGTTACGCCTTGCTGGCGTTGGTAACCCAAACTACTCTTGCAGACTACATTTACAATAAATCAATGATATCCAAAGCTAAAATATCTTTTTTTGTGAGCTTTTTCCTGTCTTTATGCCTTAGATTTAATTTTACATTTTTGAATTTTATATTATCTATAAAAGAAAATTGATAAATTTTATTCTCTGTTTTATTAAAAATATACCCATAATATTTATTTTCATAGGTAGAATTTTCAACAAATTCTAGAAAGTAAATAACAGAATGTGGAGGAAAATGTTCTATTACGGCTTTTACCAAGTTTCTTTTTTCAGAATGTACATATTCATTAGTATCTAAAATATCTTCTAATAAGATTTCATTTGATAAATTTAGTGGTTCCATAAAAATCCTTATTTTTTAAATGCGGTAATTACACGGCGTAGTATACCCATACGTTTAGCACCTTTTTGAGAACTGCCACACATAGGTCTACTTGCAGCCATTGGGCGTTGTAGCCGTAGTTTGTGGTGTAACCAACAAGAGAGAATTTTGGTAGAGTTCGCGTGAAAGTATGTTTTCAGACGAACTCTACATCAATCAGTAATGAAATTGCTAAAGAATCGATAGCTCAGAGGCCTTCAGAGAAGATTTAGATGTCGCTTAAAAAGTAGAAGGCGCGTGTATGTTACGCACATCCCCCATACCATAATTAAAAGTTTCATACAGGCTACAGTTTGCTTTTTTTCATTCGAAAGAAAATTTTAACATTTTTGATAACCGATTTATAAAATATAGAATTGCCAAATGTTCATCTTGGTAACAGTATTCTTCGGTTCTCAATCCTCTTTCAGAATAGAATATATGCCATTTTTTATTTTCTTCAACAATACATAATGATTCATCATTTACTTCATTGATTGAGTAACTATCTTCTGGTACTCCTTTACTTTTAAGATATGAATTCAATTCATTAATTTTTAACATTTTCCTATTTTCACCTCTTCCAGATGCCCAGATTCTATATGATTTAACAGATTTTGGTAATTCATACTGTGTCCCTAATCCAATCTAACCGAATCACGGCATAATTTTACTTGCAGCTACATTATCAATTGGTTCCAGTACCCTATATATGGTATAAGGCTTTCCATTAGAACCAGGAGGCAAGACTCTCATAGGATATGGTGTTCCTACTGGAGATACAGATTGTCTCCGCCTGAAAGCCCAATCGGGTCCTGATTCACAAACCAACCTGCATCAGGCTTATAATACCTGAAGAAGTTGTAATGCAGCCCCGTTTCACGATCGGCGTACTTGTTTTGCAGGCGGAAGGGTTGGTATGCGCATCTTTATAAACCCGCTCATCCTTTTTCAGACGACCCCAGCCGGTATAGTTGCCGAACCACAAAAGGTTGCCGTCCTTATCGGTCATCTCATGCGGGATGCCGATTTGGTCGCAGTGGAAGAAGTGGGTTTGTTGTCTACTTTCGCCGTCTGAGTTGATGTGGTTTTGATAGGCGAAACCGCGCGCGTACGTACCGCACATATCCTACGTCAGGACTGAAGATCTCATACAGGCTAAGGCTTTCTACTACTTGCTTACATAAAAGTACGAGACCAATCATAGGTATATCTAGATTACAATAAATCTATTATAGGTAATTCGAGAATATCTTTCGTTGTTAACTCTCCAATTTTCTTTTCAATAAGAGACAACTTCCTATTTTTCACTAATTTGTCATCATGGAACACATATTCGTAGATTTTTCCATTTGTTTTATTATAGACATATCCATAATAATCATCCTGATTATCCTCATCTTCAACAAAATTCATAAAGAATACTTCATCGTCTTGCTTTAATCTCTCTATTACTGCACTGTATAAATTTGGCACCTCATTTACTACAAAATTTGTACATTCTAAAACACTTTCCAGCAAAATTTTAGAAGTTAATTCCTCAGACTCCATCAACTCAACTCCTATCTTTCTAAATAGTCTACTCAGGCTTGCATCCATTTATCTATATTTCTTAATATCCTGTAAGGTAATTATACTATTTCTTAAATCTTCTAAAAATAACAATTGAATTTCATATTCACGTTTTAAATTTTCGTCCTCTATTTTGCCATCTTCGGAATATGGGAAATTCGCTAAAGCATCTTTCCAGTTAATTATGTTTTCAGCACATGCAGCAAAGTAATAACTATCAGATGATTTTTGTTGTATACCTAGTAACATATTTCGAATTGAAGCTAATAATTCTATAGTTCCTTGTGTTTCTATCATATCATTCAATGGATCATCATCATCCCAATTTATATCTTCTATAGCTTTTTGAGAGATTCCAATATTTATTTGGGAGAAATCATACCAACCAGCTTTAATGATAGCATCACAGAGTTGGTAGTTCACATTTGAATTAGTTATTTTAGTCATATTTTCTTTTATTTTTTTCTCAAGGAGCAGTGCATTACAGCACCAAGCTGAAAATTTACATTTCTTTTGTAAATCAATTTGATCTAAAAGAGATTGTACTCTTTCAATATGCAATTCTATATTCATAATTTTTTCTTTCATTAATCATATACACCGCTAGCATCGTCAACACTTGGTCATCGAAGTACTGGTTCTGCAATCTGAACGGTTGATGTACATTCCGATAGACGCGCTCATCCTCTTTCAGACGACCCCAGCCGGTGTATTCGCCGTACCACAGCAAATTGCCGTCCTTATCGGTCATCTCTCTCGGGATACCGAGGTCGCAGTGGAAGAAGTGGAAGAAGTGGGTTTGTTGTCTACTTTCGCCGTCTGAGTTGATGTGGTTTAGACAGGCGAAACCGCGTGCGTGTCACATACACCCTTACGTTAGGATTGAAGATTTTGTGCAGGCTACAGCTTGCTACGACTTGCCCATTTATAGAGACTGTATGACTTCTGTATATCTATCTGATTTTTTATCCCAAAAAATGTACAAATAAGTAGTATCATGCTTCAACTTCGATATATCTAACTGTCCTAGAAACATTGCGGGAATATTATCGACGATAGGCCAATCAGGCTCCTGTAACCATTTGGGATATTTATCCATACAAATGAAATGTTCCTTAATAATCTTTTTAAAAGTGGTCGCAGTCTTAGGTTTGTACTTATCATACAAGAAATTTAAATAACCCATATCAGCAGGTATCCAGTTAGGAATAGTCTCCAAAATTAAATCGAATTTTTTTTCTGTCGTTGAATTCGAAGAGTACGGGATATGCTTGTAATCTAAAATTTCCCTGAAAATATCCATCAAATTCAACTTTGCATCAAGAAATGTCAAATCCTGACTAATTAAATATTCATAAGTGGAATTACTATTCATATAAGGTTTGGCTTTAGTACTTTCCAACAGGGAAATAAATTCTTGATTGGAAGACAATGCCATTTCCAATTCTTCAGTTGATAATTTTTCTTCCACAAAATTCTTTAAAATTTCTATTGCTTTCATAGCTAATCTCCTAGATTCCTATAAGGGTCAAGCGCTGCATGTTGTTCTCTAGTTACTTCTCTCAAATTAAAAGGACTATGCCTATTCTTCTACCCAAGGCGTCGTAGGTGTAGGATCAAGTTTCTTTTGTGCCGTCTTTTTTGAAGATTTTGGCTTTAACCAGTTGGTCATGCAGGTCGTAGAAAAAGTTCTGCACCTCGCCGTCGGCCAGTTCGCGGTGGATGAGGTTGTCGAAGTAGTCGTATTCATCATTTTTTTGTATTTCTAAAGTGTTTGGAGTTATATTTTCTTTGGGATCCATATCTTTTGTTAATTAATAATTTGGTTTTAAAATGGTTTAATTCTCTTAATTTGTTTGTATTTTATATATGGAGATATATATTTTTCAATATTTAATGTCGTTGATGAAGTATTAAAAAAACAGTATAAATCCTTATTGCATATGCAATATAAGTAATAATCATAGCCAAAATGGAACTCACAATTTCTGGAACATAATTTACACCAAATTTTTTCTCTCAAGATAAGTTTTAATAACTTAATCAAATCTTCTTCATTGGTTATTTTCTGATTGTTACTATATTGTTTTAAGTTATTGAAATTATCTAGTTCTTTTATTTTTAGAGATTTGATCTTATGTAATTTACAAATTTTTAATATAAGACAGATATATTCAGATTCAATTTTTGTGTATTCATTAAGAGAGACTATCCCTTTTCCTACATCAGAAAAACTCGTCCATTCTTCAGGCGAGGTACATAATATCTTTTTATCTTCGTTTGAGTATTTATGGTATTTTGTGATTCTATAAGAGAACTTCATTTTAATCTCCAATTCGTTTAAGTGCTGCATCATACGTACCTGAGCGTATTTGCTTACTATCCAA
This sequence comes from Streptococcus timonensis, assembly GCF_900095845.1. GTDB lineage: Bacteria > Bacillota > Bacilli > Lactobacillales > Streptococcaceae > Streptococcus > Streptococcus timonensis. The sequence continues at coordinate 539,117 of NZ_FMIX01000004.1, forward strand.
TGCCTTAGCTGAATCAGCACCATTCCAAACACCTCCATTATGACTATCTACATCAGTAGTGATAAATATAGGACATCCCGATGGAGCAGTTTTTGTTTTCTTAAGAACGGGTCGTCCATGCGATATCACACTTGTTTTCGTGTATCCCAATGCTTTTGTAGCCTTATTTTCCTCTGAAGAGGTTATAAGTCCCAAAGGATCAATCCATTCTTGAGCATTCGGTGAAAACTGATACAGATTATCCCCACCCAACAACCTAATCGGGTCCTAATTCACAAACCGACCCGCATCAGGTTGTAGTGCAACCCAGCTTCATGGTCGCAAAACTGGTTCTGCAGACTGAACGGCTGGTGAGTAGTTCCGGATATGTTGGTTTCACTCTTCAGTTTACCCCAACCGTAATAATCTCCGAACCAAACCAGGTTACCTTCGCCATCGGTCATCTCTCTTGGGATACCGAGGTCGCAGTGGAAGAAGTGTAAGTAGTGGGTTTGTTGTCTACTTTCGCCGTCTGAGTTGATGTGGTTTTGATAGGCGAAACCGCGTACGTACCACACATACCCTACGTCAGTACTGAAGGTTTTATGTTAATTATTAAGTGTTTTGAATAAAGAAAATACCTGCTTGACTTCCAGATAGAAGTTTTTTCTTAACATTTTGGTCATAATAAAAATAACCAATGCCATTCTGAAAAATATGTAACTTTTTATCTATATCTTCTTCTAATAATTGCAAGCAAAAATTAAACTTAGGAGAAGGATATATTATATCTTGTTCAAAATAAGGATTGCCAAAAATTTTGGATACATCCAATCCCATCCCATTATCTTCAAAGAATAAATGTTCATTTTCATTGTATTTCGCATCGGCTTCTTTATCAACTTCATCAAGTCTTTCAAAAAATTTTCTTTCCAAAGAAATACTTCCTAAATCTTGCTTGCCGGTATCTTGTTCCCTTTCATAAAGAACAGCACAACTAAAACCATCATTTAGTAAAATTAAATCACCCTGACAATTAACAGTATATTTAGATGAAATAGAGTCTTTTACTCCTCCCAGTGCATGCTCCTCTATGGAAATAAAAACAGAGATATAATAATTTCTACGAGGAAATACATTTTCAGGTAAAAAGTCAGAATAAAGAGTAAATAGATGCGTTTGATAGGCATCAGAATTTGGAACTTTAGGCCATAATTCTAACGGAATATGGTCAGCTCCTCCTCCAATATAACCGATACTATGTGATGTTTTAGAAGAAGTAAAAAGTAATTTTGACATTTAAATTTCCTTAATAGCATTTATTTTTTTGCAAATTTTATTGCCTATTTGCGCATTTGGAGTAAACTGATACAAATTCTCTCCACCCAACAACCCAATCGAATCCTGATTCACAAACCGCCCCGCATCAGGCTTATAATACCTGAAGAAGTTGTAGTGCAGCCCCGTTTCAAGGTCGCAATACTGGTTTTGCAGGCGGAAGGGCTGATTCGCATCCTTGTAAACCCGCTCATCCTTTTTCAGATGACCCCAGCAGGTATAGTTGCCGAACCACAAGAGCTTGCCGTCCTTATCGGTCATATCTCTTGGGATGCTGATTTGGTCACAGTGGAAGTAGTGAGATTGTTGTCGGTTTTCTCCGTCTTCGTTGATGTAGTTTTGATAGGCGAAACCGCGTACGTACCGCACATATCCTATGTCAGAACTGAAGGTTTTGTGCGGGCTACGGATTACTATAACTTACTTACAGAATATTTCATGTTAGAGGTAGAAATTCCATCTTCAAATTATTACTCACAACTAATTCTTTGAATTTATCAGAAAAAGCCCAAATTAAATCATCATTTATATCTTTTGCACAAAACTCGAAGCCAGATATATTTTCAAAGAATACAGGTGGATAATCGATAAATTTCTCTCCATCTATTTCATAAAAATTTGATTTTTCCAAATTTACCAATTCAGCAGTTAATTTAATTTTTCCAAGGAAAAATTTAAATTCATCATTCTTAATTCTAAGTTTAGCTGGAAAAAAATCTAATTCATTTTTTAATGTATCAGCTAATTTATTAATAAAAGTTTCAGAGAACAATAACATCTTAGGAATTGTTTGAATATAATCTGTTTTAGAAATATTTTTGGAGGTATATCCACTCTGAGCTATAAAAACTGCTTCATCTGTATAATTGCCTTTATTGTAATTAATAAATTCCACAATTTTTCTATCATCCTGTTTTAAGTCCGCATAAGCATCTTTATTATCAACAGCAGAGTATATTTGATAAAGAGTCATCATTTTTTTCCTTTTTTACTATTACTTTTAGAAATTGGTGCAGTACAAGTATATTTTTAAAATGTTTATTTAAAGAACAAATATTTCAGACAACCTTACGGTTTGGTTAGATCTTGAACTGACTATTCGTTTAAAGATAAGGCAAATCTAAGGCCTCATCATAACTTTCATCTAAGATTTTATTGACTGAGGCGGCAAACTGAATAGCCTTCATATCAATAGTTTCAGGATTGTCAGAAATCGGAAAGACAGCTATACCTATATTATTTTCTATCAACCATGGTATTCCATCCTCTAAAAATTCTTCTATCTCAATTTCATAAATATCAGAATTCTTATCTTCAGAATTTGCCATAATTCTTGCGAATTCTAATTCAGGCCATATGGCTAAAGATGAATTTTTCTCATCTCCCCATAATATCCAATCTCCTTCTTCGTCTGCTAAAACATATAGAACTCCAGAGTCAGCTATCCTTTTTAAAGTATGCTCACAACGTTCTTGACTGGACAAATTAAGAATTGCATTTATTGCTTTTTGTTGTAAAACCATCGACAAATAAGGTAAATCAAATTCTTCCCCATACCACTCATAAAAATAGTCATTGATCATCTTAGCAAATTCAATTGGATCCAAAATAATAGTTTCTTTTTTTTCATCTATAGGAAAAATAGCTAATCTAATATTATTTTCAGACATTAAAGGAACGGTATCTTCTAAGAAGTTCTCTAGTTCCATTTCATCTATTCTCAATGCTTGAGGATTCCATTGGAGAGCTAACTCCGCAAACTCATATTCTGGAAAGATCATTAGATATTCTTTTCCTTCATCATCTTGCAAACATATCCAGTCATCCTTTCCATTTAGTAGGTATAAAGTTTCGATACCAGATATAGTTTTAATAGAATAATCCAATCTTTCTTTAGCTGATAATTTAACAATTGAATCAATTGCTTGTTTTGGCAGGCCCATTATTTAAATCCTTTCTACTTTCGTGAATCTTTGATTTCTTGCTCAGATTTTCCACCACATTTTTTTGATGCTCGCAAAGGTTGTCTTCAACCACCATTATCTTTTTTATGCTGAAGTCTATGTAATATTCTTGTCAAAAGACTCGTAAAGGTATAGCTAAACCCTTTCTTACTCTCATATCCTCTCCAGTGAGCTAAATCAAAGCTAGGTAGTAATCTCAAGGACAATTTAGTAGTTTTACCTAGACTCTTACGAGTCTCTACTCTTCTAATTTCATTCTGCACCCAGCCACGGACAAAACGAGGTTGAGATTTATCAGTTGCAAGTGCCCTAATACGTTCCTGTTTTCCTGCATAACTTCTTCGCAGTCCTAAAAAATCAACCCAATTTTGAATATTAGGAGTAAACTGATACAAATTCTCTCCACCCAACAACCCAATCGGATCCTGGTTCACAAACTGCCCTGCATCAGGTCGTAATACCTGAAGAAGTTGTAGTGCAGCCCGTTCTCATGGTCGCAATACTGGTTTTGCAGACGGAAGGTTTGGTAAGAGCTATTCGTTACCTTGGTTTCTTCTTTCAGACGACCCCAGCCGGTATAGTTGCCGAACCACAGTAAATTACCGTCTTTGTCGGTCATCTCTCTTGGGATGTCGATTTGGTCGCAGTGGAAGTAGCGGGTTTGGTTTTCGAGGTCGTCTGAAAATCGATTTCAGATAACCTTGATATTTAGCGTAACTCGACCTAACCTACGACTACTGTTTGTTAAGAGGAATTTATTGTCCTTGACCAAGAATTTCTTCTCCAATTATTGAATCTAACTCTATCCATGCTTCTTCAAGTTGATTAACAATAGAAGATTCATTTTTATTTGGATCGTCTTTTAAATTGAGATACCAAATATGTGTTAATTTCGGTATTTCATATAAATAAGACGCCAATCTTTTTTCAATTAGATTATGATTATGAGTATAATGCTTTATTTCATTTAAAATTTTTTATAATTCTTGATAGTCCTTTACATCGAATTCAAGATCCATTCTGACCTTATCAATAAAACTATTATTTTCAAGTTTTTCTAATAATTCTTTCATAGTAACCACCTTTAAGTTATACAAAGCCAAGGATTGCTTCTGCTGGAATAGTTTATTTATTTTAAAAAAGTTAAGCATTCACTCCAATAGAAATAGATAACACATCTTTCTCATTGTCGAGTAGAGATATATCGATGACTTTATCTATTTTATGACTAAAGAATTTTAAACAATAAAAATTAGGTTTGTTTATTAATTCTAGCCAATTGCTAATATTTTTTATTTTGATAATAAACAAGGGGAATAATTCTATTGGTATTTCAGCCGAATCATTTATTCCTCCATAAAAGTATACATAAGCAATATCATTTTCCTCTGGTGCAAAAAAATTTAATATTTCATTTTTTATCGATAAACTAAAATTTTCTTTTGATAATTCTATATTTCTATAGGGGGTAAAAGTACGATTTATTATGTCACATGAGAGTGGATATGGAATAATTTTTTCAGAATCTAAAATTAAATTATTTAAAAAATGAATCTCTTTCATTTTTTTCATTAAATTTTTTTGTTTTAAAGTAAAGATCTTATCTTCTAAAGTTGTCATGATACTATTTCCTATGTTGTACGGTTACATTATCTTTGTAGCACTTCCAAGAAAATGTACCATTCCCATTATTTCTTTTTTGACTAAGATTTCCATCCATTTTGGTAGTGGCTACATGCCAGTGCGGACAAGGATGTTTTGCAATCGGAAGGGTTGATATGCGCTATCCGTTACCTTGATTTCCTCTTTCAGACGACCCCAAGCGGTGTATTCGCCGTACCAAAAGAGATTGCCTTCATCATCGATCATCTCACGCGGGATGCCGATTAGGTCGCAGTGGAAGTAGTGGGTTTGTTGGCGGCTTTCGCCGTCTGCGGTTGTCCAGTTGCGTACCTGCGCCAAGGAGTCGTAGCTGTCGGGATCGGTGTAGATATAGGTATATCTGCCGTCCGGGTGGACTTCCTGCAAGAGGTGGCTGCCGTCCCAAACGAAGTGGGTTTGGTTTTAGAGGTCGTTCCCGCTTAAATAATGCGGGAATGACGTTTCTGAAATTTCTTCGTTTTTCAGACGACCTTTTAAATTGTAAGAACAAAACCCGCGTGCATGCCTTTGGGCACACATATTACGTGCGGGCTACGGTTTGCTAAAATCAATCATATTTACCATAAATTTCATGAATATAATCTTCTCCTAATATTTCTTTTCTTTGTTCTATTGTTAATGCATTCCAAAGAGTTTTGTAGTACAACTTATGGATAATAGGATAATATGTATCCCCAAATTTTTTAATGATATTAATATCTTCTGAACGACTTGGATCGTGAAAAATTTCATTTAGTTTATCCATTAACAGATAAATTTCCATAATATCTTCTTTATTCAGAATTTTCATATATTTTTTTCTTGTGTATTCTTTTTTCATAAAATCTCCCAAAATAAAACATTTTTATTTAAAAATTGGATTTCTACCATTTAAGATTAAATATCCTTTGTAGACTACGCTTGTTAAATAAAAAAATAAGTTTCAAAGTTCGTTATATTTTAATGGTAAGCATAAAGATTCCATGAAGATTTTAGCTTTTTCGGAAACAAAAACTCCTAATTTATCCCCAGCACCATAATAAAAATCTGATTCATTATTAATAACATAATCCCATTCTTGAGAAGAATTTTTATGAAAACTAATAGAATCATTAGCTTTTATCCACCACAAATTTGGCATTTTGTCTGCAATTGATTGATTGTGCCTACCTTTCTCAATTACATCATCAATGGAGTAATATTTTTCAAAATAATCTTCTGAAAGATTTTTCCAATCACACTTAATAATTTTATTTTTGACTGCAAGAATTGGAGTAAATCCAGTTAGTCCTGAGGCAAATAAAGAATCTTTAATTTTTTGGGAAACTATCAAGTTTCTATTTGATACATAGGCCTCTGGTACATCAGGACCTAGTCGATCAATATATATTTCAGGGCTAGGAACATTTCTAGTTTTTTTAGAGGCATTTCCTTCCCATAAAATATGAGCAAAATCGCCGTAAATATCAGTTTTTTTAGAAAATGAGGAAAGATCGCTATAAACTTCAAATAATTTCATAATTATCACCTTTTACAAAAAATCTATTATTTTTTTTCCAATTATAAAGGCAGTTGGCCCATTTTGTTTATATTTTCTAATATAATTTCTAGTTGCTCCAGGAATGTTGTGTTGTTTCATCATAACTTGTATTTGATCCAATATGTCAGATAATTTGAAATTAGGATTATTACTAAACCAAGTTTTCCATTGCTGGTTCCAACCTCTCCTATGTATATTATCATGTTTTTTTGCATCAATACGTACTATTTGCTGATCTATAAATTGCCGTCTTGCCTTTTTACTTTTAAGTCTACATTGTTCTAATTAAGCTACAAAATCTTCATCTTTAAGCATTTCTTGAGGAACAGTACGATGATCTCGCATCGCATTAGGCCTTTGTGATCTTAAGCGGTGGTTTGGCTTTCTATCCAAACCCCATGGATCTATCCAGCCTTGTATATTAGGCGTAAACTGATACAGGTTCTCCCCGCCAAACAACCAATCGGATCCTGATTCACAAACCGATCCGCCTCAGACTCATAATACCTGATGAAGTTGTAATGCAGTCCGATCTCTTCATCGAAGTATTGGTTTTGCAGTCTGAACAGCTAATGCGCATCCTTGTAAACCCTTTCATTCTTTTTCAGACGGCCCCAGGCGGTGTATTCGCCGAACCACAAGAGCTTGCTGTCCTTATCGGTCATCTCACGTGGGATGACGATTTGGTCGCGGTGGAAGTAGTGGGTTTGTTGGCGGCTTTCTCCTTCTTCGTTGATGTGGTTTTGACAGGCGAAACCGCGTGCGTACGTACCTCACATACCCTACGTCAGGACTGAAGGTTTTGTGCGGGCTACGACTTACTTTACATCGTAATTGGAAGTTTCATTGGCTACAGTTCGATTACACCTCGATAAAACATTCAAAAAAATCAAAGTGATTTTTATCGAATGCAATTAATAACTTGCCTTCAGGTATTTTTTTCCCTGTCATACCTCCTATGCAAATTCCGAGGTTCTTAAAAAGAATATATTTTTTTCCTTCAATAAATTCTGAATCGATGGCTTTAAGGTCTTCGATTGAATTTTTAAATATATCAATATCTCCTAATATGGGATTAGAATCTTTTAAGCAATATCCATAAACTAGTTTATCGTTTTCATAAACTAACTCACAAGCATTTCTATATTCCACCTTATTATTCATAATATTATCTTCAACCATTCTTGCTGGTTTTCCATATTTTTCTTGTACGTCCTCAAGAGAAGTACCAAATACAAAATCACCAATTGATTCATATGGCTTAATCAAGTAGTTCATATTAACCCTTTCCAATATATTTACATTAATAAAATTAGGAACATTTACCAATAATTCTACGAAATCTTGTTGCCTGTTTCCTAGAAATTCTTTCTGCCGTTTGGTTTCCGAAATCATCCTTCCTACATGATTTTATAAACGCCTTTTATTCTATTTCAAAGGCAACAGTATGATATGAAAATCTTTTTGTGCGTATATTTTTGACGAAATAAGATGAAAGTCGCCTGAAAGTTCGTTTTCAGACGACCTCTATGTCAACTGCTAATGAGATTGTTAATGAACAAATGATTCAGACAGCCTCAAAGAAGATAGTGAGGTCGTTTGAACAGAACCCGTGTGCGTGCGTACCGCACACCCTACGTCGGGATTGGAAGTTTCATGTGGTCTACGGCTTGCTTGGGCTACTTTACAGTTGATAATTAAATTAGAAAATTATGTCTAATACTCTATTTTTTAAAATAAATTCTTTTTTTAAATGTTCTAAAATATTATCTAACTCTCCCTTGCTTAAAATTTGGTTGGTCTTAGTAAATTTTGCTGTTTTCGCATATAGGGAAAAGTGAAACTCATTATTTGGAAAGGACATTTCTCCTTCAAATGAAATTTCATGTCCATTTAAAGAAACAATTAACATACCTCTTGAAATTTTTTCAATTACGAAATCATCCATAGTAATTACCTTTGAAATATAACAGTTGAAATCTTTGTTTTAGGATCTATTATTACTATTTTTATTATATTAGGATTGTTCTTCAAAGCGGGTAATTCTCTATTTTCCCATATATTTCCTGGTCGCAGATCTTTGCCAATAACGCCTGTTAGAGTACCAGAAGCGCATGTTGCATACTCTGATGAAATATCTTCCCATGCTTTAATGCTTGCTTGGTTATTTTGATCCCACGTAGGCATGATAATTTTTCTAGCTTCAATTAACATTTCTAATATTGTTCCTCCATTAGATTTGGCAATATCGGCAGCAATATGTTGTCCACCAATACCATTTGTTCTACCTGACCAAAAAAATGCTGTGTTTGGTTCTGTTTTAACTTTGCTATTTTCACAGCATTTATTCAAACCTAGAGGATCAACCCACTCCTGCGCATTCGGCGCAAAAGCATAAAAATTCTACCAGCCCACTAATCCTATGGGATCTTGATTGTTAAACCGTCCGATTCTACTGTCGTAGTACCTGAAGAAGTTGTAATAAAGCCCCGTCTTACGGTCGGCATACTGGTTCTGCAGGCGGAAGGGTTGGTAAGCATTATCCGTTACTCTAGTTTTCTCTTTCAGACGACCCCAGCCGGTGTAGTTGCCGAACCACAGCAAATTACCGTCCTTATCGGTCATCTCTCTAAGGATGCCGATTGGATCGCAGTGGAAGTAGTGGGTTTGTTGGCGGTTTTCGCCGTCTTCGTTGATGTGGTTTTGATAGGCGAAACCGCGTGCGTACCGCACACCCTACGTCGGGATTGGAGATTTCATGTGGGCTACGGCTTGCTACGTTCATTAATTTATGCCAACCTACGTTTTCTTTAATCTAAATCGAATTAACAAGAGCTTGGTTATTAATTACGGCCATTAAAGTCAAATTCTGTTGGATAATTTTCAATATTTTTTATATTTACTCGTTTAAAATTTATTAAAAAGCCAAATTCAGGTAATTCTTTTTCTTGCTTATTGTACTGCATATTATTTAATACAGATATGTTTAATTCATATGTTCCTATTTCTAATTCTATTCTATGGGCAATTAATTTTGAATCGCCATCAATTTCTATTGTTATTTGATTTGACTCTTTAAAATTATTGTATTTCCAATTATATAATTCACTATCACTCACTATCCATAGTCTGGTTTCAGGTTGGATATTAAAGTAAAAATCTGAGAAAGCTCTTTTTGATGACCAATTATTTGGAATATTTTCTTCATTGATATAGAAACTAAATTCTCCTGAATTTATATCTTGGATAGGAAATAATGAACCCTCCTTGCATAAGGTAATATAATGTTCTATATTTTTTTCCCAAAAAGATAATATATTTTTAGTTCTTAAACTGCTAATTTTTTTCATTGATACTTCTAATCTGTTGCTATCAATAATAAAAAATTTATAATCATAATTACTAATATTTAAATACATGTAAAAAACCTTAATCGTTAGTTTAAGATGAAGGTCGCCTGAAAGTTCGTTTTCAGACGACCTCTATGTTAACTGCCAATGAGATTGGTAAAGAACAAATGGTTCAGACGACCTCAAAGAAGATAGTGAGGTCGTCCTTACACAATTTAGATTCTAAATAGGGTTATCTTGTAGAAAGGTGTACCACATATCATCTATATCAGCACCATCAAATATATATTTATATCTACTTCCAAATATATATTCCTCAATAAATGAAGAGAAAGGAATACTTTTTCTACTATCAACATTAAATGTTACTTGATCATTGAGCCTATTTAAAAAAATTGGTTCATATAAAACTTGTCCTATTTCATAAGTATAGTCTTGTATATTTTTTGGTACTCTATATTGTCTATCCAATATCTCTTCTGTATTCCATAATTCTATATCTCCAAAAGAACCCCCATTACATAATAATAAAAATTGTTTATGTTCAGGTGCCAAAAATTGCTCTAGATGTTCACTTATCCTATCCGCACCTTGAGGAATATTTCCGTATAAAGGAGCATCAGGCAAGTCAGACAAACAATTTCTATAATGTTTAATTATTTAAGATAAATTCATAACAATTTCCAAATCAGGTTGCATTATTCTTTTTACCCTCTCAATTAATTTATTTGCAAAGTCTCGATTTCGGGCTTAATATTGTCTCCAAACTCTTTTAATTAAATCACTTTTGTAACATTTAGTTACAGAGGGATCTCGTTTAACTTTTTCTATTGTTACTAATTTTCCTGCATCACCGAGTTTTTTTAATGTTTCTGCTTTTCGTTGGAATTCTCGACGAGACATTCCAGTAACAAATTTTAATGTAATAGTAACAGGTGTTGATGACAAACCTAAAAAGTCAGCCCAGCTTGGCGCAAACTGATACAGGTTATCCCCACCTACCAACCCAATCGGGTCTTGATTTACAAACCGCCCGGCCTCAGGCTCATAATACCGCATCAGGTTGTAATACAGCCTGGTCTCTTCATCATAATACTGGTTTTCACTGTCGGTCAGCTGGCTGTAGATCAGGTTGCCATGTCCATTTAGCACCGTATTTTTCAAGTAAATCAAAGCTGGCTTGTGGTCCCATGCTACCTGATTTATAATCATGAAGAGGAACGCCATTATCAGCCCACAACTTCTCGATACGGTCAATCAATTCCCAAGAAGCGCTAACTTCTTCCCAATGGCTAAAGTTAGTTGAATCGTTATTCAATACATCGTAGATTAACTTTTCATAAGGATCTGGTGAAGCACCTGTAGCTGTAGCATCAGTTCTGTAGTCAAGCGAATTGTGTGCAAGTTTGAACTCTTCTCCAACTTCTTTACCGTTAAGACTGAGAGAGAAACCTTCTGTTGGTTGGATATAGATGGTCAAAATATTTGGTGCTAGAGGCTCTCCAAAAATGGAATCCATTTGCTTAAAGACGATATTGACATGCGTTCCCTTTTCAGTCATTCGTTTACCTGTACGGAAGAAGAATGGAACACCACGGAAACGGTCACTTTCAACAAAGAAAGCGCCTGAAGCAAAGGTTTCTGTCATTGATTCTGGGTTAACATTTGGTTCACTACGGTAAGAAATGTACTTCATACCATCAATTTTACCAGAACGGTATTGGCCTCTAATGAATTGTTCTTTGAGTTCTTCATCTGTTGGATGATAGAGGTTTTTAAAGACCTTGATTTTTTCAGCTCGAATATCATCTTTGGTAAAACTTGCTGGTTTGTCCATAGCAAGTAGAGAAAGAAGTTGAAGTGTGTGGTTTTGTACCATATCACGAAGGGCACCAGACTCATCGTAGTAGCCTCCACGCTCTTCAACACCGAGGCGTTCTGCAAATGTAATCTGAACATTATCGATGTGGTCACGATTCCAAACATTTTCAAAGATCATATTGGCAAAACGAACTGCAAAGATACTCTGAATCATCTCTTTACCAAGATAGTGGTCGATACGATAGATTTGCTCTTCGTTAAAAGTAGCTAGAAGCTCTTCATTTAGTTTGCTTGCGGTCTCATAGTCAGTACCGAAAGGTTTTTCAACAATCAAACGTTCAAAGCCTTTACCGTCAACGATTTGCTCTGACTTGAGATGTTTAGCAATAGTTCCAAAGAACTGAGGTGCCATAGATAAAAAGAAGAGTTTGTTGTTTTCAGTTTGATACTTTTCATTTAACTCTGCCTGAAGTTTGCGTAATTCGATATAGTGTTCTGTATCATTGACATCATGGCTTTGATAGTAGAAGTGACTAGCGAACTCTTGAGCCTCTTCTGCGCTATCTGCCAAGTCTAAAATAGATTCGACAACAACAGATTCAAAATATTCTTTACTCCATGGTCGACGAGCAGTTCCAATTACAGCAAAATGCTCTGAAAGATTACCTGATTTATAGAGTCTAAAAAGTGAAGGGTAGAGCTTGCGATGGGCCAAGTCTCCACTAGCACCGAAAATTGTAACAATAACTTTTGATGACATCCAGCTACCTAATTTCTATTTACTTTCCTAGATATTCTAGGCATGAGGAAACCCTCATTTTGATACCTTCTATTTTATCATAATTTTCAAAAAAATCCAAAATCCCAATATAAGTAAGAAAAAAACTGCAAGGTTTCCCTTGCAGTTTTTTAAGCATTGAGGACCTTGTCCAAAAATTCTTTTAGACGAGGGTGTTGTGGATTGTCAAAGATTTGATCAGGTGTCCCATCTTCTAGGAATTCACCGTCTGCTGTAAAGATAACTCGATTGGCAACCTTACGAGCAAATCCCATTTCGTGGGTTACGATAATCATGGTCATGCCTTGTTCAGCCAACTCTTTCATAACCTTGAGAACATCACCGACCATCTCAGGGTCAAGGGCAGAAGTTGGCTCGTCAAAGAGCATAATATCAGGGTTCATAGCTAAACCGCGAGCGATAGCTACACGTTGTTTTTGACCACCGGATAGGCTTTCAGGATTGGCATTGGCCTTGTCAGCAAGCCCAACTTTTTCAAGGAGTTCCATACCCAATTTTTCAGCTTCAGCCTTAGTCATTAATTTATGTTCTACAGGAGCGAAAGTGATATTTTCCAATACGGTCATATGTGGAAAGAGATTGAAGTGCTGGAACACCATTCCGATATTTTCACGAACATGGTCTACGTTGGTAGATTTATCCGTCAAATCATAGCCATTAACTGTGATGCTTCCTTTTGTTCCTTCTTCGAGGAGATTTAAGCTACGCAAGAAAGTTGACTTACCTGAACCAGAAGGTCCAATGATACAAACAACATCTCCTTCATAGAATTTTGCTGAAATTCCTTTAAGGACTTTGTTTTTACCATATTGTTTATGTAAGTTATGAACGTCAATTTTTAAATTTGCCATTATTGAATCCTCTTTTCTAAGCGTTTTGCTAGTCTAGTTAGAAGAGTGATAATCACAAGGTAGAAAACTGCGAGAATTGCATACATTTTGAAACTTTGGTAGTTACGAGCAATGATAATCTTACCAGTCTGGAAGAGTTCTACCAAACCGATTGCAGATACGATCGTTGTATCTTTCAAAGCGATAACAAATTGGTTGACGAAGTTTGGAAGCATGAGCTTGGTTGCTTGTGGCAAGACAATCTTACGCATGGTTTTTCCATATGAAATACCAAGACTTCGACTGGCTTCCATTTGTCCAACAGGAACAGCCTTGATACCACCACGAACAATTTCAGCAATGTAGGCAGCTGAGTTTAGGGAAAGTGCGATAGTACCAGCGACAAAGTCGTTGATTGGACTTTGTTGGCCTGTAAGAGATTCGATAAAGTTAGGAATTCCCCAGAAAATGAAGGCTGCGAGAATCATCAATGGAATACCACGGATAACGTCAACGAAAATCTCTGAAATCAAACGAAGTGATTTATAAGGGCTGACACTAAACATACCAAAGATGATTCCGATGAAAATCGCAATAACAAATGAAATGAGTGCTAATGAGAGGGTAATTCCAAGTCCGCTGAGAAGTTGTTTGTAGTTGTTTTTCAATAAGCCCCAGATAGTTGTTTCATCAGCGGTTGAAGTTGTAGTAGTAGAACCGCTAGCTAAATACTTATCAAGAATCTTTTGGAATTCTCCATTCGCCTTAAGGTTTGCGAGTCCCTTGTTAAACTTCTCTAGCAATTCTGGATTACTTCCTTTTTTAACTGCAAAGGCAGTTTCTCCGATTGGTGTACCTGCGATTGGTGTTTTTAACTTTTGTCCTTGACCGATAGAATATTTAATAACAGGTTCGTCATCCATAACGGCATCAATTGAACCAGTGTTTAAGCTATCATACATAGATGCAGCATCGGAAAAAGTTTTGATCTTGTAACCGTACTTGCTTTGATTCTCTGTTAAGAAGGTTTGTGAAGCAGTACCATTTTTCACACCAACAGTCTTACCATTCAAATCTTCATAAGAAGAAATGGTACTTGATTCTTTAACACCAAGAATGGTATTTGCTGTATAGTAAGAATCAGAGAAATCAAAAGTTTCTTTACGAGCATCAGTCACTGACATACCTGCAATGATACCGTCTGCTTGTCCAGATTGGACTGCGTTAATAGCAGCATCAAAACCTGGATTGGTAACCTCGATTTCAAAACCTTGGTCTTCAGCGATTGCCTTGATTAGATCCATATCGATACCAGTGTATTGATTGCTTGAGTCCTGGAAAACAAATGGCGCAAAAGATGAGTCACTGGCGATAACATACTTGGTTTTTTCTGTGTCGGCTTTTGCTATTCCTAGTGAAAGAATAGGAAATAAAATTAGCAAACAAGCTAGAATTTTTTTCTTCATGTGATGTCTCCTTTCAAGATATTTTCAAATTATATCAAAAAATTTAAAGAACGGCAAATGTTTTATGTTTTCATGTCAGAAGATATAACATATGGCAAAATGAGGTAGTCTGTTGAGAAAAAGAAACTCTTTCCTTTTTATGGTAAAATAGAAGGAGTACTTAGAAAGGAGAAAAGATGATTGTTAAGTTTGACAGAGGCTTGCTTAAAGTTCAAATTGCATTGGGCCTGTTTTTTTCTCTCGTTCCATTGTGGTTGATTATTTCTTCCCTTTTAAATGATTCTTTGTATGATGATTATTTTGGTAAACTCTTTGTCTTTTTCCTTCTTCTGCTTCCGCTATATTTCGGTATTTATGCGGTAGATGGTATGATGAATTTTAGTAAAACAAAGAAATTAATAGAAGTAGATGAGCAGACCTTCACCTATTATGGAAAACTTTTTGGCCGAAAAACGTTTGAAATCCCCTTATCTGATATCGACCTTGTCATGAAAGATTGGTCAAGTCCCATAGCCGATATTAAGCGCTCTTCCTCTCTTCTTTATTATTTGAAGCGGATTGAATACTTTTTATACCCCCAATTTGAATTGGGTGATAATAAAAGATACCGGGTTCTGATGATACTATTCAAAGATAGTGAGACGGCGATCAAATTCGATAAAAAACTTGGTTTTCAGTTGCCAAAGAAGAGAAAATATGTTGCAAAGAACCAAATCATACGAATTCCCGTTGATAGAGGAGAGGTTTTCTCAGATCAAGAAATGAATGACTATATAAACGAAAGGAACGGTCATGATAGATAGAAAAGTAAATAACAAATTTAAACTTGTCTCCAAATACCAACCGTCTGGGGATCAACCGCAGGCCATCGAGCAGTTGGTGGATAACATCGAGGGTGGTGAGAAGGCGCAAATCCTGATGGGAGCGACTGGTACGGGGAAGACCTATACCATGAGCCAGGTCATTGCCCAGGTCAATAAACCGACCCTGGTCATCGCCCACAATAAGACACTAGCAGGCCAGCTCTATGGGGAGTTCAAGGAATTTTTCCCTGAAAATGCTGTTGAGTATTTTGTATCTTACTATGATTATTACCAGCCAGAAGCCTATGTGCCTTCAAGCGATACTTATATAGAAAAAGACAGTTCAGTCAATGATGAAATTGATAAACTTCGCCACTCAGCAACTTCAGCTCTCTTGGAGCGTAATGACGTTATCATTGTGGCATCAGTTTCTTGTATCTATGGTTTGGGTTCGCCGAAGGAATATGCTGATAGTGTGGTAAGTTTGCGTCCGGGTCTTGAGATTTCTCGAGATAAATTGCTCAATGATTTGGTGGATATCCAGTTTGAGCGCAATGACATCGATTTTCAGCGTGGAAGATTCCGTGTACGTGGGGATGTGGTGGAGATTTTCCCAGCCTCTCGTGATGAGCATGCCTTTCGTGTTGAGTTCTTCGGAGATGAGATTGATCGTATTCGTGAAGTCGAAGCTCTAACTGGTCAAGTTCTGGGCGAAGTGGATCATTTGGCGATTTTCCCAGCTACCCACTTCGTGACCAATGATGACCATATGGAAGTAGCCATTGCTAAGATTGAGGCTGAGTTGGAGGAGCAGTTAGCTATCTTTGAGAAGGAAGGTAAGCTCCTTGAAGCGCAACGTTTGAAACAACGGACAGAGTACGATATCGAGATGCTCCGTGAGATGGGCTATACAAACGGCGTTGAAAACTACTCCCGTCACATGGATGGACGGAGTGAAGGAGAGCCTCCTTATACTCTTCTGGACTTCTTCCCAGATGATTTTTTGATTATGATTGATGAGAGCCACATGACCATGGGACAGATAAAGGGCATGTATAATGGAGACCGTTCACGTAAGGAAATGTTGGTGAATTATGGTTTCCGTTTGCCATCTGCCTTGGATAATCGTCCTCTCCGTCGTGAAGAGTTTGAAAGTCATGTTCACCAGATCGTCTATGTTTCAGCGACACCTGGTGATTATGAACACGAGCAGACTGATACCGTTATTGAGCAAATCATTCGTCCAACTGGTCTTTTGGATCCAGAAGTAGAAGTGCGCCCAACTATGGGACAAATTGATGATCTTTTGGGTGAAATCAATGCCCGTGTTGAAAAGAACGAACGTACCTTTATTACAACCTTGACCAAGAAAATGGCTGAAGACTTGACTGATTACTTCAAAGAAATGGGTATCAAGGTTAAATACATGCACTCGGATATCAAAACCTTGGAGCGAACGGAGATTATCCGTGACCTGCGTTTGGGTGTATTTGATGTCTTGGTCGGAATCAATCTGCTCCGTGAAGGGATTGACGTTCCAGAGGTAAGTTTGGTTGCTATTCTCGATGCCGACAAGGAAGGTTTCCTTCGTAATGAGCGTGGACTTATTCAGACCATCGGTCGTGCAGCTCGTAATAGTAAGGGGCATGTCATCATGTATGCTGATACTATGACTCAATCTATGCAAAAAGCCATCGATGAAACAGCTCGTCGTCGGAAAATCCAGATGGCCTATAATGAAGAACACGGTATCGTGCCACAAACGATTAAGAAAGAAATCCGTGACTTAATCTCTGTAACCAAGGTAGTTGCCAAGGAAGAGGACAAGGAAGTCGATATCAATAGCCTTAACAAACAAGAACGTAAAGAATTGGTTAAGAAACTGGAAAAACAAATGCAAGAAGCCGTCGAAGTGCTTGACTTTGAACTAGCAGCCCAGATTCGTGATATGATGTTGGAAGTCAAGGCGTTGGATTGAGGAATAAATATGATCGATTTAAGAAAACTAATTGAAGAAGATTTGGTGTCTTTGTGGGAAATTGCTTATTCACAATCTAATCCAATTTGGAAGCAGTATGATGCTCCCTATTATGACGATTATCAGCATTTTCCTAATTTTCAAGAATTTAAACTACAAAAATCAGAATCTACCCTAAACAACTCAAATCGCCTTGGTATTTTTGTTGATGATAAATTAGTTGGGACTGTTTCGCGCTACTGGGTATGTAAACAAACAAGATGGATGGAATTGGGAATTTGTATTTATGATAACAAATTTTGGAACTCTGGAATTGGAAAAGCTGCTATGCTACAGTGGATAGATCGGACATTTCAGGATTACTTGGAGTTGGAGCATCTTGGTTTGACAACTTGGTCAGGAAATTTTGGTATGATGAAATTGGCTGAGAAATTAAGAATGAAAAAAGAAGCTCATATTCCAAAAGTTCGTTATTATCAAGGCAAATATTTTGATAGTATTAAATATGGCATTTTGAGAGAAGAATGGGAGGAAGCAAATGGTCATCACTGTCAAACAGATGGAAACTCCTGAAGAGATAGAAGGCAAGTCCCTCGTTCACTGGCAAACGTGGAGAGAGGCTTATGATGACCTTTTACCTGCAGAGTTTCAGGAGACGATGACATTAGAAAGATGTCGATTCTTTAGTCAAAAATATCCAGAAAATACATTTATCGCGATGGATGGCATGAAGGTAGTTGGTTTTATCAGTTATGGAAACTTTCGTGATAAGGCCATTCAAGCTGGTGAAATCATAGCCTTATATGTTTTAAAAGATTACTATGGAAAAGGTGTGAGTGAACAGTTAATGCATGCTGCATTTGTTGCTCTCGATCATTTTTCTGAGATTTATTTATGGGTATTGAAAGAGAATAAGCGAGCCATTGCTTTCTATCAAAAAATGGGTTTTACTGTTGATGGTCAAGAAAAAATACTTGAACTTGGAAAACCTGTTAAGGAATTGCGGATGGTGTGTTCTTTAAATAAAGATTCCTAAAGACATATCTATCAATATTTGAACTATTATCAATTAATCAAGTGTAAAGAGTGAAAGAGATAGAATGAAACAAAGAAATGAAGGTGAGAACGAATGAAAATTCTAGTCATCAATGGACACCCTGATAAGGAAAGTTACTGTCAGGCTATTTTTCAAACCATTGTAGAAAACATTGACTCAGGTCGCCATGAACTTGAAGTCATCAACCTTAATGAAGAGGACTTTGATCCTGTTTTACGTTATGGCTATCGAAAACGTATGGACGAAGATTCTTTTATCCTTCGTTCTCAGGAATTAATTCAGTGGGCAGATCATTTCATTTTTGTTTATCCAATTTGGTGGAGTAGTATGCCTAGTTTATTGAAGGGTTGGATTGATCGTGTTTTCACGCCAGGAATTGCGTACTCTGCTAATGATCAGGGGAGTTTTATCTGGAATTACCTTAGAGGTAAGCAGTTTAAAAAGTTATTAAAAGGGAAAACAGCCAGTATTTACGCAACCTCCATGGCGCCCACTTGGTGGTACAAAATCTTTTCGGGTCCTATCAACATTCCAGATAGCTATGGCATCTCAGTTTTGAAAAATGCCGTCTTGAATCACTGTGGAATTAAAACCAAGCGGGTTTGCATACTAGGTGAAGTCGGCCGGGATGTGAATACCGCTAGTATGCGGGAACAGCATCTCAAAAAGGTCGCAGCAGAAGTGAAGAAACTATCATGAAACAAGATAATAAAAAAGAGAAAAAATCAAAAAAGTCCCATAAGCCAAATCGAAAAATGAGCTGGCTAGATAAAGTAAAATTGTGGTTGTTACAACATTCAAAAATAGCTTTTCTATTAGATAGTAGTATATTTTTTTTATCAGCTTTTGGGGTATTCTATTTGTTGTTTGGAACAACTCTTATTCCAAAACCCTATCAAAACTTCAATTATGTCTTTCCGCTCTTTCTGAATCTTATATTCTTAGCGAACATGCTTTATCACGGTGTTTTTAGATATACTTTTGATGGAATGCTGACAGTACATGATTTTGCAGATCCATTCTTGTACCTAAATGGAGTAGGTCTGTTGTTTCACTTGTTTTTTGGAATATCGAGTCGAAACAGAAAGAGTATTCCTTCCTTGCTAACCTTAGATCATCGCTATATTTGGTTCCCAATTCTTACTTATATAACCTTCTTCTTAGTGGCTACTTTGATCATTTTAATTTCCAAATATATTAAAAAGAAAAGGAGTTAATCATGCTAAAACATCTAACTATATTTAGGATTCTTTACCTTATGTTTCTTGTATTTGTCCTGATTCATTTTATCTTAGGCTTGTTCGGTTTTGCTTTTACACCTATTGTGTGGAACATCTGGTTATTTTGTCTTTGCCTTACTTTATTTATTCATCCATGGACTATCTTCTATAAAACTAGAATCTTTCAATGGCATCATTTAATTTTTCAGACTCTCAGTGGCTTTTTCGCTCTTTTAATCTGGTTAGTGATATTCTTTTTCCTATCTTTTATTCCAGACTCAGCTATGCCTATCAGTATAGACTATCAAGTCAATAGTAAGGACAAAGAGATAAGGATTAATAGAGGATTTTTTCTTGATGATATTCGAGAGTATCACGACTGGATTAATCCTTTGATTATGAAGTCTGAAGTTAAGTACATGATAGAAAATTAACCCTTAGAAAGTGAATCCTATGTCTCGAGCACAATTAACGATTTTAACAAATATTTGTCTGATTGAAGATCTTGAAAAGAAGCGCGTGGTTATGCAGTATCGATCACCCGAAAGTAACCACTGGTCTGGTTATACTTTTCCAGGAGGTCATATTGAAGATGGAGAGGCCTTTGCAGAGTCTGTTATTCGTGAAATCTATGAAGAAACAGGTCTAACTATCAGAAATCCTCAACTAGTTGGTATTAAAAATTGGCCACTGGATACAGGTGAGCGTTATATTGTCTTTTGTTATAAGGCTACTGAGTTCTCTGGTACCCTTCGTTCCTCAGATGAAGGAGAAGTTTCCTGGGTACAAAAAGACCAGATTCCAAATTTGAATCTGGCCTATGATATGTTACCCTTGATGGAGATGATGGAAGCTCCAGATAAGTCAGGATTTTTCTATCGTCATCGTACAGAAGATGGATGGGAAAAGAAGATATTCTAATCCTTTACTAAATAACCTAACTTGTCCAAGGCCTTCTCGATATAGAGGAGGTCTTGTTCGTTTTCAGCTTCGACTAGGTGATAATGGACGCCATCTGTTAATTCAGAAAGTGCTCTAAAGTCAGACCGTTCGACTTGCTCTAAAAAATGCTGAACGTCACGGCGACAAGAGAGTTTGAGCAAGGTTTCAATTTCCCCGTAGACAGGATGATCAATCAAGGTGTTCTGAACACGCCCCCCATTATCGACGATAGCTAGAAGTTCTTGACCGATTTCTTCCATCTCGTGCTTTACTTTAAACAGCTTGTGAACATACGGATTGGTTTTGCTTTCTTTATAAATATAGCCACGATTGGTTGATAAGATAGGAGCACCGTCTGCACGAAGAACTGCAATGTCCTGAACGATAATCTGGCGAGTGACATGAAAATGTTCTGCTAAGCTTTTTCCGTTTAGAGGTTTTTGAGCTTTTTCTAAGAGTTGTAGAAGTGCTTCTTTTCGATTTTTTGTCATATTCTTCTTTCTTAAGCTTAACGGCGTTTTTTCAATGCTTTATAAACAGCTAATGCTAAGTAATAGTCTACCATACTATGAATAATTGTACCAATACCGACCAAGACAAATAAGACATAGAACATATTTTCTACATTTGTTCCAGTTCCCGCATAAAAGATAATACAAGCAAAAACTTCTGCGATGGCATGAACCAAACCTAGTATAAAGTTAAAAATCAAAGAGGATTTTGGATTATCTAAGGTTTGAGGATGTTTTTGCAGATAGAAGGCTCCCAAAGTTCCGAAAAAGATATGGGAGAAAGCTCGAAGTACAATGACAATTGGATAACCAGCCATGAGGAATCCTAGGCTAGAAGCTATAATGACAAAGATTGCCATCCAAGGAGAAAGGAACATAGCAATAAAGATTGCAACGTGGCTTCCTAGAGTGTAAGAAGCGGGTGGAATAACAATCTTGAAGGGCATTATTAAGGGGATGAGGATTGCGATTGCAGTCAGCAGTGCTGTCAAAGTCATAAATTGTGTTTTCTTATGTGTATTCATAATAACTCCTTTTTAAATGTATATACAGTTGTATAGTACAATAAATAAACAGACATGTCAAGTATAGAAACTCATGTCACATGTACATTTCAATCTAAAATAAAAAAGACAAAATTTTTAAAAAAACAGGAGAAAACTCTTGCTTTATATTCTCAAGTATGTTAAACTAATTGATGGTTTGAAAAAACTGCCTAAGACAGTAGGGGAGCAAGACTCATAAAAATCCTACCGAGGACAAAACGTATCATGTAAAAAGAAGCGTATTGTACTTTCGTGTCTAGGTTTGGGCGCGTTTTTCTTTTGGAAAAATTCCCCAAGCAAAATAATTACGGAGGTGAACACACTAATGAGTGAAGCAATTATTGCTAAGAAAGCGGAACTAGTTGACGTAGTGGCTGAGAAAATGAAAGCTGCTGCATCTATCGTCGTTGTAGACGCTCGTGGTTTGACAGTTGAGCAAGATACAGTTCTTCGTCGTGAGCTTCGTGGAAGCGAAGTTGAGTATAAAGTTATTAAAAACTCAATCTTACGTCGTGCGGCTGAACAAGCTGGACTTGAAGATCTTGCATCTGTTTTTGTTGGACCATCTGCAGTAGCATTTTCTAACGAAGATGTTATCGCACCAGCGAAAATCTTGAACGACTTTGCTAAAAACGCTGAAGCACTTGAAATCAAGGGTGGTGCAATCGAAGGCGCTGTCGCATCAAAAGAAGAAATCGTTGCTCTTGCAACTCTTCCAAACCGCGAAGGACTTCTTTCTATGCTCCTTTCTGTACTTCAAGCGCCAGTGCGCAACGTTGCTCTTGCAGTCAAAGCGGTTGCAGACAACAAAGAAGACGCAGCTTAATTATAAGCTACGCAGCGTAGCCTAGCTACAAAAAAATAACAAAATTAAATTTAAACTTATTTGGAGGAAATAACAATGGCATTGAACATTGAAAATATTATTGCTGAAATTAAAGAAGCTTCAATCCTTGAATTGAACGACCTTGTAAAAGCTATCGAAGAAGAATTTGGTGTAACTGCAGCTGCTCCTGTAGCTGTTGCTGCAGCTGGTGCTGCTGACGCTGGTGCTGCTAAAGACTCATTTGACGTTGAATTGACAGCTGCTGGTGACAAGAAAGTCGGCGTTATCAAAGTTGTACGTGAAATTACTGGTCTTGGACTTAAAGAAGCTAAAGAACTTGTTGATGGTGCACCAGGTGTCATCAAAGAAGGCGTTCCAACTGCAGAAGCTGAAGAAATCAAAGCTAAATTGGAAGAAGCTGGAGCTTCAGTTACTCTTAAATAAGAGGCATATACCAATTAGAATTCGGAATACTATAGTATCAGCCTTTTAGAATCGTGAACACATTTTAGAAACTGATAAATTAATTTAGTTTCCTGCCAAAAACCCTACCAAAAATTAATTTGGCAGGGTTTTTCTTTTTAATAAAATTATTTTGGAGAACAGTTGAATATTGTTCTCCTTTTTTTATTTTATGGAGGGAAAATGACAAAAGAATTACAATCATCACGCTATATTGTCATTTCATTTTTAGTACGTGAAATGGGAATTGACATTGTTGAAGCCATCTCTCTTATGGCTGAATTAGAAAAAAGTGGCTTGGTTCGATTGGAATCAAGTGGAGATTTAATACTCAAAGAACTTGGAGGAGCGCTATGAAACGAATTACCGCAAATCAATACCAAACTTCAGAAAGGTATTATAAATTACCTAAAACTCTTTTTGAAGATGAGAAATATATGGATATGAAACTAGAAGTAAAGGTGGCTTATTCTATTTTAAAAGATCGTTTAGAATTATCTCTCAATCGTGGTTGGATAGATGAGGAAGACGCGGTCTATTTAGTATTTTCTAATTCTAAACTGATGAGGCTGTTAGGTTGTTCGAAGTCCAAATTACTGTCCATCAAAAAGACTCTTAAAGAATATGACTTAATTGATGAAGTTCAACAGTCTTCAAGTGAGAAAGGAAGACTAGCTAATAAGATTTATTTAGGGGAATTATCTTCTACCCCAGTATCTATTTCTGACAGGCCTAGTGTTAAAAAGAGACTAGGGCAGGTTGAAAATGAAACGGCCCCCGTCTCATATTCAGCCCCTAGTGAGACTGAAGTTAGTGAGACTAAATATAGTGAGACTGATTCTTTATTTAGTGAGGAGGAGGATAGGAATACTCAACCTATCTTGAAAAGAAAAGTAGAGAAGGTCACAAAATATGATCGAGATTATATTTGTGGATTGGTGCAAGATCAATTTAGACGAGAGGGTTTTTCTGAAACAGCCAGTGAAATTGCTATGACTGATTTTGAGAGAATCTATCGGTATGCTCTAGATAATGTTCGCTTTGTTAGACGAGCGGAAGTGCTTGCTGAATTTGTGTTTAACGGCTTGTATTCTGTTTGGAATAACCGTGTTAGAAAAGGAGGTGGTTAAATGTCGCCAATCGAGTGGATATTAGTTATGATCATTTTAATTTCAAGTGGTTTGACTCTTTGGACATTGATTGTAGATCAGAAAGGGGTGATCAAGAAATGAGATTTATTGATTTATTTTCAGGTATAGGTGGATTTCGGCTTGGAATGGAAAGTGTTGGACACGAGTGTATTGGATTTTGTGAGATTGATAAATTTGCTAGAGAATCTTATAAGTCCATTTTTCAAACGGAAGGAGAAATTGAATTTCATGACATACGAGATGTTTCAGATGACGAATTTAAAAAACTTAGAGGGAAAGTCGATATCATCTGTGGGGGATTCCCTTGTCAAGCATTTTCTATCGCAGGAAGACGATTGGGATTTGAAGATACTAGAGGAACTTTGTTCTTTGAAATTGCTCGGGCGGCCAAACAAATCCAACCACGTTTTCTTTTTCTTGAAAATGTTAAAGGCCTACTCAATCACGATAAGGGACGGACGTTCACCACAATCCTTACCACACTTGATGAGTTGGGGTTTGATGTTGAGTGGCAGGTGCTTAACAGTAAGGATTTTGGCGTTCCCCAAAACAGAGAGAGGGTGTTTATTATCGGACATTCTAGAAAGAAAAGTACCAGACTCTTATTTCCTTTCAGACGAGAAGGTCAAGCAACTAACTCTGAGATTTTAAAAACATTAGGGAATTTGAATCCATCAAAAAGTGGAATGAGCGGTAAAGTCTATTATTCAGAAGGTCTTGCGCCAACCTTAGTTCGTGGAAAAGGAGAAGGATTTAAAGTTGCGATTCCTTGTATGACACCAGACAGATTAGAAAAAAGACAAAATGGTAGACGTTTCAAGGATAATCAAGAGCCAATGTTTACTTTAAATACTCAAGATCGCCATGGTATTGTCGTTGTTGGAGATTTACCAACTAGCTTTAAGGAAACTGGTCGAGTTTATGGAAGTGAGGGGTTATCTCCAACACTGACTACAATGCAAGGTGGAGATAAAATTCCCAAAATACTAATTCCAGAACCAATCAAATTTCTAAAAGTACGGGAAGCAACGAAGAAAGGATACGCTCAAGCAGAAATAGGAGATTCAATCAATTTGGAAAGACCAAGTTCTCAGTATCGTCGTGGTAGAGTTGGAAAAGGTATAGCGAATACGTTAACAACTAGTGGACAAATGGGAGTAGTAGTTGCTAGTTATGAAGGAGAAGATAAACAAGTTTATCATGTAGCCGGTGTATTAATAGATGGACAATTTTACCGTTTGAGGATACGACGAATCACTCCTAAAGAGTGTTTTCGCTTGCAGGGCTTTCCTGATTGGGCTTTTGAAGCCGCTAGAAAAGTCTCTAGTAATAGTCAGCTCTATAAACAAGCTGGTAATAGTGTAACCGTTCCTGTGATTGCCGCAATCGCAAAGAAATTAAAAGAAATAGAGGAAAAAGATGAAAGCATTAAATAAAGAATCAATACTAGATTGTGATGAATTAGAAACAGAATTACATGATGCAGAAATCAAACAGCTGGATGAACAATTATTTTTGATACCCAATTATCCATGTGAGTTTGAAGTAACATTTTTAGATGATTACCATAAAAAACACAACTACCCACTATTTTACGAGTCCTATCTTCAAAACGTTATGGAATTCCTTGAAAGTCAAGACATAAAGAATGGGGTTGATGCCTTTGTAGATGATCATCAAAATCTCGTTTTTATTTTATATGGACAAGGCTATCGAGCCGAGGGAAAAGAGGGAATACTTACAACCCAAGTAACTGTAAAAGCTTCTGATGAAGATAAGAAACCGATTAACTTCTCAAATTTATTAGATTCCTTAATCGTCTCAGAATATCAAATGGAACCGAATCTTTGGGAGGTCTCCCATGATTGATCTCTATCTAAGTAAAAATAGCCAAAGAAATCAACTTCTTTTAGACTTCTTCCAAAACTATGGCATAGAGGTATCTTGTCATTCAGTTTCTGAAATGACAAAGGATAAATTAATTGAGATGATGAGCTATTCTTCAGATTGTTTTGAATTTTTATCTCCCAATTTATTACGATTTAAGAACCGTGACAATCTAAGATTAACGGATTTCGTTGAGATGATTTTAAAAAATCCTGAACTAACCATCAGACTTCCTCTTGCGGTTTCAAATAAGCGGGTTTATCCAAATCTGAATTTGGAAGAGGCTAGAGCTTTATTGCCAAGAGATACGAAACAATTGATTTACATGGCACAAACACATTATTTATCTAACTAAAGGAGAAGTAATATGGCTGAACGATTTTGGGAGAACTTGTCCATTATTTTGGCTGAAAGAAATATCAGCTGGATTGAGTTAACCAGAAAAATGTTTGCGGGAGAGTTTCACTATCCAAGTGAATTGAATCGTTTGTATCAAAAGATTCGCCACTATAAGATGGAACAACGAATGCCTCAAAGTCCATGGGTAGAAAGGATTGTGCAGGTATTAGATTTAGATTATGAAGATTTATTTCGGAGGTAACTATGAAAAGAATAATTCCAGTTTATATATTCCAACAAGTTAATGTCCTATTGCTATCTCTATACTTACTGAAATTGCTTTGTATAGGTGAGTTAACTATACTACAGATTCTTTATGGTGCGTCGCTCATTTCTTTTTTATGGATGTATGGTCAACGTAAACAAGCGCATAAGGTCAATATGAAAACTAGGATGAAATGGCTTGGTATTGGATTCGTTAGCCTACTGATTATAAGTCTATGTTTTAGTCTGATTCATGCTCAAGGAAGCACGAATCAAGCAAACTTAATTGGGCTTCAACATCAAGTTCCTTGGTTTTCATTTTTATTGTTCTTAATCAATGCGAGTATGGTTGAAGAATTTTTGTATCGAGAAATTTTATGGAACTTGGTTAGAAAATTAGATATTCGAGTTGCTTTGACAAGTGTTTTATTTGCCTTAGTACATCATCCAGGAACCATTTTAGCTTGGTGTTTATATGTTTCACTTGGGATGTTTTTAGGGATGGTGCGCTATAAATCGGACTTATGGGGCAGTATGGAGCTACATTTGGTGTGGAACCTACTAGTTTATAGTTTGCTGCTTTTTTAAAATAGGTGACCTGATTTTTAGGTAACTTCTAAAACTAACTTCCAGTTTCCCACAACCTAGCTTTTAGTATGAGAAAAACACGTGAAATCAGTGGAAATTTGTCTTAGACTAACCTCCACTGGTTTTCTTTTTCTTGATATATAAGAGTTCAAAAGCGAAAAGACTCAGAAAAAGGTGCACGACAAATAGCTCTAAAACAGAGTCGTCTTAGAGTAAATTTCAGTTGCTAGCGTTTAGTGTGAAACTTTTCAAATCAAACAAACTATTGCATAACAAATAAAAAAATGGTAAAATTAAAGCGCTTTCTAAAGTAAATATATTAGTGAAGTGAAAACCATGTGAAATTAGCAAAAGTCGTTTTATTAGCTAGTTTGTTATCTATTGGTCTTTTTCAATCCACTGTATCTGCTGTGACAGTCACTAAGAGTTATCGGTATGATTGGAATACTGTTTGGGAGTATACTACCAACTATCACGACCATCAATATATTTGGATTCCGTCAGGGTCTCGTTATGAAAGCTATTCTGAGTATAGAGTTGGCGGAGGCTGGAATTATGAACGTTTTGAGGTCATAAACTACTATACTGGCGGATATTAATAGTTAAACGTTTAGAAGAAGGAGAGATGGATATGTTAAGGCTTACTCATGTTACCTTAAAAACGCGACAAGTCATCTTGCAAGATGCGGATTTCACCTTTAAAAAGGGTAGGATTTATGGCCTTCTTGCTATCAATGGCTCTGGAAAGACGACACTATTCCGCGCCATTAGCAACTTAATTCCCATAAGTAGTGGAAATATCGCAGTCCCTCCTTCTTTATTTTATTATGAAAGTGTTGAATGGCTGGATGGTAACCTAAGTGGGATGGACTACCTTCGTCTTATAAAAAACATCTGGAAGTCAGACCTGAACTTGAGGGAGGAAATCGCCTACTGGGAAATGTCTGATTATATCAGCCTTCCCATTCGCAAGTATTCCTTAGGTATGAAGCAACGCTTGGTGATTGCCATGTATTTTCTCAGTCAAGCGAAATGTTGGCTCATGGATGAGATTACAAATGGCTTAGATGAGTATTATCGACAGAAATTTTTTGATAGGCTAGCAGAAATCGATAGACAAGAGCAGCTGGTTCTTTTAAGTTCCCACTACAAAGAGGAGTTAGTGGGGATTTGCGATAGCATCGTAACCATTCGTCAGGGACAGGTAGAAGAGGTTTAGTTTATGAAAGATGTTAGTCTATTTTTATTGAAAAAAGTTTTCAAAAGTCGCTTAAACTGGATTATCTTAGCTTTATTTGTATCTGTACTCGGTGTTACCTTTTATTTCAATAGTCGGACTGCAAACTCAGTTAGCTTGGAGGGAGAGTTGGAAACTCGTCTTGTAGCAATTGAGAGAGTCATCAATGAATATGAAGAGAAACTCTCCCAAATATCTGACACCAGCTCGGAGGAATACCAAATTGCTAAAAATAATTTAGACGTGCAAAAAAATCATTTAACTCAAAAGACAGAAATTCTGACTTTATTAAAAGAAGGGCGATGGAAAGAAGCCTACTATTTGCAGTGGCAAGATGAAGAGAAGAATTATGAAAGGATATCAAATACCCCGACTTCTAGCTCTGAACTAAAAATGGGGGTTGACCGCGAGCGAAAGATTTACCAAGCCTTATATCCCTTGAACATAAAAGCGCACAATTTAGATTATCCGACCCACGGGATTGATCAGATTGTCTGGATTTTAGAGGTTATCATCCCAAGCTTGTTTGTGATTGCTATTATTTTTATGCTAACGCAACTATTTGCAGAAAGATATCAAAATCATCTGGACACAGCTCAGTTATATCCTTTTTCAAAAGTGACATTTGCAATGTCCTCTCTTGGAGTTGGAGTGGGCTATGTAACTGTGCTGTTTATCGGAATCAGCGGATTTTCTTTTCTAGTGGGAAGTCTGATAAGTGGCTTTGGACAGTTAGATTATCCCTACCCGATTTATAGCTTAGTGAATCAAGAGGTAACTATTGGAAAGATACAAGATGTGTTATTTCCTAGCTTGCTCTTAACTTTCTTGGCTTTTATCGTTATTGTGGAAGTCGTTTACTTGATTGCTTACTTTTTCAAGCAAAAAATGCCTGTCCTCTTTATTTCCTTAATTGGGATAGTTGGCTTATTGTTTGGTATCCAAACCATTCAGCCTCTTCAGAGGATTGCGCATCTGATTCCCTTTACTTACTTGCGTTCAGTGGAGATTTTGTCTGGAAGATTACCTAAGCAAATTGATAATGTCAATCTAAATTGGAGTATGGGGATGGTTATACTTCCTTGCCTGGTTATCCTTTTGTTAGTGGGGATCTTATTTATCGAAAGGTGGGGAAGTTCACAGAAAAAAGAAATTTTTAATAGATCCTCGCTTTCCTATAGGGAAAATAAGTAAAAACTAACATAGAGAGGGAATCAACTTGATTCTCTCTTTTTTAGGAGAAAATTCAAATGACTTATACTTTGGAATAGCTAAAGACTTTTGATGGACAGATTGATATTCTCAATGTTAAGATGGATTGCTTGGCCAATACTATTGAGAAAAATGTTTCTCAGTATAAATATATTTATCAGACAGATATGGAGAACTGTCCTGGAATTATTCTATCAGTCCCAAACTCCTCCATTCCTCATCTATTAGGATTATCTAGAGAATATCGGATTACTTCTTCTTTATAATAGCTGGTCTGTCTTACGTATGGATTAATTTTGAAATAAAAAAACTAAATGAATTGATTTTAAAGAAATAAAATGCTAACATTTATAGTAGATGTTAGCATTTTATTTCTAAAAAGGAGAATAATATGGTTGATAAAAGAGAGAAACTGATGAACTCTTTCAATCAGTATGGTTTTTTAACTTTTAAACAAGTAATAGATGAAAATTTACACTACAAAACCTTATTAAAAATGGTTGCAGAAGGAAAAATCGATGCTGAAGAAAAAGGGTTATATCGCTTACCTGATATTTATTTAGATGAGTGGTTTGTCCTTCAGTATCGATTTCCAAAGGGAATCTTTTCTTTGGAGACAGCACTTTGGTTACATGGTTTATCTTTGACTATCCCTTCTAACATGACGATGAGTTTTCCTTATGGTACGAATACCAAAAACATTAAGGAAGCAGATATATGTCCTATTATTTTACGCTCTCACTATAGTGAAGGAATTATTGAAATAGAGCGCCTTCCTGGTCAATTTATTAAAGTTTATGAAGTTGAACGAGTTTTGGTTGAATGCCTAAGACCAGTTCATCAGGTGGATCTTCAAATTATTGCACCAGCGTTTAAAAAATATTTTCAACAAAATAAAATTCATTTACACAAATTATTTTATTATGCCCAGCTATTTAAAGTAACTGATAAGTTACAATCTTATACGGAGGTACTATCTTAATGTTTTCAAATGCGAATGGCTTTAAAGCAAAAATCAAAAACATTTCAAAAGATAAGGGAATTCCAGCTCAACAAGTACAACAACATTATTTAATTGAGCAAGTGTTAAAGCTGATTTCTACTAGTTCTTATAGAGATTCGTTCATTGTAAAAGGAGGGTATCTAATAGGTCAAATGATTGGACTAGATAAGCGAACCACAATGGATTTAGATGTCACTCTGAAGGGAACCGAAATGAGCAGAGAAAATTTGATTCATATCTTTGAAGAGATTCTTTGTTCTAAAACTGATGGATTTTCATTTTCAGTAGATAAGCTAGAACCTATTCGCCAAGATGATGAATATGGAGGATTTTCATTAAAATTAAATGCAACTTTTGATACATTAAAGGAGGTTGTTTTTATTGATATTACTACTGGTGATAAGATCACACCAAGAGAAATTACTTATTCAATGACTTCTATCTTTACTAATGAAAGCATCAAGATATGGACATATAATATAGAGACTGTACTTGCTGAAAAGTTAGAAACGATCATTAGTAGGGGATTAGCTTCGACACGCCCACGTGATCGATATGATCTTTTCACCTTGTATAAACTTAGAAAAGAAGAGATTAATCTTGAAGTATTAAAAAATGCACTTGAGAATACGGCAGAAAAACGTAAAAGTAAAGATACTATTTATAATTGGGAAGAACAAGTGAGAGGAATTGAAATTTCTGATTATCAGAAAGAGCTATGGATTCGTTATCAACGCCAATTTAAGTATGCTAAAGATATCTCATTTGATAACTCTGTTCAGGCTATTAGGGAAATTATGCAACAAATATTTTAGTGCAAAAGTAACTCATTCGTAAAGCAGTGAGTTGCTTTTTTTATTCCAACAATCTCAAAAATGTGATAAAAATTTCAACTACTCTTATCTATAATAAAGCTACCTGTTCTTTGAAAATTGAATCCACTCCGTCTTGATTAGCGTGCCTGTGTAAGTAGGGACTGAGAGTTTTTCCCTGTGAAGGGCAACTGGCACAAGACGTGTGTGAGAATTTTCTAACAGACACGGAGTTTATCGTTACCAGACTTAAACGATGCGACAAACTAGATAAAGGAGTTAATCATGAAGGTAGTAAACTTGTATGATTTGAAACAAATGGGAAATAAAGGTGGTTGTACCATCCAATTGATTAATCACTTTCCTTTTGGTATGGGCTTAGGACATCTCAAAAAAGACTACATTGAATTTAAACGTGTTGGTATCTTTAATGGGAAAGCAGTAGAAGTTACTCTTCGAGAACCTTATTCGAGAGATCTACTGAAGGTTGTCAAGTCGATTAAGCAACGTCAGAAATTGATAGCTTATCGTTATAAAGAAGGAAAGCTGCTATTTGTGAAGAAGGAGGCATCAGATGTCCTCTGAACAACAGGAACGAATGGCAGTTCAATATGCTGAGCGTAGTCTTTTATTCACTGTCAAAAGTCTTTTAAAGATTCTAGAATGGTCTAGACGTCAGGCTTTAGCACAGGATTCCGCCTATAAGATAGGGGTGCAGAAATTAGAAGAATTGCTACAATCTCCTTATTCGATTGATACGATTAATCTGAAAAAAGATTTTTTAGACAAACCAATTGATATAGAGAAATTTAAAGCTTTTTTAGAAAAAGAAGAGATTCCTTTAGCCATCGCTTGGCAAGGGGATTCTCTACATTTCTACACGAAAGACCGTTCGATTCTAGACAATCATTTAGACCATCTGTTAGAAAAAATGGTTAATGATCCGGAGAAATTAGCTGATTTTACCATGGATAAGTCATTAGACGATGCAATTGATGAGGCTAAATCCCAAATTACCTTTAGACAAGAAGGTGCCGTCAAACAGAAAGAGATGGTGAGATGATGTACAGTGGAAAGAAATTCCTACTATTCTCACTGTTAGGTATCTTACTAGGCTATCTTTTTCATCGTTTGACGCTTTTGTATGATTCCTATTCTGGAAATACATTAGATAAATGGACTCATCTCCTGATGGAAGGTCAAGATGAAGTTCTTCAGTCGCCATGGAATGTTTCTTTTACTGGAAAATCAAGTGCTTTTTTTCTACTAGGTTTTGTGATGATGCTGCTGGTTTATCTCTATTTAGAGACTGGAAAAAAACAATACCGAGAAGGGGTAGAATACGGGAGCGCCCGTTTTGGAACTCTAAAAGAAAAGAAGCACTTTTACGGTAAGGAATTTTCTCATGATACGATCTTAGCACAAGATGTTCGTCTGACATTATTAGATAAAAAACCAGCCCAATATGATAGGAATAAGAATATTGCGGTGATTGGAGGTTCAGGAAGTGGGAAGACATTTCGCTTTGTGAAACCCAATCTGATTCAGATGAATAGTTCTAATATTGTCGTGGATCCTAAAGATCACTTGGCCGAAAAGACAGGCAAACTCTTTTTAGAACATGGCTACCAAGTAAAGGTGCTAGATTTAGTCAATATGAAGAACTCAGATGGCTTCAATCCTTTTCGCTATATAGAGACAGAAAATGATTTGAATCGCATGCTGACGGTTTATTTCAATAACACCAAAGGCTCTGGCTCCCGTAGTGATCCATTTTGGGATGAAGCTTCTATGACTTTGGTACGAGCTTTAGCCTCTTACTTGGTCGATTTCTATAATCCACCCAAAACAAGAGAACAGCTCATAGAAGAAAGTCGTTTAAGTCAAAAAGAATACCAAAACTTGTTGAAACGTCAAAAAAAAGAGGTGGAAGAGCGAAAAAAACGAGGGCGTTATCCAAGTTTTTCTGAAATCTCAAAACTTATTAAACACTTATCCAAGGGTGAAAATCAAGAAAAAAGTGTCTTAGAAATTCTATTTGAAAATTATGCTAAAAAGTATGGAACTGAAAATTTTACCATGCGAAATTGGGAAGATTTTCAAAATTATAAGGATAAGACTCTGGATTCTGTTATAGCTGTAACCACTGCTAAATTTGCTCTCTTCAATATTCAAAGTGTCATGGATTTGACCAAAAGAGATACCCTTGATATGAAGACATGGGGCAAGGAAAAATCAATGGTTTACTTAGTTATCCCAGATAACGATAGTACCTTTCGCTTTCTTTCAGCCCTCTTTTTTTCAACCGTATTTCAAACCCTAACAAGACAAGCAGATATTGATTTTAAGGGTCAATTGCCTCTTCATGTGAGAGTCTATTTAGATGAGTTCGCAAATATCGGAGAAATTCCAGATTTTGCTGAACAAACCTCAACAGTCCGTTCTCGGAATATGAGTCTCGTTCCAATTCTACAAAATATTGCTCAACTTCAAGGACTCTATAAAGAAAAAGAAGCTTGGAAAACTATTCTTGGGAACTGTGATAGCTTAGTCTACTTAGGTGGTAATGACGAAGATACCTTTAAATTTATGAGTGGCTTACTCGGTAAACAAACCATTGATGTTCGAAATACTAGTCGTTCCTTTGGTCAAACAGGTTCAGGATCCCTTTCTCATCAAAAGATTGCTCGTGATTTAATGACACCTGATGAAGTCGGAAATATGAAACGGTATGAATGCTTGGTTCGAATTGCCAATATGCCTGTCTTTAAAAGCAAAAAGTACAATTCAACTAAGCATCCAAACTGGAAGTACCTAGCCAATCAAGAAACCGATGAACGGTGGTGGAACTATCAGATCAAACCTTTGAATCAAAGTCAGGAAAATCATCTTGAAGGCCTTAGAATTCGTGATTTAACTTTTGAATCTAGTTTAAAATAAAAATAGAAAAGAGGAAATAGATGATTACGCATTTTAAAGGTTTTGTTTATGGAGTAGACGCAAGTGCTATGTTTGCACAAGCTATGTCTTTGTTACAGAAGGGATTGATTGCGGTTGGTGCCTTTCTCGTTGTTGTAGGGATTGTCAACCTTGCAACCAATATTAAAGATGGTGGACCAGGTGTTCGGAATGCCATTCTTGAAATTGTCGGTGGTGTTATGGTCGGGGCTGCTGGAGCCTTTGTAACTCAAATTTCAATTTAGGAGGATAAACAATGACATGAATCTTAGTTTAGTCTCACCCTTTGTTTACCTTGCATCTGAAAAAATATCAGCTGAAAATTTATTTGAAGGATTTAATGTGGATTTACAATCTACGGTAGATCTGATTAAATCTCTATCTAGCTACAATCCAACAGTTTGGACTTATATGTCTAGTATTACTAAAAGCGTCATGCAGCCTCTTGGAGTTGCGATTTTATCAGTTGTTCTCATCTTAGAATTTTCGAAGATGGCAAAGAAAATTGCTAACTCAGGAGGAGCGATGACCTTTGAAGCATTAGCACCGATGTTGATTAGTTATATTATGGTCGCAGTTGTAATTACCAACACTACCGTGATTGTAGAAGCCATCATCGGGATTGCGAGTCACGCCATTGAGCAAGTGGCCTCGATTGTGGCTCACGGTGGGGCAAAGTATGATACCATCTCTGGATTAAAAGGGTCAGGATTTATTGGCCGGATGATTGTGGGCTTTTTCGCCCTCCTCATTTGGCTTGTTCGGATAGTAAGTGCTGCCATGGTTAATCTTTTGGTAT
The DNA here is from genome assembly GCF_900095845.1 of Streptococcus timonensis. Lineage (GTDB taxonomy): Bacteria > Bacillota > Bacilli > Lactobacillales > Streptococcaceae > Streptococcus > Streptococcus timonensis. The sequence continues at coordinate 574,440 of NZ_FMIX01000004.1, forward strand.
CTATTCGATTTATTCAACTCTACCTTATGATTCCATTTGCCCCTCTTACGATTCCAACATTTTTAAGTGATGAATGGAAGTCTATTGGTATTGGCTATTTAAAAAATATTATGGTCTATGCGGTACAAGGGGTTCTTATTTTTCTGATTGTTTCTCTTGTTCCTTTGTTTGAATCTGCTGGGAAAATAGCTGTTTCAAATGGTGCAGGAGTCTTGCAATCACTTGCGATTATGTTTGGTAGTTTGGTACAAGCTATCTTACTGATTATTGCCCTCGTTGGTTCTCAACGTACGGCTCGCTCAATCTTAGGTATGTAATTAGATAAAGGCTAGGAAGTAATTGCTTCTTAGCCTTTTTAGAAAGGAAAGTCATGAATACACGTGTCTTTAAAGACATCTCAAAATACCAACATAGGGCTTGGTTAGGTTTCACTACAAGGCAAATCATCTTTGTTTTACCAGCCTTTATTGTCACAATTATTGTTTTGGGCTTGAATCTCTTTTTCTGGCAATTTGGAGATTGGTTTGTTTACGGTTTTGTGTTTGCCTTTACCATCCCCCTCATGCTTTTTGGAGTCTATAAACCCAATGATTTATATTTTGAACATTATTTGAAATACCGTCTTCATTTTGAATTAACGGTTCCCCTACGCACAATTACAGGAAAGAAAGGACATGAACATGAAAAGAAAATCAAATACATTAAAGAAACAAAAAGCTTCAATGACTTATAAAAAGGAAGAAGTTAAAGGGAAAAAAGAGGAAGTGTTACCCTCTACGGCGAATACCATTTCCTATCAAGCCCTGTATCAAAATGGTCTGATGCAGGTAAAAGAAGATTATTTCTCACAAAGCTATTTACTTGGTGATGTCAATTACCAGACCGTTGGTTTAGAAGACAAGGGGGCAATCATTGAGAAGTATTCTGATTTGATTAACTCCCTAGATGACCAAACCAACTTCCAATTGACTATCTTTAATAAAAGATTGAATTTAGAAAAATTCAGACAAAGTGTTTTGTATGAGGAAAAAGAAGATGGATATGATAGCTATCGTAAAGAATTGAATCGGATGATGAATCAGAATTTAGACAGTGGTGAAAATAATTTTTCAGCTTTGAAACTGATTAGCTTTGGTAGAAAGGATGCTAATCCCAAACAAGCCTATCGTTCCTTGTCCCAAATTGGAGAATATTTCAAGAGTGGTTTCTCAGAAATTGATGCACGTTTTGAATCCTTGGCTGGTGAAGAACGTGTCAACTTGTTGGCGGATATGCTTAGAGGAGAACACCATCTTCCTTTTTCTTACCGTGATTTAACGAGATCGGGTCAGACAACTCGTCACTTCATAGCACCTAATCTCTTGGATTTTAAAAACAAGAATTACCTACAAATCAATGACCGCTTATTGCAGATTGTCTATGTGAGAGACTACGGCATGGAATTAGGGGATCAGTTTATTCGAGACCTCATGCAAGGAGATTTGGAATTGATTGTAAGCCTTCATGCTCAAAGTTCGACTAAGGCAGATGCTATGAAGAAACTACGAACAAAGAAGACCTTGATGGAATCTCAAAAGATTGGGGAACAACAAAAACTAGCTCGTACAGGTATCTATTTGGAAAAAGTAGGTCATGTATTAGAAAGCAATATCGATGAAGCTGAGGAACTCTTAAAAACCATGACCGAGACAGGAGATAAACTATTTCAAACGGTCTTCTTGATTGGTGTTTTTGGTCAGGATGAAGAAGAACTCAAACAAGCCCTAGACACGATTCAACAAGTGGCCGGCTCAAATGACCTAATGATTGATAAACTTCCATATATGCAAGAAGCAGCTTTTAATAGTTTGCTGCCATTTGGTTGTGATTTTTTAGAGGGAGTATCACGGAGTTTATTAACATCTAATGTAGCAGTGAACTCACCTTGGACTTCAGTAGATTTACAAGATCGTAGTGGGAAATATTATGGTATCAATCAAATCTCAAGCAATATTATTACCATTGATCGTAGCCTATTAAATACACCGTCTGGTTTGATTTTAGGGACATCTGGAGCTGGAAAAGGGATGGCAACCAAGCATGAAATTATCACGACCAAAATCAAGGAATCTGGTGAAAATACAGAAATTATCATTGTGGATCCAGAAGCGGAGTACAGTGTCATTGGACGGGCTTTTGGTGGAGAAATGATTGATATTGCGCCCGATTCTCAAACTTATCTCAATGTCCTTGACTTGTCTGAGGAAAATATGGATGAGGATCCTGTAAAGGTAAAATCAGAATTTCTTTTATCCTTTATCGGTAAGTTATTGGATAGAAAAATGGATGGGAGAGAAAAATCGATTATCGACCGAGTTACCAGACTCACCTATCAGTCATTTAAAGAGCCTTCTTTGGAAGAATGGGTCTTTGTCTTGAGCCAACAACCAGAAGAAGAAGCGCAGAATCTGGCACTTGATATGGAACTGTATGTCGAAGGTTCTCTTGATATTTTTTCTCATAAGACCAATATTCAGACAGGATCTAACTTCTTAATCTATAACGTTAAAAAGTTAGGAGATGAGCTGAAACAAATCGCTCTTATGGTAGTGTTTGATCAGATATGGAATCGTGTTGTTCGGAACCAAAAATTAGGGAAGAAGACCTGGATTTATTTTGATGAAATGCAGCTTCTCTTATTAGATAAATATGCCAGTGATTTCTTCTTTAAATTGTGGAGTCGTGTCAGAAAATATGGAGCCAGTCCGACTGGGATAACCCAAAATGTCGAAACCTTATTGTTAGATCCAAATGGTAGACGGATTATTGCAAATAGTGAATTTATGATTCTCCTCAAGCAAGCAAAAAATGACCGAGAAGAATTGGTTCAACTCTTAGGATTGTCAAAAGAACTTGAAAAATACCTAGTCAATCCAGAAAAAGGTGCAGGACTGATAAAAGCTGGTTCCGTTGTAGTTCCCTTTAAAAATAAGATTCCTAAAGGTACTCAATTGTTTGATATCATGAGTACAGATCCTGATAAAATGGCTTCTAATTAAGGGGAAGGTAAATGAAGGATAAAAGAGAAATCATACGTGCCCGAAAGGCATTTAGAAGAAGTCTAAAAGATGAGAAGAAATTCTTGAAAAAAGGAAAGAAGGAGGTGAAGAAACAGAAAAAAGATTCCGCTGTACTGGATGAAAAAAGATGGAAAAAAGAGATAAAGGAAAAGTTAGAGGAGATGAGAGAAGCTTCAAAGGCTAGAGTAAAACAAGCAAATGAAGACTACAATCATATTCTTCAAAATAGTCCTCCATCTCTTTTAAATCGCAAAGAACTAAGAGACAGACGATTGCCTCATGCTAGGAAACGATTGAAAATAGCCAAGAAGCAATTTAAGGAAGCCAAGGTAGAAGCAAAAGAAGAAAGAAAAGAGAGTCGTAAAGAAAGAAAAACCAATCAAAAATTTTTCTACGGTCAGGAATCGAAACATAAATCTAATTTTTTCTTTCAAGGGAAGAGTTTAGAAGAATTAAAAGCTAAGAAAGAAGTCAAGGCCGCAAAAGAGAATCTAAAATCTACTAAACAAGCCTATAAGTCCAAAAAAGTCAGTAGGAAAGCCAAAACTTTTCTTTATGTCCTTGGACGTGAAGGTGGAGAGTTAGCTTCAGATAATGAAGATTTAGAAGGCTATCGCACACTTCAAGAGACAATTAGAAAAGGAAAACGCTACAGTCGCCTTTCTTATAACCTTGGAAAAGCTAGTGTCAAAACAGGACAAGCAACAGGTCGTTTTACCAAGAAAAGACTGACCAACACAAAAGAGCGATACCATCATTTTAAGGATGGAAAAGGATGGAAACTATCGAAAGATAACCCAAGTTCCCTTAAAAATCGGTTTCGAAAATTAAAGAAACAAAGTCTTACGAGTGTCCGAAATATCTATCAAAAACTAAAAGCAGCCTTTTCCTTCTTTACATTTACGGCTGGAAATCCTGCAACATGGATAGTTGGAGGATTAGTCTTTCTTCTCTTACTTATGATGAGCTTCTTTTTAGGATTTTCATCTGCTAGTTTGATTCAACAAGATGAATTTGAATTAACAAAAGCTTATACCCACCTAACTTGGGAAGACGCAGAACATACTCGTACAAATGACAAAGGAATTACCTATTACACAAAAGTTGATGATGTGATGGGGTATATGAACTTTAAATTCCATGACTATGAGTTACACAAACCAGTTCACTTATTTAGTTCAGAAACTTACAAGGATTATCTATCTACTTTGTGGCATGATTTAAACGATGGGGAAGATTTGAAATCCATGCAAGACCTCTATGAAACTCCTAAGTATAAACTATCGAAAGACGATCAAGAGGAAATGAAGGAACTAAAAGAAGAAGGTATCTATGCTTCCATGCAGGAATTGGACAATCCATTTGAAGGGAAAAGTAACGAAGATAGTTTGACCATGACTTATCGTTACGGATATTATGATCTAGACGGAAAACCTACCCTTCAGGAGTACATTCTACTAGAAGCAAAGGCTCACCAAACAATTGTCGCACCAATGGATGGAGTTGTATCTCTAGATGGAGACAATGTTATTCTCACTAACGGAAAAGGAGAGAATGAGAGTCGATTGACCTTGTATTCTATTCATAATGGCCGTGCGATTGAGGGAACAAGAGTCCTAACAGGTGATATTATTGGTGAAACACCAGACGATACAGGTTTGAAAGTTTCCTATCAAAAGTATAAGAACAAGAAAGAAAAATTGGTGTATGTCAATCCGCAATTTTATTTTCCAAAAGTCATTCAACTTCAGACCACTATCTTACCAGCCATTGGTCAGTTTGGTGGGGATGAGTTTGAACGAGCAAAACATATTTATGAGTTTTTGAAATCTCAAGGGGCAAGTCCCCAAGCCATTGCGGCTATTTTAGGAAATTGGTCGGTAGAGTCTTCTATCAATCCTAAACGAGCTGAGGGAGATTATTTATCTCCTCCAGTTGGCGCTACCGATTCCTCATGGGATAATGAAACCTGGTTAGCGATAGGAGGACCAGCCATTTATAGTGGTGCTTATCCTAATATTCTTCATAGAGGTTTAGGTTTAGGGCAATGGACGGATACTGCAGATGGTTCAACACGTCATACAGCTTTATTGAATTATGCACATAGCAAAAATAAGAAGTGGTATGATTTAGACCTCCAACTTGATTTTATGCTTCATGGGGATAGTCCTTACTATCAAAGTTGGTTAAAGGATTTCTTTAAAAATACGGGCAGTGCAGCCAATCTCGCCCAACTCTTCCTTACCTATTGGGAGGGAAATTCTGGTGACAAACTACTGGAAAGACAAACCAGAGCAACGGAATGGTATTACCAAATTGAAAAAGGTTTTAGCCAAACAAATGGAGGTCAGGCAAAAAGTGACCCGCAATCCCTTGAAGGTGTTCGTGGAGACTTGTATGATCATTCTGTTCCTGGTGGTGGAGATGGTATGGCTTATGCTTATGGACAATGTACATGGGGTGTTGCGGCTCGTATGAACCAGTTAGGCTTAAAATTAAAAGGTAGAAATGGAGAAAAGATTTCAATCATTAATACCATGGGAAATGGTCAGGACTGGGTTGCGACAGCTTCAAGTCTTGGTGGGGAAACTGGCTCTACACCAAGAGCAGGTGCCATTGTTTCTTTTGTGGGAGGTACACATGGCACACCAGCCATCTACGGTCATGTGGCTTTTGTAGAGAAAGTGTATGATGATGGTTCTTTCCTAGTTTCTGAAACAAACTATGGTGGCAATCCTAACTATACCTTTAGAAAAATCTCTCAAGCAGATAGTGACATCAGTTTTGCTTATACGGTGAAATAAAAGAATCATGTCATCAGTTTAGGTGACATGATTCTTATTTTTTATAGAGTGACATATTTAACGCCATAGGCTGATAACTTACTTGATGATCGTCTTTAATCAATTGACTGTAAGTAACAAATCCGAACTGTTCATAAAATTGAATGACTTTAGGATGATTGATACTATCTAAAAATACCATCTGAGTTCCTACAATTGCTCGAAATTCTTCAATTTTTTGAATTACAATTTCAAATAACTCTTGTCCTGATAGTTTATTTAGCTTTGTGTTTTTGCCGAATTGACCGATAAGTAACACAGGGAGATAATCAATATTTTTGGGACTTTTCCCTTTTAGGACGAGTTTCTTTTTTAAGGATTCCTCTAAATCAGAAATATCAACAACTTTGAGAGATAAACTAAAGAATCCTATGATGTTATTTGTTTCAGTTTCTTCAACGATAAAATTACGAGAACGATGTTGTTTTTCAAAATTGGGAGCTTTATCAGATAGATAAGTCAACATCTCTTCATTATCTTTGAAATTAACATTTTCTAAAATGATAGTTTTAAATAGCTCCTGAACTTGTTTCTCAGTTTTATCAGGAGCCAGCACTTGAATATTTTCAAGATATTGCTTAAGTGGTGTTACTTGAATTGTCATCTTACAGATACTTTAAAATGAGTTTATTTTTCGTTGGAGCGGTAGCGTCTTGTGATTCAATAGATTTCAAGACTGCTTGTAGCTTTTTAGATGGTTCATGATTAAGAATTTTTAGAGCATCTTCGTTTGTTAGTTTTATATCACGTGTTAAACTGATTGTAGCCATTTGTTCTACCTCCTGTTTCTACTTAAATTCATTATAGCTTATTTTGAACAAAAGTTCAATCTAAAGATAGTGTATGTTTTCTATAGTGTATAAATCCAAAATAAGTTTTTCTCTTGCGTTTGTAGCTCATATTCGTTAGAATAATGGTGTAGATGAGTGGTCGGCTCATGGTCAATCTGATAGTAATCTTGGACATAAGGGCCAAGCGGTGGCGGACACCAGAACAAAATCCGATAGCAATCTTGGACGTAAGGGCCAAGCGGTGGCAGACACCAGAATAAACCGACTGACTAGGTGGCTTACAGGTTCTGTAAGTCATCTTTTTACTTTGATAATAATGTTTTATCATTTTAAGGAGAACGCAGTTTTGGCTCGTTCTCTTTTTTGTTGTGATACTTCTTTCAAGGAATATTTGGTAGGATTGGAGTGAAAAAAGATTAACTAGGAAAGAAGGAAGTATATGGAAGCCATTTATCAACGTGATTCGGATCAAGATGGATTAACTGATGCTCAAGAATTGGCGCTAGGAACCAATCCTCTTAGCGCAGATTCTGATGGTGATGGACGTTCAGATTTAGTGGAAGTAGAAGAAGGAACCAATCCCTTAGAAAAAGATTTACAAGACATAGGCCAAACAAGTCTAACTGAACCATCTTCAGTATTTATGGAAATGAAACAAAAGATTTCAGATATGATGGAGAGTCACTACAAGGAATTTATACAGGCTCTGATTAGTATTGAAACAGGGATTGAAAACCAACAAGACCTAGAAGACTTATATACTTACTACATGAGAACAGATGCCGTTTCTCTTTTGTCTAGTGATTTAGAAACCAGTCCTCAAGAGGTTGAAATGGAGATAGAGTTGTAGGGGAATCATGTGATTCTCCTATTTTCGTATAGATGAAAGGAGCGAGTATGGAAGTAATGCAATTATTGGCTATGTTTCGTGGAACAATTTCAAAAGATAGGGAGAAAATGAACCTATTTCTTCGTTATCAAGCGCAACATTTTGATGAGAAATGGCAGGACTTGGTAGAGAGTTTTTTGGCTGAAGAGGGCAAGATAGAAGAGATACCTCATGTGTATTCGTTTCATCAAGATATTATTTCTTTCCTAGAAGCTAGTTCTGAAAATAATGACCAAGATTTAGAAAGTTACACAAGAAATTTTGGACAAGCAGGTCTAGATAAATTATCTCAATTAAGTAGTTGGGAGAAATACTTGGTGCTAGAAGTCGCAACCTATAACCTTTCCACTCGATTTTATATCCAATCTGAAAAAGAGAAGCTAACACCATTAAGTGAGCTTGTATTTCATCAGAATCAGGATGTCAATTTAGTCAATGTCTATCGGGTTGCGAATAATCTATCTGACCGTATTAGTAGAGATATAGAGGAATTTCTTCTAATGGTTGATTCCAAAGAACTAAAAAAAGAGGTTCTTGAGATTCATTTTGAAGAAAAAGAGGAAGATGTTCTAGCCTATTTGGGTTCAGAATTGATGGCTACTTTAGATACCGTTACGGATCTTGTCCATCATGAAGAAAACTACACACAACTCCCACTGATACAAAAACTGAAGATTATTACTCATTTTGATGAAGTGAAAGCTATAAGAGAAAAGTCTAATCAAGTAGAGGAATCTTTATCTCCTTCAAGTGATATTGAACAGGAAACGGAAGAAACGAACTCTTTTTCTAATGTCGATAAAATAGTAGAAGAAGCTTTGAGGGAATATCCAATTGGTTCACAAGTAAGTTATAAAGGACAAGTATTTCAGTTGGTTTCGATTGAAAATGCTCAGTTAAATGACTTGGTTCGCCTAGAACTATTCAGTGATTCCAACCAGTTATTTGAAGAGAATCCTATCTTATACTTGAACAGTTTGGAAGAGATTGAACAAGTCTTGTCTCATGTAGAACTTGAAAAAGAAGATTCAGAGATTGAGATTGATCCATCAAGTGAAAGTCAGGAAATAGATTTGTTTTCCTACCTGGAAGAAGATAATGAAAAGGAAAAGGAGAAGGAAACAAAACCTTTAATTTCAGGTATAGAAGAGACGGATGTTACTGTTCAAGATTTTGTTTTTCCAGATGACTTAGAGGACTTTTATCCTAAGACAAATCGAGAAAAGATTGAAACGAATATCGCCGCAATTGAACTTGTTAAAAGATTAGAAAAAGAGGGACGACAAGCGAATCCAGAAGAACAAGAACTACTAGCCAAGTATGTTGGATGGGGTGGTCTTGCCAATGAATTTTTCGATGAACTCAATCCAAAGTACGAATCAGAACGTTTAACTCTTAGGAGCTTAGTAAGTAAATCAGAATACTCCACCATGAAACAAAGTTCTCTTACAGCCTATTATACAGACCCACTGATTATTCGCCAGATTTGGCAAAAATTACTGGATGATGGTTTTGAAGGAGGAAGGATTTTAGATCCTTCTATGGGGACTGGGAACTTCTTTGCGGCTATGCCTAGAAGTATACGAGAGAGGTCAGAACTCTATGGAGTTGAATTAGACAGCGTGACAGGCGCAATCGCAAAACAACTCCACCCCAATACCCATATTGAAGTGCGAGGATTTGAAGAAGTTTCCTATCAAAATAATAGTTTTGATTTAGTCTTAACGAATGTTCCTTTTGGAAATTTTCGCATTGCAGATAAAAACTATGATAAACCTTATATGATTCATGATTACTTTGTCAAACACTCACTTGATTTAGTAAGAGATGGAGGACAAGTTTCGATTATCTCTTCTATTGGCACAATGGATAAACGGACAGATAATGTCTTACAAGAGATTAAATCCAACACTCATTTTTTAGGGGGAGTTCGTTTGCCGGATACGGCTTTTAAAAAGATTGCAGGTACTCGAGTGACCACAGACCTCCTCTTCTTTCAAAAGGATCAAGCAAAGAATCTTAATGAAGAGGAACTAGTTTTTAGTGGTTCTATTCCCTTTGAGGAGGATAAGCGTGTCTGGATCAATCCTTATTTTGATGGGAAATACAATACACAAGTTTTGGGTCAATATGAGGTACGTAATTTTAATGGAGGAACCCTCAATGTTAAGGGGGTATCAGAAACATTAGCTACTGACATAATGAAAGCATTAGAGAATGTAGAAGCACCTAAACAAATTGACAATTCTTTGAAAGTACCTGTTTTTATCCAAGAAGAAGTGGATAATTCTATCCCAAGTCGTATACGTGAGGACTTAACGCTCTATTCTTTTGGATATGAGGGAAATCAAATTTATTACCGAGATACGCATGGCATTCGGAAAAGTTCAAAAGTTGACGAAATTAGTTATTATGTAGATGAAAAGGGAGATTTTAAAGCTTGGGACAGTTCTTTGTCTGAACATAAAATAGACCGATTCGTGCAACTTCATTTGACTGATGAGGAAGCACTAGATGTATACAAGTCAGAAGAAGCGAGTAAAAGGGGGAAATATAAGGGACTGTTCAAAAAAACTGTCTTTTATGAAAGTCCCTTATCGGATAAGGATATTAGTCGCATTAAGGGCATGGTTGATTTGAGAGAGACCTATCAATCCTTAATTGAAATTCAACGTCATCCAGATTATAGTCGGACAGATTTTCAGGTATTACTTAGTAAACTCAATCGTGACTATGATCGCTTTGTAAGTCAATTTGGATACTTGAATGCCTCAGTCAATCGGAACTTATTTGATAGTGACGATAAGTATTCCTTACTAGCAAGTTTAGAAGATGAATACATTGATTCTAAAGATCAGAAAGTAAAATATAAAAAATCTTTAGCCTTTGAGAAAGCATTGGTTAGGCCAGAGAGAGTGATTACAAGAGTATCAACGGCTTTAGATGCCTTAAACTCTAGTTTATCGGATGGTAGAGGGGTTGATTTAGACTATATGGTATCAATTTATCCCGAACATAGCCAAGCTGCTATTTTAGATGAGTTGGGAGACCTGATTTTAATGGATCCAGAAAGTTATTTAAGAGGAGAAAGAAAATATCTTTCTAAGAACCAGTTTTTATCAGGAGATATTCTCAACAAGATAGAAGTAGTTCAACTATTAGTGGAGGAAAACAACCAAGAATATGATTGGAGCCATGCTTTAGATTTGTTAGAATCTGTTCGCCCTCCAAGGATTCATCTGGCAGATATTGAGTTTAAAATAGGGTCACGTTGGATACCTCAATCTGTTTATGGTAAATTTGCCTTTGAATGTTTTACCAATCGTGAATTTGAATTGTCTTCGCCTGATGTTGAACAAGTCATTGAAGTGAATCCTGTCGATGGCCAAGTTCATTTAAGGACATCATTTGCTTATCGCTATCCAAGTGCCAAAGATAGTAGTCTTGGAGTTAGTGGGTCACGTTATGATACAGGAAGAAAGATTTTTGAGAATTTACTTAATTCGAACCAACCGACTATTACTATGACTGTTACGGAAGGAGAAAAGAAAAAGACTATCACAGATTTGGAAAAAACCTCTGTTCTAAGAGCAAAAGAGCAGCATTTACAAGAGCTCTTTCAAGAATTTGTCTCACGGTATCCAGAAGTCCAACAAGTCATTGAAGAAAGTTACAATCGTCTTTATAATCGGACGGTTAGTCGAGAGTATGATGGTAGCCATCTAGTCATTGATGGCTTGGCACAAAACATCAGTCTTCGTCCTCATCAAGAGAATGCCATTCAAAGAATCGTAGAAGAAAAAAGAGCCTTGTTAGCTCATGAAGTAGGTTCAGGAAAGACCTTGACCATGCTTGGTGCTGGGTTTAAATTAAAGGAGTTGGGGATGGTTCATAAGCCCTTGTATGTAGTGCCCTCTAGTTTGTCTGCTCAATTTGGTCAAGAAATCATGAAATTTTTCCCTACTAAAAAAGTCTTTGTGACCACTAAGAAAGATTTTGTGAAGGCGAGAAGAAAACAATTTGTTTCTCGTATTATTACAGGAGATTACGATGCCATTGTCATTGGGGATTCTCAATTTGAAAAAATCCCTGTCAGTAAGGAAAGACAGATGAATTATATCGAGGATAAACTCAATGAACTACGAGAGATTAAAACACATTCTGAAAATAAGTACACCGTTAAAGAAGCAGAGCAATCAATAAGTGGTCTTGAGAGACAGTTGGAAGAACTCCAACGCTTTAATCGTGATAGTTTTATTGATTTTGAGAACTTAGGAATTGATTTTCTCTTTGTGGATGAAGCACATCACTTTAAAAATATACGTCCAATTACTGGACTTGGAAATGTAGCAGGGATCACCAATACAACGTCTAAGAAGAATGTGGATATGGAAATGAAGATTCGACAGATTCAGGAAGAACATGATTTTAAAAATATTGTCTTTGCGACAGGAACACCTGTTTCAAATTCAATTAGTGAGCTGTATACTATGATGAACTATATTCAACCGGATATCTTAAAACGCTATCAAGTTGATTATTTTGACTCTTGGGTAGGTGCTTTTGGAGAAATTCAAAACTCTATGGAATTAACTCCTACAGGGGATAAGTACCAGCCTAAGAAACGATTTAAAAAGTTTGTCAATCTACCTGAGTTGATGAAAATCTATAAAGAAACAGCCGACATTCAAACACAAGATATGTTGGATTTACCTGTACCAGAAGCCCATATTATCCCTATTGAGAGTGAGTTAACTGAAAACCAGAAACTCTATTTAGAAGAATTAGTTATGAGGTCAGATATGGTCAAATGTGGAACAGTTGATCCGAGTCAGGATAACATGTTAAAGATAACAGGTGAGGCACGGAAACTAGCTATTGATATGCGTTTATTGGACTCTAGTTATAGTCTAGCAGACAATCATAAACTGCTTCAGGTAGTGGATAATGTTGAAAGAATTTATCGTGAGGGAATGGAAAATAAGGCTACTCAGATGATTTTTTCAGATATTGGAACACCTAAGAAAAAGGATAATGGCTTTGATGTCTATTCTGAAATAAAGGCTTTATTAGTTGATAGAGGAATCCCTAGTAAGGAAATTGCCTTTGTACATGATGCCAATAGTGATGAAAAAAAGAATAGTTTGTCTCGAAAGGTCAATGCAGGAGAGGTGCGGATTCTCCTTGCCTCAACTGAAAAAGGAGGAACAGGTTTAAATGTTCAGAGCAAGATGAAAGCAGTTCACCATCTGGATGTCCCTTGGAGACCAAGTGATATTCAGCAACGCAATGGACGGATTATCCGACAGGGAAATGAAAACAAGGAAGTGGATATTTACCACTACATTACCAAAGGTTCATTTGATAATTATCTATGGGCAACTCAGGAGAACAAACTCCGTTATATTAAGCAGATTATGACTTCTAAGGAGCCGATTCGTGCTGCAGAAGACATTGATGAACAGACTATGACAGCTTCTGATTTTAAGGCACTAGCAACAGGTAATCCTTATCTCAAATATAAGATGGAACTAGAGAATGATCTAACTCTATTAGAAAATCAAAGACGCGCCTTTCAACGCAGCAAGGATCACTATCGTCATACAATCTCCTACTGTGAAGAAAATATGCCCATTCTTGAGAAACGATTAAGCAAGTATGAAGGCGACATTCAACAGTCTGAAATGACGAAAGAACAGGCATTTTCTATGACAGTAGGCAAGCAAGTTTTTGAGCAACGAGCTGAAGCGGGGGAATCCTTACACCGTTTTATCCGTCATAATCAAGCTGACAGCAAAGAATTCCGTACCCTAGCAAGCTATCGAGGATTTGACATTAAAATGCTTAGTCTTCCAACGGATCAGCCTCTTCCTGAAACCTTCTCTGTTAAGATTGTAGGAGAAAATCAATATTCTGTCAGTTTAGATTTGTATTCTCCTTTGGGGACAATTCAAAGACTCCAACATACGATTGATCACATTAAAGAGGACCAAGTGAAAACTCAGAACTTATTGGATGAATTAAAGGATAAATGGAATACTGCTAAGGTAGAAATTGAGAAAAACTTTCCAAAGGAAGAGGATTATCAAACAAAAAAGGCCGAATACGATGTACTCGCGCCATTGATTGAAACGGAAACGGATTTAGATATTATTGATCAGGCCTTAAGACAATTCCATGAAAAAGGAAAAGAAAAGCAAGAACAACTTTCTTTTGAATTGGAGTAAGAAATAGATACAAATAGCGGACAAAAAAAGAAAAGCGCGGTAGAATAAAGATAGAAAGAAACGAGGTAACGATTATGATGGAAGATACCTATTATCAATTAGAAGAGGCTTTGGTACAGGGATTTCAAACACCTGAAGAATACCAAGCCTACAAGGAGTTAAAGGAACATTATGAGGAAGTGACAGGCGATTACAGCTTTTCTATACGAGAACTTACTAGTCAATTGGAAATCGCTCTTCAGAATCATCGAGGTGTGGACTTTGAAGAACATGAGAAAGAGGAGTATTTGGACTTAGTTCAAAAATTAGAAGAGTTTGATTCCTCTCTTGCCACCCATTATCGTCAATTGATTGACTAGAAAGGAGAAAGTCATGAATGATTTACTCCTTATCCCAGTAATTTTTTTAGCAGTAGGAGGAATTCTCATTCTTTTATGGAGACTCTTTCTTATTGCCAGTGGACTTTTCCTTATTGGTTTTATCAGTTTTCTTATTTTCGTGGAGGTCTATGGAATTTATCTGTTCTTTACTGAACCGACTTTATACTTTGATGATATCAGACAACATGGTTTAACTAGTTTTACGGCTGTGTACCTTTTCATCAATCTGATGTTGGTTCTAGGATTCAGTTGGCGTTTCATAAACTCCAAAACTAAGAAAAGTATGTAAACTTGTTAGATGGTTAAAAAACTTTATCTGAATCTAAATTCGGATAAGGTTTTTTATTAGCCTTGATTCTTTCATATACTTCATAACTAAATTGGAGTAATAATTTATGAAAATCGTTATCCTCACTATTATTACTTGTATTTATGGCTTGTTTATGTCGTTCAATATGAGAAAGAGCTCTTCTCAAATTTTCTCCTTTTAATTTGTTCATATTTATATTATAAACTGAAGACAGCTAATTTTGATATTTTTCTCTGAACTGTACGATTTTGCGCCTGAAATGTAGGAATTACCTTTCGTTGTGATGTGATAAAACTTACAAGTTCTTTTTGTTATTCTTGACCTAGTTTTTATAGAAAGAAGGTCTAAGATGTTAAATAAAGTCAAAACTAAAGCCTTAATTGGTTTTGGAGCAGTGGCTGCGACTAGCTTTATTCTCATGATGGGATATACTGCTGGTCAACATTCTACTGCTAAACAAAGTCGCAAAGAAATCGAATTGGCTGCAGCTAAACTTGTAGAGGACAAACAAGCAGAAGATAAAGCCAGCATTTTGTCATCAGATACTGTAAAAGAATTTTTGACACAGTACTATACGAAAGAAAAGCTCGGAGAAAATAATACACGTATTCAACCTTATATGACTGAATCAGCTTATTCTCAAGAATTGTCAAGTCAAAATGATGCCATGAACCAAGTTTATAAGGACTATATTTTGGATTATCATTTTGAAAAAGCAGATATCTTTGTCAATCAGACTACGAATCAAGCCATTGCCATGGTCTCTTATAATGTAACCTATGTATCTGATTTAAAGAATGCCAACCAATCAAAGACAAATCAAACAGAAACCAGAACTGTTAAATTGTCCTATTCTAAACTACCTGGTAAGTTATTGGTCAACCAAGTACAGGTTTGGAAATCTGGGTTAGATGATTTAGATAAGGCAACTCCCAAAACTTTAGAAGAATCCTCATCTGTTCCATCATTACCAAATACTACAACAAAATGATGATATTGCATGGAAATAGAAGAATGTAAGCAAATTTCAATTCTTGATGTAGCCAATCGTTTAGGTATCACCTTTAAACAAGTTTCGAGCAGTGTCTATGAACATCCTGAACACGATTCATTTCGGATTTTTTCAACTACCAATACTTTTAAATGGTTTTCAAGAGATATTCAAGGTGATGTCATTGATTTTGTTCGACTTGTTCAGGGAATTTCCTTTAAAGAAGCTCTAGCCTTTCTTTCTGAAGAACCTTTTCAAAAAGAAGCTGTTCAAGAAAAAAGAGAGAGACCATTTTATTATCCTTTAAAGAGAATAGAAGATTCTAACTGTAGTCTGGCCAGATATTACTTAACAGAATGTAGAGGAATTTCAGAAGAAATCGTACAAAGGATGATTCAACAAGGTTTGATAGCACAAGCCAGTTGGAAAACAAATGAAACTGTTGAACCTGTTATTGTTTTTAAAAGTTTTGATCATCGTCACAAACTGCAGGCAGCAAGCTTACAGGGGATTTATAAGAATCACTCTCTTCCTAGAGAGAGGCTGAAAACGATTCTAAAAGGAAGCCATGGATATATTGGAATATCCTTTGATATTGGTAAACCAAATAGACTGGTCTTTTGTGAATCGTTCGTCGATTTGATGAGCTATTACGAACTTCATCAACAAAATCTATCTGATGTTCGTTTGGTATCTATGGAGGGATTAAAAAGGTCTGTTGTCGCTTATCAAACTTTACGACTGATAGCTGAAGAAAATCAGAAGTTGGAATTTTTAGATACAGTAATACCTTCAAAGTTATTGCCTTTAATCAATACAATTCGTGATACAACCAGCTATTTTGATAATCATCCTGATTTATTGACACTGGCAGTAGATTGTGATGATGCAGGTAAAGATTTTTCTGATAAGTTATCTCAAGCTGGATTGCCTGTTTTACTGGATTTACCTGATAATGAATCTGGGAAAGAAAAAGTAGACTGGAACGATATTCTTCGAGAAAAGAAATCAGATTTACAATTGATGATCGAGAATGCAAAAGAGACATTTGGAAATCCACCAGTAAGACAAACCTCTCAATGTTTAGAATTGTGATAACAAAATCAAGATGTTTTAGCTAATATTAGAATGAAGGAGGATCGTATATGACCATTATTGAACGCTTAGAAGAAAAGGTCACTAGGCAAGAAAGTAAGGTAGCAAGAGAGACAGAAAAACTCGCTGCTTACAAAGAACAACTGGAGACAGCGATGTTTGCGACGTTCAAAAGGCGTCAAAGCATTAGTCACATGAGTTTTGAAGAAGCTCTTGACCATGCCTTTGGTAAAGAAAGACAATTCGATGATTCTGAATTTAGAAAGGATGAAATGAGTGAATGACAAAAGATTGGAATTTTAATCAACCATTAGAAAGCAAATCAGAAAATCAAGAAGATCCAGATAAAATTGCGGCCTTATTTGGAAATCATCAAGGAGGTAATGATGTAAATTATGAAGCAGCTTTTCAAAAGCGAAAACAAGCACCTGTGACGGAATCAAATTCTAGTTCTAAACCCAAAGTTACAGAGGTTAGAACAGGAAAAGAGACAGATATCACTACAAGTTATCAGCAACATCTTAAAAGGCTTATTGCGGATAACAATAGTGATATTCAAAGCAGTCAAAAGAAAATTGAAGAACTACATACTTTGATTGACACTAAGAATAAAGACAATAAGAAATTGCAGTCCATTTATGATGCGATTTCCGAATTAGACTAAGCAGTCCTGATAGGCTGCTTTTTTTTGAGAGGTTATAGATGTTTACAACATTTTTTAAGAAAAATCACGACAATAGTGATGTATTTAAGAAGCTAATTCATAGACTATCTGATATGTCTGTCCAAGATCTTGAAAAAATAGACCGACTGCTAGATATCATTTTCACTCCAAATCAAGAATCACAACAAATAAAAACAGAATTAACTGACAGAGAAGAAACTTTGGACGACACATTAAAGGAAGCTAAGAATCAACTTCATAAGGAACAATTGGAGAAGAATTTAGAGAGATTTAGGAAAGACGGAAGGAAGTGAATAGTTTTATAAAATTTTCTTTTACTGGAATAAATTCTTGTGTTATACTTTTTGTATAGACTAGAGAAGGAAGTAAATATTTTGGAGTTGACTACCAAGCAGGAAAAGCAACTAGGTCAGACGCAGTGGTTTCATGCTACATTATTGAGACATTTAGAATCCTTAAAAAAAGGAATCGATGTTAAATTTAATTTAGGAAGTGAGCTAGACTTTGGACCTGGTTTCTATATCACACCTGACTTTGAACAAGCTAGAAAATTTATTAACAAGCAAGTTGAAGTATTAAATCGAAGCACCTCTAATAATAATATTTTTGACTCAGAAGAAGAAGTAGGAATTATAGTAGAATTTCGTATTTCAAATTTTATAGAAATTTTTAAGAACCCTGACTATCATTGTCACTATTTTGCAAAACATAAAAAGTCAGAGTCAGATTTAGATTTTGCTGAATTTGTCGTTCAAAATCGGGAAAATCCAGATGAATTACAACACCATTTTGATTTTATCTATGGTGTTCAGACTGATGACAATCCAACCCAAGCTTTAGCTCGTTTTCGTCAGAATGAAATTACAAAAGAAGAAATGCTTGCTGAGTTTAGAAAACCATATTCTTTTAAACAATTATCCATCCACAACCAATCTTTTTGTGATATAATGAAAATAGAGAAGGTTTATCAATCAAAAACAGGAGAGGAGTTACAAAAATGGCAGTAGTATCATTGGAAAATAATATTAAACTATATAGTTCAGAATTATTTCAAGCACTATTAAAAGCCTCTAATTATAAATTGGATAAGCGTATTGCTCAGACTGTTGCAGAAGGCTATGCTCGTAATCTAGATTATTCTGATCCTGAACTGATGCATGTTGGTGTAACTTCGGTTGCTAACAATCTGCTTACAAAAATTAAACAAGAGTATTTTAATGTATAGTATTTTGAAAAGCCACCGAAAAAGGAATTACTCTTTAAGGTGGCTTTTTTAGAAGTAAAGTTTAGGCTAGAAAAACAAGAAGTAACGCACCAAAAATGGTGCATTTCTTTTTTCTAAATGTTATGGCTCTTTGTCAACTGTAGTGGGTTGAAGAAAAGCTAAGATCTAGAAAGGACACATTTCATTCTTTCTTTTTTGATGTTCAGAGCGATAAAAATCCGTTTTTTGAAGTTTTCAAAGTTTCGAAAACCAAAGGCATTTCGTTTGATGAGTTTAATGAGATTATTAGTCGCTTTCAATTTGGCGTTAGAATAGGGTAGTTGAAGGTCGTTGACGTTCCAAAGGAAACAGCACAACTCTTGAAAAGTATGGGAGATGAAGTACAATTAGCTTTGATTGCGACAAAGCCATCTGAGCACCCTTATCCGTTATGAAGAACTGTACGCTATCAATTCAGATCAAGCACGCGCAACTCTAAAAGAACATCATGATTTCATTGTAAATCATCTAGTTGATAATACAAGACAATTGGAAAAACTAGCTATCTTTGAAAGAATTCAAATTTACCAACGAGATAGAAGTTGTGTATATGATTCAAGAGAAGACAAAACTTCAGCAGCAACCGTTCTACATGATTTACTATTTGGAGAATGGAATCAAGTCGAGAAAGAGATGCTTAAATCTGGAGAAGAAAGATTGAAAGATTTAACTAATCGAAATGGTAGTTAGAACACAAATTTTAAAATATAATCTACTTATAACTTTTGTTAGTTGTTTGAGGTGGTCGAAAAGTCTTTAGAATCAAAAAAACGCATAGTATTAGGTGTTGAAACTTGATACTATGCGTTTTCTTCAGGAATTGAGATTTTGCCCATCTCTTTTTATTATATTTAAGGATACTTGAAAGTTATATTTTAGAAAAACAATTATGGAGTTCTAAATACGGAATATAGTATAAATGCGGATTCAAATTTATTGAGAAGAGAAATTCTCCAAAGGAAAAGAACCCCACAAGAAAAATCGATATAGATAAGTCGCTATTATTCAGAAATGAGTCAAATTAATTTATATTATTTTAGAATCATATTTAAATTCTCTTGTGCTTATTAGATTTTGAATTCTATCAAGTGGTATATTCATTATTTATGTGTTTTATGAACGGTGCATTATTTTCACACAAAAATGTAGGCTTTAACATCGTATATTTTTCTGTGATCTGCGTATTTGAAATATAAAATGGTTTTAATAAATTTCGTTTTGTTATTTGGAAAATTATAAATTTTAAAACTTATTATTGAATTTTCAGAACTATCGGAAAAATAAAAATAAACAGTATATTCAGAAAACTATTGACACACAAAAAAACAAGTGCTAAAATGTACTTAGAAAGTTAGAGGAACTAAAAGTTATCTAAATTTTATATTTAAAGGTGGTATTTAGATAAAAAAGTTTAGTCAGACGAACCACTAGCTTGCTCTATGCTTTCTGGAGTTTTTTTAAAACAGGAGGATAAGAAAATGGAACAAATGTTGTTTGAATTGGAACTTCTTCCAGAGGATGAAGTTATTGTTACTGGTCTCCCTAAATATTGTTCTTTTACTTGTTTAATTACAGGTAATTAATTATACTTTGTTTAAAATAAGTATCTTTACTTACAAAATAGGCTAGTGCTGTGTCTCTAGCCTTTTTTAATAATAGGAGTTTGTTATGGATTTATTAGAGAAAGAATATTTAAAATGTGATAAAAATTTTCAACATGGTGATATTTGGAATTACTATTATTTATCAGATAATGTTCCTGCACAAGGATGGAAAATACATATAAGCTCCCAAATAAAAGATGCTGTAGATATTTTTAAGATTGTGTATAAAATATCCCAACTAAATAATTGTAGCTTTAAAGTTGTTAAAAATTTAAAGGAATTAAAAAAAATTAATTCCCCAAGAGAAATGAGTCCTACAGCTAACAAGTTTATAACTCTATATCCTAATTCAGAATCTGAAGCTAAGAGTATGATTTTTAATCTTACTAGTAAATTATCAGAATTTAAGGCCCCCAAAATACTATCTGATTATCAATGTGGACTACATTCTCCAGTTCATTATAGATATGGGGCTTTTTTAAAAAAACAAGCTTATGATGAAAAGAATAAAAAGGTCATTTATTTATTGTTAGATGAAAGTAACAATAATTATGTTGAAGATAGACGACAAAATTTTCCTAGTCTTCCTAGTTGGAAAAAAGATTTGTTTTCGGAAGAAGAAAAAAAGAATTATTTTCAAACTGCACGTGAAATATCAACCAAAGACTCTACTATAAATAAATATAAAATGGAAAAAATTATTAAGAGATCAAATAAAGGGAATGTTTATCGGGCGATTAGAAGATCGGACGGACAAAAAGTAATTATCAAACAATCAAGACCTTTTGTGAATTACGATGATGAAGGAGAATGGACAGCTATTGATGATATAAAAAATGAGGCTTTCATGCTAAAAAAATTAGTCAATAAAACTTATACTACTAATTTAATTGATGAATTTTATATAGTGGATGATTATTTTATTGTTCAAGAAATGGTTGACGGGTTAAACTTTGAAGAATTTATTAAAGAAACAGAAGCTAATGAAAATATTAGAGAAAAATCGTTAAATAATATAGTTGACATAGTAAATGATGTTCATGAATTGGGATATAAACTTGTAGATATAGGTCCTACAAATTTTATATACACTAAAAAAGGTGATGTAATATTAATAGATTTGGAAGCACTGACTCCTATTGAGGATAAGGTGAGAAGAATCAAAACTCCAATGATGGTTAATCCAGATACCGACTTAACTACCAGTTCAGTTCAGCAAGATTATTTTAGTTTAGCACTAATCGGATTTTTTTTGTTAACTGGTGATTTTTTATCTTTTTCAAAAGGTGATCCAAAAACAGGATTATCGGTCTTTATAAAAATATGTCATCTAATAAAAATAGCGAATTTAAACAATAAGATCACTAAACAACAAGAATACTGGCTATACGATTTATTAATGATGAGCCAAGGAGAAAAAATCAAAAAAATAAAACATTTACAGGATTTTCCAAGAGACACTCTTTTTAATACTCCAGATTTTCTAAGTTATTTTGAAAAATATAATTTTAAAGAAGAAGCCTTGAATATAAAATCATATTTAATCACTAAATCTATGGATAAACTCGGTCGTTTGTTTCCATCAAATGAGTTTGGTGAATTCGTAAGTCCTGCATCTTTTCAACATGGCTTTGGAGGGTTTTTATTTTTTATGAATAAATTTTATGTTGTGGAAGATGGAGATACTGTTAAAGAATGGATTACAAATTTAGAAAATTATGAGGCAAGTAGTTATTTACATGGTTCCTCTCTATTATTTGGTGAGGCAGGATTACTATTTGGAATATTAGATAGGTATGAAAAAACAAAGGAAATATACTTAATAGATATAAGCAAGAGAATAGTTGATAATTTAATGAAAATTTATGACAATATTAGTAACTTTGATTTTGCTATAGGAAAGTCTGGTATCTTACTCAGCTTAATGAAGTATTATACTATTTTCAATGATAAAGATTTAGGAGAATTTATCAAAATAAGGATAAATGATTTATATGTTTTATTAGATTCTGATAAGAAAGAAGGTATATATTTTTATAATTTTGCACATGGTTGCTCAGGTATTGCCTATGTATTAACAGTATATACTGATATTTTTGGAGATATTCGTTATCAAAATAAACTACAAAAATTTTCTGATGAAATATCTGAATTGCTAGAAGAAAAGCTTTCAAGTTTTTCTAAATTAGATAATTTAGGTCTTTCTTGGTGTGAAGGAATCTCAGGATTAATATTATATCTTTGTTTGATTGATAAAGAGAGATACTCTGATGTAATCTATAAATCACAACTTGAAATGCTACAACAATATGAAACTATGGGAACTACTTTTTGTCATGGTTTAAGTAGTTTATTGCAAACAGCAGTATACAATAAAAATCAAAAGGTTGAACAATTGATAAAAAGAATTTTATTGACCCGTTCTTATCGTAAGGATAATGGACTATTGCTATTTCAAGGAGAAGATGGAATGAATAGTTATTTTGACTTTGGTGTGGGAAGTATAGGTATTTATTGGGTTTTACTCGGTTATACATTTCCATTTGAATTAAGTAAAGGAGACTAATATGCATATTTTTCTTAAAAATAGGGCTTTTCGTCAGCTAACAGTGAATGAGTGGGTTTCAAGTTTTGGAGACACTATTTTTTACTTAGCTTTTATCAATTATGTCTCTTCTTATGTCTTTGCTCCCTTAGCTATATTTTTGATTAGTCTGTCAGAAACCATTCCACAGGTCTTGCAGCTTTTTACTGGGGTTATAGCTGATTTTCAAAAAAACCGAATTAGCAAGTATATTTCTATCCTCTTTATCAAAGTCCTCCTCTATTCTGGAGTGGCTTTGCTCCTGACAAGTACCGACTTCTCTCTCTTTTCTGTTTTCTTTATTTGCAGCATGAACTTAATTTCAGATACGATTGGTTTTCTTGCAGGGTACATGTTGACACCGATTTACATACGGCTAATAAACGATGATATGACGGAGGCTATGGGTTTTAGGCAGTCCACGAGTTCCATTGTACGTTTGATAGGTAATCTCAGCGGAGGAGTCTTTTTAGGACTGTTTAGTATTTCTACTCTAGCTTTTGTAAATGTTTTAACCTTTTTATTTGCTTTTCTGGGAAGTCTCCTTATCCGAAACCGCTTGAAAAAAGAGGAAGAAAAAATCGAAGTTCCTCCTTATGTAGGAATGAGTAGCTTTTTCCAGCATTTGAAAGGGTCAATGAAATTATTGATGACTATGGAAGATGTCATGGTCTTGCTTTGGATTTTGTCTATTAGTCAAGCTGTTTTGATGATGGTAGAGCCTGTCAGTGCGATCCTACTGATTAAACATCCGTTCATGGGTTTGTCAACAGGGCAAAGCCTAGCAATTTTGATAATGATAAGCCTTCTCCATGTTATTTTAGGTGGACTTCTGAGTGGATTCTTATCTAAAAAAATTTCTATTCGCCTGAATATTTATTGGAGTCTATTGATGGAATTTCTCATTGTTATAGGTTTTCTACGTGGAAGTTTTTTACTTATTTTACTCGGAAGTGCAGGGGATGCTCTCTCGGCAGGAGTCTTGAGTCCTCGCTTGCAAGCCATGATTTTTGGAATCATTCCTGAGGAGTTAATGGGATCAGTTCAATCATCCATCAATGTTATCAACTTGCTTATCCCAGCTGTCCTATCCCTTGCTCTCGTATTTCTTGCAACAAGTGCTGGTCTGAAAGTTGTTGCTTTTGCTCTTATAATTTTACTACTTATAGCAGTCTATCTAGTTTACCAGATGAAAAACTTACCAAACCAAGAAGAAGTTTAGCTAGAATGTTATGGATAGGTCAGTTTTTACTTGAGAGTTTTATGGAATCGTATTCTCTTTGTATTTGATTATAGATATTTCTTACAACTGTTTTGAACTAAAAATGATAAATTTTTAGGTTAAGTTAGTTAAAAAGAAGAAATTCTTTGTCTAATTTGTAGTCCAAATATTTTTTTGATAGTTATTAATCTAAATTCTGGCTCTTTGTCAACTGTAGTGGGTTGAAGAAAAGCTAAGATCGAGAAAGGACACGTTTCGTCCTTTCTTTTTTGATGTTCAGAGCGATAAAAATCTTTTTTAAGTTTTCAAAGTTCCGAAATCCAAAGGTATTTCATTTGATAAGTTTGATGAGATTATTGGTCGCTTCTAATTTGGCGTTTGAATAGGGTAGTTGAAGGGCACTGACAATCTTCTCTTTATCTTTGAGGAATGTTTTAAAGACAGTCTGAAAAAATGGAGTTCTTAATACGGAATATAGTATAAATGCTGATTCAAAGTGAAGTTTTATATGTTTTTTGCTTTTGTTGAGTATAAAATCTATTAACTACAGTCGAACTACAAAAATTAATTTAAGATGAAGTGAACTGTAGACTTTGGAGATGTCTCTTACTCGATTTCAGAATGAATTACTGATATGGGATTAAAAGAACTAAGTATTTCTTTTTGTTTTGAATGAGATACGTGAGTATAGATTTGTGTGATTGATATAGAACTATGTCCAAGAATTTGTTGAATATATCGAATATCTACATCACTATCTAGAAGCATTGTCGCAAAGCTATGTCTAAACATATGCGGTGTAATAGTTCTAGAAAAGTTATTTTGTTCAACGATTCTCTTTATTAATAAACGTACACTTTGCTCTGACAATGGTTTAAGTGAATGTTTCCCTGGAAACAAGAAATCATTGGATTCATTCCTTGTTTTATTTATATATGTTTCTAATAAATTGAATGTTTTTTGATCTCCTAAAAATAGGATACGTTCTTTCTTACCCTTTCCTATAATCTGGAGTGTCTTATTGGAAAGATTAATGTCTTTGAGATGAATGTGGCAAAGTTCAGAAATTCTGATGCCTGTTGAAAGTAAAAGTGAAATAATTAGTAGATTTCTTTCAGCGTGTTGTTTTTGATAGTCAGTTTTAGATACAATTACTTTCTGTTCTAAATATATAAAAATGCTTTTCAAAATGTCATACGGAATCGTTTTAGGCAATACTTTTTCAGTTCTAAATTGAAAGCGCAATTGATTGAAGGGATTCTCTTCAATTATGTTCTGGTATTTTAGATAGTTATAAAACACCTTCATACAAGCAATTTTTCTTCTTAATGTATTCGTTTTTATGTTAGATCGTGTCAACTGTTCTATATAGGCTTCGATATTATCATAGTCTGAGTTATAAAATTGCATAAGATCATTCTTATAAGCGCGAATCGTGTGTGAACTCAAACGCTTATGAGTTTTGCAAAAATCTAAGTAAGTAGAAATAAGTTTATAATCCATAAAAATCTCCTTTATCATTAATCATGCTATTATAAACCTATTTGAGTGCTTTGTATAGTGATAATAAATTGTTATCGGTAGGAGAGAGAAAATTTATGAGAGAAAGTTATTCTATAGAACTAGTTAATAAAGGCGATGATGATGATTTTTTAAAAGCATTAAAAATCTATGATAATGTTACTCCAGTTACTATTAAGACTGACCCAAATGACTTTATTTATTGGGTTGACAATCCTATCGAAGAGTTTAGAATAAATATTTTTAAAATATACTGTAATGAAAAACTTATTGGGATGACAATGACTAGTTTTCTTAGTCGCACAAAAACAATGATATTAGAATATATTGCAGTCGAAAAATCATATCGAAAAAATGTCGTATATCTTTCTTGTCTAAATCTGCTCGGACAATATTTCAGTAATGAAAAAAATTACTCCATTAATTATTGGGCCACTGATATCAACAATGATAAGAATGGCCAAGGAACTGATTCTGAAAGCAAAATGTTTCAAATAATCCTAGATCTTGAAGGATATAAAAAAATTGATGCCCCGTTTAAAACACCCAGCTTAGGTATGACTGATATACCAGGATTTGAGGCGTACATTATGATTAAATCAACAGATAATATCAAATCACTTTCTAAAACAATATACGGAGGCATAATAAAGTCTATATTTTTTGACTATTACTTCCAATGGTATCAGAAACTATTATCCAAAAATGACTTTTCAGAATATCAAAATGAATTAAGATCAACTTATAAAAAATTAGAAAAAAGTATCGATACAATTTCTGACCCCATCCAGATTTTAGATGAGGGTTATAAAGTCTTTAAGGAAACAACTGGACCTACTCCAATAACTAAATCAAATAATTTGAGTTATATATTAAATGGAATATATGTATATTTGGTGACAGCTGTTATATCTTTATCTTTAGGAGTAATATTAAGTCTAATTACTGTACATTTTGCTTTTAACAATATAACTGATAAAGGTGAAATAATTGCTTCTATCATTGCTGGTACAATGGCAATTCCAGTAATAGGTAGCATTTTCACTAACTTAAATAAGAAAAAATAATAATAATAAACAACTAGCATTTAAACTTTAGTGCTAGTTGTTTTACATCTTATAATGATGTTAGCAGAATGTTTTTTAAAATAATGGATTTTATTTAAAAATTTATCTAGAAATGTAAATTTACTCGCAAAGTTTTCAGAATTGAAAAATCTTAGAGCTAGCGAACTCAAGATATGAAAACCAGCAATTTCAATAATTTCAAAATTGTTTAGCTTCAAAAGGGAAATAATATAATCGAAGGAGAAAATATATATAACATGATTGGAGTCAATGTAATTTGTTGAAACAATTGACATAGGTTTATCATAATAATCAGTGAAAAGATATTCGAAAGAACTACTATTTTCAAATTCAAGAATTAAATCTCCGTCTTCCTTAAGCCATTTTTGAAAATTTTCTATAACTTTATAAGAATTGCAATAATTAATTACACTGCCAACACAAATAATAGAGTCAAAATTATTTGTCTGAAGAAGATTAGAGGATTCTAAGTTTCCAATAACTGCATCTTCTATATCTTTAACCTTTTCCTCAGAAATATCCAAGTGTATCATTGGCGATGTGATACCATAAGTATTTCCACCTGAACCTGCATTTAAAATATTTCCAGTATAGTGTTGTTTTTGCAAAAATGAGATAATAGAGTTTTGACTGTATTTATACCAATTATTTATTTCCCACATTTGATCATGTTTATTGTAAAACTCTCTGACTACATCAGGATTAACTTTATCCATTCTCTATTCAATTCTCCTACCGATAACAATTTATTATCACTAGTATACCATAAATTCATCTTTAACAGTTTGATTTGTATAATGATTTTTTTGTCTTGAATTGAAAAAATTACCTATTGAACTATCATAAAAAATTGAAATAATAACAAATATTTGATAGAATGGTATAGTATAGTTTATAGTTTTAGCTAGAAATGACTATATCTAAAATTGATTACCCATTTTAAGAAATATATGGGTATGATTAAACATATTATTATTTTTGAATAATTTTAGAGTAAAGAGAAAATGCAAGAATTTTATGATAAATTTTGTAAAAAAAGAGAGAACCAAGATGAATTATATTTCTTTAATGGATATCAAGGAGAAGTTGAATTAAACAGAAGTAACATAGACTTGCAAAAAGAATCCGAAGTTCTTCTTGTAAGATATGCTAGTCCAAAATCAAATTTTGACAGGTTGCGATATACAAATTTTAACTATGATGAAGATACTCAAAAGGATAATTCATTTTCATTTGAATCGGAACTTGCAAAATTTGAAAAAGATTCACAACGATTTGTTCCAGATTTGAATAAAAACAAGGAGGTGTATTTCCTTCCGACAAATCTGGAATCAATAGTAAAACAAATAATTAATGGTAATAGAAGAAAAGTACCTGACATTCTAATTCCTTTAATTCCAAATGATATTCAGAGGAGCTTTGATTTTACATTTACTCCTACGCAATTCGAAATTGTTACTTATGAAAATATTGGTCAATTTGCTACTTCATTTATTAAATTAGAAGAGCCCTCGAGTGTTTGCGAAGTAAAAGAACAAATGGATTGTATAAAACACAGTATAAATGATAAGTTTGTTGATGGTATAGACGATTACTTTGTTGGTGATTTAGATCAAGGATTCGGAATGATGGAACGTGACTTTAAAAAAAAATATACTACACCAAGTACTTTTCACTATAATTTTGTATTGAAGAACAATGAAAAGGATAGTATGGTGAATTTACTAAAAACATTAAGTGAAAAATTTATACCATTTCCGTTTGAATAAAAAATGAGTGGAGGAAAAATAATATGATAAAGCAAAATATAAATAATTTTGATAAAATTATGAATATTGTAGAGCAAAATGATATAAAAATGCCTTTACTAGCAATAAATGAACCGATCTTTGGTATTGTATCTCACTTAGATAAGATTTACACGATTTATGTCATGCAAGATAGGACTTTGTTGAAAGATAATCATTTGGTAGATATTAAAGAAATTTTAATTACTGAACCTAACCTTACTAATCTTTACAAAGTAATAGATGGTGAAATTTCAATTCATAGTTTCTTTTCGAAATCTAATAATTATAGTATTGGAAAAATTGCTAATAAAATTTTTCCAAAAGTGGAAATTAATGATTTTTCGAAAATTTCAAATAAAATTCCTTCAATGGATTTACATTTGAATTTGAATGATTATTGTACGCAATACTACAAAAATAACATAAAAAGTCGCTGTAAGCGTTTAAAAGAATACAATAACTTTAATAATAGTCTTACTTTTACGAATAATAAAAATGTGGAAGTGAAAAAACAGATAGAAGCTCTAGATATACATTGGGAACTTAAAGATGAAATATATAGTAATAGATAATGGTTGTAAAATTAATACATTAGAGTATAATACATTTGAGATAGACGAGTATAATTCTGGTGAGACAATTTCAGAGAGCCAAGAAGTTAACCTTTCTATAAAAATAGGGTTTAATAAGGAGAATATATTAAAAAGAGTTCTATTATTAGATGTTTTTGTAGAAGGTAAACATGAAGCTATCTTATTACGTAATCTTCATTTAGATTTATTTTACGAATTTGAATATAAAGAAGAATATAATGAAGCTGTTTTGGATAGTCTAGATATGTATATGATAAAACATTTTTTAACAGAAACTGATAAAATTGTTAAGAATATAACTTCATTAGATCAATTAACATCTTTTTCTTTAAAAGATGCAATAACAGATGTTACAGAGAAAGTACCAGCGAATCTTTCTGTAACGGTGGAACAAGTTGGTCATTATAAATAATTTTTAAGTTTAACATATTATTTTAAAGATAGCTTAGAGTCAAAACCACTTTATAAAGTATAATAAAAAGTTCTTTAATAAAATGAGCTCTTTGTAAGCTATAGTGGATTGATGAAAAGTTATAAAAAGAGAGGATCAAATCGGTCCAATATAATTAAGCCAGAAATTCAAATACGATTCTGTATTTGGGTTTCTTTTTTTATGGGCTAAACTGATAGTTAAGGAGGTGCTTTCCATGATATAGTCATTTAGTTTAAAAAAAGCGCTCCAAGCATTCAAAAAAATTTGGAACTTCCCTTAATAAATCCGTCACTTTCTTTTTCAAGATAGCCCAAGCTTGCTCAGTAGGCTTCAAATCTGGTGAATAAGGTGGTAGAGGTAAGAAAAAGTGTTTATCTTGAATGCAAAGTTCATCCAAAATGTTCTTGGGATGAAAACTAGCATTGTCCATGACAATAACATGAGATGTCTTCAAAGCAGGCAGGAGTTGCGTTTTGAACCACTTCACAAAGAAGTCACTCGTCATGCTTTCCTTGTAAACCATGGGAGCTATAAACTCTCCGTCTACTTGTCCTTCAACAATTGAAGTCCGCTCAAAACGCCGTCCGCTAATCTTTTCATAGACTTTCTCCCCTCTAGGAGCCCGTGCATAAGGACGATAGAAGTAGAGATTGATTCCCGTTTCGTCAATATATACGATTGGTAAGTCTTTTAGGTTATCCAAAATATCAAGAAATTCAGCGACTTTCTCTGGATTTTGTTTCTTAAAGCTAGTCGTCTTTTTTTAAAGTGACCTTAATCTGCTTTAAAGCTGCCCATACTGAAGGAATAGCACAATCAAAATGTGCTGCAATTTCCAGTAAAAAAGCGTCTGGATGAGCCTCTACAAAGGCTTTCAATTCCTCTAAAGGAATCTTTCGCTTTTTGACGACTCGCTTTTTCCGCTCTAAGTGTTCTTGTTCACGTAATTTTTTTTCCCAAGTGAAGAGAGTTCTGACGCCAACATCAAAAACTTTGGCTGCCTCGACATGGCTGTGTCCCTCTTTGATGTAATCTAATGCTCGTTGTTTAAAATCTGTACCATATGCCATAGCTTTATTATGACATGCCCGTTTGAAACTAAGCAACTATAAATGGTAGAGAATCATTTCATCTATTTTTTGTTTACCAGTTTATAGAAATGGCTAGTATAGTGTAATTTTAACTTGTCTTCTCCTAAAATATCAAGGACTTGTATGGCCTGTTTCATTTTTTCAATTCCGCTATCTGAATGACGCTTAAATTCAAAGTAACCAGTTGCATAGAGAAAAACTGTCTGTTCATAAAAGTTTAATTCATTATCTAATAATGCTTTTATTTCGGTGATTAGACAAGTACAGTTTGAAAATTCTTCCTTATCTACGCTCAGAATTAGACAATTAATGGCCAATTGAGTGACAATTCGCTTATTTGTTTTATTCAATGAAGAGTAGATGTAATTGTTCAACATTTCCTTTGTTAATAGGAAGTAGGAGTTGTAGTTTATTGTTCGTACACAGTTACCTAATAAAGTGATTTCATAGTAACCCCATTTTTCAACTTTAAAGAGATAATCTGTCAATTGAAGTAATTCTTTATTTGATGGAATAATGCTGGAATCCATTGTATGTAGAATGGATTTTATCATTGTTTTCTCGAAAGAATTTAAAGTGTAAAGTGATGAGTCAGAAAGTAGAGCAGCTATATTTTTGATGTTATGTGATGAATATTGCTTACGAATATATTGAACCAAATTAGCGAATAATTCAGCATTAGTATAATCTTCATTATGTAAAACAAGAAACTCATCTAAAGTAATGTGTAATTTGTCTAAAATATTGATAAGTCGAATACAAGATATCTCTGATTCCCCACGTTCGAATCTAGATATTTGAGATTTTGAAAGATGTTCATCTGCTACAGAGCATAGACTAATTTGTTTTCCTTTACGAACTTTTCTAAGTGTGATGCCAAGTTTTGATTTCATAATTTCCCATTTTCCCAACAAAAATTAAATCCGTTTTTATTTATTGTACAATAAATAAAAACGGAAAGGAAGTCCGAGTATGAAGAAAATTTCAAAATTTTTGACGATTTTGGTTTTGGTGATGGATATTATCATAATTGTTGGTGGGTAAAATGCTTAAGTGTACACTTAAGTCTTTAGAATATTCTAAAGACTTAAGATTTTATAGGTACATAGTATGAAATACAGAGATAAATTTACATAATATCAATTTATTTTAGGTACATTTTATAGAATAAAATACGGTATTTATAATTTGGGAGGTTTTAATTGAAAAAACAGAATTTATTTAAAATATCAAATAATGTATAAGAGTATTCAAATGCTCTTAATACTATGGGTTTAAATTTTCAAGGAGAAATTCCTGTTTTTGTTGACCACAAAAGAGAAGATTTACTTCATAATATTAAGCGAATTAACAACGAATATTCCGAATGCTATAAAACAACGCCAATTTACCAATTTCTTTGCAGACGCCTATTTATCTTGATAGAGAGGAAGAATTGAACAACAAATGGCTCACTAAGAGAATATTTCTCAAAGAAAACTGATTTATCCAATATCTCTTATGAGTATTTGAACAAGACATTATATGATAACAATTACAGACAACGGAAATGTTGGTTTACAAAATTGAATGTTAAGTTTTAATAGATTTTTTAAAGTGAATATGGAACTTATTCTTGTAATTTTGCTATAAAATGAACAATTTTCTTAATATGTAATTTAAAGCATAGTAAGATCAGAGGTGAATTATTCACAACCGAATCGATTTATGAAGGATACCAATCAAAATTCAGAAGTACATGTTACAATAGGGACAGTTGCTTTATGGTTATTCATAAACTTGTGATATGTTTTTCCTAGTGAGAGAAAATTATTACTGTGTGATAAAATCATGATTAATTGAAATTCTAGCTACGTATTGGTATTTTTAATAATTATCAGTAAATTAAGAATAAATCAATTTGTAGCAACTTAAAGAAAGTATAATATTTGAGCTCCGGCAGTAGCTAACTGTACTAAATATCAAGTAAGGACTATCAATGTTAATAAACCCAAATTTTAAAATAGAGGATTTAGGAGAAAATCAGTTGTTTTTTATCAATAAAAATAAGGGTACAGGATACTATGTTGATAATATTAATTTAAGCGGGTTAAGAAAACTTGAAGAGCAAGGAATTTTTTTACAACCTTTGAAAAAAATTGGATATTATATAGAAGAAAATATGAATATTCCCATTGCAAAGTTAAGTTGGACTAATAACCTTTACCCTAATTGTAATTTATCCAGTAATACCGTTTTTTATTTGCTTATATCAATGTTTATGATTTTCCTTAGCGTTTTAGCATTAACAGTTATGAAATTTCCATTAGCAGATATAAATAATCTCAAAGTGGAGGGGATTGGGTATATATATATATTAGGGATATTTTATACTGGTATATATTTGATACATGAAAACTTTCATATTATTGTTGCAAGGTTACAAGGGATTGAGGTAAAAAAAATAGGTTTTAAGTTTAAATATTACATTTTTCCAATTGCTTTTGTAAAAATTTTGCCAACAGGCAAGGATAGAGTTAGAGCTAATATCGCTTTAGCTGGAAATGTTGCAGATTTATTACTATTAATAATTTATTATTTTATTTGCTTGATATCAAAGAATGTTTATTTCTATTACGTACTTTTTTTTCAATTTGGTTTAGCATTTTGGAACTATAATATTTTATTGCCAACAGATTTTCATTTATTTTTAATATCATACTTTAAAAGACGTAATTTTAGAAGTAAAGCGCTTAATTACACAAAAGATTTCTTTTTCCACCCTTCATTCGAAAAGATTACAAAGATAACTAAGACGAATGTCATATATTTATTATATGGTGGTGCTACAACATTTTTTTTTATTTATATTTATTTCAGTTTATTTTGGATGGCATATACATATATAATTAAAGGAGGGTGATGTTATTGTATTTTAAAAGAGAATCATTATTTAATAATAGTGATAAGGAAAAGCTTATAGATATTGACACTGACTATTTTAAAAAAATAAAAAAAATTGAAAACAAATTGGATTCCATAACAAATGAACTATTAACCGTTTTGAATGTTGAAATGCAATCATTTTATGAAATTAATAATAAGATTGCTTTGAAGAAGCTGATGAAGTTGAAGAGAAGTATACGACAAAATAAAAAAATTAAGCAAAATTTTAGCTCATTTAAAGAGATAGATACTTTAATCAGAAAAAGAGAAATTTATAAAGAAAAACTTGTTTCTTTAACGAATCAGCTAGAGGAAATTTTTCAAAAAAGAATAAATAATTATGATTTTTTTATGAATGATCCCTTATTTGTTAGAGCCTTAAATTACACGAATAGAGATTTTTTTGAAGAATTAAATAAAAATAAGAGAGAGAAGGCGACATTAAGCATAAGAAAAGAGAAAAGCTTGTATAACTATATTCAAAGAGCAACAGTTAAATGTAGCCCTCTATCTTATTTCGGTACAACTGTATTTGAGGGAGATGGTTTAGACAAAATTGATAGTTTTAATAATAATAATATTTACATTACAATATTATTATTTGCTCTATCTAATATAGATAGTACAAAGTATAAATTAAGATATAGATTCGGTCCATTGATTGAGGATAGAGGTAAGATGTTTATTTTACACGAGAAATATTTTCTATCTAGTCAGCACAAACCATGGATATTAAAAAGGGAAGATAGAGCATACCATAACTCCTTAATAGGGTTATTTAAAATTATGTTTAATAATAATGACTCAGTTTATGGTGAATATATTGAAGATATGTTAAAAGATAGTCCTTTTTTTGACTTTGATTTTTTAGTTTCATCTGAGTTAATTTATATAGACTTTAATTATTATTTGAAGAATCCTCAAAATCTGCTAACCCTATTGTATAACGATAAAATGTTTAGTGATAAAAAAAATCTGCTTAATTATTTGAGAGGCGAAGTCAATCCTGATATGGAGCAGATGATAAAAAAAGAGTTTCATGAGGTACTTAATTTTATTGACAATAGATCAATAAAAAAAAGATTTAAAGATTTTATAACTCGCGTCCCCCTTATTTACCATAATTCTTATTCATTAGGTAGTGTCGACAAAGAATTCAATATAGAAGTTGAATGTTTTAAGGATTTTATTGAGGAAAATACTTTATCAAAGCTCTACACAACTTGTATGGTTCAAGTATCAAGTAAGTTTGGAAATACAAATGTATTAGAACTGTTAAACTATATAAATGATCACTTTAAAGAACTAATTACTCACACAAAACCTAGTATTACCTATTCTGGTGTAAAAAAAAGTCTATTAGTTTTTTTTCAAAAAACCAATGATGGGATGATTTTAGAAAATAATTTAAATATAGGATTAGGGGTTCTTTCAAGAGAATTGTCATACTTAAAATCTTATAACTTTGATATTTTTCAAAAGTATCATGAGAATATTCAAAAGTTGTTCAATAATGAAGCAGAGGTGTATGAATTAGTGATAGATTCTGAAAGTTCAAATAACCTTCGTGAAAGTTTTTCTAATTTTCCGAAGCTTTATTGGCCATATGATATTAAATATTTAAGTTTTAATATTGATGATAATAGATTACAATTTTTATTTAAAGGTAAGCCTATTAATCTTATTTATACTGGTGCGGTTCCTTATCATTTATTTTTTGGAACTAAACGTTTATTGCTAGAAATTATTCACCCGTATAAAGTGAACTATGAAAGAATGAAAAAAAGTAATGATGAAAAGAGGAAGAAGAAGGTTTTATCTAGAAACTATTTTCAAAATATTAGTAATAAAACAAATTTTGAATTTTATCTATTTATTCATAATTTTTTTGAGGAGAATAAACTACCAAAAGAATTTTTTTTAACGGAAAAATCTTCTTTTAGGAATAACAAACCAGTTTGGTTTTCACTTGATTCTTCAAACTCTTTAACTATTTTAAAAACTATTCTAGATAAGAGGGATTACGACTTACATGTAGCTCTTCCCAATAGTTTTGAAAGTAAGACAACAGAATATGTAGCTTGGTTAATAGAAGGTTATTAGTATGTGGTACAGTTTTCATATTTATGGTATAGAAGCAATAAATTTTTTCAAAACTATTTCAAATGATAAATATAAATCAATAAAAAAGTTTTTTATTTATTATATGGATATGGAAGGATTTCATGTTCGTTTGAGAATCTTTTTAGAAAATAAAAATAAGAAAAATGTGATTTTCAATGATTTGTCAAAGGATTTTAATGAGTACATTATTTTAGAAAAGTTATATGATCCTGAATACAATATTTTAGGAGAAAAGCTAGATACTTATGAGGAGTATTCTGCCATCTTGTCTAGAGATATTATTGAAAAAAATATATATAAACCGTCTTTTAACTTTATTAAAATAGCGATTTTTAATTTTGTTTCTGAAATTTTAGCAGATGATACATTATATTTTTTAGAAAAATATATAGATTTTTGGAAAGGTTCTTTCTTTATAAGAAAATTTCACTCAGTTGTTTCAAATTTCAATGAGGATTGTGGAGATTTGGATTATTTTGAAATACTGAATCAATATTGGATTAAGGAAGCTGAGGCTATCCGGAATAATTTAGATTATGAAAGTATCAACAGATCATTACTATTTAAAATTTGTCATATGACTTTTAATAAATTAGGGTACACAATTGTTGATGAAGTAAATCTTTTTGAGGAAATTTTAAATGAACACCAGGGAGTAAAATATGGAAGGTATTAATATTCAAAATAAAGAATTGATTTCACCTAGAGGAATTAAAGGTGATGTGAGACTATTTTTAAGTAGAGTGTCAACAAAAGGATATCCTGAGCTTCCTTCCTCTATGTCAGGGGCTGGAACAAGTCCATTTAATGATAAAGACAGAGGGATCTTTCTTTCAGAGATGGAAGCTATTGAACGTATAGCGAATAGTATAAATACCAGTCGTTGTCTTGTATCTGATGCAGAGTCTCTAGGTGATTTGGCAGCAGATATGGATGAATTTCCTACTATTTCAAAAATAAGCGAGCCAGCTTCCATTAATAATGAATTTAGCTCTAAGAAGCTATTGCGATGGGTACAATCTATTGAGATACAAAGTAAAAGTCGGAAATATATCCCATTAGAATTCGTTTGTTTATACACAAATCGCCTATTTAATGGGGAGGGCATTACCAATCCTATATCAACTGGTATGTCCGTACATGATACTTATACACTTGCTATTTTGAATGGAATTTATGAAGTGATTGAAAGGGATGCGATTGCTTTAACATGGTTATTGCAGTATCCTGGGAAAAGAATAACCAATAAGCCATATGGATTAGATTTTAATGTTTTTGATAATGAGTTTTTGGGAAATACAGAGTTATATGATGTCTCAACGATTGACGGAATATATACATTTTGCTTAAAAGCCAAGAGTTATCATAATCAAAATATTTCTACAGTGTTGATGTTTGCTACTCATATTAATCCGATGGAAGCATTAAAAAAACTAAAAAAGGAATTAATTTCAGTAATCTATAGTATGGTTGAATCTAGTAAATTTTTCCCAGATATTATTAATCAGAATTATAATGATTTTGTCTCTGTGGAGCAAGGTGGCTTATATATGGCTCATCAAAAAAATCAGGATTATTTTAACTTTTTTAATACAGCTCAAGAAATTGTTTTTGATGAAAAGTTCGATAATATATTTGAGAATGAGGGTGAAGAACTAAAATATATCAAAGGTCTGTTGAAAAATAGAAGTATTTATGTTACAGACTTAACAAATCGTGAATGTAGAGAGAGGGGCATAAAAGCTGTTAAAGTAAATATTCCATCTCTACAACCGATTTCATTTGTTCATAGAAGTAGATTTTTACGTCATAAACGCATAAAAGAGTATTCAATAGAGAAGTTGGGTCATTATGAATTTGAAAAACTGAACTTAATGCCCCTACCCTTTTCGTAGTAGAAAGTGAGAGCAATCATTTATGAAAATTATCGTTTCGGGAATCAGTACTGTACTTAATGAATTTTATAATGAAGCACAGAAAGTGTTTACTAATCAAGGTGATACCGTTTTGTATGAAGCTTATAAAATTGAAAAAAACTATTATGATAGTGACATATTGTTTCTTGTTTTTGATGGTATGCCATTAAATTTTTTTGAAAATCAAAGTATTTATAGTACTGGGATTATCATTCCGATTTTTATAGACTCTAGTAAATTTTACGTAGGCGGAATATTAAAGCAGTCTTATCATAAAGGGGAAGTTTGTGGGAAATGTATGCTTGGTAGAATGAAAGAATTTATTGGTGTTAGTCCGATGTATGATTGTATTTTTTCTCAAACTAATTTCAATCCAGTAATGGTTAGAAAAATAACTATTTATAATTTTATGAGAAGTCTTTTCTCATATATTATAAAATCAAACAACAAATTATGTCAAAACATCTTAGTATATTCTTTTGATATGAATACTTTTTTTACAAGTTATCAGATAGGATATACCAAGTGTCCTAATTGTGATTTTAATGATTATAACCAAATTGATAAATTATTCGACGAAATGGAGTTCTTATGATAAGCTTTTTTAATGATCCTATGGTAAAGTTCCCCAAATATCCGTTCTTGTTGCCAACTATTTCTATTTTTGAAGATTCTGGTTATATTTTTTATGGTTCTGTTGATGGGCCATTTAAACTTAATGGTAAGAAAACATATGAAGTTGTTTCAAAGATTATACCCTTAATCCGAAAGAAACATACTGTTTTTGAAATTATAGAAAAAACGTCTTTATCTGAAGATGTTGTATTCAAATTTCTACAGATTTTGTATATAAAATCATGTCTAGTAGATTATGTAGAGTATGAAAGGTTGAGTTTAAATGATAAAAATCTGCTGACTTCTTTGTCTCATCATAAGAATTATCGTTCCCTAGCTGATTATAAAGTCTCTTTAGAAAAAAGAAATATTTTTATTTCATCTCACTTTCAAAAACTTGTTTCCCGATTAGCTGCCCTGCTTACGGAGGTAGGCTTTAAGATTATAGATTCAGCCAATGAAATAGATGATGATACATTGATTTTATGTATTAACAATACTACAATTATTGAAAATTACTACCAAAATAATGAAGTGATTTATTTTGGAATTCAACGAGACTATTTACAAGTTGGTCCAGTTTTTTTTGATAAGGCAGTAAAACCGTCAATGTATATGCCAGACATTGATAGTAACAGTTTTATTAATGAATTGAATTGGTGTAGTCAAATAGCATCTATGATTATTAGTTTTTTTATGGAATGTAGCCAAACAATTCCCGTAGATCGATTTTATATTATTGATGCTAATGGAGAACTAAGTAGTACTACGAAAATTCCTTATTTTAAGAATTTTACTGGTGTAAATAAAATTGTAGCTGAATATGAAGATTCTTGTAAATTTCTTGCAACTAAATATCTTAATAAAAATAATCATTTGGTTCACTATAAAGATTCTAATTTAAAGCTAACATTTAACAATAATACTTCAAGTTTTTGGGAGAAGTTGCCTGTTGAACAAAAATTTAAATCTTCTAACATTGATAACCTTATAAAGAGTATTACTGATTTTAAAGAAAATAGTAATAAAAAATTTAGTCCAACTGGTGGCGCTCTAAATTCAACATTGTTATATATCATAAATTATGATGATGATGAGCTGTATGGTAGAGGAATCTATTATTATTCAAATATAGATAAATCCTATTATAGAATTAACGATAAAGTGGACAATCCGAGTATGGAGGAAATTCTTCGACATGATTCGCATCAGTATAAGTGTATTATCGTACCTGTAAGTGATATATCTGTTATTGCATCTAAATACAATGAATTCGCTTTTAAAGTTGCAAACTTGAATCTTGGAGTAGCTCTATCTTATATTTTTGAAAAAGCAAGTTCAAGTAACGTTTTGGTAGATATTATATTTGAATTTGATGAGGAGCAATTGCTAAAATGTTTTTCAACGACTAATAATAGTGAAAGTATTGGATATGCAGTGGGGATAAAAAATGATTAAAAAAATTGTACAAGAAACTAGAGTTTCTCTTGATAAAAAAAGATTATTACAATCATGCTTGTTTGAAGATAATTATGTAAATATTGGAGAACGATCTTTAAACTCAAGAGAATCTTTTAGAGAGTTTTCTAAGAGTGTAGCTCCAAAATCTACTTTAGAAGATCTAATGGATTATTATGAACATTTCAAACAAAACCTTTCTCTATTTTCTTTGAGTGAAGATGATGTAAGCTTTTGTTTCGTAGATAATAAATCAATGATTTCTAGAGAGAAAAAAATTTATAAAATTATTAATAATAATGTTGAAGAAATTATATCAGAAAGTTTGATTACTAAAGATTCGCTATATATACAAGAAGAAATGCACAATGCAACGGTTGTTATCTTTTTCTTGTGGAATACTCAAAATTTGGAAAACTTTGATACAGTTTTTTACAAGGATATTCTCTTTATCAGCGGATTTCTTGGACATCAGTTATCAATTTTAGCTACTCGAAAAGAAACTAGAGGAACAGTTTTTGCGGGAATTACACTTGTTGAATTTTTTGGTCTGACTAAGAATTCTTTGAATACCCAAATGCCAGTTTTCGCGTTTGCAGTAGAATAGGGGATAAAAATGGAAAAATTAGTTATATCTAATGTTGTTAAAACATACAAAGACACAGTTGCTTTAAGGGATGTGAATCTAGAATTGGAAAAAGGTAAGAGGTATTTTTTACTTGGAAAAAACGGATCAGGAAAATCTACTTTAATTGATTGTATCGCAGGGCATATAAGCTATACGGGCAGTATTACTTATAATAAAAAGGTTCAATTTTATAGAGAAATAGCTTATCAACCTCAGCATTTTAATATACTAGAAAATTTGAAAGTGTCAGAAGTAATCAATTTTTTTAAATCTTCGGTCTCGTCGTATCGGTTTGATCAGGAGCTCTATAATTTTCTTGAGATTGCTAATATTTTAAAGAAAAAGGTGAAATCTTTATCAGGTGGACAGCGTAAATCCCTATCAATATTCATTTCATTAGTAATGAATAAGAAAATTGTAATTTTGGATGAACCATTTTCAGAGTTGGATTTTGAAAAGAAAAAAGAACTCAGTCAGTACTTATCCCAAAATTATCTTGATAAATTATTCATTGTTATTAGTCATGAATTAGAGGATATGCAGTTATTCACGAGTGATTTGATAATTTTAGATAATGGTAATGTCAAGTGTTGTGGAGACTATAATAATCTGTTCTCTAACTATAAAGTAAATACCATAGAAGATTTATATTTTGCAATTACTGGGAAGACAATATATGAAAAGAGGATTTAAATATTGAAAAAAATATTACGGATGATTAAGTTTAGTTTTTTAGAAAATATGAGAAATTATGGAATCATTATCAGTTCAATTATTCCATCTACTGTATTTTTAATTGTTGGTTTAGCAATTAAAAATATATTAAATAATACAGATACTATAAGTTTGTTAATCTATGGGCAATTTTTACCTATGAGTTTGATGCTACTCGCTTTATCATTCTCTTTCACTTTAAACATTAGTAGTTTTACAGAAAAAAGACAAACAAATTTTTTTAATTTTTTATCACATACTGATGTTAGTAATCTAGAATTTTATATTGGTACTTTTGTAGCTATGCTCTTGTTGTTTAATGTATTCCAATTACCTCTTTTACTTTTGTTCTTATCAATAGTGAAAAATATGTATACTCACATTATCCCCCTTAGTATTGCTTCAAATATTATTTTTATAGTGATGTATCCATTAGGAATATTAATTTCCTTATTTATTAAGAGTGTGTCTAAAGTTAATGCAATCATGACACCTGTAAATTTGATATTGATGTTTTCAATCTCAATGCCAACTTTATTCGCTAGTTTATTAGGGAAGGAAGTCACGATATTTTACCCGTATCTTTTTTGGAATCCCCTGATAATTTTGAATGATTTTATTTTATTTGAAATGAATATAAGTGAAAAAATGTGGTTATCCAAAGAACTCTCTCTCTTTTTATTGTTTATCTTGTTTTTTGTATTCACTTTAGTGGTTTATTGTTTGGAAAAAAGAAGAATTCGGGAAATTTGAAAATATCCCCTATTAAAAAATAACTTATCTTACGATATAAATGTCCCCCGGTACTAGCAGGTTAAATTCTATTTTAACCTGCTAGTACCGGGGGAGATTAAAAATACGTGAATTGTAATTGAGAGCGGTGATAATCTTATGCAACAGTTAATGTATTTTTAAATTATAAAGAGAGGAGGAATAGAATAATGGAACATATTCTAGAAGAAATAAATCCATTTATTACTGAAGAACTTTTTTTGGAAGAACAGTTAGAAATGGATAATATGGCAGCTTCATGGGGCACTATTAGCTCAGCAAGTTCAGGTTCTTGTCCAGCATCAACGGTTGCTTCAGCTTCTTCAGCTTCTAGTATTGGGTAATAATGACATCAGAAAAATATTTTAGAAAAGGATAAAAATGGAAAATATTATTGATATTGAATTAGTAAGCTCAACGGACCTTTTTGTAGAGGAACAGTTGGAAATGGATAATATGGCTGGAACATGGGGTTCTGCTTCATCATTTTCCTCTGCATCGACTTTTGGAAGTTGTACAGCTACTGCTTCAAGCGCAGGCAGTGCATCGTCCTTCGGTTAGTTTGATTAATTTATCATAGAAAAAGGGTATTGAAAATGGAAAATATTTATAACACTACTATCTCTACTATTAATCCCAGTGTTATGGAAGATGTTTATATAGAAGAGCAATTTGATGAAGCGGAGCTAGCAGGTTTCACTACTGCGGGTTCATTTGCGACTGGAGGTAGCTTTGCATGTGCTGGTAGTTGCGGTAGCTCTATATCAACTGGTTCCTCAGTATCTACTGCAGGTAACTAATCTATTATGAAAAAAACATTTAGAACCCTAACGAGTGGGTTTGGAAATTCAGATGATGTTATTCGGCTAAGGCTTGACATAACTTCCTCTAACGGGTTTATAATAAGGTGGTCGAAGTAAAAGCTATTGTTGATGATCAAACTGGAGAAGTTAGATTATTTGTGGATCCAGACATGCTTAGGTAGCAATAACTAAATAAATATCTCCCCCTGGTTTGGCTACTTGAAGGTATTACTTTGATTTTTCTAATTATTTAATAGACCTATTAAATAATTTTGTTATAAAACTGTAAATTCAACTTAAAATTGAATTTTGAAACTGGGCAAAAACTCAATTTCAGGAGAAAATGAAGTAAATCTTTCCACAATAAAACGTATAGTATCAAGGTTTTAACACTTGATATTATGCGTTTTTTTGATTTTAAAGATTTTTTACCCAGTCTCCATGATTTCTAAATGTTGCAATAGTATTATAAAGTAAAAAGAAATTGCCATGGTTGGAGACCATATCAAATCTTTACGAAAGTCACTTGACATGACACAACCATAATTTGCACGAATTTGGGATACTTTATGCAATACCATTAGTCGTTACTAGAACGGTACAAGTCTAATTTTAGCAGAACT
Source organism: Streptococcus timonensis (assembly GCF_900095845.1). Lineage (GTDB taxonomy): Bacteria > Bacillota > Bacilli > Lactobacillales > Streptococcaceae > Streptococcus > Streptococcus timonensis. Next base: position 617,477 of record NZ_FMIX01000004.1, read on the forward strand.
GATATTATAGTATTTGCCAGAAGTTCAACGTATCCTCCGTAGATATTATGGGTGGAGAAAAGATGTTAAATACAGTTGAAGATTACGAACTGACTTTAATCAAGGAATGTGGGAGGAATATCTTAACTCGACTTTATCGTTATCAATACATTCAATATATTTCCTTTGATGATGTGACTAATCCGTGGATTTTGATGAATGATGACATGTCTGTTATAGTGAATACCAACATCTATCTGCTGTCTACTTTAGAAGAACTGCAACGTTACAGTAGATGTATCGTGTACATGCTAAAAAAATCAGAAAAGTGAATGGTAGCTTAATGAATTTACATGATTATAGTGAGAATGAGTTTGCCCGTGCCGTAGATCGCAATATTCGAATACTAATGAAAGGATAGTAAATGTGCCAAAATCCAATAGTTATCTTACTACGTGGACAATGCGAAGTATAAAGACAACTGTTTATTATATCAAACTTAAAGAGTTTCAGGGCAATATAATCATTATTGATGGTTATAATTTTGGAGCGCAGCATCCACATTATCTGAATCTCCAATAATTTATGGAAAGGATAGTATTGAAAACACCAAACGATTTTCAGGTAAACTGGTGGATTCCTTTGTAGAAAAATTAAGTGATATGAGCTATAATCTTTTAATCAAGGTAAACTTGCGAACGGTTGACGAACCAAAGAACTAACAGAATTATTGAAAAGTAAGAGGATAATGTTCAATTAGATTTAATCACCACAAAATCTGAACTGTTCAATTATAGCATACTTATCTAAAATAAAGGACTATATGCTATTAATTTCGACTAGACACGAGCGAATACTAGAGAACTTCATGACCTAATAGTGAACAGTATCGTTGATAATACACGACAACTGGAAGAATTAGCTATCTTTGAAAGAATTCAAATTTATCAAAGAGATAGAAGTTGTGTATATGATTCAAAAGAAGATAAGACTTCAGCAGCAGATATTCTTCAAGACTTACTGTTTGGCGAGTGGAGTCAGGTAGAGAAGAATATGCTTAAATTAGGAGAAGAAAGATTGAAAGATTTAACTAATCGAAATGGTTGTTAGATCATGAGTTTTAAAATATAGTCTATTGGATCGTCATTAAAAAAATAACGATCCTTTTTTTATTTTCTATTTTTTCTGGTTCTTTATCTTTTTCAAAAGTTATAACTTTCTTAAGTGATGGTTTCCTAACAATGTAAGTACAAATTAAGCACAGTTTATGATTATTTTAAATCTTGGGGGGTTATTAAACTCTTGATTTTTTCAACAAGCTATGGTATTCTTTTGTTAGTTAATAAACTTACAAAAGGAGAACAAATGTTTTCACCTACTAAATTAAAAGAAAAAAGAGAAAGTCAAGGATTATCTCAATCTCAACTTGCATCCAGTTTGGGAATTAGTAGAGCTTCGTACTTTAATTGGGAATCAGGTAAAACAAAACCGAATCAAAATAATCTAAGCAAATTGAGTGAGATTTTGAATGTAGACCCTCGATATTTTGAATCAGAGTATGAAATAGTAGAAACCTATCTCAAACTAACGGAAAGGAATCAAGAAGCAACACTTCATTATGCTAAAGAACTGCTGAACAATCAAAACTTCAAAGTTTTAGAAGTTTCTGAACGATTTGCTTATAAGGTCTATGAAAAATTATCAGCTGGTACAGGAACAGCTTATTTTGATGATGGTAATTACGATACAGTTTACTTCAATCATCAATTTGATTATGACTTTGCATCATGGGTGTTTGGTAATTCAATGGAACCGACATATGAAAATGGTTCAGTTGCTCTTATTAAGCAAACAGGATTTGATTATGACGGAGCTATTTATGCGATAGATTGGGATGGTCAAACTTATATAAAGAAAGTTTATCGTGAAGAAAATGGGCTTCGTTTAGTTTCACTCAATCGGAACTATTCAGATAAGTTTGCGCCATATGATGAGAATCCTCGCATTATAGGGAAAATCATTGGGAACTTTATGCCTTTAGAGGACTAAGTATGAGTTGGTTTGATTATAGTCTCGAACCTAAAAGTGACATTGCCTTTATTGATATGAAATCTTTTTACGCAAGTGTAGAATGTGTAGATAGAGGATTACACCCACTTAAGACTTCGCTTTGTGTTATGAGCCGTGCAGATAATTCTGCTGGTTTAATCCTTGCTTCCTCTCCTATGTTTAAAAAGGTATTTGGGAAATCAAATGTTGGACGTTCCTATGATTTACCATTTGATATAAAGACTCGAAAATTTTCTTACTATAATGCTAGAAAACAAGGCTTACCGACAACGATAGATTATGTCCGTTATATTGAGGAATGGGCAAAATCAACTGTGATTGTTCCTCCGAGAATGGATACTTATATTGAAGTCAATATGGATATTCAAAAAATCTTTCAAGATTTTGCGGCACCAGACGATATTTATCCCTATTCAATTGATGAAGGATTTATTGATTTAACCAGTTCATTAAATTATTTTGTGTCAGATAAAAGTATTGGACGGAAAGATAAGTTAGATATCATTTCAGCTGCAATGCAAAAAAAGATCTGGAGAAAAACAGGAATCTATTCTACGGTAGGTATGTCTAATGCCAATCCCTTATTAGCTAAGTTGGCACTTGATAATGAAGCTAAAAGAACTCCGACAATGAGAGCCAATTGGTCCTATGAAGATGTTGAAAAGAAAGTATGGACTATTCCTAAAATGACAGATTTCTGGGGAATTGGAAATCGAATGGAGAAGAGATTACATAATCTAAGTATCTTTTCGATTAAAGAATTGGCACAGGCTAATCCAGACTTGATAAAAAAAGAGCTTGGCATTATGGGTCTAGAGTTATGGTTTCATGCCAATGGGATTGACGAAAGCAATGTTCATAAACCATATAAGCCGAAGTCAAAAGGGATAGGGAACTCGCAAGTTTTACCTAGAGATTATGTAAAGCAAAGAGATATTGAAATTATACTTCGTGAAATGGCAGAACAAGTTGCGGTTAGATTGAGAAGAGCAGGTAAAAAAGCAACAGTCGTTTCTATACACTTAGGGTATTCTAAAGTGGAACAGAAGAGATCTATTCATACTCAAATGAAGATTGAGCCGACCAATCAAACAGCACAACTGACAAACTACGTTTTAAAGTTATTTCATACTAAATATACTTCAGGTGCAATCAGGAATGTTGCAGTTAACTATTCAGGTTTAGTAGACGGATCTTTTGGATTGATTTCATTGTTTGATGATATTGAGAAAATAGAAAAAGAAGAAAGGCTCCAGTCCGCAATCGATGCTATTCGAACAGAATTTGGTTTTACTTCATTATTGAAAGGAAATGCCCTAGACCAGGCTTCTAGAACAATTGCAAGGAGTAAACTCATCGGAGGACATTCAGCTGGAGGATTAGATGGGCTAAAATGATAAATCGTTCTTATTTACCTTTTTTGTCTGCAAGAGAGTATCAAGATCGTGGAATGGCTAAGTGGATGGGATTCTTTTTGTCAGAGCATTCAAGTTCTCTTTGGGAAGAAAAAAATAAAGATGATATCTCCATTTCCCTATCAATGGAAGAGAAAGTTCTATTTGTTCGTCAACTTTATACGAATGTATTCCCTGCAACTTTTGTTTTTAAGCATTCAAGTAGAAGAAAAGTAGTATCAGGTATTGTAAAAGAAATTAGAAAAGAGTCTATATCTATTAAAACAGACACTGGTTTTCTACGATTAAAATGGGAAGATATACTCGATATTCAGATAGAAGGAGAGAGTCTAGATGAATCGGAAAGAATTATATGATGATAAATTGCAACTAGATTATTTTTCGGATTCTTATTTACGGTTTGAATCAGATTTTTACAAGTATTCAGCTTTAGATATACCATTAACATTTATCACTGATGACATTTTACGCACAATGGCTATGTCTCAAAAACATTATTTTAAACTTAATAAAAGCAAATCTTTAGACGGTCGTGATCATTACTTTGTTTTTTCTATCAAGATGAACAAAGACAGTAGTGGCATTAGACAGTATGAATATCAGAGACATTGTTTTAATTTGTAAGAGTCCGACAGGGCTCTTTTTCTGTGATAATTTTATCAAAAAGTATTTGTTATACTTTTTTTTAATTTAGATTTATCTTGGGGGTTTGGGGGCGTGCCACCACATTGTCATATCGTTTGTTTTTTTGAACCGTGAGGTTTGAAATGGCAGACGATATGATATTTGGGATATTGTGGACACAATATCTGAGCTCGCAAAGCCTTACAAAAATGTTGAATCTATTTTGTAAAACGTACTGACAGTGTCTGTAAGCTTACATTGTCAGTACAGGTATCAATGAAGGAGGAAAAATCATGTGAAAAGAGATATACGTAGTATTCGGAAACAATTTCGCTTAACAGAAACGGAAGAAAAACAAATACTAGATTTAATGAGAGAGAAAGGAGAGGATAATTTTTCTGATTTTCTCCGTAAAAGCTTACTATTGTCTAATGGACAAAAACAGATAGAAAAATGGTTCAACCTTTGGAAAAAACAAAAGTTGGAACAAATTAGCCGTGATGTTCATGAAGTATTCATAATTGCTAAAACAAATCATCAGGTTACTCACGAACATGTTTCTATTTTGTTAACTTGTATTCAGGAATTAATTAAAGAGGTAGAAAAAACAGGTTCTCTTAGTGAAGATTTTCGTAACAAATACATGAGGTAGTAGAGTGGAGCACCGATATAGAACAAATTTAAAAAAAGTCTTTTTATCTGACCTAGAATTAGTCAAATTAAATGAAAATATCTCAAAAAGTAACTGCTTATCATTCTCAGAATATGCTAGACGAACTCTACTAGATCCTGGTATAAATTTTATCACCATTGATACAAATAGTTATCAAGATTTGATTTTTGAATTAAAACGAATCGGAAATAATATTAATCAAATAGCTAGAAGCATAAATTATTCGAATTTAATAACGGAAGTTGAATTAAATGAGTTGAGAAAAGGTATAGAAGAGTTAATAGTAGAAGTGGAGAAAGATTTTCTTATTCGATCTGAAAAATTGAGGAAATTTTATGGTCATCACTAAACACTTTGCGATTCATGGAAAAAATTATCGTAGTAAACTAATCAAATATATTTTGAATCCAAGTAAAACAAAAAATCTAACACTAGTTTCAGATTTTGGTATGAGAAATTATTTAGATTTTCCTAGTTATAAAGAACTAGTGAAGATGTACAATGATAATTTTTTAAGTAATGATACTCTTTATGAATTTCGTCATGATAGGCATGAAGTAAATCAACGAAAAATTCATTCTCATCACATCATTCAGTCCTTTTCTCCAGATGACCATCTCACTCCTGAACAAATCAATCGAATTGGTTATGAGACAGCTAAAGAGTTGACAGCAGGTAGATTTCGTTTTATTGTAGCAACTCATGTCGATAAAGATCATATCCACAATCACATCATCCTAAATTCAATTGATCAGAATTCTGATAAAAAATTTCTATGGGATTATAAAGCAGAACGTAATCTAAGAATGGTTTCAGATCGTCTTTCAAAAATTGTAGGCGCAAAAATTATAGAAAATCGTTATTCTCATCATCAGTATGAAGTTTATCGCAAAACAAATTACAAATATGAAATAAAACAACGAGTATATTTTCTAATCGAGAACTCGAAAAATTTTGAAGATTTCAAGAAAAAAGCAAAAGCTTTACATTTAAAAATTGATTTTAGACACAAGCATGTTACTTTTTTTATGACTGATTCAAATATGAAACAAGTCGTACGTGATAATAAATTGAATAGAAAACAACCTTATAATGAAACATATTTTAAGAAAAAGTTTGTTCAAAGGGAAATAATAAACATCTTAGAATTTTTGCTTCCAAAAATGAAGAATATGAATGAATTGATTCAACAAGCAGAATTTTTTGGCTTAAAAATAATTCCGAAAGCAAAACATGTTCTATTTGAGTTTGATGGGATTAAGCTTTCAGAGCAGGAATTGGTAAAATCGAATCAGTATAGTGTTAGTTATTTTCAAGACTATTTTAATAACAAAAATGAAACTTTTGTCTTAGATAATAACAATTTAGTTGAGCTTTACAATGAAGAAAAGCTAATTAAAGAAAAAAAGTTGCCGACAGAAGATGTGGTATGGAAATCCTATCAAGATTTCAAGAGAAATAGGGATGCTGTTCATGAGTTTGAAGTAGAGTTGAATCTTAATCAAATAGAAGAAGTAGTAGACGATGGAATTTACATTAAGGTACAGTTTGGTATCCGACAAGAAGGACTTATTTTTGTACCAAATATTCAAATCACTATGGAAGAAGAAAAAGTTAAAGTATTTCTCAGAGAAACTAGTTCTTACTATGTATATCATAAAGATTCAGCAGAAAAAAATCGCTTTATGAAAGGTAAAACTTTGATTAGACAATTTAATCTTCAGTATGAAACGCAGTATATGTATAGAAGAATTTCTCTTAGCAAAATTAAAGAAAAAATAGAACAATTAGATTTTCTTATATCTGCGGAAAATAGTTCGAATGATTTTGAAGATATAACAAATGATTTCATTGCCCAAATATCATATCTAGAGAATATGATTGAACAAGTCCAAAATAAAATTGATGATTTAACTAATTTAGAGGAAGTATTGTTGAATAATACGACAAATAGTTCTAGCAATTTAGAAAATAGTATTCAAGGTAAAAGTTCAGTAGATACAATAGAGAAGGATTTATGCATATATAAAGGAAAGATTGAAACACTGAAGGAACAACACAGAGAAGCAATAAATTTATTTGAAATGTTTAATAAAACAATAAAGAAATATAAGAAAAAACAAAATATGAAATCTAACAAGGAAAAAGAGATACATATAGAGTAAATACTTTCCTAATAAGTATGTATAAAAGACTTTCGTGTGCCAATTTGTCACATTTCATAAAATAAGAAATCAACTATACTATACTTATTTTAGGAGACATTAGATGTTGAAAAGGATTAGAGATTTACGCGAGGATACTGATTTGACACAAGAGTATGTTGCAAAAACAATCTTAAATTGTACAAGATCAGCATATTCTAAAATGGAATCAGGTACCAGATTAATCTCTATAGATGACCTTATCAAACTTGCAGATTTTTATAATGTAAGTTTAGATTACCTTGTAGGTCGAGTGGATAATAAAGAAGACCATTACTCCAAAAAGTATTAGGTTAAGAAAGCACATTGACAATTGAATAGTCCAAAATGGTACTTTCCTCATTTGTGGAGCAGTTTTGAATGGCTCGCCATGATAAGAGCGATATTAAAACCATCAATAAAATAGAGCGATACTTTATATGCCATGATACAAATGATATACAATGATACTTCTGACCGTTCAGGCTGCCACCGTAAAAGAGCAGCAAGTGAAATTCTTATGATGACTTCATCAGTCATGCCATGGAGGTGAAAAAATCTAAGAAAGGAAGTAGTAAAATCATGGAAACAGTAAACTATAAAGATTTAGTTGCGATTGGTTTTCCAGAGCACACATCGAGAAATATTATTAGACAAGCAAAAAAGATTGCGGTAAAAAAGTTTGAAGAAGCTAGAAAAAATGATAAGAATGCGGTACAATTAGGATGTTCACCTTTCGATAATAAAAGGTTAGGCATTGCTCCTAAAAATATTGTAGAAAATTTAATTGGTATTTCTTTTTCAGATATAGAAGGTGAGAAAAATGGTTATATCAAAGACAAAGAAATATAAAGGTGTATACAAAGATTCAAAAGGAAAAATTTATTTTCAAATTGAATTAGGAGTTGATCCAATAACTGGGAAAAGAATTCAAAAGAAAGGAAGGAAAAATCAACAGGGACTACCGTTTAATTCTTTTAAGGAAGCATATGAAGAGATACTTCGTTTAAAACATGAATTTGTGAACTCTACTATTAATAATAGTTTTCTAACTTTTAGAGAGTTTATGGAAGAGATTTATTTAAAATATTATCAACAAAAAGTTCAATTTGTAACTTATCAAACCGCTTTACCACATCATCAGTTATTTATTAAGCAATTTGGTAGTAAAAAATTATCAGATATTAGTACTATTGACTGTGAAAGATTTCGCTTAGCTATTATAGACAAGTATTCTAGTAACTATGCTAAAAATATGTGGTCTAGATTTAAAGCATGTCTGGGCTATGCAGAAAGATTGGGTTATATTGATAGAGTTCCTTTTAAAGGATTAGATAATCCTAGAGGAAAGCACCCTGATACAAAATTTTGGACATTTGATGAATTTAAGAAGGTAATAAACTCTTTTGATATTAGTGAGTATGAGGGACTCCATAATTACATGACGATCTGGTTATATTTTATGACTGGTTTAAGAGTTAGTGAGGGTATTGCTCTTAAATGGGAAGATATTGATTTTGAACGTAAATGGATTCATGTTCATTCGACGATTGAGAAGGATAAAAACGGTGTATGGTATGCTAAACAACAAACAAAGACAGTAGCAGGGAATCGTAAAATTGATTTAGATGATTTTACGATTACAATACTTAAAAAATGGCGAGAAGTTCAAATCAAGAATAATGATAAAGATTATGTAATATCACGTTTTGGTGCCCCCTTGTGTAAGTCTACAATTTCTAGGATAATAAAAAGGCATGCTAAGATTACTGGTGTACCAGAAATTACGGGGAAAGGATTAAGACATAGTCATGCATCTTATCTTATAAATGTGTTACATAAGGATACTTTATATGTTTCATATCGATTAGGACATGCTGATAAGTCAACCACGTTGAATACATATAGTCATTGGTATTATTCAGGTGATTCAACAATTTCAGAAGAGATTACAAGCAGTTTAGATAATCTTGGATTATCAATTTACCTACCAAATTCCTGCCAGAGTTGAAAATTGAGGAATTAACCCACTAATACTGGGAGAAAATAGGATTTGCAAATTATTACTCTTAAATAATAGAGCGACTACATTTGTAGCTTAAAAACATGATTAAACCGCTATTCTTAGGAGTAGCGGTTTTTTTCTTTTTGTTCAAAAAGGGGCAAAAAAGGGACAACGATGTTAAATTGGTGTGTCTAGTTTAGATGATTTAGAAAAGATTCCTTATGAAAATAATTTACTTTTGAATTTCATTTTGTTATAATAGACCCAAGAAAGAATATCTTATCAGTAGATCCTAAGCGAGCCTGTGGTAGTGGGAGTCAGGTGGTTGAGAGATAAGTGTGGCGCTTTTGGTATTTTTTAAAAAATAATGAAGTAATAAATTAGGGTGGAACCGCGTTTCTGACGCCCCTAGGTCACACGACTTAGGAGCGAAGACACGGTTCTTTTTGTATTCTAGGTCGCAAGAAATCATTTTAAATTAAGGAGTATTCAATGTCTAAGAAATTAACATTTCACTGTGTCAGTGGCAGAGACCTCCTTACAGTCGGACTGCCCCACGCTCATCACTAGGTTGCCTGAGCTAGACGCAGTACTAACTCGTCTTGCCTCGTATAATCGACGAGGCAGACTCGTGTCGCAAGAAATTATAGAAAAAGGAGAAAACAATGTCTAAAAAATTGACTTTCCAGGAAATTATCCTTACTTTACAACAATACTGGAATGATCAGGGTTGCATGCTGATGCAGGCTTATGATAATGAAAAGGGTGCAGGTACAATGAGTCCTTACACTTTCCTTCGTGCTATTGGTCCTGAGCCATGGAATGCGGCTTATGTAGAGCCATCACGTCGTCCTGCTGACGGTCGTTACGGAGAAAACCCAAATCGTCTCTACCAACACCACCAATTCCAAGTGGTTATGAAGCCATCTCCATCAAATATCCAAGAGCTTTACCTTGAGTCTTTGGAAAAATTAGGTATCAATCCATTAGAACACGATATCCGTTTCGTTGAAGATAACTGGGAAAACCCATCAACTGGTTCTGCTGGTCTTGGTTGGGAAGTTTGGCTTGACGGTATGGAAATCACGCAGTTCACATACTTCCAACAAGTCGGTGGTTTGCCAACTGGTCCTGTTACTGCTGAGGTAACCTATGGGCTAGAACGTTTGACTTCCTACATCCAGGAAGTAGATTCTGTTTATGATATCGAATGGGCTCCAGGAGTTAAATATGGAGAAATCTTCCTTCAACCAGAATACGAACACTCAAAATACAGCTTTGAAGTTTCTGACCAAGATATGCTTCTTGAAAACTTCGAAAAATTTGAAAAAGAAGCAGGACGTGCTTTGGAGTTGGGTCTGGTTCACCCTGCCTATGACTATGTTTTGAAATGTTCACATACTTTTAACTTGCTAGATGCTCGTGGAGCAGTATCCGTTACAGAACGTGCCGGTTACATTGCTCGCATCCGTAACCTGGCCCGTGTCGTAGCTAAGACCTTCGTTGCAGAACGTAAGAAACTCGGCTACCCACTTCTTGACGAAGCTACACGCGCAAAACTTCTAGCAGAAGAGGAAGAATAGACAGAATTACAGGAATAAATGACTGAAAGTCGACCGTAGGTCGCTAAATAAAACAAGACCTCTGTAGTGAAAGTCGGATAAGAAGTTTCTTATCCGACTGGGGAACTGACTAGACTTAAGGCTTGACAGTTAGCAATGAAACCGAAGGTTTGCTTGCGTCCCCCACTACTAAAGGTCTTGTTGAAGAACATTAATTGTGTAAAGGAAGAAACATGACAAAAAACTTATTAGTAGAACTAGGACTCGAAGAGTTACCAGCCTACGTTGTCACACCAAGTGAAAAACAACTGGGTGAAAAAATGGCAGCCTTCTTGGATGACAACCGCCTTTCATATGAAGGGATTCAAACATTTTCAACTCCTAGACGTTTAGCAGTCCGGGTACTTGGATTGGCAGACCAGCAGACTGATTTGACTGAAGATTTTAAAGGACCTTCTAAGAAAATTGCTTTGGATGCAGAAGGAAACTTTTCTAAAGCAGCAGAAGGGTTTGTTCGTGGAAAAGGATTGACTGTAGAAGATATCGAATTCCGTGAAATTAAAGGGGAAGAATATGTTTATGTAACGAAACATGAAGCAGGAAAGCCAGCTAAGGATGTTTTGGTAGGTGTCGCAGATGTTTTAGCTGGCTTAACATTCCCAGTTAGCATGCATTGGGCAAATAACAGTTTTGAATATATCCGTCCAGTGCATACATTGATAGTCCTATTGGATGAAGAAGCTCTTGATTTGGATTTCTTGGATATTCACTCTGGACGAGTTAGCCGTGGACATCGTTTCTTGGGTCACGATGTAGAAATTCAGCATGCAGATACTTATGAGAGTGACTTACGAAAGGTATTTGTTATTGCAGATAGCACTGAGCGTGAAAATATGATTCGTGAGCAGATCAAGACTATTGAAGCAGAAGAAGGAGTTAAAGTTCAAATTGAGGAAGGACTTTTAAACGAAGTCTTAAACTTGGTCGAATATCCAACTGCTTTTATAGGTAATTTTGATCCTAAGTACTTAGAAGTTCCAGAAGAAGTTTTGGTTACTTCAATGGAAACTCATCAACGTTATTTTGTTGTCCGTGATCTTGATGGAAACCTAAGACCAAACTTCATTTCAGTTCGTAACGGAAATGCTGAACACTTGGGAAATGTCATTCGAGGAAATGAGAAAGTCTTGGTTGCCCGTTTGGAAGATGGAGAATTCTTCTGGCGTGAAGACCAAAAACTCAAGATTGAAGATTTAGTTGCTAAACTTTCACATGTTACCTTCCATGAAAAGATTGGTTCTCTTCGTGAACACATGATTCGTACAGGGCAGATTGCTATCCTGCTAGCAGAAAAAGCTGGTTTATCAGTTGATGAATCTATTGATCTTGCTCGTGCTGCTGCCATTTATAAGTTTGACCTCTTGACTGGTATGGTCGGTGAGTTTGATGAATTGCAAGGAATCATGGGTGAGAAGTATGCTCTTCTTGCAGGTGAAAATGCTGCAGTGGCGCAAGCTATTCGAGAGCACTATCTTCCAGATTCAGCTGACGGAGTTCTTCCTGAATCTAAAGTTGGAGCAATTCTTGCACTAGCCGATAAATTAGATACTCTCTTATCTTTCTTCTCTGTTGGTTTGATTCCATCTGGTTCAAACGACCCTTATGCCCTTCGTCGTGCAACACAAGGGATTGTTCGAATCTTAGAGGACTTCGGTTGGCATATTCCAATGGACGAGTTGATTGCGAGTCTTTATGCTTTATCGTTTGATAGTTTAACTTACGATAACCAAGAAGAGGTACTTAACTTCATCAAAGCTCGTGTTGATAAGATGATGGGTTCTACTGCAAAAGATATTAAAGAAGCTGTTCTGGCAAGTTCAAACTTTGTTGTTTCTGATATGATTGCAGCCGCAGAAGCTCTTTCAGAAGCTGCGAAAACTGAAGATTACAAATCATCAGTTGAGTCATTATCTCGTGCCTTTAACCTAGCAGAAAAGGCAGAAGGTTCAGTCAAAGTTGATGCAAGTCTCTTTGAAAATGACCAGGAAAAAGAATTAGCTCAAGCAGTAGAAAAACTTGAATTGAAAGGTTCAGCAAGTGATAAATTAGATCAACTATTTGGTCTTAGCCCAGTTATTGATGCTTTCTTTGATAACACTATGGTTATGGCTGAAGATCAGAAGGTTAAGAATAATCGTTTGGCTATTCTAGCTGAACTTGTCAATAAAGCAAAAACAGTGGCTGCTTTTAATCTTCTTAATACAAAATAGTAATTGAAAAGTAGATTGGAGATCCAAATATGACACCAGAAAAAATCGCTCGTATTAATGAGCTTGCTAGAAAGAAAAAAACAGAAGGCTTGACTGCGGAAGAAAAAGTAGAACAAGCCAAACTTCGTGAAGAATACATCGAAGGTTATCGTCGTGCAGTTCGTCATCACGTTGAAGGAATCAAAGTGGTGGATGAAGAGGGTAATGATGTCACTCCAGAAAAACTTCGTCAGGTCCAACGTGAAAAAGGTTTGCACGGAAGAAGTTTGGATGATCCGAATTCTTAGATTGAAAAACTCGGTTAGATTTATCTAACCGAGTTTTTATGTAAAGATGAAGCTAAATGTAGTTGACAATATAACTATTTGCTTGCTCCAGAAGTTGCGTCTGCACTATTATTAGAAGATTCAGCTCCGCTACCATGGTTTGTTGATGGGGGAACAGATCCGTTACCAGCGACTAGCCGTTGACCAGTTTCTTGTAGGTACCAGTCAAGCCATGGTTGGAAATTAAATACGATTTCGTTAATTCCTGCATATGATCCGTCAGGATAGTACATAGCTTGGTAGTTGTGAGTATTAATGACACCAGCTGGAGAACCTGGAACAATGGTACGTACGTATTCTTGGTTTCCATTGCGAAGTGTACCGATAACCCACTCTACATTTTTCATACGTGCGGGTGGTAGTGAACCATGGATTGTTGACATTCGGCCACCTGATTGGGAAGGAACTCGCTTCGCAAACATAGTATTAGGGTCTTGATGAACATTGTTGTAGTAAAGGAATTGGTTGTTATCATCAGCATATGTCAATTCGAAAGGCATAGCTTTCAAGAACATATCAATTTGGTTTACTGTAAGAATACCATGGTCAAGTTTGACGTATGTATCACCTGAAACAGCACCTGTAATTTCTGCAACTTTTTCTACCCATTCTGGATCATCTGGGTCAACTTCTGTGATAGTTGTGGCAATTGGTTTTCCACAATCCAAGTCTTCTGGTTCAATTGGTTTTGGTTTTTTCAATTTTGAAACGACTCCTACGTATTTGACAAAATTATCCAAGCAAGTTTCGAGGAATTTTACAGTTCCTTCGTTGGTGATGTTTCCATCGTTATCGAAAGCTTCTTTAGCTTTTCCAAGAAGGAATTCATTTCCTGGTAATGTGTATGCATTTACTCCTGGTGCATCTAGAATCTTTCGTAGATGAACTTGGGCACGTGAAGTACCTTGGTCGTAGTATGATGCTCCCACAATCATAACAGGTTTGTTTTCAAATGGATGAACTTCGTATGAAAGCCATTCAAGGACTGACTTAAGTGAAGCAGAAATAGTGTGGTTGTGCTCAGGAGTGGCGATGATGACACCATCAGCACGTGTAATCTTGTTATACAAGAAACGCAATTGGAAACTTTCATCCCATTTTTCGTCTTGGTTAAACATTGGAACTTCATCGATTTCCAAAACTTCTAGTTCAAATTTAAATTTAAACTGACGGCGGATGAACTCCAAGAGTTTGCGGTTATATGATTGATCGTAGTTTGATCCAACAAGTCCAACAAATTTCATTCTTTCGATCTCCTATCTTACAAATTTTCCCAATCAAAATCCTCAGCATCTTTGCGAAGAAGCTCTTGTGCGTTACGCAATTTCTCAGTAACTTTAACAAAGATACGGAAGTCATCAAAGATGGCATCCAATTTCTTGATGACATCAAGATCTACCAAGTCACCATTTTGATCAAATGCTTGAAGAGAATGAGAAAGCAAGAATTCATCAGGGAGAACATTTGCTTTAATCTCAGGTGCATTCAAAATTTGACGAAGTTGCAATTGAGCACGTGATGAACCGAGTGTACCATATGAAGCACCTGTAATCATAATTGGTTTGTTCAAAAGTGGGAATACTCCGTAAGAAATCCAAGCTAGGGCGCTCATAAGAACAGCTGGAATTGAGTGGTCGTATTCTGGTGTACCGATGATAACACCATCAGCTGCTTCGATTTTAGCTACGATTTCCATAGCTTCAGCTGGAATTTGTTTGTCGGCTGGTTTGTTAAATACAGGTAGATCCTTAATTTCTACCAATTCGATTTCTGCTTTATCAGCAAAGTGTTTCTGCATATATTGAAGCAGTTGACGGTTTGTGGAACGTTTTGAGTTAGTTCCTACAATAGCAATAAGTTTAAGCATGGGCTTTCCTTTCTCTTTTTTCATTATTAATAATTTATCGTTGGATACCAGATGAACAAGCTAGGTGTCCATCTTTGTCAATGAGGATGGCTTCTATACCTTCAATATTTTCGACTTGCCACATAATAGAAGCGCTACGTTCGCCAAATAATCGTGTGGTCCATATCTCACCGTCAACTGAACGGTCAGATATTATGGTTAAACTCGCTAAATCCGTTTCGATCGGATAGCCAGTTTCACTATCAAAAATGTGATGATAATTCTTTCCATTAATTTCAAGGTGCCGTTCATAAATACCCGAAGTAACAACTGATTTCCCAGTAACTGATAAGGTCATCAGGTGAGTACCACGTGTATGAGTTGGATCTTGAATGCCGATTTGCCAAGGTTGACCGCTTTTTGCCTGGTTATTACCAATTGTGAGGATGTTTCCTCCAAGATTGATAAGAGCAGAAGTAACGCCATTCTCTTTCAAGAATGTGGCAACCTTATCCGCGCTATAGCCCTTTGCTAAACACCCTAAGTCAATTTTCATTCCCTTTTTTTCTAGGAAGACCGTAGAATTGACTGAATCGAGTTTAATAAAATGAGGGTCTATTAATGGTAAGGCTGAAGCAATTTCTTCAGGGCTTGCAACCTTTGCATCGGAAAAACCAATACGCCAGGTTTGAACCAAAGGCCCTATACTAATATTGAGATGACTTTTAGGTGCTAGACTGTGTTTTAGACCTAATGAAATCAGTTCAAACAAATCAGGGTGGACTTTAACAGGGGCAATACCTGCCTGATAGTTAATTTCCATTAATTCTGACTCAGTACTGTTAGCATTGAAGCGAAATTCAAGTTCCTTGAGCAAAACAAAAGCTTGACGGAGAAGATTATCGGCTTGTTCATGTACTAAGGAGATAGTAATCGTAGCTCCCATTAATCGCTCAGATGATGAACTGAGAGACAAAGAATCAACTCCCTTCAAATCACTCGGAAATAGCTACAAATCTTGAATTAATAAGAAATTTAAAATTTATAATTTATTTCCATATAAATAGAATATCATAAAGTCAGCGTTTTCACAAATTATTTTTTACAAAAAGTCAAGAAAAATGCTCAAAATAATAATTATTAAAAATTAGATAGTAAATAAGTTTTAATTATAATAGATTAATTTTTTATTTATAGTCAAAATTAAGCAATTTCAAACAAAAAAACTTGTAAACGCTAACAGAAAGTGTTATAATATCAAGGAAAAAAAAATAAAGGTAGGATTTATCTTATGAGTAAAATCGTAGTTGTGGGTGCTAACCACGCTGGAACTGCATGTATCAACACTATGTTGGACAACTTTGGAAACGAAAACGAAATCGTTGTATTTGACCAAAACTCAAATATCTCATTCCTTGGATGTGGAATGGCACTTTGGATTGGTGAGCAAATCGACGGTGCTGAAGGCTTGTTCTATTCTGATAAAGAAAAGCTTGAAGCTAAAGGTGCGAAAGTTTACATGAACTCACCTGTACTTTCAATCGACTACGATAACAAAGTTGTTACCGCAGAAGTTGAAGGAAAAGAACACAAAGAATCATACGATAAGTTGATCTTCGCTACTGGTTCTACACCAATTTTGCCTCCAATTGAAGGTGTTGAAATTGTTAAAGGAAACCGTGAATTCAAGACTACTCTTGAAAACGTACAATTTGTGAAGTTGTACCAAAATGCTGAAGAAGTTATCAACAAACTTGCTGATAAGAGCAAACACCTTGAGCGTATCGCTGTAGTTGGTGGTGGATACATCGGTGTTGAACTTGCTGAAGCTTTCGAACGTCTTGGAAAAGAAGTTGTGCTTGTTGATATCGTTGACACAGTATTGAACGGCTACTACGACAAAGACTTCACTCAAATGATGGCTAAAAACTTGGAAGACAACAACATCCGTTTGGCTCTTGGTCAAACTGTTAAAGCTATCGAAGGTGACGGTAAAGTTGAACGCTTGGTAACTGACAAAGAAACATTTGACGTTGATATGGTTGTTCTTGCAGTTGGTTTCCGTCCAAACACTGCTCTTGCTGACGGTAAGATCGAACTCTTCCGTAACGGTGCTTTCCTTGTTGACAAGAAACAAGAAACATCTATCCCAGGTGTATACGCTGTTGGTGACTGTGCAACTGTTTATGACAACGCTCGTAAAGACACTAGCTACATCGCACTTGCTTCAAACGCTGTACGTACTGGTATCGTTGGTGCTTACAACGCTTGTGGACATGAACTTGAAGGAATCGGTGTTCAAGGATCAAATGGTATCTCAATCTATGGTCTCAACATGGTTTCAACTGGTTTGACACTTGAAAAAGCTAAAGCTGCTGGTTACAATGCTACTGAAACTGGATTTAACGACCTTCAAAAACCAGAATTTATGAAACATGACAACCATGAAGTAGCTATCAAGATTGTCTTTGATAAAGACAGCCGTGAAATCCTTGGTGCTCAAATGGTATCTCGCGATTCAGCAATCGGTATGGCTATCCACATGTTCTCACTTGCTATCCAAGAACATGTTACAATTGATAAATTGGCATTGACTGACCTATTCTTCTTGCCACACTTCAACAAACCATACAACTACATCACAATGGCAGCATTGTCAGCTGAAAAATAATATCTATTAAAACAGAAGAGCATGCTCTTCTGTTTTTTTGTATATTGAAATAAAAAAGCAATCCTGTAATGGGATTGCTTTTCAGTTCAAATTGCTAGTTTACCTAGGATCAAATGTAAAACCTTCCCCTAGGATTTCATGGGCTTCAGTGATAGTAATAAAGGCCATAGGATCAATGCTGTAAATCATCTCTTTCATCTTAACCATCTCATTTCTAGCTACGATACAATAGACAATCTTTAAATCGTTTTTACTGTAGTAACCTTGACCTGAAATAAAAGTAACACCACGTCCAAGCTCGTCATTAATTTTATCAGCTAGTTCCATTGGCTTTTGAGTGATGATCATGAAGCCTTTACCAGCATAACCTCCTTCTCCAATTAAATCGATAACTCGTGATACGATAAAGTCAAATAGAAGAGTATAAGTTACTAGACGGAGGTCTTGAAAAATAATTAAAATCAACATCAGGATTAGGAAGTCTAATCCAAAGAGTAATTTACCGACTGAAATATTGGTATATTTATTAAGGATTCGAGCAACGATGTCAGTTCCACCTGTAGTTCCACCAGCGTTGAAAATAATTCCTAATCCAACCCCTAGGAGTACTCCTGATACTAAGGCTACGATAACTAAATCACCTTCAAGATTAAACTGAAGGGGAATCTTCTCAAAGATAGCTAGCCAGACGGATACTGAGATGGTTCCTAGAAGACTCGAATATAGAGTCTTTGCTCCAAAAATTTTCCAAGCGAGAATAAAGAGAGGGATGTTAATGATGATGTTCATCAATGAGATAGGGATATTAAAGAGATAGTAGGTAATCAAGGTAATCCCTGTGGCTCCACCTTCAAATAAATGATGTGGGACTACAAAATATGTAAGTCCGAAGGCAAATATAGCAGCACCTAGTATGATAGTCATGATGGACTTAATATGGTTATACATTCAGAGAAAGACCTCCTTTCTATAGTACTAAAAATTGTAGCATGGAAGCTTAGCTAAATTTCATGGATTGGATTTTATCTGGATTTGGCGTTACTCGGAGAGTTTTTTGTCCTGTATAAGTAACGAAACCAGGTTTTCCACCAGTTGGCTTATTTAGTTTTTTTACCTGAATCATATCAACTTGTACTAAATTAGATAAGCGACCTTTTGAGTAGTAAGCTGCAAGTTCAGCAGCGTCTGTCTTGACCTCGTCAGATGGGTCAAGATTTCCTGAGATGACGACATGACTTCCAGGAATGTCTTTAGCGTGGAACCAAAGTTCATCTTTTCGGGCCATTTTAAAGGTTAATTCATCATTCTGGAGGTTATTTCGACCAACATAGATGATAGTCTTGCCATCACTAGCAAGATATTTTTCA
Source organism: Streptococcus timonensis (assembly GCF_900095845.1). Taxonomy (GTDB): domain Bacteria; phylum Bacillota; class Bacilli; order Lactobacillales; family Streptococcaceae; genus Streptococcus; species Streptococcus timonensis. The sequence goes on from NZ_FMIX01000004.1 coordinate 636,468, forward strand.
GGTTTTTTCCGCTTATGAAGTTTCTCACGTTGGCGTCTTCTGATAAAGCCTGTTTCAATCAACTCCTCACGAATTTCAGCGATTTCATCTAATCCAGCTTGATTGAGGACTGTTTCGACGCTTTCCAGATAGAGAATAGTAGCCTTGGTTTCTTCAATTAGATCAGTCAGATATTTAACAGCCTCTTTTAATTTTTGATAACGTTTGAAGTATTTTTGAGCATTTTGATTTGGTGTTAAAGCCTTATCAAGTGCTATTGTAATTGGCTGATTGGTGTAATAATTGTCTAAGACGACTTGGTTTTGGTCATTTGGAACTTGATGAAGAAAAGTCGTTAGTAACTCGCCTTTTTGTCGGAATTCCTCAGCATTTTCGGTAGCAAGCAGTTCTTTTTCTTGTTTCTTAAGCTTTTGACGATTTTTTTGCAGTTCATTTTCAACTCTGCGAATGAGTTCACTCGCCTGTTGTTTGACACGGTCGCGTTCAGCCTTGTCCTTATAATAGCTATCTAATAGCTCTGAAAGGCTATTGAAAGATTCACCCACACGATTCGAGAAAGGTACAGAGCTAAATGATATTTCCGTAAGATAGGGAGTTGTTTCTTGAGAGAAAAAGTTACGGAAGGTATTTAGTTTATCATCAAGGAGTATTTTCTCCAATTCCATAGCCGTATCACGTCCCAATCCTTGGAAAAGATGTTGAAGATTCTTTGTAGTTAATTCTTGAGTTTGGAGAATTTCAAATAGTTTTTCATTCTTGATAGTAAAAGGATTAAAGGCATCTGAGCTTGGAGGAGCGATGTAAGTAGCTCCCGGTAATAAGGTCCGATAGCTATTTTGAGAAAAACCAATATGTTTGATAACTTCGAGGATTTTTTGCTCAGTTTTGTCTACCAAGAGAATATTACTATGTTTTCCCATGATCTCAATGATAAGAGTCGCCTGGATATGATCTCCAATTTCATTTTTGTTAGAAACTGTGATTTCCACGATACGATCATTATCAATTTGTTGGATAGATTCAATGACAGCACCCTGAAGATACTTCCTTAAAACCATAATAAAGGTTGATGGCTGTGCAGGGTTTTCAAAAGTTGATTCAGTTAATTGAATACGACCAAAAACTGGATGGGCAGAAAGGAGCAAACGATGACTTTTACGATTGCTTCGAATTTGCAAGACTAATTCTTGCTCAAAAGGTTGATTAATTTTCTGGATACGACCATTTACTAATTCTGTTCGTAATTCCTCAACCATGTGGTGTAAAAAAAATCCGTCAAATGACATGGTTCTCTCCTCGTGATTGTATTACATAGTATTATATCAAAAAGGTAGAATAAAATCATAGAAATATGGTATAATAAAGCCAAGTAAAGAGAATCGAGAAACACATGTTTATTGAAATAGTAGATGAAACTGGAAAAGTTTCAAACGAAATTCTACAACAAACTCAAGAAATTTTAGAGTTTGCTGCCAAAAAGTTAGAAAAAGAAGACAAGGAGATGGCAGTTACTTTTGTGACGAATGAGCGGAGTCATGAACTCAATTTAGAGTATCGAGATACAGATCGTCCAACTGATGTCATCAGTCTTGAATACAAGCCCGAGCTAGAGATTTCTTTTGATGAAGAAGATTTAGCCAATGATCCTGACTTGGCAGATATGCTGTCAGAATTTGATGCCTATATCGGTGAACTATTCATCTCTATTGATAAAGCGCATGAGCAAGCTGAAGAATACGGTCATAGTTTTGAACGTGAGATGGGCTTCTTAGCAGTTCACGGCTTTTTACATATTAACGGTTATGATCACTACACTCCGGAAGAAGAAGCGGAGATGTTCGGTTTACAGGAAGAAATTTTGACTGCCTATGGACTCACAAGACAATAAAAGAAAATGGAAAAACCGTGACCTAATCACAAGTTTGGAATTTGCTTTTACAGGAATTTTGACCGCGATTAAGGAAGAACGAAATATGAGAAAACATGCGGCGACAGCTTTAATTGTCATTCTTGCAGGTTTTGTTTTTCGGGTATCACGAATCGAATGGCTCTTTCTTCTTTTAAGCATTTTCTTAGTAATAGCATTTGAGATTCTTAACTCAGCTATCGAAAATGTTGTGGATTTGGCTAGCCATTATCACTTCGACATGCTGGCAAAGAAGGCTAAGGACATGGCTGCAGGTGCAGTCCTTGTTGTTTCTGTTTTAGCAGCTTTGATCGGTTTACTAATTTTTATCCCTAGAATTTGGGATACACTATTTATGATAATGAGGAAATAATGACATTTAAATCAGGCTTTGTAGCTATTTTAGGACGTCCTAACGTTGGGAAGTCAACATTTTTGAATCACGTAATGGGGCAAAAAATTGCCATCATGAGTGATAAGGCGCAAACAACGCGTAATAAAATCATGGGAATTTATACCACTGATAAAGAACAAATTGTCTTTATCGATACTCCAGGGATTCACAAGCCTAAAACTGCCCTCGGAGATTTTATGGTAGAGTCAGCATATAGCACCCTTCGTGAAGTGGATACCGTGCTTTTTATGGTTCCTGCAGATGAGCCACGTGGTAAGGGTGACGATATGATTATCGAACGTCTTAAAGCTGCAAAAGTTCCCGTAATTTTAGTAGTTAATAAAATTGATAAGGTTCATCCGGATCAACTTTTGGCACAAATCGATGATTTCCGTAATCAAATGGACTTCAAAGAGATTGTACCAATCTCAGCTCTTCAGGGGAATAATGTATCACATTTAGTAGATATCTTAAGTGAGAATTTAGAAGAAGGTTTTCAATATTTCCCAGCTGATCAAATTACAGACCACCCAGAGCGCTTCTTGGTTTCAGAAATGATTCGTGAGAAAGTTCTTCACTTAACTCGTGAGGAAATCCCGCATTCTGTCGCAGTTGTGGTGGACTCTATGAAGCGTGATGAGGAGACGGACAAGGTTCATATCCGCGCAACCATCATGGTTGAACGTGACAGCCAAAAGGGTATCGTCATCGGGAAAGGTGGCGCCATGCTCAAGAAGATTGGTACGATGGCTCGTAAAGATATTGAACTCATGCTAGGAGATAAAGTCTTCTTAGAAACTTGGGTCAAGGTCAAGAAAAACTGGCGTGATAAAAAGCTAGATCTTGCTGACTTTGGCTATAATGAGAAAGAATATTAAGTAGAGGTGGGCTCATGCCTGCTTCTTGTTTTTACAGAAGGAGGATGTATGCCAGAATTACCTGAGGTCGAAACGGTTCGCCGTGGTCTAGAAAAATTGATTCTTGGAAAAAAGATATCTAGCATAGAGGTCCATTATCCAAAAATGATCAAGACCGACTTGGAAGAATTTCAAAAGGAGTTACCTGGTCAGGTTATCCAGTCGATGGGACGACGTGGAAAATATCTACTTTTCTATTTATCCGACAAAGTTCTAATCTCTCATTTGAGAATGGAAGGCAAGTATTTTTATTACCCAGACCAAGTTCCAGAACGTAAACACGCCCATGTTTTGATTCATTTTGAGGATGGCGGAACTTTAGTCTATGAGGATGTCCGTAAATTTGGTACCTTGGAACTGTTAGCACCCGAACTCTTGGATTCTTACTTTATTTCAAAAAAACTTGGTCCGGAACCGACAGAGAAGGATTTTGATTTACTAACTTTTGAAAAAGCTCTTAAGAAATCTAAAAAGCCAATTAAAACTCACTTGTTAGATCAAACTTTAGTCGTAGGTTTGGGAAATATTTATGTGGACGAGGTTCTTTGGAGAGCTAAAGTTTACCCGGCTAAATCTTCACAAACTATAACAAAAAAAGAAGCAAGAGCTATTCACGAACAAACCATAAGCGTTTTGGAGCAAGCTGTTGACAAGGGTGGCTCTACCATTAGAAGTTATACCAATGCCTTTGGTGAGAATGGTACTATGCAAGAATTACACCAAGTTTATGATAAAGCCGGCTTAGCTTGTTCACGATGTGGAACTATTATAGAAAAAATTCAACTAGGTGGACGAGGAACTCATTTTTGCCCAAGGTGTCAAAGGAGAAGTTGATGGGAAAAATTATAGGTATCACAGGAGGCATTTCTTCTGGAAAATCAACTGTAACAAATTTTTTACGTCATAGAGGATTTCAAGTGGTTGATGCTGACGCTCTAGTACATCAGCTTCAAGCTCCGGGTGGTAGACTCTATAATATTTTAGTAGAGCATTTTGGCAACCAGGTTGTTTTAAAAAATGGACAACTAAACCGTCCTCTACTAGCTAGTCTGATTTTTTCTAATCCTGAAGAACAAGAATGGTCAAAAGAAACTCAAGGTCAAGTTATTCTTGAAGAGTTGGCCGCTTTAAAAAATCAGTTAGCTCAGACTGAAGCTATCTTTTTTATGGATATTCCCCTCCTATTTGAACAAGGTTATGAATCTTGGTTTGATGAAGTATGGTTAATCTATCTCGATAGAGAAACTCAGATAGAAAGATTGATGAATAGAGACAAACTATCTCTAGAAGCTGCTGAATCTCGACTTTCTTCACAGTGGTCTTTGGACAAAAAGAAAAAACTTGCGACTCACATTATTGATAATAGTGGAAGTCTTGATCAACTATTGAGTCAAATCATTTCTCTACTAGAGAGAGGTGAGTTCCATGAAAGAAATTAATTGGAAAAAAAATCTTCGCATAGCTTGGATTGGATGTTTCTTGACAGGGGCTTGTGTATCCTTGGTTCTACCTTTTATGCCAATTTTTGTTGAAGAATTAGGAGTTGAACCAAGTCAGGTCACTTTCTATTCAGGGATAGCTATTTCAATCTCTTCAGTTTCGGCTGCTTTTATATCGCCTATTTGGGGGATTTTAGCAGATAAATATGGCCGTAAACCTATGATGATTAGAGCAGGGATAGCTATGACTATTACTATGGGAGGCTTAGCCTTTGTACCAAATATCTTTTGGCTTTTAGTCCTACGCTTTTTGAATGGAGTATTTACTGGATATGTACCAAATGCAACTGCCTTAATAGCGAGTCAAGTGCCAAAGGATAAGTCGGGTTATGCTCTGGGTACAATAACATCTGGAGTTTTGGCAGGAACACTTTCAGGCCCTTTTGTTGGAGGTTTGATTGCAGAAGTATTTGGGATTCGAAATGCCTTTTTAATGGTTGGGGCCCTGGTATTTTTGGCTGCTATCTTGACTATATTCTTTATCAAGGAAGATTTTCAGCCTGTAACCAAAGAAACTGCAATTCCAACAAAATATTTATATGCTAGTCTAAAATATCCATACCTTTTATTTAACTTATTTGCAACGAGTTTTGTCATTCAATTTGCAGCTCAATCTATCGGACCTATTCTCGCTCTCTATGTTCGAGAACTAGGGCAGAAGGAGAATCTTCTCTTTGTCTCTGGTGTAATAGTTTCTAGCATGGGTTTATCGAGTATGATGAGTGCAGGTATTATGGGACGATTGGGAGATAAAGTTGGCAATCATCGACTTCTGATCTTAGCTCAAATCTATTCAACTGTAATATACGTACTTTGTGCCAATGCTACAAGTCCAGTTGAACTGGGAGTTTACCGCTTTCTTTTCGGTCTAGGAACAGGTGCCTTAGTTCCCGGTATCAATGCTATTCTTAGTAAAATGGCTCCAAAATCTGCTATTTCGAGAGTATTTGCTTTCAACCAAGTATTTTTTTACCTAGGAGGTGTGATTGGTCCTCTAGCAGGTTCTTTAGTCGCAAATCAATTTGGTTATAACTCTGTTTTTTACGCAACAGCAGCCTGTGTTGCTCTGAGTTGTATTTTTAACCTTATCCAATTTAGAACATTATTAAAAGTGAAGGAAATCTAGTGCGTGTCAAAATTAATCTGAAATGTTCCTCTTGTGGAAGCATGAATTATCTAACTAGTAAGAACTCAAAAACTCATCCAGATAAGATTGAAGTTCTAAAATATTGTCCAAAGGAAAGAAAAGTTACTTTACATCTTGAATCTAAGTAGAAATTATGATAAAATAATAAGGATTTTAAGGAGTTTGATATGTATAACCTATTATTAACCATTTTATTAGTATTATCCGTTGTGATTGTGATTGCAATCTTCATGCAACCAACTAAGAATCAATCTAGCAATGTATTTGATGCCAGTGCAGGTGACTTATTCGAACGTAGCAAGGCTCGTGGTTTTGAAGCCGTGATGCAGCGTTTGACAGGAATCTTGGTCTTTTTCTGGCTAGCCATTGCCTTAGCATTGACGGTATTATCAAGTAGATAAGAAAATAATGGGCGAGACTAGGTCTTAGCCTATTTTTGTTTTTAAAGACATAAGGTTTTACACCAAAGGAAAAATTTATAAATCTAGAAAGAAAATATGAAAGATAAAATAAAAGAATATTTAAAAGAGAAGGGACGAGTCACAGTTAATGACCTAGCCCAAGCTCTAGGAAAGGATGGATCCAAGGATTTTCGTGAGTTGATAAAAAACTTGTCCCTCATGGAAAGAAAACACCAGATCCGTTTTGAAGAAGATGGAAGTTTGATCATCAATCAAAAGAAGAAACAGGAAATTACCCTTAAAGGAATTTTTCACGCTCATAAAAATGGCTTTGGTTTCGTTAGCCTAGACGGGGAAGAAGATGACCTTTTTGTTGGTAAAAATGATGTTAACTACGCAATTGATGGCGATACTGTTGAGATTGTGATAAAAAAGGTTGCAGATCGTCAAAAAGGAACAGCAGCTGAAGCAAAGATTATCGATATTTTAGAACACAGTTTGACAACGGTTGTTGGTCAAATTGTTCTTGATGAGGAAAAGCCTAAGTATGCGGGTTATATCCGTTCTAAAAATCAAAAGATTAGTCAACCAATCTACGTTAAGAAGCCAGCTATTCAATTAGACGGTACAGAAGTTCTCAAGGTCTTTATCGATAAGTACCCAAGTAAGAAACACGATTTCTTTGTTGCTAGTGTCCTAGATGTGGTTGGACATTCAACAGATGCGGGGATTGACGTCCTCGAGGTCTTGGAGTCAATGGACATTGTATCTGAGTTTCCAGAGGCTGTTCTTAAAGAAGCAGAAAACGTCCCTGATGCGCCATCAGAGAAGGATCTGGAAGGTCGCCTGGACTTAAGAGATGAAATTACCTTTACGATTGATGGAGCTGATGCCAAGGACTTGGATGATGCTGTTCATATCAAACCACTGAAGAATGGCAATATCGAACTAGGTGTTCACATCGCAGATGTTTCTTACTACGTAACAGAGGGATCTGCTCTTGACAAGGAAGCTCTCAATCGTGCGACCTCTGTCTACGTGACAGACCGTGTAGTTCCAATGCTACCAGAGCGCCTTTCAAACGGTATCTGTTCCCTCAATCCTCAAGTAGACCGCTTGACTCAATCTGCTATTATGGAGATTGATAAAAATGGTCGTGTTCGTAATTATACGATTACTCAGACTGTTATCAAGACAAGTTTACGTATGACCTATAGTGATGTCAATGACATCCTAGCAGGTGATGAGGATAAGAGACGAGAGTATAAGAAAATCGTCCCTAGTATCGAGTTAATGGCTAAGCTCCATGAAACTTTGGAAAGTATGCGAATTAAGCGTGGTGCTTTAAATTTTGATACCAATGAAGCTAAGATTTTGGTAGATAAAAAAGGCAAGCCAGTTGATATCGTACTTCGTCAGCGTGGTGTTGCTGAACGTATGATTGAGTCCTTTATGCTGATTGCAAACGAAACAGTTGCCGAGCACTTCAGCAAGCTGGACCTACCTTTTATCTATCGTATCCATGAGGAACCTAAAGCTGAGAAAGTTCAGAAATTTATTGATTACGCTTCAAGTTTTGGATTACGAATCTATGGGACTGCCAGTGAGATAAGTCAGGAAGCCCTCCAAGATATCATGAGTGCTGTTGAAGGAGAGCCATATGCGGATGTATTGTCCATGATGCTTCTGCGTTCGATGCAGCAGGCTCGTTATTCTGAGCATAATCACGGTCACTATGGATTAGCTGCAGACTACTACACTCACTTTACCAGCCCAATTCGTCGTTATCCTGACCTTCTTGTTCATCGGATGATTCGTGACTATGGACGTTCTAAGGATGTAGCAGATCATTTTGAACAGGTCATTCCAGAGATTGCGACTCAATCTTCAAGCCGTGAGCGCCGAGCTATCGAGGCAGAGCGTGAAGTCGAAGCCATGAAAAAAGCTGAATACATGGAAGAGTACGTTGGTGAAGAGTATGATGCAGTTGTTTCAAGTATCGTTAAATTTGGTCTTTTTATTGAATTGCCAAATACAGTTGAGGGATTGATTCACATTACCAATCTACCTGAATTTTACCATTTTAATGAACGCGATTTAACCCTCCGTGGGGAGAAATCAGGAATTACTTTCCGAGTGGGACAACAGATACGTATTCGTGTCGAAAGAGCGGATAAGATGACTGGTGAGATCGATTTCTCCTTTATTCCAAGTGAATTTGATGTCATTGAAAAAGGTTTGAAAGACTCTGGTCGTAAGGATAGAGGGCGTCGTTCAGATAAGAAAGAAGACAAGAGAAAATCTGGTCGCTTAGGTGATAAGCGCAAGCATTCTCCAAAAGACAAAAAGAAAAAAAGCAAGAAACCTTTTTACAAAGAAGTAGTAAAGAAAGGAGCCAAGCATGGCAAAGGGCGAGGGAAAGGTCGTCGCGCAAAATAAAAAGGCGCACCACGACTATACAATCGTAGATACGCTAGAAGCAGGAATGGTCCTGACAGGAACTGAGATCAAGAGTGTTCGAGCAGCCCGCATCAATCTGAAAGATGGGTTTGCCCAGGTTAAGAATGGGGAAGTTTGGCTGAGTAATGTCCATATCGCTCCTTATGAAGAGGGCAATATCTGGAACCAGGAGCCAGAACGCCGTCGTAAACTTCTCCTTCATAAAAAACAAATCCAGAAATTGGAGCAAGAAACTAAAGGGACAGGGATGACCTTGGTTCCTCTTAAAGTTTATATCAAAGATGGTTATGCCAAGTTACTTTTAGGACTTGCAAAAGGGAAACACGATTACGATAAACGTGAGTCTATCAAACGACGTGAGCAAGATCGTGATATTGCACGTGTTATGAAAGCTGTTAACCACCGATAGAAAGAGTGAAGAATATGGAAAAACTAGTTGCCTACAAACGTATGCCTGTCTGGAATAAAGACACCATGCCAGAGGCTGTTCAAAGAAAACACAATACTAAGGTCGGAACCTGGGGCAAGATTACCGTATTAAAAGGGACTCTTAAGTTTATTGAGTTGACTGAAGACGGGGAAGTTTTAGCCGAGCACTTTTTTGAAGCAGGAGCTGATAATCCTATGGCTCAACCGCAAGCTTGGCACCGAGTAGAGGTCGCAACAGACGATGTGGAATGGTACTTGGAATTTTATTGTAAAGCAGAGGATTATTTCCCTAAAAAATACAATAGCAATCCAGTTCATTCGGAAGTTTTAGAAGCCATGGATACAGTAAAACCATGTAAGGCACTAGACCTAGGATGTGGTCAAGGAAGAAATGCACTCTTTCTAGCTCAACATGGCTTTGATGTCACAGCTGTAGATCAGAATGAGCTATCTCTTGAAATCTTGCAAAGCATTGTGGAGCAAGAAGATTTAGAAATGTCTGTCGGTATCTACGATATCAATTCAGCTAGCATTGGACAAACTTATGATTTTATCGTATCAACGGTTGTTCTTATGTTTTTACAAGCAGATCGCATTCCAGCTATTATTCAAAACATGCAGGAACAAACCTTAATTGGAGGTTACAATTTGATTGTGTGTGCTATGGATACAGAAGATTATCCTTGTTCAGTTCATTTCCCATTCACTTTTAAAGAAGGAGAATTGGCGAATTACTACAAGGATTGGGAATTCATCAAATACAATGAAAATCCTGGCCATCTCCACCGTCGTGATGAAAATGGTAATCGTATCCAACTACGCTTTGCGACCATGTTGGCTAAAAAAGTAAAATAAACATTAAGCGAGTAGATAATAGATATTATCTACTCATTTTTCTTAAAGTAAAGTTTGAGGTCTTATAATCCTATTTATGTTATACTAGGTATATAGATAACGCTTTCAATTAGATAAGGCATAAATATCTCATTAAATTTCAGTAATTTTATTTTAAAAGTACCTACAATTAGTAGTATGTTCTCGTTCAGGAGGAAAAAATGTCCCGTCTCTTAGTTAAAATTTTTAACCATCACACCATTGAGAAAAATGTCTATCCATCCTTCCTAACTGAAAGTGATGCGATTCTTTTTTTATCCTTAAGTAAAATCAAGGATGAAGAGAAAATATCCTTAAAACATTTTTTGATAGAGCAGGTACCTCACATTAAACAAGTGACTTTTCGTCAAATAAGCCTTGAAAAATTTTCTGAAGAATTGAATCCTGTCTTAACAAATTATAAAGAGGTTGCCTTAGATGTTTTCGGTAACGATTCTTTACTTGCTATCAAGCTATATGAGTACGGAATGGAAAGAAAACTTTATATTCATGCCACAGATATTGAGGGAGAGAAACAATATGCCTGGGATGCTGGGAGATTAGTCGAAAGTAATTTAAACATTCCTTCTTTATCGATCCAGCAATTGATAGAATTGCGTGGTGGTAAACTCATTAAATCGAAACAACATAGGTGTAGTCAGAAACAAATTGCTGCCATCAAAAAACTAGCAAACTATGCGATTTCAAACCCAGAACAATGGTATCAAGTTACTCAATTCTTCGCTTTAGCAAAAACTGGAGATTTTCACGCTGAAACAGGTAAGATTTTGATGAATAACGGGAAACGATATCCCTATCCAGCGGCTTTGATTTCCCTATTGACCGAAGCGGGAATGCTACACATTGATGAGGATAAGACAGATAAAGTCATTTATACTTTTCCAAGTTCAGAAGCTCAATTAACTTGCCGAACAAAGGGGCATATTTTAGAATTATATCTATACCTTTTAGCAAAAGAATCAAATTTTTTTGACGAATGTATGATAGGTGCTGAAATAGACTGGAATGGTATTTTTCCTGAGATAGATAACGTACAAAATGAGATTGATGTCGTACTTCGTAAAGGAAGATCCATTATTTTTATATCTTGTAAAATGACAGACCTATCAGTTGAAGCCATCAATGAACTGGAGGTTTATGCCAACCATTTTGCAGGAGAATCTTGTCTGAAATTAATCGTGTGTTCGGGAAAAATCAATCCTGTCTATGCGAATCGTTGTCATGAGTATGGCGTCTTAGTTATAAAGAATAACCAGATTTCAAATCTCATTCCAATGCTAGAAAAGAGATTAAAAAGAAATTGAAGATAATAAGAAGTAAACCTAAAACTGTTTTATAGTTGCGTAAAGACTGGTCTTTTCAGTCTTTTTTAATTTTTTTCGAATAGAAAAATATAGGAGGACTAAATGTTTTTAGCAAGAGATGAAAGAGGGAATTTAGTGAATTCTTTAGAAGATGATTTAGTTAAACAAGATTACACTTGTCCAGCATGTGGATCCATGTTACAACTAAGAAGAGGACAGAGTAAGAGGGCACATTTTGCCCATCAATCTCTAAAGAACTGTCAGTTGTTTCATGAAAACGAAAGCCCTGAACATTTAGGAAACAAGCAGGCTCTTTTTTATTGGGCCAAAAAGGATGATGAGGTGTCTTTGGAATTTCCTATATCTCAATGTCAACAAATCGCAGACATTTTAGTAAGAGGAAACTTGGCTCTTGAAATTCAATGCAGTCCCATAAGACAAAGTATTTTGGCTGAAAGAAGTAGGGGCTACCGTAGTCATGGTTTTAAAGTACTTTGGCTATTAGGAGAAAAACTGTGGTTAAAAGAACGTTTGACGCAACTACAAAGAGGATTCCTTTACTTTAGTAATAATATGGGATTTTATGTATGGGAATTGGATCTGAAGAACGAATTACTGCGACTTAAATACTTGCTTCATCAAGACTTACGTGGGAAATTACATTATAAGACCAAAGAGTTCCCCTATGGGAAAGGTAATCTTTTAGAAATATTGCGTATCCCTTATCAGAAACAAAGACTACAGTGCTTTACTGTTGAGCAGGATAGATATATCTGTTCTTACATTCGACAGCAACTCTACTATCAAAATTCTTACTGGATGAAAAAGCAATCACAAGCATATCTAGTTGGGAAAAATTTACTTAATCTAAACTTTCAAGATTGGTACCCTCAAGTAAGTCCTATTGAAAATGGGAATTTTTATCAAGTTGACAAGGACATCAGTGATTATTATCTACATTTTAAATCTTACTATGAAAAAAATCCTCAATTGAAACATCAAAAGCTTTTTCCGCCAGCCTTTTATCAACAGTATTTTCTGAAAAATGTGGTAAAATAGAAAGGATGGAGGAAATTTATGGTATTACAAAGAAATGAAATCAATGAAAAATATACTTGGGATCTATCTACTATCTTCTCAACTGACCAAGCTTGGGAAGAAGAGTTAGAACTTCTAAGCAAAGACACGAAAGAATCTTCTAAATTTGAGGGAAGACTTTTGGAAAGTGCTGCTAGCTTATTAGAGATTACAGAACTTTATTTGGATTTAAATCGTCGTCTTGAAAAACTATATGTCTATGCTCATATGAAAAATGACCAAGATACGCGTGAAGCCAAGTACCAAGAATACTACGCCAAGGCTATGACACTATATAGTCAATTAGATCAAGTCTTTTCTTTCTATGAGCCTGAGTTTATGAAGATTACTGAAGAACAGTATCATGCTTTCTTAGAGGCAGAGCCAAAGCTTCAGATATATAAACACTTTTTTGATACATTATTGCAAAATAAGGATCATGTTCTTTCTCAACGTGAAGAAGAACTACTTGCTGGAGCTGGAGAAATTTTTGGTTCGGCTAGTGAGACTTTTGCAATCTTGGACAATGCTGATATTACCTTCCCTTATGTACTAGATGATGAAGGAAATGAAGTGCAACTATCACACGGGACCTACTCACGCTTAATGGAATCAAAAAATCGTGAGGTACGTCGTGGCGCTTATGAAGCTCTCTATTCAACTTATAAGCAGTTCCAACATACATATGCTAAAACACTTCAAACAAACGTAAAAGTACAAAACTATCGTGCTAAAGTGCGCAATTACCAAAGTGCACGTCAGGCAGCTCTTGCAGCTAACTTTGTCCCTGAAAGTGTATATGATAATCTGGTGTCAGCTGTTCGTAAGCATTTGCCACTTTTACAGCGTTATCTTGACCTTCGTTCAAAAATCTTGGGTATACCAGATCTCAAAATGTACGATGTTTACACACCACTTTCATCAGTTGAATATAGTTTTACTTATCCAGAAGCCTTGAAGAAAGCCGAAGAAGCTTTAGCTGTTCTTGGTGATGATTATTTGACCCGTGTTAAACGTGCCTTTAGCGAACGTTGGATTGATGTTTATGAAAACCAAGGCAAGCGTTCAGGTGCATACTCTGGTGGTTCCTACGATACTAATGCCTTTATGCTTCTTAACTGGCAGGATAACTTAGACAATCTCTTTACCCTTGTACATGAGACTGGTCACAGTATGCATTCAAGCTATACTCGTGAAACCCAGCCATACGTCTACGGAGACTATTCAATTTTCTTAGCAGAAATTGCTTCAACAACTAATGAGAATATCCTAACGGAAAAACTGTTAGAGGAAGTTGAAGATGATGCAACTCGATTTGCAATTCTCAATAACTTCTTGGACGGCTTCCGAGGAACGGTCTTCCGTCAAACCCAATTTGCTGAATTTGAGCACGCCATTCACCAAGCTGACCAAAATGGAGAAGTCTTGACTAGTGAGTTCTTAAATGAACTTTATGCTGACTTGAATGAAACATATTATGGTTTGAAAAAAGAAGACAACCCTGAAATTCAATATGAATGGGCTCGTATTCCTCATTTCTACTATAACTATTATGTTTATCAATATTCAACAGGTTTTGCTGCTGCTTCAGCCCTAGCTGAAAAGATTGTTCATGGTAGTCAAGAAGATCGTGACCGCTATATTGATTACCTCAAGGCTGGTAAGTCTGATTATCCACTCAATGTTATGAGAAAAGCTGGCGTTGATATGGAGAAAGAAGACTACCTCAATGATGCTTTTGCAGTCTTTGAACGTCGCTTAAATGAGTTTGAAGCACTTGTAGAAAAATTAGGATTGGCATAAGATCCATGGTAGAATCTTACAGTAAAAATGCCAATCACAACATGCGTAGACCTGTTGTCAAACAAGAAATCGTTGATTTTATGAGAAATCGTCAAATGCAGGTGACGGGGCCACTGAAAGAACTTGAGGACTTTGCTCGCAAAGAAAATATTCCAATTATTCCTCATGAAACGGTTGCTTATTTTCGTTTTTTGATGGAGACTATGCAACCTAAGAATATCTTGGAAATTGGGACTGCTATCGGTTTTTCTGCTCTCTTGATGGCTCAACACTCGCCAGAGTCTAAGATTACCACGATTGATCGTAATCCTGAAATGATTGGCTTTGCCAAGGCCAATTTTGCCAAGTTTGATAATCGCCAGCAAATCACATTGCTTGAAGGTGACGCAGTAGATGTTTTATCCACTCTTACAGAATCTTATGATTTTGTTTTTATGGATTCTGCAAAATCTAAATACATCGTATTTTTGCCAGAAATCCTGAAACATCTTGAGGTTGGTGGAGTAGTTGTCTTGGATGATATTTTCCAAGGTGGAGATATTGCTAAGGATATTATGGAAGTCCGACGCGGGCAACGAACCATTTATCGTGGTTTGCAAAGACTATTTGACGCAACTCTAAACAATCCGGGATTAACAGCTAGTCTAGTTCCTCTTGGAGATGGAATCTTGATGCTAAGTAAGAATCAAGCAGAAATAGAACTGCCTGATGTTGATTAATTTCAGATATTTTTAAGACAATTTAGTAAAATAGATAAGGTAAACATTTATCTAGTGATAAAAAGGAGTAAACATGAAGAAAAAATTATTGGCTGGTGCCATTACATTATTGTCAGTAGCTACTTTAGCTGCATGTTCAACTAGTTCTCAAGGAGCTGACTTAATCAGTATGAAAGGTGATGTAATCACTGAACATCAATTCTTTGAAGAAGTTAAGAATAATCCAACTGCTCAACAAGTCTTGCTTAACATGACGATTCAAAAGGTTTTTGAAAAACAATATGGTTCAGAAGTTAGTGATAAAGACGTTGATGATGCAGTAGCTGAAGAACAAAAAAAATATGGAGACAGTTACCAAACTGTTCTTGCTCGTGCAGGTATGACTGCTGAAAGCCGTAAACAACAAATTCGTACAAGTAAGTTGGTAGAATATGCTGTTAAAAAAGCTGCAGAAGCTGAATTGACGGATGAGAACTACAAAAAAGCATACGAAGAGTACACACCAGAAGTAACTGCGCAAATTATTAAACTTGATAGCGAAGATAAGGCTAAAGAAGTTCTTGCTAAAGCTAAAGAATCTGGAGCTGACTTCGCACAATTGGCTAAGGATAATTCAACTGACGAAAAGACAAAAGCAAATGGTGGAGAAATCACATTTGACTCTGCGTCTACAGAATTGCCAGCAGCTGTTAAGAAAGCTGCTTTTGCACTAGATGTTGATGGAGTATCAGATGTTATTACTGCTCCAGGAACCCAAGCATACACAAGCAATTTCTATATTGTTAAATTAACGAAGAAATCTGAAAAATCAGCTAACTGGGAAGACTACAAAGAAAAACTTCAGTCAATTATCTTAACTCAAAAACAGAATGACGCTACCTTTGTTCAAGGAGTAATCGGAAAAGAACTCCAAGCAGCAAATATTAAAGTTAAAGATCAAACCTTCCAGACTATCTTTACACAATATATTCAAGGTGAATCTTCAAACGAAAATAACACAACTACAACATCTAACTAATATTAGATATAACTACCTTTCGTTTTCGAAAGGTAGTTTTTTGCTGACGATATTGTTGACTACAAACAGAAATAGAATATCTGATTTATTATATTTGGTTAAATAAATGCTTTAATGGGTGAGAGTTTTTTTCTAGTCTAAAAAATGGTATAATAGTTAGCAAAACTATAAATAATAGAAATTGAATTTTCTGATAGATGGTGAAGTATGAAAATTAGTAAACGGCACCTGTTGAATTATTCCATCTTAGTCCCTTATTTACTTTTATCTGTATTGGGATTAATAGTAGTCTATTCAACAACTAGTGCATCTTTAATCCAAGAAGGGAAGAGTGCCTTTCAATTAGTTCGAAATCAAGGTTTATTTTGGATTGTTAGTTTATTCTTAATTGCCTTAATTTATAAACTAAAATTAGGATTCTTAAAGAATGAACGCTTGCTCTTTATTGTTATGTTTGTTGAGCTAGTCTTATTGGCCTTAGCTCGTTTAGTTGGGATTCCCATCAATGGAGCTTATGGTTGGATTAAGGTTGGACCGGTTACGATTCAGCCTGCTGAGTACCTAAAGATTATTATTATTTGGTATCTTGCTCAACGTTTTTCTAAACAACAAGAAGAAATTGGCGTATATGATTTCCAAGTTTTGACACAAAATCAGTGGTTTCCGAGAGCTTTTAACGATTGGCGTTTTGTTCTTTTAGTAATGATTGGTAGTTTGGCTATTTTCCCAGACCTGGGAAATGCAACCATTTTACTATTGGTATCTATACTAATGTATACAATTAGTGGTATTGCCCATCGCTGGTTTGGAACTATCATAGGTTTGCTAATAGGAGCGTCTACCCTATCATTGACGGCTATTAAGTTTATTGGTGTTGAGAAATTTTCTAAAATCCCTGTATTTGGTTATGTAGCAAAACGTTTTAGCGCCTTTTTCAATCCCTTTGATGATGTCGCTGGAGCTGGGCACCAATTAGCCAATTCCTATTATGCCATGGTTAATGGTGGATGGTTTGGTTTAGGTTTAGGAAATTCCATTGAAAAACGAGGGTATCTACCAGAAGCCCATACGGATTTCGTCTTTTCGATTGTTATCGAAGAATTTGGATTTGTTGGAGCTAGTCTCATTTTAGCCCTTGTTTTCTTCTTGATTTTGCGTATTATTTTGGTTGGTATTAGGGCCAAGGATCCCTTTAATTCGATGATGGCAATCGGTATCGGTGGAATGATTTTAGTCCAGGTATTTGTTAATATTGGTGGTATTTCAGGTTTGATACCATCTACTGGAGTTACCTTCCCCTTCCTATCTCAAGGGGGAAATAGTCTCTTAGTTCTTTCTGTGGCAATTGCTTTTGTACTGAATATTGATGCCAGTGAGAAACGTGCGGGGCTTTATAGCGAATTAGAAACACAATTCTAAGATAACATAGGTAAGAAGGAGAAAATAAATGTCTCTTCAAAAATTAGAAAATTTTAGTAATAAAACTGTTGTTCAAGAGGAAGTGCAAATTTTAACGGATTTACTTGAAGAAATCACAAAAAATATGCTTGCACCTGAGACTTTTGATAAAATTATGCAGTTGAAAGAATTATCAACGTCTGAGGATTATCAGGGTCTCGACAAGATTGTAACCACTCTTTCAAATGAGGAGATGGTCTATATTTCTCGTTATTTTTCAATTTTACCTCTACTGATTAATATCTCAGAAGATGTTGACTTGGCTTACGAAATTAACCATTTAAATAATGTTGATCAAGATTATCTAGGTAAACTTTCTACAACCATTAAAATGGTCGCTGAAAAAGAAAATGCTACAGAGATTCTTGAGCAATTAAATGTTGTGCCAGTTCTAACTGCTCATCCAACTCAGGTACAACGTAAGAGTATGTTGGACTTAACAAATCATATCCATACACTATTACGTAAATACCGTGATGTAAGAATGGGCTTAATCAACAAGGACAAATGGCATAACGATCTTCGTCGTTACATTGAAATCATCATGCAAACTGACATGATACGTGAGAAGAAACTAAAGGTAACTAATGAGATTACCAATGTAATGGAGTATTACAATAGCTCCTTCTTACAAGCTGTTCCTAATCTAATGTTAGAGTATAAACGTCTTGCAAAAGAGCAAGGAATTGATTTGAAACAGGCCAAGCCCATTACTATGGGTATGTGGATTGGTGGAGACCGAGATGGGAATCCATTTGTAACAGCTGAGACTCTTAAGCGATCAGCTACAATTCAAAGTGAAGTAATCCTAAACTACTATATTAGTAAAATTTCTACTCTCTATTTGAATTTCTCGCTATCAACTAATTTATCTAAAACGAGCAAAGCTGTTGAAGAGATGGCGGAACAATCAGGTGATACATCAGTCTTTCGTGAAAAAGAACCTTATCGTAGAGCCTTCCATTTGATTCAATCAAAATTAATTCAAACTTTATTGAATTTAAAAGAGTGGGCACTTGTCGGTTCATCAATTGATGAACGCCACTCTATTGAGACTTTTCTTAGAGCGAATAGTCACCAACAGGGTGTGATCTCTGATTATATTGGAAATCGAATTACCGGAGCTATTCAGGAATTGGCTGAAGATCGTCCTCCTTATTACAATACGGTTGAAGAATTTAAAAATGATCTATATATCATTCATGATTCCTTGATTGAGAATAAGGCAGAAGCCTTAATTACGGGTGAATTTGCAGAGCTTTTAGAAGCAGTAGAAGTCTTTGGTTTCTACTTGGCTTCTATCGATATGCGTCAAGATTCCAGTGTTCATGAAGCCTGTGTAGCTGAATTGCTTGCATCCGCTGGTATCAATGACCACTATAGCGACTTATCTGAAGATGAGAAATGTGACTTGCTCTTACATGAGCTGCTAGAGGATCCTCGCATTTTGTCTGCAACTCATGCGCAAAAATCAGAACTGCTTGAAAAAGAATTGGCTATCTTCCAAACTGCTCGTGAATTAAAAGACCGCTTAGGGGAAGATGTCATTCGTCAAACCATTATCTCTCACGCAACTAGTGTGTCTGATATGTTAGAACTTGCTATTATGCTCAAAGAAGTTGGCCTTGTGGATGCAGAAAAAGCGCGTGTTCAAATTGTTCCTCTGTTTGAGACTATTGAAGACTTGGACCATTCTGAAGAAACCATGAGAAAATACTTCTCACTCCCATTAGCTAAAAAATGGATTGCTTCAAAAAATAATTATCAGGAAATCATGCTTGGCTACTCTGACAGTAACAAAGATGGTGGTTACCTATCTTCATGTTGGACCCTTTATAAGGCTCAACAACAACTAACAGCTATCGGTGATGAATTTGGTGTTAAAGTAACCTTCTTCCATGGACGTGGTGGGACTGTTGGCCGTGGTGGTGGACCAACATACGATGCCATTGCTTCTCAACCGCTCAAGTCAATTAAAGACCGTATCCGCCTTACTGAGCAAGGTGAAGTCATTGGCAATAAATACGGTAATAAAGACGCAGCCTACTATAACTTAGAAATGTTAGTATCAGCAGCCATCAACCGGATGATTACACAGAAGAAGAGTGACACCAATACTTCAAATCGTTATGAGGCCATTATGGACCAGGTAGTTAACCGTTCTTATGATATTTACCGTGACTTGGTATTTGGAAACGAACATTTCTATGACTACTTCTTTGAGTCAAGTCCAATCAAGAATATTTCAAGCTTTAATATTGGCTCTCGTCCAGCTGCTCGTAAAACCATCACTGAAATTGGTGGATTGCGTGCTATTCCATGGGTATTTTCTTGGTCACAAAGTCGTGTTATGTTTCCAGGTTGGTATGGCGTAGGTTCTAGTTTTAAGGAATTTATTGACCAAGATCCACAAAATATCGAATACCTTCGAGATATGTATCAAAACTGGCCATTCTTCCAGTCACTACTTTCTAACGTAGACATGGTCTTATCAAAATCAAATATGAATATTGCATTTGAGTATGCTAAACTATGTGAAAGCGAAGAAGTACAAGCAATCTATTATACTATTTTGGACGAATGGCAATTAACCAAGAATGTGATTTTAGCAATTGAAGGGCATGATGAGCTCTTAGCAGAAAACCCATATTTGAAGGCCAGTCTAAACTATCGTATGCCTTACTTCAATATTTTAAACTATATTCAGCTAGAGCTAATCAAACGTCAACGTCATGGACAACTATCTTCACATGAAGAAAAATTAATCCATACGACTATTAACGGAATCGCTACAGGACTACGTAATTCAGGTTAATTTTAAGATATTTTTTTATAAAATCCGTAAGAATTTTACATATTTAAAAAAATAATTCATAAAATCACTTGACAAGCATTTTTAAAATGATATAATCGAATCATTCAGAAAGTAATCATTAAAATTTTTTAGAGAGTCTGTGGTTGGTGGAAACAGATAGATGGAGATGATGAAAATTGGGCTGAATGTTATAAAGAATTTGAAATCATAAGAATTCGGTGCGCACACCTTACAGTGCAACTCGTGAAGCGAGATTGAGAGATAGGGAGGATTCCCTATAATTGAGGTGGCACCGCGCATCGACGTCCTCACACAAGTTTTTTGTGTGAGGACTTTTTCTTTTGTTTAGGAGGTATATGATGGAATTTAAACGATGGCGACGCTTGGTAAATTTATATTGAAAGTGACATTAACATTACGAAGTTTAAGTGAAATAAGGAGAAATAAGTATGAATAAACGTTTAATTGGTATTATCGCAGCACTAGCACTTGTAGTTGGAGGAAGCTTGGTCTACTCTAACTTAACGAAACAAGAAACTAAAACTGAAACTGCTAATAAAACAGCTAAAGTTGGTGTTCTACAGTTCGTCAGTCACCCATCACTTGACTTGATTTACCAAGGTATCCAAGATGGGCTTGCTGAAGAAGGCTATAAAGGAGATCAAGTTAAAATCGACTTTATGAACTCAGAAGGTGACCAAAGTAAGGTTGCGACAATGAGTAAACAATTGGTAGCAAACGGAAACGATGTTGTTGTCGGTATTGCAACTCCAGCAGCTCAAGGGCTTGCAAGTGCAACAAAAGACCTTCCTGTTATCATGGCAGCTATTACAGACCCAGTTGGAGCTAAACTTGTACAAAACTTGGAAAAACCAGGTGGAAACATCACAGGGGTATCTGACCATAACCCTGCTGAACAACAGGTTGAATTGATTAAAACATTGACTCCTGATGTTAAAACGATCGGAGCTCTTTACTCAAGTAGCGAAGATAACTCTAAATCACAAGTTGAAGAGTTCAAGGCTTACGCTGAAAAAGCTGGTTTGAAGGTAGAAACTTTTGCAGTTCCGTCTACTAACGAAATTGCTTCTACAGTAAATGTCATGACTGGAAAAGTGGATGCAATCTGGGTTCCAATTGACAACACAATCGCATCTGCATTCTCAACTGTAGTATCAAGTAATCAAACAGCTAAAAAACCAATCTACCCAAGTGCAACTGCAATGGTAGAGGCAGGTGGTTTGGCATCAGTAGTTGTTGATCAACACGATCTTGGTGTGGCTACTGGTAAGATGATCGCTAAAGTCTTGAAGGGTGAAAAGCCAGCAGACACTCCAGTCAATGTCTTCTCAACTGGTAAATCAGTTATCAACAAAAAACTAGCTCAAGAACTTGGAATTACGATTCCTGAATCAGTCTTAAAAGAAGCTGGTCAAGTAATCGAATAAGAATAAAGGAGGAGTTGGAGACATCTCCTCTAATTTTTAAAAGAAGGAAATGAATGTAACATGATAGTATCGATTATTTCACAAGGATTTGTCTGGGCTATTCTAGGTTTGGGAATCTTTATGACCTTTCGAATCCTCAACTTTCCAGATATGACAACCGAGGGTTCCTTTCCTCTAGGTGGAGCTGTAGCAGTAACTCTTATTACACAAGGGTTTAATCCTTTTCTTGCTACATTAGTAGCTGTTGGAGCAGGTTGTCTTGCAGGTTTAGCGACTGGTCTTCTTTACACGAAAGGAAAGATTCCAACACTCTTGTCTGGTATTTTGGTGATGACTTCTTGCCATTCTATCATGCTCATGATTATGGGTCGGGCAAACCTTGGGCTCTTAGGAACTAAACAAATCCAGGACGTTCTTCCTTTCTCATCTGAGGTTAATCAATTATTTACAGGTTTAATTTTTGTGACTTTGGTTATTTTACTCATGCTTTTCTTCCTAGATACTAAATTGGGACAAGCTTATATCGCAACAGGAGATAATCCAGATATGGCTCGTAGTTTTGGTATCAATACGGCACGTATGGAACTTATGGGATTGGTATTGTCAAATGGTGTTATTGCCCTTGCTGGTGCCTTAATTTCCCAACAAGAAGGTTATGCGGATGTTTCTCGTGGTATCGGGGTTATCGTAGTTGGGCTTGCTAGTTTGATTATCGGAGAAGTACTCTTTAAGAGTTTGACCCTAGCAGAACGTTTGGTTACTATTGTCGTTGGTTCTATTAGCTACCAATTTCTAGTATGGGGAGTCATTGCTCTCGGCTTTAACACAAGCTACCTTCGACTATATAGTGCTCTTATCCTAGCAACTTGTCTAGTCATTCCAACACTTAAGGATAAATACTTGAAAGGAGTCAAGTTTAGCAAATGACAGCAATTGTAGAATTAAAAAATGCCACAAAAATTGTGAAGAATGGATTTGATGAAGAAAAAATTATCCTAAACGATGTTTCTCTTGATATTTACGAACATGACTTCATCACAATCCTGGGTGGAAATGGTGCAGGGAAATCAACTCTCTTTAATGGCATTGCGGGAACTTTACCTTTAACCAGTGGTAGTATTCGCATTATGGGGGAGGATGTCACAAATTTCAGCCCTGAAAAACGTGCCAAGTACCTTTCTCGTGTTTTTCAGGATCCTAAGATGGGAACAGCTCCACGTATGACAGTTGCAGAAAATCTCTTGATTGCTAAGTTTCGTGGTGAAAAACGTGGACTTTTTCCGAGAAGACTCTCAGCTTACAAGGAAGAATTTCAAACAACCATTGAGAAAATCGGAAATGGTCTAGAAAAACACTTGGATACACCGATTGAATTCTTGTCAGGTGGACAAAGACAGGCCTTGAGCCTCTTGATGGCAACCTTGAAACGTCCTGAACTCCTTTTGTTGGATGAACACACAGCAGCTCTTGATCCTAAAACAAGTGTGGCCTTGATGGAATTAACAGATGACTTTGTCAGAAAGGATCATCTAACAGCATTGATGATTACCCACCATATGGAAGATGCTCTCAAGTATGGAAATCGTCTCATTGTTATGAAGGAAGGACGAATCATCCAAGATTTAAACAAGGATGAAAAAGCTAAGATGAAAATTTCGGATTACTATCAACTATTTGAATAAAGGATTGATTGCTAAAAACTTAGAAGTAGGTTATCCGCTTCTAAGTTTTTTAATGGTTGAAAGTGTCAAAGAATCCTCTATTTTTGATAAATTCTAGAGATTTTAATATTTTCATGAATACTTACCTAAGAAAATACCATTTATCAATGAAATAGAAGCATGTAAGTGGTATGAAATGGTTTACTTTTTTTCTGAAATAAGCTATACTATATAAAGTAAACTGTGATAAAATGGAGGTATTGTCTATGGTTGACAAGAGAGTCATCGAAGAGATCAAAAACAATACCAATATTGTCGAAATCATAGGAGAAGTGATTTCTTTACAAAAATCTGGACGGAACTTTTTAGGGCTCTGTCCTTTTCATGGTGAAAAGACCCCTTCCTTTAACGTTGTTGAAGATAAGCAGTTTTACCACTGTTTTGGCTGTGGACGTTCTGGGGATGTTTTTAAGTTTATTGAAGAATATCAGCAAGTCTCCTTTACTGATGCTGTCAGGATTTTAGCGGAAAAACTTGGCGTACAAGTGGCAAGTCCTGTTCAGCATTCTGTCCACCACACTTCACCACACCAGAATCTCTATGACATGCATGAAAAAGCTGCGAGGTTTTACCATGCTATTCTCATGACGACTAAGATGGGTGAAGAAGCAAGAAACTATCTCTACCAGCGTGGTTTGACAGATGATGTTCTCAATCACTTTATGATTGGACTGGCTCCAGCAGAGCGTTCTTACCTTTATCAACGTTTGGAAAAGGATTATAGTGAAAAAGACCTGCTGGATTCAGGTTTATTCTACTTATCTGAGAGTAACCAATTCTTTGATACTTTCCATAATCGTATTATGTTTCCACTGTCAAATGATCAAGGTAAGGTTATTGCTTTTTCTGGTCGTGTTTGGCAAGAAGCAGATTCTCAAACAGGAAAGTATAAAAATAGTCGTGCAACGGCAATTTTTAATAAGAGTTACGAATTATACCATTTGAATAGGGTAAAAAAAGGTTCTGGAAAAGCTCCTGAAATCTACCTGATGGAAGGATTTATGGATGTTATTGCTGCATACCGTGCTGGTATTGAAAATGCAGTAGCTTCCATGGGAACTGCTCTAACAAGTGAGCATGTCAATCATCTAAAACGATTTACCAAAAAGGTTATCATTACTTATGATGGAGATAGGGCAGGTCAAGCTGCAACAGCAAAAGCTCTCGAAGAGCTTGGTGATTTACCTGTTCAGATCGTTCAGATTCCTGATGCTATGGACCCTGATGAATACTTGCAAAAGAATTCTCCAGAGGATTTGGCATATCTCTTAGCTAATACTAGAATAAGTCCGATTGAGTTTTATATTCATCATTATAAACCTAGTAATAATGAAAATCTACAAGCACAAATCGAGTTTATTGAGAAAATTGCTCCTCTTATCGTTAAAGAACCATCTATCACAGCTCAGAATACTTATATTCATTTACTGACGGATCATTTACCTTCTTTCGATTATCAGCAAGTTGAACACATTATTAATGAGAATCGTGTAAGACAAAGACAGGAAAGGGTTAAGCAGGTAACAAATCCTACGCCTATCACAATGTCAGTGACGAAACAGTTAACCGCTGTGATGCGAGCTGAGGCTCATATCCTCTATCGGATGATGGAGCACCCATTAGTTCTCAATGATTATCGACTAAGAGATGATTTTGTTTTTGAGACACCTGAGTTTCAAACCTTGTATGGACTTTTAATTGATAATGGGTCTATTTCCTCAGAAGATTTGTCACGTCAGACAAAAGAGGTTGAAAGTGCATGGTACCAAGTCTTATCTCTAGATTTGCCAGCAGAAATGTCGCCACAAGAGTTGGTGGAGGTTGAAGAATCTAGAAAACGTGCGCTAATAAATCAACAAAATTTACAAATTAAAAAGAAGGTTCAGGAAGCAAGTCATATCGGGGATACTGATACCGCTTTGGAAGAGCTTGAACGCTTAATTGCCCAAAAAAGAAGAATGGAGTAAGAATGGCAAAAAAACAAAAAGAAGTAACCACTTTTGATGTCCAAGTAGCAGAATTTATTCGTAATCATAAAAAAACGGGTACAGCTACAGATGAAGAAATTAATAATGTCCTTGTAATTCCTTTTGCCTTGGACGTAGATGGTATTGAAAATCTTTTGCAACGAATTCAAGATGCTGGGATTTCTATCACGGATAACGAAGGAAATCCAAGTGAACGTGTCTTAAGTACAGAGGAAGAACCAGAACTTAGCGATGAAGATTTAATTGGTTCAACATCTGCCAAAGTGAATGACCCTGTACGCATGTACTTGAAAGAAATTGGGGTAGTTCCACTTTTGACTAACGAAGAGGAAAAGGAATTGGCCTTGGCCGTTGAAGCAGGAGATGTTGAAGCGAAACAACGTCTAGCAGAGGCTAACCTTCGTTTGGTAGTTTCTATCGCGAAACGCTATGTTGGACGTGGTATGCAATTCCTTGACTTGATTCAAGAAGGAAATATGGGATTGATGAAGGCCGTTGATAAGTTCGACTATTCAAAAGGATTCAAATTCTCAACTTATGCAACTTGGTGGATTCGTCAGGCTATTACACGTGCTATTGCTGACCAAGCTCGTACCATCCGCATTCCAGTCCACATGGTAGAAACAATCAACAAGCTTGTTCGTGAGCAGCGTAACCTTCTTCAAGAATTGGGACAAGATCCTACTCCTGAGCAAATTGCTGAACGTATGGATATGACACCTGACAAGGTTCGTGAAATCTTGAAAATTGCTCAAGAGCCAGTTTCTCTTGAAACACCTATTGGTGAAGAGGACGATAGTCATCTTGGTGACTTTATCGAGGACGAAGTGATTGAAAATCCAGTGGACTACACCACTCGTATTGTCTTGCGTGAGCAGTTGGACGAAGTGCTAGACACCTTGACTGATCGTGAAGAAAATGTATTACGTCTTCGTTTTGGTCTTGATGATGGTAAAATGCGTACACTTGAGGATGTTGGGAAAGTCTTTAATGTTACTCGTGAGCGTATTCGTCAGATTGAAGCTAAGGCCTTGAGAAAACTTCGCCAACCTAGTCGTAGTAAACCACTTCGTGACTTTATCGAAGATTAAAATTGGAGGATTACACATGGCTTATACAGAAGAGCAAATTGAAACTATCAAAACGAAAATCTTATCTGCATTAGAAGAAGTTATCGACCCAGAATTAGGAATCGATATCGTCAACCTAGGTCTGATTTATGAGATTCGATTTGATGGTGATACCGGTGATACTGAGATTGATATGACCTTAACGACTATGGGTTGTCCATTAGCAGACCTCTTGACCGATCAAATTTATGATGCTATGACAGATGTACCAGAGGTTACCAATACTGAAGTAAAATTAGTTTGGTATCCAGCTTGGACTGTTGAAAAAATGAGTCGCTATGCTCGTATCGCATTAGGTATTAAATAGAATGATATAAAAAAAGAAATAGTATAAGTGTTAGGAAATTCCCTAGCTTTTATGCTATCTCTTTTTTAATTTGCTGATTTTCTTTCAATAAAATGATATAATGGATAGTATGGAAAAAGAGAAATTACGCATCAACATGCTAAGTTCGAGTGAAAAGGTAGCAGGACAAGGAGTTTCTGGAGCTTACCGTGAACTTGTGCAACTTTTGAAACGTGATGCGAAAGACCAACTAATTGTAACAGAAAATCTGCCTGTCGAGGCTGATGTAACTCATTTTCACACAATAGATCTTCCATACTATTTATCCACTTTCCAAAAGAAACGCTCTGGACGTCGAATTGGTTATGTTCATTTTTTGCCAGATACCTTGGAAGGTAGTTTGAAGATTCCATTTTTCTTAAAGGGAATTGTCAAACGGTATGTATTTTCTTTTTATGACCGTATGGAACATCTGGTTGTAGTCAATCCTACTTTCATCGAAGATTTGGTTGCGGCTGGGATTCCACGTGAAAAAGTGACCTATATTCCTAACTTTGTTAACAAAGAAAAATGGCACCCATTGCCAGTTGATAAAGTATCTCAGCTTCGTCAAGGTATGGGAATAGATAAGGAAGAGTTTGTAGTCGTAGGTGCTGGTCAAGTTCAGAAACGTAAAGGTATTGACGATTTTATTACCTTAGCTGAAGAATTACCACAAGTTACCTTTATTTGGGCCGGTGGTTTCTCATTTGGTGGAATTACTGATGGCTACGAACGCTATAAAAAGATTATGGACAATCCTCCAAAGAACTTGATCTTCCCAGGAATTGTTTCATCTGAGCGTATGAGAGAACTTTATGCTTTAGCAGATTTGTTCTTACTTCCTAGTTATAATGAACTATTTCCGATGACAATTTTGGAAGCAGCTAGTTGTGAAGCTCCGATTATGCTTCGTGATCTTGATCTCTACAAGGTCATTTTAGAAGGAAATTATAGACCAACAAGTGATGTTGAAGATATGAAGAAGGCTATTTTGGAGTATCGAGATCATCCAGAGACTTTAAAAGAATTAAAAGAAAAGGCCAAAGAGATTTCCAAAGAGTATTCGGAGGAGCATTTACTTGAGATCTGGTTGGAATTCTATAGAGAGCAGGCGGCTTTAGGAAAAAAATGAGGTAGTATATGCGAATTGGTTTATTTACAGATACTTATTTCCCACAGGTATCAGGTGTTGCGACTAGTATTCGAACCTTAAAAACAGAACTTGAAAAGCAAGGACATGCAGTTTTTATCTTTACTACTACAGATAAGGATGTTAATCGTTACGAGGATTGGCAGATTATCCGTATACCTAGTCTTCCTTTCTTTGCTTTTAAGGATCGTCGCCTTGCTTTTCGTGGATTTACAAAAGCTTTAGAGATTGCTAAGCAATATCAACTAGATATCATTCATACACAAACAGAATTTTCTTTAGGTTTACTTGGTATTTGGATAGCTCGTGAGCTCAAAATTCCAGTTATTCATACCTATCATACGCAGTATGAAGATTATGTCCACTATATTGCAAAGGGCTTGTTGATACGCCCTAGTATGGTCAAGTATCTTGTCAGAGGATTTCTTCATGACGTTGACGGAGTTATTTGTCCAAGTGAAATTGTCCGTGATCTTTTATCAGACTATAAGGTAAAAGTTGAAAAAAGAGTTATTCCGACTGGTATAGAACTGGCTAAATTTGATAGACCAGAGATAGGTCCTGAGCATTTACGAGACTTACGCCTTAAGCTGGGGATTAAAGAAGATGAAAAAATGCTTTTAAGTCTATCTCGCGTTTCTTATGAAAAAAATATTCAGGCTGTTCTATCTGCTTTTGCCGAAGTTTTAAAAGAGGAACAGAAAGTAAAATTAGTTGTTGCAGGTGATGGGCCATATCTGAAAAATTTAAAAGAACAAGCCCAGGAATTGCAAATTGAAGAATATGTCGTCTTCACTGGGATGATTGCTCCAAGTGAAACAGCTTTGTATTATAAAGCTGCAAACTTCTTTATCTCAGCATCTACAAGTGAAACTCAAGGTTTGACTTATTTAGAAAGCTTAGCAAGCAAGACACCTATAATCGCTCATGGAAATCCATATTTAGATAATCTAATCAATGACAAAATGTTTGGAACTCTCTATTACGAAGAGAATGATCTCTCTGGAGTTATTTTAGAAGCCTTGATTGCTACTCCTAAAATGGATGACGGACATCTTACTAACAAGCTCTATGAAATTTCAGCTGAAAACTTTGGTAAGAGAGTTCATGAGTTCTACCTAGATGCTATTATTTCGAATAACTTCGAAAAAGAATTGAACCGTGATGAACCAATCACTAAACGTTTTTTAAAGACAGTGTTTTACTTGCCACAACAAGCAGTTATTATGCCTGTAAAGGGCTCTAAACGTATGTTAAAAGCTTCTAAAAAACAATTGAACAATTTTAGGAACTTTTTGAAAGAATAAATAATTAAAGGATGATACAAAATGAAGAAGCAGTTTATGAGAAGTGGTAGAGACCAAAAAATTGGTGGAGTTTGTGCTGGTGCAGCCCAATATTTTAATATTGATCCAACACTTGTACGTGTTATTTGGGGAGTATTAGCTTTCTGTTATGGAGCAGGGGTTTTAGCCTACTTAATTTTATGGGCAGTAGCTCCAGTTTCAGAAGATTTTTAAAAAATTGAAATTTATTTAAAGAAGGAGAATAATATGGCATTTGGAGATAACGGTCAACGTAAAAAAACTTTTTTTGAAAAATTGACACTTTTCATTGTTATGATCATGTTGTTTGTTACCTTAGCAGGAATCTTTGCCACAGCACTAGGTGTATTGAGCAGATTCTAAAAGCTATATAAGGATTTATAGACTATAGTGGTGCCTGGGTTATCCCAGCCCTTTTTAAAGCGAGAAAAGAATATGAGTATGTTTTTAGATACAGCTAAGATCAAGGTCAAGGCTGGTAATGGTGGCGATGGCATGGTTGCCTTTCGTCGTGAAAAATATGTCCCTAATGGAGGACCATGGGGTGGAGACGGTGGCCGTGGTGGTAACGTTGTTTTTGTCGTAGATGAAGGCTTACGCACTCTAATGGATTTCCGTTATAATCGTCACTTTAAAGCCCAGTCTGGAGAAAAAGGGATGACTAAAGGAATGCATGGTAGAGGAGCTGAAGACTTGATTGTCCGTGTGCCTCAAGGAACAACTGTTCGTGATGCGGAAACTGGAAAAGTTATCACAGATTTGATTGAGAATGGTCAAGAGTTTATCGTTGCCCACGGTGGTCGTGGCGGTCGAGGAAATATTCGTTTTGCAACACCTAAAAATCCTGCTCCTGAAATATCTGAAAACGGGGAACCAGGTCAGGAACGTGAATTACAGTTAGAACTAAAAATACTAGCTGACGTTGGTTTAGTTGGCTTTCCTTCTGTTGGAAAATCAACTTTACTAAGTGTCATCACATCTGCAAAACCTAAAATCGGTGCTTACCACTTTACGACAATTGTACCAAATCTTGGTATGGTTCGTACCCAGTCCGGTGAATCTTTTGCCGTTGCAGACCTTCCTGGATTGATTGAAGGTGCCAGTCAAGGCGTCGGCTTGGGAACACAGTTCTTACGTCATATTGAGCGTACACGCGTGATCCTTCATATCATTGATATGTCTGCTAGTGAAGGACGTGATCCTTATGAAGATTATTTAGCTATCAATAAAGAGTTAGAATCTTATAATCTTCGTTTGATGGAGCGTCCACAGATTATTGTTGCCAATAAAATGGATATGCCTGAGAGTCAGGAAAACCTTGAAGAATTCAAGAAAAAATTGGCTGCTAATTATGATGAATTTGAAGAATTACCACCAATCTTCCCAATTTCAGGTTTGACTAAGCAAGGTCTTGCACCTTTATTAGATGCAACGGCTGAGCTTCTTGATAAAACGTCAGAATTCCTTCTTTATGATGAGTCAGAGATGGAAGAAGAAGTATACTATGGCTTTGATGAGGAAGAAAAAGCCTTTGAAATCAGTCGTGATGACGATGCTACTTGGGTACTTTCTGGTGACAAACTTATGAAACTCTTTAATATGACCAATTTTGACCGCGATGAATCAGTTATGAAGTTTGCACGTCAGTTACGTGGAATGGGGGTCGATGAGGCTCTTCGTGCTCGTGGTGCTAAAGATGGTGATCTAGTTAGAATCGGTAAGTTTGAATTTGAATTTGTGGACTAGGAGCAAATTATGGGAGATAAACCTATATCTTTCCGTGATGCTGATGGAAATTTCGTTTCTGCAGCAGACGTCTGGAATGAAAAAAAATTAGAAGAACTCTTTAATCGCCTTAATCCTAATAGAGCATTGAGACTTGCGAGAATGAAGAAAGAAACTAAAAGTAATAAATCAGAATAAATTAGAAACCCGTGATATATAAAATCACGGGTTTTCATTTATTCATAAGTTGGTCAGCTTATTGACTAATACTACAGTTTTATTGAACTGGTACTTCCATTGAAGATTGAGATAAATCGACAGTGAGTTGATAGTCAGAATTATCACGAACTGTAATTTCAAAGTCTGTTGTATATAGAACTAGTCGTAGAGTATCACCTTGTTGAAGTTTATAAATTGTTGGTTGAAGTTCAAGTTGGAATTCCATCCATTCATTTGGTGTAACTTCCTTAATATCCAATAAACCATCACGATTTTGAAGATTGAGATATCCTTTAGTGATTACTCGTTGGGCACTTTGACTATATGGTAACTCAAAGAGATTATCTAACATATGATATCGACCATTATCAAGAGTACGCACTGATAAGATTCCTGGATACGGATGAAGATATTTCTTTTCCCCAAGTTCAAGGAGTTGAGCAGAGAGGAGACCTTTATTGATACTGGACTTGAGTCGTAGGTTAAGTTTGACACGTCCATTAAGATGGATATTTTCAGTCACAGGAAGGTCGATAGTAATTTGATTGACCTTACCTTGATATAGTTCATTATTAAAGGTTGGATAGCTTTTAATAAAACGTTCAAAATCAGAATCTTGATATCGGTTTTGAATGATAGCTTCTTCAGTACCCAAAGTGAAAGTTTTATGTTCAATTTGATTTCCAAAATCTTTAAGAGCCAACCAGGTTTGCTCGGCAGTATTGTCTTGCCAGATTACTGTAGGTAGTTGATATTCTGTTTTTTGTCCTAATAATCTTTGTGTCAAAAGGGCATTCATGGATTCACGGAAGTCTATAGACTGCCAGTTGTTTATGTATACATGGGCACCATTATGATAGAAGAGGTGTTTCTTAATGCTACTTGGAAGTGCATTAAACATTTGATAGACATGGAGTGGTTTCACATTCCAATCTTGTGAACCGTGTGTAAAAACTACCTCGGCTTTGACCTTGTGGGCATTGAGCAGATAGTTGCGTTCATGCCAGAATTGATTGTAATCACCAGTTTTGCGGTCTAGATTTTTCTTAAGTTTTTCTATGGCAGTTTTATGAGCATCATTCCCACGAATATAATCACCAGCTAAGAGATTACGTGAGTAAGTCAATTCATCGAGTGAGTCCAGATCCTCACCTGGATAACCTCCAGGACTTGTGACAAGTCCATTCTCACGATAGTAGTTGTACCAAGAAGAAATTCCTGCTTCAGCAATAATGACTTCTAAACCATCAACTGCAGTAGTCGCAAGACCGTTGGACATTGTACCGAGGTATGATAGACCTGTAGTAGCAACTTTACCATTTGACCAATCAGCGTTTACTTGGCGCTCACGACTATGGTCAGTAAAAGCACGACAGCGCCCATTGAGCCAATCAATGACATTTTTATAGGCTTCGATTTGTCGGTAATCACCATTAGGCATGATTCCCTGAGAATCCTTGGTGCCAAGTCCTGATACATAAATATTAGCAAATCCTCTAGGAAGGAAGTAGTCATTTAGAGTGTAACTGCTATTGATATGAGTAAGTTTTTCTTCCGCTTCAGTGACAAGTTGAGCTTGGCCGACAGGATCAACCAAATCCAATGTAGGCTCCTCCAAGCTAATCTTGTGAGGTTCTTTAACTGTTAATTCCTTCTCCATTTTGTAGAGGGCCTTATCACTTGCCTTGTCATTAGTTCCTTGATGATAAGGACTAGCTGTCATGACTGCAGGGATTCTTCCTGAGAAAGCTGGACGGATAATATTAACCTTTACTAGGTCAGGTAAGCCATCCTTATCTGAATCAATACGGCTTTCTACATAAACAACCTCACGAATAAGATTACAAGTTGAGAAAGTAGCTAAACTCTTTCCATTGAAATAGTGGTAATGATTGTCTTCAGGAATAAATCCATCACTAACCAATTGATCGATGAGAGTATTCCCTTTTTTGGTACGTGTATTAAGAAGCTGATAGATATTATCAATCAGGTCTCCATAGACGATAGGAAAAGCTGTTTCTTCATGGAAAGCAAGAGCGTCTTCGAAGTCTGTTAGATAGCTAAATCCAAGTAATTGAAAAACTACAGTGTAGAAGATTTCAGCAGTCAACTCTAGCTCAGAGTTGAAGAAAGTGAGTAGGTCTGTTTTCTTATCCACTGCCAAAGTTGAAAGTGGATAATCCGTATTTTTGTAATTAAAAAAACAAGTTCTAACAAATGACTCAAACTGGTCTTTTTCAGAACTAGCAGCGTCAAGACTAAAACCAAGTTCAGTTAATTCTTTTAAAGCATCTTCCTTTGAGACAGGAAAGTAGCTAAATTGATTATAGCGCATAATAATCTCCTTTGAGAATGAGGTTAAAAATATTATATCAAAAAACCAAATGAATAGATAGCTTGGTTAACTAGCTTTTGAGTATCCCTTAAGGTTATGCTATACTAGATATATGTTAGATTTGGAGAAATACGGCGTGACCATGTGGGAAGAGGAGAAAATTCTCTCTTTCCGTCAAAAACTTTTAGCTTGGTATGATGAAAATAAGCGAGACCTACCTTGGAGAAGGATTAGAAATCCATACCTTATCTGGGTATCTGAAATTATGTTACAACAGACAAGAGTTGATACTGTTATTCCATATTATGAACGTTTTTTAGAATGGTTTCCGACTGTAGGAAGTTTGGCAAATGCACCTGAAGAACGCTTATTAAAGGCATGGGAAGGTCTTGGATATTATTCGCGTGTTCGTAATATGCAAGCAGCCGCTCAACAGATTATGAATGATTTTAATGGAGATTTTCCTTCAACATACGAAGGTATTTCAAGCTTGAAAGGGATAGGTCCCTATACAGCAGGGGCAATTTCTAGTATTGCTTTTAATCTTCCCCAACCTGCGGTTGATGGGAATGTCATGCGTGTTTTGGCTCGCTTATTTGAAGTGAATCACGATATAGGAAATCCCAGCAATCGTAAAATTTTTCAAGCTATGATGGAAATCTTAATTGATCCAGATCGTCCAGGTGATTTTAACCAGGCTTTGATGGATTTAGGTTCTGATATTGAATCGCCGGTCAATCCTAGACCTCAAGATAGTCCAGTGAAGGAATTTAGCGCAGCCTATAAGAACGGGACTATGGATCGCTATCCCATTAAAGCACCAAAGAAAAAACCAATTCCAATATATCTAAATGCATTAGTGGTATCAAATGAAAAAGGACAATTCTTATTGGAAAAGAACGAGAGCGAAAAGCTATTAGCTGGTTTTTGGCATTTTCCATTGATAGAAGTTGATGAATTTTCAAAAGAGGAAGATGAACTTAACCTTTTTAGTCAGGTATCGGAACCAACCACACAGTTTGGACCATCTCCTAAAGCAAGTTTTGAACAAGATTATAATCTTCTTGTTGATTGGGATGACTACAAATTTGAAGAGGTTAAGCATGTTTTCAGTCATCGTAAATGGCATATTCAAATTCTAACAGGAAAGGTAGAAAAGTCTGAAGATTATTCCGATAGAGAAGTTCTTTGGCTAAGTCCAGGAGAGTTTGTACATTATCCCATTGCTAAACCTCAACAAAAGATTTGGCAAGAGTATTTAAAAAGAGACCATTAACATTAGTGTATCGTGTCTTCTTTTTGATTTTTTGGTATAATGAGATAAGGAAAAGGTGAACAAAATGAAAAAAATATTGATTGTAGATGATGAAAAACCAATCTCGGACATTATTAAGTTTAATATGACTAAAGAAGGCTACGAAGTAGTAACTGCCTTTAATGGTCGTGAAGCTATTGAATTATTTGAAGCTGAAAAGCCAGATATTATTATTTTAGACTTAATGTTACCTGAGATTGATGGACTTGAAGTTGCTAAAACGATTCGGAAAACAAGTAGTGTGCCAATAATCATGCTTTCAGCAAAAGACAGTGAGTTTGATAAGGTTATTGGACTAGAGCTTGGTGCTGATGACTATGTGACCAAGCCTTTTTCAAACCGTGAACTACAAGCCCGTGTTAAAGCTTTACTTCGTCGTTCTGAGATCTTAT
The DNA here is from genome assembly GCF_900095845.1 of Streptococcus timonensis. GTDB lineage: Bacteria > Bacillota > Bacilli > Lactobacillales > Streptococcaceae > Streptococcus > Streptococcus timonensis. Next base: position 671,785 of record NZ_FMIX01000004.1, read on the forward strand.
CAGTTGACAACCAAGAAGTAGAAGCAAAATTACAAAGTATTCAAATTGGTGATTTAGAGATTCTTCCAGACGCTTATGTTGCGAAAAAATATGGAGAAGAATTAGAATTGACACACCGTGAATTTGAACTTTTATATCACTTAGCGACGCATATTGGACAGGTCATTACTCGTGAACATCTGCTTGAAACTGTTTGGGGTTATGATTATTTTGGTGATGTTCGTACTGTTGATGTAACCATTAGACGTTTGCGTGAAAAAATCGAAGACACACCAAGCAGACCAGATTACATTTTAACTCGTCGTGGTGTTGGGTATTACATGAGAAATAATGATTGAAATAATTAGACAAACAATTTTAACCAGAGATTCCGTCTTTGGACTCATTTTAATCGGATTTATCATGCTTGTTACCTTTCTTTTACTAGAAAGTCGAAGAGATAATATCCGTCTTAAACAACTGAACCAAAAAGTCAAGGATTTGATTGCAGGAGATTATTCTCAAGTTTTGGATATGCAAGGAAGTTCAGAGATAACTAATATTACAAATAATCTTAATGACCTATCTGAAGTTATCCGCCTAACTCAAGAAAATCTTGAGCAAGAGAGTAAAAGATTGAATAGTATTCTCTCCTATATGACGGATGGAGTCCTTGCAACCAATCGTCGTGGTCATATCATTATGATTAATGATATGGCTAAAAAACAACTTGGTGTTGAGAGAGATGAGGCTCTGAATCAGAATATTTTAGAATTGCTTAAAATTGATGATGAGTATGAGCTGAGGGACTTAATTACTCAAAGTCCGGAATTGATGATAGATTCTCAGGATGTGAATGGAGAATACATAAGTATTCGTGTGCGTTTTGCTCTTGTTCGTAGAGAATCTGGCTTTATTTCAGGTCTTGTTGCTGTATTACACGATACAACTGAACAAGAGAAGGAAGAACGGGAGAGAAGGCTCTTCGTATCGAATGTTAGTCATGAACTGCGAACTCCTTTGACCAGTGTAAAATCTTATCTAGAGGCCTTGGATGAAGGTGCTTTGTCAGAACCAGTTGCGCCTGATTTTATTAAAGTATCATTAGATGAGACCAATCGAATGATGCGAATGGTAACAGATCTCTTACATCTATCGCGTATTGATAATGCTACTAGCAACTTAGACGTAGAATTAATTAATTTTACTGCCTTCATTACCTTTATACTCAATCGTTTTGATAAAATCAAAAGTCAAGATGAGAATCTGAAGTATGAATTAATTAGAGATTATCCAATTACCTCCGTATGGATTGAGATCGATACAGATAAGATGACTCAGGTGATTGATAATATTTTAAACAATGCTATCAAATATTCACCAGACGGTGGGAAAATCACTGTTTCTATGAAAACAACTGACGATCAAATGATTCTATCTATATCCGATCAAGGATTGGGAATTCCAAAACAAGATTTACCTAAAATTTTTGACCGTTTCTATCGTGTGGATCGTGCTAGAAGCCGTGCTCAAGGTGGAACTGGTTTAGGATTAGCCATTGCTAAGGAAATCATCAAGCAACATAATGGATTTATCTGGGCCAAAAGTGAATATGGTAAAGGCTCAACCTTTACTATTGTACTTCCTTATGATAAGGATGCTGTAAAAGATGAAATTTGGGAGGATGAACTAGAAGACTAGAATGAATGAAAAAGGATTTAAATATAGTATTTTAGCATCGGGTTCTAGTGGAAATTCGTTTTACTTAGAAACACCCAAAAAGAAGATTTTGGTTGATGCAGGTTTATCTGGGAAAAAGATTACGAGTCTTTTAGGTGAAATTAATCGGAAGCCTGAAGATTTGGATGCCATTCTGATAACTCATGAACACGCAGATCATATCCATGGAATCGGTGTTCTAGCTCGAAAGTATGGAATGGATCTTTATGCTAATGAAAAAACTTGGCAAGCTATGGAAAATAGTAAGTACCTAGGAAAAGTGGATTCATCACAAAAACATATTTTTGAGATGGGAAAAACTAAGACTTTTGGTGATATTGACATTGAAAGTTTTGGTGTTAGCCATGATGCTGTTGCTCCACAGTTTTACCGCTTTATGAAGGATGATAAGAGTTTTGTCATGCTAACGGATACAGGATATGTCAGTGACCGTATGGCAGGTATAGTCGAAAACGCCGATGGCTATCTAATTGAGTCAAACCATGATGTAGAAATACTTCGAGCAGGTTCTTACGCATGGCGACTCAAACAACGAATCCTATCCGATCTTGGCCACCTCTCAAATGAAGATGGAGCAGATGCCATGATTCGCACACTAGGTAATCGTACCAAGAAGATTTACCTAGGACATCTATCTAAAGAGAATAATATCAAGGAGCTAGCCCACATGACTATGGTCAATCAGTTAGCTCAAGCAGATCTAGGAGTAGGAGTGGATTTTCAAGTTTACGATACGTCTCCAGACACTGCAACACCACTAACAGACATATAAAAAAGAAGGCAGACGCCTTCTTTTTTATATATTTTTACAATCCAGCAAATTCTTTGATTTCTTGAGCTGACATAGAAGAATTACAACGGACCTTAATCTCACCATTTTCAACATGAACAAAACCTGGTACAGTTGGGATTTCGTAACGTGATCGGAAGTCTTGCAATGCATCTAGTTGACTTGGTTCTTCACTATTGATGAAATAGATGTGTGCTTTTGTTTCAGCTACCACACCAGCCAAAGTGCCAGCAAATTTACGGCAGTAAGGGCAAGTCTTGCGTCCAACAAAGAAATTCGCTGTTTCTTTTTTGTCGATGGCTTCTTGTGCACGCGCAACAGTTGTAACTTCAAGATCTTTAATATTTTCTAAGAATTGTTCCATAAGAATACCTCGTTTAATTTGATAAAACTAGTATGCCATAAAGTCTTTAAAAATGCTTAGATTTGATACGAAAAAAGATGAGATTAGTTGATCTCATCTTTTAATTATTTATTTTACAAAGGTATTGATTTCAGCTTCGATATTAGCAATCTTAGCTTGTGAATCTTCGTTGCTTTCTCCAACAACGGCAATGTAGAACTTGATTTTTGGTTCAGTACCGGAAGGACGAACTGCAATCCAAGAACCATCAGCAAGTGTGTATTTCAAGACATCACTTGGAGGAGTCGTCAAGGCTGTTACAGTACCATCAGCTGCAGTAGAAGTCTGTGCTTTGAAGTCTTCAGTGATTGAAACAGCTGTTGCGTTCCATTCTTTTGGACCATTTTCACGGAATTTCGCCATAATGGCTTTGATTTGCTCAGCACCGTCAACACCAGAAAGAGTAACAGAGATTGTTTTTTCAGCATAGTAGCCGTACTCTTTGTAGATTTCTTCGATACCGTCAGCAAGAGTCAAACCACGATAGCGGTAGTAAGCTGCAAGTTCAGCAACTACAAGGACAGCTTGGATGGCATCTTTATCACGTACGAATGGTTTGATCAAGTAACCGAAGCTTTCTTCAAATCCCATCATGTAAGTGTGATTGTGTTTTTCTTCGAATTCTTGAATTTTTTCAGCGATAAATTTGAAACCAGTCAAGACGTTGAACATGGTTGCGCCGTAGCTTTCAGCAATCTTGGTTACCAAGTCAGTTGAAACAATCGATTTGCAGAGGGCTGCATTTTCTGGAAGAGTTCCAGCATTTTTGTGAGCTTCCAAGATGTACTTAGCCATGATAGCACCGATTTGGTTACCTGAAAGGTTAAGGTAGCTACCGTCTTTTTGAAGGACTTCAACACCAACACGGTCAGCATCTGGGTCAGTTGCCACTAGAACATCAGCGCCTACTTGGCGTCCGAGTTCTTCAGCAAGTGCAAAGGCTGCTTGACTCTCTGGGTTTGGAGATTTAACAGTTGAGAAGTCTGGATCTGGTGTTGCTTGAGCTTCAACGACTTGAACAGAATCAAATCCTGCTTGAGCAAGAGCACGACGAGCTAACATTTCACCAGTACCGTGAAGTGGAGTATAGACAATCTTCATGTCTTTACCAAATTCTTCAATCAAGGCAGGGTTGATGTTAACGTCTTTTACTTCTTTAAGGTATTCAACATCGACAGCTTCGCCAATAACTTCAATCAAGCCAGAAGCTTTTTCAGCTTCAATATCAGCAACTTCAACAGCAAATGGATTTTCGATCGAACGGATGTAAGTTGTCAAAGCGTCTGCATCGTGTGGAGGCATTTGACCACCATCTTCGCCATAAACCTTGTAACCGTTAAATGGAGCTGGGTTGTGGCTAGCAGTAATCATGATACCCGCAAAGCAGTTGAGGTGACGAACGGCAAATGAAAGTTCTGGAGTTGGACGGAGACTTTCGAAAACATACGACTTAATGCCGTGTTTAGCAAGGACTGCAGCAGACTCAAAGGCAAACTCTGGAGAGAAGTGACGGCTATCATAAGCGATGGCTACACCACGTTCTTTTTCATTTCCACCTTTTGATTCGATCAAACGAGCCAAACCTTCAGTTGCTTGACGGACTACATAGATGTTAATACGGTTGGTACCGGCACCAATCAATCCGCGCATACCAGCAGTACCGAATTCTAGATTTGTGTAGAAGGCATCTTCTTTAGTTTTTTCATCCATGCTTTCCAAATCACGACGAAGGTAATCTGGTAGATCAGCAAAATCAGCCCACTTTTGGAAGTTTTCTTGATAAGTCATAGTACAACTCCTTATTTCTAATGTGTTATCGTTCTCATTATATCACTATTTTTTTCACAAGTAAAATTCTAATTGGAAAAACATGTATTTTTCTAGTGTCCTGATTTATGCTATTAAACAAGTTCATTTTTTATATAAGAATGAGGTTCTAGACTTAATAAAGATTTTTTAAAAAATTCTTTATATGTCAAATCAATTTGGTATATTTTAGGGTGTCAGAAACCTGATACATTTTTGAAATGCATGAGTATTATGGTATAATAGAGTAGATAGAATAAGGAGAATAATATCATGAAAAAAATCTATCAGTATTCTGTTTTATTTGTAACAGTTATGTCCTTAGTTGCTTGTGGAACTAAGCAAGAGGCTAGTGATAATGGTAGTGTTTCGAATTCAAAATTTGAAATATCAGTCAAGGACGGAATGTATATTCATCCTTCGGATGAAGACTCGTCATCTCATTATCTAGCTCTTCAAGTTGAAATAAAAAACAATCAAGAAAAGAAATTTAATTTTATAACTAGTGATATTACTCTATATAATGATAAGGATGAAAAGATAGAACCGATTCAAATTTATGAGTCAGATAGTAAAACTAAATTCTTGGAATATGGAGAAAGTATCGCGAAAGGAAAAAGTGTAGCCGGTTACGTCGTATATGAAGTAGATAAAGACGCTCAATATGAACTACATTTTTCACCAAGTGACTATGAAGATGAGAAAGAATCTGACAAAGATAAAGATAATGATGTTTCTATAAAACTAGATCCTTCTATATATGAAGATAATATTGATCAAGTAAAAGATTTAGTGAAAAACTATGTGGATGCTGTATATTTAGATGGTGAAAATACAAGTGGTGCTTCAAATATCAGTGTAACTGACAAAAATGCTCAAATTGTACCTTTAGTTGATAATAAGAAGACTACTGAGTCAGATAAGAAGAGTGATTCTGAATCTGACGCTGTTACAAACGATGTAAAAGCTGATAGAGAAGAGTTCATTAAGAAATTTGAAGATACACTTGAAAAGGGATTTTTCAGTTATAAACCATCTAGTGCTGAACTTCGTACGTTTGTGGAATCTTACATTAAAGTAAATGCTAAAAGAGCAAAAGTTGAATACAATGTAAAGACATATCTACCAGATTACGCAGTGGTTTATGTTCGTCCAGAAACAATAGACTTGAAAAACTTAAATGTTTATGAGTTAAGCCGCAAATACTATGAAGAAAATAAAGAAACATACAATAACAATTTTTCTGAAGCATTGAAAGCAGGTGAAAAATTTGTTTTAGAAAATATGCCAAGTCAATTTGAATCTATACCTTTAGATACTCCTGATCATATGGATAGAGAAGGATTTGAAATCAAAATGACTAAGAAAGATGGTAAGTGGACTATCGATACATCTTCAAGAAACTATGAGTTAAATTCATTGTCACGTGCTTTCCGTGGAGGTTTTGGTTATTAAATAAAGGTTCGAGTAGTTTCTCGAACCTTTTTCTGTTTGTTTGTCAGAATTGTTAAAATCAAAAAAAGATAGTAAAATGGTTACATGATTATTTTACAAGCTAATAAAATTGAACGCTCATTTGCAGGAGAAGTTTTATTTGATAATATCAATCTCCAAGTAGATGAAAGAGATCGTATCGCTCTCGTTGGAAAAAATGGAGCAGGAAAGTCTACATTATTGAAAATATTGGTTGGAGAAGAAGAACCAACCAGTGGAGAGATAAATAAGAAAAAAGATATTTCTCTCTCTTATCTAGCACAGGATAGTCGATTTGAGTCAGAAAATACCATCTATGACGAAATGTTGCATGTCTTTGATGATTTACGTAGCACAGAAAAACAGCTTCGCCAAATGGAACTTGAGATGGGTGAAAAGACAGGTGCTGATTTAGAAAATTTGATGTCTAATTATGACCTCTTATCTGAGAATTTCCGTCAGGCTGGAGGTTTTTCCTACGAAGCTGATATTCGCTCTATTTTAAATGGTTTTAAGTTTGATGAGTCTATGTGGCAGATGAGAATCGCTGAGCTTTCTGGTGGGCAAAATACACGTTTAGCTCTGGCAAAAATGTTACTTGAGAAACCAAACCTTTTAGTTTTAGATGAACCAACTAACCATCTGGATATTGAAACCATTGCCTGGTTAGAAAACTACCTGGTAAACTATAGCGGTGCCCTCATTATCGTCAGTCATGACCGTTATTTCCTTGATAAAGTGGCTACCATCACTTTGGACTTAACTAAGCATTCTCTAGATAGGTATGTGGGAAATTACTCCTCTTTTGTGGAGCAGAAAGAGCAGAAGCTGCTGACTGAAGCTAAGAACTATGAAAAGCAGCAAAAAGAAATAGCTGCCCTAGAAGACTTTGTTAATCGTAATTTAGTACGAGCTTCGACCACCAAACGTGCCCAGTCCCGTCGCAAGCAACTGGAAAAGATGGAGCGTTTGGACAAGCCTGAAGCTGGTAAGAAATCGGCTAATATGACCTTCCATTCTGATAAAGTATCAGGAAATGTCGTTTTGGAGGTTGAAAATGCTGCTATAGGTTATGATGGGGAAATACTATCAGAGCCTATCAATCTCGACCTTCGTAAGATGAATGCGGTAGCAGTTGTAGGTCCTAATGGTATTGGGAAGACAACCTTTATCAAGTCTATAGTGGACCAGATTCCCTTTATCAAGGGAGAGAAGCGTTTTGGTGCCAATGTTGAGGTTGGCTACTATGACCAAACTCAAAGTAAGCTAACACCAAGTAATAGTGTTCTAGACGAACTCTGGAATGATTTTAAATTAAGACCAGAAGTTGAAATCCGTAATCGTCTAGGTGCCTTCCTTTTCTCAGGTGACGATGTTAAGAAATCTGTAGGGATGTTGTCGGGTGGAGAGAAAGCTCGCTTGCTGCTGGCGAAGTTGTCTATGGAAAATAATAACTTCCTAATACTTGATGAGCCAACCAACCACTTGGACATTGATAGCAAGGAAGTTCTAGAAAATGCCCTGATTGACTTTGACGGAACTCTTCTCTTTGTCAGTCATGACCGTTACTTTATCAATCGAGTAGCCACTCATGTACTGGAATTATCTGAAAATGGTTCTACCCTCTATTTGGGTGATTATGACTATTATGTTGATAAAAAAGCAGAGTTAGCAACTTCTAAAGAAGTGGAATTAGAGACTATCAATCAAGAGAAGGAAAGTTCTTCTCTTAATGATTACCAAGTTCAGAAGGAGACACAAAAAGAGCTTCGTAAGCTAATGAAACAAATTGAAAAACTTGAGACAGAAATCGAAGAACTTGAAACTCAAGCCCAAGATATCTCAGAGCAAATGCTAACTAGCAATGATGCCGATGAACTCATGCAATTACAAGCAGAACTTGATAAGATTAGTCAACGTCAGGAAGAAGCTATGCTGGAGTGGGAAGAACTATCGGAGCAGGTATAGATATAAATAAAAAAGTAGTGATAATACACTGCTTTTTCAATTATTAATAATATTCTATCTATAATCCACCCTGAGGGAATCGAACCCCCATCTCAAGAACCGGAATCTTACGTGATATCCATTACACTAAGGGTGGAAACTTCCCTCATTATATCAAAAAATATGGTGTAACTCAAGAGTCATCTAAAAGATGAAATATAACAATAAAAAAGGATTTAGACAATATCTAAATCCTTTTAAATATTTATTTTTTTTCAAGAAGTGCTTTGATTTCTTGAAGAACTTCCAATTCAGTTGGACCTGCTGGAGCTTCTTCAGCTTCTTCTTTCTTACCAAGGCTTTGAGCTTTTTCAATTCCTTTAACAACAAAGAAAAGAACAGTACCTACAACAACAAAGTTGATAATAGCGCTCAAGAAACTTCCGTAAGCAACACCATTCCATGAAAGTTCAGCGATACGATCAACGTTCGCAGCTTTCAAAGCTGGGTTCAATAGAAGTGGAGTGATGATATCGTTAACGAATGAAGTTACGATAGCACCAAATGCAGTGGCGATGATCACACCGACAGCAAGGTCTACGACATTACCACGGAGCAAAAATGCTTTAAGATCTTTTAACATTTTCTTTTTCCTTTCGAAATTCTTCAGTTTACATTGTATCGTAAATTTATATTAATTGCAAGAAAAGTGATTATTTCTTTTTAAATACAAAAAGCTTACTAAAAACGTAGTTGAGAATAACCATCGTAACCTGTGCAATAAAGATTTCAACTGTATTAATTGTATTAATATCATTTCCAACAAAGTAACCAATGATCTGAGGGAAGCTTGTTACAAAAATAAAAGTTAGTAGAAGATCCAATAAAAATGTTATTAGTCTTGCAGAGGTAAATTTAATTAATCGGTTAAACCAGTTTTTTCTTTGTTGCTTAAATACAAATGTGTCATTTGTAAAAAAGGCAAATAGAATTCCAGCAATATTCCCTAAAGCAGTCGCAACTAGCTCTTGCTGTGTTAGATAAAAGATGACGATACGAACAAATATTGATACTACGGTAGTTGCAACTCCAAAAAATAAATAGGATAAAATTTCGTTATCAAAAAATTTTTTTATATATGTTTTCATAAGATTAGTATAGCATAAAGCTGATAAATGTGCTATACTTGTAAAGTTGACTTTTCATCAACCCTTGGTGCTTAGCTTCTTTCACCAAGCATATTACACGCGGCATAGCCGCTAAAGGAGAAAACATGAAAAAACTTACCGTTCGTGATATGGCAGATATTGCCATTGTCGCCGCTATCTATGTGGTCTTAACGATTACGCCACCGCTTAATGCTATCAGTTATGGTGCTTACCAGTTCCGTATCTCTGAAATGATGAATTTCCTAGCTTTTTATAATCCTAAGTATATCATCGGTGTTACGATTGGATGTATGATTGCCAATTTCTTCAGCTTTGGTATTATCGACGTTGCCGTTGGAGGTGGATCGACTTTAGTATTCCTAAGTCTTGGAGTCATCTTGTTTAGCAAATACAGCAAAGACTATCTATTTAATGGATTGATTCGAAAAGATCATTTCTTCTTTTCAATTCTATTCTCAATATCTATGGTAACAATTGCGGCTGAATTGTATCTTGTTGCTGAAGCTCCATTTTTCTTGACATGGTTCACTACAGGTATCGGAGAATTTGCTTCCTTAATCATCGGTGCTATTATCATTGGAAAAATTGGTCAACGAATTGATTTGACTAGATAATTTTTAAACAATTAAGCAGTTGAACCTGGTTCAACTGCTTTTCTTTATATTTGAGGTTCTTTAGTAGATAAAGTGGTATAATAAAGAAAAATATAAGGAATTTTCTAGTATGTATAGTTATATTTTTTCAGTTTTTGAAATCATTTGGGAACACCAGGTCATTAGATATCTGATAATGTTCTTAGCACTATTTTATTTCTATCTTTTTTTCCAAAGAGTTTCAACAGCCTTAAAAAGTGGTGGGAGTATGTTTGATCCTTTTCATATCGCAAAGGGAAGATTATACATTCATGCTATTATTCTTTTTAGAAAAAGGATTGTTCCTTTAGCTGAAATTAGACAGATAGATATTGATTACATTCGAGGAAGAAGAATGAATGGGGACAGGTATCATCTGTATTTTACAAGGAAAGATGGAAAATCTTTTACTTTTCATTTTGGGAAAAGCAAAAGAAACGAGGAGTTAGTGAAAAATCTTGCCAATGTGGCCAAGAAGTACCATATTAAAATCCATCATTATTAAGAGTCAATTGCTAAAATTGAATTGTTGTCACTTGTGAAGGTTGTCAAAGCAATGTGATATTTTATTTTATGAGGAGTTTCGAGAGGTCGAATTTTCTCAGATCAATGAAGTTTATTCTCTTTCGCCCATAGCCTTTGCTAAAGATGGAAGTGGGGGAGAATATGTTATTCATTGAGGATGAGAGTATCGGCTTTATAGAGAGTGAAGGCCAAGTTGGGAGGGGGGGCAGAAAGCCTTAGGGACCTGCTTGCCTTCTTACTTCATGCTGAATTTATCTCAGATATTTCCTGTTGTTTGCTCTATCATAACAAGCATTTGCTGTCACAATTCTGTAAAGGATATATCGACAAAGTACGAGAAAACTATCAGTCAGAAGGTGAAGATTGAGATAAAGTGAGAACTGGACTTGCACAAGAGTTGGGACTTGAATTTGATCCAGAAAAACTGCAAGAGTTAGCCTTAAAATTTTATCAATCAGCCATAAGAACCCCTATTTTCACTTGTAAATATGGTCATGCTGAGGATGAATATGCTTTTGATTCTATTTTGTCCGATATTATCGGCTTGTGGGTTTCAGAGCTTGTTGGAATGAGTAGGGAAGAAATTATGAACTTTGGCAACTAATGGCTAGATGGTAATGATTTTTCGCTGTAGCTTGTGTAAGGACTTCTAAAAAAGATGATAGAAAAATAAGGTCTGAAAGATTCTTTATTCTCTTAAAGTTTTTTATGTTATAATAGTAACAGAAAATTTTTAGGAGTTTATATGAGTTCTTCAGAATTTATTTCAAAGATTGATTATTATTGTCATAAGAAAGAAAATCTATTTGACAAAAGTAAGTTCAAATATGCTATTCGTTCCATGTTTGCAGGTGCTTTCTTAACCTTTAGTACAGCCGCTGGTGCTATCGGTGCTGATCTACTAAATAGCATCATTCCTAGTGCTGGCTATTTTCTTTTTCCCTTTGTGTTTGCTTGGGGACTGGTTTACATTGTATTTTTAAATGCTGAATTGGTCACATCAAACATGATGTACCTAACAGCTGGAACATTCTTGAAGAAGATTGATTGGAAGAAAGCCTTTATTATCTTACTCTATTGTGCTTTTTTCAACTTAGTTGGAGCTATCTTAGCAGGTTGGTGCTTTGCTAATTCATCTGCTTTTTCACATCTAACACACGACAGTTACCTACCCAAAATTGTAGCTAAGAAGTTAGCAAGACCTAATGATTTGGTCTTGTTGGAGGGGATTCTGGCAAATATGTTTGTAAACATTGCCATTCTATCATCTATTTTGGTTAAGGATAGCGGTGCTAAGCTGTGGATTATCTTATCAGCCATTTCTATGTTTGTTTTCTTGTCAAACGAGCACATTGCAGCTAACTTTTCATCCTTTAGCATTATTAAATTTAGTATTGTAGCTGACCAGATTGCCAATTTTGATATTCCTAATATCATACGTCATTGGGGAGTTACCTTTGTTGCTAACTTAATAGGTGGCGGTTTCTTGATTGGATTACCATATGCCTTTTTAAATAAAAATGAAGAGACTTATGTAGACTAAAATTTATCAATTGAAGTGGGGAGAAATGCTAGGTTTCTCTCTTTTTATTTTAGTTAAAAATTATATTAATTATAATAAATAGCTTTAGAAGTTCAGGAATAGTTTTCAGAGATATTTGAAGTGTAAAAACTTAATACTACAAGGGTGTAAATGATTCCGATATTTTTAAAAAATATTAGTGATTGATTTATGAAAACCTTCCCATTATATCGATTTTATGTTATAATATTCACAAATAAAAGTTTTAGGAGTTTATATGGTCTCATCAGAATTTATTTCAAAAATCGAATTTGCTTGTAAGAAAAAGGAAAGTCTTTACAGTCAAAGTAAATTCAAATATGCAATTCGCTCAATGTTTGCAGGCGCTTTCTTAACTTTCAGTACGGCAGCAGGAGCCGTTGGTGCAGATTTGATTAATAAGATTGTACCAGGTAGTGGACGCTTCCTTTTCCCGTTTGTTTTCGCTTGGGGACTAGCTTATATTGTCTTCTTAAATGCTGAATTGGTAACGTCAAACATGATGTTCTTAACAGCGGGTAGTTTTTTGAAAAAAATTAGCTGGAGAAAAACAGCTGAAATTCTTCTATATTGTACTTTCTTTAACTTAATTGGTGCGCTTATCGCTGGTTGGGGATTTGCTCATTCAGCAGCTTACGCTAATCTAACACATGATAGCTTTATTTCTGGAGTTGTAGAAATGAAGTTGGGACGCTCTAATGAACTTGTTTTACTTGAAGGTATTCTAGCTAATATCTTTGTAAACATCGCCATTCTTTCATTTGTTTTAGTTAAGGATGGTGGAGCAAAACTTTGGTTGGTTCTATCAGCCATTTACATGTTTGTATTCTTAACAAATGAGCACATCGCCGCAAACTTTGCTTCATTTGCGATTGTGAAGTTCAGTGTTGCTGCTGATTCTATCGCAAACTTCGGTATTGGAAATATTCTTCGTCACTGGGGTGTAACCTTTATTGGTAACTTTATCGGCGGTGGTCTACTGATGGGATTGCCTTATGCCTTCTTAAACAAGAACGAAGATACATACGTAGATTAAAAGTTGGATTATTCCAACTTTTTCTTTTTGTTTTTCCATGCTATAATGAATGTAGTAATGTTAAATAAAGAGGAAAATCATGAACGAAATTAAATGTCCAAATTGTGGGGAAGTTTTTACAGTTAATGAAAGCCAATATGCAGAGCTGATTTCTCAAGTCCGAACTGTAGAGTTTGATAAGGAATTGCATGAACGTATGAAGCAAGAGCTGGCCTTGGCTGAGCAAAAAGCCATGAATGAACAGCAGACAAAACTTGCGCAAAAAGACCAAGAAATTGCCCAGCTTCAAAGTCAAATTCAGAACTTTGATACCGAAAAAGAATTAGCCAAAAAGGAAGTAGAGCAAAGTGCTAGTCAAAGTCTCCTAGAGAAGGAAAAAGAAGTTCAAGCACTGGAGAATCAGCTAGCTACCTTACGCTTGGAGCATGAGAATCAACTGCAAAAGACACTGTCTGATTTAGAGAAAGAACGGAAAGAACTGAAGCATCAATTGCTCCTTCAAGAGAAGGAAAACGAACTAAACTTGGCTTCAATTGAGCGAGAACATAAGACGGAGTTAAGATTGGCTAATGAGCAGGTTGAGTTCTATAAGAATTTCAAGGCTCAACAGTCAACCAAGGAAATTGGTGAAAGCTTAGAGAGGTATGCGGAAAGTGAGTTCGACAGAATTCGTAGTTTTGCCTTCCCTAATGCCTATTTCGAAAAGGATAACAAAGTTTCAGCTCGTGGTTCTAAAGGTGATTTTATCTTCCGTGACTTTGATGATAATGGGCTAGAATTCATTTCCATCATGTTTGAGATGAAAAATGAAGCTGACGGAACTGAAAAGAAGCATAAGAATGCAGATTTCTACAAGGAGTTGGATAAGGATCGTCGTGAGAAGAACTGTGAGTATGCCGTATTAGTGACTATGCTTGAGGCTGATAATGATTACTTCAATACTGGAATTGTTGACGTCAGCCACGAGTATGAAAAGATGTATGTCGTGCGCCCTCAGTTCTTTATCCAACTGATCGGGCTCTTGCGCAATGCTGCTCTTAACTCCCTAAAATACAAGCAGGAGTTAGCACTTATACGTGAGCAAAATATTGACATCACCCACTTTGAAGAAGACCTAGATGCTTTTAAGCTTGCCTTTGCCAAAAACTACAACTCAGCTTCTGTTAACTTCGGCAAGGCTATTGACGAAATCGACAAGGCCATCAAAAGGATGGAAGAAGTCAAGAAATTCTTGACCACATCAGAAAACCAACTCCGCCTCGCAAACAATAAGTTGGACGATGTTTCCGTTAAAAAATTGACTCGTAAAAATCCAACTATGAAAGCAAAGTTTGATGCCTTGAAGGGGGAGTAAATTTTCCATAGAACCAGGAATTTATATGAAAAGAGCTATAAAAATTATTAGAATATGGTCAGCTGATAAAATAGAATTAATTTTTCTTAAAATTATATTTAAATACTTGCTGTATTTTTTAGTGTTTTCAACAGTAATTGTTTATGTCTATATTTTTAACCATTCATCGACCACTTACACAAAGATATTAACAATATTTCTTGTCTTTGTTATACTGTTTATTCTTCTATCTAAACTATTACTTGATAAGGCTTTAATTGATATTTTGTCTCAAGATATCAATTTAGCAAAGTATCAAGAAATAGTTGCTAGAGCTGAGGAAAATTCTTTAAATAGAAATGTTCAAGTTCTTCCAAAATATTTGGCAAATGCAAGAGTATCCTTTTATAGAGGACACTTTCAAGATAGTTTAGAATTGCTGAATAACATAAAAAATTGTAATCTAAAAAAATCCAAAAATCTGTACTATGTATTTAATATCAAGTATTATAGCATCCTAAACTTGGTTCATTTGAATGATTGTTTAGAATTGAGAGAATTGATGATAGAAATTGAAGGACTAACAAGTAATGTTCAATCGCAAATTTTAAAATATCAGGAAAAAATTTTGAGTTTAAAGGCTATTGTTGATATCTATTGTAATAAAATATCAAACGATTACTTCGACACTGCGAAACCAGAAAATAAATTAGCTCGAATCATGTTCTCTTATTACGGAGCTCTCAATGCTCAGCTAAAAGGAGATGAAGCTCGTGCTCGTAGTTTGTTTGAAAGTATCGCCCATGAAAATCCAGTACTTTTTTATGTTCAGGAAGCGAAGAAATATATAGGAGCAGAGAAATAAGAGAGTAACATATGAAATTAGTTGAAAAAATAGTTAGTAGGGCGACAGAAAACACTCTGTTGCAAATAGAGACTGTTATTCTAATTAGTTCAGTTGTAGCAATAGGTATTGGAGCAATAGGAGTTTTTTTAGTATACCAACCTGATACCAAAATTTTGGGGCTGATATTTGCTTCACTGATGTGGGTTCTAATCATCTGGATCTTATATCTACGTTTTGTCCTAAACAAAGTTATTTATCTAGTGTTAAACGATTCTATTAATCTTAAGCTCTATGTAGATATGTTCAGGGTCCAATCTGAGAAATCGATTAAGATTTATAGGGCAACATATCAAGAGTATTATCAATTTATCCAAGGTCAAGTAGCTTATCTAAAAGGAGATTTTCAAGCTGCCAAGGAAAATATGTCCAAGTATAATTTGAAAAAAATTTGGGGTAGATTAAGAGACTATACATTTTTAATATCAAGCTTTGAACTATTAAAAGTGTCTATCCATCTTCAAGATATGCAAGATATTGCTTTCTTTGAGGAACAATTGTCCAAGGCACCAGATTCGAAAGGCGGTAAGGCCAAACTCGTTGCTCAAGCCCAAGCCATAAAAGATATTGTGTTCAATAAAGAAATGAATGACTACTTCGACACTGCCGAACCAGAAAATAAGTTAGCTCGAATCATGTTTTCTTATTACGGCGCTCTCAATGCCCAATTAAAAGGAGATGAAGAACGTGCCCGTAGTTTGTTTGAAAGCATCGTCCATGAAAATCCAGATCTATTTTATGTGCAGGAAGCGCAGAAGTATTTAGGAGGAGAAAACTGATGTCAGAACGTACTACTTTACCGATTGGGAGTGTTGTTCGAGCGAGAGAAGGTGTAGAGCCTGTCATGATTGTTAATCATTGTCCAGATACTAAAAAGCAGAGGCAAAAATGAAACTAGGACCATTTGGATTGGGCTTATCAATAGGGGGGTGAAACATGGAAATACAATTAAAATTACGTGGAAACTCAGAAGGATTTATCCTTCAGTCAAAATTACCTGATGATGAATATTGGACTGAAAGAATTGAAATCGTTCAAGAAGAGGAAGGTTATCGTCTATATGCAAAAGATGTAGAAATTCTTGTCTTTAAAAAATCAGAATTCATTTCTAAGAGGAAAAGAATAGTCGCAAGAGGGTTAAATAAGGATTTGATTTATTATGAAGAAAAAAGATTTGAACATTTATGGGAACAAGCGTACTGGCATGGAGTTTTTCAATTCAATTTAAATAACTATGAAATGAGGAGTGTAGGTTCAGGTAGTAAAGGAGATATTTTACCTGTTACAAAAGATGGCATTCCGATTGCCGTTTATGCTGAAAGTAATATTGCAATTGCTGGAAAGAGAAACTTTTCTCTCTATACTGAAAATATTGACGAAATTGACAATTTACTGATGTTTTACATAATTGATTATATTAGGGGGTATGACTTTTTAGATATTGATTCTTTATCTGCAAGATATCGTTTCTTTTATCAATTCAATGATCGCTCAGCTATAACAAAGGAACATTTAGATATGCTTCCAGAGGGGAGAAGACCTTCTAAGTTAGAGGCGTTTATCATTTATTTTTTATCAGCTTTCCTTGTTGTAGGTGTAAGCTTGGTATCATTACGCCCTTTGTTCGCATTTTTAGTAGGATTACTAATACATTATATTTATACTATCTTAAAAAATTGGAGAGACAGAGGTGAATAGTAGGGTATTTACCTATAGATTTGTTATTGATGCTACATAAAAAACCTTAAAAAACATGCCAATAGCCTTATAAAATGCATGAGAGGATGGTTTAAATGATACTGGAACGAATGAAAATAACTTTATTAACCACATGATGAGAAAGGAAATCAGAAAGCAACACATGAACGGTATTATCAACTTAAAAAAAGAAGCAGGAATGACCTCGCATGATGCGGTTTTTAAATTGCGTAAGATTTTAGGAACCAAGAAAATCGGTCACGGTGGTACCTTAGATCCGGATGTGGTGGGTGTTTTGCCTATTGCGGTTGGTAAGGCAACACGCATGGTTGAGTTCATGCAGGATGAGGGTAAAGTCTATGAGGGAGAAATCACTCTAGGTTATTCAACGACTACTGAAGATGCTAGTGGTGAAATAGTTGATGAAACTCCTGTTTTAGCTCCATTGGATGAAAAGCTTGTCGATGAAGCAATTGCTAGTCTGACTGGACCTATCACTCAAATTCCACCAATGTACTCAGCTGTCAAGGTCAATGGGCGCAAGCTCTATGAGTATGCGCGTGCTGGTCAGGAAGTCGAGCGCCCAGAACGTCAGGTGACCATTTATAGTTTTGAAAGAACCAGTCCTATTTCCTACGAGGATAAACTTGCACGTTTTACATTCCGAGTAAAATGTAGCAAGGGAACCTATATCCGTACCTTATCGGTTGACTTGGGAGAAAAACTAGGTTATGCAGCTCATATGTCACATTTGACACGGACAAGTGCTGCAGGTTTACAGTTAGAAGATTCCTTGACCTTGGAAGAAATTGCAGAAAAAGTAGAGGCTGGACAACTGGACTTTCTCCATCCGCTCGAGATTGGGACAGGGGATTTAGTTAAGGTTTATCTTACTCCGGAACAGGCAGAGGAAGTCCGTTTTGGCCGCTTTATTGAGTTAGAGCAAACTGTGAAAGAAGTAGCTGCTTTTGAAGGGGAGCGACTTCTTGCCATTCTCGAAAAACGAGACAATCTCTACAAACCTAGAAAGGTTTTGATTTAAGGATTAAATGTCATAGTAAATTGATGAGCTCGACTCATCTTTTCTTGTTTAAAAATAACTATTTATGATGTATTCTATATTTTGTAAATTAATGTCTGAAAGGCTTGAAAACAGGGTGATATTTGACAGTTTTGCTTGCTTATGATAATATTTAATTTAAAGAAATGCTAGAAAAATCAGAGGATATTATGAGTATTGAGATGACTGTCAGTGAGATTGCTGAGGTCTTGGGTTTATCTCGCCAAGCAATCAATAATCGTGTCAAAGAATTACCAGAAGAAGACACAACAAAAAATGACAAAGGGGTTACTGTTGTTACTCGCAGTGGCTTGATTAAGCTAGAAGAAATCTACAAGAAAACAATTTTTGAAGATGAGCCAGTTAGCGATGAAGTCAAACAACGAGAGTTGATGGAAATCCTGGTTGATGAGAAAAATTCTGAGATTATTCGCTTATATGAGCAGTTAAAAGCTAAAGATAAGCAACTCTCAGAAAAGGATGAGCAGATACGAGTGAAAGATCGTCAAATTGCTGAAAAAGATAAGCAGTTAGATCAACAACAACAGCTAACACTTCAAGCCATGAAAGATCAGGAGAATCTTCAGTTAGAGTTAGAACAAGCTAAGCAAGAAGTTCAAGCAACGAAGAAAGGCTTCTTTGCTCGCTTATTTGGAAAATAAGAAAAAACTGCTTGGTTTTATAGAGAAACCAGGTAGTTTCTTTTCTTTTAGTAGTATAGAGTAGGAATATGTTGTATGGAAAAATTAAGAGAGTATATCTCCTTTGATTTAGAGTTTAATCAGCATGAAGGTGTAACACATCTGATACAGGTATCGGCAGTACATTTTAAAGATGGTCAAGAAATAGCTGCATTTGATTCATACGTTTATACAGAGGCTCCTTTAAAAAGCTTCATAAATGGATTGACTGGGATTACTTCAGAGACATTGAAAGGCGCACCAAAGGTAGAAGAAGTACTCCAAAAATTTCAAATTTTTGTTGGTGATTTACCCCTTGTTGGTTATAATGCAGCAAAGAGTGACTTACCGATTTTACTAGAACATGGTTTGGACTATCGAGAACAATATTTAGTCGATCTCTATAATGAAGCACTGGAGCGACGTAGTTCTGATCTTCATGGAATTGCTAATCTAAAATTACAAACTGTGGCTAATTTTCTAGGTTTTAAAGGGCAATCTCATAATAGTCTAGAGGATGCTCGTATGACTGGTCGAGTGTATGAAGCTTTTCTGGAGTCAGATGAGAGTAGACTATTACTCAATTCTCAGACTAGTCTCAATTCGAATCCATTTGGTGCCTTAGATTTATCACAACTTTTTGATTAGGAGTTTTTATGAAACCTGAAAAACCGAAAAAATTGGGTTTTAAAAAGATTTACCTTAATCTAGATAAAATCCTCTTTCTATTCTTTCTAATTTTTATGTTGGTCGACTATATCTGGTTGCCACTAAACTCAGTGATAGCTGGATTTTTACTAAGTCAGACTGGATATTTGTTTATTTCCTACAACAATATTTTTGAGATAATAAAAAATGCTCCCATTGTCAGTCTTGGCTTTGTTATTTTAATAGCCATCAATCTACTGGTAGCCTATTTTCAACTTAGTATTCTCTTTATTGGAGCTCGCCACCTCCTATATCACGAAAAAAGGACTCTTATAGAATATAGTCGAAAAGTATTTCGTGAAAGCCTCGCTTTTATGAAGAAGATGACTATTTCAAAAGCTCTGTTTATCTTTTTATTTGTGGCAATGCTATTTCCTTTTATCAGGAAGATATTTAAGATTTATTATTTAAATAAAATCGTGATTCCAGATTTTATCCAAACCTATATGGAAGAGAACTACTGGTTATGGTGGGTAGCGATTATTAGCTTATCACTCCTATTCTTTTATGTTTCTGTTCGCTTGATGTTCACTCTACCTAAGGTCTTTTATGAAAAGATGACGGTCAAGGAAGCGATTATTTATAGTTTGGATAAAACTAAGAATTTCTTTTGGTTTTATGCCTGGCATTTATTCTTAATTATTGTAAAAACCAATCTATTCTTCTATCTTCCTCTCGTCCCTTTACTATCAACCCAGTATATAGTAGATAGCCTTACTCAGAGAGAGTCTCTGGTCCTTGCTATTTTGAATTTTGTTCTGATTAAGAATTTCCACTATATGGCACTGACCTATTTCCTTGTCAAATTCACATCTTTTTTAACGGGAGAAGAACTTGATATTATGCCAAGACGCGAGAAGGACCATATCATGAGATGGGGTGTCATGGTGTGTGCATGTATCCTCTTTGCGATTGAAGGATATAATTATCTTGAAGCTCCAGTAGTCAATCCACCGCTTGTGATTTCACACCGTGGTGTATCGAATGGAAATGGTGTCCAAAATACAGTAGAATCCTTAGAAAAGACAGCGCAGTTAAAACCAGATTTAATCGAGATGGATATCCAGGAAACTAAAGATGGTCAATTTGTTATGATGCATGATGCTAATCTTAAAGGCTTAGCTGGTATTAATAAAACACCACAGGATTTGACCTTAGAAGAGTTAAAGCAGATTGACATTCATGAGAATGGTTATGAGACAAAGATTTCAAGTTTCGATGATTATCTGACTCGTGCAAATGAATTACATCAGAAACTTCTCATTGAAATTAAGACCAGTCATAAAGATAGTCCGCAGATGATGGAACATTTTCTAGAAAAATACGGTGCAAAAATTAAGGTTTATGGTCATCAAATGCAATCCTTAGATTATAAGGTTGTTGAAAAAGTGAGAGAGTATGACATAGATATTCCTGTCTACTTTATTCTTCCCTATAATTCTGTTTTTCCTAGAACGGTTGCTACAGGCTACACAATGGAGTATTCTACTTTAGATGAATACTTTGTGACGAAACTATGGAATACTGAGCAAAAACTCTATGTATGGACAATCAATAGTTCGGAATCATTTAATAAGTCTTTTCACCTAGGTGTTGACGGAATGATTACGGATGACTTGGAAAGAATAAAAGAAGAACTAGTAACTGCTCAGGAAGACCCTGAATATAGTGACTTATTGCTAAATAAAGCAACTGAGTTCTTTGTTTATTAACATAAATTAAAAGAGGCTGTAAACTAGCCTCTTTTTGAGAATATAATTAAAATGGTAACTTACCAGCAAATGCTCCAAGTTTCTTTTTAGTAGTTTCATCAATTTGTTCAAGAACAGAATTGAGTGCTTGAACAGTCATATCTGAAAGTGTTTCAATATCTTCAGGATCCACAACTGCAGGATTAAAATCGATTTTTACGACTTTTTTATCACCTGTTAAGGTAGCAGTTACAAGGTTTTGAGCAGAAGTCCCAACAAATTCTGTGGCAGCCAATTCAGCTTGGCTTTGCTCCATTTGTTTTTGAAGTTTTTGAGCTTGACGCATCATGTTTTGCATATTCATCATGGCGGTATTTAGCTTCCTTTTCTTTTATTTTCCATTTTATTTTAACAATTTTAATTGGAAAAGTCTAATTAAAATTTCAGGATCTCTATACATATCAACCAATGATTTAAGATTTCTTTAAGTTTTATTTATTATTCTAAAGAACTCTATATTTCTTGAATGAAAAATCCTTAAATTATGATTTATAGCTTTTGATAGATTAAAATGCTGAAAAGGATATAGAGATGAAATATTAATGTGATTAAATAAAGCTAGCCTTTTCTTGCTAGGAACAATTGGTATTTCTTTTTAGATAGTGCTAGATTATGGTATAATAGTAAGGAATGAGTTTTTAAAACAAACCAAAGGAGTATCAAAATGATTTACGCTGGAATTTTAGCAGGTGGAACCGGCACGCGCATGGGTATTAGTAATCTACCCAAACAATTTCTTGAGCTGGGAGATCGCCCAATCTTAATTCATACAATTGAAAAATTTGTCTTAGAGCCAAGTATCGAAAAGATTGTAGTTGGAGTTCACGGAGACTGGGTGACACACGCAGAAGATTTAGTTGAAAAATTCCTTCCACTTCACAAGGATCGTATCATCATCACAAAAGGTGGGGCGGACCGTAATTCGAGTATTGAAAAGATAATCGAAGCTATCGATTCTTACCGTCCAATTACGGAAGATGATATCGTAGTCACTCATGACTCAGTTCGTCCTTTTATCACACTTCGAATGATTCAAGATAACATTGCTCTTGCACAAAATCATGATGCTGTTGATACAGTAGTTGAAGCAGTAGATACCATTGTTGAAAGCACAAACGGTCAGTTTATCACAGATATTCCAAATCGTGCTCATCTCTATCAAGGGCAAACTCCTCAAACCTTCCGTTGTAAAGACTTCATTGATTTGTATGGTTCTTTATCAGCAGAAGAAAAAGATATTTTAACAGATGCATGTAAAATCTTTGTTATTAAGGGTAAAGATGTAGCCTTGGCAAAAGGTGAATACTCAAACCTTAAAATTACAACAGTTACAGACTTGAAGATTGCTAAAAGCATGATTGAGAAAGAATAGACATGATTAATCAAATTTATCAACTGACAAAACCAAAGTTTATCAATATTAAATATCAGGAAGAAGAAATTGATCAAGAGAATCATATCCTTATCCGACCAAATTACATGGCGGTTTGTCACGCGGATCAACGTTATTACCAAGGTAAACGCGATCCAAAAATTTTAGCAAAAAAACTACCAATGGCTATGATTCATGAGTCTTGTGGTACTGTCATTTCTGATCCAACCGGTACCTACAAAGTTGGTCAGAAGGTTGTTATGATTCCAAATCAACCACCTATGCAAAGTGATGAGGAATTCTACGAAAATTACATGACTGGAACATATTTCTTATCAAGTGGTTACGATGGATTCATGCGAGAATTTGTTTCTCTGCCTAAGGATCGTGTGGTATCTTACGAAGAAATCGAAGATACAGTTGCTGCCATTACAGAGTTTGTCAGTGTTGCCATGCATGCCATGAATCGTTTCATGACGGTATCTCACAGCAGACGTCAACGTATCGCTGTGATTGGTGATGGAAGTTTAGCTTTTGTCATGGCCAATATTATCAACTACACTTTGCCTGAAGCAGAAATTATTGTCATTGGTCGCCACTGGGAGAAATTGGAACTCTTTTCGTTTGCGCACGAACGTTATATTACTGACAGTATTCCAGAAGATCTCAGCTTTGATCATGGATTTGAGTGTTGTGGTGGTGACGGTAGTGGACCTGCTATCAATGATTTGATTCGGTATATTAAACCCCAAGGTACTATTTTGATGATGGGTGTTAGTGAGTATAAAGTTAATATCAATACTCGTGATTCATTGGAAAAAGGCTTGTTATTAGTTGGATCTTCTCGTTCTGGAAGAGTTGACTTTGAAAATGCCATCCAAATGATGGAAATTAAAAAATTTGCCAATCGTTTGAAGAATATCATTTATCTAGAAGAACCAGTAAGAGGGATTAAAGATATTCATCGAGTTTTTGCAACAGACCTTAATACTGCCTTCAAGACAGTATTTAAGTGGGAAGTCTAATAGGGGAAGATTATGAAGGAAATCGTTAAAGAGAAGATTGCCTCTTTATTATCAGGTGATGAAGAAATTCAGAGCGTTGAACAGTTGGGTGGAATGACCAATCAAAACTACTTGGTTCAAACATCCTCAAATCGATATATCGTTAAGTTTTTCGGTAAAGGTACAGAAAAATTAATCGATCGTCAGAATGAAAAGTTCAATCTTGAATTGTTGAAAGATCTGAAATTAGATGTTGAGAATTATCTCTTTGATATTGAAGCTGGTATCAAAGTCAATCAATACATTGAAAACGCAGATACCTTAAATTCTACAACCATAAAAACAAAATTTGAAAAAATTGCTCCAATTCTACAAACGATCCATGCTTCTGGTAAAGAATTAAAAGGAGAGTTTGCTCCTTTTGAGGAAATCAAAAAGTATGAATCCTTGATTCAAGGGGAGATTTCCTATCCAAACTATGACGAAGTTAGAAAAAATGTCTTCGCTCTAGAAAATGAATTGGCTACAATTGGAGTAGACAGAAAATCTTGTCACATTGACTTGGTTCCTGAAAATTTTATTGAAGCACCAGATGGGCATCTTTATCTAATTGATTGGGAATATTCTTCCATGAACGACCCTATGTGGGATCTTGCGGCTCTCTTTTTAGAGTCTGAATTTACTCCAGACGAAGAAGATTCCTTCTTGTCTTATTATGAAAGCGAACAGACACCAGTTTCTCGTGAGAAGATCCGTATTTATAAAATATTGCAAGATATTATTTGGAGCCTATGGACCATTTACAAAGAAGAAAATGGTGCAGATTTTGGAGATTATGGAATCACTCGTTATAAAAGAGCTGTAAAAGAATTGCAGTCTCAGGGAGGTATTGATGAAAACTAAAAATGGAGTTTCCTTTGGACTTATATCAGGTATTTTTTGGGGATTAGGGCTAACCATTAGTGCCTATATCTTCTCTATATTTACTGACTTATCGCCTTTTGTAGTAGCAGCAGCGCACGACTTTCTTAGTATTTTTATCCTGCTAGGATATCTTCTCGTTAAAGAAGGCAAGGTACGTTTATCAATCTTCCTGAACATTCGAAATGTCAGTGTTATTATCGGAGCACTATTGGCTGGGCCGATTGGCATGCAAGCCAATCTCTATGCGGTCAAGTATATCGGTAGCTCTTTAGCATCATCTGTTTCAGCGATTTATCCTGCGGTATCTGTCATTCTGGCTTTCTTTTTCTTAAAGCATAAGGTTTCGAAAAATACAGTATTTGGAATTTTATTAATCATTGCAGGAATTATTGCTCAGACCTACAAGGTTGAACAGGTCAATTCATTCTATATCGGAATCCTTTGCGCATTAATTTGTGCGCTTGCTTGGGGAAGTGAAAGTGTTCTGAGCTCATTTGCTATGGAAAGTGAACTTAGTGAACTCGAAGCACTCTTGATCCGACAAGTCACATCTTTCTTGTCCTATCTTGTTATTGTTCTCTTCTCGCATCATTCATTTGCAGAAGTGGCAAATGGACAATTGTTTGGTCTATTAATTGTCTTTGCGGCATTTAATATGATCTCTTATCTTGCCTACTATATGGCTATCAATCGATTGCAGCCAGCAAAAGCTACTGGATTAAATGTGAGTTATGTAGTATGGACTGTTTTATTTGCAGCAATTTTCTTGGGTTCGCCCCTTAATTTGCTGACCATCGTTACTTCACTTATCGTAATGGCTGGTGTTTATATTATTATTAAAGAATAAAGGAGAGAACGCGTGAAAGCGATTATCTTAGCAGCGGGATTGGGAACTCGTTTGAGACCCATGACAGAAAATACTCCAAAAGCCTTGGTCAAGGTTAATGAAAAACCTTTAGTCGAATATCAAATTGAATTTTTAAAAGAACGTGGAATTGATGACATTATCATCGTTGTAGGTTATTTAAAAGAACAATTCGACTATCTTAAGGAAAAGTACGGTGTGCGTTTAGTCTTCAACGAAAAGTATGCTGATTACAATAACTTTTACTCTCTTTACTTGGTAAAAGAAGAATTGGCTAACAGCTATGTTATCGATGCGGATAACTATCTTTTCAAGAATATGTTCCGAAATGATATTGAACGTTCAACCTACTTCAGTGTTTATCGTGAAGATTGTGATAATGAGTGGTTCCTAGTTTACGGAGATGATTACAAAGTTCAAGATATTATTGTCGATAGCAAAAATGGACGAATCTTGAGTGGTGTGTCATTCTGGGATGATCCAACAGCTGAGAAAATTGTTGGGTTTATCGATGATGCTTATGCAAGTGGCGAGTTTGTGGACCTCTACTGGGATAACATGGTCAAAGATAACATCAAAGAATTGGATGTTTACGTAGAGGAATTGGAAGAAAATTCTATC
This sequence comes from Streptococcus timonensis, assembly GCF_900095845.1. GTDB lineage: Bacteria > Bacillota > Bacilli > Lactobacillales > Streptococcaceae > Streptococcus > Streptococcus timonensis. The sequence goes on from NZ_FMIX01000004.1 coordinate 697,766, forward strand.
TATGAAATTGACAGTGTTAAAGATTATCAAAAATTAGAAAAGATTCTTTCTTCACAAAAATAAGCAACTTTTATGAACTGATACCTTACCTATTTTTACTTGACTTTTTATGTTTGATACAGTATACTAGTGAAAATTTAACCTTTAAGGGAAGTCCAGAGAGACTCACAAGGTGTCAGAGAAAAGAAACTACGATTGGAGCAGTAAAGCAAGTGCTTATTTGCTACTTTTGTGTAAATATCTTACCTGAAACCTTGCAATTGCAAGGTTTTTCTTTATCTGATCCCCTTAAAATTTAAGGAGGAAAGGTTATGAATCCGAATTGTAAAAAACGAATGGGTGCAATTTGCTTGGAAGTGATGAGAGTAGTTTCCCAGGAGGAAATCGCGCCAGCAATCTTTGAGCTTGTACTTGAAGGAGAAATGGTCGAAGCTATGAAAGCGGGCCAATTTCTTCATTTGCGTGTACCTGATGATGCCCATCTCTTGCGTCGTCCGATTTCAATCTCATCTATAGATAAGGCTAATAATCAATGCCATCTCATTTATCGAGTTGAGGGTTCTGGTACAGCAATCTTTTCAAGATTAAAAGCTGACGATTTTTTAGATGTCATGGGCCCTCAAGGAAATGGTTTCGATTTATCTGAGCTAGATGACTATTGCAAGGTTCTTCTAGTTGGTGGTGGAATAGGAGTTCCTCCATTACTTGAAGTAGCTAAACAATTACATGAGAGAGGTGTTGAAATTACGACTGTTCTAGGATTTTCTACTAAAGATGCTGTCATTTTAGATGATGAATTAGCCAAATATGGTCAAGTATATGTGACAACAGATGATGGATCCCATGGTATTAAAGGGAATGTTTCTGTAGTGATTAACGAAATTTACACTGAATTTGATGCTATCTACTCTTGCGGTGCACCTGGTATGATGAAATATATCAATCAAACCTTCCATGACCATCCAAGAGCTTATCTATCTTTAGAATCTCGTATGGCTTGTGGCATGGGAGCTTGCTACGCTTGCGTATTGAAAGTACCAGATAGTGAAACAGTTAGTCAACGCGTCTGTGAAGATGGGCCTGTATTTAAAACAGGAACTGTTGTTTTATAAGGAGAGTATCATGACTATAAATCGATTACAAGTCTCTCTACCAGGCTTAGAACTAAAGAATCCTATCATTCCTGCTTCAGGCTGTTTTGGTTTCGGACAAGAGTATGCCAAATACTATGATTTGGATCTTTTAGGATCTATCATGATTAAGGCTACAACCCTTGAACCACGCTTTGGTAATCCTACTCCACGTGTGGCAGAAACACCTGCTGGTATGCTGAATGCTATTGGTCTACAAAATCCAGGACTAGATGCCGTTCTCTCTGAAAAATTACCTTGGTTGCAAAGAGAGTATCCCAATCTTCCAATAATCGCAAATGTTGCTGGATTTTCCAAATACGAGTATGCAACAGTTTCTCATGGTATTTCTAAAGCGAGCAATGTAAAGGCAATTGAACTCAATATTTCTTGTCCGAACGTCGACCACGGTAATCACGGACTTTTGATTGGGCAAGACCCAGATTTAGCTTATGATGTCGTAAAAGCAGCCGTAGAGGCTTCATCAGTTCCTGTTTACGTTAAACTAACACCAAGTGTGACCGATATTACTTCCGTTGCAAAAGCTGCAGAGGACGCAGGTGCTAGTGGTCTCACTATGATCAATACCCTTGTTGGTATGCGCTTTGATCTCAAAACTAGAAAACCAATCATTGCAAATGGGACAGGAGGAATGTCTGGACCTGCAGTGTTTCCTGTAGCTCTAAAACTCATTCGACAAGTAGCTCAAACAACTAATCTTCCGATTATTGGAATGGGAGGAGTTGACTCGGCTGAGGCGGCACTAGAAATGTATTTGGCAGGTGCTTCAGCTATTGGTGTTGGGACAGCTAACTTTACCAATCCATATGCCTGCCCTGATATTATTGATAATCTGCCTAGTGTTATGGATAAGTACGGTATAGTAACTCTAGAACAATTAAGAAGTGAAGTTAAAAGCCAATTTTAAATCTTTCTAACTGAAGTTTTACATCCTTATTATTTTGAAAGCGTGTGTCTTTTTGGTATAATATGACTATGATTGTAACAATACCGATTAAAACAGAAAAAGATATCGCAACACCAGGCCCAACAGTCCTAGTATTAGGATACTTTGATGGTGTTCACGTGGGTCACCAAAAGCTCTTTGATATTGCGGGTGAGATAGCCTCAAGAAAGCATTTGAGTGTTGCCGTAATCACCTTTAATGAGTCACCTAAACTAACATTACACCAATATAATCCAGAACAATTATTGCATATCCTTAATGCTGAAGAACGTGAACGTAAATTAAAACGTTCAGGTGTTGAAGCATTGTATTTAATGGATTTTACAAGTCGGGTAGCAAATATGACTGCTCAAGAGTTTGTCAATACTTTTGTGAAAGAAGTGAAAGCAGATACGATTGTAGTAGGATTTGACTATAGTTTAGGATCTGATCGCAAATCAGCTGAAGATCTTAAAGAAATTTTTGATGGCGAAGTAGTTATTGTTCCACCAGTAGAAGATGAAAAGGGAAAAATCAGTTCTACACGTGTTAGACAATGTATTGTTGATGGGAATGTGAAAGAGGCTGCTCAGCTTCTTGGAGCTCCATTACCATCTAGAGGTGTTGTAGTTCACGGAAATGCGCGTGGTCGAACTATTGGCTATCCTACAGCTAATTTAGTGCTTTTAGATCGAACATATATGCCAGCGGATGGAGTTTATACCGTAGATATTGAAATTCAAAGAAAAATCTACAGAGGTATGGCTAGTGTTGGTAGGAATGTAACTTTTGATGGTGTTGAAGAGCGTTTTGAAGTTCATATTTTTGATTTTTCTGATGACATCTATGGTGAAAGAGTTACTGTTTATTGGCTTGATCGTATTCGAGATATGGTGAAGTTTAACAGTGTTGACCAACTAGTTGACCAGCTTGAAAGTGATGAGAAAATAGCTAGAAAATAACGATTATAGAAGTTTGGGATTTATCTCAAACTTTTTTATTTAGAAAGCTAGAATTAAAATGTAGTCAGAGGGTTATAGTTATAATAATTTTAAGGTAAAACTTGAAAAAATATTTTGGTTTTGATATAATTTCAATATCAAACTAAAGGAGACAATTATGTTTAAGGAAAAACGAAATAAAGGTTTTGTTTCTGGACTAGTCCTTTCGGTCATTCTTCTTGCAGTTGGAGGTCTGATGGGATTTCTTTGGAATTTACACCAAAACCCAACAACTGCCTTTGCTAGTAACAGTGAATCTGGTAAACAAGTTAAAATGACTGTTTATGATATTTATCCAGAGATTATTGGTGATGTAGATGGTGGAAGCGTTGTCTATCTTGTACAATATAGTCAAGAGGGTGATGGTAAATACGCGGTTATTGAAGCAAAAGAAAATGATGCTGAAGTTAAGAAGTTAATCGAGCAGGCTACTGCTGAAACTTTAGCTGATAATCCAGGGACTTTGTTGGGAACACAATTACAACCACTAAGTACAAATGTGAATACCTCACGTAATAACAGAATAGTAGACTTATCAGGTTTCTTGAAATCAGTTTTAGAACCTACGTCTACAGTTTATCAAAACATGAATACGAATGTTTACCTGAGCTTGACTGAACATTCACGTGATGGTTGGTATTATATCATTGGAGCAGCAATTTTCGGTGGTATGGGAGTATTTACAGCTATTACAGCCTTTATTCTTCGTAAAAAATCAATTGCATCTTATAATGAATTATATCAAACTTATCCAGAGCTGCAAGGTAATCTAGAAGGTATTGCCGACCAAGCTGACTATTATGATCAAGATCTAAAAGTAATCTTATATAAAAACCACTTGATTACATACTTTAAAGGGACTCAAACTGTTGACTTAAGAGAAGTTGATCAGATTTACCTTATTGAAAATAGTTACCATCGCTATGGTTTTACAAATAAAGTCTATCAACTGTGCTACATTCGTAAGGACAGTCCTAAGAAGCATAACATGACTATTCGAACTACTAGAACAGTTCAAGAACAATTGGAAGAATTTTGGGAGTTACTAATGGAAAAATTCCCAGATATTCATCTAGGAGTTTAGTATTAAAGCACCGATAATCGGTGCTTTTTTATTTATAAAAAATCTTATAAAATCGAGCCTAACACTTGACATCCTAATTTTTTAAGAGTAGAATGTTTACTAGTTAATTAAATGGTTAAATACTAGTTAAGGAGTTCTAGTGAAGAAGAAAATACTAATATGTATGCTATCTTCGGTACTTGCTTTATTTTTAGGAGCTTGTAGTCAAGATAAGCAAAATGATGTCAAAGAATCTCATGGAATGAAAATTGTTACCAGTTTTTATCCTGTATATTCTATGGTAAAAGCAGTTTCTGGTGATCTTAATGATGTAAGAATGATTCAGTCTAGTTCAGGCATTCATTCTTATGAACCGTCAGCAAATGATATTGCAGCTATCTACGATGCGGATGTGTTTGTTTATCATTCTCATACCTTAGAGTCTTGGGCGGGTAGTCTAGACCCAAGTCTACAAAAGTCCAAGGTTAAGGTTCTAGAAGCATCTGAGGGTATGACCTTGGATAGAGTATCTGGCTTAGAAGATATAGAAGTAGGAAAAGGTGTGGATGAGAAAAGTCTTTATGATCCCCATACTTGGTTAGACCCTGAAAAGGTAGCTGAGGAAGCACAAATTATTGCTGATAAATTATCAGAATTAGATAGTGAGAATAAAGAAATATATCAGTCGAATGCGAAGAAGTTTATTGATAAAGCTCATGAGTTAACAAATAAATATAAACCTATCTTCGATAAAGTGGAGCAAAGAACCTTTGTGACACAACACACTGCTTTTTCTTATTTAGCAAAGAGATTTGACTTGAATCAACTTGGTATTGCTGGTATTTCTCCTGATCAAGAACCAAGCCCAAGACAACTGAGTGAAATCCAAGAATTTGTTAAAACCTATAAAGTTAAAACTATTTTTACAGAGAGCAACGCTTCGTCTAAAGTAGCTGAAACGCTTATCAAGTCAACAGGTGTGAATCTTAAAACTCTCAATCCTTTAGAGGCAGACCCACAAAATGATAAGTCTTATTTAGATAATTTAGAAGAGGATATTGCAATACTAGCAGAAGAATTGAAATGAGGAAATTATGAATAAAACAAAGAAATATTTAGCTGGATCAGCAGTAGTTATTGCGCTTAGTGTTTGTGCTTATGTTTTAAATCAGCACCAAGAATCAGAGAAGAAGGAAGATAATCGTATATCTTATGTTGATGGGAAAAACAATGAGTCTAAAAAGAACGAAAATTTGACTCCTGATCAAGTTAGCAAAAAGGAAGGCATTGAGGCCGAACAAATTGTTGTGAAAATTACTGATCAGGGATATGTGACTTCTCACGGAGACCATTTCCATTACTATAATGGTAAAGTTCCTTTCGATGCGATTTTTAGTGAAGAACTAGTCATGAAAGATCCAAGTTATCAATTGCGTGATGAACACATCGTTAACGAAATTAAAGGTGGTTACATCATCAAAGTTGATGGAAAATATTATGTCTACCTAAAAAATGCTAGTCAAGCTGAAAATATTCGAACCAAAGAACAAATTGAAAAACAAAAACAAGGGCATACATCTGACCAAAAAAATGATTCTAAGGAAGTTGTGGCAGCTAGAGCTCAAGGACGTTATACAACTGATGACGGTTATGTTTTTAACGCTTCTGATATCATTAAAGATACAGGAGATGCTTATATCGTTCCCCACGGAGGACACTTCCATTATATTCCTAAGAGTGATCTGTCAGCGGGTGAATTAGCTGCCGCAAAGGCTTATTTATCTGGCAATAGTTCAGCTCTCAGTCAACCCTTGTCACTGACACCGAATAATGGTGTTTCTGCAGCAGATGATGGTTATGTCTTTAACCCTAATGATATTGTCAGAGATACTGGCGATGCTTATATCGTACGACATGGGGACCACTATCACTATATCCCTAAATCATCTCTTAACAATCATCAAGCACAATCTAACACTCCAAGCTTAGAAAGTCCTTCTAATTCTACACCAAATAATCCGTTACCACATGTTCACCATGAAGAAGAGGAACACGATCATGGTTTTGATGCAAATAGAATTATAAGTGAAGATTCAGAAGGTTTTGTTATGAGCCATGGCGATCACAATCATTACTTCTTTAAAAAAGATTTATCACCTGATCAAATTAAGGCCGCACAAGATCACTTGTACCGCAATAAACATTCAGAAACTATCCCAGATAATCATAGCAGTCATAAACCAGAAGAACACCATCATGATAACCATGGAAACCATCATGAGGAAGAGCACGATCATGGCTTTGCAGCAGATCGAGTGATAAGTGAAGATGATAAAGGATTTGTCGTTTCTCATGGAGATCACAATCATTACTTCTTTAAAAAAGATTTATCCCCTGATCAAATTAAGGCCGCCCAAGATCACTTGTACGGCAATAAACATTCAGAAACTAGCCCAGATAACCACAGTAGTAAACCAGAAGAACACCATCATGATAACCATGGAAACCATCATGAGGAAGAGCACGATCATGGCTTTGCAGTTGATCGTGTAATAAGTGAAGATGATAAAGGATTTGTCGTTTCTCATGGAGATCACAACCACTATTTCTTTAAAAAAGATTTAACAAAAGATCAGATTAAAGCTGCTCAAGAACATTTAAACAGTCATAAAACTGAGTCTGTTAAACCTCTTGCAAAAGATGTAGAAGCATTTTCTAGAGAGGCCAGTGACAAAGAAAAAATGGAGTATATTGCTAAGACCTACGGTGTACCGCTAGAAGCCATTCGTATCTCAAATGGATTCTTTGTATTTGGAAATCCTGATCAAGACTATGACCCAACACACATTCATCCTTATGCAATCCGTAAGGAACACGTCCGTATTCCTTTAGTTACCGGGGACCCTGAACTTGATTTCCTAAACGAGCTTTATACAACTGCTATACGTGATGGTGTTTCACCATATAGTTTGCAAGTTGAAAATGGAAGTTTCGTCATTCCTCACGGAGATCATAACCATTATATTAAAGTTCAAACAAAAGGTTACGAGGTCGCTCTTAAGAATAAGATTCCAGCGCTACAATCGTCTTATCAACCAGGCACATTTGATGAAAATACTGTAGAGCATAAGGTTGAACAGCTTTTGGCAGAGAGTCGAGAACTCTATAAAGACAAGCCAAGCGTACAGAGACAGATTGAACTTGCTTTGGGGCAATTTTCTGAGAATATGAAGAAGCTATCGACCAACTCTACTGCAGGATATTTGGCAGCTCTTGATCAATTTGACAAACAGTATATTCATATTGATTCAACTGTGAAGCCTACTGAAGCTAGTCCATTAGATAAGAAATACCAAGCTCTGGTGGATAAGATTAATACCTTAAATACGGATGCTTATGGACTTCCTAAGAAGGATCTCTTGGTACAATTACAGGAAAGTAAACTAGCTCAAGATGAAGCAGGATTAGATGCTATAGATGCTAAATTACAAGCTTTACAAGACTTTAATGATCGTACAGGTGTCACAACAGTCGAGTACATTAAATATTTCTATCAACATCTATCTGATGGTAGATTAAACGATAAGCTTCGTAATAAAGTTGCTAACTTAACGTGGACTCTTTATCAGTCACAATCATTCCTAAAGGCAACAGATTTAAATAAACTCTTCCCAGAAATCTATCAAACAAAATTTGAAGTAGAAGAAGCTCTTAAAAATGAGCCCGCTGTAAGCAAGTCTTCAGAAACTATCCTAGATACCGAAAAAGTGGATGGTCAGAGTGCAAAAACTGCAGTTTATGAGTTCTTGAGAGGCTTGTTTGATGATATTCAACCTGAGAAACAAAGTAATCATGTCTTAAAGGGACAAGTAGAAGAGTTATTAACCAAAGCTGAAGAATTGATTAGTAAAGTTAAGGAAGATGGTGTAAAAGCTTCTCTTGCTGATGAACTTAAGAATCTTAAGGTTGCTAGTGATAAAGATAATGCTGACCTTGATGAATTAAACACGCAAGTTCAAGATCTTCTAAAACGTATTACACAGACTATTCAGAAAGAAAGTCAGGAAGAGGCTCAAGATCCACAACTTTTGGCTCTCTATCAACAGCTTTATAACGGCGTCATTGCCCTCCATAGCTATTTGGAGATGAATAATGGTTCAGATGCTGACTTTGAAAAAGTAGATGCTCTGTTTGATAAACTGGCAGCAGCAAGTAAGGATAAGCAGGCTCTTCTAGCAGTTGCTCAAGAAATTCTCTTATTGAACCAAGAGCTTAGATCTAAAGCAACGCCAAGTCAAGAAACACCTGTTGAAACAAAACAAGAAACACCAGGTCAAGTAAGCCCTGATGAGCAAGTAGAATCTAGCTCAGTGCAGACAACAACAGAGAATACTTCTGAAACAACAACTGAACTGAATCCTGAATCAACAGAAAAAGTCTCAGACTAAAAAAAAGACGAAGTAGCTTAGCTACCTCGTCTTTTTTTAGTCTTTATAAGCTACAATTCCAATAATAGTGTCAACTGCACGTTCCATTGTTTGAAGGCTAACGTATTCAAAACGGCCATGCATGTTTTCACCACCAGCGAAGATATTTGGCGTTGGAATTCCCATAAAGGAAATCTTAGAACCATCTGTACCACCACGAATCGGTTCGATAATAGGTGTAATATCAAGACTTTCCATTACTGATTTAGCAATGGTTACTGGTGTCATATCCTTTTCGATGACTTCCTTCATGTTGTAATACTGGTCTGTCAAAGTCAAGGTTACACGATTGCTAGCAAGTTCTTGGTTCATCTTATCAGCAATAGCTTGCATAGCAGCTTTACGCGCTTCAAAGTTTTCTTTTTCGAAGTCTCGAATGATATAGCTAGCACGTGCTTCCTCAACACTACCAGTTACATCCATGAGATGGTAGAAACCTTGATAGCCCTCAGTCAATTCTGGGCAGTCACCAGCTGGGAGTTGGTTGTGGAAGTCAATTGCCAACTGAAGAGCGTTAACCATTTGTCCCTTAGCAGTTCCAGGGTGTACATTACGACCTTGGAAGTGAAGTTCTGCACCTGCTGCGGAGAAGGTTTCGTATTGAAGTTCACCAAGAGGTCCACCGTCAACTGTATAAGCAAAGTCTACATCGAAATCTTCTGCATCAAATTTATTAGCACCAACACCGATTTCTTCATCAGGTCCAAATCCGACACGAATTTCGCAGTGCTTAATTTCAGGATGAGCAGTCAAGTATTCGATGGCTGTCATGATTTCGGCAATACCTGATTTATCATCGGCACCGAGAAGGGTAGTTCCATCAGTAGTAATCAATGTTTGTCCAGGATATTTCTCTAAGCTCTTGAAATCTGCAGGATCAAGTTTGAAACCAGAATTCCCAAGCTCGATAATTCCCCCGTCGTAGTTTTCAACTACTTGTGGATTGACACCCTCAGCATTAAAATCAGCCGTATCCATGTGGGAGATAAAACCAATCTTGCGAGTTAAACTTGGATCGTTAGCTGGAAGTGTACCGATAGCAAAACCGTTTGGCAAATAATAGACATTTTGCAAACCGACACGTTTCATTTCTGGAATGAGGACATTAGTCGCAAAGTCTACCTGACTCTGAGTGCTTGGTGTAGTAGTAGAATTTTCGTCTGAACGTGTGTTAATCTTAACATAAGTTAAAAAACGCTCTAGTAATGTTAGATATTTCATCATAACTCCTTTTTATAATTTTTTATTTACCCAGACAAAATTGGCTAAATAACTGGGTGATGAGTTCATCTGGCGCAGCATCACCAGTAATTTCTCCAAGGATTTCCCAGGTACGGGTCAAATCAACCTGAAGCAGGTCAACTGGCATACCCAGTTCAAGACCTTCGTTAACCGCTTGTAAGCTTTCGACTGCCTTTTCAATTAGAGAAATATGACGGGCGTTGGACAAGTAAGTAGCATCTTGTTCGACCAAGCCAGCATTTTCAAAGAATAGATTATTGATTCGATCTTCAATCTTATCAATGTTTTGATTTTTAAGGACTGAAATACGGATGACATCATCTGGAAGTTCAGAAGTTTCAATAGCCTCAGGTAAGTCAGTTTTGTTGAGAAGAATGATTCGATTAGTATCTTGACTAATTTCAAGAAGTTGTCGGTCTTGGGCAGTTAGAGGTTCGCTGGCGTTTAGGACTAGTAGAACTAAGTCAGCTTCCTTGAGGGCTTTTTTGGAACGTTCAACACCGATCTGTTCCACGATATCATCTGTTTCACGAATCCCAGCTGTATCAATCAATTTGAGAGGAACACCGTTGATATTGACGTATTCTTCAATGACATCTCGAGTAGTACCCGCAATATCCGTTACAATGGCTTTATCTTCACGTAGGAGGTTGTTGAGGAGACTTGACTTCCCAACGTTGGGACGACCAATGATGGCCGTTGAGATTCCTTCGCGGAGGATTTTCCCACGACGTGCAGTTTTTAGGAGATTGGCCAAGAGTTGTTCAAACTCCATAGTTTTTTCACGGACAACAGCAGTAGTGGCTTCTTCCACATCGTCATACTCAGGGTAATCGATATTAACCTCAACCTGAGCCAAGGTATTGAGAATTTCCTGACGAGTATTGTTAATGAGGTCAGACAGGGATCCATCAAGTTGTTTGACTGCTATATTCATAGCCTTGTCAGTCTTAGCACGAATGATATCCATAACAGCTTCAGCCTGAGTCAAGTCTACACGACCATTGAGGAAGGCACGCTTGGTAAATTCACCAGGTTCTGCCATGCGAGCCCCTTCACGGATAGCCAATTGCAGGATTTCATTGGTCACGGCAATCCCTCCGTGGGTGTTAATCTCGATAATATCCTCACGAGTAAAGGTCTTCGGAGACTTCATAGCCCCAACCATGACCTCGTCCATAACCTTACCAGTTATAGGGTCAACAATGTGCCCGTAGTTCAGTGTGTGGCTGGCGACCTGACTTAAGTCTTTGCCTTTAAAAATCTTTTGCGCAATGGCAAAACTGTCTGTTCCGCTCAAGCGGACAATACCAATGGCTCCTTCTCCGAGAGGTGTGGAGATTGCAGCAATGGTATCAAATTCACGTGTAATCATTTCATTTCCTTTTAACAATTTATATACAAATATCTCTTAAAATTGTAACAAAATAAAGTTATTTATTCAACGAATGCTACTTATAAAGAAAAGCCTAAGCATATGGCTTAAGCTTTACTTAGTGCGCATTTCCCCTTGCGGGAAGTAAGTTCCTTCAGGCATATCGTTGATGATGACATGAACAGCAGATTGTGGTGCACCAGTGTTACGAACTACGGCTTCCGTTACTTCCTTAGCTAAGGCTTTCTTTTGCTCTAGCGTGCGTCCTTCAAATAAATCGATGCGTACAAATGGCATAATAGTTTCCTCCACTCACTAAATGATTTCTTTTATTTTACCATATTTTGCCATTTAAAGCTTTGAGAAAATATGATATACTAGAATGTAACAAAAAATTAGAAATGGACGTGAAATAGAAGCATGGCACAGTTGTATTATCGTTATGGGACTATGAATTCAGGAAAGACCATTGAGATTCTTAAAGTAGCCTATAACTATGAGGAGCAAGGCAAAAGTGTTGTCATCATGACTTCAGCTCTTGATACGAGAGATGGTGTTGGCTATGTTTCAAGTCGGATTGGGATGAAAAGACCAGCAGTTGCTATCGATGATACTACGGATATTTTTGGATTTATTCGAGATTTACCTGAAAAGCCCTACTGTGTTCTTGTCGATGAAGCCCAGTTTTTAAAGCGTCACCATGTTTACGACCTAGCGCGTGTTGTAGATGAGTTAGATATACCTGTTATGGCATTTGGTTTAAAGAACGACTTTCGTAATGAACTTTTTGAAGGATCTAGACATCTATTGTTACTAGCAGACAAAATTGATGAGATCAAAACCATCTGCCAGTATTGTAAGAAAAAGGCGACCATGGTACTACGAACGTTAGATGGGAAACCCACTTATGAAGGTGAACAAATCCAGATAGGTGGTAATGAAACCTATATCTCGGTTTGCCGTAAACATTATTTTGCCCCTGAAATCAATAAGGAGAATCAATAAGAATGAACATCTATGATCAACTACAAGCTGTAGAAGACCGTTATGAAGAATTAGGAGAATTGCTCAGTGACCCAGATGTGGTTTCTGACACTAAGCGTTTCATGGAGCTTTCAAAAGAAGAAGCTTCAACTCGTGACACGGTAACAGCCTACCGTGAATACAAACAAGTCCTTCAAAATATTGTCGACGCTGAGGAAATGATTAAAGAATCAGGCGGAGATGCTGACTTGGAAGAAATGGCCAAGCAAGAACTCAAGGACGCTAAGGCTGAAAAAGAAGAGTACGAAGAAAAACTAAAAATATTGCTTCTTCCAAAGGATCCAAACGATGACAAGAACATCATCCTTGAAATCCGTGGGGCAGCTGGTGGAGACGAAGCAGCACTTTTTGCTGGAGACCTTCTAACCATGTATCAAAAGTATGCTGAAGCTCAAGGCTGGCGCTTTGAAGTTATGGAAGCTTCTATGAACGGTGTCGGTGGTTTCAAAGAAGTGGTTGCCATGGTTTCTGGTCAGTCAGTTTATTCTAAACTCAAGTATGAGTCTGGTGCTCACCGTGTGCAACGTGTCCCTGTGACAGAAAGTCAAGGGCGTGTTCATACCTCAACAGCAACAGTTCTTGTCATGCCTGAGGTAGAAGAAGTAGAATACGATATTGATCCAAAAGACCTACGTGTCGATATCTACCATGCATCAGGTGCTGGTGGACAGAACGTCAACAAGGTTGCGACTGCCGTTCGTATCGTTCATTTGCCAACCAATATCAAGGTTGAGATGCAGGAAGAACGTACCCAGCAGAAAAACCGTGAGAAGGCTATGAAGATTATTCGTGCGCGTGTTGCTGACCACTTTGCTCAGATTGCCCAAGATGAGCAAGACGCAGAGCGTAAGTCTACTATCGGTACTGGTGACCGTTCAGAACGTATCCGTACTTACAATTTCCCACAAAATCGTGTAACAGACCACCGTATTGGCTTAACCCTTCAAAAACTTGATACTATCTTGTCTGGTAAACTAGATGAAGTTGTTGATGCCTTGGTCCTTTACGACCAAACGCAAAAATTGGAAGATTTAAACAAATAATGAAACTAGCTCAAATTTTTAAAGATTTTGAGGAAAAGTTGATAGCTAAAGGAGAGGAAGCAGAAAGCCTCTCCTTTGTCTATCGTAGCCTAAAAAATCTATCTTTTACAGACTTCGTCTTTGCCCTCCAGCAAGAAGTAACAGAGGAAGAAAAGCAATTTGTGGAGGAAATCTACAAAAAATTAGCAGCACATATACCTGCTCAGTACGTCATCGGTCATGCTGAATTCTTTGGGACGGAGTTAAAGGTAGATGAGCGGGTCTTGATTCCCCGTCCAGAGACAGAAGAGCTAGTAGACCTCATCTTGACTGAAAATCCTGAGAAAAATCTCAAAGTACTAGATATTGGAACAGGAAGCGGAGCAATTGCCCTTGCTCTAGTTAAAAATAGACCTACCTGGACTATCACAGCTACTGATATATCTCAGGATGCATTAGATTTGGCAGAGGAAAATGCTAAAGAGAATTCTGCAGATTTAATTTTTATAAAATCCGATTGTTTCTCCGAAATTTCTGCAAAATATGATATAATTGTATCCAATCCACCATACATTTCACGTAGTGATGAGTCAGAGGTTGGTTTGAATGTACTACATTCTGAACCCCATCTAGCACTATTTGCTGATGAGGATGGTCTTGCTATCTACCGCAAAATTGCGGAGGAAGCCAAAGATTATTTAACTGGTGGTGGTAAGATTTATCTTGAAATTGGCTACAAACAAGGACAAAGTGTCCCTGAACTTTTTAGGAAACATCTTCCTGAAAAAAGAATTCGAACACTCAAAGACCAATTTGGCCAAGATAGGATGGTTGTCATTGATGATTGATAGAATAAAGCATGAGTTGAAAAATGGTGGTGCAGTAGTCTTACCGACAGAAACAGTTTATGGTCTTTTTGCAAAAGCATTAGATGAGAAGGCTGTTGATCATGTCTATCAGCTCAAAGGTCGTCCTAGAGATAAGGCACTCAATCTAAATGTTGCTAGTTTAGACGATATCTTGAAATTTTCTAAGAATCAGCCAACTTATATACAACAACTGGTTGAAAACTTTTTACCTGGTCCATTGACTATTATCTTAGAAGCTAATGACAAGGTCCCTTGCTGGGTCAATTCAGACTTAACGACTGTTGGGTTTCGAATACCCAGTCATCCTATTACCTTAGAATTGATTCGTGAGTGTGGCCCCTTAATCGGCCCATCTGCCAATATTTCCGGTTGTGAGAGCGGAGTTAACTTTAAGCAAATTCTAGAAGTTTTTGATCGAGAGGTCTTGGGAATAGAAGACGATAGTTTTTTAACAGGACAAGATTCTACTATTTTAGATTTAACTGGTAAGAAGGTAAGAATTTTACGGCAAGGTTCCATCACCCAAAAAGACATTCTTACCAAGATTCCCGAAATTCCTTTTGAGGAGGTTTGATATGCTACGTGCTTTGAAAGCAACAGATGTTGCATCGATTCATGAGATTAACAAAGATGCTTTAGGTTATACTTTTAGTCCAGAGGAAACAGCTAGTCAACTAGCCAAATTATCCCAAGACTCACATCATTTCCTACTTGGTTATGAGGATGATACTAGTCACGAACTAGTTGGTTATATTCACGCTGAGGTTTATGAGTCTCTCTATTCTAAAGCAGGATTCAATATCCTAGCCTTGGCAGTGTTGCCGCAAAGCCAGGGGAGAGGTTTTGGTAGAGATTTACTTGAAGGGTTGGAGAAAGAAACAAAAAGACGGGGTTATGAGTTTATTCGATTAAACTCTGCAGACCATCGTCTTGATGCTCATGCATTTTATGAAAGAGTGGGTTATACTTGTGATAAAGTGCAGAAACGATTTATTAAATTACTAAAAGGAGAAGACCTATGATTTTTGACAAAGATGATTTTAAAGCTTATGACGCGGATCTTTGGGATGCTATTGCTAAAGAAGAGGAACGTCAACAAAACAATATTGAGTTAATCGCTTCCGAAAACGTTGTAACTAAGGCTGTAATGGCTGCGCAAGGGTCTATTTTAACCAATAAATATGCTGAAGGATACCCAGGACGTCGTTATTATGGCGGTACTGATGTAGTAGATGTTATCGAAACTTTAGCTATTGAACGTGCAAAAGAAATTTTTGGTGCTAAGTTTGCTAATGTACAACCCCACTCAGGAAGCCAAGCAAACTGTGCTGCCTATATGGCTTTGATTGAGCCAGGTGACACTGTCTTGGGGATGGATTTGGCAGCAGGTGGGCACTTGACTCACGGAGCTCCTGTTAGCTTCTCAGGTCAAACCTACAACTTTGTCTCTTACAGTGTCGATCCTGAGACAGAAGTCTTGGACTTTGATGCTATCCTGAAACAAGCCCAGGAAGTTAAACCAAAACTAATTGTTGCTGGAGCTTCGGCTTATTCGCAAATTATCGATTTTTCAAAATTCCGTGAAATCTCAGATGCTGTTGGTGCAAAACTCATGGTTGATATGGCTCATATTGCTGGTTTGGTGGCAGCTGGTCTTCATCCAAGTCCAGTTCCATATGCACATATCACAACGACAACGACCCACAAAACACTTCGTGGGCCACGTGGTGGCTTGATATTGACTAACGATGAAGAACTTGCTAAGAAAATTAACTCTGCTATTTTCCCTGGTATTCAAGGTGGACCATTAGAGCATGTTATCGCAGCAAAAGCTGTTTCATTCAAAGAAGTATTGGATCCTGCTTTTAAAGATTATGCTGCTAATGTCATCAAGAACAGCAAGGCTATGGCAGATGTCTTCTTGCAAGATCCTGATTTCCGTATTATTTCTGGCGGAACTGAAAACCATCTTTTCCTTGTTGATGTAACCAAGGTTGTAGAGAACGGAAAGGTTGCTCAAAACCTACTTGATGAGGTTAACATTACCCTAAATAAAAACTCTATCCCTTACGAAACCTTGTCTCCATTCAAGACAAGTGGAATTCGTATCGGAGCAGCCGCAATAACTGCACGTGGTTTTGGTGAAGAGGAAAGCCGAAAAGTGGCAGAGCTCATCATTAAAGCTCTTAAGAATGCAGATAATGAAGCTGTATTAGAAGAAGTAAGAAGTGCAGTCAAAACTTTGACAGATGCCTTCCCATTATACGAGGACTAATACTTTTATGGACATTTATATTAAGAAAGCCATTATCCATCAGTTCAGCTCTGTTGACACGGAGTTGTTTCTAGCGGATAAGTTTCTCAATATTACTCCAAAAATCGAAGAATACCTACGCAAAAAGGTTGAGCGTGTGTATTCAGATGAAGCTAAGACTGGGATTTTCGAAGAAGAAAATCCCTTCTTCAATCACATCACAGACGATTTGTTGGAGACTTCAGTAACACTAGCCAATCTTTGGAAAGAAGAGTTCAGCATTTCTGAGAATCTCAAGACTAATGATTTAATTTTCGTTCAGTTCTCCAAAGATGGCGTAGAGCATTTTGCTTTTTTACGTATTGCTTTACGCGAGACTTTAACTCACCTTGGTGGAGAGGTCGATAATCCAATCAGGCTGACTCAGAATAACTTACCTGGTTTTGGAACAGGTGCTGATGAAGCTTTAGTCGTTAATCTACAGACTCGTAAATACCACCTCATTGAAAAGCGTATCAAGTACAACGGAGCCTTTCTCAATTATTTTTCAGAAAATCTCCTAGCTGTAAATCCTAAAATTTCTCCAAAGAAATCTATCAAGGAACTTGAAAAAACAGCTCAAAAGATTGCCGAAACCTTTAACACAGATGATTTTCAATTTCAATCCAAGGTAAAATCAGCAATTTTCAATCATCTAGAAGAAAATAATGAACTTTCTCCTGAAAAATTAGCTAACGATTTATTTGATAACAATCTGACGGCTCGTTTAAGCTTTGTTGATCAAGTGAAAGAAGCAGTACCGGAACCTGTGCAATTTGATGAAATAGATGCTAGTCGTCAACTGAAACGCTTTGAAAACCAAAAACTTTCTCTATCAAATGGGATTGAATTAATTGTGCCAAATAGTATTTATCAAGATACTGCGTCGGTTGAATTTATTCAAAACGACAATGGAACATACTCTATCTTAATCAAAAATATCGAGGATATACAAAGTAAATAATGTTTAAATTTATACGAAGAATGCTGGTACTAGCAGTCTTCCTTTTCGCTGGATATAAAGCTTATCTGATTCGTCAGGATGTCAAACAAGTCATGACCTATCAACCCTTGGTTCGCGAAATCTTGAATGAAAGAGATACCCCAGCAAACGAAGAGCTTGTGCTCGCCATGATTTATACAGAAACTAAGGGTAAAGAAGGAGACGTGATGCAGTCAAGTGAATCTGCTAGTGGCTCTACTGATACCATAAACGATAATGAAAGTAGTATTCGGCAAGGGGTTCAAACCTTGACAGAAAATCTCTATCTAGCTCAAGAAAAAGGAGTGGATGTCTGGACAGCCATTCAAGCTTATAACTTTGGACCTGCTTATATCGATTTTATCGCCCAGAATGGGAAAAAGAATACTCTTGTACTAGCTAAACAATACTCCAGAGATACAGTCGCACCTATATTAGGAAATACAACAGGGAAAACCTATCGCTACATCAATCCCATTTCTATTTTTCAGGGTGGAGAACTTTATGTGGATGGGGGAAACTATTATTACTCTAGACAGGTTCAGCTAAATCTCTATATTATGAAAATTTTTAATCTATTTTAAGCACCTAGAATTTCTAGGTGCTTTTATAAGTTTTCTTTAAGAATAGTTTAATATGCTAGAGAAGAAAAGGAGGAACGTCTCATGCGAAAGAAATTCTTTCTGACGAGCGCTGCTGTTCTTTTGGCGGTTGCAAAACTGCAAAGCGTTCAAGCAGCAACTAATGTTCAAAAAGTCATTGATGAAACCTATGTTCAACCTGAGTATGTCTTAGGTTCTTCATTAACGGAAGATCAAAAAAATCAAACACTTAAAAAACTTGGCTACGATGCCTCTAAAGATACAAAACAGTTGAAAACTATGACACCGGATGTCTACTCAAAGATTATGAATGTAGCAAATGATTCAAGTCTTCAACTTTATTCATCAGCAAAAATTCAAAAATTAGGAGAAAAATCACCACTTGAGGTCAAGATTGAGACACCTGAAAATATCACTAAAGTGACGCAAGATATGTACCGTAATGCGGCTGTTACCTTGGGTGTGGAGCACGCGCGTATCATCGTTGCGGCACCAATTCCAGTTACTGGTGAAAGTGCCTTAGCAGGTATTTACTATTCCCTTGAGTCTAATGGTGTTCAGTTACCTCAGGAGAATAAAAACTTGGCTCAGGAGGAGTTAAAAGCCTTGTCAGACATCAATGATGAAAACAAGGACAAATCTGGCTATGATGCCAATAAACTCAACGTAGCCCTTGCTGATATCAAGGCTGCTATTGCTAAAGCTAAAGAGTCTAAAGGTGAGCTCACAGAGGATGATGTTCGTAAGATTGTCGAAGACACATTAAAAAATTATAAACTAGATCAGGTTATAACAGGAAATCAGATCAATGTCATCATTAACTTTGCCTTCAATCTTTCAAAGAGTGATATTTTAAATAACGAAGACTTTACTAAGACGCTAAAAGATCTGAAACAAAGTATCGTTGCACAAGCAGGTGATAGTTTCAGCAATATCGATCTAAACTTTGATGCCAATAAAGCTATTCAAGACGGTGGAAACATCCTTAGCTCAATTTGGCAAGCTATCCTTGATTTCTTCAAGAGTTTTGGTGCTTAGGTCATTTCATGGTATAATAGATGGTAACAGGATTGTTGCCGTCTTTTTTTGTCGGTTTATAGAAAGTGAAAATTATGTTAAAGAAAAATGATATTGTAGAAGTTGAGATTGTCGATTTAACTCATGAAGGAGCAGGTGTTGCCAAGGTAGATGGCTTGGTCTTTTTTGTAGAGAATGCTCTTCCGACTGAAAAAATCCTTATGCGAGTCCTTAAAGTCAACAAAAAGATTGGCTTTGGTAAGGTCGAGGAATACCTTACGCAATCTCCACATCGTAATCAAGACTTAGATTTGGCTTACCTGCGTTCAGGCATTGCCGACTTGGGACATCTAGCTTATCCAGAGCAGCTCAAGTTTAAAACCAAGCAAGTAAAAGATAGCCTCTATAAGATTGCTGGAATCACGGATATAGAGGTTCCAGATACTCTTGGCATGAAAAATCCTGTCAAGTATCGTAACAAGGCTCAGGTTCCTGTTCGTCGTGTCAATGGTGTTCTTGAGACTGGTTTCTTCCGTAAGAATTCTCATGACCTTATGCCACTTGAAGATTTTTATATCCAAGATCCAGTGATTGACCAAGTTATTGTGGCTTTACGAGATTTACTTCGTCGTTATGACTTAAAACCCTATGATGAGGAGGAACAGTCTGGCTTGATTCGTAACCTTGTTGTTCGTCGTGGACATCATTCCGGACAAATCATGGTTATTTTGGTGACCACTCGTCCTAAAATTTTCCGAGTTGAACAGTTGATTGAACAAGTCATCAAGCAATTCCCAGAGATTGTGGCTGTTATGCAAAATATCAATGACCAGAATACCAATGCCATTTTTGGAAAAGAATGGCGAGTTCTCTATGGTCAAGATTACATTACGGACCAAATGTTGGAGAATAACTTCCAAATCTCTGGACCAGCCTTTTATCAGGTCAATACAGAAATGGCAGAGAAACTTTATCAGACAGCTATTGATTTTGCGGAGTTAAAAGAAGATGATGTGGTGATCGATGCCTATTCAGGAATCGGGACCATTGGCTTATCACTCGCTAAACATGTAAAGGAAGTCTACGGTGTGGAAGTTATCCCAGAAGCGGTAGAAAATAGCCAGAAAAACGCAGAATTGAACGGTATCGCCAATGCCCACTATGTCTGTGACACAGCTGAAAATGCCATGAAGAATTGGCTCAAGGAAGGTATCCAACCAACTGCCATCCTGGTCGACCCACCACGCAAGGGATTGACCGAAAGCTTTATCAAAGCAAGCGCTCAAACAGGAGCTGACCGCATTGCTTATATCTCCTGTAATGTCGCAACCATGGCGCGTGATATCAAACTCTATCAAGAGTTGGGCTACGAGTTGAAGAAAGTCCAGCCGGTTGACTTGTTTCCTCAAACGCACCATGTCGAGTGTGTAGCTTTGCTGGTAAAAGCCTAGAAACCTTGTAACGAAAGAGATAATCGAAAGCCTTGATTGTAAGGCTTTTTATAGTTAAGTCTTTATTACTAAATACTGAATACAAAATATTAAAAAGGTATAAAAGTATCCTAATTTAAATATTTATATTTTAAAAAGAAAATAATTGATACAAGTGTAACACCTGTGATAGAATTGACTTGAGGTGAAGAAAATGGCAACTGATAAAAATAGAATAATGATTAGCTTGGATGATAAAAATCTAGAGAAACTTGAAAATTTAGTAGAAGATGCTAGAGATAGAAGAGGAATGCGACTAACAAAGTCCCAAGTTATAGAATTGCTCCTAAATACTGTTGATTATTTCGATGATATTATGGGAGCTATTTACTCAAAAAAATAACAGCAAAAATGCTATTATTTTTTTACCAACAGGTGCAACACTAGTGATATAGGAGTGATAAAATGGTTGTTTATATTAGACAAAGCAAACTACCAAGTGAAGTTTCAATTAATAAGTACAATGCTCAAGTAGGTGCATACTTACAAGGAGAAGAAGTTATTTTATATCAATCTTTTTCTGAAATAGAACAGTTAACAAGTGAAGATATAGTTGTAGATTATATAATGGAGACTAGAGCATTACTAAAAATGATGGGGTTAAACGTTCCGGTTTATGACTATCCTATTGAGCTCAAAGAGTTTTATGGTCGAAAGATTTATGAAGGCGTTTTGGGAGAGATTGTAAATATACCTGATAATTGGGGAAAATTTATTAAGCCCAAAGCTGGTTCAAAAGTCTTTACTGGAAGAGTTGTTAACGGAACCCGTGATTTGATAGGTATTGGTTTACCTTTTGACTATCCTATATGGATTAGTGAGGTTGTAGAATTCATAGCAGAATGGCGTTGTTTTGTGTTAGATGGTCGCGTATTAGATGTTCGACCCTATACAGGTGACTATAATGCACAATTTGATCCTAGTGTAATTGATGAAGCCATATCATGTTGGAAAGATGCGCCAATAGCTTATGGACTAGATATCGGTGTTACTAGTGATGGCAGGACACTTGTTGTTGAAGTAAATGATGGTTATGCATTGGGAAATTATGGCCTTTCTCCTTTAAATTCGATCAATTTTCATAAAGCTAGATGGAAAGAAATGGTAAAACCTTATTTTGAAAAAAACGATGTTTTTAATATGCCTGAAAATGAAAATATAAGTCTCTAAAGGAACGGAAGAAAATCTGTGTTTAACTGCAACTAGTAAGTTGCAGTTTTTTATTTTGAATAATGATATAATAGGATAAGAAAATAATGAAAACGCTATATATTTGAAAGTTGAATAGGAAAGTAGAAAGTATGAAAACAATTGATATGATTATTAAATCATCAACTGATTTAGTTATGTATCTTACATAAAGAGAAAGGAATTAATTATCATGAAATTATCTTTGTATAGTGAAGTTGAACATTACCATTCTTTAAGTTCTTATTCTTTAAATGATATTACACATACTGATACCCCAAAAAATATTATTGAAAAGTCTAAAAAAGATAAGGATAGATACCCAATAGTAATACTTAATAAAGACCATAAAGTAATTGGTTTTTTTTGCCTACACCTAAACACTGGTCCTAAAGAGTACGGCTATTATCAAAATGATTATGCGCTTATTAGAGGATTTTCTATTGATGATAATTTCAGAAATCAAGGATATGGTTCTAATGCTCTGAATGGAATATTTGAATTCATAGATTCAACTTTGAAATTAGAAATTAACCATATTATATTGGCTGTAAATGAAAAAAATATATTGGCTCAAAAAGCATATAGAAATTCAGGTTTTTTTGTTGTGAAAAAAGATTTAGAAGGAAAAAGGGGGAAATTAATTATTATGGAGAAAAGCAAAAACTAGTATCATTACTAGTTTCTGCTTTTCACTAAGTCTTTAAAGTTAGTATTCTATCTTGTTTCCACATTTTGAGAGAAATAATCTATATACTGAGATTTCATATTTTGCTCTTCTAAAATATCAAAGACTTGGATAGCCTGTTTCATTTTTTCAACACCAGTATCTAAATTCTTTTTAAATTCAAAGTAGCCCTTAGCATAAAGGAAAACAGTTTGTTCATAGTAATTTAATTCGTTATCTAATAGTTTTGTAATCTCTGCAATAAGAAATGTGCAATTATGAAATTTTTCTTTATCAATACTTAATATCAAACAATTAATGGCAAGTTGAGTAACTAATCTTTTATTTGTTTTGTTTAGGTGTGAAAGATATGGAAAGGTCAATAAAGTTTTATAGAGATGGTTTAGGATATAAGACTGATTGCAGAGAAAATAATCCGTCAGTATGCTTTTTTGATACTCCGGGAACAAAGTTTGAACTATTTCCTTTGGAACAATTAGCAAAAGATATTGATGAAAATAATCCACCAAAAGGGAATGGATTTTCAGGAATTACATTAGCCTACAATGTTGAACATAAAGAAGATGTAGAGACTGTAATTGCATTAGTAAGAAAAGCAGGTGGAAAAATTGTAAAAGAGCCACAGGAAGTTTTTTGGGGTGGATATCACGCATATTTTTCGGATTTAGATGGATACTATTGGGAAGTTTCATGGGGACCGAATTTTCAATTTGATGAAAATGGATTGCTGAAATTTTGAGGATAAATAGGGAAAGAGTTTGCCATAAAGTAAGGAATATTTGATTTTGAAGGAGGTAATCATAGTGAATGAATTTAATGAATTTGTTCGTGAGATTTTTTCTGCAGCAGGTGATATTGTCATAAGATCGATGATGGGCGGCTACCTTATATATTTTAACGGTAAGCTGATAGGTGACATTTGCGATAATGAACTATTTTTAAAGAGAACGCCGACATCGGACAAACTTCTTGCAGACTCAGAATTGCGTTATCCGTATGAGGGTTCAAAGACATTGATGTATGCATTCGACAGATTTGAGGATATGGATTTGATTACTGAGCTACTGAAAGGTATGTATGCGGAACTGCCAGAAAAGAAACCCAAGAAAGCTAAATGAGACAAACAAGCTTCAGTTTGTTGAATTTAGCAAGGTACAAGTTTTTATGAGATGAAGCCTATAAAATTTGTACGGAAACTGTAGGGTAAGAAAAGAAAAAATATTTTCATTCTAAAGTTTAAGTTTAAACATTAACTCTATCCCTTTCGTTCTATAATATAGAAGTTTACTAGCACCACATGTTGAGGCAGTATCACTGCTTGTACGAGCTGATACTTTAGCGAAGTAGAAGTAGATCTTCGGCACATGCGATAGGACTCGTAGAAAGAGGAGGGGCACCGACGAAATGATACGGTAAGTCCGAACCGCCGAGTGTGTATCTTTGCCGTAAAAGCCTAGAAAGCTTGGTATGAATCAATAATGAAAAGCCTTGATTGTAAGGCTTTTTTGTGTTTTTGTGATAGAATATAGGTAGTTATAATCGACAGCAACTAAGAAGCAGTAAAAAATATTATTCATAAAATAATCAAGATAAGGGAAATAAAATGACAGAAATTGATAAAAGGAATTTAAAAAATTATCTTTATTGTACATTTGGTATTGCTTATATAGCTTGGGGGATTCTTGCCATCTTTACTCAATCTCATATTTTGGGATTAGAAACATTTATAGGGAGAATGTTACATATAGTAGGTGCTCTTGGTCCAGCTATTGCAAGTGGCTTTTATTTGAAAAGAAATAATATAAAATTTAAACATTTTGTATTTACTAAAAGAAAAAGTAGTAGTATTTATTTCATTATTCATTTTTTAGCAATTTTGATATTATTTTCTGTATCTTCCTTAGAACTAAACGGAGTATTAATTTATCTGATGTCACTATTCTTTATTCAATTAATATTTTTTGGTGGTGGACATGAAGAATTAGGATGGAGAGGAATATTACAACCATTACTTGATAAAAAATATACATATTGGCAATCTAATTTAATTGTAGGATCAATTTGGGGGATTTGGC
This sequence comes from Streptococcus timonensis, assembly GCF_900095845.1. Taxonomy (GTDB): domain Bacteria; phylum Bacillota; class Bacilli; order Lactobacillales; family Streptococcaceae; genus Streptococcus; species Streptococcus timonensis. The sequence goes on from NZ_FMIX01000004.1 coordinate 722,280, forward strand.
ATCTGCCTTTATGGTTTATAGTTGGAGAAAGTCATCAAGGATTTCCTTTTATCTTATTTTTTATATATACATTATTTTTAAGTTTTGTTTTAGGGCTTCTTTACCGTCAAACGAAATCTGTGGGATACTGCATATTATTTCATGCTTTCGCAAATTTGTTAAATCTCTATTTTGTGTTAAAAATTAATGTTATTTTTATTATCATTTTTATTGCTTATTTAATTTATACAATATTGGCGAGTAATAGAATTAGTAAGGAAACAACATTTTAAAATTTAGATCAGGATATCCATTATTGTAAGTAACGATCTGCTAATTAGATGATCAATGTTAAAGAGTTTTCTATTTGATGTGGTATCACTGCTTGTACGAGCTGATTGAACAAGTATTTATCTAGTGAAAGTTCTACAGTAAGGAGTTTAAATATGAAATTCCATGAATTTGGTGATAAGAATTTGCCTTCTATCTTGCTGATACATGGCGGTGGTAGTTCTTGGTGGAATTATCTTCGTCAAGCACGGATCTTGTCGGAGAAGTATCGTGTCATTCTACCCACCTTGAATGGCCACGGCGAAGAATATCAACTTGATTATGTTTCTACTGAAGATTCTGCTTTCGAGATTCTAGACTATATCAGAGCAAACTGTGATGGGAAATTGTTTGCAATCGGTGGTGTTTCACTTGGTGGTCAAATTGCTATGGAGCTTTTGTCAATAGAAAGAGATATAGCTGAGAAAGCCATCATTGATGGAAGCCTCTGTATTCCACAACCAAGATTAGCCAAAATTAGCATTTTTCTGATACGTCTATTTGGCAAACTGATGTTTAGTAAATTCTCTTGTAAACTTCAGTTAAGCATGATGAACAAACTCTATCCTAAACTCGCTTATCCAGAGGAAATAAAAGATTATTATTTGGAGGATCTGCCAAGGACGTCTATCAAAACATTGGTGACCATTTACAAAACCTATATGGGGCATTACAAGCTAAAGGATACGATTTCTGCTAATAAGGCGCAGGTTCTTTATATTTATGGTGAAAAAGAATTGAACTGTGTGAAAGCATCAGCGAAATTATTTCAACAACTGCATCCAAATACGATTTTGTATGAAGCTAAGGGCTATATCCACGGCTATTTATCAGCTTACCTGCCTCAAGAGTGGATTAATTTGGTAGTGCCATTTTTAAAGAGCGATTCATTGGAAATGTGTAATGAATCTGACATATCATAAGGAGGAATCTGATGCTAGGAGCAATAGTTGGAGATATTGTTGGTTCTGTTTATGAATGGGACAACATTAAAACGAAAGACTTTCCATTATTTCGTGATGATTGTTTTTTCACAGATGATACGGTTATGACCTGTGCCGTTGCAGAAGCAATTATGAATGGTGGTCAAAAGGATGACTTTATTGATGCCATGAAAAAATATGGTAGGATGTATCCCGATGCAGGTTACGGTGCAAGATTTGGGAATTGGGTTGATGGCGACGATCGAGAACCTTATAATAGCTTTGGCAATGGCTCAGCAATGCGTGTTTCTCCATGTGCCTGGGCCATGGATTGTAGTTTCTGTGCACGAACTGGAACCTGGCCGTCCAGAAGAGCTCTTGCACGACTTTCTGCAGAGGTGACTCATAACCATGCAGAAGGGGTCAAAGGAGCTATGGCGACGTCTGATGCTATCTTTATGTGTCGTTATTACTTTGGAGGTTACAGTGGCGACTATGGAAAACCGATCAACGACAATCCTACGGAGTGTAAGAGACTTATCAAGGAACACATAGAACAAGAGTATGGATATGACCTTTCTAAAACGTTAGATGAGATTCGTCCTACGTATCGATTCAATGAAACGTGTCAGGATACCGTTCCTCAGGCCATCGTTGCCTTTCTAGAAAGTACAGATTTTGAAGATGCGATTCGAAATGCGATTTCTCTTGGTGGGGACAGCGACACTCTTGCTGCAATCACGGGAAGTATCGCCGAGGCGGCTTATGGGATTCCTGAGTGGATCAAAGACAAGGCCTATAGCTATCTCGATGAGCCTTTGAAAGAGGTGCTCAGACGATGGGAAAAGGAAGTTGGCTGAATTTATAGAAAAAAGGCTATTGCTCGATAATAGTTAAATTTCTCAGATCAGATGGAGGTGAACCGAGTGATTCAACTTAACCGTTTTAAAAAAGTGAATGAAAATTGTTTAATTAACAATCATAAACAATCCTATAAGAGTTTTGAAAATATAGATACTAATGTAGGCACTTTAATCGGCAGCTATCAATCTCAGAAAAATAACTTAACTTGGTTTGCTTGTCGAAAAAGTAGCCATGAAATTCGGATTGAAGTGAGAGACGAACAGAATTTTCAAAGTTACTATTTAGATTTGGAAGATAACTTTCTTGATTCTGAAGTAACTTTTAAGGGCTTCTCTGATAATAGAATCATCGTTTCATTGACAGCGGGACAGGATGGTTCACAGGACTTTTGCCTTGAATTTTTGAATCATGAGCTAAATGTGAGACATAAATTTCCACGAAATTTGGCATATGTTTTTTCGACTGACGAGGAGAGTTCGTTGTTGGTAAATTTTTACTCGACTGAATTTTATATAATATCAAATCATGATTTCCAAATAAAATTTAGTCAAAGATTTCCTGTATTTGAACAGGACGAGGTATCAAACGTATGGAAGATTAACAATTCTTATGGTGTATTCTCTACAACGGAAGAAAGATGGTTTGTGTTTCATTTAAAGACATTGGAACTCGTTGATGAAATGAAACTAGAAAAATGCCATGGAGAATACTCTGGGGTAGACACACTGTTTCAGACAAGCAATCAATTGATATTTAGATGCTATCAATACAATGAAGGAACAAAAGAAGTTGAATACATGAGTGTGGAAAAGAAAGATTTAGAGAGTATGATTGAACAATCACGCTAAGGAAAGTTTAGGAGGGTTATCGATGTATTTATTGGAATTGTATCAAAATCCTTCTTATGAAGATCTAGTTGCATTTGGGTCCTTAAAAGAAGGAAAAGAGTTTGTATCCAAAATAACTGGATATACTCTAGAAAATGAAGATGATTTTGTTCAAGGGAATAAAGTAGAAATAACGAACATTTAGATGAAAGGTTTAGAGTAAACATGAGTCTCTTATTTGAAGAATTTAAAACTATTTGTTTCCATTTAAATCGAGTCGGAATTACACCGACACTGATGGGTTCTTTGGGATTGGAGTTTAGAACGAAAGAAAATTGGGGGCCGTCTGACATTGACATTCATGTACCTGGTGACCCTAGAGGTTGGGAAGCACCTGACCATCTCAGAATTTATGACTGGGAAAAGATAATGAAAGTGATGAAAGACTTAGGCTACGTCTTAATAGATATTCATGAGCATGAATTCCAAAAGGATAGAGAGAGTGTTGAATTTGGAAGTATCGATTCCTTATTCGATTTTGCAGGAGTTTCGGAATCGGATATAGAGCTTATTCACATTGAAGGCATCACTTTTCGTCTTCCAAGTCTGGAGCAGTATCTAAGTATTTACAAAGCTTCTTCTCAAGACTCCTATCGAAATGAACAAAATAACAATAAGGATTTTAAAAAGATCGAGTGGCTGGAAAAACATTTGTAAATTATCATATGAAAAGTAGTAAGTTGTAAGACTGGCTGCTATGTTATTTTTATTGGTTATTTGATTTATACGATATTGGCTAGTAATAGAATTAGTAAGGAAAAGGATTTTAAATTTTAGAAAAGGAAGTATTTTCATGGGAATATTCGATGATTTTGAATACAAAGAGAACTACCAAAAGGAAGAAAAAGTAATTGAAGTACTTAAAAAGATTTTAAGAGCAATTCGTCTAAATAATTATAGTGAGATTATAGATTGTGTTGATGGTTCAGAAGTTGATGATGTAAGAGAGTTGCTTGAATATATTGACGATTCATTACAATTAAATGATTTTGATAAAATTGATGAATATGGTGTAGAATGTAATTTCCATCCGAACTATGAGTATTCTCAACTACAAGTTTATGAATTTAATGATCAAACTGGCTTTGCTGTTGAATATCAGATGACGTCAGATTCTGAATTAGTAGATTTAACCCTACAATTAGAATTTTTATACCAAGAGGATGGTTACAAAATAACTTCTATAGATGTAGATCCTGGATAAACTTTAGTTAAATATCTTCGTTATGTAATATATGTGTATACTAAGGATAGATAATTAGGTTGTAAGTTGCTTAAATCTCGGTTAGTTTTTCAAATATTGGAAGGATTAATGATGTATCTATTAGAATTGTACCAAAACAATTATTCAAAGGATTTAGTCTTATTTGAGTCTTTAGAAGAAGGACGAGAATTTGTAGCTCAAATCCCTGGATATACTTTAGAAAAAGAAGATGGGTTTGTAGTTGAGTATTTTAATCCAAAAAATCTACCGGATTATATTGAGATTGTCTTCAATGGAAATATTGTCCCTTTATCTAGATTCTCGTTTGAACCTGAAAAAAATGTGGACATTATTTGGAAAGAAATTTCGAATTTATCCCTTAAAAACGATAAAGTAATCGAAGGTGCTACAAAAGTAGATGCTTATGTCGTGAATAACGATGAAGTGAAAGCCTATGTCGAAGCCAGAGAAGCAAACTTCCGTAAGGCAAAAGCATTCATAGAAAGCCGTGGCTATGAAGTCGACAGAAGCTTTTTTGGAAGTGAAGATGGCGAAGCAATTCTATACAGAAAACGCGAAACCGAAGAATGGCACTTCTTATGTCACCTAGATCCTTCTTTTATAGAGATTGAAGATGTAGAGGAATATGTGAAAGAGGCGCTTTAAGAGGCCTTTTAAGGAGAACGAGATGGTTGAATGTAAAGTAAGTATCATAGAAGTGTTTGATCTTGATCAGTTTCCAGGTTGGTGCAAGGTGATTCTGACAGATGCGAACGGAGTAGATCATGCTTTCGATGACAAACTTTCAGTGTTTGGATTGGAAGAGGTGGAAGTTAGAAAACTTCCTTTAGAAAAATGTATCACTGTTGAAGTAGTCCGTGATTTAGGGAATTCCGTTGAAATTGATACGTCAGTACCGCATGGGCTTGAAGCAGAGGACGGAAACAGTCGCTTTGTGGTCAGGAAAGACTTGATAAAATTCTTTTAGGACCTACCAATTTTATAGAAAATTATGGGGAATATATGAATTATTTAGAATTACGAAAAAAATATGTCCTTTATAGATATGTTGCGATTGTTTTGGCTGTCATTTGTATTCTTATTACAGCTTGGGCGGTAAGAGATATCACTATTCAAATTATTTGTATTTTACTTGTAAATGTTGTCTTGTTTCTTACCATGCTTTTTATTAAAAAAAGCTATATAAGAGCTGGCAATAAACTCTTGCATTCGGATCTAGATTTAATATCTTGGAGACAATATATTGAACATCATAAAAAGTCTAATAGACCAATCATGCAGATGGATGCTTCCTTAACGTCTGTATCATACTCATACATGACTGGGGATTTTGATGCTGCGATTAAAGAAGCGACGGAAGCATTGGCTATTATGAATCTGAAACCAAAATATAGAGATTTCTTAGTAAGCTACCTCATTCGATCTACCATTCTTGCTCGACCTGATTTGAATAGAGAAGAGCTTGATGATATGCTAAATGTTTTAACTATCTCTGATCCTATTCTAGCTGACAAAATTACAAATACTTGTTATGCTCTCCATGATTTGACAATTGCTCATAAAAGTAATGATTATTTTGAAGATTTGAAGAATGACTTTACGTATCAAAAGCTTGAAATTTGTTACTATCAAGCTTTAAATGCTAAAATAAAAGGACAAGTAAATAAATTCAAAGAATTATTTAGCAAGCTAGCCCAAGAGGAACAAGAGTTGTATATTGTCAAAAAGGCTAAAGAGTTTTTGTATAGTTAAACTTATGAATTCTTCACAAAAAACCAACCGAAAGGAAATGTCGGTTGGTTTTTTAATGCTCATCTTGTAAACTTGCTAAATAAACTAGAATCAAGTACAATGAGTTTAGATAGTTCTATATGTATAGTTTTTAACTCAATATAAAACTATCTATCTAATACGACATCAAATAAGTGAATGAGAAACAAAAAGGTTTTTTAATTGATCTATATTGTTCTTAAAATCCTTAAGGAGAACTATAAATGAAAAAAATTTTGTTAATTATTAATCCAACCTCTGGTGGCGAAAAAGCTTTGGATTATAAGGTAAAACTGGAGAATAAAGCTAGAGACTATTTTGAAGAAGTGGAAATTAAAATTACGGAGAAAGCGCAAGACGCCACAAACTTTGCAGAAGAAGCTTCTCAGGAGCGATATGATGCTGTTCTTGTTTTTGGTGGAGATGGGACTGTCAATGAAGTAATCTCTGGTATCGCGGAAAAAGACTACATTCCTAAACTTGCGATTATCCCAGGAGGAACTGGGAATCTCATTACGAAACTATTAGAAATCAATCAAGATATTGATGGTGCCATTGACGAGCTTGATTTTAATTCTACGAATAAGATTGATATCGGAAAATCAAATGGGCACTATTTCGGATACATTTTTAGTATTGGTTCACTGCCAGAAGCTATCCACAACGTTGGGATAGAAGATAAAACGAAGTTTGGCATGCTTGCCTATGCGATTAATACCATGAAGTCTGTCGTAACAGATCAAGCATTTAATATTACTGTTGAGACAGAAAATGTAAATTATATTGGCCCAGCTAGCCACGTCTTGGTTCTCCTTACCAATTATTTCGCTGACAAAAAAATCTTTGAAGAAGACAAGGATGGTTATGCCAATATTTTGATTTTAAAAGATGCATCTATTCTTACTAAATTGTCAGTTATCCCTGATTTATTAAAGGGGGATGTCGTCGTAAATGATAATATCGAGTATATAAAGGCTCGTCATATAAAAATATCTTCTGATTCTGAATTAGAAACGGATGTTGATGGTGACAAATCTGATGACCTACCAGTAGAAATCAAGGTGCTAGGTCAGCATATCGAAGTCTATTCTCAACCGAAAAAATAAGATTTTTAAACTTTGACAAGTCTTTTAGCAATATTTTTTAATAAAGGAATGCCTATGAAATTTAAAAGATTAGCGACTATTGGTCTTTGCTCAACACTTCTTTTGACCTTAGTAGCTTGTAGTCAAACTCAAAAGACTTCTGATAGTACTGCTGAAAATTCAGTGACTCAATCACAGTCGAATCAAGTTTCCTGGAAAGCAACTTATAGCAATTTGAACAATCAACCGAGTGCAGAAGAAGTTCGGAAAGCCTTGGCTGCACATTTAAATAAAGATAGTGTCGATGCATTTTTCAACCTTGTAAATGATTATAACGCAACTGTCGGTTCAGTTGGCTTAACTGGAGATTTTTCTACATTTACCAAAACAGACTATGATATTGAAAAGATAAGCAATCTTTGGACACCTAAAAAGGGTGATTTTGTTGGTACCAACTGTCGTATTAACAGTTATTGTTTATTGAAAAATTCTATTGAAATTCCTAAGTTAGAGAAAGATGATTCCCTCTTGTTTGTCGATAATGATGCCATTGATAAAGGAAAAGTCTTTGGTGCGGAAGACAAGGATGCTTTTGATATTTTATTTTCAAGAGTCAAGACCGAAGCAACGACAGATGTCAAAGTTCATGCTGCAAAGATGGAAAAATTCCTTTCTCAATTCAAGTTCAATGAAAATGCAAGAATGCTCTCTGTAGTAGTCCATGATGACTTGGATGGTCAATCGCTCTTTATTGGTCATGTCGGAATACTTGTGCCAAGCGAGGATGGTTATCTCTTTGTCGAAAAGTTAACCTTTGAAGAGCCTTATCAAGCCATCAAATTTGCGACCAAGGAAGATTGTTACAAATATCTAGATAAAAAATACGAAAACTATACAGGTGAAGGTCTAGCTAAACCATTTATTATGGATAATGATAAGTGGGTTCAATTCTAAAGGATGGCATTAAAATGGAAGTAGTACTAGCATTCATAATAATTGTTTTAATCGGAGTATGGGCTGTTTGGGTTGTCAAAGGAAACCAGCAGAGACCAATAAATAATGAAAGATTTATTGGTTATATCAATCGATACGATGAAGATGGAGAACCTTACCAAGCGGAGATTTGGGAGGTCAGTGAAGACGAGGAGTAGACATATGGAGTTACATGATTTTACAGAACAAGAACAAGAAATGATTAAAAAGGGACTGACTTTTTCTAAACTAAGTGATAAAGAAACTGCTGACAAGATTATCGCTCTAATCCCTCAAGAATACATTAAGCGTATCCCGTTTTTTGTTAGAAAACACGCCATTACACGTACTGTTAAGAGAATTTCTCTTGAGTATCCAGAATTGTACGCTGTTGCTGAACAAGAAGGTCAACTTCCTGAGAAGGAAGCTCAAGAATTACGCCAAATTCTTACAAATATTTTCAAAGAGAAAATGAATAAGCATAAGATTAAATAAGCTTTGAGATTTAATAAGATATAGGAGTTGAGTATGGCTATTGATGGCGTTAAAATCATTGACAGTGATCAAGGTTATGATATTTACAATGAAGTAGTCGGTCGCTATAGAGACGGTGAACAGGTGGCGAACATTATAAAGGATATCCTCGATGAGGAGAAAGATTACTGTCAAACAGACTTTTTTACAGAAATTTATTGGACTGCTCTTGCCTATTCATTGTGGAAGATTGGTTATCTGACAGGCGACATCAGAGATAAAACCTTAGAGCTTATCAAAAAAGGTCCCGATCCATTTTGGTTGAAAATAGACTCAAAGGCTTTGAAGCAAAGGCAAAAGGTTTTTGAAAAACTTGCAGTTCAGTTGCAAACTGAAAATCCTAGACCTCTAAAGGTCCCTAAAGCAAAAGCTAAACGCAAACCTTACTTTGAAGAAGGAGATATCCTTGCTGTTAAGTTTGAAGATGAGTATGGTCTTGTCTTTGTATCTATGGTTGAGCAGAGTCCTAGAAAGCTTGAGTACCATCTAGCTTGCACGCGCCTCTTACAAACAAAAAAGCCCACCATCGATGATTTTTTGACCAGTCAAATCTCCTGTAAGATGGACAATACGAAGTTTGCTTTGGATACAGATTGCTGGTTCAATCACAAAGATTTAGGGCAATTATTAGAAAATATTGAAAAAATTGGACAGGTGAAACTCAGCCCATTTAGTCTTTGGATGCTGGCACCTGCCCATAATTTAGAAGATATTTATGAAGAAATCACTAGAGATAAAGGCTCTTCTGGCCTACGGTTCATCGAAACCTATAAACTTGTCGATGATATTTTTTCAGTCTAATGTATATCTGATAAGAGGAAAATAAGGGTGAATCATTCCCACATGCTATGCTGGGCTCTGACTCCATAGCTATCAATCGAACCATTTGAATTAAACTTGGATTCAATACGGTACCTTTTCCAGAGGTCGTAATCTGCTGTTTGAATGATAAGGATAAAGTTGTTATCTTTATCAGAGACGTTATAATCAGCTGGATTGACTTCAAAGATATTGATTAGTTTTCGTGTTTGAAAATCTTGGAGCTTAAGATTTGCTAGCTTGACATGATTGATGGAAATTTTTTCTAGTTGTTTGCTATCCTTAGGTGTTCTGTAATAGGTGATGATGCAGTTTTTAAGTTGATCAGTATCTTTACCTGTGGGAGTAAGGCTCATAAAGCCAAAGGACTGATTATCCCGCTTGACTTCGAGAAGCTGGTCGTAGTAGAAGTGGTCGTTTTTGGGATTGGTGATGGAGCTCTCTGCGCCTTTATCTCCAAAGGTAAAGCCGTGGTCTAAAAGCTTGGAAGCCTTGGTCTCCCCGATAATGATAGTGGTATCTTGAATGGTTACTGGAACAGGTTGAGCCGGAATGCCACTCATCATCATGCAAAACATAAACACATAGCTCGTTAAAAAAGCTGTCCCGACAAAAGCGTTGGTTGATGCATAGGCATGACTGTTTTGAAAGTTTTTGCTTATAGCCAGTACAACAAATTTACCAATACTTTTTAAAACCATACTAACAAGTACGATAAAAAATTGTTTTTTCAAACATTCATAAATGGCTCGAGGAAAGCTATTACCATGATAGTAGAAGCCAGCCAATAGGAGTAGATTTACGATTAAATAGATTAGCAAGAACCAATGAATCTCTTTAAGGGCATTAGCATCAGTGATTTCTTCATAGTCAACGTGAATTCTTCCTTGAACAGCATGGCCAAGTTTATAAATCCATTTTGGGATATCTTTCCCTTGTCTGACCGCAATTACAAGTCTAATATAGAGATAGATAGTAAAGGACAAGGATAGATAGAAAAGAGCATAAAAACCCAAAACAATACTAGTGAACATTACTATTTCCCCCTATTTAACATTCAATAAAACAATTTCTTAGCTCCATTATAGCACTTTCTATAGAAATAGAGCTAGAAATATCCGTATAATACTAACTGATTCAAAGGAGAAAAATCATGGGAATGATTGCCAATTATCAATATTTAGCAGATAATGAATTAGAACAAATAAAAGGTCTTTCCAATCAAGAAGATGACTTGTTAGACTTTTCTGAGGATTCCGCTGATAGTCATGATATCTTAATTGATATCGATAAGATGTGGGATGCTCTTCTCTTTGTCATGACAGGATTTAGTAGTTCAGAATTTTTGGATGACAATCCCTTGAGAGAAGCGGTTTTAGGAGTGACTCCTTTAGAAGAAGTGTCTGAGTACATAGCCTATACTGAAAAAAACAAGATAGCCGAGATCGTAGAAGCTCTAGAAAGTTTTGACATGCACAGAGCCTTGGCGGACTTTAGCATGGAAGCATGCAAGAAAGCCGACTTGTATCCTGATATTTGGGATTATCTTGAGGATGAGGAAGAAATCAAGTCTTTCATTTTAACCTGCTTTGTCAAAATGAAAGACTTTTACAAGGAAATCTTAAACCACAAGGGGAATGTCTTAGTGACTATTTGTTAAGGTTTTTATAATCCATTAGAAAGGTAATCCTATGAATCCATATTTACAAAAATACATTACTTTAAAGAAGCAATATATAGCCCAAGAGGGCAATCCACCAAGTGTCTCAGCTCTTTATGACTTAGCTGATGAATTAGCCAAGTCTGATGATTTAGAAGCGAAGAAGGTCTTAGTAGACCTCTATGAGCAATTGGGTCTCTACACTAGTGCCTATAGCTTATTTACCGAAATCTTAGACAAACCAGATCGAAAACAGATAAAGAAACTGAGCCGTTTACAAGAAATGAGTCAGAGTCATGGTGATCGTTTTGCCCTTCCTCGTCCTCTAAGAAAAGAAGAGGAGAAGGAGAGACAGAGGCTATTACAGTCTTTGCCACATTTTATCTATCATCCAGATCCCTTGGCTACAGGTTCATTTGTTGAAGGAGAAGCCAAGCTTTGTCCATCTTGTGGGAAAGAAAGCAATATTTATTATGACTTGATCCCTTATTGTATCGAGGATATAGAATACCTTTGCCCAATGTGCATTGCAAATGGTCAAGCAGCTAAAAAATTCGATGCAGAATTTGTCCAAGATACCGAGTGGCAGGGAGAATTGGATCCAGAAAAAGATAAGCTTCTTTTTTGCCAGACTCCAGGCTACATAAGTTGGCAGGGAGAACATTGGTTATCTTGTTGCCAAGACTACTGTGCCTATTTAGGAACAGTAGGCACTAAAGAAGTAAAGGCAAAGGGAATCGCTGAGCAAGTCTTGGCAGATTATGAAGAGCGTGGAAAATATCAAGATATTGAAGAATACTTGGTTAAGGATGGCTCTCTTTGCGGCTACCTTTTCAGATGCCTCCACTGTCAAAAATACCAGATTTGGGTTGATGCGGATTAATTTTTAACGATACAAGAACATTAACATAAATTTCTTTGGAATTTTAACGACTAATCATTAATTTAATTTCAGAGTATTAAAATAAGAACATTTTATCTTAGTATCCTTTAACATCTATTAAATTATCATATGAAAAATAGGAGCTACCAAACTCAGTTCCTATTTTATTATTTAAAGGCAAATTTGAAATAGTTTTCAATTTTTAGGTATAGTAAAAATACGAACAAAAATGTAAATAATTTATAAAGTTTCCCCAAAATACTTTACAAATTTGTGTAAACATGATATAGTTATAAAGCTTAGAAAATGAGAAGATGTTTTCTAGTAAATATAAACCCGAGTAAAAAATGCCTACGGACAGGCAGGGTTGAATGCCGAAGCGTGGTTGAAAAACCATATTATTGATAGGGTTAAAAGCCTACTTTTATAAGTTGATGTTAGGACAAAGGTCCTAATTCGTATAATTTGTTAGTGTGGTGAAAGCACACGTCATCTTGTGAAACGATCAATAAAGTACGTAATATTTGCTACTAGAGAGTTAGGAAACATCAGGAACAGACATACTCAAAAGAAACAAACATAAACACGTCAGTAGATTGTAGAGCAGGTGCCAACCTGCTCTTTTTTCATAAGTATCCTTTAGAGCCTTACATAAGGTGAAAATAACTATGATAAAGGAGTATGTCTCTAAAATGTTAAATCAAAACCAAGCTCCTATTTATGAGGGACTGGTCAAGTTACGAAAAAAAAGAATTGTACCTTTCGATGTACCTGGTCATAAGCGTGGCCGTGGGAATCCAGAGTTAGTCGAACTTTTAGGGGAAAAATGCGTTGGTATTGATGTCAACTCTATGAAGCCCTTGGATAATCTAGGACATCCCATTTCGATTATCAGAGATGCAGAAGAACTAGCAGCAGAAGCATTTGGTGCTGCTCATGCCTTTTTGATGATTGGTGGGACAACTTCATCCGTGCAAACCATGATTCTTTCCACCTGTAAATCCGGTGATAAAATCATCCTTCCTCGAAATGTCCATAAATCAGCTATTAATGCTCTCGTTTTATGCGGAGCAATTCCTATCTATATCGAGATGAGTGTGGATCCCAAAATCGGTATTGCTTTGGGGCTTGAAAATGATCGTGTGGCACAAGCTATTAAGGAACATCCGGATGCTAAGGCTATCCTAATTAACAATCCAACCTATTATGGGATTTGTTCAGATCTTAAGGGTTTAACAGAGATGGCACACGCCGCAGGAATGAAAGTCTTAGTAGACGAGGCGCACGGTGCTCATCTGCACTTTACAGATAAACTTCCTCTGTCTGCTATGGACGCAGGAGCTGATATGTCAGCTGTATCCATGCATAAGTCCGGTGGTAGCTTGACTCAAAGCTCCCTTCTTTTAGTTGGCGATCGGATGAATCCTGAGTACGTACGTCAGATTATTAACCTGACACAGTCAACATCAGCATCCTACTTGCTAATGGCTAGTCTAGATGTTTCTCGTAGAAACTTAGCCCTTCGTGGCAAAGAGTCCTTTGAGAAAGTTATTGAGTTATCTGAGTATGCTCGTCGTGAAATCAATGCCATCGGTGGCTACTACGCCTACTCAAAAGAGTTAATAGACGGTGTCTCGGTTTGTGATTTTGATGTGACTAAGTTGTCAGTCTACACTCAGGGGATTGGTCTAACAGGGATTGAAGTTTATGATCTATTACGGGATGAATATGACATTCAGATCGAATTTGGTGATATCGGCAATATCTTAGCTTATATTTCGATTGGTGACCGTATCCAAGACATTGAACGCTTGGTAGGTGCTTTAGCTGATATCAAGAGACTATACTCACGAGATGGGAAGGACTTGATTGCTGGAGAATATATCCAACCAGAGTTGGTGCTATCTCCTCAGGAAGCCTTCTATGCAGAGAGAAGAAGCTTAACCTTGGACGAGTCTGTTGGACAAGTTTGTGGAGAATTTGTCATGTGCTACCCTCCTGGGATTCCTATCTTGGCTCCAGGTGAACGCATTACACAAGAAATTGTCGATTATATCCAATTTGCCAAAGAACGTGGTTGTTCTCTCCAAGGGACGGAAGATCCTGAGGTCAATCACATCAATGTTATTGAAAGAAAGGAGAACTAGATGGATTTATGGTTTTCTGAAGTTCATACTCCAGATGTTAAGTTAACGATGAGAACAGCCAAACAGCTGTATTCTGGTCAAAGTGAATGGCAGGATATCGAGGTTCTTGACACGCCAGCTTTTGGAAAAGTGTTAGTTTTAAACGGTCATGTTTTATTCTCAGATGCGGATGATTTCGTCTACAACGAAATGACCGTTCACGTTCCTATGGCTGTCCATCCCAATCCAAAGAAAGTCTTGGTTATTGGGGGTGGTGACGGTGGTGTTGCCCAAATATTAACTCTCTATCCAGAATTGGAACAAATCGATATTGTAGAACCAGATGAGATGCTGGTTGAGGTTTGCCGAGAATATTTTCCAGATTTTGCTGCAGGACTTGATGACCCTCGCGTCACCATTTACTACCAAAATGGACTGAGATTTTTGAGAAACTGTGAAGATGATTACGACATTATCATCAACGATGCGACAGATCCATTTGGCCATACGGAAGGGCTCTTTACCAAGGAATTTTACGGCAATAGCTATAGAGCCTTGAAAGAAGACGGTATTATGATTTACCAGCATGGTAGTCCTTTCTTTGACGAAGATGAGTCGGCTTGCCGTAGTATGCACCGCAAGGTCAATCAAGCCTTTCCAATCAGCCGGGTTTACCAGGCCCATATCCCAACAAGTCCTGCTGGCTATTGGTTGTTTGGATTTGCATCGAAAAAATATCACCCTGTCAAATATTTTGACAAGGAAGGCTGGAAAAAACGCCAGTTATTTACGGAATACTACACTGCAAACTTGCATATTGGTGCCTTTATGTTGCCCAAGTATGTAGAAGACATTTTAGAAGAAGAGGAAGGAAGAAAATGAGTCGTTTATTAGTTATCGGATGTGGGGGAGTTGCCCAAGTTGCTATTTCAAAGATTTGCCAAGATAGCGAAACGTTTAAAGAGATTATGATTGCTAGCCGTACCAAGTCAAAATGTGATGACTTGAAGGCTAAATTAGAAGGTAAAACAAGTACAAAGATTGAAACAGCTGCTCTTGATGCTGACAAGGTAGAAGAAGTGATTGCCTTGATAGAAAGCTACAAACCAGAAGCTGTTTTGAACGTAGCATTGCCTTATCAAGACTTGACTATTATGGATGCTTGTTTGGCAACAGGGGTCCACTATATCGATACTGCTAACTACGAGGCTGAGAATACAGAAGACCCTGAATGGCGTGCTATTTATGAGAAACGTTGCAAAGAACTTGGTTTTACAGCCTACTTTGACTACTCATGGCAGTGGGCTTATCAAGAAAAATTCAAGGAAGCAGGTCTGACTGCCTTGCTTGGTTCTGGTTTTGACCCAGGTGTAACCAGCGTCTTTTCAGCATACGCGCTTAAACACTATTTTGATGAAATCCACTATATCGATATTTTAGACTGTAATGGTGGTGACCACGGTTATCCATTTGCCACAAACTTTAACCCAGAAATCAATCTACGTGAGGTTTCTGCACCAGGTTCTTACTGGGAAGATGGAAAATGGGTAGAAGTCGAAGCTATGTCTATCAAACGTGAGTATGATTTCCCTCAAGTTGGTCAAAAAGACATGTATCTCCTCCACCATGAAGAAATCGAATCATTAGCAAAGAATATTCCAGGTGTTAAACGCATTCGTTTCTTTATGACTTTTGGTCAATCTTATCTAACACATATGAAATGCTTGGAAAACGTTGGGCTCCTTCGTACAGATGCTATTAATTTTAACGGCCAAGAAATCGTACCAATCCAATTCTTGAAGGCCTTGCTTCCAGATCCTGCAAGCCTTGGTCCACGTACAGTTGGTAAAACAAATATCGGTTGTATCTTTACAGGTGTCAAAGATGGCGTTGAAAAGACAATCTACATCTACAATGTTTGTGATCATCAGGAATGCTATGCAGAAGTTGGTTCACAGGCAATTTCTTACACAACAGGTGTTCCAGCCATGATTGGGACAAAATTAGTGATGGATGGTACATGGAAACAGCCTGGAGTGTATAACCTTGAAGAGTTGGATCCAGACCCATTCATGGAAGCTTTAAATAAATACGGTTTGCCATGGGTTGTGGTTGAAAATCCACAAATGGTGGACTGATGAAGTTAGAACAAGTACCAACACCAGCTTACGTCATTGATTTAGCAAAACTAGAAGAAAATTGTAGCATTCTGCAAGAGGTTCAGGAAAAGGCAGGTTGTAAGGTTTTGCTAGCTCAAAAGGCTTATTCTCTCTATAAAACCTATCCCCTAATTAGCCAGTATCTCTCTGGTACAACGGCTAGTGGCCTCTATGAAGCGAAGTTGGCTAGGGAAGAATTTCCAGGAGAAGTCCATGTATTTGCACCTGCTTTCAAGGAATCAGATATGGAAGAGCTACTGCAAATATCGGATCATATTGTTTTCAACTCAGAGAGACAACTACGAAAATATGGGCAACGTTGTCGTGAGACTGGTATCAGTGTAGGTTTGCGTATCAATCCTCAATGTTCAACGCAGGGTGACCACGCGCTTTATGACCCTTGTGCTCCTGGATCTCGTTTTGGAGTGACTTCAGACAAGATACCGAGTGATTTGTTGGATTTAGTGGACGGTCTTCATTTTCATACCCTCTGTGAGCAAGGGGCAGATGATTTACAAACGACTTTGAAAGCAGTAGAAGACCAGTTTGGAGCCTATTTGCACCAAGTCAAATGGCTCAATATGGGCGGCGGACACCACATCACAAGAGAAGATTACGATGTGGACTTACTGATTTCTGAGATTATACGTAGTCGAGAAACTTATAACGTAGACGTCTACATTGAACCTGGAGAAGCCATTGCACTTAATGCGGGCTATCTAGCGACAGAAGTTTTGGATATTGTTGAAAACGGGATTGAGACCTTGGTGTTAGATGCTTCAGCAAGTTGTCATATGCCAGATGTCCTTGAGATGCCTTATCGCCCACCATTAAGAGATGGATTTGAAGCCCAAGAGAAACCTTATACTTATAGACTCTCTTCAAATACTTGCCTGACAGGTGATATTATTGGTGACTATAGCTTTGAGAATCCAGTTGAGACTGGAGATAGACTATATTTTAAAGACATGGCAATCTACTCATTTGTCAAAAATAATACCTTTAACGGAATTGGACTTCCAAGTTTGTATCTCATGGATAAAGAGGGTGAGTGCAATCTAGTCAAAGCATTTGGCTACCAAGACTTTAAGGAGAGATTATCATGATGGACAGCCCAAAGAAATTAGTTTATCGTATGCCTGCAGAGTATGAACCCCATCATGGGACTCTAATGATATGGCCTACTCGACCAGGGTCTTGGCCATTTGAAGGCAAGGCCGCTAAAGCTGCTTTTAGCCAGATTATCAAAACCATTGCCCAAGGGGAAACAGTCTACCTTTTGGTTGAGGAGGCCTATCTGTCTGAAGCGCAATCTTATCTTGGAGACAAGGTCGTTTATCTAGATATTCCAACAAATGATGCCTGGGCTCGTGATACAGGCCCGACTATTCTTCTTAATGATAAAAAGGAAAAGTTAGCGGTAGACTGGTCTTTCAATGCCTGGGGTGGCTCATATGACGGTCTTTATCAAGACTATGAAGCAGATAATCAAGTAGCCAGTCGCTTTGCAGAAGTCTTAGATATACCTGTTTACGATGCTAAACCATTTGTACTGGAAGGTGGAGCTATTCACAGTGACGGTCAAGGAACGATTCTTGTGACTGAAAGTTGCCTTCTCAGTCCTGGTCGTAATCCTCACCTGACTAAAGAGGAGATTGAAAAGACCTTACTAGAGAGCCTTGGTGCCGAAAAAGTCATTTGGTTGCCTTACGGTATTTATCAAGACGAGACAAATGAACACGTCGATAATGTTGCTGCTTTTATTAGTCCTGCAGAGCTTGTTTTAGCTTGGACGGACGACCAAGATGATCCCCAGTATGCCATGTCTGCAGCTGATTTAGCTCTCTTAGAGAAGGAAACTGATGCAAAAGGCCGGAGTTTCACTATTCATAAACTTCCGATTCCAGCTATTCATCAAGTAGTGACGGAAGAAGATTTGCCAGGCTATTCATATGAAGAAGGCGAAGAGGAGCGCTATGCAGGTGAAAGACTAGCAGCTTCCTATGTAAATTTTTACATTGCTAATAAGTCTGTATTAGTGCCGCAATTTCAGGACGCTAACGACCAAGTGGCCTTGGATATTCTTAGCCAGTGTTTCCCAGACCGTGAAGTGGTAGGAATCCCTGCTAGAGATATTCTTTTAGGTGGTGGAAATATCCACTGTATTACCCAACAAATTCCAGAATAGGAGAAAAAGATGAGAAATGTAACGGTTGCAGCTATTCAGATGCAATGCGCTAAGGATGTGGAAACGAATATCCAAACAGCTGAACGTTTAGTTCGACAAGCTGCTGAGCAAGGAGCCCAAATTATTCTCTTGCCTGAATTATTTGAACGTCCCTATTTCTGTCAGGAGCGTCAGTATGACTACTACCAGTATGCCCAGTCGGTGACAGAAAATATGGCTATTCAGCATTTTAAAGGAATTGCCAAAGAGCTAAAGGTGGTTTTACCGATTAGTTTCTATGAAAAAGATGGTAATGTCTTATACAATTCCATTGCTGTAATTGATGCGGATGGAGAAGTAATAGGAGTTTATCGTAAAACTCATATACCAGATGACCATTATTATCAGGAGAAATTCTTCTTTACTCCTGGAAACACAGGCTTCAAGGTCTGGGATACTCGCTATGCCAAGATTGGTATTGGCATCTGTTGGGACCAATGGTTTCCTGAAACAGCCCGTTGCCTTGCTTTAAATGGTGCAGAATTGCTCTTTTATCCAACAGCTATTGGTTCAGAGCCTATTTTGGATACAGATAGTTGTGGTCATTGGCAACGTACTATGCAAGGGCATGCAGCAGCAAATATTGTGCCAGTTATTGCAGCCAATCGTTATGGTTTAGAAGAAGTCACTCCTTGTGAAGAAAATGGGGGACAAAGTTCCAGCCTTAACTTCTACGGTTCATCCTTTATGACCGATGAAACAGGAGCTATTTTAAGTCAAGCCGAACGACAAGATGAAGCAATCCTCTTAACCACTTATGACCTTGACAAGGGAGCGAATGAACGCCTGAACTGGGGTCTCTTTAGAGATAGAAGACCAGACATGTATAAAGATATTGTCAGATGAGAAAAAGCCTCTTGGAGGCTTTTTCTTTATATACTATATTAATTTTTGATAAAGTCCTAGGATTCTGATAAAATGGGGTATAAGAAGTTAATAGGAAAGAGAATCACCATGCAAACACAAGAAGAAATGAATGTTCTGGTACCTGAAAAACTTGCAGAAATTGAGCGTGATTATGATGTTACAGTTTTGTGGGCAATTGAGTCTGGTAGTCGCGCTTGGGGCTTTGAGTCTCCGGATAGTGATTTTGATGTGCGTTTTGTATACAAGCACAAGCAAGATTTTTATCTAAGCTTGAACGATCATCGAGATGTCATCGAACTACCAATTGACGATACATGGGATGTGAGTGGTTGGGATTTGCACAAGGCTTTAAAGTTGCTTTATAAGTCAAATCCAACCCTCTTTGAGTGGTTACAGTCGCCAATCGTTTACCAGCAAGACGAAAGCTTTATTAACCGTATCCGTCCGCTTGTCAGTCAGTATTTTTCAGAGAAAAAGATGCTCCACCATTACTTGAATACTGCTAGAACTCAAATGAATAAGTATCTTTCAGGAGATAAGGTCAAACCTAAAAAGTATTTCTATGTACTTCGTCCCATTTTAGCTTGTCGTTGGATTGAAAAACATCACTCTTTTCCACCGATTTTGTTTGATGATTTGGTCAAAGAACTCCTCCCTGATGAAATGAAAGAGCATGTGTCTAGATTGCTTGATATAAAGGTAAAGGAACCTGAAGGTATGGAAATTGAGCCGATAGAGCCAATTCAGGACTTTATCATCAAAAATATCCAAGAGCTGGATGACTACATCCAAAGTGTTACAGAGGAAAAGAAAGACTGGAAAGCTCTTAATCAATTTTTCATCGAAGAATTAAGTAGTGACTGAGGTTGGATATGGGAAAATGGACATGTAGATGTGGTCAAGCAATGAACGACCACAAAGCCCCTGATCCAAATGCTTATTCGGTTTATTCGGATGGGTTATTAGTAGAAATCATGAATAAAAAAGATGGTAATGATACAATTTCCTATGAAGACATTTCGGAGGCTTCCTTTTATATGTGGAAGTGCCCTAATTGTGGTAGTTTTATGGTCTTTGGTGAAGAGGATAATAAAGATTGTTTCACTTTTTATGAGCGCCAGACCAGTGCAAAAGCAGAATCACTTTTCGATCCTGATCAAGAGTTAAATATTGTAGTTGTTGAGTTTCAAGAAGGTGGAAATGGTTATACTTATATCTGTGACGAGCCAAATATCCATATTGGACATGCTGTGATTGTCCCAGTAGGAAAGGAAAATACTGAAAAAACTGCTTTAGTTGTCCAGAAGTATCATGCACTACCAAAGGATATCACTTTTCCCGTTGAAAAGTTAAAAAGGGTTATCCGTAGGTATTCTATTTTTGATTCTGAGACTTCAAAAATAGTTTGTAAAAATATACTTGAGCATGGAAGAATTCTAAATGCTTGTTCGAACAAAGTAAATATAGAGTCTAAACAAATTTACCATGCAATCAAAACTCCTCTAGGCTATTTTTGGTTGGAGTTAAATAGAATTCCAATTCCGATGAAAATCACACAAATTCAAGTTAAAGATAAAAGGTATCAGGTAGAGGGTGCCTTCTTCATTAAACCCACCAAGGTAAACTACAGAAAATTGTTAGAACTTGAATTATGTGCAGATTTTGATATTGATGCCTCTCGTTGGATTGATGTTCTATCAGACGAAAATGTTTGGGGAAACACCTGGGAAATGAATGGCCTTCAATTTGGAATTACTGCAGGAGAGTCCCCAGAATTTGAAGATGAAGTAGTTGCAAGAAAATTTAGCCGTATCCCACTTTATTATGACTGGCATCCAGAATTTGAAAACTATTATGGCTTCAGTATAGCCTGGAAAAAATACGAGTCTGATAGTGATTTGTCGATTGATTTCTATACAACATAAGCTAGAGGAGAATAAGCATGAATCAAGCCTGGGAATTATTGTTTGAGGGGAAGATTGAAGAGGCCAAGAAATTAGTCTCAGAAACTTTCTCGTTAGAAACTTGCAAGGATTACAGCCTTCTCAATTTAATGGGGTATATTAAGCTCTTTGAAAAAGATTACAAAGAAGCTTTGATAATTTATCAAAACTATCTTGAAATAGCAATATCAAGTCAAGATAAAGAAAATGAACATATAGGATATCACCAGTTAGCCATGGTTTATCGTGAAATGAATGACTATCAAACAGCTCTTAACTATATCGATAAAGAGCGAGAAATCATTGAAAAATCTTTTCCAGAGGATGCACTCAAATCTTCTGTCAATAATTATGAGCAAGGTTATTTACGATTAAAACTAGGGGAAATAGCAAAAGCAATCATGTATATGGAACAGTCCTTAAAGCAAGCATTACAAACAGATGATCTGATAGCTCAAGCCTGTTCCTATAGAGGTTTAGGTGAGATTTATTCTGCTAAAAATTCAGAAAAATCGCAAGAGAATTTTTTACAAGCTATTGAACTTTTTGAAAAAGCAGGAGATCAGATCGGAGCACAAGAAGTTAAAAACTTACTAAACAAGAAAAAGTAGCCCATTCAGGCTACTTTTTTAAAACTCTTTATAAACATAAGGATTCTCAGGTTTATCAACCTTGATGAAGGACTGGACCTCAAGTGTTGGGAGGACTTGGTTGAGTTCTTTGTGATAGTGAATGCTAATCTTGCCTTTGACTCTCACCCAAGTGTTATTTTCATAATGATTGGTGTTTCCTGTAGTCAAAAGTCCAAAAACTCCTGAATCAGCGATACAGTGCATAATACCAAAGCGAAAAACAAATTGACTCTTGGTATGATTTGGATCGTTGTAGACAAAGCCAGTAAACTCGATTTCCTTACCTTCAAATTCGTTTGGAAAATCGTAGATAGCTTCCATAATTTCCAAGTAATTCTCATCATTGATAACTATACTAGATTGAGCTAAGTATTTATCAGCAGTTTTCCTAACAATATTTTCATAAGAGGACTTTGAATAAAACCTGCTAGTATCTGGTTTGAGATACTGACTGCTCGTTCCTTCACTTGCTTGGATTGCCTTGTCAGTTCCTTCCGACAAAGGGAAATAATATCCTTTTGCCGATACTGTTTGTGAATCCAGAGTGACGGTTGGAAAGGTAAATCCAACTAACAAGGGAAAACTTAAGAGGACAAAACTAGCAAGCTTAGCTGAAAAACTATGTAAGTGACTATGTTCTTTCAAACGCTTGGAGCAAATATAGGCTTGAACGATGGCTAGTAACAATGACAAAACCATAGTGATATAAGCCAGATAAGAGTAGTGGAGGTTTATATACTGATTGAGCTTACCTGATAGGTGCAGATAAAAGGTTAAGATAAAATAGCCAAATAAGATAAAAAATCGAATCATAGCATCACCCCGACTAGATAAGAATAGACAAGAACAACA
This sequence comes from Streptococcus timonensis, assembly GCF_900095845.1. GTDB lineage: Bacteria > Bacillota > Bacilli > Lactobacillales > Streptococcaceae > Streptococcus > Streptococcus timonensis. Next base: position 745,017 of record NZ_FMIX01000004.1, read on the forward strand.
AGAGTTACAATTGTCATGAATTGCCAAATAAAGCGAGTTTTGAGATAATTCTTCATCATGAGGAGGTTCTTGACATCAAGCATGGGACCTATAACCAGAAAGGCAAGAACTGGAGCAAAGCCAAAACTTGATAGAAGAGAAGATCCGATAAAGGCATCAGCTTCACTACAGAGTGATAGAAGGAAGGACAAGACCATCAAAAGAACAATAGCGAGCAGTGGTGTTGCGCTGATAGATGTCAGGATATGAGTTGGAACATAGACTTGGACTATACTGGCAAAAAGACAGCCAAAGACCAAGTAACGCCCCATATCAAAGAATTCATCAATAGCTTGAATGAATACCTGAAGGATTTTTTGACTTTTACTCAAGTGAGAAAAATCATGCTCATGGCAAGCCAATCTGTTTTCTTTTTGGATAGGTTCCTCCCAGACAAAACCAAGAAAGATACCCAATATAGTAGCAACTAGAATCGCGCCCAAAGCTCTTAGGAAAACCATTTGAATTGAATTGCCAAAGGCTGAATAAGTCGCAAAAAGTACGATGGGATTGATGACAGGAGCGGTTACTAAAAAGGGAACGGCTGTATAGCTTGGAACCTTCTTTTCTAAAAAACGATTGATGATCGGAACGATTCCACACTCGCAAGAAGGGAAGAGGAAACCGATGAAGCTACCAAAAAAGATTCTCCCCAAGCGATTTTTAGGGAGAAATTTATAAACCTTCTCAGGTGTGACATAGACTTCAATGGCACCAGAGATGATGCTACCGATTAAGACAAAGGGTAAAGCTTCAATGATAATTGAAAGAAAAATGGCGCCAGCTTGTAACACACTAGAAGGTAAACTTTGAAAGAGTGTCATTTATTTTTTCTTTTCTGCCTTATCTTTCTTTTCTTTGTCGTCTGGGAAAGTTACTTGCTTCAAATCAGGTAGTTTAGCGAATTCTTCGAACATCTTATCTAAGTCATCAGTTTTTGTAAATTTAACAGCCATAAGGCATACCTCGATTCTTTTAGTTAACACTATTATACTATTATTTCTAAGAAATGTTTGGATTTTAAAATAAACATGGCTTTTATCTTTATAAAGTTGAATGAAAGCATCAAATTAATGAAAACAAGCTTTCTTCCTTATGGTATAATAGTTTCATGGATAAAAAATATGAAAAAATTTCCCAAGATTTGGGTGTAACTTTAAAGCAGATTGATACTGTCTTATCTTTGACAGCAGAAGGAGCAACTATCCCCTTTATCGCCCGTTATCGGAAAGATATGACCGGAAGTCTAGATGAGGTAGCCATTAAGGCTATTATCGACCTCGATAAGAGTTTAACTGCTCTAAATGATCGTAAGGAAGCGGTCTTAGCAAAAATTAAAGAGCAAGGCAAGATAACTAAGGAGTTAGAAGAAGCAATTCTATCAGCTGAAAAACTCGCAGATGTAGAAGAACTCTATCTTCCCTATAAGGAGAAACGTCGGACCAAGGCAACGATTGCGCGTGAGGCTGGACTTTTTCCACTTGCTCGTTTAATTTTACAAAATGTTTCTAACCTAGAAAAAGAAGCAGAAGCTTTTGTCTGTGAAGGTTTCGAAACTCCTCAAGAAACTTTGGCTGGGGCTGTAGACATCTTGGTTGAAGCACTATCTGAGGATGTTCATTTACGTTCAATGACCTATCAAGAGGTACTTAGACGCTCTAAGATTACTTCTCAAGTCAAAGATGAGACTCTTGATGAAAAACAAGTCTTTCAGATTTATTACGATTTCTCAGAAACAGTTGCAAACATGCAAGGCTACCGTACGCTTGCCCTTAATCGCGGTGAGAAGCTAGGTATTTTGAAAATTGGCTTTGAGCATGCGACTGATCGTATTCTATCTTTCTTTAGTGTTCGTTTTAAAGTTAAAAATGCTTATATTGATGAAGTTATTCAGCAATCTGTTAAGAAGAAGGTCTTGCCTGCTATTGAGCGTCGTATTCGTACAGAATTAACAGAAAAGGCAGAAGAAGGAGCTATCCAACTCTTCTCAGAAAACCTTCGCAATCTTCTCCTTGTTGCTCCTCTTAAAGGGCGCGTTGTTCTTGGATTTGACCCTGCCTTTCGTACAGGTGCCAAGCTTGCAGTCGTTGATGCGACCGGGAAGATGCTGACGACTCAAGTCATTTATCCCGTTAAACCAGCTTCAGCTCGTCAGATTGAAGAAGCAAAGAGAGATTTAACAGATTTGATTGGCCAATATGGTGTGGAAATCATTGCTATCGGTAATGGTACTGCTAGTCGTGAGAGTGAAGCCTTTGTCGCTGAAGTACTTAAAGATTTTCCTGAGGTCAGCTATGTTATTGTAAATGAGAGCGGGGCATCTGTCTACTCAGCTAGTGAACTTGCTCGTCAGGAGTTTCCAGAGTTAACCGTTGAAAAACGTTCTGCTATTTCTATTGCTCGTCGCTTGCAAGACCCACTTGCTGAATTGGTTAAAATTGATCCCAAATCTATAGGTGTTGGTCAATATCAGCACGATGTTAGTCAGAAAAAACTGTCTGAAAGTCTGGACTTTGTTGTTGATACAGTAGTTAACCAAGTTGGTGTCAATGTCAATACAGCTAGTCCAGCCTTACTTTCGCACGTAGCTGGGCTTAACAAAACAATCTCTGAAAATATCGTGAAGTATCGTGAAGAAGAAGGTAAAATCACTTCACGCGCCCAAATCAAGAAAGTTCCTCGTTTAGGTGCTAAAGCGTTTGAACAGGCTGCAGGTTTCCTCCGTATCCCTGAAAGTAGCAATATCCTTGACAATACAGGTGTTCACCCAGAAAACTATGCTGCTGTTAAGGAACTCTTCAAACGTTTGGACATCAAAGACCTAAATGAAGAAGCACAAGCCAAACTCAAATCTATTTCAATCAAGGAAATGGCCCAAGAATTAGACCTCGGTCAAGAAACCCTCAAAGATATTATTGCAGATCTTTTAAAACCAGGACGTGATTTTCGTGATTCTTTTGATGCTCCAGTACTTCGTCAGGATGTCTTGGATATCAAAGACTTGAAAGTTGGCCAGAAGCTTGAGGGCGTTGTTCGTAATGTCGTTGACTTCGGTGCCTTTGTTGACATTGGTATTCACGAGGATGGCCTGATTCATATCTCTCACATGAGCAAGAAATTCATCAAGCATCCGAGTCAAGTCGTTTCAGTTGGTGATTTGGTAACCGTTTGGGTGAAGAAGATTGATGTCCAACGAGAAAAAGTAAATCTGTCGCTCCTTGCACCAGATGAATCTAACTAATTACGTTCGACAAGTTTCTTTAGAAGACTTTGGGAAACCTTTCCAACACCAAGCTCAATGGAATTCTCGTCTACGGTCGACAGGTGGGCGATTCTTTCCAAAGGATGGGCATTTGGATTTTAATCCCAAAGTCTATCAAGAACTTGGTTTAGAGTTATTTCGGAAAATTGTCCGTCACGAACTCTGTCATTATCATCTATACTATGAGGGCAAGGGGTATAAACATAAAGATGCAGCCTTTAAGAAACTGTTAAAAGAAGTAGACGGGCTCCGCTTTGTTCCTCCCTTATCAAGTGTTAGTCAAACACCAGATCTAGTCTATACTTGTCAGACTTGTCGCCAAACCTACCAACGAAAGCGACGAATTGATACCAAACGTTATCGTTGTGGTCTCTGTCGTGGTAAACTCATTTTGCAAAATCCGCCTAAGGACTGATGCAGGGTATTTTAGTTCATGTTATACTTATTTCAAGAATACCGAAAGAGGTACAAACTATGAATAAAAATTTTTACAAAATGAGACGAAATCGTATGATATCAGGAGTGCTTGCTGGACTCTCTGATAAATGGGACCTTGATGTTACTCTTGTGCGCTTCATTTTTGCTATCTTTACAATCGCAAACTTCGGACTTGGAATCATCATCTACATCATCCTAGCCTCTATCTTGCCAACAAAGGAAGATATCGAAGCAGAAATGTACGGAACAGGACCACGTAAGATGAAAGAGGCTGAGCCAATCGATGATAATGAAGGTTGGTTTTGGTAGTTTTACTTAATCGTTTATGTTTGGATAATAAAAAAGATACCTCGAGGTATCTTTTTTAAATACTAAACAACTGACCAAATAGATAGGTCACTCCCATGGTCAAAAGACCGATACAAAGGTTACGAATCATAGCTGTTTTGGTTGGGGCTTTTCCGAGTTTGGCACTGGTATAACCTGTAATCAATAGAGAAATCGCAACGATAAAAACAGTAGCAGGGATGCGATAGTCACTTGGAAAGATGGTGATGGAAAGCAATGGTGGTAAACTACCAAGAACAAAAGCGATGAAGCTAGATGCTGCAGCATGCCAAGGATTGGTAAACTCTTCATACTCGATTCCGTATTTTTCCTCAACTAAGGTTTTAAGTGGATTTTTAAGAAAAGCTTTATTGACTAAAAGTTGAGCTGAAGTTTCACACTCACCATTTTGAAGATAAGCAGCATAGAGAGATTTTTTTGCAGCCTCGATATCCTTATCCAAAAGTAATTGCTCACGAGCAACAGCGGCTTCTTCAGTGTCTTTTTGAGTGGATACTGAAACATATTCACCTCCAGCCATAGAAAAGGCACCTGCTAAGATGGCAGCTAAACCTGATAGAAAGATAATCCAGATATTGCTGGTTGCACTGGCAACCCCAATAACAACCCCAGCGATGGAAATGATCCCGTCATTGGCTCCGAGCACACCAGCACGTAAAATGTTTAAACGACCAGCGAAGTTTGAATCAATTTCATGTGTAATTTCTGACATAGTCTTCTCCTTTTTATCCATTATAAAGTATAGGAGAAGTAAAAACAAACTTTTTAAACTTTCTGAAAAAAGTTCTACAATTTTAATAATAGCCATAGCTATTACTTATGCCAATATATAACAAAGTTGTATTTGTAACTGACTGCCATAGATGATACAATTAAACTAATGAAATCTTTGGAGGTCTGATTATGACTCGTGAATTTAAATTTGAAACTCTTCAATTGCATGCAGGACAAGTGGTAGATGCTACTACCAAGTCTCGTGCTGTACCAATTTATCAAACAACATCTTTTGTATTTGAAGATACACAAGAAGGCGCAGACCTTTTTGCCCTTCAAAAAGCTGGAAATATCTATACTCGTATTACCAATCCAACAACTTCATCCTTTGAAGAGCGTATTGCAGCACTAGAAGGCGGAGTAGGTGCACTTGCCACAGCTTCTGGGATGGCAGCTCTTACTTATACTATCCTTGGACTTGCTCATGCTGGTGATCATGTGGTTGCAGCTTCAACTATCTACGGTGGGACCTTTAACCTTTTGAAAGAAACCCTTCCTCGTTACGGAATCACCACAACTTTTGTTGATATTGATAATCTAGAAGAAGTAGAGGCAGCGATTAAAGATAATACAAAACTTGTTTTGATTGAAACTTTGGGTAATCCAGTTATCAACATTCCTGATATTGAAAAAATAGCTGAAATTGCTCATAAACATCAGATTCCTTTGGTTTCAGACAATACCTTTGCAACGCCTTATCTTATCAATGTCTTTTCACACGGTGTAGATATCTCGGTTCACTCGGCGACTAAATTTATCGGTGGACACGGTACAACTATTGGCGGTGTCATTGTTGATAGCGGTAAGTTTGACTGGGCTGCTTCAGGGAAATTCCCTCAATTAGTCGATGAAGATCCAAGCTACCACAATATCAGCTATACTCGTGATGTTGGTGCTGCAGCCTTTATCGTTGCTGCTCGCGTGCAATTGCTTCGCGATATGGGAGCTGCCCTTTCACCATTTAACTCATTCTTGCTCCTACAAGGTCTTGAGACACTATCTCTCCGTGTTGAACGTCATGTTCAAAATGCTGAGAAAATCGTTGATTTCCTTGTGAACCATCCAAAAGTTGAAAAAGTCAATTATCCAAAATTAGCTGATAACCCTTACCATGCCTTGGCGGAGAAATATTTACCAAAAGGTGTTGGTTCAATCTTTACCTTCCACGTTAAAGGCGGAGAAGCAGAAGCTCGTAAGGTGATTGATAGCTTAGAAATCTTTTCAAACCTTGCAAACGTAGCAGATGCCAAATCATTGGTCGTTCATCCAGCAACTACAACTCATTCTCAATTGTCTGACTCTGATCTAGAAGCAGCAGGAGTAACTAAAAATCAAATCCGACTTTCAATCGGTCTTGAAAATGTCGATGATTTGATTGAAGATTTACGACTAGCACTTGAAAAAATCTAAAAATAACTAGTTTTTATGAAATTAAGCATCCTTCTCACGAATAATAAAGTGAGGAGGATTTTTATGTATAGTATTTCATTTCAAGAAGATTCACTTTTACCAAGAGAGAGACTAGTCAGAGAAGGAGTAGAAGCACTCAGCAACCAAGAATTACTGGCAATATTACTAAGGACAGGCACAAAACAGGCCAATGTCTTTGAAATAGCACAGAAGGTTTTAAATCAGCTGTCATGCTTAACTGACCTCAAAAGAATGAGTCTACAGGAATTGCAGACTCTATCGGGGATTGGACGTGTAAAGGCTATCGAATTACAAGCCGTTATTGAACTAGGCTACCGTATCCATAAAAGGGAAACAGTGGAAATGGAGAGTATTCTTAGCAGTCGTAAATTAGCTAAAAAGATGCAGTCTGAGCTTGGAGATAAAAAACAAGAGCACCTAGTGGCGCTCTATCTGAATACTCAAAATCAAATCATTCACCAGCAGACTATTTTTATCGGGTCTGCCACGAGAAGCATTGCTGAACCCAGAGAAATTCTCCACTACGCTTTGAAGCATATGGCAACGTCTGTGATTCTGGTTCATAATCATCCATCAGGAGCAGTAGTTCCTAGCCCCAATGATGACCATGTTACGAAGCTTGTTAAAGAAGCCTGTGAATTAATGGGATTGGTCTTATTGGACCATTTAATTGTCTCTCATTCTGATTATTTTAGTTACCGGGAGAAGACGGATATGATATAAAAAATCTGTATATGATACAGGTTTTACATTTCATTGACGACATAGTCGAAAAGTGTTTTATCTTTGGGGCGATTTTCAAAGAGAAATTCAGGATGCCATTGAACCCCAAGATAAGGGAAGCCATCCGTAGTTGTAACAGCTTCGATAATACCATCTTTAGGATCATGTGCTACAACCTTAAGATTAGGAGCTAAATCTTTGATGCTCTGATGGTGGAAAGAATTGATATGAGAGATTTCTCCATAGATTTCTCTTAGAATAGTATCTGGTTCGGTGACAAGTCGCTGAGTGGTGTATTCAGCAGAAGTATCTTGCCAATGATCTTCGATATCTTGATAAAGTGTTCCACCCATGGCAACGTTAAAGAGCTGAGTACCACGACAAACAGAAAAAATTGGTTTATTTTGCTTGATTGCTTCTTTAATGAGCGCTAACTCAAAAATATCACGTTGAAGGTGGTAATCGTCGCTATCAATAGCTTTGGGCTCACCATAGTATTTAGGGTCAACGTTTTGTCCACCAGTTAAAATAAGTTTATCAATTAAACTAATGTAGTAACCGGCCATTACTTCATCACCAATTGGTAGGATAATGGGAATTCCACCAGCTTCCTTAACTCCTTCAACAAAGCCTTTGGCAGCATAACTCATCATAAGCTCATCGTCTGGATGGGCTTTTTCGTTTCCTGTAATCCCAATAACTGGTTTTTTCATAAATCAAGTCGCTTTCTAATCCTCTTTACGCATAAAATAGAGGAGAGTTTGCAATTCACTAGTCAAATCAACATATTGCACGACAACATCTTTAGGTAGATGAAGGTGTACGGGAGAAAAACTGAGTATCCCTTTAATACCTGCATCAACCAGGAGATTTGCAACTTCTTGTGATTTTACACTAGGGACAGTCAAGATAGCAGTTTTTACATCAGCATCTTTCATTTTATCTTTAATTTGGGAAATACCGTAAATAGGTATACCATCTTCTGTAACTGTTCCGACTTCTGGATGTTCGTCCAAATCAAAAGCCATAATAATTTTCATTTTATTGCGTTCATGGAAGCGGTAGTGGAGGAGGGCATGTCCCATATTTCCAATACCTACCAGCATAACATTGGTAATAGAATTATCATTTAAAAGATCAGCAAAAAAAGTCATTAGTTTGTTGACATCATATCCAAATCCACGACGCCCAAGCTCACCAAAGTATGAAAAATCACGTCTAACAGTAGCAGAGTCGATGCCAATAGCTTCAGCAATCTGTTTAGAATTAACTCTTTCCATTCTTTCCCCATTGAAACGTTTAAAAATTCTGTAGTATAGAGAAAGTCTTTTCGCTGTGGCCTTCGGAATATCAAATTGTTTTTCTTTCACAATATCACAACCTTTCTATATCCTATTTTATAGTAACTTTGTGAGAAAAGCAACATATATAAGAAAAAACTAAGAAATATCTTAGTTTATCTTTTTTACATCAAAAGTCGTTAAAAAACGATACAAGTCTCCAATATATCCGCGATAAATGATCTTATCCTGATAGCTTAGCGAAGTCACTTCATAGAAATCTGGTAATGTAACACATCCTGATAAGGATAGCATTAGTTCATCATAATCTTGATAAGATAAAGTCCGTTCAACTTGATAAGCATCTAAATAGGTTAGTCGAAACATTATTCTATCCTTCTATTTTTCGGTTTTGGTAAATACACCACGTTCTACCAAACTATCCATTAAGAAATAGAACTTTTCTTGATGGATTTTATGATCTTCAGATTTGAAGATGTCAACCAAGCGTAAGCCGAACTTATCAGTAATATTGATTTTAGCACCTGTTAGGTCTTTGTTAATAACAATCTTAAGTTGGAAGCCTTCGCCACTATTTGGAACTTTTTCGAGAAGGCGAGTTAATTCATAGTTACCAACCTTTGTTTCATAAAAAGTGTTATCTTTAAGTGTAAATTTTTTAATAGAAGGGCTGATAGTGTATTCGTAACGACAATTTTTAAGTTGAATAGTTTTTTCAAATGCCATTTATTAATCTCCAATTATTTCTTTTAATGTGTTTACAAGTTGAATGATCTCTTCATCAGTATTCTGAGGCGACAAACTAATTCGGACAGACTCATGAAGACGATGTGAACCATTTCCATAGAAAGCTTTTAGTACATGACTTGTTTGTACAATTCCTGCTGTACATGCTGAACCTGTAGAAATAGAAATGCCAGCTAAATCCATTCGAAGTAGAAGCAAATCATTTTTTTGCCCTGGAAAACCAAGGTTTAGGACATAAGGGAGTTGCTCTTTTCCATGATTGATGTAGTAGTTCAAGCTACTAATCTTAGTTAGAAATAGGTCCTGCAATCTTTGTACAGTTTGATAGTTTTCAGTTTGTTTAGATAATTCTTCTTTAATGGCAGCTACCATTCCTACGATTGCTGGAAGATTTTCTGTACCTGCTCTTTTTTTATGTTCCTGATCTCCGCCATGGATGTAGGAATCAAAGTCCATAGTAGAAGCATAAAGGAACCCTACGCCTTTTGGCCCATGGAATTTATGCCCAGACGCTGAAAGAAAGTCAATTCCTAACTCTTCTGGTTTGATGGTTAGTTTACCTACAGCCTGAACAGCATCTACGTGATAGACAGCTGAGTGATTTCTTACGACCTCTCCAATTTCAGTAATCGGCAAAATAGTTCCAGTTTCATTATTTACATACATGGTAGATACTAGAATAGTATCATCACGAAGTGCATCTTTTACTTGTTTTGCAGTAATCTCCTGGTCATAAGGTTGCAAAACAGTCACTTCAAAACCAAAATTTTCTACAAGATACTCGATTGGTTCAAGAACAGAGTGATGTTCGATAGCGGTAGTGATAATATGTTTCCCTTTGTGCTGGTGTCTGAGGCAGTAACCAATAATAGCTGTATTGTTACTCTCTGTACCTCCAGCAGTGAAAAAAATATGTTGAGGTTTCGTACCTAATAATTCAGCCAAGTCTTGGCGAGCTTGTCGTAATAATTTGCCAGCTTGACGACCATGACTGTGAATACTTGAAGCATTTCCATAAATATCTTGCATGACTTGTGTCATAGCAGAAATAGCTGCTGGTGACATTGGAGTCGTGGCAGCATTATCCAAATAAATCAAAAGATCACCTTTTCTATTTATTTAAATAGTGGACTAACCGGTTTTCTCTCATGAATACGTACCATAGCATCACCAATTAACTCACTTGCAGTGATGTATTTTACATTCTTAGGGGTTTTACCTTGAGTAGCCACTGAGTCAGTAACAAGGATTTCTTTAATATTGCTAGCATCCAATAAATTTGCAGCGTCATCAACAAATAGTCCATGGCTTGAAACTGCATAAATCTCAGTAGCACCTTCTCGCTCAACAATTTTAGCTGCTTCTGAGAATGTACGACCGGAATTTAAAATATCATCGATTAGGATAGCTTTTTTCCCTTCAACTTCACCGATAATATAGCCTTGGTTGCGTTCTGAATCATCCTGAACATAGTCGATAATTGCGATTGGAGCATCAAGGTATTCAGCAAGACTGCGAGCACGTTTAACACCAGAGTTTTTAGGACTAACGACAACCACATCTGGTCCAACGAGTCCTTTATCACAATAGTGTTTAGCAAATAGAGGAACTGTATATAAATTGTCAACAGGGATATCAAAGAAACCTTGTACCTGAACAGCATGTAAGTCCAAAGTAAGAACACGGCTTACGCCTGCTTTTACCAACATGTTAGCAACTAGTTTAGCTGTCAAAGGCTCACGAGAAGAAGCAATACGATCTTGACGTGCATAACCAAAATATGGAAGAACAACGTTAATGGTGTTTGCACTAGCACGGACACAGGCATCAACTGTGATTAAAAGTTCCATCAAATGATCGCTAACAGGATAAGAAGTAGATTGAATGATATAAACATCATATCCACGAACACTTTCTTCGATATTGACTTGAATTTCTCCATCAGAGAACTGACGAGAAGAAATTCTACCGAGAGGTACTCCAGCAGCATCTGCAATCTTTTGTGCAATTTCCTTATTGGAATTAAGAGCGAAAAGCTTCATGTTTTTTGTATCTGACATTGATAAACCGTCCTCTATAATTATCTGAATCTTATACCCAAAAACAGTTAATAATGTATTGTTTTAAAAACTAAACAATACAAAAATTAAAGTTTCTATGAAAAAGATTTCAATTATTTTTATCCATTCTATTCTACCAAAAAAAGTAGATATTTTCAGTCTTTTTTACTTTTTTCTATAAATCGAACTAATTTAGATGGTGCTTTCTGATATTCTATATGATTTTTTTCTAAAAAAGCTATAAAATCAATAGTTCCCTTAGCCTCGTCAGCGACTTCTAATTCGAGTTCATAATCAGTTACATCAAAATAGAGACTTTCATCAAGAGCCATTAGACCAATGTCTGTCTCTTTTTCATAACGAACGGTCGTTAAACACCCTAAAACAAGCCAGTCTGTAATTTGAATACCACGATTTCTTAATTCCTGGAGGACTAAACCATCGGGAATAAGAGCTTGATCTATAGCATTGCCAGCTTCCTCAAGGCTAAGTTCCTGATTGTATTCCATATTACCTACATCTTGAGGAATTTTAATAGTTAATTCAGCACTATCTTCAAAAGTCCGAATACGCATGGCTATCTTATTGCTACGTAGCTTATAGTCACAAGTATCTATGTAGTAGTTATTTTGCGTAATAGGAGTAATATCCGAAAAATACTCTTTTAATTTTATATAGTCTTCTTTTTTTAGAAGAGTTTTTAATTCTATTTCTAAATGTTTCATTTTGAGAACCTTTTATTTTGTTTGAAAGCGATTTATGGTATAATAATAACTGTATTTATTGTATATGATTTTTTCATGAAAATCAAAGAGTAAATGAATATTGTAGCTAAAGAGAGGTGAATCTATAACATATATGATTACTGAATGGGAAGAATTTTTAGATCCTTACATTCAAGCTGTTGGCGAGTTAAAAATTAAACTACGAGGGATTCGAAAACAGTACCGTAAGCAAAATAGACATTCACCAATTGAATTTGTAACGGGACGTGTTAAACCTATCGAAAGTATCAAAGAAAAAATGATTCGTCGTGGAATTAGCTATGATACCTTAGAACAAGATTTACAAGATATCGCTGGCTTACGAGTTATGGTTCAGTTTGTAGATGACGTTCAAGAAGTTGTCTCAATTCTGCATAAAAGACAGGACATGAGAATTATCCAAGAACGTGACTACATCAAACATCGTAAAGCTTCAGGATACCGTTCTTATCATCTAATCATCGAGTACACAGTTGATACAATTAATGGTTCAAAGACAATTTTAGCTGAAATTCAAATCCGTACCTTGGCCATGAATTTTTGGGCTACAATTGAACACTCTCTCAACTATAAGTATCAAGGAGATTTTCCAGAAGAAATAAAGGAACGCTTGGAAATTACAGCTAGAATTTCTCACCAGTTAGATGAGGAAATGAGCAAGATTCGAGATGATATTCAAGAAGCACAAGCACTCTTTGATCCTTTGCATCGGAAATTAAATGACGGGGTAGGAAATAGTGACGATACAGATGAAGAATACAGGTAAAAGGGTTGATCTGATCGCCAACCGTAAGCCTCAAAGTAGAAGAGTTTTATACGAGCTAAAAGATCTCTTAAAAAAGAATCATTTCATACTTAATGATAAAAATCCTGATATTGTTATTTCCATTGGAGGAGATGGAATGCTTTTATCTGCTTTTCACAAGTATGAGGATCAGTTAGATAAGGTTCGTTTTGTAGGGGTTCATACGGGACATCTTGGTTTCTATACTGATTATAGAGATTTTGAATTAGATCAACTAGTTACTAATTTACAGTTGGATACAGGAGCTAAGGTTTCGTATCCATTATTAAATGTCAAGATTTATCTAGAGAATGGTGAAGTAAAAGTCTACCGTGCTCTAAATGAAGCTAGCATTCGAAGAACTGATCGAACTATGGTTGCCGATGTCGTGATAAATCATGTTCCTTTCGAACGCTTTCGAGGAGATGGATTGACTGTATCAACTCCAACAGGAAGTACAGCCTATAATAAATCACTCGGTGGAGCAGTCTTACATCCGACGATTGAAGCCCTTCAATTAGCTGAAATAGCTAGCCTTAACAATCGGATCTATCGTACCTTAGGTTCGTCAATCATTGTTCCTAAAAAGGATAAAATAGAAGTTATTCCAACTCGAAATGACTATCATACGATTTCTATTGACAACAGTATTTATTCTTTCCGTAATATCGAAAGAATTGAATATCAGATTGATCACCACAAGATTAACTTCGTGGCAACTCCAAGTCACACAAGTTTCTGGAACCGTGTAAAGGATGCCTTTATCGGCGAGGTTGATGAACAATGAGGTTTGAGTTTATTGCTGATGAGCACGTTAAGGTAAAAACCTTTCTCAGAAAACATGAAGTCTCCAAAGGCTTGTTGGCTAAAATTAAATTTCGAGGTGGAGATATTCGAGTTAATGGCCAATCACAAAATGCAACCTATTTATTAGATATTGGGGATCAAGTAGTGATTGACATTCCTCCAGAGGAAGGGTTTGAAACACTGGAATCCATAGATTATCCCTTGGATATTTTGTTTGAAGATGACCACTTTCTAATTCTAAACAAACCATTTGGGGTGGCCTCTATTCCTAGTGTTAATCACTCAAATACTATTGCTAATTTTATTAAAGGTTACTACGTAAAACAAGCTTACGAGAATCAACAAGTGCACATTGTAACCAGATTAGATAGAGACACGTCTGGTTTGATGCTATTTGCCAAACATGGATATGCTCATGCAAGGCTAGATAAACAACTTCAGAAAAAAAGTATTGAAAAACGGTACTTTGCTCTTGTAAAAGGAGCAGGGGTTATAGAACCAGAAGGAAATATCATAGCTCCCATTGCAAGAGACGAAGATTCTATCATCACAAGGCGTGTAGCCAAAGGTGGTAAATATGCTCATACAGAATACAAGGTCATAGCATCCTATGGAGACATACATTTAGTCGATATTCGATTACATACTGGGAGAACACACCAAATTCGTGTTCATTTTTCACATATTGGTTTTCCCTTACTTGGAGATGACCTCTATGGTGGAAGTTTAGAGCATGGCATACAGCGTCAAGCGCTACATTGCCATTTCTTATCTTTTTATCATCCTTTTCTTGAAGAACAGTTGGAAATATCATCTCCACTGCCAGATGATTTTAAGAATTTAATAACTAAGTTATCAATTAATTAATATTAAAGGAGAAAACTCATGGAAGTTTTTGAAAGTCTAAAAACCAACCTAGTTGGTAAAAATGTGCGCATTGTTCTACCCGAAGGGAAAGAACCTCGTATCCTACAAGCTACAAAACGTTTGGTGAAAGAAACAGATGTTATCCCAGTATTACTTGGTAAACCTGAAAAAATCAAAATCTACCTTGAAATCGAAGGAATTCATGAGGGGTATGAAGTCATCGACCCAGATCATTACGCTAAATTTGACGATATGGTTGCTTCTCTTGTAGAACGTCGTAACGGTAAGATAACAGAAGAAGAAGCTGCTAGACTCTTGCGTGAAGACGTTAACTACTTTGGTGTTATGCTAGTTTATATGGGCTTGGTTGACGGTATGGTTTCAGGTGCACTTCACTCAACTGCTGCAACTGTTCGTCCAGCACTTCAAATCATTAAAACTCGTCCAAATGTAACTCGTACTTCAGGTGCTTTCTTAATGACTCGTGGTTCAGAACGTTATCTTTTCGGAGACTGTGCAATCAACATTAATCCTGATGCTGATGCCCTAGCTGAAATTGCTATTAACTCAGCAATCACAGCTAAAATGTTTGGTATCGAGCCGAAAATTGCAATGTTGAGTTACTCAAGTAAAGGTTCTGGTTTCGGTGAAAACGTTGATAAAGTGGTAGCAGCTACTAAACGTGCACACGAATTGCGTCCCGACCTTGAAATTGATGGAGAATTGCAATTTGACGCTGCCTTCCACCCTGAAACAGCAGCTTTGAAAGCTCCAGGAAGTAAAGTAGCTGGACAAGCAACTGTCTTCATCTTCCCAAGTATCGAAGCAGGAAATATCGGTTACAAGATTGCAGAACGTCTAGGTGGTTTCTCAGCTGTAGGACCTGTTTTACAAGGTTTGAATAAGCCAGTTAATGACCTTTCACGTGGATGTAGCTCAGATGACGTTTATAATCTTACTCTCATCACTGCAGCACAAGCTATTCACCAATAAAATTTCCAAAGCCCCACTTCTTTAAGAGGGGCTTTTCTAATCTTTTGATTGTCTAACACTCTGCAAATCTAGCTAAATTATGGTAAAATAGACAGTAATCATCTATGATTTATTGATTAAGTTTGTATGAAGAAAAGGAAATAGAATGGCTATTATACAATGGTTTCCTGGCCATATGTCAAAAGCGAGAAGACAGGTTCAGGAAAATTTAAAATTTGTTGATTTTGTGACAATTTTAGTAGATGCACGTTTGCCTTTGTCAAGTCAAAATCCAATGCTGACTAAAATTGTAGGAGATAAACCAAGGCTCCTGATTTTAAACAAGGCAGATCTTGCTGACCCAATCCTTACAAAAGAATGGCGTCAACACTTTGAAGCGCAAGGAATCCAAACGCTAGCTATAAATTCAAAAGAGCAAGTTACAGTTAAAGTAGTTACAGAAGCAGCTAAAAAGCTGATGGCAGATAAGATTGCTCGTCAGAAAGAGCGTGGTATCCAAATTGAAACCTTGCGTACCATGATCATCGGCATTCCAAATGCTGGAAAATCTACTCTTATGAACCGTTTAGCTGGTAAGAAAATTGCTGTTGTCGGGAATAAACCAGGTGTTACTAAGGGTCAACAATGGCTTAAAACCAATAAGGATCTTGAAATCTTAGATACTCCAGGGATTCTGTGGCCAAAATTTGAAGATGAAACTGTTGCACTCAAGCTTGCATTGACTGGAGCTATCAAAGACCAATTGCTTCCAATGGATGAAGTGACTATTTTTGGTATCAATTATTTTAAAAATCATTACCCAGAAAGACTGCAAGAACGCTTTAAACAAATGAATCTGGATGATGAAGCTCCAGAAATCATTATGGATATGACTCGTTTACTTGGTTTCCGTGATGACTACGATCGCTTTTATAATCTCTTTGTTAAGGAAGTTCGTGACGGAAAACTGGGTAGCTACACCTTAGATACATTGGATGATCTCAATGGCAACGATTAAAGAAATAAAAGAAGAATTAGCAAAGATAAGAGAACTTGAAAGTCCCTTTTTTAAGGAATTTGAAAAAGATTCTCGTTCAGGTGTACAAAAGGAAATTGAAAAGCGTAAAAAGGCTATCCAAGCAGAAATGGATGAAAATCTTCGCTTAGAAGCTATGCTTCGATATGAAAAAGAGCTTTACGTTCAAGGGATTAACCTAATTGCAGGTGTAGATGAGGTTGGACGTGGTCCGCTAGCTGGTCCAGTGGTTGCTGCTGCAGTGATTTTACCTCAAAATTGTAAAATTAAAGGTTTAAATGACAGTAAAAAAATTCCTAAGAAAAAACACGAGGAGATTTTTCAAGCCGTTAAGGATAATGCTTTAGCAATCGGTATCGGGATTATGGATAATCATGTCATAGACCAAGTTAATATCTATGAAGCAACTAAATTAGCTATGAAGGAAGCTATAGCACAATTACAGCTAAAACCTGAACACTTATTAATTGATGCCATGGAGTTGGACTTACCTATTTCACAGACATCTATTATAAAGGGAGATGCTAATTCTTTATCTATAGCTGCAGCATCCATTATTGCTAAGGTAACTAGAGATAATTTGATGAACCATTATGACCAGGAGTTCCCAGGTTATGATTTTAGTCAAAATGCGGGTTACGGAACTGCTAAACACTTGGAAGGTATCGCTAAACTAGGTATTACACCAATTCACAGAACTAGCTTTGAACCGATTAAGTCATTAGTAACAAAAGCTAAATAAAGTTTATATAGAGGAAGGTTTTATGGAGGAATCATCACGTAAACTGAGGTCAAAAAATGAATTTGAGTTTGCATCAAGCTCTATCTTGTCACAGGTTGCTCGAGGAATATTAGTTGGTCTTATAGTGGGAGTTATTGTAGGCTCATTCCGGTTCTTTATCGAAGAATCCTTCCATTTTGTCCAACACCTATATAAAGACCAGTCGAACTGGGTCATCAATATTTTCATAATTTTAATTATGTATATTTTCATAATCTTTCTAAGTGCAAGATTGACCCGTTCGGATAAAGATATTAAAGGTTCTGGAATTCCTCAAGTTGAAGCGGAGTTAAAAGGTCTCATGTCTCTCAATTGGTGGAGTGTCCTCTGGAAGAAATACATTCTAGGTATTTTGGCCATTGCAAGTGGACTTATGCTAGGTCGTGAAGGTCCTAGTATTCAGCTAGGTGCCGTAGGAGGAAAAGGAATTGCCAAATGGTTAAAAGCTAGCCCTGTCGAAGAGCGATCGCTGATAGCAAGTGGTGCCGCAGCTGGACTTGCAGCAGCTTTTAACGCACCTATAGCTGCTCTCCTTTTTGTTGTAGAAGAAGTTTATCATCATTTTTCAAGATTTTTCTGGGTTTCTACTCTGGCAGCTAGTCTTGTAGCAAACTTTGTTTCCCTTCTCATCTTTGGTTTAACACCTGTGCTTGATATGCCTGATAATATTCCTCTGATGAGTCTGGATCAATATTGGATTTATCTAGTTATGGGTATTATTCTGGGTGTTTCGGGTTATCTATACGAGAAGGCTGTTCTAAATGTTTCTCTAGTTTATGATTGGATCGGAAAACATCTTCATCTAGATCGAGCTTATTATCCTTTACTTGCTTTTATCCTAATCATTCCAATTGGACTCTATCTACCACAAATCCTTGGTGGTGGTAACCAATTAATTCTTTCATTAACTGAGCAAAGTTTCACTTTTCAAGCTTTGTTAGCATACTTTATTATTCGATTTGTCTGGAGTATGATAAGTTATGGAAGTGGTCTTCCTGGTGGAATTTTTCTACCAATTTTAGCGCTTGGATCACTTTTAGGTGCACTTATTGGTACAATATGTCTTCATTTTGGTTTGATTAGTCAAGAACAATTTCCAATCTTCATAATACTCGGTATGAGCGGTTACTTTGGAGCAATTTCTAAAGCTCCTTTAACAGCAATGATACTGGTAACAGAAATGGTCGGTGATATCCGTAATCTTATGCCCTTAGGGCTTGTAACATTAGTAGCATACATTATCATGGATTTACTAAAAGGTGCTCCAGTATATGAAGCCATGCTAGAAAAAATGTTTCCAGAAGAAGTAGATGATTATGGAGAAATTACCCTAATAGAAATCCCAGTATCTGAGAAAATAGCTGGTAAACAAGTGCATGAGCTTAACTTACCTGCAAATGTCCTCATTACAACCCAAATCCGTAATGGAAAAAGCCAAACGGTTAATGGTTCAACAAGGATGTATCTAGGTGATATGATTCATCTCGTGATTCCAAAAAGTGAAATTAGAAATGTTAAAGATTTATTGTTGTAGAATTAGTATTTTACATAACTAATGTTATGTTATATATATAGTTGGTCAAAAATTAGTAATTAAAACGATAGACCAAATCATATGAATCAAAACTCGATTCCTAAATAATGGTATCGAGTTTTTATATTGTATTCTAATAAACTATAGAAGCTTTAGAAATTTTTTTAGCCAATAAATTAATGATCAATTATTCACTTAGCGAATCTAGTCTTTTTTTAGAATTGTATAGCTTATTTGAACATTTCTAAATCTCCCCTATAACATCTTTCCGAAAAACTATAATTTTCTTGAAAAATATATCTAAATATGCTATACTACTCGTATAGAAAGATTTGGAGAAAAACATGAAACGTGAGATTTTGCTGGAACGAATCGATAAACTTAAACAAATCATGCCTTGGTACGTTTTGGAATACTATCAATCTAAACTAGCTATTCCATACAGTTTTACAACCTTATACGAATACTTAAAAGAATACGATCGTTTTTTTACCTGGGTCCTGGAGTCTGGTATCTCAGATGCTGATTCTATGGCCAATATTCCTTTATCGGTTTTGGAGAATTTAACCAAAAAAGATTTAGAGTCTTTTATCCTATATTTACGTGAACGTCCCTTACTTAATGCTAATACAACTAAACAAGGTGTATCTCAAACAACCATTAACCGTACCCTTTCTGCCCTTTCTAGTCTCTATAAGTACTTGACTGAAGAGGTTGAAAATGAACAAGGGGAACCTTATTTTTACCGAAATGTCATGAAAAAGGTTGCTACTAAGAAAAAGAAAGAAACCTTAGCAGCTAGAGCTGAGAATATTAAGCAAAAACTATTTCTTGGGGATGAAACTGAAGGTTTTTTAAATTATATAGACCTGGAATATCCTAAAAGTCTCTCAAATCGAGCATTATCTTCATTTAATAAAAATAAAGAGCGTGATTTAGCTATTATTGCCTTACTTTTGGCCTCAGGAGTTCGTTTATCTGAAGCAGTTAATCTTGATATAAGAGATTTGAACCTTAAAATGATGGTCATTGATGTAACAAGAAAAGGTGGAAAACGAGACTCAGTTAATATTGCTGCCTTTGCAAAACCATATCTTGAACAATATCTTGCTATTCGAGATAAAAGATATAAAACAGAAAAAAAAGATACAGCCCTCTTTCTAACCCTTTATCGTGGTGTTCCTAATCGAATTGATGCTTCTAGTGTAGAAAAAATGGTGGCCAAGTATTCTGAAGACTTCAAAGTCCGTGTTACTCCTCATAAACTTCGCCATACACTCGCAACTAGACTATATGATGCAACCAAATCACAGGTTTTGGTCAGCCATCAACTTGGACATGCAAGCACGCAAGTCACGGATTTATATACCCATATCGTAAATGATGAACAAAAAAATGCTTTAGACAGTTTATAAACTTTACATAATTTAAATTACGAAAACTCTAAACTTAGTTTAGGGTTTTTAGTTTATAATTGTCTATTTGATTGAAATCATTTTGTTGAGAAATAATCTTTAGAATGTATTTCAAACGCCATTGATACAGAATACCGCTTATAATTAAACTTACAATCAAACTAATCCAATAAGAATATGCTCCTAATGAGGTATAAAAATCTAAAGCTAAACCAAGGGGGATTGCTACTCCCCAGTATCCTAGAATACCAAGATAGAATGGAATTACAGTATCCTTGTACCCACGTAAAATACCTTGAAGAGGAGCTGCAAATGTATCGGCTAGTTGGAAGAATAAACTATAGGTTAAAAAATTAGCTGTTAGGGCGATAAAATCTGGATCTTGGCCATAAAGTCCTGCTACTGCTTCTCTATACAAATAAAGAAAAGAAAGAGTTAAGCCAGCAAAAACGAATGCTAGTAAACGACCTATGCGTATGTATTGTTTAGCATCATTAAATCGTTTTGCACCAACTTCGTAAGAGACTACGATTGCCATAGCTGTAGAAATACTCATAGGAAATGCGTACATTAAACTAGAAAAGTTCATGGCTGATTGGTGACTGGCAATAATGAAAGATGAAAATTTTGACATTATTAAGCCAACAGCTGAAAAGACAGACACTTCTGCAAAAACAGTACCACCGATTGGTAATCCTAAGACAATCCCTTCCTTTATCTTTTCTAGATTTAAAGGAGATAATTGATTCAGTTTAAACTCCTTGAGCCTCTCTTGTTTTTGTAAAACGTAAAGAGAAATGAATAGGACACACCAGTAAGCTAGTGAAGTTCCTAATCCTGCCCCTGCTCCACCTAACTCTGGAAATCCTAATTTACCATAAATTAATAAATAATTAAATCCGCTGTTTAGAGGAAGTAAGAGAAGCATCAAGTACATGGAAAGGTTTGTCAATCCTAAGGAATCTAGAAGTGAACGTACTACACTGAATAGTAAAAGTGGGATGATACCAATGGCTAACAAGCGTAAATAACGAATTGCTATATCTTTAACAGCAGACTCTAAGCTCATATTTTGAAGAACTACTGGAGCTGCTAAAAATACCAAGGCAAAAAGAATGAGAGACAAGCCAAGGGACAAATACATAAATTGATAGTAATCTGATGCAACTTCATTCTTTTTACCCTGACCAAGATGCTGTCCAATAATTGGCACCAAAGCAGAGACAATTCCAGTTAAAAATGTAAAAAAGGGATTCCAAAGACTCGTCGCCATAGAGACACCAGCTAAATTAAGCGTATCATATTGCCCAGTCATGGTTGTATCTATGAATGATGCAGAATAGTTAGCAAATTGATAAATCAAGATTGGAAAAAAGATTTTTAAAAATAAGAGAATTTTTTCTTTTTTATTTTGTGTTGAATACATACCTACTCTTTCTAGTTATCAATAGAATATTAATGGTAAATAGTAAGAATATCTATATAAAGTTTTAATCTGCTTGGTAAACGATTTGTCCCTTACAGATAGTATATTTGACTTGACCTTTTAACTCTTCACCGATAAATGGTGAATTAGCTGCTTTTGAAGCAAAATGTGTGTCTACAATTCGGTCAGCTTTATCATCAAAGATGGTAATATCAGCTGGACCATTTTCAGCCAAATAACCTGCTTCAAAATGATACAATTTTGCTGGGTTTACTGTCATTTTTTCTAACAACTGCATCAAGTTTAATTCTCCAGCTTCTACTAGGTAAGTTAAACCAAGTGACAAAGAAGTTTCAAGTCCGGTCATACCTGATGGTGCTTTAGTGATATCCTCGACATTCTTCTCATCTACATGGTGAGGCGCGTGATCGGTTGCAATCACGGAAATGACTCCAGATTTTAGTCCTTCGATAACAGCCAAGCGGTCTGATTCCAATCGTAAAGGTGGGTTCATTTTTGCATTGCTTCCTTGGGTCAAGAGAAGAGCTTCAGTTTTAGAGAAATGTTGGGGAGCTACTTCTGCTGTTACCTGGGCACCTAGACCTTGAGCAAACTCTACTACTTTAACACTTTCTTCTTTAGATAAATGCTGAATATGAACATGAGCTTTTGTTGCATAGGCAATCATAACGTCACGTGCAATCATAGCATACTCAGCAACTCCTGTTGCCCCACAGATATGGAAGTGTTCTTTAGCAATGTTTTCATTGAAACCGAGAATTCCATTCAAGCCAGGATCTTCCTCGTGTAAGCTGATAAAAGTGTTGAGTTTTTTAGCCTCTTCCATAGCTTCCTTGACAACTTTACTGCTTTCAAGCGGAATGCCGTCATCAGAAAAACCTACAGCTCCAGCTTCTAAAAGAGCTTTAAAATCAGTTAAGTCTTGGCCATTAAAGTTCTTGGTGATAGTTGCTACAGTTTTGACATTGATTTTTTCCTTAGATGCTGACTGAAGAACTTCTTGTAAGGTTTCTACGTCAGAGATGGTTGGATTAGTATTAGCCATCATCACAACAGTTGTGAATCCACCTGCAGCGGCAGCGAGTGCCCCCGTATGGATGTCTTCCTTGTGTGTTTGACCAGGTTCACGGAAATGAACATGAATATCAACCAAACCGGGTGCAACTACATGATCAGTTGCATCAATGACCTCTGCATCTTCTTCACTAATTTGTGGTGCAATTTTGTGAATCTTTCCATCCTTAACCAATACATCACACACTTGATCCAAACCAGACTTAGGATCCATTACTCGACCATTTTTAATTAGTAGCATCTTCTTTCTCCTTTATTCGTAAAAATCCACTTGAGTGTCCAATAATTTATCACCATCATAAACAAATTTGGCTGAAAAGAAAGGCTTATCCTCTAAGAGCCACTCGACAAAAGTATGGTCCCCTTCCCAAGTCGGTTTGCTTAAAACCTCATCATAAGGAACCCATTCTAAGGTTCCTTCATTACAGTCAATCAACTCTCCTTCAAACTCAGTTACCTTAAATACATAGGTATACCAGTCTAAGCCTGGCGTGAACTCTGGAAAAGTAATTACACCTTTAAGAACTGGCTTAGCCTTCAATCCTGTTTCTTCTAAAATTTCGCGGGCAGCACATTCTTGAGGAGTTTCTCCACGCTCTAACTTTCCACCTACACCGATCCATTTTCCTTCATGGACATCATTAGGCTTTTTATTGCGATGAAGCATGAGCAGTTCTTTTCCATTATCAATGTAGCAAATCGTCGCTAACTGGGGCATATTCTCTCCTTATCTAAGCCAATCAATTGGCTCTTGTCCTGTCTCTGTTAAGAATGTATTAACCTTGGAAAAAGGCTTGGAACCCCAAAATCCTCTGTAAACGGATAAGGGACTTGGATGGGCTGATTCGATAATCAAATGCTTAGGATTGGTTACCAATGATTTTTTCTTGCGTGCATAAGCACCCCAGAGAACAAATACTACTGGTCTATCTAAATTATTGACAACCTTAATCACTGCATCAGTGAAAGGCTCCCAAATCTGACCGGCATGACCATTGGATTGTCCAGCTGGAACTGTAAGACAGGCATTTAACAAAAGAACCCCTTGCTCCGCCCAAGAAGTCAAATCATGTGAAGTTTTGAGACCAATATCATCAGCAAGTTCCTTTAGAATATTTTGCAAGGAAGGAGGTGCTGGAATATTATCTGGAACAGAAAAACTCAAACCTTGAGCCTGACCAGGACCATGATAAGGATCCTGACCAAGAATCACTACTTTAACCTCTTCAAGAGGAGTTGTCAAAAGAGCTTGAAAAACTTTATCTTTTGGTGGATATACAGTTCCATTTTTATATACTTGCTCCATAAAATGATTAATCTGAGTAAAATAACCTTCAGGAAGTTCTTGCTTAATCAATTTATGCCAAGATGAGTGTTGCATTGCTATCTCCTTCATCTATACTGCCTCTATTATAGCAAAAAGTGGCTATCTAAACCGCTTTTTACAGTTTATCTAAGAGTTCTAGCAAAGCTTGATAAGAGTCAACTTCATAAGTTGGATGGGCTTGTGTATTATTTTCTAAATGGTAGGGATTATACCAAACCGTATCAATACCAGCATTATTTCCCCCTTGAATATCAGCTGATAAAGAATCACCAATCATAAGGGCGTCGTTTTTATAAAAGTTAGGGATTAGAGCCCCGATTTTCTCATAAAACTCAGTATCTGGTTTTTGAGTATGAAGTTGTTCTGAAATAAAGATCTCCTTGAAAAATGGTGCAATACCAGAATGATCTATACGACCTGTCTGGATATAGGTTATTCCATTTGTCGCAACATAGAGTTCATAGCCGTCATTAATCAAAGTTTTTAATAGATTTTCAACCCCAGGAAAAATTTGACCTTGTTTTGATAAGAACAACTGATAACGTTCAGCTAAGTATTGGCCATCCTTTTCAATTCCAAAATGAGCGAATAATTTTGAAAATCGTGTATTAACTAATTCCTGTTTTGTGATCTTCTTCTGTTCTAAATCCTTCCAGAGAGTCTTATTCATAGGTACATAATAATCTTTATATGCTCTGATATCCACTACTCCTTCTTCTTTTAAAAGTTGAGTTAAGGCTATATCCTCTGCACTATCAAAATCAAGTAATGTGTGGTCTAAATCGAAGAGTAAAAATTTGTAAGTCATAAGAATAGTATCCTAAAGTTTCTAAATAATGATTATTAAAATGCATTAACAATCCTTAGCTCTAAGTATATCATATTGAATACCTTATTTCTAAAACTTAGTTCATATCCTAACTAAATTTTTAACTCAATGTAGGTAAAAATTTTTTAAAAGTTTGTAAAAAATGAACAATCTTTTTATTATTTTTTAGAATTTATCGGAAATATCTTACTATTTTATGTTATTATTTGCCCTACGCTTTTTATTGTGATATAATTCACGCTGTAGGGGAGTTTTAGTGTTAGACTAGGAGGAGGCTTGTTAAGGTTTGTCTATAAAATCAACCTATATGACTAACTCGTCTTTCAGTTTCTGATTGACGCTATTGTATATTATATTTAAAAACTATCTTAAATTTATTAGAAGGGTGTACATAATGAACAAAAAGAAAAAGTTTAGTATTTTCTCATTTTTGATCTTTGTATTGACAACTATTTTCGTATTTAGTTTGAGTAAAACTTTTGCAGAAACTACCGAAGTTTCAGTATCTGGAAAGTTTGTTGACACAATCCAAAATGTTAAGGTATCAAATAATGAAGGCGGAGTTCTAGACTGGGAATTAAAACAATGGGCTACATTCCGTATCAATGCAAATTTTGATTTAACTGGAAAAGATGTCAAAACAGGGGATACAACTGTTATGACTGTACCAGACGCTTTGGTGATTAATACACAATCATTCGAAATTCGTGATATCAATACAAATGAGATTATCGCTTACGCTAAAGTAAGTGCGGATAACAAGTCAATTTCTTTAACTTATACGGATTATGTTGAAAAACATAACGATACAAAAGGCTCTTTCTTCTTCTATGCTCGTGTCGATTTCAAAAAACATCCTCAACAAGGAGAAATCCCAGTAGAAATCACTATTAACAAAGAAACAAAAATTGCGGGTAAAGTTTCATTTACTGGTATAGGTGATGGTAATCCTTATCTTTTATCAAAGACTAGCTGGGTTAACGAGAATGACAAAAGAGAAGTCCAATACACGATTTCAGTCAATCGTACAAAACAAAACATCAAAGGTGTGACGATTGAGGACCACTTACAATTTACCAATGCTTCATACGAAAAAGATAGCATTAAAATTATTAAGGGTAAATTCTCTTATGAAACCGGTGAATGGGTATTCTCAAATCGCGTTGACGTAACTGACCAACATAAGATTACAATTAGCGAAGATGGTCAGTCCTTCATTGTTGAATTGGGTGATATTACAGAAGAAGACCAATATCGTATTTCTTATAACGTTCGTCTAAATTATGACCCTGTAGATGGAGAAGTTTTGAAAAATGAAGCAACGCTTAAAGGTCTAGGTATTGAAAACAAGAATGCAATTAACGCTGCTGCAGTTCAAATTGCTGGTGGTGCTGGTCTTGGTTATGTTTACTCAATCAATATCCATAAAGTAGATGAGGCGAATCAACCACTTAAGGGTGCTAAATTTAAAGTAGTTCGTCAAGCTAACAATCAAGTTATTGGTGAGTTTGTATCAGATGATAATGGTAATATTGCTGTTGGCAAACTGTTAAGAGATAAATACATCATTACTGAAGTTGAAGCACCATCAGGTTATATCATCAAAGAAGCAGATACTGAAGTTAACGTTGAAGATTTTGGAGCTGATCATTCAGTAACAAAAACGATTGTGAATCCAAAAGAAGAAACTACAACTACAACTACAACAACTACAACTACGACTGAAGAACCTACAACAACAGAAGCTCCTACAACAACAGAAGCTCCTACAACAACTGAAGCTCCTACAACAACTGAAGCCCCAACAACAACTGAAGCTCCTACAACAACTGAAGCCCCAACAACAACTGAAGCTCCAACAACAACTGAAGCTCCAACAACAACTGAAGCGCCTACTACAACATCAGTAACGACTACTGTTACGACTACTGAAGCACCTACGACTACTACAGTAACTACTACTGAGGCACCTACGACTACTGTTACGACTACTGAAGCGCCTACGACTACTACAGTAACTACTACTGAGGCACCTACGACTACTGTTACGACTACTGAAGCGCCTACGACTACTACAGTAACTACTACTGAGGCACCTACGACTGCTGTTATGACTACAGAGGAACGAAAGACAACGACAACAACTGCAGACGTTGCTACAACAACAGTAACTACAACTGAAGAAAAACCTGGACTCCCATTTACTGGTGAGAGAAAAGGAAGTCTTATGGCAGTTCTTGGTTCACTTGTTCTAGTTTCGTCTATTGTCGTTCTTGCAAAAACTCGTAAAACTGAAAATAATTAGGCATATAGAAGATAAGATTTAGTTTTTTAGTCTTTAATCATTACAAAATTAAAAGGATTTACTTTAAAAGTAAATCCTTTTGCATTTCTTTTATACATTTTAAATAAAAATCATAACTAGAATAAGTATAAAAAACGATAACTAAACTGATTTAGTTATCGTTTTTGTATTTTAGTCTTTATCGCCGAGTTTGCTATTGATAGTCATCATGATACTAGCAATCTTTTCGCCCCAGTATGGATCAGAAGCGTATAAAACGTTCATACCAGATGATTTATTCCCAAGGTGAGTTCTACCTTCATCTAGGTAATTTTCTCGAATCCATTTTGCAGCACCCAAAATTCCTTTATCAACATTATCAAAGCTTTTAGCAGAATGGTATGGTGTTGAATCATAGGCTGCAATACCAAAGAAATTATTCTTATCCTTTGCAATTTGACTACGTCCCCATGAACTTTCTAAAGCACTATGAGCCATTAAATATAGGGCGTTAATTTGATAACGTCTTTCAGCTTCCTTAAAAATAGCCCCTTTCCCAGCTAAACGACTTCCTTTGATATTCATTAGAGAATATACTTTATCTAACTCTTCAGCAGTATAATTAGTCGGTTTACTTAAATCTCTAAATTGGAAAGGATTATTAATTGAGAAGTTGTCAAAGCTAATTCCGTCTGCTGAATAATATTTTTTACCAACTGACATTGAAGAATGATGAGGCGCAACTCGAATACTAGTATATGGTGATAATTCATGATATACATAGCGACCATCACTAGTATAGTGCGGTATGAATTCGTTGCTAGCGCTCACTGCTGTTAGGTCACTTTTATTCATATACCCTGATAATCCTGAAACTTGAACTGGTATTCTACCACTTTGAGTTTCAGAACCAGTGACAGTAACAATACTACCTTGGTTAATATAGCTCAGACGAGTACCTGATGCACTATAAATATAAGCCGTAATTGGTTTCACTTTATAATGTAACGATTGGTCAGAAATCCATTTTCCATTACTTTGGAAAGTGTAATCTTTACCTTTTATATTATAAGTACCAGTTACATACGCACCATTTTCTTTCAAATAATACCAAGCACTGTAGTTTTTATCATAAATCCATTCATTTATGGCCATGTAACCACCAGACTTAAGATAGTAGGCTCCTTGCCAGTCATTTTCAGCGTATGTTCCATCAGGTTTTATATAAAACCAGCTATTGTATTTCTGATCAAAGACCCATTCAGCTGAGGCCATGGCCCCACTATTTTTTAGGTAATATTTATTTTTCCAGATACTACTTTCCATGATGCCATCAGTATCAAAATGATACCAGACACCTTTAATTTTTTCCCATTTATTTTTAGTTACTTTACCAGAAGCATCTCCATAGTACCATTTATCAGAAAGTTTTACCCAACCATTTTCTACTAAAGCACCACTAGCATTAAATAAATAGTTATTGTAAATGGTGTTATTCAGCATGATCCCATCTTGATTGAAATAATACCAAACACCAGAAATCTTCTTCCATTTATTTTTAACTATTTTACCTTCTTCAGAAGCATAAAACCAATTGTCACCTAATTTTATCCAAGAATTCTCAACTAGTGCACCACTTTTGCTAAAAAGATAATCATCAAAGATGGTATTACTAAGCATGACACCATTTTGATTGAAATAGTACCAGACTCCACCAATCTTTTTCCAATTGATCACAGGCTGATTGTTTTCGTAGAAAAGCCATTGGCTATTTTCCTGTTGCCATCCTTCTTTTTTTACTTCAGTTACTTTTTCTTTTGGTTGAGCTTTCTCAGTTTCTTTTTTTGAATCTTTTTTTTCTTCTTTTACCTGCTCAGGTTTTACAGTAGTTTGTGAAGCTTCCTTCTCACTTTTATTTTCTTCTTTGTGCTCTGTAGGTTCACTACTAATAACTGATGTTGTAACTTGTTCATCTTTATTTGCTGCTTTAGACTCATCAGCAAAAATAGTGGATTGCGAAAAACTTGCTACCGACAGGGAAAGCGCACATATCAGCATTACTTTTTTCATTCTAAACTCCTAATAAATACAGTCTTTCTGTATATATTTTTCCTAGATATTATTTTAATAGGGTATTATCCATTATATTATACATTATTATTTTAAATATAAAAGCGTTTTTTGGGGAAGATAGAAACTTGTAATCTATTTTAAATATTTTAGAAACAAACGTAAAAAAACAGTCGTACATAAACTGTACGACTAGTTTTTTTAATACTATTTATGCCTTACCATAGACTTCTTTGTGATTAGTTTAAGTAAATATTTTTGTATTTTTCAAAGGATTATTTTGTATAAAAATGGAGAGAATAGCTAGTACTGCAAAAGCAATACCTACATACCAGTAAGGGGCATCAAGAGTAGTTGAACGACCAGATAAATTGACAATTCCTCGGAAAAGCGTACCTGCTGTAATAATCGCTACTGCCGAATTCCATAGATTTAGACTGATACGAGAGAAATGTGGAAGAACTTTGAGAAAGATTGCTAGTAGAATTCCTCCAATAAGAGGTACCGCAAATAAATAGTGCATATGGACAGATGTTTCTCCAAAACTAAATGTTTCATAAATTCTAGAAAAAGCAAAGAAGAAAATCGTAATTAGTGTATAAGAGATGGCAGTTTTTTTAAAACGTTTTTTGTTAGGATTAATAACCGATGTAGACAATATCACTCACCGCCCTTTCTGAAATTTTGTTTCCTCCAGTCGTTGGTTTATTGATAACCTGACCGTTGAAGTAAAGTGTAGAGGATCCCCCACCATCAAGATTGTAGGCAGTTTTTGCACCATAGGATTTCATAACCTCAGCTAGCTGGTACAAAGAGAGACCTTCACTTTCAGATGTACGTCCGTCAGAAACTACAATAATGTAGTGGTTTTCGTCGATAATACCTATAGCTGTACGTGGATTCGAAGCCATAGCTTGTCCAACTTCTTGGTTTTTTCCTACTACTACTTCACCATTTTCGACCAAGGCAGGACCAAAAGCTAAGAGATTAATAACTCCGTCTTTGACTAGTTGCTCAGCTGAAATCTGATCCTCGTAAATAATCTTGAAAGAACCATCTTTATAAATGGCTAAATCACCATTATTAGAATTTTCACGGACAGTATCACGATAGACAACTCCATTACGGATAACATAACCCGAAGAATTGGCACCGTAATAGTCGCCATTGACTGCTAAAATTGCATCATTATCTGCAGCAGTGACAGATGTTTTAGCTGTTACGTTTGTTCCAAATGAGTTTTGAGCAAATGCTGTTTTTAGATATTCTGATGAACTTACTGTAACATCTGCAACATATACTTGAGTATGATTAACCGTCGTTTCAGTCAAATTGATAGAGATATTCTCGTCCTTATAACTTGAGTTAGTTACTGTTGCTGTTTTAGCTGCTTGACTAGCTTGAGCTGTATTGGAACTTGTATTAGTTGTTGCTACTGTCGAAATAGTTTCAGCGAGTACAAAAGTTTTCAACATTGAGTAACTAAACGATCCTGTCAAGAGTAAACCGAGAATCGAGGCATAAGCATATGGTTTCTTTAAAAATTTCATAATACAGTTGATGTCCTTTCCTTAAAGATGATCTTCTTCTGAACAGTCCATGAGACTGCAAAGAGAAGAATACCAACAATAATCTTAGAAATTAGAAGATTAATTCCAAATACAGTAAAGAATAGACGAATCAGTAGCGTGTCTAAGACAAAGAGTCCGACCGCTAGACCAAAGTACCCCATCCCTGTTTTTACAAGGCTAGCGTCGTTTTTAAAGACTAGTTTTTTATTTGTAGAGTAGTTAAAAATGGAGCTTGTCACACGAGCTAGTCCATTAGCTAGGAAAATTCGGAAACTTGTTGGCGCTGTTGGTAAAAACAAGATTGCAATAGCGTAAACAAGATAGTCTACAACAAAGCTACTGAGAGATGATAAGGCAAATTTAAAGATATTTTTATAAATCATGAGCCCATCTTTTATTGGTCGGAAGTGTGAACCCTCATTATCATTAATATAGACAGTTTCAATGGGAACTTCTAAAATCTCATATTCTTTTGTAGCTTCGAGCAACATATTCATTTCATATTCGTAACGTTGGCCTTCAATCTTAAGCATAAACGGTATCAAGTTTGTAGTAAAAGCACGAAGACCTGTCTGTGTATCTGTTACTCCTACTCCAGTTTGAAGTTTAAAGATAGCTTTAGTTAAGCTGTTACCAAAACGGCTACGAAGGGGTACTTTACCTGTGAAGGCCCGCACACCCAAGATTAGCTTATTAGGATTTTCAGAAGCTTTGTTAGCCGTACGGAAAATATCCCAAATCTTATGCTGCCCATCTGCATCTGCCGTTACGACTGTTCCATAGCTATTTTGTTGTTGGATATAAGTAAAGGCCGTTTTAAGTGCTTGGCCTTTACCTTGATTCACTCGGTTACGGAGTACCGTAGCATATTGTTCTGCTTTATCAAAGATATTTTGGCACTTTGATGAACTACCGTCGTCGATAACTAGAATACGAAAATCACTCTTTTCGTGTATTTTTTCGATGAGTTTGATAAGTTTATTATCAGGTTGATAAGCTGGAATTACTATATAGTTCATACCGGCACTCCTTTCTTAGCGATGGTATAACTATACAGAACATCGCTTAAAGATACCTTATATCAGTTTTCTTTAAGAAAAAGTTTAAGAAACTTTAAGACTGGAACTCATTTCTTTTAGAAATCAAAAACAATCAATATTAATAAATATACAAAAAATCCTCAAATAGCAAATGAATTTGAGGATGGTATTTATTATAAAATAAACTATTTACTCTATTTTTTCTCTTAATTTCTCGACAAAAAGATAGGCCGCTGGACAGGTTAAAGTGTTTTTGATAGTCAGATTATTGATTTGATAAATCTTTTTACGGTCGGTATGCGGAAATTCTCTACAAGCCTTGGGACGGACATCATAGATGGAACAGAGATTGTCACTGCCAAGAAATGGACATGGCATTGACTTAAAGATCTTATCACCATCTTCATCTACCTGTAGAAATTCATCTTCGAAGGCTGGTAATTTCATTTTAAAGTACTTGGCAATGCGTGTGATATCTGCTTCCTTAAAATCCGGTCCAAGGCTCTTGCAACAGTTAGCACAGGCTGTACAATCAATTTCTTCAAACACTTCTTTGTGAATCTCCAGCGCAATCTTATCTAGGTTTTTTGGAGCTTTCTTTTTCAGATTTCCAAGGAATTTACGATGCTCTTTTTGCTTTTGTAAAGCTAATTGGTGATAGTATTCGATATCGATTTCTTTTGACATATATTCTTTAACATCCTTTTCTGAAACTAGTATACCATAACTGAAAATAAATAAAAACTACTGCCATTAAGGCAATAGTTTTTACAATATTAGTTGACTTCGATCACCTCAACCATATCTTTGCCAAGTAAGATTAAATATTTTTCAACTTGATCTATTTGGTAAGAACGAGACAAGGCTTCTGCATATAGAGATAATTGACCTCTATAACGTTCAATCAGTTGACTTGGATATTCATAATGATCTGTCTTGTAGTCAAATAGAACAATCTTATCATCGTAAAGGAGATAACCATCTAAAATTCCACGGACAACAAAGTCTTCCTGACTCTTATCATCCCGTTTTAACATAGAGAAGGGTTGTTCTCGATAAAGTTTATCTTGATTTGCAAGAATCTCTTTACCAAGAGCTGTATCAAAGAAGGACAAGATTTTTTCTAAATTAACTTTATCTTTAACAGCTGAAGTTGCCTGAACTTGCTCCAAGGCTTCTGTCAAGGTTCCCAAAGTAGGTTTCTTAGCGAGATTGATTCGTTGCATGAGTTCATGGGTAGCACTACCAATTTCAGCTCCAGTGACTTTTTCTGTCTTGGAGAAGTCTGGAAGTTCAAACAGAATAGTATTTTCTTTTGGTTTAGATTGACCAGCTACTACTACACCTTCCATATCCATGACTGGTTCATAAAACTTCTTAATCTGACTTGGAGTCTGAACACTCGGAAGATTAATCGCTGCACGGTGGATTTCATTATACACTTCCACTTCTTTCAGCATTTCTAAAGCTTCCTTAATGGTATCAGACTGACGGTTGCTTGCCTGAGAAAGATCTTGGAGCTGGCTTTTATTTTCCAATTCTCCGATAGCTTCCTTGGTTAGGTCTTCTTCACCTTCAAAGCGCACACTAAAGTGTAAGTCCTCTTTAGAAAACTCTTGATAGATGGCCCAAATCCAGTCCTGGAAATTTTGAGCGTCAAGTCTTGTTTCACGAGTCAAAAGACCTTGCCCATTTGTCGGATATTCTTTAGACTCCAACTTTTCTCGTGATCCCTTTCCGACTAGATAGATTTTTTTCTCAGCACGAGTCATGGCTACATACAGTAAACGCATCAACTCAGAATAGCTTGCTAATTGGAGCTCCTCCTCATTTTGACTATAAGTCAAGCTTGGAATGGATAACTTAATCGTAGAGGGAAGATATTCCTCTTTTGCATTTGTAGCTACTCTAGCTACGTACTTAAGACCAAGGCCATTTTTACGACTTAGGATAACTTCAGACATGGAATCTTGCTTGTTAAATTGCTGATCAATATTGAGAATAAAGACATAAGGGAACTCAAGCCCCTTACTCTTATGAATACTCATAAGCTCCACAGCATCCTTAGGTGGAGCTACAGTCACACTGGCAAGGTCGTGCTTGGCTTCCAAGACTTGATCAATCATAGTTATGAAACGTGATAAGCCTTTAAAATTACTCTTTTCAAACTGGTCAGCTCGTAGTGCTAGGGCATAGAGGTTGGCCTGTCTAGCCTGACCATTTGGTAAAGCACCAACATAATCATAGTAGAAACGTTCGCTATAGATTTTCCAAATAAGGTCATAAAGCGAATGAGTTTTTGAGAACAAACGCCAAGAATTAACAGTTTCCAAGAAAAGGTTAAGCTTTTTATGGAGTTCAGATTTTATTAAATCCTTTTGTCTACTAGTTTTTGTTTGAGCATTGACTAGTTTTTCATAAAAGTTCTCTTGAACCTTATCCTCAGAATTTTGAAGAGCTAGACGAGCCAATTCATCTTCATCAAAGCTAAACATAGGAGACTTCATGAGAGCTACTAAAGCAAAGTCTTGGAGAGGATTATGGATAACACGAAGAGTATCCAACATAACCTGCACTTCTAAAGATTGCAAATAATTGTTTAGAGCGCCATCAGTTTTAACTGGTATCCCATATTCCGACAAAGCAAGTAAAACCTGGTCATTCCGACTTCTGCTGGCAGTCAAGAGAGCAATGTCATTGAAAGGAACCCCTTTATCATTATGAAGATGCAATATCTCCTTAATGACCATTCGCATTTCACCAGTTAGTTTGTTGGTCGAAAACTCTTCCTCTTCCTTAGAATCACCATCAACATCCTTATCATACAAGAGGACTTCTGCCTTGTTTTCTGGATCAGGGTGTAAATCAGTATTTCCGAAAACAAGTTGATGCATGCCGTCATAATAAATCTCTCCAACTTCCTCATCCATGAGATGCTTAAAGACGTCATTGGTAGCATTTAGTACTTCAGAACTACTACGGAAGTTTTCCTTAAGCAGTATTAATTGACCTTCTTTGCTATCCTGAGCAAAACTATGGAATTTTTCATTGAAGATTTGGGGATCTGCCTGTCTAAAACGATAAATAGACTGCTTGATATCTCCCACCATAAAACGATTATAGCCGTTAGAAAGGAGCTCCAACATTCTTTCCTGGATATGGTTAGTATCTTGGTACTCATCGACCATAACTTCGTGGAAACGTTCCTGATACTCTTTTCGTACTTGAGGAAAGTTTTCCAATATCTCAATGGTATAGTGGCTAATATCCGCAAATTCGAAGGCATTTTCTTCGCGTTTTCGCTTTCGATAGGCATCAACAAAATCACTCATGAAAACTTGAAAAGTCTTTGCCAAATCCCAAGACTCTTGATGATAATCTTCCTGGAATTTCAATAACGTAATTTGGTCATTTAGTGCAGTTAGCTTTTCAAACTTGTCTTTTCTCTCTTGGTTGTACGCTTCTTTAAGTTCTAGGAGTTCAGCCTTGCGACTAGCATTTGTAAGAGCGCGGCCACCCTTATCCTTAGAAATACTCACAACTCGCTCTAGAACTTCTTGATATTGATTAAAAGTTGATTCGTTGGTTAAAGCTCCAATTTCATCAAGAACTTGTTGGACAGCTTCTAAGTAGGCTGCTTTTCCAAATTCCTTGGCATCATTCTCAAGATGGTAACGGAAGAAACTTTCCAAATCCCAGAGTCTTTGCTGAATGTCTTGAGCCAGCTTTTCTTTAGAACTTGTAAAATCGGCCTTTTCGAATCCCTTTAAGAAAGATTCCTGTAGCCAGGCCTGAGGATTACTAGTGGATTGTAAGAAATCATAAATCATATAGACCTGTTTACGCAATCCACGTGCATCCTTGCTTTTACCCGCAAAGTTCTTGACCAGCTTACTAAACTGTTCTTGTTCCTTACTTTGGTAATGTTTTTCAAAAACCTGCCGAAAGACTTCGTTTTTTAAGATGAGTTGCTCACTTTCATTCTCAAGAATCCGAAAGTTTGGGGCGAGGTCAATCAGATAACCATGTTTAGCCAAGAACTTCTGAGTAAAAGAGTCCATAGTTCCAATAGCAGCGTTTGGTAAATCAGCTAATTGTCTGCCGAGGTGTTTTTTTAGTTCCACATCTTTCGTTTCTTGGATTTGTTGGCTGATTTTCTTTTCCAAGCGTTCTTTTAACTCGGTTGCTGCCTTGACCGTAAAGGTTGAGATAAAGAGTTGGCGAATTTCTACACCACGCGCTAGTTGATCAAGAATTCGTTCAGCCATGACAAAGGTTTTCCCTGAACCAGCTGATGCTGAGACCAGAATATTTTGACCAGAACTGTAGATAGCTTGAATTTGCTCAGCAGTTTTCTTTGGTTTCTTGTCAGAATTAGCTTCTGCTACTTGCAAAGCTTTAATCTCTTCTTGGGATAAAAACTTCATCGCTCCAACTCCTCTCTAATTTTATTAAACCATGTTTCTTTATCATTGCTCTTAGCAACCTTATCTAACAATCTTGCCTGACCTAAATGGTAATTAGCTTCAAAACCAGTTATCGACTGATATTGTTGGACATAAGGGGCAATACTTCTGCCGTCTTCTGTGTAAGGATTGATAGCAAATCTACCAGATAAAATTTTCTCTGCAGCTTTCTTATAGATAAGGGCATTATAGTCCAGCAATAACTGGAATTCCTCATCAGACAACTGATAGGTCTTGTTTTTATTATATAGTTTCCCAAGGTTCTTTATTTCTTTTTCGAGAAATAGCCCTTGATATTTCATAGTCTTAGTCGTTTCTGTTAAAGCCTTTGAAAGTGTTTTGACAGTTTGTAAGGACTGAACTGGCTCGGCCATCTCTAAATACATAGCACCAAAGAAGTCTGTATTTCCTTCTTTCTTAAGAGCAGCCAGATAGGTCGGTAACTGTGAATTAAGGCCGTTATAAAAGAGAGGGAAGTTAAACTGAGTTAGAGAAGATTTGTAATCGACAACACCAATCGCATCACTTGTCTTTAAGCGATCTATACGGTCAACTTTACCACGGACATAGACATTTCTACCGTTTTCTAACTGAACAAAAGCTTGTTCCTTGCCACCAAAGACTGCTTCTTCCTGAATTGTTTCAATTTCAGAATTATGACGTAGAATGTGCCCAGTTGCACGCGCAACGTCTAAAAGAACTTCCTTGGTTAATTGGGCTTCCAAACTTTCTTGATAAATGGCTTGAAACTCACGTTCTTTACTGGTTTCAGAGATTGCTTGTTCTAAACGACAATCAAAAGATGTATCAACAGGAAGTTTCATAGCTCGTTCAAAAATACGATGCAAGAAATTCCCATGGCTTCGAGCATCAGGTCGCAAACGTAATTCTTCCTGCAAGCCTAAGACATAACGAAGGTAATAGCTGTATTCATTACGATAAAACTCTGTTAATCCAGAAGTTGATAGATAGAAATCCTGATCTTGAGGATACAAGGCTTCCAAGGTTTCAGTATCTAAAGTCTTACTTTTTGGACTTGTCGGTAGGACAGGATTATCAAGACCTTGATCTTCTAATTTTTTCCCCATGACACGAGCTAGAACCTTAATAAAGGTTAAGTCCTGCTCACTTGTCTCGGACTCACCTTGCTGGTGATAAGCAACAAGACTAGACAAAAGACTGTGATAAGAACCAATATGATCCTTTGATAGGTTTTTTCGATCGATTCTCTTTTCAATCTTGCTAAAACCAAAATCCTGCAATTCTTGCAGATAAACTGACTCTTTACTCTCATTTTCATTGAGTAAACTTGGTGCCGATAAGACCAATTGCTTCTTGGCAGAATTTACCAAAGAAAGCATGGTATAGCGGTTCTTCTTAAGATTTTCATGGCTAGCAATTAGTAATTGAGAGCCATCTTCAGTACCTTGGTTTAAAACTTCTCTTTCTTCATCACTTAAAAGACTAGTATTTTGGGTGATTTTAGGTAGATGATCCTGGGTTAAGCCAAGTGCATAGATGTAATCAGAAGTTAAAGGCGAAATCAAATCATAACTTTGCACCAGAACCGTATCTACCGTTGCAGGGATTGTACGATAATTTGATAAGGACATCCCTGAATGAAGAAGAGCCAAGAAATCATCTAAAGCAACCTGAGTCCCCTCAAATACGGTCACAAATTGCTCCATTACGTGGCAAAATGCTTTCCAGACCTCTTCTTGTCTTTCTTGCTCTGTCGCATCCATCGTTTCAGATAAGGATTGTAATTGCTTGGTAACAGATGCGTCTTTCAAAAAGTTATTCCATTTTGTAAGGATATTTTCAGTCTTTTGCTTACGACTGGATAATAAAGTTTCTAGTGGATTTAGGACACATACACGTAGCTCATTTAATTTCTCTAAATCAAATTTTCCATGATGATTTTTTGTAAATTCTTGTTTAAAGTTAGAAAGTCCATCAATACCTAAATAGCGGATATATTGTTCAAAGCTATCGATTTCTTCTTGAGAAAGGTCGGTATATAAGCCGGTTCGAAAGAGGTTAATCAAATCTTCTTGACGGAAATAGTACCGTTTGAGACGTCCCACAGATTCTACAAATTGAGTCAAAGGATGATGAGCCATAGACTCACTTTTACCCAGATAGAAGGGAATCTGATATTGATTAAAAATTGTCTGCAAGGACAGTTTATAAGACTCTACGTCTCCTAGTAAGATACGAAAATTTTTATAGCTTAGCTCAGGTTCTTGGTGCAATTTCTGGCGAATACTACGTGCAACTAGCTCCAGCTCTTCTTTCTGTGTCAGACAAGACCAAATTTGCAAGTCTTCTCTATCCTTAGCATCCACTTCTATACTGATTTCAGAATAATCATAAGCACTTTCCAGTAATTTTGAGGCCTTGGCAAAAGCATCAAGGTTTTTATGTTCTTGACATGCATCTTCTGCCTTGGTCTGATATTTAAAAGCTAAATGACGTAGAAACTCAACACTGGCTTGATAGAGATTACCTTCACTAAAGGGGCTAGTGTAGGCTTTCTT
Source organism: Streptococcus timonensis (assembly GCF_900095845.1). Taxonomy (GTDB): domain Bacteria; phylum Bacillota; class Bacilli; order Lactobacillales; family Streptococcaceae; genus Streptococcus; species Streptococcus timonensis. The sequence continues at coordinate 783,748 of NZ_FMIX01000004.1, forward strand.
AGTTGCATATACGCCTATAATAATTTCAACACCCTTACGGTGAAGTAAATCCACTAGGTGTTCCTCTTCTGCAGAAAAACGGGTAAAACCATCAATGACTAGGGCAATCTTGCTAAAATCGCTACTTACCTTGTTTTCTTCGATAGCATCAATCAGATAGGATATTGGACTCCCCTGTGAAACTTGACCTTGATTTAAATACGCTGTTACCTTTTCAAAAATTAAGAGTAAATCAGAGCGTTTATCAGCATCTGTCAAACTATCCAAGTCCAAAAAACTCATTTTTGCAGTTGAAATTTCATGATAAATCTCAATCAATTGCTGGATGAATTGCGGATCTTGCTTAATAGCTCCGTAAACGCGTAAATCCTTAGCGTCTATCTCGGACAGACATTTATAGAAAGCCATACCAAGACCAATATCATCGAGACTTGACCTCTCAGGAATATCATTTAAAACCAGATAACGAGCCATTTGAGCGAAGCGCGTGACTGTGATAGCAAAAGAAGCCTGCTGACTCAAGCACTCCAGCACGGCACGTTCCTTTTCAAAAGAAAGAGAGTTAGGGGCGATATAAAAGACTCGTTTTCCTTGGTCAACTAGTCCTTGAGCCTCCTTAGTTAAGATTTCTGTCAAAGAAGTCCGAATATCGGTATAAAGTAGTTTCATCTCTGCCTCGTTTGTTTTTGTCATTACCTTTTATTATATCATTTTTTAAGTCAAAACAGATTGATATAAAGTCCTAATTTTAACCTGTCCCATATCAAAAAAGTCGGAATAAAATCCGACCTTTTATAGTTATTAACTACCAGAAAACAAGAGTACCCATAATTCCCAAAATGCAGTAATGTTGATCATGATATGAAGTAAAATAGGGTAATAGAGAGAATGAGTTTTTCGGTAGAGGAATGCACAAATTGCTCCTCCACTTGCATAGGTGAAAAAGGCGAGTGGTGTTAAACCTGAACTGACATGCACATAGCCAAAGACACAGGCTGATAGCAAAACATCTCCATACCATGGTGAATCTTTCAGAAATGTATTCATTAGAACTCCTCGATATACCAATTCTTCTGTAATTGGTCCTAGAAGACAAACAATAAGTAAAAGATAAGGTAACTCTTGTCGCCCCGTCATCTCAGTCAATTCATTTAAAGCGATTTGATTGGACGTTGCTGGGGTTAAAAAGGACAATGCAATATCTAAAAGATAATTGGCACCATAAGCAAGAAGCAAATAAACTGGATATCTCCATTTCCACTTCAACTCAAAAAATCTTCTACCTTCGAATACTAGTAAATAAAGAATAGCTAGAAAAGTAACGCTAAACTCTAAAAAAGAAAGAATTTGGAAAAATTCTCTACTAGCAGGCACAAGCCTACCTGCAAAATGATTAAAAATCCACCAAAACCATGTCTTCCTATAAATAATTACTAACAAGGCTAGTAAAATCTGTACTGTTCTTCTTTTCATGATAAATCCTTTGATTATTTATCCATTATCAGTATAATATTAAATATATTACTAATTTAGTATATCATATTTTTGTTATCTATCTACTAAAAACCTAAATAGAAATGGCATTTCACTTAGCTTTAGACTTATTTGCCTCAAAATATGCTATAATATAGGCAAAACACGAGAAAAGGAAAGACTATGATTAAATTACTTGCTCTTGATATGGACGGTACTCTTCTCAACGAAGCCAAGGAAATTCCTCAGGCTCATATTGATGCTATTCATAAAGCTATCGAAAAAGGTGTCAAACTGGTTCTCTGTACTGGACGTCCTCTCTTTGGAGTTCTTCCCTACTACAAGAAACTCGGTCTTGATTTGCAAAATGAATACGTTATTGTCAATAATGGTTGTTCTACCCACCAAACCAGTGACTGGTGCCTTGTTGACTGGCGGGAACTTAGCAAATCTGACATCGAATACCTCAATGACCTTGCTGAAAAGAGTGAAGTCCAGTTGACTCTCTTTGATGAGGAGCACTATTTCGTTCTCGGAGGCAAACCAAATCCTATCGTTCAATATGATGCCACACTTGTCTTTGCTGACCTGACTGAAATCACACTAGAGGAAGCTACCAGCGGTAAATATCGTATGTTCCAGGGAATGTTTTTAGGGACAAAAGAACAGACAGATGACTTTGAACAACGATTTGCTGATGAACTTTGTCAGAGATTCAGCGGTGTTCGTTCACAACCAGTGATCTATGAAGCGATGCCACTCGGTACAACTAAAGCTTCTGCTCTTTCTCGTTTAGCTGAGATTTTGGATATCCAACCTTCTGAAATCATGGCTATGGGTGATGCCAATAACGACATTGAGATGTTAGAGTTTGCTGGGCTGGGGATTGCCATGGGAAATGCAAGCGACCACGTCAAATCTCTCGCTGATGCCGTAACTGCCAGCAATGAAGAAAATGGTGTTGCACGCGCTATTGAGAAATATATTTTGTAGAAAATAAGCCCAGTCAACTAGTATTTCTAGCCAACTGGGCTTTTATTTTTTTTAAAATTTAAAAACTTTAGAAACTCTTTAGAAATGCTTGACGATTCTTTGATATCTATGCTTTATACTAGAGTTATAAAAATAAAACATCTTAAAGATTAAAGGAGAAAACTATGAAAACAGTCCTCGAAATCCATGGCTTGTCCAAACAATTTGGCAAACAACCTATTCTACAAGATCTTAGTCTCTCAGTTAAAGAAGGAGATATCTATGGACTTATCGGAAAAAATGGTGCTGGTAAGACAACTCTAATTAAAATCATTACCCAATTATTATCTGCTGACCAAGGAACTATTTCCCTCTTTTCTAGTCAAGGGTATAAGGAGTGCACGAAAGCCCTATCTCGAGTAGGTTCAGTCATTGAATCCCCAGTAGCTCACAATCATTTAACAGCCTATCAAAATCTAAGATACTATTGTACTATTCGACATATCCCAAATGCTGATCAAGTCATTCAAGAAACATTAAAGTATGTGGGGTTAACAGATACAGGTAGAAAAGTTTTTCGAGATTTCTCTCTTGGAATGAAACAACGCCTAGGCATTGCGATTGCCCTACTATCAAAACCAGACTTTCTCATCCTTGATGAACCTATAAATGGACTTGACCCAATCGGTATCAAAGAGTTTCGTCAAATGATTCAACGTCTGAATCAAGAACTAGGAATAACAATTCTCATCTCTAGTCATATCTTGTCAGAACTCTATCTGGTTGCCAATCGCTTTGGAATTCTTGACCAAGGGAAAATCATTCGAGAAATCAGTAAGGCCGAATTTGAGACACTGAATGAAGACTATATTGTTCTAAAAACAAATGACAAAGAAAAAGCTAGTCAAATCTTAAAAGACAAAGTGCATCTTGAATTTAAAGTTGTTAATTCAGATAATGAGATTCATATTTTTAGTCATGAACAAGATGTCAAACGCATTCTCAAAGAACTTACTCTAGCAGATGTTGATGTGGATGAGATTTACTATGCTCGTCAAAATCTTGAAGAATACTTCACACAATTAGTAAAATAGGAGGAACACCATGATACACACAATTCAAGCAGACTTTTACCGTCTTTTCCGTTCCAAAGGTTTTTGGATTACAGAGATTGTTCTCTTTGCACTCATGTTAATGGGAGCTACTATTGGGGCTACAGGACATCTAATGTCAGTTGATACAACACCTCCAGAAACTGAACTTCCAAGTAAGGGCTGGGATGGTATTCAAGCCCTGATTAACGCATCTAGTCAAGGTTCAAACCTAGTTTTCCTCTGCATTATCCTTGCTTGCTTAGTTCTAGGAGTTGATCTTATCGGAAAACTCTATAAAAATAGTTTGACAGTGGGTGTTTCTCGTACAGAATTCTTCTTTGCCAAATCTGTTGTATTAGCAAGTATCGCTCTAATGCAAATTCTTATTAGCCTAGTCATTGCTTTCGTACCAGCAACTATCCTAAACGGGATTGGTACGATGCCAGAAGGATTTATTGGCAATCTCCTTCTAACAATTACTATTCAATTCCTCTGCCTTCTAGCTTGGCTATCTATTGTGTCCTTCATTCTCTATGTGACTCATTCTTATTTGGCTGTTTTCATTGGCTATTTAATTAGTTCTATCTTACTTTCAATGCCAATGCTTATCTTTCCAGATATCGAGATTTTGCGCTATTTATCCTTGAATTTTGCCTATGCTATGACTGCCTATAGTCAAGCTGTTCTATACACCATTATCGTTACAGTGACTGTTATTCTATTCTTTACCATAAGTGGACTTGCTGTTTTCAAGAAGAAAAGCTTATAAAAATGACCTCCTCTATTCAAAAAGAGGAGGTTCTTTGTTTTAAAAGAGAATTCTAACTGTAAACCAAGCACCATCAGTACTTAGTTGTAGTTCTGCACCAAGTAGATGGGATAATTCTTCTGTAATATAAAGACCTAAACCAGAGGATTCTTCTGTATCTGAGAGGTTTTCAGAGTAAAATCGTTGACTGAGATTTTCAATTTTACGAATCGGTTGTTTAACCAGATTAGCAATTTCCAAACAGATGTGGTTATTCACTTCCTTAAGAGAAAATCTCGCTTCATCCTTACCATGTTTTAGAACATTGCCAATAAGATTTTGTAACATACGATCTAATAAATCTGGATCTGTTAATAAATAGAGACCAGGTTCTACTTGCAAATCAAGGTTAATCTTTGCCGTCTGAAAAGAATCATAATAGGTCAGCAATTTTTGCGTCATAAATGTTGAAACTTCTAACTCAGATAAGTCAGGTTTAACTGCTCCTTCCATTAACCGACGATAGTCCAAAAGAGCCTCTAGCCGTTTTGAAACTTGATTGAGATGATGAGCAATTTTTTTCAAACTCTCAGACTCAGGATTTTCTGTTTTAAGCAATTGCTGAGTATAACCTGATGCAATCGTTAAAGGTGTCCGAATATCGTGTGCAATATTGCTAATAGCCATGTCTAAAGTCTGCTTCTCTCGCTTCATAATCAAGCGTGACTGCTCAACATCTTGAAAGAGATGATTGATTTGCTGGTAAAGATGTAAAAAATCCTTGGAGAAAGTGGATACTCCGATTCTCTTCATACTTCCAGTATGAATCTTGTCTTCAATTTGTTGGCTCAAGTTTACGAGTGCTAGATGATAGCGAATCAACCCTATCGTCAATAGGATAATAACCAACAGTAGCAAAGAAAGTAAAATATAGATCATTGCTCATCTCCTTTTAACCGAACACCAACTCCCCAGATAGTTTCAATATACTCTTGCTCTGGATCCAGTTGGCTTAATTTTTTACGGAGATTACTTAAATGAGTGTTGAGAGTATTGTCGCCTGGTAAATAAGTATCCTCCCAGACCAACTCATAGAGTTCTTCTTTCGTAAAAATTTTCTTAGGATGTCTCAACAAGGTTTGTAAAATCAAGCATTCTTTCTTAGCTAGGCGAATAGTTTCCTGGCTATTTTTGATTTCAAAACTATCTGCATCAAATTGAATATTTTTTAACTGTTGAATCAACTTGTCAGGATGTTCGATTTCAGCTGCTTGCTTGTCACTTTTTTGACGTAATTGTACCGTAACCCTGGCAAAAACTTCATCCAAATCAAAAGGCTTTACAATATAATCATTAGCACCATCTAAGAGATATTGGCTGATGAGCTTTTTATCGCTTAGAGCAGTTAGCATGATGACAGGAACTGAACTATCGTGTCTAATGGCTTTTAAAACCTGATCACCATTTTTTCCCGGAAGCATAATATCTAACATGATTAGATCAATGTCACCTTGTTCAAATCGAATCATTCCTTCAGTACCAGAAAAAGCCTGAATCACCTCATGCTCCTCAGAAAGAAGAGTTCTCAAAATTTCTTGAATCTCATTATTATCTTCAACGATAAGTATTCTAGCCATAAACACCAACCTTTCTAATAGTATTATATCATGTTTTTTTAGGAATTTCGGATAAAGAAAAACTCTCCTTCATGCTTAAATACGAAGAAGAGTTCATTAGCTATATTAAATTAAAGCTGTCAATGCGGTAATAAGTCCAAAAACAATCCCTGGTGCATTAGCTGCTGCCAAAGGAATATCACGTTCTTTTTTAAAGAGACCGTAGTAAACCCAAAGACTGCAGTTAAGTGCAGCTACTGCTGGTTGGATAAAATTCCCTTTTTGACCAGCAAGGTTATTCATAATTTGAGGAATATAAGAGACGTACATCATTACAGACATAAAGGTTGCAATCCAACCCAAAGTTTTCATTTGTTTTTCAGTCATTTTTTCTCCTTTCAAAAACAATCTAAATTATACACTATTTTTTAAGATAGTGAAGTTTAAAAAGCTATTTGTTAAAAACTTGTAAACTATCACAATCTTGTGATAAGAGAATCAAAAAAAAATACCCTCTTGCTACTTCAAGAGGGTATTTTATTCGTTTAGAAACTTACTTTTTCTCAATCGGTGCTACACTAGCCAAAAGTTTTTTCAAACCGACTTCTGGGAAGTTGATTTTTAGTTCCTGTGTAGCTCCACTACCCGATACTTCAAGGACAGTTCCTTCACCCCATTTTTTATGAAGGGCAATATCACCAATTGACCAATTTGTCTCACTAGAAGAAGATTTACTAGTAGATGCAAATCGTCCAAATGGTAAACCACTTGATTGGATCGATGTAGGCGCAGTATTCCGTTTTCGTTCTTGAAGAGCCTGTGCCAGACTCACTCCTTGCCCAAATGTAGTACCACCACTACTGTATGATGCTTTAAAACTTGTATTAGCTGGACGAGCCAAACCTTGATAGGTCAACAAATCTGAACTAATCTCGTTGATAAAACGGGTCGGACGATTGTAACTTGTACGTCCGAAAAGCAAGCGAGAGTTTGCGTTGGTCAGATAGAGAATCTTCTCAGCGCGCGTGATACCTACATAGGCCAAACGACGTTCTTCTTCTAATTCATCTGGATCTTCAGAGGCACGACTAAGAGGAAAGACATTCTCCTCCATCCCGATGATAAAGACAACCGGAAACTCTAGTCCTTTCGCTGCATGGAGGGTCATCAAGGTAACCTCTGATGTCTCCTGACTGCCAGAGTCAGTGTCGGCAATCAAGGCAAGATCATTTAAGAAACGACTCAGTTTGTCCAAACCTGTTTCTTCTTCTTGACTATCAGGATTGTCGTCAAAGTTCTTGGTAACAGATAGGAACTCTTCGATATTTTCAACCCGCGCCTTGCTTTCCAAGGTTGCCTGAGCATTAAGAATATCGACATAACCTGTTTTTTCAAGGACAGCCTCAACCAACTCTGTAATGGTTAATTGGTCCAGTTTCTCCCTCAAATCCAGGATCATATTGGCAAAGTCCCAGATTGATTGGGCTGCCTTACCCTTAATTCCTGATAACATGATATTTGCTGAAGCATCCAGCATGGACATTTCTTGCAAATTAGCAAAATCACGAATCTTCTCAACAGTACCTGGGCCAATACCACGCTTTGGTTCATTGATGATACGCTCAAAACTGATATTATCACTTAGGTTGGCAATGAGATTGAGGTAAGCAATGATATCACGGATTTCTTTTCGGCTGTAGAATTTTGTCCCACCAACCATGGTATAAGGAATATTAGACTTGAGCAGAGCTTCCTCAATAGTACGTGACTGGGCATTGGTACGGTAAAGCACTGCAAAGTCTTTGTGAAGGAAGTTTTGACTACGACCAAGTTCATCGATGGTTTTGGCTACAAAAACAGCCTCATCTTGTTCATCGTTAGCTCGGTAGTAAATAATTTGTTCGCCATCTGCATTTTGAGTCCATAGGTTCTTAGGACGGCGATTTTTATTGTTCTTAATAACGTCATTTGCTGCTTGGAGAATGGTTTTGGTTGAACGGTAATTCTCCTCTAACAAGACAACCTTTGCTTGAGGATAATCCTTTTCAAAATCCAAGATATTCTGCATATCAGCACCACGCCATCCGTAGATAGACTGGTCCGCATCCCCAACAACACAGATATTTTTAAAGCGAGAAGCCAACAGTTTGACCAGTTGATACTGGGCATGGTTGGTATCTTGGTACTCATCGACATGGATATATTGGAATTTTTGCTGATAGTAAGTCAAGACATCGGGATTTTGATCAAAGAGACGCAAGGTCAACATAATCAAATCATCAAAGTCAACTGACTCAGATTGACGGAGTTCCTTTTGATAGGCCTCATAACACTTAGCGACAATGTTTGTATATAAATCTCCTGCTTGAGCAGCATAAGCAACATCGTCAATCAGATCATTCTTAGCATTAGAAATGGTCCCTAAAATAGAGCGTTCATTCCACTTTTTAGGATCCAAGTTTAACTGTTTGAGAATGCGTTTCATCAGTGTTCGCTGCTCACCTGGATCGATAATGGTAAAGTTACGATTGTAACCAATATGATCCGCATCACGACGTAAGATACGAACGCACATAGAGTGAAAGGTCGCTATCAAACAGTCCTGTGTAGCTGGATTGAGCCCGTAGGCACGTTCTTTCATTTCACGAGCAGCCTTATTGGTAAAGGTAATGGCTAAAATATTCCAGGGATTAACCATCTTTTCATCAATTAAGTAGGCAATACGATGGGTCAAAACTCGTGTTTTACCAGAACCAGCCCCCGCCATGATCAGCAATGGACCTTCTGTTGTTTGGACCGCTTCTGTCTGTCGGTTATTCATACCGTTTAATAAAGGGTTCATTTTCTCTTCCTATTCTTCAAATCAATGTTTCTATTATATCAAAAAAGACTGAAAATAACTCTATTAGAGACAAGCTTCCTTTTTTCCTAAAAAAAGAACACTAACAAGTGTTCTTTTTATATTAATCATGAATAGATTGTAAAAGTGTCAACAAGGCTTGAGCCGATCTGCGTCCTGCTTCTACGATAAATTCATCAAATGAAATAGAAGCTTCATGGTTAGCATTGTCACTCATGGCACGGACAACTAAGAAAGGTAGATTAAGCGCGTGAGCTGCTTGAGCGATAGCCGCTCCTTCCATCTCAACCGCAAGCACCTGAGGAAAATGTTCTTTTATAGCTCTAATCTTATCTTCACCCGCAATAAAACTATCACCGGTCGCAATCAAACCTAGATGCCATTTTTGGTTAAGTTTAGACAAACTCTCTTGAATCAAACTGACAAACTTCTTGTCAGATTCGAAATAGAGTGGTTGTTGGGCCATCTGACCGTATTCATAACCAAAAGCAGTAACATCTACATCATGATAAGCTAGCTTATCAGCAATAACTACATCTCCAACTTCGATTCCTTCTGCTAAAGCGCCAGCTGAACCGGTGTTGATAACAGCATCTACTTTAAAGTGGTCAGCTAGAATAGCTACACTCATGGCAGACATGACTTTACCAATTCCACTCTCGACCAAGACAAGCTCAACTGACCCAATACTTCCTGTATGATAGCTATTTCCTAATACCGTCTCTTCTTGAGCGTTTTCTAAATGTTGAATCAGATAAACTAGCTCTTCTGGCATAGCTGCTATAATTCCAATTTTCATGACATTCCCCTTAAATAAATCTCATTGCTAAAACTAGCAAAATCAGGAGTAAAATAACAGCAAAAAGAATCTTATTCAACTTAGAGTTAAAGACGTTTCTCTTAGTATTTTCAATTCGACGGCTCTTATGAATTGAAGGCTCGACTTCAATTGTTAAAGTTTCCTGACTAAAACCATGATCTTTAGATTGATTGTAGGAAACACCTCGAGAAGAAGTCGGTAGAATTTTTGTCTCCTCGATATCCAGCAAGGGAGCATCCGAGATGTCCTCTCCTCGATTAGCTCTTTCAATCATTTCATCGGTCAATAAAGGTTTTCCCATGGGTTCCTCCTCTATTTTTCTTGTAATTCCCAGTACTGGATTGCCATGATAGTCTTAGCATCACAGATATGACCAGACTGGATAAGTGCTTTTGCTTCTTCTAAACTAACTTCTAGTAGCTCTATGGTCTCATCTTCGTCTTGAGGACGTGGATTTTCAACCTTGGCTAAGTCACTGGCTAGATATAATCTTAGTCTTTCGTTACAAAAACCAATTGCCGAATAAAAGTCATACAAAAGACTTAATTTACCAGTGTATGCTGCTTCTTCTTCTAATTCACGAAGGGCTGCAGCTTCAGGATCAGTATTTTCACCAATTTCTAGTTTACCTGCAGGAATTTCATAAGAAATTTTTTCAATCGCCTTACGATATTGCTTGACCAAGACGATTTTATTTTCTGCAGTAACAGCTAAGACACAGACTGCACCATTATGAAAAATCAAGTCTCGCTGAGCAGTTCCCTTTCCAGCAGGTAATTCAACTTGATCCTGAACCAGCTGGAAAATTGGGCCTTTATAAATTTCTTTACGACTAAGTGTCTTTTCTTCGAATTCCATTAGAAACTCCTATTTATTCTTAGGATGATGAGGTAAACGAGTTGCAAGTTTTTCTTTGTTAGCTTGACGTCCTCGTCCAATGGCTACAGCATCTGTTGGAACATTCTTGGTAATAGTTGAACCAGCACCCACAAGTGAATTGTCTCCAAGTTCTACAGGTGCAATAATAGTTGAATTAGAACCTACAAATACATTGTCTCCAATAATAGTCTTATATTTCTTTTGACCATCATAATTGACAGTGATGGTACCAGCACCAATATTTACATCTTTACCTATTTCGCTGTTTCCAATGTAAGTTAGATGACCTGATTTAGTGTTTTCACCGATGCTAGAACCTTTGACTTCAACAAAGTTCCCGATGTGCACATTCTTATCAAGGTTTGACCCTGGACGAATATGAGCGTACGGACCTACAGTTACACCATCAGCTAAGGTACTTTCTTCAATAGTAGAGTTGGTAATTACAGCTCCTGAACCAATAGTACTATCCACGATGTAGGTACCATTAGTAAGAATGGTTTCAGCGCCAACCTTACTAGTTCCTTTAAGAGTTACATTAGCTTCAATTTGAACTTCTGGAGCAATTTCAACGTCAATATCAATATAGGTGGCTTCAGGATTTACAAAACTAACACCATTGACCATATGGGCTTGGTTAATTCGACGGCGCATTACAGTTTCAGCAGTTGCAAGAGCTACACGATCATTGACGCCGAGACTTTCATCAAAGTCTTTTAATGTATAAGCACCGACTTTTTCTCCCGCTTCACGGAAAATACCAATTACGTCCGTAATATAATACTCTCCCTGTGCATTATTTGTATTAATATTTTTTAGAGCTTCAAAGAGACGAGCATTGTCAAAAATGTAAGTTCCCGTATTGATTTCTTTGATTTGTTTTTCAAAATCAGTAGCATCCTTTTGCTCAACAATTCTAAGTACCTCAGCATTTTCATTACGTACGATACGTCCATAGCCAAATGGATTATCCGCTTCAGCAGTTAAAATCGTAGCAACATTTTTATGATTCACATGAAAATTAATCAAGTTCTTCAAACTTTCACCAGTAATTAAAGGAGTATCACCAGCAATGACTAAAGTTTGTCCAGTCAAACCTTCAAGGATTGGCTCAGCCATCATAACTGCGTGACCAGTTCCTAGTTGTTCTGTCTGTCTTACAAAATCTGTTTGACCTGCTAAGACTTGTTCAACTAGGTCTGCCTTATGTCCAACTACTGTAACTGTTTTTTCAGGATTAATTGCTCCCACGCTACGGAAAACATGCTCAAGCATAGAAATCCCAGCAACCTTGTGCATGACTTTTGGAAGATCTGATTTCATGCGAGTACCTTTACCCGCTGCTAAAATAATTGCATAATTTGCCATATTTTTCTCTTTTCTATAGAATTTCCATTACATTATACCATATTTTACCTCTTCAAACATAAAATTGTCTAAAACACATGAAGACTTATTGCTTCAAACTGCTAGTTTTGAGTGTTTTTTTTGATTTTTTAACATATTTACGATAAACTAGAGTGGTATGAGAAAAAAAATTCATCCAGCTTTTGTTTTTACTATTCTAGCTGTGTTCATCGGGATTTTAATTATCAACCGGCCAAGGTTTGAAGAACATCCTGTTAAAACTAAACCGAATCCAGTTCAAGTAGAAAATCAAGCATTACACAATTTAGATAAACCTATTATCGATTTATCTGGTTGGCAAAGACCATCTGAAATAAATTATGATATTTTATCAAAGAATATTTCGGGTGCAATCGTTCGGGTTCATAGTGGAAATCAAATAACAACCGAGAACGATGCATCATTTACCAATGGTACAGATAAATCTTATAGAAGCCATATAACAGAATTACAAAAAAGGAATATTCCTGTAGCAGTTTATGCTTATGTATCTGCGAAAAGTGTTGAGGATATGGAAAAGGCTGCTGAGGCTTTCTACAATGCCGCATCTCCATATAATCCAAGTTACTATTGGCTCGATGTTGAAGAAAAGACCATGACAGATATGAATAAAGGTGTCGAAGCCTTTCGTGCTAAACTAGCTGCTCTAGGCGCCAAAAATATTGGTATCTATATTGGAGTCTACTTCATGAAAGAGCATAGTGTCAGCACTGATAACTTTACTGCTGTATGGATTCCAACTTATGGCACTGATTCAGGTTATTTTGAAAGTACTCCGGTGACAGACCTTGATTATGATCTCCACCAATATACGTCTAAGGGAAGACTCGTTGGATTTGATCACCATTTAGATCTAAACATGATTTCTTTGAATAAAAATAAAGAAGAAACATTTAGAAAATTATTTTTAAAACCTTAAATATATACTTCATAAAGCAAGTCAGATATTCCTTCTGCTTGCTTTTCTTAATTTGCTCTACATTGTGGTATAATATAATTTGAGATTATTTAAAAGAAAAACGGAGGAATTCCATGTTATCTTGGATTTCAAAAATGATTAAAGGAATAGTAATTGCTCTAGGATTTATCTTACCTGGTATATCCGGAGGTGTCCTAGCTGCAATTTTAGGAATCTATGAACGTATGATTCGTTTCTTAGCTCATCCCTTCAAGCAACTCAAAGAAGACGTTCTTTATTTCTTGCCAGTTGCTATAGGTATGTTACTTGGTATTGGACTTTTTTCTTATCCTATTGAGTACCTTCTTGAACATTATCAGGTTTATGTCTTATGGAGTTTTGCTGGTGCAATCATCGGTACCGTACCTAGTTTAGTAAAAGAAGCCAATCGTGATTCTGAAAGGGATAAAATAGACCTCATTTGGTTTTGGACAACCTTTATTATTTCAGGAATTGCACTTTACGGACTTAATTTCGTAGTAGGAAGTTTATCTGCGTCATTCTTAAACTTTATCCTTGCAGGTTCTTTACTTGCTCTTGGAATTCTTGTTCCGGGCCTTAGCCCATCAAACTTACTCTTGATTTTAGGACTATACGCCCCTATGCTAATTGGATTCAAGTCATTTGACTTATTTGGAACATTCTTACCAATTGGAATCGGTGCTGTTCTAACTCTCATAGCATTTTCAAAATTTATGGATTATGCTCTCCGTGTCTACCACTCTCGTGTTTATCACTTCATTATTGGTATCGTGCTTTCGAGTACTTTACTAATTTTATTACCAAATACTGGCAATCCTGAAAGCATTAGCTATGCAGGCCTATCCATTGTATCTTATGTGATCATCGCCTTCTTCTTCGCTCTTGGTATCTGGTTGGGTATTTGGATGAGTCAGTTAGAGGAAAAATACAAATAATGGCTAAAAAAACAAAAGTAAAGAAAACACTAGTTGAACAAATTTTAACTAAATCAGGAGTAAGCCATAAGGGGATTCAGATTAATGCTTTAGAAGGAGATCTTCCTTCTGGTTATGCTAGAAATCATATCTTTAAGACCTTAGCATTATTGGGTGATAAGACTGGTCCGGTAATAGGAATTGTTCCTATCACCGAACACCTTTCTGAAAAGAAATTAGCAAAGATTTCTGGAAATAAAAAAGTGGCTATGATTCCTCAAAAGGATTTAGAAAAAACGACTGGATATATCCATGGAGCTAATAACCCTGTAGGTATCCGTCAAAAACACAACTACCCTATTTTTATTGATGAAACAGCTTTAGAATTGGAAAAATTGATTGTCTCTGCTGGCGAGGTCGGATACAGTATCATCATCGCACCTAAAGATCTGGCAAACTTTGTAAAAGCCAGCTTTGTTGATATCTTGGAGGAAAGTAACTCATGAAACTTTACTTTGTCCGCCACGGCCGAACAGTCTGGAATCTAGAAGGTCGCTTTCAAGGTGCTGGCGGAGATTCACCACTTCTTCCTGAATCTATTGAAACTTTAAAAGACCTGGGCCGGTATCTTAAAGATATCCCTTTTGACAAGATCTATTCGAGTGATTTACCAAGAGCGGTAAAATCAGCTGAGATTATCCAAAATCAACTGACAAACCCATGTCCCTTGGAAATTGTTCCTGAACTCAGAGAATGGCACCTGGGTAAGCTTGAAGGTCTTAAAATTGCGACTTTAAATGCTATCTACCCTCAGCAAATTCAAGCCTTTAAAACCAACTTAGCTAAGTTTGATACTAGCATGTTTGAAGCTGAATCACTCTACACTACAACTCAGCGCACCATCCAATTTATCAAGTCCTTAAAAAACTCTAAGGCAGAACACCTATTACTTGTTGGTCATGGAGCGAACCTTACTGCTAGCCTTCGAACGCTTATAGGCTATCAGGAAGCTATGCTTCGTAAAGACGGAGGTTTGGCTAATGCAAGTCTAACAATTATAGAAACTGATGACTTTGAAACATTTACTCTAAAGACTTGGAACTACACCTCTTATCAAAAAATATAGAACTTGATATTAACAATCAAGTTCTTTTTAGTTTTTATAGAATATCCGTGAATTTCTTGACTATTTATGATAAAATGGAGTATCGTGAAAAATTAATTTATTATTTCAAATTTCGATTAAAATTAGGAGGAACTCATGTCAACAGAACACATAGAAGAATTGAATGACCAACAGATCGTTCGCCGCGAAAAAATGGCTGCGCTCCGTGAACAAGGAATTGATCCTTTCGGTAAACGTTTTGAACGTACTGCCAACTCTCAAGAACTAAAAGATAAATTTGCTGATCTTGATAAAGAACAGCTACACGAACTAAATGAAACTGCTACTATCGCTGGACGCTTGGTGACTAAACGAGGTAAAGGGAAAGTTGGTTTTGCTCACCTTCAAGACCGCGAAGGTCAAATCCAAATCTACGTTCGTAAAGATGAAGTTGGTGAAGAAAACTACGAAATCTTCAAAAAGGCTGACCTAGGAGACTTCCTTGGGGTCAAAGGTGAAGTTATGCGTACTGATATGGGAGAGCTCTCTATCAAGGCAACTCACATTACTCACTTGTCTAAGGCTCTTCGTCCGCTTCCAGAAAAATTCCACGGTTTAACTGACGTTGAAACCATTTACCGTAAACGTTACTTAGATTTAATTTCTAACCGTGAGAGCTTTGAACGTTTTGTCACTCGTTCAAAAATCATCTCTGAAATTCGTCGTTACTTAGACCAAAAAGGATTCCTTGAAGTTGAAACACCTGTTCTTCACAACGAAGCTGGAGGTGCTGCTGCTCGTCCATTTATTACTCACCACAATGCTCAAAACATTGACATGGTGCTTCGTATCGCGACTGAGCTTCACTTAAAACGCCTTATCGTTGGTGGTATGGAACGCGTTTACGAAATCGGTCGTATCTTCCGTAACGAAGGAATGGACGCTACACACAACCCTGAGTTTACTTCTATCGAAGTTTACCAAGCTTATGCAGACTTCCAGGACATCATGGACTTGACTGAAGGTATCATCCAACACGTTGCTAGAGCCGTTAAAGGCGACAATCCAGTTATCTATCAAGGAACTGAAATCAAGATTAACGAACCATTTAAACGTGTACACATGGTTGATGCTATCAAAGAAATTACAGGTGTTGATTTCTGGCAAGATATGACCTTCGAAGAAGCTAAAGCTATTGCTGCTGACAAGAAAGTTCCAGTTGAGAAACACTATACTGAAGTAGGTCACATTATCAATGCTTTCTTTGAAGAATTTGTTGAAGAAACATTGATTCAACCAACCTTTGTCTATGGACATCCAGTAGCAGTATCTCCACTTGCTAAGAAGAACCCTGAAGACGAACGCTTTACTGACCGTTTCGAACTCTTTATCATGACCAAAGAATACGGAAATGCTTTCACTGAGCTCAACGATCCAATCGATCAGCTTAGTCGATTTGAAGCCCAAGCTAAAGCAAAAGAACTTGGTGACGATGAAGCGACTGGTATTGATTATGACTACATTGAAGCCCTTGAATATGGTATGCCACCAACAGGTGGTTTGGGAATCGGTATCGACCGTCTCTGCATGCTACTCACTGATACTACTACTATCCGTGATGTACTTCTTTTCCCAACTATGAAATAAAAACTAAACTCCTAGATGATTTCTAGGAGTTTTTTGTAGTTAAAAAGACAACCTTATCAAAGAGGTTGTCTTTTTGTTATTGAACTAGAATAATCCAAGAACAGTTCCATCACTTTCAACATCCATGTTGAGAGCGGCAGGTCGTTTTGGAAGTCCAGGCATAGTCATAACGTCACCAGTAAGAGCAACGATAAATCCTGCACCCAGTTTTGGTACCAATTCACGAATAGTAATTTCAAAGTTTTCAGGTGCTCCAAGAGCGTTAGGGTTATCTGAGAAACTGTACTGAGTTTTGGCCATACAGATTGGCAGTTTATCCCAACCATTTTGTACGATTTGTGCAATTTGGGTTTGAGCTTTCTTTTCGAAGTTTACTTTGCTACCACGGTAGATTTCAGTCACAATCTTTTCAATCTTTTCTTGAACAGAGAGTTCATTGTCATATAAACGAGTATAGTTTGCAGGAGTTTCAGCAATCGTTTTGACCACAGTTTCAGCAAGTGCTACTCCACCTTCTGCACCATTAGCCCAAACACTTGCTAACTCGACTGGGACGTCGATAGAAGCACAGAGTTCTTTCAAGGCAGCAATTTCAGCTTCTGTATCAGATTCAAATTCGTTAATAGCAACTACTGCAGGGATACCAAATTTGCGGATGTTCTCAACGTGACGTTTTAAGTTAGCAAAGCCTTTGTGAACTGCTTCTACATTTTCTTCTGTCAGAGCATCTTTAGCAACTCCACCATTCATCTTAAGAGCACGAAGAGTTGCTACGATGACCACCGCAGATGGAGCAGTTGGCAAGTTAGGCGTCTTGATATCCAGGAATTTTTCAGCACCAAGATCCGCACCAAAACCAGCTTCAGTTACTGTGTAATCAGCTAAGCGAAGAGCTGTTTTTGTCGCCAACACAGAGTTACAGCCGTGGGCAATATTGGCAAATGGACCACCGTGTACAAATGCTGGTGTTCCATAGATTGTTTGCACCAAGTTTGGTTTGATAGCATCTTTCAAAATCAATGCCAAGGCACCCTCAACCTGTAAATCACCAACTGAAACAGGTGTACGGTCATAACGATAGCCGATTACGATATTAGCTAAACGGCGTTTTAAGTCATCAATGTCTGTTGATAAACAAAGAATAGCCATAATCTCTGAAGCAACAGTGATATCAAAACCATCTTCACGTGGAATACCATTTAGAGGACCACCAAGTCCAACAGTTACATGACGAAGAGCACGATCGTTTAAATCAACAACACGTTTCCAAAGAATACGACGTTGGTCAATTCCTAGCTCATTTCCTTGGTGCAAGTGATTGTCAATCAAGGCAGAAAGAGCATTATTGGCAGTTGTGATAGCATGCATATCACCAGTAAAATGAAGGTTGATATCTTCCATTGGTAACACTTGAGCATAACCACCACCAGCTGCACCACCTTTGATTCCCATTACAGGACCAAGAGATGGCTCTCGGATAGCAATCATGGTTTTCTTACCAATCTTATTCAAAGCATCAGCAAGACCGATTGTAATAGTTGACTTCCCTTCACCTGCTGGAGTTGGGTTGATGGCAGTTACCAAAATCAACTTACCTACTGGGTTGCTCTCAACCTCACGGATTTTATCAAAGCTAAGTTTAGCCTTGTATTTTCCGTACAACTCCAAATTATCGTAAGAAATACCAAGTTTCTCAACAACATCAACGATTGGTTTTAGCTCTATACTCTGTGCAATTTCAATATCTGTTTTCATATTAAACTCCTATGCCCTATTATCTTTTAACTCATTATAACACAAAACAAGATTTTTTTATATAAAAATGAACTTAATGTTCGTATTTTTCTCTTTAATTCTTTAATATAACAAGAATTATCTATTTTTTATATGTCTTTATAGATAATAACTATAATAACTTAAAGCTAAACTGAACCGCTTTCTTTGACTTAAAAATCTTTTTTGTGTAAAATGATTCTATGAAAATTTTAGTAACTTCTGGTGGTACTAGTGAGGCTATAGACCGTGTTCGCTCTATCACTAATCACTCTACAGGTCGTCTTGGCCTGGTTATAACAGAAGCTTTAATAAAAGCAGGTCATGAAGTTTGCTTGATTACAACTTCTCAAGCAATTAAACCCGTTAGTCATCCAAATCTTAAAATTATAGAAATTAAGAATACTTTGGATTTACTTGAGGAGATGCGAAATCTTGTTAAAGATTACCAAGTTTTAATTCATTCTATGGCTGTATCTGACTATACCCCGGTCTACATGACAAGTATAGATGAGGTTCAAGCTAGTCAAGATATATCGGAATTTCTAACTAAGCATAATACCGAGACCAAAATTTCTTCAAAGGAAGATGCTCAGATTCTTTTTCTTAAGAAAAATCCTAAGATTATTTCTCTGGTCAAAGAATGGAATCCTAAAATTCATCTAATAGGTTTTAAACTCCTGGTTGATGTTACAGAGGATCATTTGATAGATGTTGCTAGAGAAAGTCTTAAAAAGAATCAAGCAGACATTATTGTTGCTAACGATTTGACTCAAATAAACTCTGAACAACACCTGGCTTACTTAGTTGAAAAAAATGATTATCAAACAGCATACAGCAAACAAGAAATCGCTGAGCTAATAATTAAAAAAATTCAAGGATTTACTTTTTAGAAAGGAAAGTTATGGCTCACATCACTCTTGCAATTACTGGTTCAATTGCTTCCTACAAGGCTGCCGATTTAGTCAGTTCTTTGAAAAAGCAAGGACATAGTGTATCGGTCTTGATGACAAAAGCTGCTACAGATTTTATACAACCGTTAACACTGCAAGTTTTGTCCCAAAATCTGGTTCATCTCGATGTCATGCAAGAACCTTATCCAGACCAAGTCAATCACATCGAAAGAGGAAAAGAAACTGACTTGTTTATCGTTGCTCCAGCAACTGCTAACACTATTGCCAAACTTGCACATGGCTTTGCGGATAATATGGTGACTAGTACTGCTCTAGCATTACCAAAAAATATCCCTAAATTATTAGCACCTGCCATGAATACAAAAATGTTTACCCACCCTGCCACACAGACAAATCTTAAAACTCTTAAAAGCTATGGATACGAGATCATCTCTCCTAAAGAATCTCTCTTAGCTTGTGGCGACTTCGGAAGCGGCGCTTTAGCCGATTTGGAAATTATTATAGAAAGAATAAAGGAAACTCTCAATGAACAAACGCTCTAACATCGCACCTGTTGCTATATTTTTTGCTAGTATGATTGTCATCCATCTGCTCAGCTCAATCTTATTTAATGTATTACCATTCCCAATTAAACCTACTATTGTACATATTCCTGTTATTATTGGAAGTATCATTTACGGCCCACGAATTGGTGCAATCCTTGGATTCTTAATGGGTATGATTAGTTTAACAGTTAATACAATTACAATCTTACCAACTAGCTATCTTTTCTCACCATTTGTACCAAACGGCAATATCTATTCATTAATCATCGCTATTGTTCCTCGTATCCTCATCGGTTTGACTCCTTACTTTGTTTATAAACTTCTTAAAAACAAAGCTGGTCTTATCTTTGCTGGTGCTCTTGGTTCTCTAACAAATACTGTATTTGTCTTAGGTGGAATCTTCTTCCTTTTCGGAAGTGTTTTTGATGGAAATATTCAAAAACTATTGGCTACTGTTATCTCAACAAACTCAATTGCAGAATTAGTTATCTCGGCTGTTTTAACTGCTCTCATTGTTCCAAGATTAGAAAAAATTAAACAATAAAAGAAAACCTGTATCCTACTGATACAGGTTTTTTTATTGTCATTCTGTTAATCGTGCTTCTTCTAAGATTTTTTCAATCTTAGTTGTCAACAAATC
Source organism: Streptococcus timonensis (assembly GCF_900095845.1). GTDB lineage: Bacteria > Bacillota > Bacilli > Lactobacillales > Streptococcaceae > Streptococcus > Streptococcus timonensis. Next base: position 804,095 of record NZ_FMIX01000004.1, read on the forward strand.
AATTGCAACCGTATTTGTCACACCTTCAGGGATTACAATGTCAGCATAACGTTTAGTTGGCTCTATAAATTGGTGATACATGGGTTTAACCACGCCAAGATATTGCTCGATAACACTATCGAGGCTACGTCCACGCTCTTCCATATCACGTTTAATACGACGAATAATACGTACATCATCATCAGTATCCACAAAAATCTTGATATCCATTAGATCACGTAGACGTTGATCTTCTAAGACCAAAATACCCTCAACTATAAAAACATCTTGGGGTTCTTGACGATATGTTTTTGAACTACGAGTATGTTCAGTATAGTCATAAGTTGGGATGTCAACTGGTCTTCCTGCTAACAATTCTTTGATTTGTTCAATCATCAAGTCTGTATCAAAAGCAAATGGATGATCATAGTTTGTTTTGATTCGTTCTTCGAAGGTTAAATGAGATTGATCTTTATAGTAAGAATCATGCTCAATCATGGCAATTTTTTCATTAGGAAAATGTGATAAAATTGCTCTAGAAACACTAGTTTTTCCTCCACCAGATCCTCCTGTTACTCCGATAATGATTGGTCTGTTTTGCATAGTTGCCTCCGTATTTTTCTTTGTCTATTCTACCATAATTTTAGGAAACTTTACAGGTGTACTTTTTAAATTAGAGATCAAAAAACCTTGTAGCTTTATTCTACAAGGTTTTAATGATTTTAATCAAAGTTAACGTATTCTTTTGAAAGCTCAAGAACTTCTTCCATTGTTGAACATTCAGTAAGAGCACGGTTAGCGTATTCTTGCATCTTAGCTGTGTCAAGCTTCTTCATCAAGCTACGTGTACGAAGTACAGATGTCGCTGACATTGAGAACTCATCCAATCCCATTCCTACAAGGAGTGGAACAGCTGTTTGGTCACCTGCCATTTCACCACACATACCAGCCCATTTACCTTCAGCGTGAGCTGATTTGATAACATTGTTGATCAGGCGAAGGATTGATGGATTGTATGGTTGGTAAAGATATGAAACTTGTTCATTCATACGGTCAGCAGCCATTGTGTATTGGATCAAGTCGTTTGTACCAATTGAGAAGAAATCAACTTCTTTGGCAAATTGGTCAGCAAGCATAGCTGCAGCAGGAATTTCAATCATGATACCAACTTGGATATCATCTGCAACTGCGACACCTTCAGTAACCAATTTTGCTTTTTCTTCTTCAAGAATAGCTTTAGCAGTACGGAACTCTTTCAACAAAGCAACCATTGGGAACATGATACGCAATTTACCGTGAACAGATGCACGAAGCAATGCACGCAATTGTGTACGGAACATTTGGTTACCAGTTTCAGAGATAGAGATACGTAAAGCACGGTAGCCCAAGAATGGGTTCATTTCTTTAGGAAGATCAAAGTAAGGAAGCTCTTTATCCCCACCGATATCCATTGTACGAACAACAACAGGTTTACCGTTCATTCCTTCAAGAACTGCTTTGTATGCTTCGTATTGGTCGTCTTCAGTTGGGAAGTCTTGAGAATCCATGTACAAGAATTCAGTTCGGTAGAGACCAACTGCTTCTGCACCGTTTTCGTTCACACCTTCAACGTCTTTAGGTGTACCGATGTTAGCAGCCAACTCAAAGTGTTTACCATCAGCAGTAACTGTTTTAGCGTCTTTCAAAAGAGCCCATTCAGCTTTTTGTTGGGCATAAGCTTCACCAGCCGCTTTGAATGCTGCGATTTGTTCTTCGCTTGGGTTAATAACCACTTCCCCTGAAATACCTGAAACAGCTAAAATATCACCATCTTTTACAAGCTCAGTAATGTTGTTTGTACCTAAAACAGCAGCGATTTCAAGTGTACGAGCCATAATAGCTGAGTGGCTTGTACGTCCACCGATGTTCGTTACAAAAGCTTTTACAAAGTTTTTGTCCAATTGGGCAGTATCAGATGGAGTCAAGTCGTGTGCAATGACGATTACTTCTTCATTAATAGAAGCTGGGTTTGGCAATTTCTTACCAAGAAGATTTGCCAAAACACGTTTAGTAACGTCACGAATATCAGCAGCACGTTCTTGCATGTATGGATTATCTTCCATACCTTCAAAGATCGTGATGAACATGTCTGTAACTTCTTTAAGACCTGCTTCAGCATTCACTTTTTTAGCACGGATAGTTTCTTTAATTTGACCGATTAATTCAGGGTCAGAAAGAACCATTAAGTGAGCGTCAAAAACTTGCGCTGCTTCTTCACCAAGCGTACCTACTGCTTTTTCACGGATAAGAGAAAGCTCGTTTTGAGAAGCTTCAAGAGCAACATCTAAACGAGCTTCTTCAGCATTTGTATCTTCGACTGAAACAGTTTCGAATGATAGATCCGGTTGAACAAGTAGATATGCTTTTGCAACGGCAACACCATCAGATGCTGCAATTCCTTTAAGCATTTCTGTCATATTCTTATGCCAACCCTTCTTTTTCCATTGTTTCTGAGATAGCAGCGATAGCATCATCAGCGTCTGCACCTTCAGCAGTGATTGTAACGTCAGCACCTTGACCAACACCAAGGCTCATAACACCCATGATAGATTTAAGGTTTACTGATTTACCTTTGTACTCAAGAGTGATGTCTGAAGCGAATTTGCTAGCTGTTTGAACCAACAAAGTTGCTGGACGTGCGTGAATACCTGTTTCTGCCACTACGTGGAAATCTTTAGAAGCCATACTTTGACTCTCCTTTAAATGTTTTCTTGTTGGGTTACATCTGATAACCCTTACAGTATTGTATTATATCACCTTTAAGTAATTTTTTCAAGCATTTACTGGACTTTATCCAATTTCCTTTCAGATAACTTGCTGAAAATATTTCAAATATTTTATCCCTACACCTTATGTAGTTTTTTATTTTTTTCTAGAATGTAGAAACCTACAAATAAAGCGTTTTCTATTTTTGGGATTACTATATATTGTGTTTTTGTACCAAATATTAAAAAGAAATATACAATATTTAGTTTTCTTTCGTTGACAAAGATTTTTTTTCTGATATACTAAGAAGGGTATAATTAATTTAAAAGAGGAGTTCCGTAAATGGTAACTGTATATTCTAAAAATAACTGTGTCCAATGTAAGATGACTAAACGATTTTTAGACAGCAATAATATCGCCTATCAAGAAATTAATCTTGATGAACAACCTGAATATATCGAACAAGTTAAAGGACTCGGCTTTAGTGCTGCTCCTATCATTCAAACACCAACTGAAGTGTTCTCTGGTTTCCAACCAGCAAAACTCAAGCAACTTGTATAAAATCAGGATTAAAAAGCTTCTATGTAGACCTTAGAAGCCTTTGTTTTGTAATTAGATAAGGGAAATTTTATGGGATTAAAACAACTTGAAGACGTAACATACTTCCGTCTAAATAATGAAATTAACCGTCCAGTCAATGGACAAATCATGCTTCATAAAGATAAAGAAGCCTTAGATGCATTTTTTAAAGAAAATGTTGTACCAAACTCAATGGTATTTGATTCAATTTTAGATAAAATTGACTACCTAATCAAGCACAACTATATTGAAACAGGCTTTATTAAAAAATATCGTCCAGAATTTTTTGTAGAACTGTATCAATTTATAAAAGAACAAAACTTCCAATTTAAATCTTTTATGGCTGCCTACAAATTCTATAATCAGTATGCTCTTAAGACAAACGACGGAGAATACTATCTAGAGAATATGGAAGATCGTGTCTTCTTTAATGCTGTCTACTTTGCAGATGGTGACGAAGCAATTGCAACTGATATTGCTAACGAGATTATCCATCAACGTTATCAACCAGCAACTCCATCTTTCTTGAACGCTGGTCGTGCACGTCGTGGAGAGTTAGTATCTTGTTTCTTAATCCAGGTTACAGATGATATGAACTCTATTGGCCGTTCTATCAACTCTGCTCTTCAACTTTCACGTATTGGTGGTGGCGTTGGGATCACCCTTAGCAACCTACGTGAAGCTGGTGCTCCTATCAAGGGGTATGAAGGAGCTGCGTCTGGTGTCGTTCCAGTTATGAAACTCTTCGAAGATAGTTTCTCTTACTCAAACCAATTGGGACAACGCCAAGGGGCAGGTGTGGTGTACTTGAACGTCTTTCACCCAGATATCATCGCTTTCCTTTCAACTAAAAAAGAAAATGCCGATGAAAAAGTTCGTGTTAAGACTTTGTCACTTGGTGTTGTAGTACCAGATAAATTTTACGAATTGACTCGCAAGAATGAAGATATGTATCTCTTCAGCCCATACTCTGTTGAAAGAGAGTACGGTGTAGCATTTAACTATATCGACATTACTGAGAAGTATGATGAACTAGTAGCAAATCCTAACATTCGCAAGACAAAAATCAAGGCTCGTGATTTAGAAACTGAAATCTCTAAATTGCAACAAGAATCTGGCTATCCTTATGTAGTCAACATCGATACTGCTAACCGTGCAAATCCAGTTGATGGTAAGATTATCATGAGTAACTTGTGTTCTGAGATTCTTCAAGTCCAAGAACCAAGTTTGATTAATGATGCACAAGAATTTCTTAAGATGGGAACTGACATTTCATGTAACCTTGGTTCAACCAACGTTGTCAACATGATGACATCGCCAGACTTTGGACGCTCTATTCGTGCCATGGTCCGTGCTCTTACCTTTGTTACTGATAATTCTCATATTAAAGCTGTCCCAACAATCGACCACGGAAATAGCTTGGCCCATACATTCGGTCTTGGTGCAATGGGATTACATAGTTACCTTGCGCAACAATTGATTGAGTATGGATCAGAAGAGTCTATCGAATTTACAAGTATTTATTTCATGCTCATGAACTATTGGACTCTGGTTGAATCAAATAATATCGCGCGTGAACGTGGTGTAACCTTCCATAATTTTGAAAAATCAGACTACGCAAACGGAACTTATTTCGATAAGTATACATCTGGTCAATTTGTTCCAAAATCAGAACGCGTGAAAGAACTCTTTAAAGATATCTTTATCCCAACTGCTGTAGACTGGGCTGAACTTAGTGATAAAGTTAAAGCAGATGGACTTTACCACCAAAACCGTCTTGCTGTAGCACCAAATGGTTCTATCAGCTACATCAATGATGTGTCTGCTTCTATCCACCCAATTACTCAACGTATTGAAGAACGTCAAGAGAAGAAAATTGGTAAGATTTACTATCCTGCTGCAGGATTGTCAACAGATACTATTCCTTACTACACTTCTGCCTACGATATGGATATGCGTAAGGTTATCGATGTATACGCTGCTGCTACTGAACACGTGGATCAAGGGCTTTCACTCACTCTCTTCATGCGTAGTGACATTCCAAAAGGTCTTTACGAATGGAAGAAAGAAAACAAGCAAACGACACGTGACCTATCTATCCTACGTAACTATGCCTTCAATAAGGGTATCAAGTCTATCTACTACGTCCGTACATTTACAGATGACGGTGGTGAAGTAGGCGCTAACCAATGTGAGAGCTGTGTAATTTAGAACATCTCTCAAATCGAATCTGGGTTTTCATACTCACTTATAATTAAGTTGATGTGATTGATAAAATCATGATACAATTAAAAAGTCGGTTTCCCGACTTTTTGTGCGATACTCCTTTAAAATACTAGAATAGGAAGAATGAACTTATCGCATTACTACACACAGAAAGAGATTTCAAATGCAAACTTACTACAAAGCCATTAACTGGAATGCTATCGAAGATGTCATTGATAAATCAACTTGGGAAAAATTGACTGAGCAGTTCTGGCTCGATACTCGTATCCCTTTATCAAATGACTTGGATGACTGGAGAAAATTATCGAATAAAGAAAAAGACCTAGTTGGTAAAGTCTTTGGTGGACTAACCCTTCTTGACACTATGCAATCTGAAACTGGGGTTCAGGCTCTTCGCTCTGATATTCGCACACCTCACGAGGAAGCTGTTTTTAACAACATCCAATTTATGGAATCTGTCCACGCAAAATCCTACTCTTCTATCTTTTCAACTTTAAATACTAAGTCTGAAATCGAAGAAATCTTTGAATGGACAAATACAAATCCATATCTTCAGAAAAAAGCGGAAATCATCAATGAAATTTACCTAAATGGTACACCACTTGAAAAGAAAGTAGCTAGTGTTTTCCTTGAAACCTTCCTCTTTTACTCTGGTTTCTTCACACCGCTCTACTATCTCGGTAATAACAAGCTAGCTAACGTAGCAGAAATCATTAAACTCATCATTCGTGACGAGTCTGTACACGGAACCTATATTGGATACAAGTTCCAGCTTGGATTCAACGAATTACCTGAAGAAGAACAAGAAAAACTCAAAGAATGGATGTACGATCTCCTTTATACTCTTTATGAGAACGAAGAAGGTTATACAGAAAGTCTATATGATGGTGTTGGTTGGACTGAAGAAGTTAAAACTTTCCTTCGTTACAATGCCAATAAAGCCCTTATGAATCTTGGACAAGATCCACTTTTCCCAGACTCAGCAGACGATGTTAACCCAATCGTTATGAACGGTATTTCAACTGGTACATCTAACCACGACTTCTTCTCTCAAGTTGGTAATGGCTACCTGCTTGGTGAGGTTGAGGCTATGCAAGATGAAGACTACAACTATGGATTAGATTAATAACTATCTTAAAAAAACATCTAAGTTTGTTTGAAAACTCAGATGTTTTTTTGTTTTTTGTTTATTTTTGTTCTTTAAATTGATTGATTTATTACTTTGTGGTATTATAGTATTAGATATGGAGGTAATCCAATGCTCAAACAAGAAAAACTAGATAGAATTTTAGAAACTGTTAATACCAAGGGAACTATCACTGTTAAAGATATTATGACTAGTTTAGATATATCAGATATGACAGCTAGACGTTACCTTCAAGAATTAGCTGACAAGGATTTACTTGTCCGTGTTCATGGTGGTGCTGAAAAGCTTCGTACTGGTTCTCTTCTATCTAATGAGAGATCTAACGTTGAAAAACAAGCTCTTCAAATTGCTGAAAAACAAGAAATTGCAAAATTTGCTGGTCATTTAGTTGAAGAAAGAGAAACCATATTTATTGGCCCTGGTACTACTCTCGAGTACTTCGCGCGTGAACTACCAATTGATAATATCCGTGTTGTCACCAATAGTTTACCTGTTTTTCTGATTCTAAATGAACGTAAACTTACTGATTTGATATTAATCGGTGGTAATTATCGTGAAATTACTGGAGCTTTTGTAGGAACACTTACCTTACAAGACCTTTCCAGTTTACAATTTTCCAAAGCTTTTGTAAGCTGTAACGGAATAAAAGAACATGCTATTGCTACTTTCAGTGAAGAAGAGGGAGAAGTCCAAAAGATAGCCCTTCAAAATGCAAATAAAAAGTATCTCTTAGCGGATCACAGCAAATTCGATAAGTTTGATTTTTACACTTTTTATAATATCGCTGATATTGATACGATTATTTCAGATTCAAAATTAAGTGATAAAACTCTTAAATCCTTGACAAAAAAAACACACATTATCAAATCTAAGCCATAAAAAAGTCTCACAAATGGTGAGACTTTTTTATTTTTAGAATAATTTCAAAGAAGAATTTACACACGTTCGGTCCATGAAGTTGCTGTTGTTTTAAGAACTTTGTTGAGTTCATCGATGTTCTCAAAACCAGTTGTACGAAGCCATTCGCGAGCAGCTGCTTCACCGTCTTTGATATAAGCTTCAACTGATCCAGCCCATGTTGCACGTCCACAAAGAACACCATTGAAGTTTGCACCTGATTCGTGGGCAAATACAAGAGTTTCTTGGAAGAGTTTAGCTGATACACCTGCACTCAAGTAGATGTATGGCAAGTTAGTAGCTTCGTCTTGAGCTTTAAAGAAGGCCGCTGCTTCTTCACGTGTATGAACGATTTCGCCATCGCCAAATCCTTCAACGTATTTCACGTTAACTGGAACTTCCACTTTCAAGACATCGATGTTAAAGCGTGGGTCTGAGAAGACCTTCATAGCACCGATAACCTTGCGTGGTTTTACTTTAGCGTATTCTGCAGAACCTGCGTCCGCAATCTTTTCATCGTAAGCCAAGATTTCAAGGAAGAATGGAATATCTTCAGCTACACACTCAGAACCAATACGTTCAATGTAGGCTTGTTTTTGTTGGTTGAGTTCGTCAGAGCTATCTACGTCATAGTAAAGCAAGAATTTAACGGCATCTGCACCTTGTTCTTTGATACGTTTTGCAGACCAAACGTCCAAGCAGTCTGGCAAGCGTTTTGTACTTGTTGTATCGTATCCTGTTTTCTCATAAGCAAGGAGAAGACCTGCATTTGGATCAAGAGCTTTTGTAGCTGGAAGTCCGTACTCAGGGTCAAGTAGCATAGATGAAGCATATTTAGTCAATTCATCTGCCACCAATACTTTTAGTTCTTCCATTTGAGCAACTGTTGGCTCTTCTGTTTGGTATTGAGCCATGAGGCGTTTCAAAGCACCACGTTGGTCAAAGGCGAGAGCTGAGATGATACCATTCTCATCAGACAGTTTTTGCATACAAGCGCGTTTATTTTCTGTTAAAACCATTTTACACCTCTTTTACAATTAATTGGTCATATAGACCTTGATAGTTAGCCATATTGACATGACCGGTCATTTTTTCTTGAGCATTAAGCATACCAAGGACATTTGCCTTGATCAACAGTTCTTGATCCGTTTCTTTATGGAAAAGACCTGAAGCAATACCTGCCACTGTAGAATCGCCAGAACCGACTGGATTTACTACTTGAATTCTTGGAATATCTACTTTGTAGAAAGTATCACCGTGCTTAGCAAATGCACCATTAGCACCTAATGAAACGATAATCCACTCGATTCCATCAAAAAGTGGTTCTTGAAGGACTTCTTTTAATTCATCCAAGTCTTTAGAAATTTCTCTTCCTAAAAGTTGAGACAATTCTTCATTATTTGGTTTGATGACTGTTGGTTTATGTGGAGACTCAAGAACTGCCTGAAGTGCAGCGCCTGAACAGTCCAAGACAACAGGTTTCCCAGCATGATTTGCAAGTTCAACCAGACTAGCATAATAATCCACTGGAAGTCCTGCTGGTAGACTACCTGAAATGGCCACTACCTCTACAGTCTCTAAAAGTTCTTTGAAATGAGCCAAGAAATCTTGACCTTCTTTTTCTTGAACTTCAGGACCTTTTTCTAGGATTTCTGTTTGGTTTTCTCCATGTAGAATTGCGATACAGTTACGGGTTTCACCTTGAATAGAGAAGAAACGTTTGCTTACTTTATCATCAATATTTTCTACTAAAAAATCACCAAGTTTACCACCGACAAGCCCAGTTGCCACTACTGAATCACCGAATTCTGATAGGACACGTGTAACGTTAAGACCTTTACCACCAGCCGTTTTAGTGACATCAACAACACGATTGACAGTGTCAATTTTCAGTTCATCCAAAGGATAGGAAATATCAATGGATGGGTTCATTGTGACTGTTAAAATCATAAGTCACCTCTTAGTCGTGGTATTCACCACGATCCCATTTTTCAAGGAACTCTGCAAAGAAGTTGGCATCAGTTTGATGATCGTTATGACTTTCAACGTGTTGGATTTTAGCAATCAATTTTTTGTTTTCTTCTGATGGTTTGTATTCAGCGTTGATGAAAGCTTCAATGATATCACACATGAGCAATTCGCCAGTGATTTTACCACCAAATCCGATTACGTTGGCATTCAATTGTTCTTTTGCATATAAAGCTGTTGTCATATCGCGAACCAAAGCAGAACGAACACCAGGAACCTTGTTAACAGCATTATTAATACCCACACCAGTACCACAGATACATACACCAAGATCAGCTTGGCCACTAACTACTGCTTCACCAACTTTTTTACCAAAGATAGGGTAGTGGGTACGAGCGTGGTCATAAGTACCAAAGTCGATAACTTCATGTCCTTTTGATTTCAAAAATTCTGAAACAGCCATTTTTTCATTTGTTACGATGTGGTCACATCCAATTGCAATTCTCATTAGTTATTCCCTCCGATTAATTGTATAAATCTAATATCATTTATTCTAACTCAAGAAAAATCAAGATTAGCTTAGGAAGCGAGCTGCGAGCATAACTGAGGTTAGCTAAAGTGAGCTGACGACAGATTATCTTGATTTTTGGAGAGTATTAGCACATTTTGTTCAACATGTCGACACGGATTTGGTGACGACCGCCATCATACTTACCATTTACAAAGCCTTTAGCAATGTTTTTAGCCAATTCATCACCAACAAGTTGAGCACCCATCGTAATCATACGTGAGTTGTTGTGACCGCGAGTCATATAAGCTGAACGTTCATCAGAAACTTCTGCAGCAACCATTCCTTTGATTTTAGTAGCAACCATAAACGGACCTGCACCATAAGCATCAATGACGATACCAAGGTTTTGTTCTTCTTTCTTAACTTCTTCCGCAACCGCAAGAGTTACATCAACAAAGTCTTGACCTTCTGCTGTAACATCCACTACGTGGAAGTTTTCTTTTTCCAAGAAGTCTTTTACAACTTCTTTCAATCTTAAACCTGCAGCATCTGCACCAATAACAATAGCCATATTGTATACTCCTTTTTTATAATAGACCAGTAAAACTTTTTGATTCTAGCCTAAAATAGACCTTTCTCAAATAGTTACTAGTAGTTTTGTTGACAATAATTTAAATTAAGAACAAATATCTTATTCGTTTCTTAATAAGCTTTCTTCAGAGAAAAGCCAGAACAGTAATCTTGTTAAAATAAACACAAATTGTTCTTTATAAACATAATATACTACTATTAGTTGGAAAAGTCAACAATTTATGTTTGTTTTTGTTTATTTTATAAAATCTCGATATCAAATCCAATCTGCTCAAAATCACTAGGTTTTATAATCTTAACATCTTTCTTATCTTCCAGTCTATCTCCTTCTTCTATTGAAGTAGACAAACCTGACCATGGTTCCAAGGCAATAAAAGGACCTTTATTAAGAGTTGACCATACGATTAAATATGGAAACTCTTTAAAATCTAGTTTCAAACCTTTATCATGTTTTCGTGAACGCAAAGCTACTGTGCGAGATTCCAACTCATCTAATGTCACAGCATCATAGCTAAAGAAGTCATAATTCAAGTCTATTTCTTTTTGATTGTTTAACCAAGAACTTCTATCTTTGAAATCCAACATTCCTGTTTCTGGGAAAGGTTTTGGAACTGTACATGTTTCTGGCTTTTCAAATTCAAGATAGTAATCCTCATACACTTCACCATCTAATAATGGACAGTTAAAACCAGGATGCCCACCAATAAAATATGGCATACTCTTTTCAGCTTCTTTATTATAGACTTTATACAGAGTACGTATGGTTTTCCCAGTCACTGTATAAGTGATTTCTAAACGAAAATGATAAGGGTAATTTTCATACATTTCTTCATCGTCTTCAATAGCGAATGTAACAGAATTATCTGTTTGTTCTACTAATGTAAAATCTTTTTTTCTTACTAAGCCATGTCGAGGGATTTTTCCTTCTTTTTGACTACCATCTTCCTTATCATAAAGGACCGTATCATTTCTTACTGAACCACATATTGGGAATAATACGGGTGCTTGCCCACTCCAATAAGTTGGCTCCCCCTGCCACAAATACTCTACGCCTTCCTTGTCCTTTATGGAAGAAAGGGCGCCTCCAAGTGTTTGAAACTCAACACATAATTGATCTGATTTTAATACAATCATAAGTCTTACCTCCAATTTTCTAAAAAAAACTAGGCTGACTGCTCCATAGTGGAAACTGACAACCTAGTTTTTACAATTTACATTTTTAGGAGCAAATTATTTTGCATTTGCTGCGTATTCTTCGTTACGTTTGATCATTTGTTTTCTGTACCATGCAAAAATACCGATATAGAAAGTAAGGAAGATTACTGCACCAATAATTGCTTTGATATCACCTGTTGTAGTGTTACCAATTGTCCAACCAAGAAGTTTTTCGATTGGTCCTTCAAGTGTTGAGTGAGTGATCAATTGAGTTTGGCTCACACCTTCTGGGAAGGCACCTACACTTTTAGCAAGATCTGTTGCAAATGGTGCGATAAGTGTACCTGAAAGAAGGAAGAGTGGCAACAAGAGTGTTCCGAAGATAATCATACGGAGCAATTTACCACGAGTAACTACCAAGAGAGCTGGAGTTACACCCATTGCGATGATACCAGCAAGTGGCAAGATACCATTTCCGACATTTGAAAGAAGCACTGCTTCAATCAACATGATTGGTGCAAGTACGTTGGCACAAGCCCAGATTTCAGCACGACCAGCTACGAATGGCCAGTCAAGACCGATGTTGAATTTACGTCCCTGAAGACGTTTAGTAGCAACGTTTGTAATACCTTGTGAAAGTGGTTCTACGGCAGCGATGAACCATGAACCGATCAATGAGAAGAGCTCCAAGCAGACACCGGCAGTCAAACCAAGTGACAACCAACCTTTAATTACAAGTTCCCATTTTTCAGCACCTTCTACACCTGCAACCGGATGTGGAGTACCCATCAAACCGATAACGATACCAAGGATGAAACCGATGAAGAATTTAGATCCCCAGAAACCGATTCTCTTGTTCAATTTAGCAGCGTCAAAGTCATATTTATCAAGACCTGGGAAGAATTTATCAAAAATCTTATCCAAAACCATGATAACTGGGTTCATCATGTAGTTCATGTGAGTTGAAGTCATTGGTGATGAACTTGGTGCGTTAAGAAGGTCGTCGAATGTTGGTTTCATCAAGTCAGAGTTAATAATTTTAAGAACCCCTACAAGAACAACTGCTGCAGTCGCGATGAAAAGAGAAACCCCTTGACCAACTCCACTCTTGTCAGCATACCATTTAATCAAAAGACCTGTGATAGACAAGTGCCAGATATCGAAGATATCAACGTCAAGTGTGTCTGTTTTCTTCATTGCAAGCATTACAATGTTGACAATCAACATAACTAGCAAGAAGTATAGAGTCCATGCAGATCCCCAAGTGATTGTTGCAAGTGGTGCCCAACCAACGTCGGTGATGGTCAATTGAATACCAGTATTTTCAACGAATTTTGCAAGTGAAGCTGAGAAAGCTCCGTTAAGCATTCCGATGATAGCACCGATACCAGTAAGTGCGATGGCAAGTTTGATACCACCTTCAAGTGCTTTGGAGAATTTAACTCCGAAAAGCAAAGCCAATACTGTCAAAATGATCAGCATGATGATTGGGCCACCCATAGCCAAGATTGGTTTAAAGAATTCATTGGCTAAATTGATAATGAAATCCATAATTTTTCCTCCCTTTATTTTTATGGAAAATTACAAAATAATAATTAACTTAATCCGTGTTCTTTGATTGCTGCTTCAATATTGTCGTAGACTGGAGCGCTCATTGCTGGAATACGGAACAAGATTGGTCCAGCTTCAACTACTGGGATACCAGGGTCAAAACCTAAGTCAGTTGCAGCAATTGGTGTGAAGATATCATAACCTTTAATCAAGTCTTCATTGACATCTTTAACCATAACTGCGTCACACTGTACATCGTAACCACGGCTTGAGAGCTCTTCTTCTAGAGCGCTTTTAATTTGGTGGCTTGAGTTGACACCTGCACCACATGCAGCAAGAATTTTAATCATTTGGATTTCCTCCGTTTTTTATTTACTATTTATTTATGAATTTAAGTAGTTGCTTCTGAGATGTATTGGAACAGAGCTTCAGGTTCTGTAATCTTAGAGAGTGCTTCAAGATGACCATTACCTGTAAAGAAGTCCATCAATTGAGCTAGAATATTTGTTTGACTCGAATTTGAATTATTGATGATAAAGAAGAGTAATGATACTTCTACTTCCTTGTCAGGAGCAATCATGTTGTGGAATGTTACTGGTTTCGCTAAGCGAACCACAACAACGTTTTCAGTTAAATTATGAATCGTGTCTGTGTGAGGGATTGCTACATTCGGCAATTCCTTCCCAAGAAATTCCATATCTAAACCGGTTGGGAACATTTTTTCACGTTCAATCAATGCCGATCGATAGGTATCCGTAACAACTTTCTTTTCTTCCAATAGAGTTGCAACTTGATCAAAGAGTTGCTCTTGATTATCTGCTTCTAAACAAAAAACTAAGTCTTTTCTGAAGAAATGATCTAATCCCATAACATTCTCCCTTCTTTATTTAATTTTTACATCTTTAGTATAACACTATATGAAATCGTTGTCAATATATTTTTGTTGTATTTTGTTTGAATTTTATCTTTTTATGTTTGACATATTTTATTTACTCAACTACAAACAAATATCTTACAGATATATATTTTTTTAGACTATAAAAAAAGCAGGATTCAATCCTGCTTCTACATTTATGGTTTTTTATTGGTCCAACTTTCTTCGATAGTCGGTGCTAGTTCTTTAATAGAATCTAAATTCCCTTCAAGTGAAACATATCTGAACTTACCATCATCCGACTTGAAAATCCAAATAACTAAATATTTACCAGTTTTGGCAATGCAGTTAACTTGATATGCATCATAGCCTCCGATTCTTGACTTAGAGCCCCAAACCTTAGAGAAATCAGAACTTTCTGATTTAGATTGATAAATACTATTTGAAATTTGAATAGGATCTACCTTTTCAAGTTCGCTTTCAGAAATACCAAACTGCTCTGCTTTAAATGTATTTAAGGTAACGATATTGATATCTGTACCGTCAGAATATTGAATATCATCTCCACCATTAACATCTTTAAATTGAATCCATGATTGTGGTACTTTCACGTATCCATAATCATCCGATCCAATCCATTGCGTGTCTTTTATAGGAGCTGTGGTTGTTGCAACTGTTGTTTCTTGAACACTAGTAGTTTCAGTTTTTTCCGCACTAGTATTTTTTGTTGTATTACATGCAGCAAGACATAGAGAGCATAAAAGTATCGAAGATAAAGTAATTACTTTTTTCATAGTTATTCTCCTTTCACTTCTATTCTAAAGTAAGAACATCAAAGTGTCAAAGATAAACTGTAAAATGTGAGTATTTTCGAATAGAAGTTTCAATCTACTATTACTCATTCTTCTTATTTAAGTTGTAAAAAACGCTCTATTTAGAGCGTTTTAATATTTGATAATCTTGGGAGAGTATTACTCCTCATCCATAGAAAGAACAGATAAGAAGGCTTCCTGTGGAACTTCTACAGATCCAATGGCTTTCATCCGTTTCTTACCAGCTTTTTGTTTTTCAAGAAGCTTACGTTTACGTGATACGTCACCACCATAACACTTAGCAAGCACGTTCTTACGTAGAGCCTTGATATCTGTACGGGCAACAATCTTATGTCCGATCGCTGCTTGGATTGGAACTTCAAACTGCTGACGTGGAATAATTTTCTTCAGTTTTTCGACAATTAATTTACCACGCTCGTATGCAAAGTCCTTGTGAACGATAAAACTGAGAGCATCAACAGTATCACCATTAAGTAGGATATCCATTTTAACCAATTTAGATGGGCGATATTCAGACAACTCATAATCAAAACTTGCATAACCACGAGTAGATGATTTTAGTTTATCAAAGAAATCAAAGACAATTTCAGCAAGTGGAATTTGGTAGATGACATTCACACGATTTTCATCGATATAATCCATGGTTACAAAGTCACCACGCTTACGTTGAGCCAGCTCCATAACTGCACCAACAAATTCTTGTGGCACCATGATTTGAGCTTTAACATAAGGTTCTTCAATAGAAGCAATCTTAGTTGGGTCTGGAAACTCTGAAGGATTCGATACATCAATTGCTTCACCATCTGTTAAATTAACTTTGTAAATTACAGACGGCGCCGTCATAATTAGATCAATATTAAATTCGCGTTCAAGACGTTCTTGAATAACATCCATATGAAGAAGTCCCAAGAAGCCACAACGGAAACCAAAGCCAAGCGCTTGAGAAGTTTCTGGTTCAAATTGCAAGCTTGCATCATTCAGCTGCAATTTTTCTAAGGCTTCACGAAGGTCGTTATATTTGTTTGACTCAATTGGATAGAGACCCGCAAATACCATTGGATTCATCTGCTTATAGCCAAATAATGGCTCAGCTGCAGGATTGTTAGCCAAGGTCACTGTATCACCAACACGAGTATCCTGAACAGTCTTAATAGATGCAGCAATATAGCCTACATCACCTGTTGCAAGAAAATCACGTCCAACAGCTTTAGGAGTAAAAATACCTACTTCAGTAACATCAAAGGTCTTGCCATTACTCATAAGCTGAATCTTATCCCCTGGTTTGACTACTCCATCCATGACACGGACTTGAAGAATAACACCACGATATGAATCATAAACAGAGTCAAAAATCAAGGCCTTGAGTGGTGCTGTCACATCACCAGTTGGTGCTGGCACCTTCTCAACTACTTGCTCAAGGATTTCTTCAATACCTATTCCAGCTTTAGCTGACGCCAAAACAGCTTCACTCGCATCTAGGCCAATGACATCTTCGATTTCTGTACGAACACGTTCTGGGTCTGCAGCAGGCAGGTCAATCTTATTAATGACAGGCATGATTTCCAAATCATTATCTAAAGCCAGATAAACATTGGCAAGCGTTTGTGCTTCAATACCTTGAGCAGCATCGACAACCAAGATTGCACCCTCACAGGCAGCAAGTGAACGGGAAACTTCATAGGTGAAGTCTACGTGCCCTGGTGTGTCAATCAAGTGGAAAATGTAGGTTTCCCCATCTTTTGCTGTGTAGTTAAGCTCGATAGCGTTTAGTTTGATTGTAATCCCACGCTCACGTTCTAAGTCCATACTATCAAGCAGCTGGGCCTGCATTTCACGACTTGAGACTGTCTCAGTCTTTTCTAAAATACGGTCGGCTAAAGTTGACTTCCCATGGTCGATATGGGCGATAATAGAAAAGTTACGGATTTTCTCCTGTCGTTTTTTTAATTCTTCTAAATTCAAGATTCTCTTCCTTTCAGGGTATCTATTAATTATAAATTGTTTTTTTATTTTTGACAAGACCATAATACCCTGTGGAGAGTATTAATCTTCCGCAATGAATCCATCATTTTCAATGAAATAACGTTCTGTCATTCCTTGTTCTGTAAAGACGATTCCATGAAGGACACCGCCATAAACAGCTCCTCCATCCATTCCAATTTTACCATCATCAGTAATCCAAAGTTCAGATGTGCCAGGTTTTTGGTTTAACAAACCGTATACAGGAGTATGCCCAAATACGATTGTTTTCCCTGTATGATTTTCAGCTTCGTGGAATGGTTTTCTTAGCCAGACTTTCTTATAGTCTGTAGTCTCATGCCAATCATCTAGGGTCAAATCAATTCCTGCATGAACGAAAATATAGTGGTCTGTTTCAATCACGAATGGCATTTGTCGGATAAAAGAAACCAAGTCTCCTACTTCAGTTTCTACACGTTTGGCATCTTCTATCGGATCTACCGGAGCATCCAAAGGACGTCCTAGTATAGAATTAATCGTCGTATCTCCACCATTTCTACGATAATGGTCATAGCTTTCCTCAGGATTGTCAAGCCAAGTTAAAAACATGTATTCATGGTTACCGGAAATGCAAATCGCATTTTGATTAACTACCAAGTCCTTGACCATCTCTAAAACACGACGACTATCCTCACCTCTATCTATTAAATCTCCAAGAAATAGTAACTGTGTTTGACCATCCCATGTTTTGAGGAGGTCTTCCAACATTCCAGCTTTTCCATGAACATCTCCGATTACGAAGTAATCTGTCATTTATTTCTCCTTATGTTTCAACAATTCTTTTGCTTGTGTTAGAGCAGCCTCTGTTACATCATCACCTGCTAACATCTTAGCCACTTCTTGCACGCGCTCTTCGATAGTTAAGAGACGTACGATTGATACAGTAGAATGCTCATCACTAATCTTTTCAATAAAGAACTGGTAATCTGCAATAGCAATCACTTGTGGTAGGTGGGATATTGCTAATACTTGCCCATGCTGACCAATCTTATGAATCTTTTGGGCAATTGCTTGCGCTACACGACCTGAAACCCCTGTATCTACTTCATCAAATACAATGCTTGTCTTACCTTCCTTACGAGAAAAGGCTGACTTAATAGCTAACATTAACCGAGATAACTCACCGCCAGATGCAACTTTTACTAAAGGTTTGAAGTCTTCTCCAGGGTTGGTAGAAATAAAGAATTCAACCGTTTCGTTTCCTTCACGACTAAATTTACCTTTAGTAAAGCGGACTTGGAACTGAGCTTTCTCCATATAGAGATCCTGCAATTCTTTCTTGATATCAGCTTCTAAATCTTTCGCTAAATCGTGTCGAGCAAGAGATACTTGATTAGCTAAATCTACTAATTGCTTTTCAAGTTTCTTAAGTTCAAGTTCCATATCTTCTGATGAAAGATTATTTCCAGTTAAGAGATTATACTCATCCGTAATCTTAGAAAAGTAATCTAAGACTTCGTCCACACTACCTCCATACTTTCGTGTAATAGTGTGAATTAAATCCAAGCGACTTTCTATCTGTAACAAATGATTCCCATCGAAATCTAGATCATCTATAATATTCTCTAGTCTTTTGGTGATGTCTTCTAAAACATAATAAGACTCTGATAGAGATGTTGAAATTTCTCGATATTCTGGATCATACTCTTCTAAACTTTCCATATCATTCATTGCAGAACGAACATTAGCTAAGCTAGAAAACTCTTCATTATCAAGCATACTATAAGCATTTGTTAAGGTATCCGCTATATTTTTATGATTGAGAAGTTTATCTCTTTCTTTGTTTAGAGCTATATCTTCACCAGTTTTTAGATTTGCTGCTTCAATCTCAGATATCTGAAACTCTAACATTTCAATTCGGGCTTTGTGTTCCTCTTGGTTTTTCTTGATATCAAGAACTTGCTTACGCATCCGACGATAATGATCAAAGCTTTCTTGATATGCTTCTTTTAATTCTAAAAAAGCAGCATCTCCAAATTCATCCAACATTTGAATATGTCTTTGAGGACGCATCAGTTCTTCTTGATCGTGTTGACCGTGAATATCGACTAGGTACTGACCGATAAGTTTTAGAACAGAAAGATTGACTAGTTGACCATTAACTCGACTAATACTACGACCATTGCGCAATATTTCGCGTCGAATAATAATGTCATCACCAAGCTCTAGTCCTTGTTCATCAAAAAATTCTTGTAAAACCCGACTATTCTCTACAGAGAAAAGACCTTCAATTTCTGCCTTTGGAGCGCCATGACGAATAACATCAGTCGTTGCTCTTGCTCCTAACATCATATTCATAGCATCAATAATAATTGATTTTCCGGCACCTGTTTCACCAGTCAAAACGGTCATCCCCTTTTCAAAATTTAGGGAAATAGCTTCAATAATGGCGAAATTTTTTATCGAAATTTCCAGTAACATATAAACCTACCAATTTTTAACTTGTTCAAAAACTTCCTTGGCTTCTTCTTCAGTTCTTAATACCATAAGAATCGAATTATCATCAGCTATACAACTAAAGAGTTTTTCTGAAAATACCTCTAATAACTGACTTTTAACAAAAAGAGTATTCCCTGGAACAATTTGAAGATTAATCATCTGTCCCAAACGCTCAGAATGAACAATATTATTCTCAGCTAATTGCAGACTTTTGACAACTGATTTTGGGAGTTCATAGATATAAGTATTATTCTTCAAAGGAATTTTTACGATTCCAAGTTCTTTAATATCTCTTGAAACAGTTGCTTGGGTTGCAGAAATTCCCGCCTCTTTTAAATACTCTACAATTTCTTCTTGAGTCCCAATTTGATAATCAGTAACAAATTTTCTGATTTTTTCTAGTCTAATTTTTTTATTCATCTTTAAATTCTCTATGTGCTTCTTCTACTACTTGATTTATTTGCGAAGAGACCTGACTGATTGCCTGGTCTTCTTTTTGTAAATAAGCTAAAAATTCTATATTCCCATGGCCACCTTGTATCGGAGAGTAATTCAATCCTAGAACTGAAAATCCTTCTTGAACAGCCATTTCCGTAACTGATTCTAAAACATTTTGGTGAACTTTGGCATCTCTGATAATTCCATTTTTACCAATCTGTTCTCGACCTGCTTCAAACTGTGGTTTAATCAATGCGACGACTTGTCCTTGATTCGCCAAAACTCTATGAAGAGCAGGAAGGATAAGACCCAGAGATATAAAACTGACATCAATGCTTGCAAAAGATGGCTCATGTTCAAAATCAGTCTTTTCAGCATAACGGAAATTAAACTGCTCCATACTAACGACACGCTCATCTTGGCGTAATTTCCAAGCTAGCTGATTAGTACCAACATCCACAGCATAAACGAGCTTAGCACCATTTTGCAACATGACATCGGTAAAGCCACCTGTAGATGCTCCGATGTCAATCGTTATTTTTCCATCAACTGATATAGCAAAGTGTTCCAATGCCTTTTCTAGTTTCAAACCACCTCGACTGACATACTTAAGCTTTTCACCCTTAAGCTTTAATTCTGTATCATCTGGGATTTTTTCTCCCGGCTTGTCGAAACGTTCTCCATTAAGAACAGCTACTACTAAACCAGCCATTACGCCACGCTTAGCTTGTTCTCTTGTTTCAAATAAGCCCTGTTTGTAGGCAAGTACATCTACTCTTTCCTTAGCCATTGATTCTCAAACTTTCTACTATTTTTACAATTGGTTCTTTATCAAAGTTGACTAATTGACTGATTTCTTCTAACTTTGCGTTAGCCCGATCCAAAGTATGATTGCAAAATACAATCGCCTCATCTAAACCTAACAAAGCAGGATAGGTCGACTTCTCAGCTTTCAAATCTTTCTGCGGGGTCTTACCGATTTCTTCAAAACTAGCAGTAACATCTAAGACATCATCTCTGACTTGGAAAGCAAGCCCAATCAACTCGCCAATGTATTTGAGGTCTTCTTGTAGCCTTGCATCTAATCCTGAGATAATTCCAGCCGCCTGAAAAGGAAAGGCTATGAGTTTACCAGTTTTGTTAGCGTGGATGGTCTGAAGTTCTTCTAAGTTTAAGTGTTTGCCTTCACCTTCCATATCCAACACTTGACCGGCTACCATTCCCATACTACCAGAAGCAAGAGACAAGGAAGCTATCAAATCTACCTTAGCCTGACTGGATAGATCAGCTTGCGCTATTAAGGCATAAGGATCTAAAAAGAGAGCATCGCCAGCTAAAATAGCTAAGGCTTCACCAAACTTTTTATGGTTAGTTAAACGCCCACGACGATAATCATCATCATCCATAGCGGGAAGATCATCATGGATTAGGCTTCCTGTGTGAATCATTTCAAGAGCAGCAGCAATCTGGGCATGAGCTAATGTGATAGGAACCTTTAAGGCCTCTAAAACTTCTAAAAGCAGATATGGCCGAATCCTTTTACCTCCAGCATGTATGGAATAAAGAACTGCTTCTCTGAGATTAGCAGCTAATTGCTGGTCTCCATAAAACTCTTCAAGAGCTGACTCGACCATAGCTAATTTTTCTTGCTTGTTCATAGAAGTTCGCTTTCTGTTCCATCTTCTTGCATGACTTTAACCAAGGTCTTTTCAGCTTTATCAAGCGTCGCTTGCAATTCTTTTGATAATATCATCCCTTTTTGAAAAGCAGCAATGGCATCTTCTAGTGCAATTTCACCATTTTCTAAACTCTGAACAATCGTTTCAAGTTCTGCTAAATTTTCCTCAAATTTCTTTTGTTTTGACATCTTTAACCTCTAAATCTACTTGACCATCTCGCATCAACAGCATAACTTGGTCATTTACTTTTAAATCTTCTACCGAAGATACCACTGCATCTTCTTTTTTGACAATAGCAAAGCCCCTTGCAACAATTCTACTTGTATCTAGCATAAAAAGAGCCTCTGAAAGACGCTTTACTTCAGCAACTTTAGCATCATATGTCACAGCCATCTGACTACGCATTAATTTTTGTAATTGTTGAATACGGTCCTGGTAACGCTGAAGCTTGAAGATCGGCGATAATTGCTCCAAACGGTGAATTTGACCTTGAACCTTTTGTTGATGACTAACTATTTCACCATTCAATCCCTGCTTCAGTCGAAGCATTAACTGATCCAAACGTTGCAGATATCCATCATATAAACGCTCTGGTTGTCTGAAGATTACTGATTGACTAAGTGCTCCCAATGCTTCTTTTTTCTTTGACAAGGTGTGCTTAACAGCTGTAGCCATTCGTTTCTCTTGATTCTGAAGATAGGTCAGAAGATCTAACTTTGTAACAGGAGTTGCGAGTTCTGCCGCAGCTGTCGGTGTAGCCGCTCTCCTATCTGCTACAAAATCAGCCAAGGTTACATCTGTTTCGTGCCCCACACTTGAAATGATGGGTAGCCGTGATTCAAAAATAGAGCGAACCACAATCTCTTCATTAAAAGCCCAAAGATCCTCAATTGATCCACCGCCACGACCGATAATAAGAACATCTAAATCCTCTCGTTCATTTGCTCTCACAATGTTACGAGCGATCTCCTCTGCTGCCCCTTCACCTTGAACTTTTGTAGGATATAAGACAATTTCCACACCAGGAAAGCGTCTGCTTACGGTTGTAATGATATCCTGGATAACAGCTCCACTACGACTAGTCACCACTCCGATTTTTTTTGCAAACTGAGGAATTGCTTGTTTAAAGTGATCTTGAAAAAGACCCTCTTCCGATAATTTCTTTTTTAATTGTTCGAACTGAATAGCAAGTGCTCCAACACCATCTGGTTCTGCCTTTTCAATGATAATCGAATAGCTTCCACTTGGTTCATAGATTTGGACACGACCAATCACATTGATCTTCATACCTTCTTCCAAATCAAAACCTAATTTTTGATAAATACCTGCCCAAATGGTTGCTTGTATAACAGCGCGGTCATCCTTGAGAGAAAAATACTGATGAGTTGGACGCTTGCGAAAGTTCGAAACCTGACCAGTTAAATAGACCCTCTCCAAGTATGGGTCTTTATCGAATTTCATTTTCAAATACTTGGTCAATGTTGTAACCGATAAATACTTGTCCATCTCAACCTCCTTTTTTCTCTTTTTCCTGGGTATTATTATACCAAAAAAACGCTTAAAAATCTCCTTTTTCACCTCTAGAATACGAAAACTAGACTGAATTTCTTTGACCTTGTCTAATAATATATAAAAGCCCTCGGAAAAATCCGAGGGCTTTAATTAGTTCACTGAACTAGATTATTTTTTAAGGTTGTAGAATGATTTCAATCCACGGTATTCAGCTACTTCACCAAGTTGATCTTCGATACGAAGCAATTGGTTGTATTTAGCGATACGGTCTGTACGTGAAAGTGAACCAGTCTTGATTTGTCCTGCGTTTGTTGCAACTGCGATGTCAGCGATTGTTGAATCTTCAGTTTCACCTGAACGGTGTGATACAACGGCAGTGTAACCAGCTTCTTTAGCCATTTCGATAGCTTCAAAAGTTTCAGTAAGAGTACCGATTTGGTTAACTTTGATAAGGATTGAGTTAGCAGCACCTTCTTGGATACCACGTGCAAGGTAGTCAGTGTTAGTTACGAAGAAGTCGTCACCAACCAATTGTACTTTCTTACCAAGACGTTCAGTAAGAGCTTTCCATCCATCCCAGTCGTTTTCATCCATACCATCTTCGATAGTGATGATTGGGTATTTGTTAACCAATTCTTCAAGGTAGTCGATTTGTTCTGCAGATGTACGAACAGCAGCTCCTTCACCTTCAAATTTAGTGTAGTCGTATACTTTACGTTCTTTATCGTAGAATTCTGATGAAGCACAGTCAAATCCGATAAATACGTCTTTACCTGGAACGTATCCAGCAGCTTCAATCGCAGCAAGGATAGTTTCAACACCATCTTCAGTTCCTTCGAAACGAGGAGCGAATCCACCTTCGTCACCTACGGCAGTTTCCAAACCACGAGATTTAAGGATTTTCTTAAGAGCGTGGAAAATTTCAGCACCATAACGAAGAGCTTCTTTAAATGTTGGAGCACCAACTGGCAAGATCATGAACTCTTGGAATGCGATAGGAGCATCTGAGTGAGATCCACCATTGATGATGTTCATCATTGGAGTTGGAAGAACTTTAGTGTTGAATCCACCAAGGTAGCTGTAAAGTGGGATTTCAAGGTAGTCAGCAGCAGCGCGAGCTACAGCGATAGACACACCAAGGATTGCGTTTGCACCCAATTTACCTTTGTTAGGAGTACCGTCAAGAGCGATCATAGCACGGTCGATAGCTTGTTGATCACGTACATCGTAGCCGATAATTGCTTCAGCAATGATGTTGTTTACGTTGTCAACAGCTTTTTGTGTACCAAGACCACCGTAACGAGATTTATCACCGTCGCGAAGTTCAACTGCTTCGTGTTCACCAGTAGAAGCTCCAGATGGAACCATACCACGTCCGAAAGCACCTGATTCAGTATAAACTTCTACTTCAAGTGTTGGGTTACCGCGTGAGTCTAGGACTTCGCGAGCGTAAACATCAGTAATAATTGACATTTTTTACTCTCCTTTGAGTTTATTTATTTTACACCTCTATGATACCTTAATTAAACTCCTTTTTCAAGGAAAAACGTTATCTTTGTGCAATTTTTCCTTAACTTTATTAAGTAATCGCTTTCTTCTTTTTTCTTTCTTCTGCTTTTTATGTTATACTATTTTTATGACTAATTTATCAAAACAAATTCTAGAAAAAGCTAATGGTGGCCTAAAATTAAATCCTGATGAACAAAGACGCTTTCTCGGTACATTTGAGGAAAGAGTACTAGGTTTTGCAGATATTGAGACAACAAATGATGACAAATTCAAAAACGGCTTTCCAACTATTTTAAATTGTTTAAAAGAAAATACGGAGCCTCTATTTGTCAAAATTTCACCTCAAGTTGTTTTTGAGAAGCAGGTTTTTTATTTAAAACAGGCAAAAGATGCTAATTGCCAAGCGACAATTGTTTCAGAAGATCATAACTCTTCTCCTTTCGGCATGGTTATACACAGTGATAGTCCTATCCAAACCCAAGAAAAAGACCTTAAAAAGGCCTTTTCTGAATTTTTGCAAGACAAAGAGCCAAAGGCTCCAACTTCTCTTTGGAAAAAATGGTTTGGTTAAACTACTTTATTGATAAAAGTTGACCGATATTAAATGCTGTATTCTCTAAATAGTGGACAGTATTTGTAAAGCTATCTTCCAATGGTTCGCTCTTTTCTAAAATTGAGAAAGCTGCAACTAGATTTTCAAATGGTAATTGAGGTAAATCCTCTGACAAGCTACCACATATTGCAATAACTGGAACACCTTTTGGTGTTCTTTTTGCTACACCAATTGGAGCCTTACCGGCCAGGCTTTGAGAGTCTAACCTACCTTCACCAACAATTACTAGATCAGCATTTTCAACCTTTTCATCAAAATGTATCAAATCCAAACAAGTCTGAATTCCAGATACGATTTCTGCTCCAGCAAATGCACACAAACCAGCTGCAATGCCACCACCTGCTCCCGCACCTACTTGTTTTAAAGTTTCAGGTGAGAAATTACTATAAAATTCCTTAATAGCCCCATCAACTACTTTGAATTTTTCAGGATTTAATCCCTTTTGCTTTCCAAATACATAGGTTGCACCATCTTTACCGCAGAGAGGGTTGGAGACATCTGCCAATATTTTTATCTGTACATCTGAAGGTAAGGAAACAGCATCGTGATTTGAAAGTTCAGCTATTTCTAGCAGTGCTTGACCAGTCGCTAAAAGCTCTTTTCCACTTTGGTCATAGAATTGATAACCAAGACCCGATGCAATTCCAATTCCTCCATCGTTACTGGCAGTTCCACCAACACCGATATAAATTTCCTTAATGCCCTGATTTACCAAATGCCTGATTAACTCTCCTATCCCTTTTGTAAAAATATCTAAAGAGTTTCTCTTTTCAAGAGGTATCTTAGCAAGCCCTACAAGATCAGCAACTTCAAAAAGTGCCAGATCCCCTTTTTGGACATAGGGCATTTGTACCTCGTCTCCAAAAGGACCAGTTACTAGGGTACTTTTTTCTAATAGTCCTAAAGAGTTTTTGATGGCTTCTATAGTACCTTCTCCACCATCGCCCACTGGTAAACATAAACATTCCACTTTAGGTAAGGCTCTTTCTAGTCCTCGCTTAATAGCTTTTGCCACCTCACTTGCCGATAGACTCTCTTTAAAAGAATCTGGCGCAATTACAATTTTCATAAACTTCACCTTCTTGTTAAAGGAAATCAATCAAGTCCAATACTTTTACTAAGTCTCTTTCGTCAATATGTAGTTTGATTTCTTTTTTTAGAATATCTTTGGCACAAAAAGCAACTCCGATTCCTGCTTTCTTAAGCATCTTTAAATCGTTCGCTCCATCACCTATGGCAATTGTTCTATCCAAAGATATTTCTAATTCACTACCCCATTGAAGAAAAATTTCTTCCTTGACTTCTCGAGTAATGACCTGACCAATAAGTCGACCAGTTAGTCTTCCATTATTTATTTCTAACTGATTTGCAGCAAACAAATGAATCCCTAAACTATTTGCTAACTTTTCAACGATGGGTACAAAACCACCTGATATGATGCCAACAGCAATTCTATGTTCTTGAAGAATTGAGATAAACTCATGAGCATTTTTACTTAGATGAATCTCTTTATAAATTTGATCAAATACTTCGACTGACATACCCTTCAATAAAGAAACTCGCTCTTTTAGACTTGTTTCAAAATCTATTTGTCCACTCATTGCTCGACTAGTTAGTTGTGAGACTTCTTGCTCACAGTTTGCTTTTCGGCCTAACATATCGATAACTTCTTCTTCTATTAGTGTGCCATCGACGTCAAGCACGCAAAGACCTCTTACTTTTGACATTTCTATTCCTAACTAATATCATCCCAAAAAATCGTATGAAAGCTTCATACGATTTTTATTGCTTTAATTTACCAAGCTTTGGTACAAGTGCAAATAGGATTGACAAGCTGTATCCCAAGAGAAATCACGTTCCATGGCTTGTAACTGTAGTTTCTTCCAGGTCGCTGGATGATTTTGATAAACATCCAAGGCTGTTTGAAGAGCCCAGTTAAGCCAAAATGGGGTCAAATTATCAAAGCTGAATCCTGTACCACTACCATCAACTGGATTATAAGCTTGAACTGTATCTCTCAGGCCACCGACTTCATGGACCAAAGGAAGTGTTCCATATCTCATCGCCATCATTTGAGAAAGACCACATGGTTCAAAACGACTTGGCATAAGGAAAAGATCACAAGCTGCGTAGATTTCTTGCGCGAGTTTTACATCAAAAGTAACATTTGCAGAAAGTTTATCAGGAAATACTTGACCAAACCAAGAGAAGGCTTGTTCAAAACCAGGATCACCAGTTCCCAAAAGCACAATCTGAATATCTTCTTGTAGCATGCGATGTAAACTCTCAACTACTAAATCAAAGCCTTTCTGACGAGTCAAACGTGAGACGATACCAATCAAAGGTACATCATCCCTAACAGGCAGACCCACTTTTTCTTGCAATTTTGCTTTATTTTGAGCCTTCCCTGACAAATCATTTTTTGAAAAATGATAATCCAATAGTGGATCTGTTTCAGGATTGTAGAGGTCTGTATCAATTCCGTTTACAATACCAGATAGTTTTCCAGATTCCATACGGAGAATTTGATCGATTCCGCAACCAAACTCAGTAGTCATTATCTCATAAGCATAACTTGGAGAAACAGTAGACACTCTATCTGCATATAGAATACCTGCTTTCATCCAGTTGAGACAATCATTCCAACGTACTGTACCATCAGCATAACGCTCGAAACCAACTCGGAATAAATCCCACAACATACTTTCTGAAAATTGACCTTGAAACTCTAAGTTATGAATCGTCAAGACAGTCTTAATTCCTTGATAGGCTTGAATCCATCTATATTTTTCTTTCAGAAGGAAAGGAATCATAGCCGTATGATAGTCATGCGCATGTAGAACATCAGGTATAAAACCAACTCTCTCCATTGCTTCAAGTGTTGCAAGTTGGAAGAAGGCAAAACGTTCACCATCATCAAAGTCACCGTATACATGACCTCTAAAGAAATAATATTGATTATCTATAAAGTAAAAGGTAACTCCGTTTAAAACTGTTTTCTTAATTCCACAAAATTGTCTACGCCAACCAACATATACCTCAAATTGAAGAACATCTTCAATTTGATCACCAAATTTAGCTTCTACCATATCATAGTAAGGCAGGAAAACAGCAACTTCATGTCCTGCCTTAACTAATGACTTGGGTAGAGCTCCAATGACATCTCCCAGACCACCTGTTTTTGAAAAGGGAGCGCCCTCTGCTGCTACGAATAAAATTTTCATGAAAGAATATCCTCTGTTACTTTTTCGCCCTTCTTAACAACTACAGGATGTTCTGCAGTGCCTCGAATAACAACACCTTCAGCAACCTCAACACCCTTATCTAAGATAGCATACTCTACCTGAGCTCCCTTACCAATGACCGCACGTGTAAAGAGGAGGCTATCTTTGACTAAGCTGTCTTCATGTACACGGACATTACGAGATAATACAGAGTTGACTACTTCACCTTCTATAATACTACCAGAAGCAAACTGAGACTTAGCTACTTTAGAGCTTGATGCATAGTAAGTTGGTTCTTCATTTTTAACCTTAGTATAAATCTTTTGATTCGGAGTGAACAATGAGTAGAACTTATGCAAATCGAGCATATCTTTATTCGCTTGATAATAAGATTCTACAGAATGAATATTAGCCAGATATCCAGTATATTCATAAGCAAAAGCACCTGATTCCGCTGCTAAATCACGGAGAACATAGCGTAATTTCTCCGGATTTTCTTTCTTAGCTTCTTCTTCCAGACGTTCAATCAACCACGGAGTATCAACTACAAAAATGTCTGTAGACATATTGTATAAGTCTTGGTTTGAATTTTCATCAAACAAGTGATGTGACAAAACATGGTCTGTTTCATCAACTTCCAAGATAGCATTAACTCCTGAAATATCTTTCTTAGGTAGTTTTTTATAAACTACTGTAATCGGAGATTTTGTTGTGTTGTGTAAATGGAATACTTGATTAAGATCAATATTAATCAATACATCACAGTTAATTGAAACTGTTTGGTTTGATCCAGAACGTTTCAAATATGTAAGAAGTTGTTGATAATATTCTTTACCAACAGTGCTACTTTCTACACGAGTGTTGTAGATACCAAGGTAGTAGTGACTGAGGAGTGTAGACAAGCCCCACTCACGTCCAGAACGGATATGGTCAAATACGGAAGAAATATTATCTTGTTGGAAGATACCAAAGATACTGCGGACACCAGCATTTGCAAGACTTGAAAGAGGGAAGTCAATCAAGCGATATTTACCGCCAAATGGCAAACTTGCTACAGGACGATTGTTTGTCAATGTTGACATATCGTGAAATCCAACTGTGTTACCTAAAATCGCTGAATATTTATCAATCTTCATCTGTTGCTACCCCCACTACTTCGTTATATCCGACAACTTGAACTTCCTCAGTTCCATCAATCACAACACCTTCAGCAATAACTGCACCTTCGCCAATAATAGCACGTCTAATCTTAGCACCTTTACCTACAACAGCTCCACTCATGATAACAGAGTCAACGACTTCTGCACCTTCACGAACTTGTGCTCCTGTTGAAATAATCGAATGTTTTACTGTTCCATCAACTAAACATCCATCTACTACGAGCGAATCTTCTACATGCGCATGTTTTCCAAAGAAGTTTGGTGGAGAAATGAGGTTACGAGAGTAGATTTTCCATTGACGGTTACGGCTATCTAAAGCATTTTCAGGAGAAATATATTCCATATTTGCTTCCCAAAGAGATTCAATAGTACCAACATCTTTCCAGTAACCACTGAATTCATAGGCATAGACACTTTCTCCAGACTCAAGATAATTTGGAATAACGTTCTTACCAAAGTCTGACATGTCTACA
Source organism: Streptococcus timonensis (assembly GCF_900095845.1). Classification (GTDB taxonomy): domain Bacteria; phylum Bacillota; class Bacilli; order Lactobacillales; family Streptococcaceae; genus Streptococcus; species Streptococcus timonensis. Next base: position 834,217 of record NZ_FMIX01000004.1, read on the forward strand.
TTGTTCTTTTCAGCGGCAACTAACATATTGCGAAGTCGTTTCCAGTCAAAGATATAAATACCCATTGAAGCTTTTGTCGATTTAGGTTGGGCAGGTTTTTCTTCAAACTCAACGATACGATTATTGGTATCTGTATTCATGATACCAAAACGGCTAGCTTCTTTTAGTGGTACATCTAATACAGCAACAGTCAAACTGGCACTATTGTCCTTGTGACACTGAAGCATATCGTCATAGTCCATCTTATAGATGTGGTCACCTGAAAGAATCAATACATATTCAGGATTGATACTGTCAATGTAGTCAATGTTTTGGTAGATAGCGTGACTTGTTCCTTCAAACCAGCGATTTCCTTCACTAGCTGAGTATGGTTGAAGAATAGAAACACCAGAATCAATACCATCTAGACCCCAGCTAGAGCCATTTCCGATATGGTTGTTAAGGGCTAGAGGCTGATACTGTGTAATGACACCAACGTTGTGGATACCAGAGTTGGCACAGTTAGAAAGAGCGAAGTCAATGATACGATAGCGCCCACCAAATTGCACAGCAGGTTTTGCAATGCTTTGAGTGAGTTTACCGAGACGAGTTCCTTGCCCACCAGCAAGGATTAAAGCTAGCATTTCATTCTTCATTTTCTACTCCTTTTTGAGTGTTATTAGTGATTTTTTTAGTAGGTTTTATGCGACGTTTGAGTTTCCAAATACTTGCTCCCATTGCTGGTAGAGTAAAGGTCAATGTCTGTTCATAATCCTTCCACAATCCTTCTTGAGTTTGAACTGTTTGGTTATGCTCTTTCCAAACACCACCCCATTGCTCCAACTCAGTATTCCAAATTTCTTCATAGATACCTGCAACAGGAAGCCCAATTGTGAATTCATGACGTTCAACTGGTGCCATATTGAAGACACAGACTAACATTTCGTCTTTCTTACCTTTACGAATAAAGGAAAGAACGCTTTGGTCTCTATTATCTGCATCAATGATTTCAATTCCATCATAGCTCAAATCAACTTCCCATAGACAGCGATGGTCTTTGTAGAATTGATTCAGTTGAGAAGTGAAGTATTTCATCTTAGCATTCATTGGATCTTCTAAGTTAAACCATTCCAATTGCTCTTCAGATTTCCATTCTAAGAATTGTCCAAACTCACTACCCATGAAGAGCAATTTCTTACCAGGGTGACAAATTTGATAGGTGTATAGATTTCTCAAACCAGCGAACTGATTGTAACGATCCCCCCACATCTTATGCATCATACTCTTCTTACCATGTACAACTTCATCGTGGGAGAATGGTAATAGGTAATTTTCTTTGAATACATACATAAAACTAAATGTTACAAGATTAAAGTCATACTTGCGGTAAATAGGGTCTTCTTCGTAGAAACGTAAGATATCATTCATCCATCCCATATTCCATTTATAATCGAAACCTAAACCTCCCATTTCCTTCATACCAGTAATCTTAGTAGCAGATGAGCTCTCTTCTGCAATCATCATGACATCTGGATGAGCTAGCTTAATAATATCATTCAATCGTTGAAGGAAATAATAGCCTTCATAGTTGAGATTACCGCCATCTTTATTTGGTGTCCATGGTGCATTGTCGTAATCAAGATATAGAATGTTACTTACTGCATCAACTCGAATTCCATCTAAATGGTAAAATTCAATCCAAAACTTTATACTAGAAATCAAGAAGGATTGTACTTCGTTTTTTCCTAAGTCAAAGTTGAGTGCCCCCCATCCGTAGTTGTTAGCCTTATTATGGTCCTGGTATTCGAATGTTGGCGTTCCATCATAATATGCCAAGGCATCATCATTGATTGTAAAGTGACCTGGCACCCAGTCAACAATAACTCCAATATTGTTTAAATGACACTCCTCAACAAAGTCTTGAAACTCTTCTGGTCTACCGTAAGAATGCTCCAAGGCGAAATAACCCATGAGTTGGTATCCCCAACTTAAACCAAGCGGATGAGCCATCAAAGGCATAAACTCAATGTGTGTATAATTCATCTCCACTAGGTAAGGAATAAGTTCCTCTTTTAATTGAGCAAAACTATAAGGTGTTCCGTCAGGATTTCTCTTCCAAGAACCTGCATGTGCTTCGTAAATATTAACAGGTCTATCAAAGAAGCCCCAGCGTTTTCTACGAGCTAACCAAAGACCATCCTTCCATTTCTTTTCAGGAATCTCAGTTATAATTGCTCCTGTCTCAGGGCGAGCTTCAAATCTTACTGCCATTGGATCAATTTTCATAATTTGATGACCGTTTGCACGAGTAACATTATATTTATAAATTTGTCCCTCATGCGCTAGGGGAGTAAAAACTTCCCAAACTCCATAATCATTTCGAACCATGGGAATTTGATTTTCTGTCCAGTTTGTAAAATCACCAACTAAATGGACAGCTTGCGCATTTGGAGCCCAGACACGGAAAGTATAACCCTGCTCTCCATCCTGTTCTTCACGATGCGCTCCTAATAGGTGCTGAAGGTGGAAGTTCTCGCCAGTTGTAAATGTTCTTAAAGCTTCAAATTTATCCATTGAATCCCCCTTTTATTGTAAGCGTTTTCTATATATCTATTATACTACCTTTTAAAATAAGTTTCAAGCAATTTCCTGATTATCCTAAAATTTTTTTTGAAAATCTTCAAACAATTATCTTAGACTTTCTTAAATTTTCATAAACTGATGATTTTTAAGAAAGTCTCTTTGTCAATATGAGTAAATTTCTTGGTATTTATAAAGAATATCCTTTCTTTCTTAAGTTTAAAACTGAACATTTTGTATAAATTTATAAATTTTATATGTAAAATGTCTCTTAAAGACTATTTAAACAATTTTACTTAAATTTTCAAATATTTTTAGTAATTTTCATGATTTTAAACAATTTTTTTATTTTTATTAACAAAAAAACTCAAGATACAATCTTGAGTTTGATTTTACGTTATGATAAAACTTTCATGACAGCTACACTGACATCATCAATAGCATTTTCTTGATTTGAACGACTATTTGTAACCAACATTTCTAGATTTCCAGCATTTTCATAATAGAAAGATGCACCTTTGACATTAAATACAACCAAGAAATGTTCTTTAGTTCCCTGAATCTCATAAACAATCCAACCACTATTCTGAATGGCGGTATGCACAAAGACATGACGGTATACTTCCTCGTATGTAGGATAAGAAAAGGCGTTAGTCTGTGTTTTAAGGCGGATAATTTGGCGGATAAAATCTATACTTTCTTGACGCTCGTTGATTAAGTCCCAGTCTACCTGGTTAACAGCGTCTGGAGCATTGTAACTGTTCATAGCACGTTCTCGATCATCATGAGTCAACTCACCGTTTTCACCTGTAGGAACCAGTTTGGTACGTCCAAACTCCTGTCCAAGCTCCATAAAAGCCATTCCTTGCATGAGAAGGTTCATAGCTGTTGCAGTTTCCACTTTTTTCATGATTCGATCTTTACTCTCCATTGGATGAAGAGTTGCTAGCAAGTCATGTAAATTATAATTATCGTGAGCTTCCACATAGTTCAAGACTTGGTTAGGACTAAGGTATGATCCAAGTTCTCGACTTCCTAGAATTGACTTAGCTACGATTGGCTCAGTACCAGCTCCACTTACAAATCCTGATTTAATATCTCCATAAACTTCAGCACCCTTAACGGCATTACGTTGATCATCATTGAAGAAGCCAATATTAGGTAATTGATAGGCATTATCTTTCTTAGCCTTATCATAAGGAGCAAGACCAGTTCCCATATCCCACCCTTCTCCATAAAGGATGATTTTAGGATCGACTTCATCCATAGCCCAACGGATCATCTGCATGGTTTTAATATCATGGATTCCCATCAAATCAAAGCGGAAACCATCAATATTAAATTCTTTGACCCAATAAAGGAGCGAATCAATCATATATTTACGGAACATTTCGTGTTCACTAGCAGTTTCATTGCCTACACCGGTACCATTTTGATAGGTCCCATCACGATTCATTCGATAATAATAATCTGGTACCGTTGTTTGAAATGGTGCATCGACTACAGAGAAAGTATGATTATAAACAACATCCATGATGACACCGATACCAGCATCATGATAAGCCTGAACCATTGTTTTTAAATCACGAATAACCTGTCCCGGATCATTAGGATTCGTTGACATACTAGTTTCTGGAGCATTATAGTTTTGTGGATCATAACCCCAGTTGTAGGTGACGTTCCCATCTGCATCATACTCTTTATGACGGTCAGCAATCGGCTGTAGTTGAACATAGTTAACACCAAGTTCCTTGATGTAGTCAAATGCAGTAGACTGACCGAAGTGATTGACTGTTCCAGTCTGGGCAGCACCTAAGAATGTTCCTCTTAATTCTGGAGCAACACCAGAAGTTTCAGACTTGGTCAAGTCACGAATGTGCATTTCGTAAACAACCGCTTGACAAGGATTTTCCAATCGCCAAGTTGCTTCCGTTCCATTCTTAACTTCAAAACCTTCAACCTGACGTTCTTTTTCTGAAAGAATCGCTGAACGTTTGCCATCTGGACTGGTAGCAATAGTATATGGATCACGTGTCAATGATTGATGATGTGGAAAATTAATCTGATATTGATAGGCACGACCAGCAAGACTTTCAGGAACTGTCAAATTCCAAACGCCAATTGTATTATCCTTGTGACTATATGAATAACTGTTGCCACGTTGCATTTCATAAGTCTTTAGGATAGCCGCATCATTACTTGCTGATTCATAAACGACAACTTGTACAGTTGTTGCTGTTGGCGACCAAAGTTTAAAGCTTGTTTCTTCTTCGGAAACCTGGCATCCCAAGTCTCCTTGGTAACCCCAGTGGTGATCAAAACTAGCACTGTTAATCGCTTTATCAAAAGCAAATGGATTTTGATCTTTATAGTGTGGACTTGCAATGGCTGGATTTTCAGAATAATAAACGGTGTCATCTCCATCTAAAATCCAAACTTCTGTTAAGAGTGGATAATAATTGAATCGGATAGAGTATTCTTTACTAACTCCATCTTTTTCAACTGTAAACACCATTTGTTCAAGAGGTGTTTCACTTGATTGGGTAAATGAAAATTTTTCTCCAAAGTATTCTTGCTCTTTAACAAATTCTACTGAATCAGCTGGCCTTTTACTAAAGTTGCAACTCTGATATGCTTCATCCTTACGATGATAATGAATAAGTACAGGATAATTGTACATAGTTCTCCCTAATTTCTAATTGTTAAATATTTCTAAAAAATAGTATCCTTTTTCTCGTTGAACAAAGGAATCTAAACTGTTCTTCTAAGCTAGTAGTGTATATTGTTTACAAACTCTCTAACCAAGCTTCATCTCGAATCTCAATTCCAAGTTCTTGTGCTTTTTGGAGTTTGCTACCTGCATCTACTCCTGCTACCACAAGGTCAGTCTTCTTCGATACGCTACCCGTTACCTTGGCACCAAGATTTTCGAGCTTACTTTTGGCTTCCGAACGAGTAAGACGTTCAAGTTTCCCTGTCAATACGACAGTTAGACCTGATAAGGCAGCATCTGCTGCAACGACCTGTCCTTTATAGTCTAGATTAACACCTAATTCTTTCAATTCACTTAAAAGAATTTTTGCACCCTCAGTCTCAAAATAAGATTGGAGACTTTGAGCAATAACACTTCCCAGACTTTCGATGCTTGCTACTTCTTCAGGATTTGCTTGTGCTAGAGATACGATTGAATGGAAATGTTGTAAGAGTAACTGACTTGCCTTACTTCCAACATGACGAATACCTAAACCAAACAAAAGTTTTTCAGCAGAATTTTCTTTAGAAGCTTGAATAGCCTGATAAAGTTTTTGAGCCGATTTTTCCTTGATACCATCTAATAAGAGAAAATCTTCCACAGTTAAACGATAAATATCCGCAACATCTTTAACCAAATTAGCAGCAAATAGTTTCTCGATAATAGATGGTCCAAGACCAGCAATATTCATGGCGTCCCGAGATGCAAAGTGAATCAACCCTTCCTTAATCTGAGCAGGACATCGAGGATTGATGCAACGAAGGGCAACCTCATCTTCAAAGTGTAACAGTTTGCTCTCACAACTTGGACAGTTTGTTGGAATCTCTAATTTTTCCTCCGACACACGCTTAGACTCTACCACTCGTAAAACAGCTGGAATGATATCTCCCGCCTTGTAGACAATGACGGTATCATCCTTGCGGATATCCTTTTCAGCGATATAGTCGACATTATGAAGTGTCGCACGACTAACTGTTGTTCCTGCAAGTTGTACTGATGTCAGATTGGCAGTCGGAGTTACAACTCCAGTTCGTCCTACTGTCCAGTCAACAGAAAGCAATTTTGCTTCTTTTTCTTCCGCTGGAAACTTATAAGCTACTGCCCACTTTGGTGCTTTGACTGTAAATCCAAGTTGCTCTTGACCAGCTAAATCATTAACCTTAATAACAACACCGTCGATATCATATGGCAATTGGTCTCTTTCATGACCTACTTCTTGGATAAACTGCCAAACCTCATCCATGCTGTGCGCTAATAGTCGTCTTGGATTGACAACAAAGCCCAACTGTTCCAGATGATTTAAAACCTTCTCTTGGCTGTCTCTAGTTGAAGGACTTGCTTCCTGATAGAGGAAAGTTGCAAGATTACGCTTAGCTACTACTCCTGTGTCTAACTGGCGAAGGGTTCCTGCAGCAGCATTCCGTGGATTAGCAAACTCCGGCTCCCCGTTTTCTTGACGAGCAAGATTGACTTGATTGAAAGAAGCCCTTGGCATATAACATTCACCACGAACAGTGATATCTAATTTCTCTGGTAAGGATAAAGGAATGTCCTTGACACGTTTGAGATTCTCTGTGATATTCTCACCGACTGAACCATCACCACGAGTCGCCCCAGCAACAAAAATTCCTTGCTCATAAGTCAAGGAAATCGATAAACCATCAATTTTTAACTCACAGATATAAGTAACATCATCCAATTCTTTACAAACACGCGCATCAAAAGCATCAAGCTCTTCACGAGAAAAAGCATCCTGCAAACTATAGAGAGGATACTGATGACTATATTTTTCAAAACCATCTAGAATCTTACCGCCAACACGATGGGTTGGACTATCTGGCAAGACTTGCTCCGGGTGAGCTTTTTCTAACTCTACCAGTTCACGATAGAGACGATCATACTCACTATCAGATACAGATGGGTTATCACTTGTATAATACTCTGACGCATAGCGATTGAGCAACTCAACGAGCTCTTTCATTCTTTCACTCATAAAACCATTTTACCATAAAAAGGACAATAGAAACAATACTCAAGTTCTAAAAAAGAAAATGAGAAGGATATTTCTATCACTTCTCATTCATTTTTATTTTTTACGATTCAAAATAGCGTTCAAAATGATGGCCACTGTACTTGCAATGACGATACCATTTGAGAAGAACATCTGTAATTCTGTTGGTAAGCTATTAAAGAGATTCGTTCCGTTTAGTCCCACCCCTGCAGCTATAGAAACCGCAGCAATGAGGAAGTTATGCTCGTTGTGTTCAAAATCCACACGAGACAAGATTTGCATCCCTTGTAGAGAAACAAAACCAAACATGACAAGCATAGCTCCACCCAAAACAGGACTTGGGATAATCTGAGCTAAGGCACCAAATTTTGGCAAGAGACCAAGTAAGATAAGGAAACCAGCTGCGTAGTAGATTGGCAAGCGGGTACGAATACCTGATAGTTTAACCAAACCAACGTTTTGAGAAAATCCTGTATAAGGGAAGGTATTGAAAATACCACCGAGAAGCACCGCAATACCTTCAGCACGATAACCATTACGGAGACGAGTGCTATCGATTGGATCTTTAGTAATATCAGAAAGGGCAAGATATACACCAGTTGATTCTACCATTGATACAGTAGCGATAATACACATCATTACAATAGAAGAAATCTCAAATTGTGGAGCACCAAAGTAGAATGGAGTTGGGATATGAACAAGTGGAGCTTCTGCTACTGGAGAGAAATCAACCAAGCCCATAGTCGCGGCGATGATAGTACCTGCAATCAAACCAATCAAAATAGAAATTGACTTAATAAATCCTTTTGTAAAAATATTGACCAAAAGAATGATGAGAATGGTGATTGTTGCTAATGCCAAACTTTGTCCCGTTGGTTTTTCGACGTTATTTCCCATATTCCCAATAGCTACTGGAATCAAGGTCAATCCGATTGTTGTAATGACAGAACCCGTTACGATTGAAGGGAACAGATTAGCAATCTTAGAAAATACACCTGCTACAAGAACGACATAAATACCAGAAGCAATCAAGGCACCAAACATAGCACCACTACCGTGACTTTGTCCAATCATAATAAGTGGAGCAACAGACTGGAAGGCTACCCCAAGAACAATAGGTAAACCAACACCAAAATATTTATTAAGTTGCAATTGTAAGAGAGTTGCAACCCCACACATAAAGATATCTGTAGAGATAAGGTATGTCAGTTGTTGAGGTGAGTAACCTAGGGCACCTGCAATCATGATTGGTACCAGGATTGATCCTGAGTACATGGCTAGTAAGTGTTGCAAGCCAAGAACGGCTGCCTGCGAATGACTTTCTCTCTGCTTCATTAGATATCTGCCTCCTTAAAGATAACTTCTCCATTTTCAAAACGCTCTAAGCGAGCAAGTGATACTACCTGATGACCTGATTTTTCTAACAGTTCACGACCATCTTGGAAAGATTTTTCAATCACAATCCCGACGGCCTCGACTGTAGCACCAGCTTGTTCGATAATCTGAATCAAACCTTTAGCTGCTTGACCATTAGCCAAGAAATCATCAATAATCAAAACACGATCCCCAGTAGATAAGAACTTCCCTGAAATGGATACGGTACTAGTAACTTGTTTAGTGAAAGAATAAACCTCAGCAGTTAAAATTCCCTCATTCATAGTGATATTTTTTGCCTTCTTAGCAAAAATCATAGGTACATCTAATTGTTCTGCAACATATAGAGCTGGAGCAATTCCAGATGCTTCAATGGTTACGACTTTGGTAATCCCTGCATTTTTAAAATATTCTGCAAAGGTGCGACCAATCTCTCGCATCAAAGAATAATCCACTTGATGGGTTAGAAAAGAGTCCACCTTAAGAATATTCTCACCAAGGACATTACCGTCCTTTAAAATTCGTTCTTCTAATAATTTCACAATAACCTCCGAAATAAAAAAGAGACTTACAAAGTAAGTCTCCAAGCTGAAATAGAGACAGCAATCCCCTGTCTTTATCTCTTTTGTGACTTACTCATTGTTAGGTATTTACGGTACCTTGTAGAAACGCCACGCCAATTCGCAGCATAAATAAGTAATCTATAATTTAGTGAGCATCTCCATTCCAGATAGAATTTTTCACAATAACATAATCTACATGTCGAAGATCTGCAACTTTACGGCCTCCTGCATAAGAAATCGAACTCTGCAAGTCTTGTTCCATTTCAGTTAGGGTATCTTGTAAATGTCCTTTGGCAGGAAGAAGAATTTTCTTACCTTCGACATTCTTATAGGCACCTTTTTGGTATTCTGAAGCGGAACCATAGTATTCTTTAAATTGTTTACCATCGACTTCTACCGTCTTACCAGGACTTTCAATATGGCCTGCAAATAAAGAACCAATCATAACCATACTTGCACCAAAGCGGATTGACTTGGCGATGTCTCCATGTGTACGAATCCCACCATCAGCAATAATCGGCTTACGCGCAGCTTTGGCACACCAGCGAAGAGCCGCTAGCTGCCAACCACCTGTACCAAAACCAGTTTTAACCTTAGTGATACATACTTTACCTGGTCCGATACCCACCTTAGTGGCATCTGCTCCCGCATTTTCTAATTCACGTACTGCTTCTGGAGTTCCTACATTTCCTGCAATGACAAAAGTATCAGGTAATTCTTTCTTGATATGCTGAATCATCGAAATGACGCTATTTGCATGACCATGTGCAATATCAATCGTGATGTACTCTGGAGCATCATCTTTTAATTGACTAACAAAGTCATACTCATAATCCTTAACACCAACTGAGATTGAAGCAATTAAACCTTGGTCATGCATACGCTTAATAAAAGGGATTCTCCCAGCTTCATCAAATCGATGCATAATATAGAAGTAACCACCCTTGGCCAATTGTTCTGCAACATCTTCATCCAAGATGGTCTGCATGTTAGACGGAACTACTGGTAACTTAAAAGTGTGATTCCCAAAGATTACATGTGTATCAGCTTCTGCTCTACTGTTAAGGACACATTTGTTGGGGATTAACTGAATATCTTCATAATCAAAAATCGGAAATTCGTTCAACATATTTCACTCATTTCTAGTTTTGGATCCCCTATCGTTAGGGATATCCTTGTCTTTTCCAGACAATCACTCTGAATAGTTTATAATATATTCCTATTTTTGTCAATAATTATGTTTTTTATCATATAATGTTCGGAATTCCTTTTTTTGTTACATTTAAGGTATAACAAGAAAATATATAGCCACCACTATTACTATCATTCCCAAAATCCAAACTGTTTTAAAATACCATTTTCGAGTTTTATGATGGAAAATGAGTCCTCCAAACCAGGCTCCAAAACCACCAAATATAAAAGCTCCTAAGAGTAAATACTTCTCTGGAATTCTCCAATGGCCGCGTTTGGATTTATATTTATCAATTCCATATAGAATAAAGATAAAAAAATTCCATAGCAAGAGTAGAATGCTAGCAACTTGTTTTAAATCAATCATCTACGCATAAATCTCCTTGTCAGTTGTTTTATCCTATTTCTTTTTTCTGGTCAAGTCCCAGCTTATCTCAAATAGTTCAAGAACCTTTTCGTCAGTGAATGTATCATCAAGCGGGACAGTGATCCAATACCTTTTGTTCATATGAAAAGCCGGATAAATACCTTTTTCTTGTATTAAACTAACGACTTGATCATGTTTGACATTGATAACTTCGACAAGACCTTCTCTTCCTTTATCAAGCTTTTCCCAGGAAATTTTCATTAAAACTGCATACCACTTTTGATTAGATTCATGACGGAGAACAGCCGTATCAGGAGATTTTTCCCATAGATATTCTAATTGGTTACCATATTTTTCTTGAACTATTGCCATGACTCTCTCAGTCTGAGGACAAATAAAATCTTGGACATCAAAACATGACTTACGAATCTGGTATAAAACTTCTAGACAAGCTTCCCTTACTGCTCCAACAAAAGAGCCTCTCATACTTTCCATGTGGACTTGAGGATATAAATCACCCGTTTCCTGATCATAAACATGAAAGCTTATTTCTTTATCCACTATAGATACAATCATTTGAAAGTCATTTTCTAGTATTAAACTGCTATATTTGAAGATACCATTTTCCTCAATGAAACCAAAAGAAATGGCCTTCTTCTTATTAAATTCATAAGCTTTAAATATATCTAACATAAGTGAAAACTGCTAGTTTAAGTTAGCAGTTCCTTTCTATATCATTAAAAGACGACTTTGGTTCCATGAAGTTGATTGACACCTAGTCGGTCAATAAATTCTTGGCGATTGTCCATATCAATCCCGCCACCAGGTAAAATTTCAATTTTACCTGTAGCATAGTCTAGTAATCTCTGATAACGACTAAAACGTTTCTCTAAAGAATCACCAGATACCCCGGCACGAGTGAGAATACGTTTCACACCAGCTTGACTTAACCAATCAATGGCTTCCAATTGATCTTGGTCGCTCAATTCATCAAAAGCCATATGGAAAACTATTTCCATTCCATTTGATGCAGCAATTAGCTTTTCAAGATTAAACTTATCTAACTTGTTGTCAGCTGTTAATGCCCCAAATACAACCCCCTGACTTCCTGCTTGAGCTGTCAAACGAATATCATCAAGCATGATAGCTACTTCTTGGTTGGTGAAGACAAAGTCACCACCTCGTGGACGAATCATGGTCATAATGGTAGTTTCATAGTTAGCTGCAAGTTCTACTGCAGCCTTTGTCACTCCATAACTTGGGGTTGTTCCACCTACCGCTAAATTGTCACAGAGTTCAATACGACGAGCTCCGGCTTCCATAGCTTTTTCAATTAAAGTAAAATTTTCAGCACAAAATTCGTAAATCATCTGATTCTCCTTGAAGATTTCTTTGAATTTATTATATCATATTAATCTGAGCAACCCCTGCTTTTTATCAAGGGAAATGATTACTTTTTATATTATTCTTTATCTGGAATTACCTTAAAAAGGTAATAGGTTATAAATACTGTTAAGCAACCTAAAGCGATTTTTACAAGCATAAGCGGAGCAAAATAGATAGAGATTCCCATCAAGATATAAATCGAAATGATAATTTTCTTCTTTCGTTCACGAGCAATGGACTTGGTTTCTCTAAAATCCGCAACATAAGTTTGATAGAGCTTGGTATGATAGAGCCAGTCTTCAAAACGCTTAGAAGATTTTGAAAAACAAGCAATCGACAATAAGAGAAAAGGAGTTGTCGGTAATAAGGGCAAGGCTACACCAACTATAGCCAAGGCTAAAGAGATAAATCCTATACAGAGATAAATAATACGCATATCTTTTCCTTTTTAAAAATTTTATTATTCTAGTTTCCCATAAAGAGTTGTGATCTGTCAAGTTTTAACTCAAAAGGACTGAAATGATGATTTCAGTCCTTATTATTATTTAATTTTTTCTTCTTCGTAATCCCCGTTACTACATACTACTTGTTTGCCACCACCACGGATTTTTTTCTCCATGAGGAAATTACCACATTTTGGACATTCACGCCCTACAGGCTTGTCCCAAGAAGTAAATTCACATTCTGGATATCGATTGCATCCATAGAAGAGACGATTACGTTTGGTTTTACGTTCAATGACTTGTCCTTGATGACAGTTGGGACAAGTTACCCCAATTTCTTTTACAATTGCTTGTGTATGGCGGCAATCGGGGAAATTACTACATGCGTAGAATTTACCAAAACGACCTAGCTTAATCACCATTGGACTTCCACAAACTTCACAATTAAATCCAGCAGGCTCATCCTTAATCTGAATTTTTTCCATTTCTTCTTCGGCTTTTGCGACCTCTTTTGAGAAAGGTTTGTAAAATTCATCGATTACTTTTTGCCATTCTTCTTTACCAACTTCTACATCATCTAGTTTTCTTTCCATTTCAGCGGTAAAAGTTACATTGACAATATCGGGGAAGTACTCAACAATCAGTTTATTAACAACTTCTCCTAATTCGGTAGGTTCAAAGCGTTTAGATGCTAATCTTACATAGTAACGTTTTTGGATTGTTTCAATGGTTGGAGCATAGGTAGATGGACGTCCAACTCCGTTTTCTTCCAAGGTCTTAATCAAAGTAGCCTCAGAATATCGTGCAGGCGGTTGTGTGAAATGCTGTTCCGGTTTGCTATTGACCTGTTTGACAAGATCTCCCACCTTCATATTTGGTAACATCTTATTCTTATCAGAATCGTTGTAGATCGCCAAATAACCATCAAATTTAACCTGACTACCATTTGCTGCAAATTGAACTCCATTTTGAGAGAGCTTAACGGCCATTGTATCAAAGATAGCACCCGTCATCTGACTAGCTACAAAACGATTCCAGATAAGCGTATAGAGTTTGAGCTGGTCTTTATCCAAGTACTTAGCAATTTTTTCCGGCGTGTTAAAGACACTTGATGGGCGGATAGCTTCATGGGCATCTTGAGCACCAGAAGCATTTTTTACCTTACTTCCATGCTTAGAGTACTTGCTTCCAAAACGTTCATTGATGTAGCTTGCTGCTTCATTTTGGGCAACTGGACTGATACGAGTTGAGTCCGTACGCATGTATGTAATCAAACCTTGTACACCCGTACCAATATTAATTCCCTCATAGAGCTGTTGGGCAACCATCATGGTCTTACGAGTACGGAAGTTAATCTTATTTGCCGCATCCATCTGCATGGTTGATGTTGTATAAGGTAGCGGTGCATTACGTTTACGCTCTTTTTTATCTACCTGTTCCACTGTGAAGTCTTTGCTAGTAAGATGAGATAAAACTTCTTTTACCTTTTCATTAGTAGCTAACTTCATCTTCTTCCCATTCATACCATAGAAAGAAGCTTGGAACTGCTTGGTTCCCTTTTTAAAGACTCCATCAATAGTCCAATATTCTTCAGGCTGGAAGGCATTAATCTCATTTTCACGGTCAATAATTAACTTGAGTGCAACAGACTGCACACGACCAGCTGACAAGCCCTTCTTGACCTTCTTCCAAAGAATTGGTGAAATAGAATAACCTACCAAGCGGTCCAAAACACGGCGAGCTTGTTGCGCATCCACCAAATCCATATCGATTTTACGAGGATCTTTAAAAGCATTTTTTACTGCATCTTTTGTAATCTCGTTGAAAACAACTCGATTAGCATCATTTTCATCCAATTCGAGAATATGCGCTAAATGCCAAGAAATTGCTTCTCCTTCACGGTCCGGGTCACTCGCTAGAAAGACTTTATCTGACTTCTTAGCTTCTTTTTTCAAATCATTGATGAGAGGACCTTTACCACGAATATTGATATATTGCGGTTCATAATTATTCTCCACGTCGACTGACATACTTGACTTTTTCAAATCACGAATATGCCCAACGCTGGCTAAAACCTTATAGTTTCTGCCAAGATATTTTTCAATCGTTTTTGCCTTAGCAGGAGACTCCACGATTACTAGATTCTTTTTAGTTGTTGATTTTTTCTTTTTTGTTGCCGTAGCCACAGTATCACACCTTTTCAAAGTAATAAACTTTATAAAGTGTAAACCATTTTTGAGGGACTGTCAAGACTTAACTCCCATAATAAAGAATAAAAGTTTGATAAATGAAATCTTATTTGATTCTAAAATTCAAATTCTGATAAGACGTCTTGTCCACTCGTAATGAGTTTTGCCCCTTCTTGGATTAAATGATGACAACCGTCTGAACGACCGTCTAAAATACTACCGGGTATAGCAAAGACATCTCTACCTTCTTCCATTGCACGTTCACAAGTAATCAAACTTCCTGACCTCATCTTTGCTTCTGCAACAATTACTCCTCTGCATAAGCCGGCTATAATACGATTTCTTGCTGGAAAATGATATTTTAAAGGTTCTTCACCTGGCCCGTATTCGCTTAGGAGCAAATGGTGTTCTCCAATATAATTTTGCAAACGTTTATTTGATTTTGGATAAAAAATATCAAGTCCTGTACCAATAACTGCAATGGTTTTGCCTCCATTTTGTAAAATAGACATATGAGCTGCCGTATCTATTCCTCTGGCTAGACCACTAACGATAACCAATTCATTTTCTAGTCCTTGAATAACTTTTCCTACAGATTTAATTCCAACTTGACTACAAGAGCGACTACCTACAACAGCTACTTTCGGTAATTTCAAGAGATTTAAATCTCCTTTATAAAATAGTAAGACTGGTGCATCATATATCTCACAAAGAGAAAAGGGATAGACATCATCTAAAATGGAGAATAATGGAAATTTTTCAAAGTCAGTTTTTAATTTTTCCATGCTTTCAAAGGTCAATTTATGATAACGCTCCATAAAAACCACTGGATTTCGACACTCAGATACTTCCGCTATAGTTTCTAAGGTTAATTCTTGATCGTAAATTTCTCCATATTGAAGTACCTTTAATACCTGCTGATTGCTTAAACCAGCTTTCTTCAATTTATAAATTTCGAAATTATCAATTTTAATCTTCATATATATCTCCTTGCTTATTCTACTTATCTATACATTCGCAAAAAAAGAAAAAAACTTCCTAAACAAACCATTTTTGTTAAGGAAGTTAATGATGATATTGATTTATTAATAATCTGGACGAAGAACCCCAGTTACAGTTGCTTTAGTCGCTTCATAGTCACCATCGATAACAACTTTGATAATCCGTTTAGCGTCTTCTTCAGGAGCAGGCACTAATGGCAATCGAGTTGGACCAGCTGCAAATCCCATGTAATTGAGAACAGCCTTAACAGGTGCTGGACTTGGATATGAGAAGAGGGCATTGACTTTGGGGATAAATTGTCTTTGAATAGCAGCTGCTTTTTTAATATCACTTTCAGCTATAGCTGTAAACATTTCATGCATCTCATCACCATTTGTATGAGATGCAACTGAGATAACCCCGTCAGCCCCAAGGTTCATTGCATGGAAGGCGTCTCCGTCTTCTCCAGTATAGATTAAGAACTCCTCTGGCTTATGTTCTATTAAATAAGCCATATTTGCAAGACTGGTACATTCTTTAACACCAATAATATTTGGATGCTCAGCCAAACGGAGCATAGTTTCAGGAGTAAGCTCTACAACTACACGACCTGGAATATTATAGAGAATGATTGGCAAATCCGATGCATCTGCAATCGCCTTAAAGTGTTGGTACATCCCTTCTTGTGATGGTTTATTGTAGTATGGCACAATCGCAAGCCCTGCTGCAAAGCCACCAAATTCAGCTACTTCTTTAACGAACTCAATGGAGTCTCGCGTATCATTAGTACCGATACCAGCAATCAAAGGAACCCGTCCTTTGACCACCTTCTGTACTGCTGCAAAAAGTTCCAGCTCCTCATCGTGAGTAAGAGTTGGACTTTCAGCAGTTGTCCCTGCTAATAGAATTCCATCCGTATGATGGGACAATAAATGTTCAATTAGCTCTGGAATAGCTTCAAAATTGATTGAACCATCAGCATGAAAGGGCGTTATAAAGGCTGTGATGATTTTACATTCTTTTAAATCATGATAAGACATAGGAAACACCTTTCTCTATATAAGAAAGAGGCTGGGGCATACTTGCCTTTGCCTCCTGTACTGTAAGAAAAACAACTAGAATAGCTAGATTGCAAAGGAGAAATCAAACTTATCGAGTTACTGATTTCTGTTTTGCACCCTATTTCAATTCAAATTTTAATTCTGTAGTTGGACGAACCAACCCACGTTCGTGAAGCGTTTCTGCGATTTGAACTGAGTTCCAAGCTGCACCCTTGAGAAGGTTATCAGATACTACCCACATATGAATACCTTTTTCAGCATCCAAGTCTTTGCGGATACGACCAACAAAGGTGTCACGAGAACCAACAGCATTAATAGCTTGAGGATAAATTTGATTTGCAACATCATCCTCTAAAACTGAACCTGGGAAGCTTGCGATAGTAGCTTTTACTTCATCGATAGGAGCTACTTCTTTTGTTTCAATGTAGATTGACTCTGAGTGAGCTGATAAAACTGGAATACGCACACAAGTTGCTGAAACGGCAATGCTATCGTCTTCCATTATCTTCTTAGTTTCCTTGGTCATCTTCATCTCTTCGTATGTGTAATCATTTTCTGTGAAGACGTCAATTTGAGGAAGGGCATTAAAAGCAATTGGATAGTGTTTCTTATCGCCACCAGATGGCAAGATTTCCGCATGCAAATCACGTGGATTTACACCATCATTCAATACTTCACGCAATTCACGTTGTGTCTCAAGAATGGCTCCCATACCTGCACCTGAAACAGCTTGATAAGTTGAAACAATGATACGATCTAAGCCCCATTTTTGACGAACTGGTTCAAGAGCTACCATCATTTGGATAGTTGAACAGTTAGGACATGCAATGATCCCGTTATGAGCATCAAGAGCATGGGCGTTTACTTCAGGAACAACCAATGGCACATCTGGATTTTGACGGAAATAAGAAGTGTTATCTACTACTACTGCCCCTGCTTTAACAGCATAAGGTGCGTATTTTGCAGAAGTTGAACCACCAGCTGAGAAGAGAGCAATATCAACACCTTCAAAAGCTTCTTCGGTTGTTTCTTCAATAGTCACATCTTGGCCCTTAAATTGCAAGACCTTTCCTGCAGAACGTGCAGACGCAAGGTAGCGAATCTTATCGATTGGAAGAGTTGATTCTTCCAACATTTTAATCATTTGAGCACCAACGGCACCTGTAGCACCGACAACAGCAACTGTATATCCCATAACAAACCTCTTTTGGAATTTTCTAAAAATTTCTATAATATGAACATTATACTACTTTTTAGAAAAATTGAAAAGTATTTTTTGGACACATTTCTGAAAACTAAAAGAAAAGGTCTGCATTATTCTGCAGACCTCTTTCTATAGAGAAAATTGTTTATATGGTTTATTGAATGCATCTAAAACATCAGATGATGTTTCTGCATATGATTTAGTTTCTGATAAAATTCCTTTAACGATGATTCTCTCAGCGGCATCATAATCCACACAAGTTACTAAAGTAATCTCATCGATACCCTCACGATCTTGAATTTCATCTACACGATCAGGTGTCACACGTTTAACTTCAGTGATTTCATATGAGTACACTTTATCTTTATCAGTTAGATAAATTTTCATTCCCTTTTCAGCACGATCTAAAGGAGAAAAAAGCATATTTTCTGCATTTTTAGCTGAAAAAACGTGGTGACTGGCTAGTGAATAGTTACCTTGTCCCATTACTTGGTCAGGCTTCATAGTACCAGCTCCATAATAGAGATTAATGTTATTTAAACCTTTAAAAATTGGTAGATTAAGCTCTAGCTCAGGAATTGCAATTCCCCCAATAACTGGAAGTTGCTGTGCATCCCATTGAGCAGCTAACACAGCTTCTGATGAGATAGCTTTTACTGAATTAAAATCGAAATTCCCATCTGCTCCCTCATTTTCTTCAAGTTTCTCTTTTGAAACTTGGCTAACTTGATATTTGTTTGTATTCCATATCATAAAGATATTTCTAATTTGTGAGTTAAAAATAAAAGCCAAGGAAATGAGAATGAGGAAAGAAGCTAAAATATTGATGAATAAATTTTTACGATTCTTTTTGTTTCTTTTAATTCTTTTACGAGACATTATTCTTCACTTTCTGTTTCGTTTTCTGCCCCAACTTCTTCCTTCTCCGCTGCAGCAACACTTGTAAAGGTCACGATCTTAGCATTATCGTCCAGACGCATAACCTTTACACCCATAGTAGAACGTCCAGTTTGAGAGATATTGGCGACATTGGTACGAATCATGACACCTGTGTCAGTAATAATCATTAAGTCCTCATCACCTTTAACTGTTAGAAGACCTGCTAGTGGACCATTTTTCTCAACGATGTTAGCAGTTTTCATACCTTTACCAGCACGGCCTTTAGTTGGGTACTCCGTAGCAACTGTACGTTTACCATAACCTTTTTCGGTAATGATTAGAACCTCATCTTGGTCAGTAATAACTCTAGCACCGACGACTGTGTCACCTTCACGGAGATTTACTCCTTTAACACCTGTGGCACTACGACTCATACTACGAACGGTCGATTGGTTGAAACGAACTGCATATCCCAATTTAGTACCAATGATGATATCTGTATCTTTTTCAGTCAACAGAACATTGATTAACTCATCATCTTCCTTAAGATTCAAAGCCTTTAGACCATTTTGTCGGATATTTGCAAATTCTTTAACACTGGTTCTCTTAACAATACCAGCTCTTGTAGTAAAGAAGAGATATGCATCGTCACTACGTTCTGATTCGACATTAATGATGGTTTGAATGCTTTCACCTTCATCTAGTTTCAATAGGTTTACAACAGGCAATCCTTTAGCTGTACGACCGTATTCAGGAATTTCATACCCCTTAAGTCGGTAGACACGGCCTTTATTAGTAAAGAAGAGCAGGTGATCATGAGTGCTGGTCGAAACTAACTCCCTGACAAAGTCATCATCCTTGACTCCTGTACCCTGTACGCCACGTCCACCACGTTTTTGGGCAGTAAACTCGTCTTGGTCCAAACGTTTGATATAACCTTTATTTGATAGAGTAATCAAAACATCTGTCTCTTCGATCAAATCTTCATCTTCGAGGGTCAAGACTTCACCGACCATCAACTCTGTACGACGTTTATCAGCAAATTTGCGTTTCACTTCATCAAGTTCTTCTTTGATAATTTGCGCAACACGTTCTGGTTTAGCAAGAATGTCCGCTAAGTCAGCAATCAAAGCAATCAACTCATCATATTCTGATTGAATCTTGTCACGTTCCAAACCTGTCAAGCGACGTAGACGCATATCAAGAATAGCTTGACTTTGACGCTCAGAAAGCTTGAACTTGCTCATCAATTCTGCTTGCGCTTCTTGGTCAGTTTCACTTGCACGGATGATACGAATGACTTCGTCAATGTGATCCAAAGCAATCAAGAGACCTTCTAAAATGTGGGCGCGTGCCTCAGCTTTTTCTTTATCAAATTGAGTACGACGTGTTACTACTTCTTTTTGATGTTCAATATAAGCATCCAAGATTTGACGAAGAGATAAAATCTTTGGAACACCATTTTGAATGGCAAGCATATTAAAACCAAAGCTAGTTTGCATCTGTGTCATCTTAAATAGATTATTTAAGATGACATTGGCAGATGCATCACGTCTAACTTCAATAACAAAACGAACACCCTCACGGTTAGATTCATCACGAACAGCTGTAATTCCATCGATACGTTTTTCCTGAACTAAGCGCACAATATGCTCATGAACTTTTGTCTTATTAACCATATACGGGAATTCCGTAACAACAATACGCTCGCGACCAGTTTTTGTTTCTTCGATTTCAGTTCGAGAACGAAGAACAATCGAACCTTTACCTGTATCATAAGCTTTATGGATACCTGATCTACCCATGACAAGAGCCCCAGTTGGGAAATCTGGACCAGGTAAGACTTCCATCAGATCTTTAGTAGTAACTTCTGGATTGTCCATAACTAGTTTAACAGCATCAATAGTCTCACCAAGATTGTGAGGTGGAATATTAGTTGCCATACCAACAGCGATACCAGTAGCTCCATTAACTAGAAGATTTGGGAAACGTGCTGGTAATACCATTGGTTCACGTTCATTGGCATCATAGTTATCAACAAAATCAACAGTATTTTTATTGATATCTCGAAGCATTTCAAGAGCAATTTTGCTCATACGAGCTTCAGTATAACGTTGGGCAGCGGCGCCATCACCATCCATTGAACCAAAGTTTCCGTGTCCATCAACAAGCATATAACGATAGCTCCACCATTGAGCCATACGAACCATCGCTTCGTATATTGAAGAGTCACCATGCGGATGGTATTTACCCATGACATCCCCGGTAATACGAGCAGATTTCTTATGAGGTTTGTCAGGTGTAACTCCCAATTCGTTCATACCATACAAAATGCGACGATGAACAGGCTTTAACCCATCTCGGACATCAGGAAGAGCCCGCGATACGATAACACTCATAGCATAATCGATAAAGCTGGTTTTCATCTCCTTGGTCAGATTGACATTCACTAAATTTTTATCTTGCATTAACAAATGCCTCGTTTCACTATTAGTAATTACATATATTATACCATAGTTTGGACTTTTTTACAGTTTAGCAACATGTGTAAAACGTTTACATGCTTATCCAGAAGGTATATCCGTGACAAAGCTTAGCAAAAGTGATAGAATGATATCAAATGGGGGTTCACCCTTAATAAAATAAAGGAGATGTTTAGACAAATGACAGCAACTAAACAACACAAAAAAGTTATCCTTGTCGGTGACGGTGCCGTAGGTTCATCTTACGCTTTTGCCCTCGTAACACAAGGAATTGCACAAGAACTTGGTATCATTGAAATTCCTCAATTGTTTGAAAAAGCAGTTGGTGATGCTGAAGACCTTAGCCACGCCCTAGCTTTTACTTCACCTAAAAAAATCTATGCAGCTAAGTACGAAGACTGTGCGGATGCAGACCTTGTAGTTATCACTGCTGGTGCTCCACAAAAACCAGGTGAAACTCGTCTTGATCTTGTTGGTAAAAACCTTGCTATCAACAAATCAATTGTTGAACAAGTTGTTGCATCTGGATTTGACGGTATCTTCCTTGTTGCGGCTAACCCAGTTGACGTTTTGACATACTCAACATGGAAATTCTCAGGTTTCCCTAAAGAACGCGTTATCGGTTCAGGTACTTCACTTGACTCAGCTCGTTTCCGTCAAGCACTTGCTGAAACTATCGGTGTTGATGCACGTTCAGTTCACGCCTACATCATGGGTGAACACGGTGACTCTGAGTTTGCTGTTTGGTCACACGCTAACGTTGCCGGTGTTAAATTGGAACAATGGTTGCAAGCTAACCGTGACTTGAATGAAGCTGACCTTGTTGAACTCTTCATCTCAGTTCGTGATGCAGCTTACTCAATCATCAACAAAAAAGGTGCTACTTATTACGGTATCGCTGTTGCCCTAGCTCGTATTACAAAAGCAATCCTTGATGATGAAAATGCGGTTCTACCACTTTCTGTATTCCAAGAAGGTCAATACGGTGTTGAAAACGTCTTTATCGGTCAACCTGCTATCGTTGGTGCACACGGTATCGTTCGTCCAGTTAACATCCCATTGAACGATGCTGAAACACAAAAAATGCAAGCTTCTGCTAAAGAATTGCAAGAAATTATTAACGAAGCATGGAAAAACCCAGAATTCCAAGCAGCTTCTAAAAACTAATTAAGTCATTAAAAAACTGTCTAGAAAAATAGTCTAGACAGTTTTTGTTTTGCTAATTTATTCCATTTCAGAAAATGCTTTTTCTGCATCAGCATTACTAATTGCTCCAAGCTGGATTTTCCCAATTTTTCCTTGAGAATCTATTAGAAATTCTGTAGGAATACTTCTAATTTGATAGGCCTGGAAAGTAGCTCCTTGTGTATCATACAAGACTGGTATATCCTTATATCCTTGATCCTGATACCATTTCGGAAATTGCTCGACAGACTTTTCACCTTGTAAACCTGGTGCTATAACAGTTAGAATCTCAAAATCACGATCTTCTTTAGCAGCAAGTTCCATTAATTCTGGCATACTTTTACGGCAAGGACCACACCAAGATGCCCAGAATTTAAGATAGACTTTTTTACCTCTGTAGTCAGACAATTTTACTTCTTTACCATCCATGGATTGCAAGGTAAAGTCTGGCGCTTCTTGTCCTACAGCTACTTGCTGTATAGTTGTTTGTGTCTTACTTGTTTGCTGTTTACTTTGAGTCTGGCTTTGAGACTCTTTATTTTCTTTATTTTCTTTACTTTGCTCATTGCCACAAGCTATCAAAAGAAAAATAGACAAGAAACTAATTGCTATATATGCTAATTTTTTCATATTAAACTCCTTTAACCAAAAATACCAGACAAACTATTTAACTGTCCTAACATTAATAGAATTCCCATCAGTATGATGAGAAAACCTCCAATTTTCTTAAGTAAGATTAAACGAGGTTTGATTTTACTGAAATAGGGCATTACAAAACCAGAAGCCAAGGCTAATATTAAAAATGGTAATGCCATTCCTAGGGTATAAACTAATGTCAAAATAGCCCCTTGGAGAGCTCCATTTCCTCCTGATGCTGCTAGAGCAAGTACCGAACTTAAAACTGGACCAATACAAGGTGTCCATCCAAAGCTAAAAGTTATACCAAGTAGAAAGGCTGACAAATAACGATTTGACTGTTTTCTGTTAACATTAAAACTTTTTTGAACCTCTAACTTTTTAAAATGAACTACTTCCATCTGATGTAATCCTAAGATGATAATGATAGCTCCCATGACATAACGGAACCAATCAGCATACAGTAAATTACCTAAGAAGCCAGCTCCAAATCCTAAAATAAAGAATATCACTGAAATACCAGCAATAAAGGATAATGTACTAATTAGACCGGACCAAGCAACATCTCTTCCAAATAAGCGAAATGTTCTTGATTTACTGTCATTATCTAAGAGAATACCTGTATAGACTGGTAATAAAGGGAATATACACGGCGAGAAGAACGATAACACACCTGCTAAAAAGACAGACACAAAAAATAAAATACTTTCCAATTGACTTCCTTCTTTCTTATAAATCATCTTATATTTTACTACAAATAATATAATAATTCTTGATTTTGCTACGCTACTTTAAAAAAAAAAATAAAAAGGAGACTTGCTCCTTTTTTATGTATTAGTAAGTACCTTCTTCACCTTGACTAGTTAAGATAACCGGACCGTCTTTTGTAATAACGAATTGGTGTTCATACTGGCAAGATAGGCCACCATCAATAGTTTTATGAGCCCAACCAGTCTTCATATCTGTATCGATTTCCCAATCACCTGTATTGATCATAGGCTCAATTGTTAAAACCATACCTTCACGAAGTCTAAGACCGCGTCCTGCTACACCGTAGTTTGGCACCATTGGTTCTTCGTGCATTGTTGGTCCAACACCATGCCCAACGAGGTCTCTAACTACTCCGTAACCTCGACTTTCAGCGTATTCTTGAATGGCTGCTCCGATGTCACCAATACGATTACCTACAACTGCTTTTTCAATACCTTTGTACATGGCTTCTTTAGTAACATCCATAAGATTTTTTACCTTTTCAGAAGGTGTACCAACAGCATAGGCCCAACAAGAATCAGCCAAGCCACCAGTAAAGTTTTGAGTATATTTTTTTACTTGCTCGACATTATTAAAGTTTAACTTAGAAACATCAAGGTCATTCTTAGCAATTGGTCCTCCCAATACCATATCAACCTTAAGTAAATCGCCTTCTTTGAGGATGTAATGTCTAGGAAAAGCATGCGCAACCTCATCATTCAGAGAACAACAAGTAGCATACGGATAATCCATAATAGCACCATCTACACCGATTTGTAACGGCAGAAAGTTCTCTTCTTTACAACGACGACGGACATACTCCTCAACCTCCCACATGTCGAGGCCAGGCTTGATTAAATCCCGCAAGCCGATATGAATGCTGGCAAGAAAATCACCGGCCTTATCCATTGCTTCGATTTCTCTTGCTGATTTTAAAGTAATCATGTTTTCTCCTACATTCTAGTTAATTTTTACTGTTACATTAGCTTTAGCGACAATCTGTTGATTCAAATAAAGGTCATAATCAATAATAGCAGAGCGGCGAGTATGATGGATGATTCTGGCCTGAATACGTAAAACATCGTCAATCTGAACAGCATGCAAGAAATAGATAAGCATTTGTTCAATGATAAGATTTCGTCCACTATTGACTACCAAGTTTTGTGTCATTAACGTCAATATTTCTGACAGCACCCCATTGGCAAGAACACCGTTTTTATCTAACATGAAGGGTTCTACAGTAATGACCACTTCATCATGATGATAGGATAATTTTTGACCAATTTGCTCTGAAAATGTTGGCAAGGCTGAAATTTGTGAACGACTCATCTTATCCATTACATCTCTTCGAGTAACAACCCCAAGTAGAGTATGATTGCTACGAACTACAGGAACCATTTCAAAATCCTCTGCAATCATTCGTTGGCTAATGTTTGCAATATTCGTAGATAGACCTGTGATATAGACATTTCGAGTCATAGTTTTGTCAAGAGTTGTTCCCGGTGACTGATCTGCTGCATCACGCATAGTCATAACCCCAACTACAACTTGATCTTTATTCACCACAGGAAAACGACTACTTCTGTTCTTACGAACAAGATCTAAATAATCTTTAACTGTATCAGTTTCATGTAAATAGCCATATTCATGAGAAGTTTGGTAAATTTTTTCGACTGTTAAAATATCTGTTTTTATTTGAACATTAGATAAAGCACGGTTGATCATCGTCGCTATTGTAAAGGTATCATGTTTACTACGCAAAACTGGTATATTCTTTTTATTGGCTAACTTGAGTACATTTTCATTTATCTCAAATCCACCCGTAACCAAAACAGCATTCTCATTTTCAAGTGCTAACATTTGAATTTGAGTTCGGTCCCCGACAATCAAAAGGCCTCCATCATGAAGATAGGAAAGAATGTTATCTTCAGTCATAGCACCAATAGAAAATTTACTAAATTCTCTATCTAATCCATCCCGACCAGCCATCACATCAGAACCCGTAACCTCTGCAATTTCAGCATAAGTTAGTCTTTCAATTGAAACTTTTTGAGATTTAATACGTATCGTTCCACTACGCGGACGTGTCTCTACCAAGCCTCTATTTTCAGCCTCTTTAATTGCTCGATAAGCCGTTCCATCACTTACCCCTAAGTGATTAGATATACTACGAACACTTACACGTTTTCCGACCGGTAATTCTTCTAGATAAGATAAAATTTCCTGATGTTTACTCACTCAGTTCTCCTTTTGTATAACGAAATTCAAGATAATCTCTCATCTTACGGCTATATCGATCACTTCCTTTAAAACGTCGATAGAATTTGAAGCCAGATTTTTGAGCGACTTTCTGACTAGCACTATTTTCCATATGCGTCACGATAGATAGTTGCTTTAAACCAAGCTCTTCTATTGATAAATCACGTATATTCGTTACCACTTCAGTCATATAACCTTGTGACCAGTACTCTTTATTTAAGAAATATCCTAGTTCTGCTTCTTTTTTTATCTCATCAATTTTTTCAAACTTGATTGATCCAATCATCTTTTCCTGTTTTTTATCACAAATCGCCCAAATACCTAGAGGAGATTTCATAAAATAATTAGCAAGGGCGTATTGACTTTCTTCAATACTTGCTTGAGTGGGAAAAATGAACTGAAGATTTTCGGAATCTGATGCTATTTGATAAAAATCATAAACATCAGTAAAAAAGAAGGGACGGAGAATCAATCGTTCCGTCTCATAAAAAGAAAACATAGCTAGTTTTGTCCAGATATTCATTTTAATCCTCTAATACTAGTCCTCGATTAGTTCAATATCTGCTCCAAGATTACGTAATTTATCAATAATATTTGAGTAGCCTCTTAAAATAAACTCAACATTTGTAATTTCTGTTCTACCCTCTGCCATTAGTCCAGCAATCACTAAAGCAGCCCCAGCACGTAAGTCTGTAGCTTTTACGCTCGCTCCATGCAATTGATTACCACCCTTGTAAAGGATATGATCATTTGTTGTCGAGATATCAGCATTCATCTTAGCCAACTCAAAAACATGGTTTACACGTTTTTCATAAATTGTGTCGATTATCTTACCACGACCTTCGGCTTTCAACAACAAAGGTGTGATAGGTTGTTGAAGATCTGTAGCAAATCCTGGATATGGGGCTGTTTTAATATTTACCGCCTTCAAGTTCTTTTGCTCTTCAACAAAAATACTATCTTCAGAAACGGTCATTCGTACACCCATCTCTTCTAATTTGGCGATAAAACCTTCCAAGTGCTCATAAAGAACATTATTGATTTGAATTCCTTGACCCACCGCGGCGGCTAATGAGATATATGTTCCGGCTTCAATACGGTCTGGGATTACCTGATGGCGTGTCCCATGAAGACGTTTAACACCTTCAATAGTGATAATATCAGTTCCTGCACCACGAATATGAGCTCCCATATTATTAAGCAAGGTAGCTACATCGATAATCTCAGGTTCACGTGCGGCATTTTCAATAACTGTGCGACCATCAGCTTTGACTGCAGCCAACATAGTATTGATAGTAGCTCCAACACTTACAGTATCCATGTATATATGAGCTCCATGAAGACGTTCACCTTGAGTTGAGAGATTCATATTATCTCTCTCATAGGTCGTTTTAGCTCCCATAGCTTCAAATGCTTTTAGATGCAAGTCAATCGGACGTGGTCCAAGATCACAACCTCCAGGTAAACCAACGGTTGCTTCTCCGAATCGTCCTAAAAGACTACCATAGAAATAATACGATGCTCGAAGACTATTAATCTTTCCATATGGCATTGGTTTATTTTGAACCCCACGCGGATCGATTTCTACTACATCTTCATAACGCTTTACACTAGCTCCCATGATTTCCATAATATCGATAAGACTAGCCACATCAGAGATATCAGGAACACAATCCAAAATTACTACATCATCAGCTAAGATAATAGCTGGAATTAGGGCAACTACACTATTTTTAGCACCACTAATAGTTATTTCACCTTTTAATGGACGTCCTCCATTAATGATAATTTTTTTCATTATATACTCTTTCACAAATTATTAACAAGGTCTCACCCTACATTATACCATAAATCTGATATTTTAGCCATTACTATAGAAGAATTAAGATACTTAAAATTAAAAAAAAACTTGGATTTTTATAATGTGGTGACAAAAAGTAATTTTTTAATAATACATAAAAAGACTTCCCGAAAATCTCGGAAAGCCTTATTTAATGCTTATTTAGCAACCTCGCCTTTTTATTTTATGGCTCGGGATAAAAAGGTTTAATTAGACCTTCTTATTTAGCGATTGGGTAAACAGAAACTTGTTTCTTATCGCGGCCTTTACGTTCGAAACGTACTACGCCTTCAACTTTAGCGAACAAAGTATCGTCTCCACCACGTCCAACGTTTACACCTGGATAGATGTGTGTACCACGTTGACGGTAAAGGATTGATCCACCTGAAACAGTTTGTCCGTCAGCTGCTTTAGCTCCAAGACGTTTAGCTTGTGAATCGCGTCCGTTTGATGTAGAACCTCCACCTTTTTTGTGGGCGAAAAGTTGCAAGTTGTTAAGAGTCATTTTTAACATAATGTTTTCCTCCGTGTTAGTTTTCTGTGATAACTCTGGTTTGGACGAACTCAGAAGAGTTCTCCGATAAGTTTGCCATACCTAAGAAAAATGATTCAAAGAATAATTGTGTCATTTCTCTCTGGTGAGAAGGAAGATCTTTTGGAATTTCAACCATCAGATAGCCACCTTCATCTTCGTTTAATTCTAAGATTGGTTCATAGCCTGCAAATTTCTCAATGGAATTGATAAAGTTAATGGCAAGCGTAGAAACCGATGCACACACGACATCTAGGCCGTATTCGCCACTCTCGGCGTGTCCAGTAATCTCCGCACTCCTCAGCTCGCCATCTTCGGCTCTCTCAAAGACTGCTTGTATCATGTGTTCTCCTTAAAATTAAGCGTTGATTGCGTTGATGACAACTTTAGTGTATGGTTGACGGTGACCTTGTTTACGGTGGCTACCTTTTTTAGGTTTGTACTTGTAAGTAACAACTTTCTTTTGTTTTCCTTGTTTTTCAACAGTTCCAACTACAGTAGCTCCGGCAACAAGTGGAGTTCCGACAACAGTGTTTTCACCACCAACAAGAACAACTTCGTTAAAAGTAACTTCTTGACCAGCTTCAACGTTCAATTTTTCAACGTAAACTGCTTGACCAACTTCAACTTTAACTTGTTTTCCGCCAGTTTTGATAATTGCGTATGTGCTCATTATGCACCTCCTATGATTTTTTGGGTTTACCCGAATTATTGTGAAGACTCGCCTAGCATCGTGGGACGAACCACTTAAACTTGATGAATCAAGCAACGATGTTCGTGCGGTTGCACAGGAATGTGCATAGTCAACTCTACAAGTATAGCATGATTTCTATATTTTGACAAGCATTTATTATCAAAAATTACGCTATTTCTTTTCTTTTTTCTTGTAGTTTAGCAACGATCATACTTAGATAAAAAATACACATCATTATCGGAATTCCTAAAATAGTCTTTTCTTCATAGAAAATGGTCAAATAAGCTGACACCACTGCACCAAGAACAAAGCTAGCTAGTAGAGTAACAAATATGATTCCTTCTCGTAAAAAAGGCCTATGTTTGGTACGTATATAGTCGCCAAACGCGAGCATCGTTCGTTTTATATTTCCTGTCATAAAAGCATTGTTATAGGCAATTCCTGAAACTTCTCCAAAAGCAGTCGTTACTAACCCCATACAAAATGCAAGCGGCGGAACTATAAAGTGATTATCGACTGTTAAAGGTACAAATCCGATAATCAAGGATAAAACTCCCAAAGGAACAAGGGATAGAATTGGTTTTTTTACAATTTTCAATTTTTCCTTGTAAATAGTTAGGAGAAATACTCCAAACATGAAGGACAAAAGGGTTAATACTTTTTCTTCTACATCTGCTACATTCTGTTGCACTAATCCTACAGATAAAAAGACAACGTTACCGGTCTGTCCCGCGACTAGGGTATTCCCTCTTTCGATAAAAGTATAAGCATCTACATATCCTGCACAGAAAGTCAAAAAAAGCGCCAATCTTTTAGAATGACGAGAAATTTTTCTCATAGGTAATAATCTCATAAAACACTCCTATTTTATAATGAAATCTATTGTACCATTTTTTGATAAAATTTCGAAGCATCAAAATTAAGAATTATCTTGCTTTGGCTACTTCTTCTTTTCTATGATATAATGAAAACAACCAATTCAAGGAATAAGGAGAGTCTATGCTAAAACTTGGGATTATCGGAACCGGTGCTATTAGCCATCATTTTATAGAGGCCGCTCATGCTAGTGGACAATATCAGTTAGCTGCCGTCTATTCTAGAAATTTAGAAACTGCAGAACAATTTTCTAGACAGTATAGCAATGTTCAGTTATTTGATCAGATGGACGCTTTTTTAATGAGCTCCTTTGATGTCGTTTATATCGCAAGTCCAAATTCTTTGCACTACTCTCAAGCTAAGGCCGCTTTATCATCTAACAAACACGTCATCCTTGAAAAACCAGCTGTCACTCAACCACAAGAATGGCAGGATTTAGTTCAAACGACTAAAGATAATAAGTGTTTTATCTTTGAAGCAGCAAGAAACTACCATGAAGATGCTTTTGCCACAATTAAGAACTTTTTAGCTGATAAACATGTTTTAGGGGCCGATTTTAACTATGCCAAATATTCATCTAAGATGCCTAACCTACTTGCTGGCAATACTCCTAATGTTTTCTCAGACCGTTTTGCAGGTGGTGCACTTATGGATCTTGGTATTTATCCTATCTACGCTGCTGTTCGCTTATTTGGAAAACCGACTCATGCAACCTATCAAGCTCAGAAACTAGATAATAGTATCGATTTGAACGGTGACGGCATGCTCTACTATCCTGACTATCAAGTACACATCAAAGCAGGAAAGAATATCACTTCTAATCTTCCTTGCGAAATTTATACTACTGATGGAACCTTGACACTTAATACAATCGAGCATATCCAATCAGCTACTTTTATAGACCATCAAGGAAATGAAGTTCAACTTCCTATCCAGCAGGCTCCTCACACCATGACTGAGGAAGTTGCTGCTTTTGCAAACATGATCAAGAAAGCAGACCGAACTCTCTACCAATCTTGGATTGATGATGCGACACACGTCCATGACCTACTTTACACTATGCGCCAGAATGCTGGCATTAGATTTGAGGCAGAAAAATGAAAACCAAACTACCTACCGAATGGCAAGAATTGATTGACCAACTGGGATTCCAAGAATTTACTCCCATTCAAATTCAACTTTTTGAACCTATAACAGAAGGTGAAAACCTACTTGGAGTCAGTCCAACTGGTACAGGGAAGACTTTAGCCTATCTCCTACCTAGTCTTCTCAAACTGCAAAAGAAAAAAGCCCAACAATTATTGATTTTAGCACCTAATACTGAGCTTGCTGGACAAATTTTTGAAGTAAGTAAAACCTGGGGTGAGGCTATCGGATTAACAGCTCAGCTATTTCTATCAGGTTCAAGCCAGAAACGCCAAATTGAACGACTTAAAAAAGGACCAGAAATTCTGATTGGAACACCTGGTCGTATCTTTGAACTCATTAAATTGAAAAAAATCAAGATGATGAATGTGGAAACAATCATTCTTGATGAATTTGACCAGCTCCTTGATGATTCTCAAATTCATTTTGTCGAGAAAATTACAAACTACGCACCTCGTGACCATCAACTTATTTACATGAGTGCCACTACCAAATTTGACCAAGATAAGATTGCACCTAACACGCGCATCATTGACCTATCAGACCAAAAGTTAGACAATATTCAACACTTCTACATGCAAGTAGACCAACGTCACAGAGTAGATATGCTTCGTAAACTGGCACAGGTTGAAGATTTCCGTGGTCTTGTCTTCTTTAATAGCTTGTCAGACCTTGGAAGTGCAGAGGAAAAATTACAATATCGTGATGTTTTAGCAGTTTCGCTAGCTAGCGATGTCAACGTTAAATTTAGAAAAGTTATTCTAGAAAAATTCAAAAATAATCAACTGACACTACTTCTTGCCACAGACCTTCTAGCTCGTGGTATCGACATTGATAGCTTGGAATGCGTGATTAATTTTGATGTCCCTAGAGACAAGGAAACTTACACTCACCGTGCGGGTCGGACAGGACGCATGGGTAAAGAAGGCTATGTCATCACTCTTGTGACACATCCAGAAGAGCTTAAAAAACTTAAGAAATTTGCAAGTGTACGTGAAATCGTCTTGAAAAATCAGGAACTGTATATCAAATGAGAGTGGGACAGAAATCGGTAATTCGTTAGAATTCGATTTCGTCGTCCCACCTCCGCACAGTTGAATAGGGCTGTAAAAGCTGATGAAATCAGCGTAGTAGAGCCCACTCAACCACTGCGTCTTGCTCGACAATCCGAGTACAATTGAGAGGCTAGGACTTTTATCCCAGCCTCTTTTTCTTATCCCCAAGTAATTTCTAATCGGTAGTTGGCAAAAGCAACTCCTTCTTTATTTTGAAGTTGATAAGCTAGTTCAAGCTTTTCTTCAACAACTTCATAATGGCTTATTTGGATGATAAACTCCTGCATGCCTATAGGTGTCGGAATATAAGCTAAACTATCAGAATCCTTGAGAAAACGCATGATGGTCTTAGGATTTGAGAAGCGCGTCATGAGCAGTTCCTCCCCATTAAATTTCAAAACTACCTTTTCTTGCTCCTCATTGTAAAAAAGGAGATAGGAAAAATCTCCCTTTTCTCGTAATTCAACATCATAAAGTTGGTCGATTACTTCCAATTGTTCATCGAACTGGATGGTATTTCTCATTCTAATCTTCACAACTATTCCTCTTTCTTCTCACTTATTCCTACTATTTTACCAAAAAGGCAAGGAATTTGCTATAATGGTCTTATGAATGAAAAAGTATTTCGTGACCCTGTTCACAACTATATCCACGTTAATAATCAGGTTATTTATGACCTGATCAATACAAAAGAATTTCAACGGCTTCGTCGAATCAAGCAGTTGGGTACATCCAGTTATACCTTTCATGGTGGAGAGCATAGTCGCTTTTCTCACTGTCTAGGAGTCTATGAAATTGCTAGGCAAATTACGGAAATTTTTGAGGAGAAATATCCTGATGAATGGGACTCTAGTGAATCTCTCTTAACCATGACTGCAGCTCTTCTACATGACCTCGGACATGGTGCCTATTCGCATACTTTTGAAAATCTTTTTGATACCAATCATGAGGCTATCACACAAGATATCATTCAAAGTCCTGACACAGAGATTCATCAGGTCTTGTTACAGGTAGCGCCTGACTTCCCTAAAAAGGTTGCTAGTGTCATTGACCACACCTATCCCAACAAACAAGTCGTTCAACTAATTTCTAGTCAGATTGATGCAGACCGTATGGACTATCTCCTTCGCGACTCCTACTTTACGGGTGCTTTCTACGGGCAATTTGACCTGACTAGGATTCTCCGTGTTATTCGTCCAGTAAAAAATGGGATTGCCTTTCAACGGAATGGGATGCACGCTATCGAGGATTATGTCCTTAGTCGCTATCAGATGTATATGCAGGTTTATTTCCACCCAGCCACACGCGCCATGGAAGTCCTTCTGCAAAATCTTTTGAAACGTGCTAAGGAGCTCTATCCTGAAAATAAGGACTTCTTTGCCCTTACATCCCCACATCTACTGCCATTTTTTGAGAAGAAGGTAACCTTATCTGACTATCTTGCACTTGATGACGGGGTTATGAATACCTATTTCCAACTCTGGATGACTAGTACAGATAAAATTCTAGCCGACCTTTCCCAACGTTTTATCAATCGTAAGGTCTTTAAATCTATTACTTTTTCTGAGAACGACCAAGACAAACTTGAGATCATGCGGAATTTCGTAGAAGAAATTGGTTTTGACCCCAACTATTACACAGCCATTCATAAGAATTTTGACCTTCCTTACGATATTTATCGACCAGAGTCTGAAAATCCTAGAACTCAAATCGAGATTGTCCAAAAGAATGGCGAGCTGGCTGAGCTTTCTAGCCTATCACCTATCGTCCAATCTCTTGCAGGAAGCCGTCATGGTGACAACCGTTTCTACTTCCCTAAAGAAATGCTTAAGCAAAACAGTATTTTCACAAATATCATTCAACAATTTTCACATTTAATTGAGAATGATCATTTTAATCCAGATAAGAAATAACAGAGGAAATTTATGAGTATAAAACTAATCGCCGTCGATATTGATGGTACCCTAGTTAATAGTAAAAAAGAAATTACTCCAGAAGTTTTTGCAGCTATCCAAGATGCCAAAATAGCTGGAGTCAAGGTTGTCATTGCAACAGGACGCCCCATCGCAGGTGTTGCCAAACTCCTTGATGAATTGCAGTTGAGAGATGAAGGTGACTATGTTGTGACCTTCAACGGTGCCCTTGTCCAAGAAACCGCTAATGGTCATGAGATTATCAGTGAATCCTTGACTTACGAGGACTATCTGGATATGGAATTTCTCAGCCGTAAACTGGGAGTCCATATGCATGCTATTACCAAGGACGGCATCTACACTGCCAATCGCAATATCGGAAAATACACCGTACACGAATCAACCCTCGTCAGCATGCCAATTTTTTACCGTACACCTGAAGAGATGGCTGATAAAGAAATCGTCAAATGTATGTTTATCGACGAACCTGAGATTCTCGATGCTGCTATTGAAAAGATTCCAGCAGATTTTTACGAGCGATACTCTATCAACAAATCTGCTTCATTTTACCTAGAACTCCTTAAAAAGGATGTAGACAAGGGATCTGCTATCACTCACCTAGCTGAGAAACTTGGACTAAGTAAGGATGAAACTATGGCGATCGGGGATGAAGAAAATGACCGTGCCATGCTAGCAGTCGTTGGTAATCCCGTTGTTATGGAAAACGGAAACCCAGAACTCAAAAAAATCGCCAAATACATCACCAAGTCTAACGACGAATCTGGTGTCGCCCACGCCATTCGTACTTGGGTCTTGTAAAACTATCATTTTTCAATAATAATTGATTAGCAATAACATCCAATGAATTTTTTTAGCAAACTATTTAATTTAAAACAAAATAATCATAATAGAGATACAAATTCTGATTGTAACAATTTTTACCTAAACAAATTAGAGTGCGGACTTACTCCTGGGCAACTCATACTCATAGATTGGACTCAAAAAACAGGGAGAAATTATAATTTCCCAAGATATTTTAAATACTCTCTTCAAATTGCCCCTGAATCTACACACAATCAATTATACAAATTAGGATACTTCACAAAAAATAAGACTTTATCATATCTTAAAGTAGTAGAATTAAAAACTATATTATCTAAACATAATTTACCTACTTCTGGAAAAAAAGCAGAATTAATTACAAGAATAATTAATAATATTAACGTTGACAATTTAGATATTCCGTTCGAATTTAAACTAACAAAAGAAGCACAAAATCTTATTATCGAATATAATGACTATATCAAAGCATACTATGATAAAGACATAACTATGGAAGATTATTGTAAAGAAAAAAACAATATCTCTTTTAAAGCGACTTTTGGTGATGTAAAATGGAGTCTCTTAAATAAACAAGCTCATAGGAATACTATATCAGGAGATTTTGGATGCTTATCTAACACACGAGATGCTCAGGGAAGACATTTGGAACAAGAAGGTAATATTAAACATTCTTTAATATATTACATAGAATCTTTGATAATTAAAGTTTCAGGACTAGAAAACAATTTTTCAGCCATTGATTATCCAGTATATTATCCCGATTCGATATCTGACTACTCACTAAAACATATTCAAACATTAATAGAATCATTATCTGATGACGATTATGATTTTGCTTTTGATGAGGCATTATTTCGCTTCTCAATTTTGAATGCAAATCATTTTTTATCTAAGGAAGATATTGACTATTTAAGATTTAATTTACCATGTTCCACTGCTGAAGAAATAAATAATTACTTAAAGAAATATGAATGTTATAATCCTTTAAATAATTTAGAACTTGACGATTTTGAATAAATTGATTATACAAACATTTATATACTCGATATAGTCTCAATTTTCTCAGCAAATTGCCTAAATTTTTCAATAATAAAACGCATAATATTATGGAGATAAATCCCCTATATTATGCGTTCTTTTAATTTCAAAGAATTTTTGACCAACCTCTTTGATGTCTAATTAATGCCCCCTGCAGGAATCGAACCTGCAACTACTCCTTAGGAGGGAGTTGTTATATCCATTGAACTAAGGGAGCTAGAGAAAAACTCTGCCTTGCAGCAGAGTTTTTTTATCGAATTAACGACGGATTTCTTTGATACGAGCTGCCTTACCTTGAAGTGCACGCAAGTAGTACAATTTCGCACGACGTACTTTACCGTAACGAACAACTTCGATCTTTTCAACACGTGGAGTGTGGATTGGGAAGATACGTTCAACACCTACACCGTTAGAGATTTTACGAACTGTGTAGTTTTCTGAGATGCCAGCACCTTTACGTGCAATAACAACACCTTCAAAGATCTGAATACGTTCACGGTTTCCTTCGACAACTTTCGCGTGTACACGAACAGTGTCACCAGGACGGAATGAAGGGATATCTGTACGAAGTTGACCTTCAGTCAAGCTTTGGATTAATGGATTCATTTTATTCTCCTATCTTTGTCAATCTTGAGGAATCTTCCTCAGCGGATAAACTGTATTTTTGTGTGTCCATTACACACAAGATACAGTTTACCAAATTTCCACAAAAAAGTAAAGAAATTTATAGCAGAATTCCTAAAAAAATCGCTGCTAAACCTCCTAAGTAAGTTAAGAGAAAATAGCTGTAAAATACCTTCTTGTCACTAAGCAGTCTCTGTAGCTCATCATTCAAAGTTGAAAAAGTCGTTAAACCTCCACAAAATCCTGTAGCTAGGATGGTATAGACTTCCTTAGACTCCACATGATTATAGAGTAAACCAATCAAAAAACAACCTAGAAGATTGGCTATGAGTGTTCCTAGTGGCATTATGAAATCTTTATTATAACGAGAAAAGAAATAACGAACTAGGGCACCAAGCCCACAAGCAATTGTAAGAAAGATGATTACCATTTTTTCCTCCCACAATAATAAGCCAATAAAAGCCCTCCACCAATGCTCAAAACTAGGTAGATTACCAAGCTCAAATAACGGCCAGTATCAAGCAATTTCACAGCATCTAACATGAGACTAGAAAAGGTTGTTAAACCACCACAAAAGCCCGTACCAAGTGCTAGAATAAGGCCTTTACTTGTTCCTTTATGAACTAGATAGCCCTTAACCAAGTATACTAAGCAAATTATACCTAGATAGTTGACAAGGAGAGTTCCCCATGGGAAGTCTGGACTGGCTGGCAAACTAGTGGAAAAAAGATAGCGGACAAGGCCACCTACCACAGCAGCTAGAAAAATCCCTAACGTATTGAACTGTTCTTTATTCATTTAATGTTTTTATCCTGATAATGACGAGAATGTTTTAAAATGTCAGAAAAAGTCGATACTATACTCTCTTGATACTGGTCATTTTTTATAAGACTTCTTACTTTTTCAAAAATAGCTTCCTCTCTCTTGCTATCAAAGACTGGCTTGCCAGAAGTTTTTTTAAAAGCTACTACTTGCTCAACTAAGGCCATACGTTTTTCTAAAAGACTAACCAATTCTTGATCAACCTGATCAATTTGTTTGCGAATAAGCTCTAAATCCATCTCATCTCCTTACCCATGGACTATCTATCAAAAAACTGTGCTACCTCATTTGATTAGCACAGTCAGATTTTTATCCTACTTTTGCAGCTAATTCTTCTGCAAATTGCTCCAAGCGTTCAATGTCTTCTTCCTCGGCAGAAAGATCAACTTTAACACATTCTGAACCTTTCTCTGCTCCAGTCGAAGCAAATACACGGTCAAAATCATCTACAGCCTTACAGAATTCGTCATAGAAAGTATCACCCGAACCAACTACTCCGTAGATTTTTCCATTCAAGTTGAGGTCAGCTAGATCTTCGTAGAAGTCCATCATCTCATCTGGAAGCTCACCATCACCGTATGTGTAGGTTGCAACGATTGCAAGATCTGCTTCTAAAAAGTCAGAAGCATCAACAGTTGTACACTCATCAACATCGACATCTAAACCTAATTCTCGTAATTTATCTGCTACAATATCAGCGATTTCTTCAGTATTTCCTGTCATACTGGCAAATACAATTTTTGCTAATGCCATAAGGTCCTCCTCAATTTATCTTCCTCCATTATATCACAGATTTTTCATTTTAAAAATAAAAACTCTTGTGCTACAATGATATGAGAAAGAATTGAGGTTATTTATGGAAATTTGCCATCAAATTTTAGAACAAATTAAAAAATACGACACAATTATTATTCACCGTCACATGAGAGCAGATCCCGATGCCTTGGGAAGTCAAGTTGGTCTTAAAGAACTGCTCCAGTATAATTTTCCTGATAAAAAGATTAAAGTTGTTGGCTATGATTTACCTACACTAACATGGTTAGCCAAAATGGATGAGGTAGAGGATCATGAATTTGAAGGAGCGCTTGCTATTATTTGTGATACAGCCAATACTGCTCGAATCGATGATAAACGTTATCTTAATGCTGAGACAATTATCAAGATTGACCACCATCCAAACGATGAAGAATATGGAGATCTGGTTTGGGTAGATACGACTTCTAGTAGTGCCAGTGAAATGGTAGCTATCTTTGCAGAGGAAACCAACCTTAAATTATCTGACCAGGCCGCTTACCTCTTGTCTGCTGGAATCATTGGTGATACTGGTCGCTTCCTCTATCCTTCAACTTCTGCTCGTACCCTTCGTATAGCGAGTCAACTGAGGGAGTATGATTTTGATTATGCTAAACTTACACGTCATATGGATACAATCAGCTATAAAATCGCCAGACTTCAAGGTTATATCTATGATCATCTGGAAGTGGATGAAAATGGAGCTGCCCGTATCCTACTAACTCATGAAATTCTCCAGCATTATCAGATAACAGATGCTGAGACAGCTGCTATTGTTGGTGCACCAGGCCGCATAGAAGACGTCAGTCTATGGGGAATCTTTGTAGAACAAGCTGATGGACATTATCGTGTTCGTCTACGCAGTAAATCAGTCCCTATCAATCAAGTAGCCAAAGAACATGACGGCGGGGGGCATCCACTAGCTAGCGGTGCTAATTCCTACAGCTTAGAAGAAAATGAAGTCATCTATCAGAAGTTAAAAAACTTATTGAAAAATAAATAAAAGACTTGCCAAAATAGTCATAATCTGATAGACTATTAAGGTAACAATCTATGGCTCGCAAAGAGACCATGGCAGAAAGGAAATATTGCAAAATGAAAAAAGATATCCATCCAGAATATCGCCCAGTTGTCTTCATGGACACAACTACTGGTTACCAATTCCTTAGCGGTTCAACTAAGCGCACTAACGAAACTGTTGAGTTCGAAGGTGAAACTTACCCATTGATCCGTGTGGAAATTTCATCAGACTCACACCCATTCTACACTGGACGTCAAAAGTTCACTCAAGCAGATGGACGCGTGGATCGTTTCAACAAAAAATACGGTCTCAAATAAGAATAAAAAAGAACAGCTTCGACTGTTCTTTTTTGTTTCTTCGAATTAGGAATCAACTACCACTGCTATTCAACTATAAGTGACTATCAGCATAGCATAGCATTCCCAGTCCCCCTCTCAACTAAAAAAAACCTGTCACACAAGCTTAAATGCTTGATACAACAGGCTTTTTGTAAAGTTATTATTTAACTGCTTCTTTAAGAGCCAACAACATTTCATAAGTATATAATAGAAAGAAACCTTATAAAATAAGCATAAATAAGAAATGAACTACATATAATTTTTACCATAAAAATATAAAAGTTTTAACCTTTTGCCCCCTTTTTGCCCCTTATTTTTTTCAAAAAACTTTATAAAAACTCTTGACTTTCTACAACTTTAGTTGTATAATAGATACATAAGGTTAAGGAGGAAACCTTAGACAAGGAAACTAGTAGAAAGGAAACAAAATGTTTAAGTTCACAAAGAAGCCACTCAAAGTGAAAACAAATAAGATAGTAGTCAAAATAAACTTATTTATAATCAGCTTTGAATGGCACATCGAAATTGGATAGTGAGAAATCACTATCCACCCCTTGGGGGGTGTACTTAAATTATAACAGGAAAAACAATGAAAGTAAATCTTAAAATTAGAAAAACTACCAACCGTGAAAAAGTTGAATTTATTATTGGACTTCTTTTACTCCTATTCGCTATTTGGTATTTTATGAGGTAATATATGTCAGTTGATATTGAAGCTATCCGCTGGCTTTTAGAAAACGCCACAGCCTATGCTATCAGCAAAAACTGTGGCGTATCTACCCAAGCCGTGGATAAATATAAAAATGGTGTATCAGATATAATGAATATGCGATTAAAGCATGCTATCAATATGACTGATTACGCCCATAAATTAAAAGACAAGCAGTGATTTCAGTCACTGCTTTTTTATTTTGAACAAACAAAAAAACCGCCAGCATAAGCTAGCGGTTTATGTGTGTATAATTAATTTGTTCTTTCTATTTGATTTTTTTTATTTTAGCTATTTATCTGTGATAGTAATTAAACCATCAGGTTCAACCGTGAATGCTGGTTTTTCATCCAAACGACCGTCAGGCAAGAGTAAGTACCAGCCATCATTGTACTTAATGAAAGTATCTGATTTCATGTCACCGTTGACCGAATCACAGTAGTACCAGTTGTCGTAGTATTTAATCCAGCCAGTGGCCATTGCACCGTCACGGTTGAAATAGTACCATTTTCCATTTATTTTTTTCCAGTCTGAAGCCATTTCGCCTGACTTGTCAAAATAGTACCAAGTTCCGTCAGGACGTTTTTTCCACTTGTCAGAAAGCATATAACCACTTTCATCAAAATAATACCAAGTTCCGTCAATTTTTTCAAACTTGTCTTTAGGATAAGAGCCATTAGAACGTACGTACCAGTAGCCTTTATCGTTATTTTGCCAGCCAGTCTTTACTTCCTCGGCTTGAGCGTTTGGATTTGTCAAACGGTAAGCGTAAAAGTAAGGTTGACCTGCAGAATACCAAATGTCGTCGTGATCGTTAACAGTAATACCGTTACGAGCATAGTTGCAGTGAATAATATTATCACTGTCTACAAACATACCTGTATGGCCGCCTGCCCCACTAGAGTACCCACGACGACCCCAAATAAAGATATCTCCACGCTTGGCATCCCAAGGTTGGTTCTCAGTAATAAGAGTATATCCATTTTTCAGCAACCAGTCATGCTGGTATTCAGTGTTCACAGCCCAACCTGCTGAAACTGCTCCAGCTTCTCTCAATGCATAATATACAGATGATGAACAATCATATGAATAAGGTCCATCACGATGATCCATGCTATAAGTCACATTGCCCTGCTTAGCTCGCATCCAAGCGATAGCTGTCTCAATATTTACTACCATTTTTACTCTCCTTTCCAAGCATCATTCATTTGCTTAACTGCTGACTCAACGAATGTATCGAGGTCACTGTCAGTCATGTTGATATTGTACTTACTAAGCTCAGCACGAATCTTAATACGTGCCTGTTCTAACTTCTCCTCGCCTTTATAACCCGTTTCTGAAGATACTTGCTCAACTGCGTTGACCGCATTCTTAGCAAGGATTTCAACAATCTTGATTGTCTTTTCTCCGCCTTTTTGCACCAGGTATTCTTTGATAGATTTAACTGCTACCCCTGTAAGAATCACAAGGATGCTGATAGCACCGTTAAGTAAGATTTCATTGATTTGTTGCATCGTCTTTCTCCTTTACTTCGACTTCGATTTTGTCTTTTTGGTCAATGTTGACCAGCAATTGACCAAGTTTTCTAGCATTATCTTTCTTAATTTGGTTGATGTAAGGTTTCAAGAATTCTGGGAATGCCCAACCAATCGCTTCCCAATTTTCAAGCACCGAGCCTAGATAGTTAGCAATGAAGAACATTGTCCATGTAATTCCCAACGGACGAACACCAAGTGAGCGAGCATACATCGCAACAAGTAAGATGACTGTGAATACTACGAAATGTTTAATCAATCCCATTGTTCCGATTTTACTATCAAATCTCTTAGTCTTAAATGCCTTGATATATCCTGTAACGATATCCAAGATCATTAGCCAAAAAAAGATGTGAATGTATGGACTTGACGAAAGATTCTTCAAATGTTCCATAAGCTCATGAAGTGGTAAGTCTCGCATAAATCCCCTTTCTAACGTGCAACTGGCTTGGTTTCAAGCTCGTTGCTTTCTTTTGGTGCTTTAGGTGGCTCCCATTTCCAGATGCCTAGCTTACCATTTTGTTCAAGGCTTGCTAGTTCTTCGAGCGTTTGACCTTGATAAGTAAAGGCTTCATTGACTTGAACCATCACACGCTTACCTTCCTGGAACTTCTCGACATGCCCAGGGTTCTCAATCGCAAAAATTTCCTGTGGTTGATAAGCTTTCCCAGTTTGTCCAAGGTCTACCAATTCAAGACCACGCTTAAACAATGTAGGATCCAGCGGATTGTCTACGTCGGTTACTCGAACCAGTACTGCCCAATCAGCTACTGCCTTGACTTCTGCAATTTTAGCATCTTTCTCAGCTAGCTTGGTTTCGTATTCTTGAGCCTGAGTATGCAAATCTTCCTGCAACTTCTTCACACCTTCAGCAGGGTTTAACTCAGTAGCTACCTGACCAAGAACTGCCTCAATCAGAACCTCGTCCGACTCGTTCACACGGTCGCCAATAAGAATACGGTCAAATGCCGTATAAGGCGCTTCTTGGCGAATTGCCACGAAAGTGCGGTTGCTATCCTGAAGATATTTATTAACTACTTTAAATCCCATATATTATCCTTCTTCCTTTGGTTTATCTAATTCATCTGCTACTTTGTCAAATAGAGCTTTTAACTCTTCATTTGACTCAATAAGATTTAAAATTTCATTGAGTTGTTTTTGTGTGATTTCGTACAGTGCCTTATAAGTTGCTGAATCACTTGCTTTTAGTCCGACATCATCACTTAAATTTCGGATGATTAGTTGATTAATTTCTTCCTTCATTTACTTCCTCCAGTTTCTGATTAAGTTCTTGAATAGCTTTGATTAAATAAGGTACAAATGCGGTATAGTCGATATGAAGATAACTATCTTCACTTTCAGGGTCTTTTGAAATTGCTTGAGGGATAATATCTTCAACTTCTTGAGCAATTAAACCGATTTCCTCATGTTTCTTATTTTCAATGTAATCAAATGAAACCAAGTTAAGTTGGTTGATTTCATTCAACGCTTGAACAGATGTACTTGTGATATTCTCTTTCAAACGTCTATCTGAAGATTTATCAATCCAATATTTGACGCTCCCAGAACCGATTTGATTCCACCATACAACAGCATTATTTCCGCCTTTTGGATTCGAACCTCCTCCAATGATCTCAGAATCCCACATGTTCAATCCCTTGAAAAACTTAGGTTCTTTATAATAATTTATATTTCCATAAAAATTAACAGAGCCTCCATCTGCAAAATCGACCTTTTTGTAAAAACTAGCATCGTTTTTGCAATACATTTCACCAGTCCGCAACACGTACCACGCATAAGGACCTGATTTCCCCCAATCTGTCCCCCAGTTAACCCAAAGAGCAACTTGCCCCCAAGCTGAGCTACCGTTACTCATACCAACTGCAAATTGATTTTGACCTGTAAGCCAATAAGTATTTGGGTCTTTATCATGAGTACCAATTTGGAAGCCACCAATTCGACCTTTAAAACCTTCAAGCAAGGTTGCAGTTACAACTACTGACCGCAATTTATTGATAAAAGCAGTTTTAGCAGCTAAAGTATCCGTGAATATGTCGTTAGATACAAATTTTCGAGCCATAGCTTGGTCCATAAGTACCTTGTCAGCTGTGACAGAGTTGGCCCCTAGAATAGTAGCAGTGACTGAACCAGCTTCAAAATTGGCGGTTTTGAGTTTATCGATCATTGCTGACTTGATGACCGCATTGTCAATTAAGGTCTCGCCTGTTATATGCGTAGCCTTACCAATAATGCGGTTGTTCCCGTTAGCGCCTACGTTGATGCCTGCGATGATATCTCCTGCGCTATTCAAGGCCTTGATAGCAAAGCTATCTTTTAGCAATGACATAGTCACACGATTATACTCATTGTTATAGTCAGTGCTATCTACAAATTTTTCAGGAATTATGCGCTTATCGATAACCATTGGCTTATGAATAACAATATTCCCTGGACTCGTGAGAGTAAACCTGATTGAATACTCATTTAGCTCACCTGTTCTTGGAATGTCTAAATAACCTGTGAATACCTGATTACCAGTCTTAGTAAGTATGATTTGAGAGTTATAGTACATTCCCAAACTTGTTGTA
Organism: Streptococcus timonensis; assembly: GCF_900095845.1. Taxonomy (GTDB): domain Bacteria; phylum Bacillota; class Bacilli; order Lactobacillales; family Streptococcaceae; genus Streptococcus; species Streptococcus timonensis. The sequence continues at coordinate 878,856 of NZ_FMIX01000004.1, forward strand.
TTGTCTAGCAACTGAATCAACACTCTACCGTCCCGTGGTACCTTATCTACTGCGATTTCAATACGATAGCCAAGACCCTCGCCTTGTTTTACGAACCTTTTAGTAAGTGGAAACCGAACCCCTAACCACCCAGACATCGAGTCAGTGTAGTTAATTCTAATGCCGTCATGGTCGCCCCAGCTAACACGTTCTAAATGTTTATCTGTTGCTACTGATGAAATGTACTTTGGAATTTTGGTTGGCGCATAAAATAGATTAGTAAGATTGCTAAACCTCTTGCCTACCTCGACCTCAAACAATTCTGAGGTTAAGGCCATACGGGCAATGTTGGAAGCAACGTTTGAGTCTGTCCTACCTAAGATGCGTTCATAAATTAGTGAAGTTTCTTTGACTTGCTGGAAATCCAACCTATCTACCTTGCTAGCAATCTGACTAGATAGATTTGTGAATTGACCGTCGACTGTTTGTTTATACTCTGCTAACTTAGACTTGTTGTCTTGCGTGATAGCTTCAAGTCGTTGCCGTGTCCCTTCTGCATCTTCTACATAGGTTCTTTTTGAAATGTAGTCACTAGCTATAACCTCCCTGATCACTGTCAGTTTATTCTCAGCTTCTTCTCGTGAATAGCGCTTCAGCTCATCTGATAACTTCTCACGTTCTTTCTGAGTCGAGGTTTTAAATGTGTTTAAATCCCTAGCATTTTCAGTAGCAATTCTCTTGGCTTCCTCAACGAGATCAGCATTTGCTCCAGCTTTTTGTAAGGCTTCATCAGATTTTTGCTTGATTTCGTTCAAATCTACGCTATCAAAATCACGAAAGCGCTGGTCGATTGTCTCTGTCAGACTTTGCTTGACCTCTTCCGCTTTGGCTTTGGCAGCGTTAAGACCATCTGTGATTTCATTCTTGATACCTTGTACCTTACGGTCAAAATCAAGATCAGCATTCTTGATTTCTTTTTCAAGTCTTGCTTCAAAGATATAGGTCTCATTCTTCACTGCATCACTCACGACATTCCCAATTGCATGTGCAAGACCAGATTTAAACTCTCCAAAACCAATAGACTTCAATTTCTTAGCCATTGGAGAGTAGGTATATTTAGTGATTTTCTTCCTTACATCCAAATCGAATGTTTCATGGTATACACCCACGACATCGAACATCTGTACTGGAACATCACTCTGACCAACAACATCAATTTCAAGGCTATCTTCCATGAGATCGCATAGGCTAGTTCTGAAATACTGCTTGCCATATTCTCTAAGGCTTGCTTCATCCTTAACGTCTTGGTCGTTGACTTCTACAACATCCTCATAAATCTGACTGTATTTATTGATCAACGGGCTATCTACAACTACTTTATAATGCTTATCATCAGCATTTTTTCCCTCGCCTTTAACAGTCGTCTTAAAAGTTATACGAGTCTTTAAAGACTTAGTAGATGTCTTATGTTGATAACTGGACAGATTTTTCTTGTACATAAAAAGCGATTCATTTTCTGAACCGCCATTTTTTAATAAACGTACCTGATATCCATGCCTGACTAAATCACCACCCCACTGACCAAGAATAGAGTGTTTATCCTTGGTCAAGGCTTCCATAGCGTTTGTTGTATCAGTATTGAAGGTATGTCTATCGTCAATATCTGAGAAGAACGAGAATGGATTATCACGAGTGATGCTTCCAGCGAATCTACTTAAAGCAGTTGAGCCAGTCTCTCTGTCAAGATTGATTGGATGCACAATATAATGATTTAACAGGGTCATGACTTGATTGGCATAAACATGAATATATCCATGTTGTTTCTCAACTTCAAAAATAACAAAGTCTTGCTCACCATGTAGATCATCAGCTGTTAAGAATGTTTCTTCTCTTAGTCGTTGCCATAACACATTGTTAGTAGGAAACTTAAATGTTAATTGATAGGTATTTCTATCTATCTGAACTATTTCGTCAGCATAGGCAGCATTCAGAGGAACATTCCCGTCTGTTAAATAAATCATACTAGATACCTCCAATTAGGACGAATAGTTACCTTACGTACATTACCTGTAAATGTCACACCACTGCGACCAACAGGAATTTCAAAGAACCCACCACGTTTTCTGAGTGTGTTCTGCACTGCCCCACTGGCATTGAAGATGTTTTGTTTTCCTTGCCGACAGTCAATCGTTGCTTTACCAATAATTGATAAATGCATGGTTTTACGTCCAATAGTCAGTGATACATCTCCATTGCCCTCAATCTCAATAATAGGTTCTGAATAGACCGTACCGATGTTATTAATCGTTCCAGCGTTTGTTAATACGACTGGTGTGATATCCTTTGGATATCTGAACGGTTGCATGTCTAATTTAATTTCTAACTTCCAAGCATGATTTCCCAAAGGTTCAAAACTAGCAGTTATGAAATTAGCATAGAGCAACGAACCAAGCTGATAGCTAAATTCTAAAATATTATCATTCGATTGAAATTTATCAAGAATATTTGAAATCTCAACCATTTTTTTTACGTGTAAAATGAAGGTTCTTTCGTAGCTAGCAAAAGAACCTTCTAATACACGATAACTGCCATTAACTCCGAACAGTTCGGTTTTTTCGCCTTTAGGCCTTGCAGCTTCAACCTTTCCAAAATCTGTCACAACACAACCAGGAAGAGTTGATGTATTAAAGCCATTGATGATCATATAATCCATTAAATTCCCTCCCTTGCATATATTGCACCGTGTTGTTCATACGTTTTCATCGAAATAATGTCATTGTCTAGGTAGATATCTGACGACTTTTCAAGGATAGCAGTAAGTATTCTCTCCATACTTGCTCTCAGAATCGCTATCTCAGACACGGTTTTGCTGTCATATGCTTCAAATTGAGCTGATGGCATAGCTAATTGCGCTTCTAGACTTTTAGTAATAGATGTAGAGGATTTCAGATTCAAGTTGTCTTCTGAAAATACATCTGAAATTTCATCAGCCATTCCTCCAACCGTTTGTTTGACATCCTTAAATTGATCTTGCAATCCTTGGTCTAACCCTTTCATGATTGCATTACCAGCGGGAATCAATAACTTACGGTCATATTCAATTGGCCCTTTGTGGTCACGAATCCAACTAGCGATTCCACCTACAAAGCTTGTTACAGAAGACCACATAGATTGTAGACCATTCAAGAAACCTTGTAAGATTGCTTGACCTGCTCCGAATAAGTCAATATTCCACAATTGGTTGAAGAATCCAGTCACACTACTTACAAGACTAGATACAGCATTAGACATGGTATCCCATGCGCTCTGTGCTCCAGATACAAGACTGTTTATAGCGCTTAACACACTAGATTTCAGAGTTTCCCATGCTGAACTTGCAGTGGATTTGATGCCCTCCCACAAACTAGAGAGGAAACTTGTAAAGCTATTCCAAATGTTTTGTGCTTCTTGCACTAAACCTGTAATCAGATTTGATACAGTAGATTTTATTGTTTCCCAAACTACGACTGCTACAGTTTTGATACCTTCCCAAATTGTACTTAATGTAGCAGATAAGTTTTCAAAAGCAGAAACTACGAAACCAATTATGGCATCTACAACACCAGAGAAGTATGTTTTAATTCCTTCCCATATCAGAAAAATGCCATTTTTAATACCTTCCCAAATTAGAGAAAGGTCAGCTCCAAGCTGGTTAAAATTCCCTGTCACAAGGTCGATGATAATCAAAACTGCGCCTAAGAATATTGATTTGATAACTTCCCAAATTCCTTGGAAAATCATCTTAATACCTTCCCAAATTAGAGTAAGACCATTTGAAATATTATTCCAAATATTCATAAATCCGTCGATGAACGGTTGAACAACTGTCATAATAGCTGTAGTAATCAATGTCCAAGCAGTAGATGCAGCTTCTTGAATACTTACCCATAAGTCAGAAAAGAATGTTACAACAGAAGTCCACATCGCTTTCAAAGATTCTATGTAAGTATTCCATGCCATAGAGACTCCATCCCACAATGTGTTAGCTCCTTCAGAGATTCCACTCCAAAGATTGACAAAGAAGTCTGAAATTCCTTGCCACGCTTGCTTAATCCATTCCACAAAATCTGACCAAATCTGTCGTCCTGTTTCGGTTTGTGTGAAGAACCATGTTAATGCAGCAACTGCAGCTGCAATCCATCCTACTAACGGAATTGCTGAAATAGCTGTAGTTACAGATGCAGCAAAGCCTGAAATAACTGTTTGAATTACTGAAAATATTCCTGGTAATCCACCTAGAGCTGTTACAAATGAAGCAATTTTCACAATAGGCATTCCAACACCTAGTGCAACAATTGCTGTTTTTAGTAAATCTGCTGCAATTTTGTTTTCTTTAAAAAAGCTTGTAATTTCTTTCAAAAATGACGATACAATTTTTAATGCTGATGTCAACCCTTCAAATGCTACACCTAAAAGGTTTACACCCTGTTCTCCATCCTTTATGCCTAACAAATCACTGACAAAATCACCAACAATTCCTAATACGTCCCAAATGGCTGAACCAATATTGATAAAGGTCTCACGGATATTATCTGCAATGTTGACGATTTGAGTTGCAGCTCCTTCAGAAAATCCAAGGGCTTCTAAAATGTCAATGTTGTCTTGCTTACTCAATGATCCAAAGATCATATCGAAGAAGGTTTCAAAGATTCCTGTCACACGAGACAATTGGTTATAGACCGCACTTCCAAAATCATCTCCAAAAAGCTGAGAAGCAATCTGGCTAATCCCTTCGGTCAAAACTAAACCCAATCCAGAAAAAATATTTCCAACCATTGGTAAAAAGTTTTCGAAGAGAAAGGTAGAGGTTGTTTTTGCTAAAGCTTGTAAAGATGGCAGAATATTTTCTCCCAACGCTAACTTTCCAAGTACATTCTGTGCAGATGCTTTCATCGCTTGGAATGAGCCAGTAAAAGTAGATGCTGCTTCTTTAGCAGTCGTACCTGTAATGTCTAAATTCTCTTGAATAGCATGTATAGCATTATACACGTCTGATAAATTGTTAATGTCATACTTAACACCTGTCAATTTCTCAGCATCTGCCAATAGACGTTGCATTTCTTGCTTTGTACCACCGTAACCAAGCTTCAAGTTGTCCAGCATAGTGTAGTTCTGCTTAGCAAATCCTTGATATGCCATCTGAATGCTTTCCATTGATGTCCCCATCTTATTAGCATTGTCTGACATGTCAATCATGGCCATATTAGCTGTTTCTGCAGCTTTATCAGTATCTCCACCAAGAGACTGCAACAGACTAGCTGAAAAGCCTGTTACATTTTCCATATAGGCATTCGCTGATAGACCTGTTGTCTTATAAGCCTCATTAGCATACCCTTTTACCTTATCAGCCGAGCCTTTAAAAAGGGTTTCAATACCCCCAAGTGATTGTTGAAGTGATGCTCCCTCATTTAAAGCGGCGCTAAAGGCTTTTCCGATTCCAGCTGCTGCAATTACCTTTGTCATGACACTAACAAGACTAGAACCTAATGACTGCCCAGCACTTTGTCCTGCTGCGCTAGCTTCAGGATTGAGAAGTGATTGGATTTTCCCAGTAATACCTCTTGCTGATGGTATCAATTGTACATAAGCCTGTGCTATTTCTGTCGCCACTAATCCTCACCCCCTATCTTTTCTAGAATTTGCTGACGATACTCTTCAAAGTCCTCACCAGAATCAAAGATCATCTCATTACTTTCTTTAGCTTTAGTTTTTCCTGTCAATTCTTGTGCAATCATTTTTGGTTTATTGATTCCTTTTTGACCATCCGTTGTTTTAAACCATACAAGCGCAGATAATCTATCTACTACACTTGCAAGCAAGAGAGTATCAAAGGACACTTTACTATTGCTTATTGCTAGTTTGATACGAGAATCATCCTTTAAACCAAAAGCAAAGACAGCCACCTGGTTAACAGGTAGCTGTCTGTAGTCAAAAATTCCATAGGTTTCAGCTAAATCACAAATAAGAGAATCTTCGTCTATTTGAATCATTCTAGCAAGGAGCGCTATTTTTTTAATTGGTCCTGACTTGTGAAAATCTCACTAATTTCTGAACCCATTTTATCCAAAGGAACAATTCCATCAGCATTCCGAACATGATCTTTCAAATCTTCCGACTTGTTACCAAGCATAAGTTTGACAACTTTTGGTAAAACTGCTGGATTGGTATCTACTTCTGCAATAGCTTCAAGCAACTCATAGTTTTCCAAGCGCTCTTTTGTGATTTCAAAAGCAAATCCGGTCGAAGTCACCCCACGGATTGTTTTAATCTGCGGGGTAGCTTCTTTATTTTTCTTTTTGCGATTTTGTTTTGACATAGTTAAGCTCCTTTGATGTATTCATAATGCGTGTCATCAGTAGCGTTAGGGAAGGCAGTTACTGTTGTACCGTATCCGAGAACACTTCCATCATTATATGTGATTTCATCGATGGCAGTTACTTTTCCTGAAGGGATAACAATACGTTTAAGTACACCACCTTTTAGAACTGTTTCAATTACAAGGCAGTGATGTGGCAATTCTTTTGAATTTGCCTTAATTGTAATTCCTGATGCCAAATCCCCAGATACATTATCTGATCCATAAACTTCCTTCAAGACATCTACATTCAATGCTTCAATAAGCATATATTTGAATGTGTCTTGTTTTTCTTTTTGAACTGAACTTACAATGACTCCACCCCATGCTTTAATATTTTCAGACTCTGGAGAGTTACTGTTGGTCATACCATCTTCTGAAATATATCCCAACGCTTTAAAAGCTGCATCTAGTTCTGTTGTTGCATCTGTCGGTAATGCTGTTCCAAGAGGTGCAGAATAAACTGCTCCTCCGATTTTAGGTTTAGCAGTCGTTACGTTTGATTCTTTTGCCATTTAATTTCTCCTTTTTAAAAATAATTAATATCAAAAGCGGCTTGATATCGATATTGTTTTGTTTCGGTATCCGTAAAATTGTAATCACTGTTCAGGTGGACACCACAGATTTCATCTAATTCAATCAATCCCTTTACAGCTTTTTTGACTTTCACATTGAGCTCTGCAGCCTTCTGCATAGTTGGGCCATAACTTTGGAAAGCAAAGGTTGCACTACCAGAATAATTTTGCTCCTTACCACCAGTTTTTTGAATAATGACAAAGCTATCGGGAGCTTCAGCTTCATACTCAAAAAATGACGGTACATCTAAATGACCGTCAAGATATTTCTTGATAATAATTTCAATCATTTATGTACCGCCTTCAACAAAGTGTTATTTTTCAAATTATCTCTTTTCGCTTTTCGCGTAGCTGGATAAATCATAGCATTGGCCCTTGTCTTACCAACGTGGCTATCTTGTTCATAACCAGGGCCACATCTTTTTTTAATGACTGTTGCTTCTTTGTTCAGAATGTCCTGAATCTCTTTTGATTTCAAAAGAGCTCTTACACCCGCACCGATAAGCTTGACTTTGAAATTACTCATACGCTTCAACCATCACTTTCTTATTCCAGGCCAAAGGCATCATTTCATCAATACCTTCTAAAGGAATTCCAATCGTGCGCCATTTGCGACCGAAAAAACGAACCTCTCTCTCTTTCCACTCGTTCTTATCGCCTTTTGGGATACCCAGTGTATAAGCTACCTTTTTCCCAGTAAGATTCAGTTGATTTATGACATCTTCTGTTGAAGCTGGAACAACCAAGACATTATCTACTTGAATTTCAGTATTCTCATAGATTGGATGCCCAAAATCATCCCTACCATTCTTGGTTTTCCCAATCAAAGTTACAGTAATTCCTTTAATCCGTCCCATAGATATCAATCACCCCATATCTTTGTTTTTTTAGACCGAGACGTTTCAATTCTGAATCCTTGATAAAGAGACCTCCACCAGGAACAAGATAAGAACCGCTGAAGGAATATCCTAAAGCAGACTCAGCCATTTGAGTCATTGGTTCCTGATCAGTTGATGTCATCAAAGTGCGAGCAACTACATCCACTGTTACGGATTTAACCACCATAGCAAAAGATGGATCAGTAGCAACCAATCCATCTAAATCTTTGCCAACTTTTTTAGCTTCAACTCTCAGAGAATGAGAAACAACTTCCAACAGTGCTTCAGCTCGTTTTCCCTCATCGAATTTTAACGTCCGCCACAATTTTTTAAGATCGTCTACTGTTGCAAAGTTTTCCATCTAACTCACCCTTCGTTTGCGATTAGTAAATCAAGCAAAGCAGATTTATTTGCCTTGCTATCATACTCAACACCTAGCTCGTCAAGCTTAGCTTTAATTTCAGCCACTGTCAAAAGGTATTCCTGTTTAAATTCTTCAATAGGAACCCAATCTCCAGATAGCTCACTATCTGTTGAAATGCAAACACCTGTATTTTTATCACGATATGTAGTCATTTCCTACCTCCATTAAGCTTTAACACGAGCGAATGCATCAGCATCTAGGATTCCCCATCCGATAAACGCTTCAGCACGAAGCAAGATTTCATTATAGGCTTTCAAGTCACGACCTGCTCCATCTGGATCACCATATTCAATAATTTCCATAGGAATATTTTCAGCATAGCCCCACTTGAAGCGATTTTCAAAGTCACCAACAATCGCATGATCTGTTTGAGCGTTTCCACCTATAACAGTCAAGTTTTTATTTACGTCTGATTTCATTCCGTAGAACGAGTCAGGATTTTGACCAAAGCGGAATTCTGGATATTGAGATACACCGTTTACTTTCAATTTAGCAAGTGACTGTCCACCAACTGGAGAAAGAGCTACACCTGTAACTTCACCACCTTTAGCGACGATTTGTTGAACAGCTGCATCGATGTTGTCGTCAAATTTATCTTCTGCGTAATTTACGATATTTGCAGTAATCAAGCCATCAAATGAGTTAGTATCACGGAAAGTTGCATCTGTAAGACCTTTAGGCTCCAAACCGTGGATAGCAGCAATATCAAATGCATCTGCAATTTTCTTAGCGAATCCTTCAGCAAATTGTGAAAGGTATTCAAGTTGTTTTTCTTCCGAAGCATACTTAAATTCATCTGTAATACGAGCTTGGTAAACAAATTTAAGAGGTTTGATTACCTTTGGTTCAATAATTGCTTTACCACCAAGTTTTTGTTGGCCTTCACCAACGATCTGAGCATTTCCTTCAAGACTGAAGATAAATTGTTCTACCCCGTTAAACGGAATAGGTGTTTGAGATGAGAGTTTTGCAAGAACAGAACGTCCTTGCACTTTTGAAATTAGTTCTTTTACCAATTCTGGTTGAAAAAGTGTTCCTTGTTTCAATGAATTATCTGCCATTTTTTATTCTCCTGTATGATTTAATTCTCGAAGCATTGACTTCATTTGCATTGTTTTGTTATCACCAACTTGTGGCTCTGTCTCTCTGATTGGCGCAACTGGTTGAGATTTTTTAATATAACCAGCTAAGCGCTCTGCATCAGCTTTCAAGCTTTCTTCATCAGTTCCCTGCAAACGATCTGCAAGGTCGTAAGGCAAACCATGTTGCAAAGCCACACGAGTTCGTAGATTAGCCGTCTCATAACCAGCTATTTGATTCTGCAAATCTTCAAGTTGCTTGTCAGCATCTGCCTTACTTTGATTAGTAGCTTCAATCGTTGACTTCAAGCCAACATTTTCTTCTTCCAATTCTGCAACACGAGATTTGAGCTGGTCATAGTCGCCATACTTCTCTTTCTCTCGAAATAAGCGCCCCTTAATAGCAGCATCAAATTCTTCCTGTGTAGTGATTGGTTTAAATTCTGACATTCTCATGTCTCCTTTCTCCTGCTTTCCCGGCAGTTCGGTAATTTTTTTGGGCATCAAAAAAAGCAGCCACCTGACCGCTTATTTTAATAACTAATTTTTTGCTTTTTCTTAGGCTTAGTCGTAGCACAAGCCCAGTGCGCAAGCAAAGCACTATCCATCAAAGAAATATCCATATCGTCAAAGTGCGATCGATAACCAAAGCCACCGTTTGAGCCAATATTCCGCTTATCGCAATTTGTGGCTACTTTTGATAGAGATGGTTGGCCAGCGTGACAGATGGTCTTCTGGTAAATTCCCTGTTCCCAAAGAGCGTTGGCCACGATGATTTCTTTCACCGTTGGCAGAATCACATTCTTGATTCTATAGTCCTTCAACTCTTCGTCCAGGATTTTTTGACCACTTGCGCCATCGATAACAATCTGAGCTACATCAGCTTGTCTCAGAAAAGCGACCATCCACTCATTACCATTACGAACAGATTGACAATCAACAGTTTCTACAAAGAAACGGCCATCCTTGGTCCGTGCAGCAATACTCAATGCCACGTTCGTTCCGTCTTGACCATACTTAATACCAACAGATAGCTTGCCAGATAATTCTGGAACATCATCCACCTTGAGCTCATTCCATTCAGTTTCAGAGATAGCAGATTTCTGATTGTATGTTGGCCAGAATCCCAAACGCTGGATATTATGGTCCAACTTATCCTCACCAAGCTCTGCTTCAATCTTACGCTCATTTAAGTGATAGCCCATAGATGGATTTGAATTGTACCAGGATTCAACATCGTCAATTTCCTTTTCATCAGAAACCGACCACTCAGCCCAGCCAGAATACTTCCCTTTTCCGAAAAGGCAAGTCTCACGGTACTTAGTAAAGACCGTACCACTTGAAACTGGTGTCGGAGGTGTTCCACACATGATTGTGATAGGATTCTCACTATCCGTTACCGTGTACTTCAAGGCAGATTCTTGCTCAGTCGTGTACTCCTGGGCCTCGTCAATAATCAGCATATCAAAACCTTCACCAAGACCACCATTTGATGTTCTGGTACGGAATTGGACAACACCACCTGTTGAATATAGCTCAATTCTTTCTTGACCCTTAGCTCGAATGGAATTGAAATCCTCACCATCAACATACCCCATTTTCTCAAGGTATCGTTTAACTTTTTCAAAAGAGGCATGAGATGTAGAAATTCTATGCGCTGTATGCAGAATGTTCAATCCTTTATGAAGCGCCCAAATTTCAGCTATATAGAGGATTTCTGATTTACCATTACGACGAGGTATAGAGTAGCCAAATTTTTGGTGTACCCATAGTCCGTTTTTATCTACTGCCATTAAAGGCAATAGCAGATTTTTCTGCCAAGCATAGCAAGAAAGACCAGTCCGTTCGTAAAGTTCAATCGCTTCTTTAGCTTTTGAATTTTTCTTGACGTATTTTAAAATCACCGATTGAGTAGGATTCTGATTGCCAAGTTTCTTCCTCGCCATTCCACTTTCCTTTCAATCGTCATCGCATGATAACCCTATCGCTGGGAGATATCGGATCACCTCCTAAACAAAAGCACAATAAAAGCACCTAGAATTTTCTAAGTGCTTATCCCCAAGCGAATGATTTCTCGCTTGGTAATTCTCCCTTATCCCACATCTGCTTCACTGCTCCACGAGCCTTGTTCGCATAGTAAGGATAACCTAGTTCTTTATCATAATTCGACTCAATGACAACTGTAACTTCACCAGTTCGCTCATCAATCTCAATCATACCTGGGTCACGGTTTTCAGGAATATACCAATAACCCTTACTTTTTGAATTGAAAATTTTAATAAGTTTAAGCATTATAGGTCTCCTTTCTCTTTCATCCAAGCAATCCACGCTTTTTGGTAGTTATAGGTTTTATTAGTGAGTTCGTGGGCTTCATCGTACTTCATTCCCTTTGCCATCAAATCATGTTCCATCAACTCGTGATTTAGCATTACAAGGTCGTGAGGTTGAATATTCTTACCACCAATCTCTGAAAGTCGTCTCCAACTCTCAGCCATATCATAGTTGGGGTCGAAACGTTTCCGACCATCTTCTAAATCATACTCATTAATAAAAATATGGTTATAAATCTTCTCAACATCTGATTGTGAAAGACCGCTATTGTTAGATACCTTCACTATTTCATGTTGCTTATTTCGATTTCGTACACTCTCATAAAATTCTTGAGCATGCCGTTCACGCTCTTTATTATATGGATCATTTCTATCATTCCAAGCGCCATACACAGCACCACTACTCTTCATAACCCTATTATAGCGTTTTTGCTCTCGTTCGTCAACAGATACTACGTCAATTAACTTCCTACGCTCAACTCTCTCTTTGTCTATAGAATTCCATTTTTTCGTCCAAACATTTTGAGTTTTTCCGTTTTTAGGATCATAGTCTAAAATACAACGACAATGCTGATGTCTTCTATAAACGTCCTTCGGAACTCTTGGATATTTATAATTCCCTTGAACTTCTTGACACCACTCACAGCAATGAAAAAAAGATGTTCTGACAATCTCAGGTTGCAATCCTGCCTTGTAATGAAACTCCGCATTCTTACGAATGCTATCATCAATGATTGATTGAGTGAATTTCACAATAGGTTCACCGAGCAACCAACTGGCATCCTCAAAATTCTCCTCAGAGGAAAAACGATTGACAATACCGGCTACTCGATCCAGATTTAATTCAGGAGCTTGAACTTTCAAACCGATTTTCGCTTTATCATTCAAATTCTTCTGAACATCGCTAGCATAACCACTTACAAGCTCGTGATTTCGTCCTAGCACGTCCGTCAGCAAGCGATGGGCGATATTGTAATACATTTTACCGTTTGGTAGTTTATCAGCGCTTATAGAAGCTCCTAGAGCCTTAGAAAGAATTTCACCAATTTCAATCGCAAACTCATTTGCTGTTTTGTAAGTTGCTTGTTTGGCTTCCAACGTGGCAAAAGCATTTCGGATAATCTCACTTTCTCCATAAGCAAGCTCGAATTCATTTTTTACTTCTTCCAGAAGTCTAGGTAGTACATCAATATCATCATTCATCTACTTGCTCCAAAACTTTTGTTCTGTTCAACATTTCTTCAGCTTCAGTAGGGTTGATGCCGGTTGATACTAACAAAGAAATACCATTTTCTTTCGATAAAACACCTTTTTGGTAGTTACTTAAAAGAGATGTGATTTCATAGGTTGAAATAATTCTATTTTTCTGTTTATCTTCTCCGGTTTCTACATTAGATGATGTTTGTGGAATTTCTACAACAGGTTTAGCAGACATATCTCCTGCAATACCAGTAAGATCTCGGATGGTTTCTGCGTTGATGTATCCTGGCAATGCCTGATTTAACTTCACAACACCATCACCAATCATAGTCATTGTGTTAGCATCAGCTTCAAACAAAGGCTCCCATTTGACAGTTGTACTAACGAATTGACTTCTTGCATAATGAAACTCATCACGTAAGCACGCTGCAACATAAGCTACGTTAAGTAAACCTGCTCCAAGCGACCTCTGAGCCTTACGTCCAGCTAATCGCAAATTCTCATGACTAGCCTTGATTGCTTCTACTGATGACGGATTATCTGATACAAAACCAAGGTCATCCAAGGTCAAGCCCATTTCCCCAGCAAATCCTGCTGCTGCTGTCCTTAGCTGTTCAGTGAATGGTGACATACTTGCCGTCGTGAATTGTCCAATACTTGGTTTCTCACCATTGTCACTAGATGAAATAGTTAATAAGCTCGAAACAGTTGCCTTCCACTTTTCTAACGGTTCGGCATCAGGGTCCAGACCGATAATGTATTTCTGTGGCCACGAATAGAATTCAGCAGTAATATCAGCACGCTCTAGTGTCCGTTTAGCGTATTTTTGATAATACATTCCTGCTCTAGTAATTCGTGAACGACCAAAAGGACGAACCGCGTCAGGCCTGTGAATAACAGGAACGAGTAATGGAATACCAGTTTCATTTAATACCGAATATGGATTTCCATTTTTAGGGATGAAATGAGTGGCATTTGGTTCAAAATACGCTTCAAGCGTTGGTTGATTATAATCATCACGAGATAGTACAGCATATCCTTCTAAGAGCAAACCTGTAATAGGGTCAATAACTCCAGTCGCATTACTTGCTTCAATAACTTGTAATCTCACCTCATCATCTTCCCCTTTAGAAATGTAGATGAAACTGCAAGATCCTATTAACGCTGCCAAAATGGCACTATCAAAGAAGATATCAGGATTGTTGCGATTAAAGATTTCCATGACTTCAAAATCATCATTTGCAAATTCTCTAAAAATCAAACGATCTGCAAGACTATCTACACCTTTAGTTGCCCATCCAAGGACAGACTTATATTTAACTCTGATATGAGCAGGAATTGTGATTCCTAACGGAGATTCATGATGCTGCATCGCATAATGTTTATATCTCAGGTTAACCCTACTCTGATAGAGATTCAACTTTTTTCTGAGATAGTCAATTCCTCTTAATTCCAAACCGTTCTCCTTTCATTGTGATGATTTGGCGTGAAAAAATATGTACAGTGACGGCGTGAAGCCCTCGAGCGCCTAGTGGGAGGGGGACACCCCCCTATCCTTAACTAGGACTTTCCTCATACATTACATTTTTCTAAAAATCTAGTATTCTGTTAATTTATGTTTTTCTTAAAAAAATAATTTTATATTTTTTTTATCTTATTTTATTAAGATTTATATTTTTTATTTTATTAAGATTTATATTTTGTCCAATCTCTCGATTGTGGCAAGTTCCTGTTACCAACAACAGTTGTACTTGTTGTTTTATCATCAGCATAAAGCTTGTCAGACTTCTGTCTATTGCACTGCCAGTGTGCGAGCTGTAGGTTATTGATGTCTGATGGATGACCGTTCCGATTAATTGGAATGATGTGGTCAATGACTGGTGACAAAGGATGTGGATACTTCAATGACTTGTCTACTGGTAGCCCACAAATCCCACAAGTATTTCTTGTCTTAATAATAATCTTCTTGTTTTTTTCAAAGGCGACTCGGTGAGGACCACTCCGATCTGGTCTATCTTGGGGGGTATTCATTTAGGGAGGGTCCTTTCTTTTTAGTGGGTACGGGGTGGAATTCTATGATGTAGGAGTGGGTGTTTTTTTAATCTAGTAGGGGGGTGTTTTTTAATCTCTGGCACCCTCGTATATTTAACATATCTTATATTCTGTTAAATAAAATCAACATCCTTAAACATCACTTGTAGCAAGTGCTTACATCTATTTTATTAAATACTAATTTACATTTTCTCAATGTGTTAAATAAATAGGTATTTAATAGCTAAAATTCATCATCGAATCATCCAATTCATCTTGCTTAATGCCAATGTAGTCAAGTGTGATATCTGGTGATGAATGATTAAACAACTCCATCAAAATCGCTACATTTTGATTTCGTCTGTAATGATGATAGCCAAATGATTTTCTCATCGAGTGTGTTCCAATATTCTTCAGACCAACATGTTCAGCAGCTTGTTTTAAAATTTGATAAGCTGCAACTCTTCCGATATGAGCAATTCTAACTCCATCAGTTCTAACTTTCTTTTTGCTAGGAAAAAGATAATCATACCCTTGAAGGTTATTTTCTCTGATGTAGTGATTTAAAGTCTTTCTTAACTCTGGATTGATGGCAAATCTCTTGACCTTCCCTGTCTTCTTCTCGACGACTTCTATTCTATCACCTGTAACTTGTTTGACCTGAAGAGGTATGATATCGCTGATGCGCATTCCAGAGTACAGACCACACATAATCAGAACGTAGTTTCGCTCATTCTTTGACTTCAAATAATCTTTCATTCGCTCAATGTCGTCAAGTTCACGAATAGGTTCTACTTTTCTCACAATATCACCTCCAAACTACAATAAAAGGCAGGTTGTGCCTGCCTTCATAATTATTTCATAATATAATTTTAGCACATTAAATTATATATTTACTCCGAACTTACTCCAAATTTACTCCAAGAAAACTCCAAAAAAACTCCAAGAAAACTCCATTTTTATTCCAAAATTTCAACCTGTTCACCATTGCGATATAATTCAGCAAATGCCATTAAGGCCCTGTCCAAAATATCGTAATAAGAACTTTCTGAAAGTGATAAATCCATTAAGATTGCTTCATCTTTCTTACAATCCCACTGAAGGTATTTTTCAAAAAGTATTCTACGATAGAGGGGATCATGTAGACCACTTACTGCTTGTTCAATCGCATCAAGTTCAAGTTCAGCATCAACTTTTCGGATGGCTAATTTCTCAACTTGGCTAACCCTGACTGAAGATTGAGACCGTGGCATAAATGAGTAGGTTGTTGTTACCTTCTGTCCATCTATGTCATTAGCTACTCTTCTCCATCTGAGATATCCTCTCAGAATTCTTTTGGCATTTTCTTTTGTTTTTGATTCATTAATATCAGGAAAGAAAGGCATCGTTCACCTCTTTTCTATGCCATGTAATACTTCTAAGCCTATTGAATTTTTAAATAACTTTTCCATCAAAGACTAATGTAATAGTCCCTGTACCATCTCTATGTTTAGAGACCAAAGCACGACAATCTGATCCAAACTCAATTCCTTCAATCGTGATACTACGCTTTGTTTTATTAACATTGACGATAGAGCCATTTGCTGTCTTAATTCTCATGCTTCTGCTCCTCAATCAACCAATCAAGGTTCTTTCTAGCTTTCTTCAAATCTTCAATACCGTTCTTCTTTTGGAAACGTAGTAGATACTTGATTGCATTTCCCCAACACCATGCAGCCTTACCAATTAAGTTACCAATAAAATTATCAATTACTTCAATACTTTCAAGACCTTTTGAGCCTTGATAATGGCTTGGCTTGTTTACATTATCAATCACAAGGTAATCCTCATCTTTTACGAATGAACCATCAATCCAGCGACCTTTACGGTCTTTAATTTCCTGGTATGCCATTTCAAAACATTCATCAAAGTCATATACAAGATTTTTTAGATAACCAATGCATCGTACCAGATTGTGTCTGCACATTTCCTTACTTGCAAGATTCTGAGATAACTGAAATTCACTGATATTAGCATTCATTAAGTTGAAACAATCAAGTACGTCTTTTTTACTGATATTCTCAGACTCTTTAAAAATCTGATTCACATCTTCCTTAATTAATAAGGCCAGACCAACAATAACGACTGCACAATCTCCAATGCTGTCCTTCATGAGCTGTTCGTTTTTTTTGAGATAGCCAGCGCATAACTCTCCAAATTCTTCACTGAGCTTTAAAGACTGCTTGTCTAATCGTCCACCGTTTTCAAGGTCACGATCAATAAACCATTGCTTTACGTTTTCTAGTGTGTTCATAATTCAATATCATCTCCTATTTCAATGTTTTTATATTTTTCTTCACGCACCACGAACACATTCCCATTTACCGTGATAGTGAATAGTCTTCCGATTTTTCGTTTTTCTTCAACCTTGCCAGTAATCTGATATTTACTATCAGCATGATAGACTAGCAAGGGTTTCTGTTGCATGAATAACAAGCAAGTTGATAATAGGCAATATCCGATTAAGAAGCGTTTCATTCTATAACCTCCTGTTTTTTTATCTTTTAGATTTCCTTTTGCCGATTAGTTCAATTAAACTCCCTAAAAGAAAGACCAACACTCCAAAAATGAAAGAATGTGCTAACAAAAAAATTGGTGTTAAATAAGGTTTGATTGGGAAAATTGAAAATATCCATGTAAAATACCATTCAATAAGCCAGCAAAAAGTAAGGAAAACGAATGCAACTGTTGATAACATCAATGTTACTGCTCCGATACTTTTTATAAAGTCACTCATCTTTTACCTCCAAAAGCTCTGGG
Organism: Streptococcus timonensis; assembly: GCF_900095845.1. GTDB lineage: Bacteria > Bacillota > Bacilli > Lactobacillales > Streptococcaceae > Streptococcus > Streptococcus timonensis. The sequence goes on from NZ_FMIX01000004.1 coordinate 896,545, forward strand.
TTTTCGTAGATGTTGCCAATGATTTCAAAGTGATAACAAGCTAGAAATAGTGGGTCCCATTCTGAAACCCTTTCTTGCAGTCCATCTACAAATCTGTAAATAAAACTTGCGTAAGAACCGTGCCATTTGACAACTGCTTCTCTGCCTTTGTAATCAACTATATCCCCATCAAAGATTTCCTTGCCGTTCTTATCTTTAAGCCCTGTTGACTGCATGAGTACTAAATCTTCTGCTGAAACCATGTAAGTAATTCCATCCCCAATACAATATAACTCATCCTCTAGCCAACTGATGTGGTCAATTTCATTATCCATTTTCTGTTCTTTCTTCAACCACGCTCTAAATTTTGGTATCATCACTCCACCTCCTCGACTTCGAACAATGGACTGTTAAACACTTCACCAAAGCCCGCATCTTCTAACTCTTTTCGGGTGTGTTTTGTTTTATAAAGTGAGTTTTCTTCCTGACTTGAGAAAAGCCATTCTTTCAAATGTTTTTCGCAGTTCAAAGTTTCGTGATTTCCACAAATCCCTTTCAACTTCACAATATACTTCGGTTCTAACTCGACCTTGTATCCGTCAAGCCAAGCTCGAGCGATTAAATCAAATCGTTTTTCCGATTCAATCCATTTAATCATTTCAATATTTTTGTATTTGTATTTGAAAAATTCCACAACATTTTTACAAGATTGTTTTGATTCCTCAATCCAATCCGCCACAAACTGCGGAATTGTGACTTTTTCGGGTTCGTCTAACTGACTGATTAACCCCAAAACAACTTTCTTGTCAACATACGGTCTAAAGCTAGTAATACTAGTGTGACTTGGTAAACTTTCAATTTTATCAATCAATTCTTGCTTATTCATTCTTTAACTCCTTGATTTTACTTTCGTATTCCTTCACTCGTTTTTTTCCAGTATCCACGTTCTTCTGCCCGTGAATGTGCAAGTGATTTAACACATGGTTCAGTTAATTCTGATATGTGTGCTTCTGCTTTCTCAATCTCTCGCTCATAGCCTTCAATTAGCTGCTTCTTTAAGTCATCATTCATATAAATCACCTAAAATGGCATATCATCATCTGAAATATCCAAAGGATTTGTAGCTCCGAAACTTGCTGGCATCTGATCTTCAATATTTGACTGATTTGCAGAGTTATCACGTTTTTCTAGTAATTGGAATGTATCAGCTACGACTTCTGTTACATAGACACGTTGCCCTTGTTGATTATCATAACTACGAGTTTGGATACGGCCAGTAATTCCTACAAGATTTCCTTTTTTACACCAGTTTGCGAAATTTTCAGCCTGTTGGCGCCAAATCATGCAATTAATAAAATCAGCTTCACGATCACCTGCTTGATTCTTAAAATTACGATTGACTGCCAGGTTGAATGTCGTAATTGCAATATTTGATGGTGTATATCTTAATTCAGGGTCACGAGTCAATCGACCTACCAAAACAACATTATTGATCATCTTTCTTTTCCTTTCTTGCTGCACGTTCCCCGACTAAGTAGCCGATAAATAGCCACAGAATAGCCATTCCAAATTCTTTAATAAGTTCAATCATTTTATTTTCCTCCTGAAAAAGTTGCTAAATAGTAGCAATCCCTTGCGCCATAATCAAATCTAACGCTGTCCTTTTTGATATGTTTTACAAAATGTGGTTTAGTTATCCCAGAATGTGCCCATTGATGGTCCATCATGTCTTCAATGAGGTCATCAACATTGTTGTATTCTCCAAGAAATAACCTTCGATGTCCATTGAAGACAAAATAGAGCTTTAACATTATGGCACCTCTACTGGATAGAAATTTCCAAAAGAACTTCTTAGAGCTCTTCCTACTTGAATAGCTGCACCACGAGAAGCAAACCTTAATGCTTTGTTTTCATCTGAAAAGGAAATATCTATACCAGTAACTGCCACATCAACAGATTTCAAGAAAGGTTTGTCTTCTTTTGTTCCATGTTTTAAAATGAACATCATTTATCTCCTTTCTTCAATCTTTCTAACATTTCTTTTTTCTTTTTTTCTAATTCCTTTTTGGTCTCTTCACTTGTTGTATTTACATAATCTGGATTAGACCATTCAGGAACATTAGATTTCTTGTTTGATTGATTGATGGAACCTTTATTTTTATTCTCTTTGAAATTTCTCTCACGTTCATCGACTGCTGCAACCGTTAAAATCCCATCATTTTTCCAATTAGTCAAGATAGCCTTGATGTAACTAAAGTTTCTTTTACCATTATCAGCAGCAAGTCCTATTGCTTTCAGGACAACTTCTGTTTCCATATTATCTAGCTCGATGAATTCCTTTATGATTGCAAATTGAGTTCCATCTAATGGTGCGATACGAGATTGATATTCTTCGACAATAATTTGAATTTGATTTTCACTATTATGATGATTATTTATATTCTTATCTTTATCTAATTCTTTATCTTTATCTTTATCTCTATCTTCTTCTGTTGCGTTACTTTCCGTTACTGTAACGTTACATGTAACGTTACCACTAAGAGCAAGATTTTTCTGTTTTTCTCGGTGTCGAGCTACTCGGTTTCTTGTTTGCTCTTTTATTTTTTCCATCCCATCAATATTTTGATGCTTCTCCCAATTTGGCAAAGCGATAATACCATCAATGATTTCAACCATTCCGAATTGCTCAAAAATTCCAATGGCCATTCTTACAGTATTTAATGGTCTTCTGAAGATAGTAGCAAGCATTTCATCAGTATAATGAACCTTGTCTGACATCATCAGTAGTCCATTTCGATTGTGTTTGCCAGCTAACGCTAAGATTTTAAACCAAATTACCAAAATAGCATCATGATCAGGAAGTGCATCGATGAGACAAATCTTTTCATCATCGAAAATATCTGTCGTAATCTTAATCCATTTAATTTCAGACATAGCTATCCTCTCAATGTTTTTCTAAGTCGATGTTCATAACAGCAGCAAGATTTTTCTGTTCGGATACGACTTACACTCATATTTTTATCCTTATTTCAATCCTACTGGTGGATCTACATCATATGTAAATTGTTTATCTGAGTTTCTTAGATTCATACGAGCGATGTTGTTCGCAATTAGTTGTTGGTTTTCCTTTTTAGCTTTAGCATGACTATCCATTTCATTTACTAGCACCCAAAGGCATACGAGTGCGATTGTTATTAAATATAGGTATTCTAGCATTTTGTTTTCTCCTTCTCTTCGTAGATTGATACCCTTTTTTCAAGATCTGCAATACGCTGAATTGCATCCTGGTATTTCATTTGTAGTTCAATCAATTTTTGATTAATTTCCAGAGCGACTTTCTTCCAATCGAGGTTTACTTCCTCGATAATTCCTGAAAAATATAATTTTATTCTGTTTAATAGGTTCATGTTAAAACTCCAATTGTTTTTCTTTTTTAAGATTTTCTAGCATTTCTGCCAGAGTTTCTTTTTTGGTTCGGTAACGATTTCTAGTTTTCCATTTAACGAATAATCGAAAACCTTCATAATTGATAAACACTAACTTATGAGTTGGATTGTCAATAAATTGTTTGAAGTCTGGATGATTTCTCATCTCAGTAGCCCAGACTTTAGCAGTTCCAACTGTAAGACCTTCCCACATCTGACAAAGATGTGTATAATCACCATGAGTTGCTTTTTCGTTAATTCCTACTGGTTTATAAGTAATTTCTGCTTTAGGCATGGATTTCCCTCTCTTTCTGTGATATAATTTTCTTGAATAATTTTCTAAGTGCCTGATTGCAGTCAGGTGCTTTTTTGTTATCTTAGTTCATCTATACTGACTTCCAGTGCATCAGCAATTTTCTTAACTGTGTCAAAATACAAATCTTTCACTTCTCCATCTCTTAAACGATAGATTCCAGCAGTTCCTATACCTGCTTTTAAACAAAGTTTATAAACTGTCCAATTTCGTTCTGAAAGTTTTTCAGATATTTTTTCCCAAAGCATATCTGTTTTTCTCCTTATCTAGTTTTATTTTTATATTTTTTGTGCTTATATATACCATCACACTATATATTGTGTAATCTTTAGATTTTTACTCCTCGTCTACACAATATATTGACAAACATTGTTTTTTATCATATAATATTTTTTGACTAGGACCTCTCACCGTTTTAGTCAAAATCTTAAACAGAAAGGAGTGTCGCCGATGGAAATGACTATCAATACTGGAATACCTCAAGATCAAGTTACTAAAGTTGTTCATGTAAAAGGTCCAGGACACACATACGTTGAAACAATCTATCCAAATGGCTTAATTATCAATTACGATATGTTACCAGATGGAACGGTCAACGTAGATTGTAATAAACCGCTTCGTCTCGAACCAGACGGAACTTATACACCAGTAATGGACTGACCTCGTATGATAATCTTGTCTTCTTTAAAAGTAAGACTTGATTTATCCAACTTGATATCAACTGCCTTGATGCGATTGCATTTTATTGCTGAGTTATCAAGGCTTTTTCTTTTCCCACTATACGGATATCGTCTTGGTTTCATTTATTCCCTCCTTATGCTTGACTAAAAGTGTTCATTTCCATAATTTTCATCTTAGTATTGGTACTTGGTTCCCAAGTCATCCAATATTTCAATGCTGCTTCTGCAAATTTCTTTGGTAGCAAGTCATAGCGACTGATATTGAAATGATCCTTGAAATCAATCTCAGCTTGTCTGAACACTGATTGAGCAAATGTCTTATCTGCATAAGCTGGACTATCAATCCCACCGAGACAAGCAACTACTCGAGCTTTACGCTTCTTCAAGAGTGATTGAGCATAGCTAGGATGGATTGGTTGTTCATTCTTGAGATAGTCGATATCTTCAAGCATTGTGACTTGTTGCTCACGCAATTTCTTTTGTCCAGTAAATAGAGCGATGAAGGCATCTTCGTCCAAGTCCTCACGGATAAAACCACCTTGTCTGCGAATAGCTGGTAAAACCTCTGATGTCACCCAACGCTTGAATTCTTTTGCTTGTGGCAATTTACTCGATAGGATAAGCGAATATAAACCTGACTCGTTGATGATGATAGTTTCTTGTGTTCTTCCAAGATTATCTGTGAGGCCCTGTTTTAGGGCGTCATCTTCATCAACATGAAGAGCGATTGCATTTCTTGCTTTGCTATATCCTAATATGTCAGCGACATCTTTACCAACGAACCATGGTTCATCATTGATTGTCATCGTACGGACTTCATGTCCGTGGAAATTAAAAATTTCGTTCATAGCATTCCTTCCTAAATTTGGTATAATAAAGATAATTAAGTTTGCGGAGTATAATTATGACTGAAAAAATTTGTTTTATTGTGACTGCTATTGGTGAATCTGGAACAGAGACTAGAGATAGAGCAGATGAGGTATTTTCTTACCTGATATCCCCTGTCTGTGAGGAATTAGGGTATAAACCGGTGCGAGTTGACCAAGTAGATGCAGTTGATAATATCAATGAAACTATCATCAACTACCTCAAGACTGCTCCAATGGTTGTAGCAGATATGACAGGCCACAATCCGAATGCATTTTATGAACTAGGATTTCGACAAGCGTTAGAACTCCCCTTAGTTCCTATCATACAAGCGGGTAATAGACTTCCTTTTGATGTTATATCCCAAAGAACTGTTTTCTATAACCTTTCTGTTGGGAAAATAGGGCAATCCAAAAAGGATTTAAAAGCTAAAATGAAAAGCTTTGAAAACTTTGTAATGCCTGAAAATCGCAATGATAAGATCGTTACATTAGATGAACTTGATGATAAACTAACTAAAAAGCTAAACAGGATATTAAGTCTGTTAGAAAAGCAACAGTCTCATTCTTCTCTTAAATACAAGAAAGATTTTAGTTTAATAACGCCACAAATTGACTATCAGTCATTTATCCAACAATCTCAAGATAGAATCACTCGGACTCAGAACCTGCTATCATCCCCCGAAGATAAGAAATAGCTAGTTCTTGCTGCTTTTGAATTTCGATAATTTCTTCAATTTTGTTATTTATAATCATAATTGTCCTCAAAACATCATTGAGGGCATTTTTTTCAATTTCTTTCATAGTTTACTCCTACTCCAGCACTTTGCCACCGACAGATAAACGTTTAACTACAACGTCAACTTCTTTAAACTCAGCATTTTCTGCACAATAGCGAACACTTTCGCTGATGATGTGGCAGATAGATACACCGTATTCGTTGGCTAGTTCAGTAGCGATATCCCATGCATCTTTATCAATTCTTGTTACTTTTTGAGCTGTATTATTCATTTCTTACTCCTCAAATCTTTCCCATGATTCTGAAATTCCTAGTTTTTTTGAAATCTTTAATTTCAAATCATCAGAACCCTTACCGATGTTGAATAATTCTGTAATAACGCTTGATGTTCGCTTGAATCCAATCGCTTGAGCCAAGTCAGCGTTATTCCAATTGCGCTCAGCCATTTTTTGTTTTACCAGTTCGTTCCATTTTTGGTGTTGAGTGCTCATGTGTAGCTCCTTTCTTTTTTTTAGAGAAACACAAAGCGAAAACTTTTTTATAGAATTTCTTGACTTTTTCTAGACTAAAGTCTATAATCAAAGTATAAGAAAAACATAAACAAAGGACTTTCTAAACCAATCACAACGCTCGCCAAAGCTTTTATTTTTAGTTTGTCTTTTCTCTTTTGTTTTCGCTTTATATTTCGCTTTACAATATACATTCTATACTATTTTATAGAACTTGTCAACACTTTTCTATACTTTTTTCTAGAATATTTTTTGTAATGCGTAGAAAGGTTGATTTAACAATGTTTTCAACGTTTGAAAAAATCAAAGAACTTGCTAAAAAGCGAGGAATTGCTTTGTCAAAACTAGAAGAAACTTTGGGTTATAGTACAAATTATTTTTATTCATTAAAAAAGAAGGCGCCTAACTCTGAGCGACTTCAAGAAATTGCTGAATATTTTAATGTTTCGACTGATTATCTATTAGGTCGTACTGATAATCCTAATGTTGCTAGTGGAATTGTCACTACTGCTGATGGTCGTACCGTTGACTTGTCCAATCTTCGTGAACGTGTAGTTCTGTTTGATGGCAAACCATTGTCAGATGAAGATGTAGACAAGATTGCACAGATCATTAAACTCTCTTTGGGGGTGTCCGATATTGAAAGTGAATGAGTTACTGGGTGAATACCAGGTCACACTCTATCTCTTCCCTGAGACAATGTGGGAGCGTAGGGGCTTCTATTTCCCCGATGAGCGCATCATTTACGTTAATAAGGACTTATCCATAGAGGAGAGAGAAAAAGTCATCTTGCACGAATTAGGGCACATAAACCACGACCCAGCCAATTACAAACGGCTGCTATATAAATATGAGAACGAAGCAGACCGCTTCATGATTCGACATCTCATCTCAGAAGAACTCGCACAGTACGAAGTATCAGACTTCAACTGGCTCCAATTCGCAGAAAGACACAAAATCTCAACAACCTGGGGCGAAGATATGATTCAGGAAGAGTTTTATAGATTTATAGAAAAATTAGGAGCGTAACATAATGGGTATTCTTTCAAAATTATTCCCTAATATTTTCTCATCCACAAAGGACAATTTAGATACAAAAACTGAATTTAAAGAAACTATCATTTTTCATGACAGCTTTCTGTTAATGGGGACCAATTATCACAAAAAAGAAGCTTACCAAGTTGCTGATTTTTTAAGTGGTGGAGAACACTATTTTGGGAAAGATAATAAATACTTAAAATCATACATATTAAGAACTTATAAAACTGTTTACAAATACAATAAACTTAAAACGGTTGATGTCATTCTTCAAAGAGAACCTTTAAATAAGCATGATAAGAATGCAATAAAAGTTTTAGTCAATAACACATTTGTTGGTTATATACCGGCTGAAATAGCAAGAAAAATCGCTTTTATGGTCCAGAATAAGAAGTACAGATATGATGCTATCTTAACTGGTCGAGGTGGACCTTACAAAACGGTAGATTTAGATACTGAAAAAATTCTAGAACGCAAAAAAGAATTGTCTTATTATCTTGATTTGACAATATGGAAAATCGCTAAATAAAAAAATCCCCACACCGCCTGCAAGCAAAGATGTGAGGATATGATTCAGGAAGAGTTTTATAAATTAACTGGTAGTTAAAATTATTTTAAAAAAAGGAGTAAAATCTTATGGGAGCCACTTCTATTTCTGTTAGACAAGTTTCTGAATTTGAAATACCGAACGGGACTACAGATATTAAAAAAGCCAATGTTACCATTGGCTCAATTACAACAACTGGCCAAACATTGACCATAGAAGGAAAAGTATACACTAAATTTAAAGGAAGTTACACAAAGACAATCGACGATGAAATCTTGGTATATAACTCCGATGCTGACGAATATCAACAATACGACAATTACCAAAAAGCATTTGAATTCGATATTTTTTATTCGCAAACTGATCAATTGTTATTTTTGACTACAACAACTCCTACCGCAAAAAAATTTTTAAAAGAATTGGAAAAAATTGATACACTAAATATTAATTATACATCGTTAAAATTTGATTTAATGGCAATTTCCAACATGATGCCACAAACAAAAGGAGTTAGTTTTAATAGTACTGATGCTGGTGTCTCAAGTAAGTCGTTTTCAGGAGACGAGGTCGATGTAAACGATGAAGCAATCGAAGCTTTGGAAAATGATGAAGCAACAAAAATAATAGGTACATTGGATATATTGGGTAAATCAAGAACTATAATGCTGACTCAGTCTGGTACTATTCTCTCTTTCACATCTTTGACAGATATCTCCGAACAAAGAGAATATCCGATGCTAGAATTTTCTATCGCAACACTAATGAAAATTGGAGTGCTATCACAACCGTGACAACGGGATATATTCTTTAATTAATTTTTCTATGTCTTGACGATTATTAGATGTTCCATAAATCTTATTTAGGGTAGTTTTGACCGATAGATCATTGTCCTTAAATTGCAAATCAAATTTCTTTACTTCTTTTTTTCCAAGATGTCGTACAGTCATTCTGTAAAATGGATTATATTTCCTATGTTTATCAGTCTTAATGGTTACATCAAACCGTTCTTTGCTACTTTCTTCCCTAGAATAAATAGAAAACAGATTATCTCTTAGTAACAAAAAAGAGTCCCACTGTTTTTTTACATCTCTATACGCTAATTGATAGTCAGCCTTGAATATCAGTCTCTGTCCGTTGCTTTCTGGATGTAAACTAATACTCAACTTATTTTTTATACCTCTTGATGATTCTATATCTATATAGATATCTTCATGAGTTTTACTGAAAGTAGCTTCATTTATGGAATAGTCATTTCCCTTAAGTACGGATCGGATTTTCTTTTCTAATTGGTTAAGTGTAATAGTTTCTTTTAAAAACATAGAACTTTTTGGGGTAAAAGAAACTGTTTTTAAAAATATATAGGCTCTAAATTTGTTCCAATGAATATAAAGCCAATCGATTTCGGAATACAAAGCTGCAATAATGGGAACAATTCCGACGAAACCAGTCAGATTCATCACATTATGTGAAAGTAAAGCTTGATAAAAGTTCACCAATGTCCATATCAAAGAAATAATTATAAGAATTATTTTTATTTGTCTCATATTGTCGCTCCAAATAGTCTTTTATAGTATTGTAACATAAAAATCCTCACACTCGCCATCGCCAAACTTTGAGTGTGAGGAAATCATGTATAAGAAACAACCATTCAAAAGGTCGTTTTCTTATACCCATTTTATCAAAATAGTGAGGTAAAATCAATGTGGATGGAAGAACTTCCGAATGGAAAGTATAAATTTTTTGAACGGTATAAAGACCCATACACTGAAAAATTGAAGAGGGTATCTGTAACGCTTAGTTCTGGTACATCAAGAGCAAAGAAAGAAGCTCAAAAACTACTGGATGAACGCATAGAAGAAACTTTACAGAATTTACAATCAACAGATGTGATTTACCATCACGTTTTAGATGAGTGGTGGACATTTTACCAGAAAGAAATCAAAGGTAGTTCTATCAGCTCTCTTACAAGTAGCGTGAATGATTTTAAGGAAGCGTTCGATACAGAAATTAAAGTTAAGAATATAGACACTAAATATATCCAGCGGTTCTTAAATGATCTAGATATTTCTCGTTCAAAACTAGAGCGCTATAAAATGATTTTAAATCTATCGCTTGATTATGCAGTTAATCTTGAATACATCAAAGACAACCCTGCAAGACGAGCAAAACTTCCAAAACAAATAAAAACAATCGAAGAATTAGAAAAGACAGAAAAGAAATTTTTGGAAGAGGATGAACTAAAAAGATTATTAGAAGAATTATACAGGACAAAGAACACATATAGACTAGGATTGCTTGCAGAATTTATGTCATACAATGGTTGTCGAATTGGTGAAGCTATTGCTATTAAACTAGAAAATATTGATTTTGATAATAAGACGGTAAAAATCCATGGAACTCTAGATAAAACAGTAGGGTATTCAAAAGGATTTAAAACAACTACAAAAACTGCTGCAAGCTTCAGAACTGTTTCTTTATCAAAAAGAGAAATTGAAATTTTAAAAGAATTTATCTCAATAAATGAACTTACTAAAAACACTCGAAAAACATTCAATGATCTTGGATTTATCTGTGTTACCAAAAACGGTATACCAATTCAAAATAATTCTTTCAACTTAGCAATCCAGAAAGCAAATAAACGTTTAAAAAAACCAATCGACAAACATCTTACCTCGCATATTTTTAGGCATACTCTTGTTAGTAGATTGGCAGAAAACAATGTACCTCTAAAAGCAATCATGGCAAGAGTTGGTCACTCCGACTCTCGAACGACTAATAAAATCTACACACACGTCACTAAAAAGATGGATGATAATATTTTGGACTTGCTCGATTCTTTATAATTTGCCCCTTATTTGCCCCCTATACACAAAAAAAGCCTGTCACTCAAGCTTAAATACTTGATACAACAGGCTTTTTGTAAAGTTATTATTTAACTGCTTCTTTAAGAGCTTTACCAGCTTTGAATGCTGGAACTTTAGAAGCTTTGATCTTGATCGCTTTACCAGTTTGTGGGTTGCGACCTTTACGAGCTGCACGGTGACGAACTTCAAAGTTACCGAAACCGATCAATTGAACTTTTTCACCAGCAGAAAGGAATTCAGTTACTGCTTTAAATACAGCGTCAACTGCTGCTGCTGAATCTTTTTTAGTCAATTCTGTAGCTTCTGCTACTTTAGCGATCAAATCTTGTTTGTTTGCCATGTTAATGAATCCTCCAAAATTTTTTCTAATTAACACTTATAATCATAACCTAAAATTCCCTTTAGGTCAAGCTAAAAACACTATTAATTTAACTTTTTCTCTGTTTTTTTAGGAATTATATCGAATTAGGATAGCCCAGGCATTTTCACCCGTGTGAGTTTGGATAATTGAGCCTGTTTCTAGGACTGAAATTGGTTTTTCAACGTAAGGTTGTAGAACAGCTTTCATCTCGTTTGCAAATTCATTTGTGCCTGCATAAGAAATACCAATTTCAGCGACTGAACGATTTGAAAGAGATACTACTAACTCATCCAACCATTTTTTAAAGGTTTTTGCTCCACGTCCTTTGACAATTGGTTGCAGCTCATTATCTTTCATTTGCATAACGACTCGAATATTTAAAAGTGAACTTAAGAGACCAGTAACACGACCAATACGACCACCTTTTACAAGGTTTTCCAAGGTAGAAACACCAATGTAAAGCTCTGTATTTCGCTTAACCTCTTCAACATGAGAAACGATTGCTTCTATGTCTTGTCCTTCTTGAGCCAATCTAGCAGCTTCAACAACTTGGAACTTCAATGCCTGATCTGTGAATGAACTATCCAAAACAGTGACATCTGCAGTTGATAAACTTGCTCCTTGACGCGCTGCTTCTACAGTTCCAGAAAGGGCATGGGACATATGAATTGCTAGGATCTTACTACCGTCTTTCCCAAGTTCTTCAAAAATCTCAGCAAAGAGTCCAACTGGAGGTTGGCTTGTTTTTGGAAGATTTTTACTTTCTTGCATCAAGCGAAGGAATTCTCCTTCTTTCAAATCTGCATCAGAATAAAGAACGCTGTCAATCATTACAGACAACGGAACAACTGTAATATTTAATTCTTTAACGATTTCTGGTTCAATAGTAACAGAAGAATCTGTTACAATCTTTACTTGTGTCATATCTCTGATCTTTCTATTCTTTTCAAATAAAATTTCTTTAATTTAACTATAACAATTATATCAAAAAAATACTAAAAGTTCATACTCAATCCACCTAAATTTAACGCAATTTATAGTTCTTTTTATCAACAAAAAGGAAATCACCTATGCTTGGTGATTTCCTTTTGTATTTAAGATAAATAATCATACAAATCTTGCATTTGCAAATCATCGGGTACTATTTGTAGATAGGATTGAATGTAGTCTTTTGCTTCTTCTAGCTTACCTAACTCTCTTAATAAATAAATATACTGCTCCAAGAACTCTGGATTGTCCTTAAGGTCTGGAGCAAGTTCCTTATAAATTTCCTCTGCAAACTCAAGCTCCTCAAGCTCTTGGTAACTTTTTGCAATCATCCATTTAGTCAAAAGATTTTCAGGTTCGTATGTTTTTAAAGCTATAATATCCTCATAACGTTCCTGCTCTTGATAGAGTGTCCCCAAGCGTAACAAAATCTCTTCCTGATCTTCAGCATTCTCTTGCGCTTGTAACAGATATGTCTCCGCTTGTTCCGGTTGATGCAATTCGTAAGATAACTGAGAAGCATGGAGTAAGAGACGAGTTTCAAAAGGATTTTTTGACAAGCCCTGTTGAGCTATTTTAAGAGCTTCTTCTGTCCGATGCTCCTTATGGAGTGCTAGACTATAACCATACTCATAACCCTCAAAATCTGGTGAAATAGTGTCTAGTTGTTTAAAGTATAGGACGGCTTTCTGGTAGTCCTCTTGATCAAAATAGAGACTTGCAAGCTCAAAGGCTGTTTGGTCATCATATTCTAATTCTAAGGCTTTCTCTAAAAATTCTATAGCAGATTCAAACTTACCAAGTCGTGCATAAGCAAGACCTATTCTCTGATAGGTCGAAATTCCTGTTTGATCATAGATAGCACGATTATCTAATTGAGCATAGCCCTTAATTGCTTCTAAATCGTTTCCTAGCTCACTATCTAATTCTGCCAGACCAAATATTAGAAGAGGATCATCAGAGTAATTACGGGCTTCTAGGAGCTTCTCACGTGCTACATCCGTCAAGCCTTCCATTTGGTACAAATCTGCCTTTAATACTAGGGCTGATACATACCAATCACTTTCCGGACTTATATTCTCCAGATATGCAAAAGCTTCTTCTATTAATCCATCTTCACTAGCAATAGATGCTAAGCTGATATTAACTTCTGGAAATTTAGGCGATAATTTTTCATAGATTTGACTAGCTTGAGGATAAAACCCAATACCTTCTAGATATGAACCTAGTTCAAGAAGAATTTCATCTGAATCTTCTTCTAAAGCTTTTTCAAAAAAAGAATCAGCTCTTGATAAATCTTGTTGCTCCAAGGCCTCGAGCATTTGTTGACTATTGTTCACCTTCAGTCTCCTCTACTGGTTCATAAAGTCCACTAACTCCTTTATACCAATCAAAAATTGCTGAGATGACTACTTTTGCGGAAGCGTAGATTGGAATACCTAGCAATACACCCCAAATACCAAACATGGATCCTGAAGTTAACAGTACAAAAAGAATGGTAATTGGGTGAATATTTAATTGACTACCCAAAATCAGTGGAGAAACAAAACGTCCTTCAATAGTTTGCTCTACAATGAAAACGATAATAACTTTTAAGAGCATAACAGGACCAGCAATCAAACCCAAAACAAGGGCTGGAATCATTGCAAGAAAACTACCTAGATAAGGAACTAAATTAAGAATACCAGCTGTAATACCTAAAGTAACAGCATATCGAAGCCCAATTATCTTAAAGAAGATAATAAACATGATAGCTACGATTACAGCGACCGTAATTTGTCCTCGAACATAATTGGAAAGTTGTTGATTGACATCTGAAAGTACCTTACCAACTGGTTCTCTCAATTTATTTGGTAAGAATTGAGTAATATAGTCTCTCAGTCCTTTTCCATCTCGAAGGAGATAAAAGAGCATAAATGGCATGATAATTAGAGCGACAATGACCTGTGAAGTTCCACTGATAAGAGCACTCACCCAGTTAACAGCCTTAGAAGAAATATTACTTGCCCAAGCAGTTGCTTGTGTTGAAAAATTAGCTAAAACTTGCTCCAATTGTGGTCTAAAGTCATCCGGCAAACGCTTGGTAACAAGATCATCAATAACTCTGTCAGCATCTTCGAGATAAGTCGGTACATTTTGCGCAAAAGCAACTACTTGACGTTGAAGGTTTGGAATGGCAACGGCCAGTCCAACAATCAAGAAAATAGCAATAATGACAAAGATAATACTAATGGCTAAAACACGGTTTATCTTGTACTTCTCCATCAAATCCACTAGTGGATTCAAGAGGTAAAAGAGCAGTCCTGATAAAATAACCGGCAACATAACTACGGATAGAAAGTCTATTACAGGTATAAATAAAAAGCTGATTTTACTGAGTATAAAAATATTGAGTCCTAATAGCAAGGCTACTAGGAAAACTGTAACGGCTTTGTTATCTAAAAACCATTTAAAAAACCATGAAAGGTTAAACTGTTTCTCTTTTTGTTCCATTTCATCTTCCTTTCCTTTATTCTATCATTATACCATTTTTAGATAAAATAAGGCATTTTAAAAATGGTCCTCCTGGAAATGAAAGAATTATTTTTTACTATTTTTTGATTTCCTTCTTGTAGCATTTTTAAACCAGTCATTTGTTTTATGGTATAATAGAATCATATTTATTTCGAGGTATGAATATGAAAGAAACTGTCTATTTTGGGACCTATACTCGTCGGACTTCCCAAGGAATTTATAAGGCTGATTTTGATACAGAAACTGGCCAGTTATCACATTTAAAACTTTTTGCAAACGAACCAAGTCCAACCTATCTAGCATTTGATGATGTCAATCATCTCTATACTGTTGGTAGCAAAGATGGTCAAGGAGGAATCGCCGCCTATCAGACTGATGGAACCCTCCTTAATCACGTCGTTGAAGAAGGGGCACCTCATTGCTATGTTTCAGTGGATGATAAACGAAACCTTGTTTATGCTGCTAACTACCATAAAGGTCAAGTTCTGGTATATAAACGGAAAGAGGACGGAAGTCTTGAATTAGCTGCTATGGATCAACATAGTGGTCATGGACCACATGAAAATCAAGCTTCTCCACACGTTCACTTTGCTGACTTAACGCCAGATAAATACCTTCTTACCTGTGATTTGGGGACTGACCAAGTTACTACATATGACTTGAGCTCTGAAGGTCAATTAACAGAAATTGCGACTTACCATAGTAATCCAGGAGCAGGCCCTCGCCATCTTGTTTTTCACCATCATTATAAAATAGCTTACCTTATTTGCGAATTGAATAGTACAATTGAAGTCTTAATCTATGATGGTGTTGGTGAATTTGAACGCATACAGACCATCTCAACTCTACCAGAGGGATTCAATGATTTTAACGGAACTGCTGCTATCCGATTATCAAAAGATGGTAAATATCTCTATGCTTCTAATCGTGGACATGACTCAATTGTTGTATATACGATTCTTGCTGATGGCAGTCTAGAACTACTTGAATTTGTTCCAACAAATGGTAAAACTCCGCGAGATTTTGATTTAACTCCTGATCAAGAATTTTTACTCGTTGTTCACCAAGATTCTGATAATGTAACTGTATTTAAACGTAATTCTGAAAACGGTCGTTTAGCTGAACTATCTAATGACTTCCAGGTACCAGAAGCGGTTTGCATTGCTTTTAAAAAATAAAAAAAGAACTTGATTAACTCAAGTTCTTTTTTTATAATCTATTTCCGACATTGATACGATTAATAGCACGCTGAAGAGCAATTTTTGCACGACGCTCTTGGTCGATTAGGTGCTTGTCTTGCGCTTCTTCAATTTCACGTTCCGCACGAAGTTTGGCACGTTCTGCACGACTAATATCGATATCCCGGGCACGTTCAGCTGTGTTTGCGACGATAGTAATCACATTATCAGCAATCTCGATAATTCCTCCATTTACTGCAATCCAGTTCACATGAGATTCATCATCAATACGCTTAACCTTTACCTCGTCCACTGCTAACACAGCAATCATATTTTCATGTCGTGGCAAGATTCCCATCTCACCATCCAGAGTTCGAACCGATACAAAGCTGGCATGGTGATCATAGACGAGACCATCTGGTGTCACGATCTGGACAGTTAACTGAGCCATAGATCACCTCTTAAAATCCCATTTTATCTGCCTTAGCAATCACATCTTCGATTGAACCAACACCACGGAAGGCATCTTCTGGTAGGTGGTCATATTTTCCTTCAAGGATTTCCTTGAAACCACGAACTGTTTCAACTACTGGAACATAAGAACCTGGTTGACCAGTGAATTGCTCAGCAACGTTGAAGTTTTGTGACAAGAAGAACTGGATACGACGTGCACGTGCAACCAAGGTTTTTTCTTCATCAGAAAGTTCATCCATACCAAGGATAGCGATAATATCTTGCAACTCATGGTAACGTTGAAGAACACGTTTCACTTCCGCAGCTACTGCATAGTGCTCTTCTCCAACGATTTCAGGTGCCAAGGCACGTGAGCTTGAAGCAAGTGGATCAACGGCTGGGTAGATACCCAATTGAACCAATTTACGTTCCAAGTTTGTTGTAGAATCCAAGTGAGCAAAGGCTGTTGCTGGAGCTGGGTCTGTATAGTCATCCGCTGGCACGTAAATAGCCTGGATAGAAGTTACAGAACCTTTCTTGGTTGACGTGATACGTTCTTGCAATTGCCCCATTTCTGTTGCGAGGGTTGGCTGGTAACCAACGGCTGAAGGCATACGGCCCAAGAGGGCAGACACTTCTGAACCTGCTTGAGTGAAACGGAAAATATTGTCAATGAAAAGAAGAACGTCTTGACCTTCTACATCACGGAAGTATTCAGCGATTGTCAAACCAGTAAGGGCAACACGCATACGTGCTCCAGGTGGCTCATTCATCTGACCAAATACCATGGCTGTTTTCTCGATAACGCCTGATTCCTTCATTTCCCAGTAAAGGTCATTCCCTTCACGAGTACGTTCCCCAACACCAGTAAATACTGAGATCCCACCGTGTTCTTGGGCAATGTTGTGAATCAATTCTTGGATCAATACGGTCTTACCAACTCCGGCACCACCGAAGAGTCCGACCTTACCACCTTTAAGGTAAGGAGCAAGAAGGTCGATAACCTTGATCCCAGTTTCTAGAATTTCTGAAGAGGTAGACAATTCATCAAAAGTTGGTGCTTTTTTATGAATTGGCTGACGCTCTGCATCTTCACCAAAAGGAGCTTCCAAGTCAATGGTATCTCCCAAAACGTTGAAGACACGTCCTAGAGTTTCTTTCCCAACTGGTACTGAGATTGGACGGCCTGTGTCCAATACTTCCAAACCACGGGTCAAGCCATCAGTTGATTCCATAGCGATGGTTCGAATCATACCATCTCCCAACTCCAAGGCTACTTCAAGGACGATTTTTGTTTTTCTTTCGTCATTTTTGTAGACGACAAGTGCATTATTAATCTCTGGTAGTTTCTCACCTGGTGCAAACAAGACGTCTACAACAGGACCGATAACCTGAGCAATTTTACCTGAACTCATCTACTTCTCCTATTCTGTATAAGATACTATCGGTTCCTAGTATGACTAGGTCCTAAGTTCATTTCTCTGAGCAGTATTGCTTTATTCTAAAGCACTAGCTCCTGCTACGATTTCTGTAATTTCTTGTGTAATCGCCGCCTGTCTGGCACGGTTATACTGGATAGTCAAATCATTGATAACTTTTTTAGCATTATCTGTTGCTGTCTGCATTGCCGTCATCCCTGCCGCATTTTCAGCTGTCTTGGCATCAATTATAGCACCGTAAATCATACTTTCTGCAAACTGTGGCAATAGCTGATCCAAGATTTCTTCACGACTTGTTTCAAGCTCAAATGTCAAGCTGTAGTTATCATCTGCTTCATTTGGGTCCAAGTCGACAATTGGAAGCATCTGCTCCACACGCATTTGACTTGTCAGTGTATTCACGTGGTGGTTGTAGCAAACATAGAGCTCATCGAAAAGTTCATTTTGATACATTTCAATAGTTTTTGAAATAATCTTGCGAACTTCATCGAAGCTTGGTTGGCTGGCTAGACCACGCAATTCATAAATTGGCTGAATACCACGAGCTTTAAAGAAGTCTGCTCCCATACCACCAATACAGATGACTTCAAAATCATCACCTGAAGGATGGTATTCTTGTTGAAGTTCCATGACTGCCTTTAAGATTGAAGAGTTATAGCCTCCAACAAGACCACGGTCAGAAGTAATGACGATATAGCCTGTTTTCTTGACTGGGCGGCTAATCAACATTGGATTCGTTGATCCGCCAGCACCATCTCCGTGAAGGATATCTGTAAGGAGTTTACGGACTTTTTGAGCATAAATCTGGAAGTTGCGTGCAGCTTCTTCAGAACGACCTAACTTAGCTGCAGAAACCATCTGCATGGCATTAGTAATTTGACTAGTATTTTTCGTTGAGGCGATTTTTGTTTTAATATCATTTAGAGATACTGCCATCTGACACCTCTATTCTTATTGGAAGCTAGATTGGTTGAGAAACTCAGTAATCGCAGCATCCAAGACTGCTTCTTCTGGCAAGTCTTTTGTATCACGAATAGTTTCCAAAATCTCTGGATGTTGCGCATCAAAGAAGGCATGGAATTCTTCCTCAAAACGAACAATATCATCAACTGATATAGTATCCAAGAATCCATGAGTCAAGGCATACAGGATGGTTACTTGTTTCTCAACAGGTAATGGTTTATGAACAGGTTGTTTCAATACTTCTACAGTACGACGACCACGGTTCAATTTAGCCTGAGTAGCAGCATCCAAGTCTGAACCAAATTTAGTGAAGGCTTCCAACTCTCGGTATGAAGCAAGGTCGATACGAAGAGTACCAGCAACCTTCTTCATGGCTTTAATCTGAGCAGAACCACCAACACGAGATACAGAAGAACCCGCATCAATAGCTGGACGAACACCCGCATTAAAGAGGCTATCACTTAGGAAGATTTGTCCATCCGTAATAGAGATTACGTTTGTGGCGATATAGGCTGAGATATCTCCTGCTTGGGTCTCGATAAATGGAAGAGCCGTGATAGATCCACCGCCAAGCTCATCTGAAACTTTAGCAGAACGCTCAAGTAGACGGCTATGAAGGTAGAAGACATCCCCTGGGAAGGCCTCACGACCTGGTGGACGACGGAGCAAGAGAGAAAGTTCACGATAAGCTACCGCTTGTTTAGATAGGTCATCATAAACAATCAAGACATGCTTTCCTTGGTACATGAATTCTTCTGCCATAGCAACCCCTGCATAAGGAGCAAGGAAGAGCAATGGAGAAGGTTGTGAAGCTGAGGCTGTCACAACGATTGTGTAATCCAAGGCACCGTACTGACGAAGTGTTTCTACTTGTGTACGAACTGTTGATTCTTTTTGTCCAATCGCTACATAGATACAAATCATATCTTGACCTTTTTGGTTCAAGATAGCGTCAATAGCGATAGTTGTCTTCCCTGTTTGACGGTCACCAATGATCAACTCACGTTGGCCACGACCGATTGGAACAAGGGCGTCAATAGCTTTCAAACCTGTTTGCAATGGTTCTGATACAGACTTTCGTTGCATAACACCAGGAGCTGGTGCTTCAACTGGACGAGTCTTATCTGTGTTGATTGGACCCAAACCGTCTACAGGACGACCAAGGGGATCGACAACACGTCCAATCAAGCTATCACCAACTGGAACTTCCATGATTTTCCCTGTACGACGAATTGTATCGCCTTCACGGATATCTGTAAAATCCCCAAGGATGATAATACCGACATCTGTTGATTCCAAGTTTTGCGCCATACCATAAGAGCCATTTTCAAAAATCAACAGCTCACCACTCATGGCATTTTCAAGACCATGAGCACGCGCAATCCCGTCACCAATATAGGTTACAACACCTGTTTCAGTCACATCAAAATTGGGTTTGAAATTTTCAATTTGTTGCTTAATTAAAGCGCTGATTTCTTGTGCGTTAATTGCCAAAAGAACACCACTTTCTATTTCAAATTTTCCTTAACAACTTTAAGTTGTTGTTTAATACTCACATCAATTGTCTTGTGATTGGCAAAAATAACAAAACCACCGATTAAACTATCGTCAATTTTTTCCTTAATGCTACGAACTTTTAGAGACATCTTTTTCTCGATTAGAGGAATTAGTCGTTCTTTCTGTTCACCAGTCAAAGGATGTGCAGACAAAATAGTCACTTCAAAACGATTGGTTTCTTTTTCAAGACGATTCAAGCAATCTACAATCACATCATAAAACAGGTTTGATCTGTGATTGTAAAGTAGAACCTCGATAAAGTTTTGTACTAAAAGTGACACAGAGTCCTGGAAAAAACGAACCGTTTTTTCTTTATCCGACTCATCTACTGCCACCTGAGCTAAAAAAGAAGGTAAGCCTGTTTCTTCAGCTACTTGCTTGATTTGAGACAAGTCTGAAAAAATAGAGTCTTCTTCTCCTTTTTCAATCACCAATTGGACAAAAGGCATGCTGTATTTTTCAATTACCTTTAGAGTCTTTTTGTCCATTAAGCTTCTCCTAGCTGATCGATATACTGATCAATGAGTTCTTTATGGGCCTGACCGTCAAGGTTTTGAGAGATAATTTTTCCAGCTAGACTGATTGTCAAGTCTGCCACATCTCCCTTAACACTTTGTAAAGCTTCAGCTTTATTTTGAGCAATTTCTTGGTTGGCTTTTTCTTTTAAGCGGCCTGCTTCAAGTTTAGCTTCAGCCAAAATATCAGCTTTACTTTTCTCAGCTGTTTCCTTTGCATTCTCGATAATCGTTTTAGCTTCGGTACGGCTACCTGCTAACTCAGCTTCGCGTTTGCTAGCAAGTACCTCTGCCTTTTTACGGGCTTCCTCGGCACCATCAATATCTGAAGAAATCTTTTCAGCGCGTTCATCTAAGACACTGGTAATATTTCCCCAAGCATATTTCTTCACTAAAAAGATCAATAAAAGGAAGGAACCAGCGATCAGAATAAAGTCACCAATAACGGTACTAATAGTTAAATCCATCTTCTAATCCTCCTCTACTTACTCTTCCCCTTCATTTATTTTTTTACCAATGTACATAGATGACAACATGGTAAATACATAAGCTTGAATACATGAAATGAAAATCGAAAATGCTGTCCATAACATGTTTGCAATAAAGGCAAAAGGATACCAATACAAGGCATGTTGTGACAAGGCCAATAGCAATCCTGCTAAAACCTCACCGGCAAAAATATTTCCGTATATCCGAATCGCCAAAGAGGCAAAATTGGTGAACTCTTCTAAAATGTTCATCGGAGTCATAAAGCCAGGTGTAACAAATGCTCTCAAATATTCTTTAACGCCTCTACGACGAACTCCTTCTACATGAGCGATCAAAGTGATCAATAATGAGAGGGATAAATCGTATCCAAGGTTGGCTGTTGGAGAAGTCCACAAGTTATAACCGTTTGTTGTTTGTACTTTTGCCATTAAACCAATATTATTGGCAACCAAGATAAACAAGAATAGAGAAAATAGGAACAAGGAATAGTCCTTGATGTATGAATCTCCAATGTTTGGTTTTGCAAAACTAACCACAAAGTCATAAATCATCTCAAGAGCATTTTGTTTGCCCTTGGGACGGATGGTCATTTTTCGACTTGCCCAATAGACAAAGGCAAAAACCATCAAAACAGTTACAAGAGACATGGCAAGCAGGGTCAAATCAAAGGATATTGGTCCAATATTAACGGTTGGATTCAAACTTTCTTCCATGGTTTGACACCTCCATTTCTAAATAGAGTTGTCTATTTAATGACAAATGCCATCGCTAGGGTTACAAAGAAGGTACCTTCTACAAAGGCAACACCAAGAATTAAAAGGCTGCGTAATTGGTCAATAATTTCAGGTTGACGAGCGGCAGACTTGAAGAGATTACTCATAATCAATCCTTCAGCAATAGATACACCCATACAGGCAAGACAAAGTCCGAAAAATGTTAAATTCATGATGAATTCTCCTTAATAATTTAAATTTACCTCTTAAGTTTAGACCTAAAATTGGCTTTTGTCAACTTTTTACTAGTAATGAAAGCGTTTCGAATCATTTGTTTCTAATTTTACGATTTTCAAGACAATTATATAGAAAATTTTATTGTCTTTTCATACCACTTTTACTACCTTTCCTTGTTTTCTGAAAACAAAAAACCGAGTTTTACAACTCGGTTTTGACAGTTCTTATCTGAAATAAATTGGGTAATGATTTTGACAAGCTGGATTAAATGCAGCATTACAAAATGGACAAGTGCCCGTCTCTGTATACTCCTCATACGTTAGTGTTTTCCCACAGGATCCACATAAGATAGGTCTATCCTTTTTCAGATTTAAAGGATAGGGAGAAAATATGTGCGACTCTAGTTCATTATGACACTGATAACAGGCATAGTATTTCTTACACTCATAGCACTGTAAGGCTACGATATCCTTATAACTATGGTAATGAACACATCTGCTTTCATGATCTACTAGTAAGCCTTGAGCTTGAACCATTAATTTTTCCTAATCTAGGCACGAACAGTGACGCTTGTTCCATCTTCTTTATAGAGATTGATGAGACCTTCTTTCAAGGCACGTACCATGTCACCAGCTTCTACTGGTTGTGGAACCTTGATAGTCAAAAGTTCCATTGGATTTGGTGCACGATCGATTTTATTTCCTTTGGCATCGTGAAGGTCTTCAATATAAGTTTCAAAATGACGGAAGCCTGGACCGTAGAACTCAACTTGGTCGCCTTCGTTGATAACATTACGTTGACGAATAGTTGCTGTTTGAGTTGCAGCATCATAAGCTACTACTTCAGCAACAAACTTGTATTCTGGAATCTTACGACGAGCACCAAACAGTTGTTCATTTTCAGATGGTGTTCCGTAGTAGAAACCTGTAGCCAATTCACGTTGGGCTACCTTCCACATTTCATCTACCAAATCTTGTTTAATGGCCTCAAATTTTTCAGGGCTCTCAAGGTAAGCATCAACTGCAGCCTTATAGCAGTTTGTTACTGTCGAAACGTAGTGGATAGACTTCATACGGCCCTCTATCTTCAGACTATCCACACCATTTTCAATCATATCTGGGATATGGTCAATCATAGACATATCAACCGCAGACATAGAGAATTCTTCAGGAATTTCTCCCTTAAGGCTCTTACGTTCTTGACCAAATGGCATGTCGTAAAGGTCATATTTCCAACGGCAAGATTGTGAACATCCACCACGGTTGGCATCACGCATACTCATGTGGTTTGAAAGTGTACAACGACCAGAGTAGGAAATACACATAGCTCCGTGGACAAATGCCTCAATCTCAACATCTGTACGTTTACGAATTTCCGCCAATTCTTCCATTGACACTTCACGCGCCAAAACGACACGAGTTAAACCAAGTTCTTTCCAGAATTCTAAGGTTTCGTAGTTGGTCGCACTTGCTTGTGTTGAAAGGTGAATTTCAAGTCCTGGTGCTTCTGTTGCTGCAATCATGATCAGGGCTGGATCTGATACGATAACCGCTGCAATACCAATATCACGTAGTTTACGGAACCATTCTCCAGCGCCTTCTTCATTTCCTTCGTGCATAACCATATTGGCAGCCACATATACCTTAGCTCCATACTTAGCAGCGAACTGTACTCCTTCTTCCATTTGTTCGAAAGTAAAGTTCCCTGCACGGCTACGAAGACCATAGGCCTGACCACCGATAAAGACAGCATCTGCTCCATATTGAACAGCTACTTTTAGTTTTTCAAGTGTTCCTGCAGGTGATAGAACCTCAGGACGTTTCAAAGTTTTTGTCATGTTTTCTCCTATTTGCAATATAAAAGTTTAACACTAATCTTTACCATTTTATAGCAAAAAGGTTCTAAAATCAAGTTTTGATTGATTGTTTAGACAATTTTAATTATCTTGAAAAACTAAGCTCAGCGAACTGTTTCTATTTGCCAAGCACTCCAACCTTTAAAACGAATGGCCCCCTTTTGATCCGTTTTGTAAATCGAATTCCCAAGTTCTTGGTTATTCTCCCCATTTTTTTCTTTAAATTTTTTCTTCTTGTCTACAGAAATGACAGTGATTTTAGGCTGAAAGATTTCGAAGACTTTGACATCTGTCTTTTTCTTCGATGCTTGCTGATGAGTTAGCACTACATCTGCTTGGATTTTTGGACAAGACTTGTTTAAGAACTTCTCCTCTATATTTCCAGTGACTAGAAAAGTTTGATTTAGTAGCTTTCCATACATTACTATTGAGGCTTTACTATCACTATTTTGATTTTCGATTACTTCTAAACTGCTCCCAAAAATAAATAACTGCTCTCCTGTTTTAATAGGACGTACTTTCAAGTTACTTTCCTTTAATTTATCCATAAATTCTCTTTTAGATAGAGTCTCTTCAGTTACTAGAATCTCTCCAAGATTGAAGGATTTACTAATTTCTAGTAGATGGTCTAGTTGCTTAGGTTGACTGGTCGTTAGTACAAGCTGATCAATCTTTGCGACTCCTCTACTTTTTAGATAGGGGATTAAACTACGTTTGGCATTGCTCGTTATGACCTTCTCCTGCCAGGCTTCTTTTTTCTCAACTGCTAACTTTTCACCGACATCCAGTAATATTGTCTTTCCTGTCATGTCTCTTAGGAAAATGCTCCGTCCCTGCTCCATGTCTAGGACTGTGATTTCATTTTCCAGTGGATGTTTGGTTACTAAAAAGAGAGCTAGGACAAATAGTGCAATTATTGGTGTTTTTTTCAAATTTTTACGATAGTCATAGACTATAGCCAAAGAAATTAAAAGAAACACCAGAACCCAAAGACTCGGTTGACCAAAAACAAAGGGCCTAGTAGATAGCTGAGATACATAGCGTATGATGTTTTCTAGCCATTCAAAGAGAAAGTTAAACTGGGTAATAGGATATATCCATGACAGACAGAAGAGTATTGATAAAAGCGGTAGCAAGACCATATCAAATAAAAAAGAAAAAACAAAGGTTAAGAGTATGGACCAAGGTTGAAATTCAGAAAAATAGAATGATAAAATTGGCAGAATTCCTAAGGAAATAATGAAACTTTCTCTCACCAGACCTTTTATCCCTGCTACTTCTTCACCAGTCATGGTCAGGATAAAGGCATAGGCACAGGAGAGCACTCCACCAGCAGTTAGGAAGAAATTCGGCATCACGATAAACAAGACAAGGACTGTCAAAGTAAAATTATCCAGCCCCTTGAAACCATGTTGAGCCAAAAGTTTTTGTAACAGACTTCTAATAACAGAAGCTGAGAACCCTGTCAAACCTGAATAAACCAAGGAAAATGGATAGACAAGCCATTTTAAGTTTTCTTGGCTCATCCCCAGTCGCAAAAAGAATTTCTTAAAAGCATTCATGAAGAATCCTACTTGCATTCCTGACAGAGCAAAAAGATGAATAATCCCTAAACTTGAGTAGAGTTCATTCATTTCCTCAAAGTCTGAGTCCAAGTGTCCTAATAACAGACCTGTCATATAATTACTCATGGGGGCGGGAAAATTCCTTTTTATCCAGACAACTGCTTTTCTCCGCAAACTGGATAGATTTTCTCCTATATCCCAACTGCTTGCCTCTTTCATGCTATGAATTTTCGATATCGTTAAGGTTTGATAAATTCCCTGCGTTTTTAAATAGTTTCGATAATCAAATCCAGCAAAATTTTTTGCCTCCTGAGGTATAGATAATTTCCCCTCTAAAGTAACATCAAAAAGATTAGTTAACTGTTGAAACTCTTCTTTCTCAGATTCTGACTCAAGCTTATAATAAACATGAAAAAGTCTTCCCTCAGCCTTGCCTCGAAAAGATAAACTATCACCATTTACTTTGATAGTATCAGGCAAGATTCGTACCGTATTAACTGAGTCAACAAGATGTTGACTCGCTTTTTCTTGTTGCCATTTTTGAAATAAAAACCAGCTACCAAATAGACCACAAACCAAGAGGACCTTGGTCGCAGTCTTCCATGGAAATTGAGAAAAGAGGCAGAGCATTAAAAAGACAAAGCCCAAAAGTGCTAAAAAGCTTGCTGAAAAAATAGCATAGTAGAGCCATAGTAAAAGAAAACTGAGATAGATTTTGGGGATGGGAAATCGACTAATCCACTGTGACATACTCTTTTAACTTTTCTATCGTTTTTGCACCAATACCAGAAACCTTTTTGAGCTCATCAACTGACTTAAACTTACCGTTGGTTTCGCGGTGGTCGATGATATCCTGTGCACGTTTGGCTCCCAACCCCTTGACTTGTTTCAGCTCCTCTAAACTGGCTTTATTGAGATTAACTTTCTTGTTTTCTTTGGTTTTGGTAGCATTTGAATATGCCTCTTGGTTGGTAGCTTCTTCCTTAGTCGGAACATAAACAAGTGCTTCGTCACTAATTCTCTGGGCAAGATTGATAGACTTACTATCAGCATTATCTGTCAATCCACCCGCTTTTTGGACAGCATTGTTGATACGACTTCCAACAGGCAAATCATAGATTCCAGGTGATTTGACCGCACCTTTGACATCAACAGTAATCAGATCTAGCTCCACCACTTCTTCCTTCTGATTTTTATCTTCCTTTTCCTCCGTCGAATCCTTTGAAACAGTTGTAACTTCTGTTTGCAAATTGCTTTCCTTAGCAGGTGCTTGCGTTGATGACTTCAGGAGGAAAAATCCACCCAAGATTAAACCCAAACTAGCACAGATAACAATGATTTTATATTCTTTGATTTTCTCAATAAGTTCTTCCATAATTTCTCCTCTCTTATCTTATTCGTAATGCA
This sequence comes from Streptococcus timonensis, assembly GCF_900095845.1. Lineage (GTDB taxonomy): Bacteria > Bacillota > Bacilli > Lactobacillales > Streptococcaceae > Streptococcus > Streptococcus timonensis. Next base: position 923,738 of record NZ_FMIX01000004.1, read on the forward strand.
AAGAAAAAACAGCTGAAAAATCTTTTCAACTGCTTACTTATTTGCAAAATAATCTTCTTTGGTCAAGACATAATGGACATCTGTTACGAATCTTCCAGGTTCACTTTTATCCATTCTAGCATATGGTTCTTCGTGAGAGAAACGCATTCCTGATTTCTCCATGACCTTTCCTGATGCGGGATTATCCTTATCATGAAGGGCGGTCAACCTATTCATCCCTATCTTTTCAAAAACTAGTTCAATCACGGCTCGATTGGCCTCTGTCGTCAATCCTTGGTTCCAATATTTTTTATGGATAATATAGCCAATGGCTGCCTTCTTAAGGACAGTATCCATCTTGTGCAGGTCAATGGTTCCGATAAACTCTCCACTACTTTTTAGTTCAATACCCCATCGGCCCAATGGATTTGCTAGATAAAACTGAGCAATATTATTCTTGGTTTCCTCTAGACTTTGATTGGTTGGAAAAGTGTAGCGAGTAGTTTCCTTATCTGAAGCATATTCAAACATGGCTTCTGCATCGTCAAGTGTTACTGGTCTAAGTACTAAGCGTTCAGTTTCGATAATTGGATGCTTAGCTAGTTTGATAAATAGTGATTCCATTGCCCAGTCCTCCCTTTTTCTTTGAAAAAAATTATTTTCTAAAAGCTTAGCAAAAAATGCAGTAGAATTCAAGAATTTTTCTTGATTTTCGTCCAACTTTCATATAAAATAAAACCATCAGATGAATCCCTTGGATTCTATCACTGATGGTTTATTAAGGTTCCTGGAACCTAAAAAAGGAGAAAATCTCTATGCTAATTGGAATTCCAAAAGAAATTAAAAACAATGAAAATCGTGTGGCTTTAACACCTGCCGGTGTCCACAGTTTGGTTGGTCGTGGACATCGAGTGCTCGTTGAAACAAATGCAGGACTTGGTTCTGGTTTTGCCGATGCTGATTATGAAAAACAAGGTGCAGAAATTGTTCCGACCGCAAAAGAAGCTTGGGCTGCAGAGTTAGTTGTTAAAGTAAAAGAACCTCTAGATACTGAATATCAGTACCTACGTGATGATTTACTTCTCTTCACCTACTTGCATATGGCAGCAGCCCCAGAATTAGCGGATGCTATGCTTGCAGCGAAAACAACTGGTGTTGCTTACGAGACTGTACGTGACAATCAAGGTCAACTACCATTGTTAGTCCCTATGAGTGAAGTTGCTGGTCGTATGGCTGTCCAAATCGGAGCTCACTTCTTGACTAAACAAGCTGGGGGTTCAGGTGTTCTTTTGGGTGGTGTCCCAGGTGTTCCTAAAGGTAAAGTAACTATTATCGGTGGTGGTGTAGTTGGTACTCACGCTGCACGTATCGCTCTTGGTTTGGGAGCTCAAGTTACTATTTTAGATATCAGTGCTAAACGTCTTTCAGTTCTTGAAGATGTCTTTGGTCATCAAATCCAAACACTCATGTCTAACCCATTTAATATCGAAGCAAGTGTTCGTGATGCTGACGTAGTTATCGGAGCGGTTCTAATCCCTGGAGCAAAAGCACCAAAACTTGTGACAAATGAAATGGTTCAACAAATGAGACCTGGTTCTGTTATCGTTGACGTTGCTGTTGACCAAGGTGGGGTTATCGCTACAGCTGACCGTGTTACTACACATGACAACCCTGTCTATGAAAAACATGGTGTCCTTCACTATGCAGTAGCAAACATTCCTGGAGCCGTTGCTCGTACTTCTACTATTGCACTTACGAATGTGACCCTTCCATATATCGAAGCCTTGGCAGGAAAAGGATTTAAGAAAGCAATCCTTGACGATGCTGGATTACGTGAAGGTGTAACAACTTATCAAGGTCAACTTACAAGTCAACCTGTTGCTGAAGGTTTACATCGTGAGTTTACTTCAATCAGTGAGCTTATTTAATCATTAAAAAAGAGCAGTTCAGACGAACTTGCTCTTTTTCTTTATTCTGTTTCTTCTTGATTTTCTGCTGCTTTGATAGGTCGAGGTTCATAGGCTATAATAATCTGAGCGACTACTGGATGTCGGACAACGTCCTTGGCTGAGAAGTGTACAAAGTCGATTTGGTGAATGTTCTTAAGTTTTTCTTGGGCATCGATCAAACCTGACTTGACATTGCGAGGTAGGTCAATCTGACTAATATCACCATTGACAATCATTTTAGAATTGAATCCTAAACGTGTCAAGAACATCTTCATCTGCATGATGGTTGTATTTTGTGCTTCATCCAAAATGACAAAGGCATCATCCAAGGTACGTCCACGCATATAGGCCAAAGGTGCAATCTCAATAATTTCTCGCTCCATGAGACGAGTTGTTTGGTCTTTCCCTAAAATCTGATATAAGGCATCGTATACTGGACGAAGATAAGGGTCTACCTTTTCCTTCAAATCTCCTGGTAGAAATCCCAAACTTTCCCCAGCTTCTACTGCTGGACGAGTTAAGATGATACGCTTAACTTGACCACGCTTGAGTGCTGTCACTGCCAAAGTCACTGCTAGAAATGTCTTACCCGTCCCAGCAGGCCCAATTCCAAAGGTAACATCGTGATTCTTAACACTATCAACATAAAGCTTTTGTCCTAGTGTCTTCACACGAATAGGCTTACCAGTATTATCTTTGATGATTTCTTCTTCATAGAGGGCGACAAACTTATCAATTTCATGATTTCTCACCATATTAATGGCTGTTACCACATCAGGAGTTCCGACAGTCATCCCACGATTGACCAAGACCATCAAGGCCTGTATAACCTGACGTGCTTCTTCACAAGATGACTCCTCTCCCAAGACTTGTACAATCTCTGTACGAGCATGGATGATAATATCTAACTCTTCCTCCATCAAACGAAGATGGCGTTCATTGGAACCAAAAAGATGAAACAGGTCATCTGGATGACTTAACTGAATGTCTATTGAATGTTCCTTCAAACAAAGAACCTCTCTAACTCTTTAATTTTTTTTATTATAGCAAAGGCATTTAGAAAATGCTATCCTCAACACCTAAAGCAGATCTAATGTTCTACATATTCCTGCCAGATACGATCGAAGTCTCCCATATTAAAGGAAAAACTGGCATGTTCTTCTAAAAATCGACTGACTTGATCAAAATCATCCGTGTGTTTTGGGAAAGCTGATTCCTCAAAGGCAAGATCCGCTAAAATTGCTTTAGGACTATGACTTTTAGGATTACGCTCTGTCATAAGCCAAGTATAAAATGATTTTCTCATATAACTCCCTAAATTAACTCTGTTCCAAACTCATCCTGTTTGATTTTCCCAGCCTTCATCAAGCCACCAAGTGCTTTTTTGAACTGACCTTTAGAGATACCGAAGGTTGCCTTAATATCGTCAGGTGACGATTTGTCATTCAAGGTCATAAATCCACCATTGCTTTCCAAGTATGTCAAAATCATTTGTGCATCATTTTCTAACATCTCAAAAGATCGAGGTTTAAGTGAGAGATTAAGGGTACGATCAACCTCACGGAAGCCTATCACACGCACATCTAGGACTTGACCCAAACGTGGCTCTGCATAACGTTCACTTGGATGAATAAAGCCCAGCATATTATTTTCAGGTAGATAAACGAAGGTACCCGATAACTTAAGACGATAAACGATTGCAGGCCAGTTCTGGTTTTGCATGTTGTTGTAGGCAGGACGTGCTAATCGTTGGAAGTCCTCTTGGTAGGCTAAGAGTCCCCAGATACGGTCTTTCTTATCTACTTCTAGACGAACATAAAGTTTATCGCCCTTCTTAGGCCAAAGCTCTTTCAGTTCAGGTAGGATATCCAGTGACACAACGATTTCCTTGTCAGGAAGCCCTGTATCAACAAAGACACCCAAATCCTTTCGAACTTCTGTTACTGTTCCCCAACCAAATTGCTCCTGAGTCGCAGTCACTTCTAAGGTAGTCAAGCGAAGTTTTTGCTTCATATCCGTGTAGGCAAAGCCTTTAACGGTATCACCTATTGCATGCTGGCCTTCTTCCTTATCTAGAGCATAGGTCTGACCATCCTTTTGGACAAAGTAAAAACTGTCATTTTCATCAGTTATCAGACCGATTATAAAACTAGCAAGATTTGTATTCATGTTTCCTTCTTTCGAATAAAACTCAGCCAGCAATGCCAACTGAGTTTTTCTGTTTATTTCTCAGACTTCCAATAGTTCTTTTTCTTTATTGGTGGTCATTTCATCGATGTGTTTAACAGCATCGTCTGTAGCTTTTTGAATATCTTTTTCAAGAGTTTTCAACTCATCTTCAGTGATTTCTTTAGCTTTTTCTTGTTTCTTAGCTTCATCCATAGCATCACGACGAATGTTACGGATAGCAACTTTAGCATTCTCACCAACTTTTTTCACTTCTTTAGCAAGGTCACGACGAGTTTCCTCTGTAAGAGCTGGAATTACTAAGCGAATAACAGAACCATCGTTAGCTGGTGTAATACCAAGGTCTGAAGCGTTTAAGGCACGTTCGATATCTTTTAAAGAAGTTTTATCAAATGGTGTTACCAACAAAACACGCGCTTCAGGGATTGTGATTGAAGCAATTTGGTTAAGAGGTGTTTCAACTCCATAATATTCTACATGGATACGGTCAAGCAAGCTAGCGTTAGCTCGTCCTGCACGGATACTTCCAAACTCACGAGAAAGTGAGTGGTGAGATTGGGTCATTCTCTCTTTTGCTTTTTCAACAATTGCGTTTGCCATAATCTTATTTTATTCCTTTTCTTCAATATTGTTAGAAACTGTAGTTCCGATATTTTCACCAAATACAACACGTTTGATATTGCCTGGTTGGTTCATGTTAAAGACAACCAAGTCGATATCGTTGTCCATTGAAAGTGTTGAAGCAGTCGAATCCATGATTCGAAGACCTTTACTAATAACATCACGGTGAGTCAATTCTTCAAACTTAACCGCTGTCTTATCTTTCTTAGGATCGGCATTATAAACACCATCAACACCATTTTTTGCCATCAAAATGGCGTCTGCCTCAATTTCAGCCGCACGAAGGGCTGCTGTTGTATCCGTTGAGAAGTAAGGTGAACCAACTCCAGCACCAAAGATAACAATACGACCTTTTTCAAGATGACGAAGGGCACGTCCTCGAATATAAGGTTCAGCTACTTGTTGCATTGCGATTGCAGTCTGAACGCGTGTATCCACTCCAACTTGTTGCAATGAATCTGCCATCACAAGAGCGTTCATAACTGTTCCAAGCATTCCTGTATAGTCTGCTTGTACACGATCCATGCCAGCTTCCGCAGCAGGTTCTCCACGCCAAAGGTTACCACCTCCGATAACGAGAGCAATTTCAATTCCTAAGTTATGTACTTCTTGAATTTCTTGTGCCATTGCTTGAACTGTTTTAATATCAATACCTACACCACGTTCACCAGCAAGGGCCTCACCTGATAACTTGATCAAAATGCGTTTATATTTTGGTTCCACCTGACTTCGCTCCTTTGTTTTATTCAAACTATTTTATCACATTTTTTGATAATTTTATAGTCTCACGGACCAAACTTTCAAAAAATTATAGGCTTAAAAATTCTTCTAAATCAGTTAAAGCACGTTCTGCAATCTTTTCATAGCGAGCCTTTTTATCACGAATACGCTCACCTTCTAACTCCTTGATAATCCCAAAGTTGACATTCATTGGTTGGAAATGCTTGCTATCAGCATGAGTGATATAATGAGCTAAACTTCCGATAGCTGTTGTCTCTGGGAAAATAGCCTCTCTTTCTCCTTTAAAGAGACGAGCAGCATTTATTCCAGCAACCAATCCTGAAGCTGCTGACTCAACGTAACCCTCTACTCCTGTCATCTGACCAGCAAAGAAGAGATTTGGCTGTTTCTTAGAACGGTATGTCTGTTCAAGAAGATTTGGCGAATCCATATAGGAATTACGATGCATGACACCATAACGGACAAACTCAGCATTTTCAAGACCTGGAATCATTTGGAAGACACGCTTCTGCTCTCCCCATTTGAGGTGAGTTTGGAAACCAACGATGTTATAAAGACTTCCAGCCGCATTGTCCTGACGAAGCTGAACGACTGCATAAGGAGTTTTAAAGTCACCATCACGAGGTCCCTTGTAGTCATCCGGATATTCTAGACCAACTGGTTTCATAGGGCCATAGAGCATAGTTTTAATGCCACGTTTAGCCATAACTTCAATTGGCATACACCCTTCAAAGTACTTTTCTTTTTCAAAAGAATTAAGGGGTGCTTCTTCTGCATTGACCAAAGCTTCATGGAAATCCATAAACTCTTGCTTGGTCATCGGAGCATTGAGGTAGGCAGCTTCTCCCTTGTCATACCGAGACTTGAGATAGACCTTGCTCATATCGATGGTGTTGACGTCGATAATAGGCGCTGCCGCGTCGTAAAAATAGAAGCCATCGCCGTCATTAAGGGCATGAATTTTCTCAGCCAGGGCATCGCTAGTCAAGGGACCAGTAGCGACAACCGTAATAACATCTGTCGGCAATTCTGTAATTTCATCACGAACCACTTCAATCAAAGGATGATTAGCAATTTTTTCAGTAACCATTTGAGAAAAACCGTCACGGTCAACCGCGAGAGCACCACCAGCAGGAACCCGCGTTGCTTCTGCTGATTCTAAAATCACAGAACCAAGACGACGCATTTCTTCCTTGAGGAGTCCGACAGCATTTGTAAGAGCATCCCCTCGTAATGAGTTGGAACACACTAATTCTGCAAAATTATCTGTTTTATGCTGAGGTGTTGATTTGACACCACGCATTTCATAGAGTTTAACTGGAATACCACGCTCTGCGATTTGATAGGCTGCTTCCGAACCTGCTAAACCAGCACCGATAACATGGATATAAGATTGAGACATGACACTAATACCTCTTTGGGTGGAACCTAAATTCATATCAAAACAAGCTACTGGACTGTTTGACACCCACAAATCTTTCTAATTTTTCTTTTACTAGTATAACAAAAAAAGGGAAGAAGGCAAACTTCCCTGTTTAGTCATCCGATTGTTTCTCTTCCCATTCGTGGTAGGCAGCATAGAGCTGGCTTTTATTCCACTGATAAATTTTAGCGACTTCCTTAATGGCTTGATTTTTCTTAACACCTTCTTGGATACGATTTTGTATTTCAGAGAATAAATCTTCTTCATCCTTATCTTCAACTTCTAGACTAGCACCTTCCACAATCAGAAGGCATTCGCCTTTGAGCGGTGTTTGAGAAATATTTTCTAACAATTCAGTAATACTTCCACGTTGGTATTCTTCAAAAATCTTGGTCAATTCGCGAACCAGAACTACTGGACGGTCACCATAGACTTCTAGCATATTTTCTAGCGTATCTGCGACACGATGTGGAGATTCATAGAAAATCTGGGTCTCAGGATAATCTTTTTTTGATTCGAAAAATTGCTTTTGTTGTCCCGATTTTCGAGGTAAGAATCCATAAAAAATATGGGGTTGTGGAGCTAAACCACTGGCAATCAAGGCAGAAATTCCTGCGCTAGCACCTGGAACTGTGACAACTGCTATATCTTCTTCAATTGCTGCCTTGACCAAATCATGACCTGGGTCAGAAATACTTGGCAAACCTGCATCCGAAACTTGAGCAATACTTTGTCCTGCTTTCAGGAAACCAATCAAATCAGGAATTTTATCCTTGGCATTGTGCTCATGAAAACTGATTTGTTTGGTTGAAATATCGAAATGCTTCAGCAATAGACCGGTATTACGAGTATCCTCGGCAGCAATCCAATCCACTTCTTTCAAAGTCTGAATAGCACGAAAGGTCATATCCTCTAGATTTCCAATTGGAGTTGCGACAAGATATAACTTACCGTAAGGTGACTGCCCTTTAAAACTTTTTTGAATCTGCATGCTTACTCCCTAAACAACAATTCATCACAAAACATACATTCTGCGTCTTGTTCACGACGTTGGCCATAAAAGTCGCGACACACATGAAAACCGTCGTCATAGATTCGGCTCACGTTTTCTCTAACATGCTTGGTCTTAGTTGGAGCTGTTTCTTCTTCCTCACTCAAGCGCTCTCTCAGTTTATCGTTCTCTAAACGAAGAGCTGTATTCTCTTCTACAACACTCTTGAGATTTTTTTTGATGGCTTCGACATCTGCCAAGGTTGCCAACAACTGTTGAGAAAAATCATCTAAGGCATCAAATAATTCTTTCTTGTTCATGAACAGCCCTTTCTTTCTCTGTTTTCATCTTCATTTTATTGTAAAACTAGGTATTCCAAAGAATTCTGGAAAGACACATTTGCTTTCCACATTTTTCTGGCTTCGAGAAGGTTTTGCAATATTGTACGTGCTACATTTTTTTGAATCTCTTGGCCTGCTAAAACTTCTAAAATTCTAAAGACTTGGTCTTGTTTTTCTTTGTCATCTGCTAAGCTAGCCAATTTTGCAACCTGTAAGTAGGATTCCTTTTTCCCAGACTCCAACCAGCTATAGAAACGTTCACTTTCTTCAAGTAGAGTCCAAAAACTTGTTTGATTTATCAGTTTTTCGGCTTCTGCTTGTGATTGACTAAACTCAGCTAAAAGCCTTGCTTTATTTTTTACCAATCCTGCTTGTTCAAGTTGATTCTTAAGGCTTTCAACTTGTTTCTTAAATTGGAAAATTTGAGTCCGGCTTCGGATAGTTGGTAACATCTGCTCTTGATCATTGGTTAAAAAGAAAATATAGATTTCACTTTGCGGTTCTTCAATGACCTTTAGTAGTGAATTGGCGGCATTGGCATGCATTTTTTCTGCTTGTTCAATAATAAAAACCTGACGTTGATTTTCGATTCCTGATTGAGAAAATTGGCCAACTAATTCTCGGATTCGTTCCGTTTTAATGATTTGATTCATCGGACGAATAATAGTGACATCAGGAAATTCTTCCTGATCAATCAACTTACAATTTCGGCAAGACTCGCAAGGTAAGACCCCCTGCTTTTCTGTACAGAACAAACTCTTAGATAGAAATAAGGCCATCTCCATACTTCCAAAAAATCCTGAAAAGAGATAGGCATGATTCAGCTGTCTTTGTTCTAAGATGTGAACAAAACGGTCAAATTGCTGGGGTTGACAAGCTCTTAATTGCTCTTGATTCATTCTGTCAGCCCCATTCTGTCAAACAAGACTTGCTTAGTATTTTCAACCACTTGATCTAGTGGTAAACTCGCATCGATTTTAACAATACGTTCACCTTCTTTTTCAAGAAGAGAAAGATAGCCTTGACGAACTTTTCTGTGCAGGTCTAAACCTTCCAAATCTAAACGATTGACTTCGCGATCACTGTTTGCCGCGATTCTTTCAAGCCCCTTCTCCACTTCAATATCAAAATAAAGTGTCAAATCTGGCTTGAGACCATCTGTCGCAAATTGATTGAGCCAGTCAATAGCTTCAATATCCAAACCACGACCAAAGCCTTGATAAGCAACTGAACTATCAATAAAACGATCCATGATAACCAATTTCCCAGCTGCAAGTGCTGGCAAGACCTTCTCTACTAGGTGCTGTCTACGACTTGCAATATAGAGAAGCAACTCTGTCTTTGGATCCATCTGAGTATGACTAAGATCTAGAATGACTTCTCGAATCTTCTCACCAATCAAAACACCACCTGGCTCACGAGTTGTTAAAAACTCAATATTCTTTTCTTCTAACAAAGGAAGGATAGCTTCAAGCACACTCGTTTTACCAGCTCCCTCTGGCCCCTCTAAAGAGACTAAAAATCCTTTTGACATGACGAACTCATTTCTTTTTTTCTTCCTTCTATTCTATCAAAAAAACAGGCATTTGTGAAAAGCTTTTTAACCTAATAAAAATTTATTCTGAAAAACTAGGATATACATTCGTTAATAAATAAGGTAATTATTTAATTAAGTTTCTAGATTCGTAATCAACTACCATACTTTCTTATTTTGTCTTTGTATAACTAGAAAAAAAGAACCTTGCATAGCAAGATTCTTTTAATGTCTGACTTAAATAATTGTTCTTCTGGGAACTAAATCGAATTAAGCTTCGATTTCTGTAACCATACCTGAACCAACAGTACGTCCACCCTCACGGATAGAGAATGTAGTACCTTGTTCTACGGCGATTGGGTGGATCAACTCAACGTCGATTGTCACGTTATCACCTGGCATTACCATTTCAGTACCTGCTGGAAGTTCGATTGAACCTGTAACGTCAGTAGTACGGAAGTAGAATTGTGGACGGTAGTTGTTGAAGAATGGAGTGTGACGTCCACCTTCTTCTTTAGTAAGGATGTAAACTTCACCTTTGAATTTAGTGTGTGGGTTGATTGAACCTGGTTTAGCGATAACTTGTCCACGTTCGATTTCGTCACGTTGAACACCACGAAGAAGGATACCTACGTTATCTCCTGCAAGACCTTCGTCAAGTTGTTTACGGAACATTTCAACACCAGTAACAACAGCTTTCTTAGTTTCTTCTTTGATACCAACGATTTCGATTTCGTCGTTGACACGAACAGTACCACGGTCGATACGTCCTGAAGCAACTGTACCACGTCCAGTGATTGAGAATACGTCCTCGACTGGAAGAAGCAATGGTTTGTCAGTGTCGCGTTCTGGTTCTGGGATGTACTCATCAACAGTATTCATCAATTCCATGATGATGTCTTCGTATTTAGAGTCACCTTCAAGAGCTTTAAGAGCTGAACCTTGGATAACTGGAAGATCGTCACCTGGGAAGTCGTATTCTGAAAGAAGGTCACGGATTTCCATTTCAACCAATTCAAGCAATTCTTCGTCGTCAACCAAGTCGATCTTGTTCATGAAGACGATCAAGTGTTTAACACCAACCTGACGTGAAAGAAGGATGTGCTCACGAGTTTGTGGCATTGGTCCATCTGTAGAAGCTACTACAAGGATAGCTCCGTCCATTTGAGCGGCACCAGTGATCATGTTTTTAACGTAGTCCGCGTGTCCTGGAGCGTCGATGTGGGCATAGTGACGTTTTTCAGTTTCGTACTCAACGTGCGCAGTGTTGATAGTGATACCGCGTTCGCGTTCTTCTGGAGCAGCATCGATAGACGCATAGTCTTTAGGTTGGTTAACTGATGAAGGCAAGCGACGTGCCAAAACAGTTGTGATTGCTGCAGTTAGGGTAGTTTTACCGTGGTCAACGTGTCCGATTGTACCAATGTTAACGTGTGGTTTACTACGATCGTATTTTTCTTTTGCCATTTGAGTAAAAGCCTCCAATAAAATATATTTTATAGATAGACAGTAGGCAATACAGTCTAACTTTCCTTACTATTTTATCAAATTTCAGCTAAATTGCAAGTGTTTTACATAGAATTTGTGAATTATTCTTATCCTATCCTAAACAAGACAATCCTATAATTTGAAATAAGTAAATTTCTTTTAAAATTTAAGAAAAAGAATCAGAAAGATCTGATTCTTTATTCTTATAATTGATTTTTAACTTCTTTTACTTCCTTGTGATTTTCATACAATCGGACTAAGAATTTGGCAATCTCTTTTAAAATCGAATAAGTTGGAACAGCAACAATCATTCCAACAACACCATAAATATTACTAGATAATAGTAACAAAACTAAAATAGTTATTGGGTGAACTTTCATAACCCCACCAACAATCCGTGGATATAATACATTCCCATCAATCTGTTGAATAACAAGCATGTAAATCACTGCAATTAACATCTTTTGAGGATCTGTAAATAGGTTTGATATGATCATCGGTATAAGACCAATACTAGGTCCAACATAAGGAATTAAATTAGCTAAACCTGAAAAGATTGCAAATACTAGTGCATATTTCAAACCAATAACACTATAGCCGATATAGGCTAAACATCCAATGATAACTGCATCAATTGAAACTCCACTGATATAGCGGGAAATAGTGGCATTTAGATTTTTTATTAGACCAGAAATATTCAGTCTATCATATTTTAAAATACTTCTTTCTAGCATAGGTAAAAACTTATGTCCATCTAGCAAGAAATAAATTAAAAAGACTGGCGTCATGATAATAATCAGGACAGTGCTAACTAATGCAGATAAGACACTACCTACACTATTTGTAACACCATTTAAGATATTTTGTAGGATGTCTACATAAGACAGATTCAGCTGTTGAATAGTCTTTTGAACATCTAGATTTTGAAAAGCTGGGTATTTGGATAATTGTATTACCAAATCTTGAATACGACTGTATATATCTTGGCTAGAATTAATCAAACTACTCAACTGATTGATTAAAATAGGTAAGAGATAGACAACACCTATCACAATCAGCCATACTAAGCCACAGAGAGTCAATAAAATTCCAATAATTCGATTCAGCTTTAATTTTTTCTCTAGAAACTGGACTAAGGGGTTCGTTAAATAATACAGAAAACCACCCAGTAAGAAAGGAATCATAATTGTATTTATTACACTAGCAAAAGGTGTAATAATAGCACCCATTTCTCTCCAAAGATAGAAAATTAAGGTTATCAGTAGTATTTCAGTAGTCCAGAAGAATAATTTGTTTCTCCGAAACATATGCCACCTCCTCTTCACCTTATTTTATCATATTTAAAAAAAGATTGATAACCATTGTCATAAAATCAAGAATATTTTTTTTCTTTATGATAGAATAAAGTTACTATGAAGAAATTAATTTTAACTTTGATCACACCCCTGTTATTGGCTACTGCAACTCCTGTTTACGCGCAGGAATTTGATGTAGCAGCCAAGCACGCTATCGCTATAGAGGCTAACACTGGTAAGATTTTATATGAGAAAGACGCAACTCAACCTGTCGAAATTGCATCTATTAGTAAATTGATAACTGTTTATCTAGTATATGAAGCCTTGGAGCAAGGAAAAATTTCTCTGACTACTCCCGTTGAAATTTCTGACTATCCATACCAGCTTACTACCAATTCTGAAGCTAGTAATGTCCCTTTGGAAGCTCGAAACTATACTGTAGAAGAGTTGCTTGAAGCAACTTTAGTATCTAGTGCTAATAGTGCGGCTATTGCCCTTTCAGAGAAGATAGCTGGATCAGAAAAAGATTTTGTAGACATGATGAAAGCAAAATTGCTGGAATGGGGAATCCAAGATGCTACAATCGTAAATACAACTGGTCTTAATAATGAAATCCTTGGTAATAATATCTACCCAGGATCAAAAAAAGATGATGAGAACAAATTAAGTGCTTATGATGTGGCTATCGTTGCTCGTAACCTCATTCTAAAATATCCTCAAGTTTTAGAAATTACTAAGAAGCCAACTTCAACCTTTGCCGGAATGACTATCACCTCTACTAATTTTATGCTAGAGGATATGCCCGCTCACCGCGGTGGAATCGACGGATTGAAAACTGGTACGACCGATAAAGCTGGTGAATCCTTTGTTGGTACTACTGTTGAAAAAGGAATGAGAATAATTACGGTTGTCCTTAACGCTAATACACAAGCTGGCAACCCATACTCTCGTTTCACAGCTACTTCTTCTCTTTTAGACTATATCTCCTCAAACTACGCTCTGCAAACCGTTGTCAAGCAAGGTGAAAGTTATGAAGATAGTAAAACTTCGGTTGTGGATGGAAAAGATGATAATGTGACAGCTGTCGCAAAAGAAGATATCAAAATCGTTCAACGTTTAGGCAGTCGAGCCCAATCATCCATTAGTTATACACCATCTTCCAATCAACCTACGGCGCCTTTAGAAGCTGGTACAGTCGTTGGTCATTTAACCTACGATGATAAGGATTTAGTAGGCCAAGGCTATGTCACTTCTGATAGACCTAGCTTTGAAATGGTTGCAGAAAAAAATGTAGAAAAAGCTATCTTCCTTAAAGTTTGGTGGAATGGTTTTGTTCGATTCGTAAACGAAAAATTATAAAAAAAAAATCGCGATTTACGCGATTTTTTATTTATCTTCTAAAACAGTTGAATGTTTATATCCATAAGTAAAGTAGATAATAATGCCTATTAGGAGAGCAATCCCAAAGGCTATCCATGTTTCAACTGTATACTGAAGCATAAAAGATAAACAGATTAGAATAGAAAAGATTGGTAAAACTGGAACCAGTGGGGTTTTAAATTCTCCCTCTTTGGGCATCCCTTTATCTTTTCTCAGTTTGATAATTCCATATGCTAACAGAATCAAATAAGCCAAGGTACAGATATTTAAAAAGGCTGCAATACTTGCTAAAGAGAAAATTCCTGCAGCTATTGCTGAGACAATTCCTGTTAAAATTGTTGCATTTTTTGGAATACGACTTGTCTTAGTCACTTGTTTAAAAGTTTGAGGCAATAGTCCATCACGAGCCAAGCTATAAATCATTCTAGACAAAGCATAAGTCATGGAAATACATACAGTTATCAATGTAAAAATAGCAACGAGTGACACATAGTTGGCAGCCCATCCAATACCGATACTTCTCAAAGCATAGGCTACTGCATCGTCAACATTGAGTTTGCTATAATGAACAATTCCAGTCAGCACTAATGTTACTAAGGCATAAAGAATGGTTACAATAGTAAGAGATAAAACAATACCACGAGGAACGTTCTTTTGTGGATTTTGAATTTCGTCAACAGCCATTGAAATTGACTCAAAACCTAAGAAACCAAAGAACATAAGCGAAGCACCTGCCATAATACCAGAGCTACCTCCATATATCTTACCAAAACCAAATGGTGCAAAGTCGGACCAGTTTTCTGGTTTGATGTACCAGATTCCAACCAAGATAAACAAAGCCAAGGCTGAAAATTTTAATACAACTAGTATTGAATTGAAATGCAAGGCAGCTTTCGAATTTAAAAGTACAAGTCCTGTCACTAATACCAATACTAGTATGGGCAAGAGATCGATATAAGTTCCCTGTTCTGGATTAAAGGTTCCATTTAAGACTTGAGGCATTGATATTCCAAAGTTACTTAGCAAGCCTTTAAAGTATGCTGCCCAACCCGAAGCAACACCAGAAACAGCTGTCACGAATTCCATAATTGTGAGCCAACCAGCTATCCAAGCTGGAAATTCACCCAAAATTGCGTATAAGTAACTATAAGCTCCACCAGTTGCCGGAACACGAGATGCAAACTCAGCAAAAAAGAGAGCTGAAAGTGACACACATAGAGCAGAAATTACTATTGAAACTACCAATGAGGGGCCAGCCAGAGTTGCTGCTGCAGTTCCAGTGATGGTAAATATTCCTGTACCAACCATGGCACCAATTCCCAAGAGAATTAAATCCCATAATTTCAAATGACGATGCATTTCAGTCTTACCCAGACTAACATCTTTTGTCCTAAAAATATTCATATTTATCCCCCATTTACTGATTTTTGTATTATTCTACCATATATCGTTTTAAATGTGAATATTTATAAACTAAAATTATTAAAAAAACAGAACAAATATAACATTCGTTCTGTCTTTGTTCATATAACCTAGCCAACTGATCCTTCCATCTCATAGCTAATCAAGCGGTTAAGCTCGACAGCGTATTCCATTGGAAGTTCTTTTGTAAATGGCTCTACAAATCCCATGACAATCATCTCAGTTGCTTCAGATTCTGACAGACCACGGCTCATAAGGTAATAGAGTTGCTCTTCAGAAATCTTAGATACCTTGGCTTCGTGCTCCAAAGCTACTTGCGAGTTGTGGATTTCATTAAATGGAATAGTGTCAGATGCTGACAAGTCATCCATGATAATGGTGTCACACTCGATGTGAGAAACAGATTTCTTAGAGTTCTTATTGAAAGTCACTTGTCCACGGTAGTCAACCTTTCCTCCACCTTTAGCGATAGATTTAGAGACAATAGACGAGCTCGTATGTGGAGCATTGTGGATCATTTTGGCACCAGTATCTTGGTGTTGCCCTGCATTGGCAAAGGCAATCGAAAGCATGGTACCACGCGCTCCTTCTCCATCTAGGTAAACAGATGGATATTTCATAGTCGTTTTTGCACCCAAGTTTCCATCAATCCACTCAACAGTCGCATCTTTCAAAGCTTTAGCACGTTTGGTTACCAAGTTATAAACGTTGTCAGACCAGTTTTGGATGGTTGTATAACGCATGTAAGCTCCATCCAAAGCAAAGATTTCTACAATGGCAGCGTGCAAGCTGTTGCTTGAATAAGTTGGCGCTGTACATCCTTCTACGTAGTGAACACTTGCTCCCTCATCAACGATAATCAAAGTACGTTCAAACTGACCAGTATTTTCGTTATTAATACGGAAGTAGGTTTGAAGTGGAATATCTACCTTCACTCCTTTTGGTACATAGATGAAGGTTCCACCAGACCATACTGCTGAGTTAAGGGCAGCCAACTTGTTATCCGTCGGCGGTACCAACTTAGCGAAGTATTGTTTAAACAAGTCTGGGTATTCCTTGAGGGCAGAATCCGTATCTGTAAAGATGATACCTAACTTCTCAAATTCTTCCTTCATGTTGTGGTAAACCACTTCTGACTCATACTGGGCAGAAGCTCCAGCTAGATAGGCACGCTCAGCTTCTGGAATCCCAATCCGTTCAAAGGTTTCTTTGATTTTTTCAGGAACGTCATCCCATGAACGAGCTGGTTTATCAGATGGTTTTTGGTAGTAGATCAAGTCATCAAAGTCAATCTCTGACAAGTCTGCTCCCCAAGTTTGCATGGGCATTTTCATAAAGGTTTCGTAAGATTTCAATCGAAATTCTAACATCCACTCAGGCTCACCCTTAGCAGCGGATAATTCACGAATAACCCCTTCGTTCAATCCTTTACCTGTTGATAAGATTGGTTCCACATCATCATGGAAACCAAATTTATATTCACCAAGATCGATTGGTTTTGGTTCTACTCTTTCTTCAGCCATAATATCCTTTCTTTCATTCTTCATTTCCAGTGATTTATAAGACAAAAGAAACTTGTCTTATTTGTTATCTTGATTTTCAATTGTTTTCTTAAGGGCATTCCAAGCTAGGGTTGCACACTTGATTCGCTGAGGGAATTTAGCAACACCTGACAAGAATGCTGCGTCGCCCAGACTGTCTTGTCTGTCATCTTTTTGACCTTGGACCATTTCTGAAAAAATAGTTGCTAATTCTAATATCTCTTGCTTTGTCTTACCTAAAACTGCATCCGTCATCATACTAGCAGAGGCAGTTGAAATGGTACAGCCTGAGTTTAGAAAAGCGATATCTTCCAAACGTTCATCTGCATCAAACTTAACAGAGAGATTGATGACATCACCACAGGTCGGATTGTTGAGACTGATTTGCTCAGCATCTTCTAATTTCCCTTGGTGATGGGGATTTTTCGAATGGTCCGCTACCACTGCCATATAGAGGCTATCTAGTTTAGAAAGTGCCATTGAAAAACTCCTTTGTCTTTAGTAAGGCATCGACTAGTTTATCGCAATCTGCTTTGGTATTGTAGATATAAAAACTTGCACGAGCTGTTGCTGGGACGTCCAAATATTGAAGCAGAGGTTGCGCACAATGGTGACCCGCACGAACTGCCACTCCTTCATAATCCAGAGCAGTCGCGAGGTCGTGAGGATGAAGGTCCCCTAGATTAAAGGCAATAACTCCTGAACGTTGGGCTAAATCCTGGGAACCATAGATAGTCAAACCTTCAATTGCCCGCAATTTTGGAAAGACGTAGGCTATCAGTTCCTGTTCATGGGCTTCAATCGCATCCATACCGATATTTTCGAGATAATCAACTGCTGCAGCAAGTCCAATAGCCCCAGCCATATTAGGAGTTCCAGCCTCGAATTTCCAAGGCAATTCCTTCCAACTAGCAGATTGCTCATAGACAAAATCAATCATCTCCCCACCAAATTCAACTGGTGACATTTGTTCAAGATGCTTTTCTTTGCCGTAGAGAACACCGATACCAGTAGGGCCAGCCATCTTGTGACCTGAAAAGGCAAAGAAGTCAACATCCAAGTCCTGGACGTCAATCTTCATATGGGGCGTAGATTGTGCTCCATCAACTACCATGATGGCTCCAACCTTGTGGGCCATTTGCGTAATTTCTTTGATAGGATTAACCACACCAAGGACATTTGAGGCGTGAGCTAGCGAAACAAACTTAACTTTGTCAGTCAATTTAGCTCGCAAGTCATCCATATCCAGAGCTCCATCTTTGAGATAGACATAAACAAGCTCTGCTCCAGTCTTTCGGCAAGCTTCCTGCCATGGAATAATATTGGAATGGTGTTCCATGACTGAAATCAAGACCTGGTCACCTTCAGTCAAGATTTCCTCAGCGAAACGTGCCACCCAGTTGAGACTGGTCGTAGTTCCTCTGGTAAAGAGCACTTCTTTTGTCGACTTAGCATTGATGAATTTACGAATGGTTTCACGAGCGGCTTCATAAGATGCTGTCGCCCTTTCAGCCAAGGTATGAACCCCACGGTGAACATTGGCATTTTCCTGCTCATAGTAACGGTTAATGGTTTCCAGAACAGCTAGTGGTTTTTGTGTCGTCGCAGCATTATCAAGATAGACCAAAGGTTCATCGTTGACAATCTGGTCTAAAATTGGAAAATCCTTGCGAATAGCTTCTGCATCTAACATTAAACTCACCTTAGCGTTTTAATAGTTTTTCTTCGATGGTTGCAATCATTTCATCACGAACTTCCTTGACTGGAATCTCAACGATCACAGATCCAAGGAAACCACGGACAACCAAGCGTTCTGCAGTTGCCTTGTCCAATCCACGACTCATGAGGTAGTACATGTCTTCTGGATCCACTTGTCCGATAGACGCTGCATGCCCTGCAGTAACATCATTTTCATCAATTAAAAGAATTGGGTTGGCGTCTGAACGAGCCTGGTCTGAAAGCATGAGAACACGACTTTCTTGTTGGGCATCCGCTCCCTTAGCACCCTTAATAATGTGTCCAATACCGTTGAAGGTCAAAGTTGCTTTTTCAAGGATAACCCCATGTTGAAGGATATTACCGATAGAGTTGCAACCATAGTTAGTTACTCGAGTATCAATCCCCTGTACCTGACGGCCGCTTGAAAGTGCTACGACCTTGAGGTCTGCATGGCTACCATTTCCAAGTAGGTCACTATCAAAGTCAGCAACAACATTTCCTTCGTTCATAACACCGATGGCCCAGTCAATACTTGCATCGTTGCCTAATTTACCACGACGGCTAATGTAGGCAGTGACATTCTCACCAAGACGGTCAATCGCCGCAAACTTCACTTGAGCACCAGAACGTGCAATAACTTCAACTGTAATATTGGCAGTGGCCTTAGCACTAGCTTCACCACGTGACTCAAGACGTTCGAGATAGTTAATTTTAGAGTTTTTACCAGCAATGATCAGAATATGCTTGTTAAACGGCACATCACTATCACTATCTTGGTAGAAAATCCCTTCGATTGGTTCAGTAATTTCAACATTATCAGGAATGTAAAGAACCGCACCACTGTTAAAGTATGCTGTGTGGTAGGCTGCCAACTTATCGTCATCATATTTGACTGATGACATGAAGAATTCTTCTACAAGTTCTGGGATTTCTTCTAAAGCTGAATGGAAGTCTGTAAAGATCACCCCTTGCTCAGCCAACTCAACTGGAATTTGCTCAAAGACTGTTTGAGTACCTAATTGTACCAATTTTAACTGATTGTCAATAGCTGTAAAATCTGGAACATTTGCTGTTGGTTCATTCTCCGTAATCGTTCCATCACCCAGGTTCCAACGATGAAATTTCACACGTTCAATGACTGGTAATTCCAAACTCTCGATGTTATCAAAAGCTTTTAGACGGAGGTCTGATAACCAGCTTGGTTCGACGTGCATTTCTGAAAAAAGTTTAATATTTTCTTTAGTCATTTACTTCTCCTAAAAGATACGAGGGAATTACAATTCTTCCTTGTAGTCATAGCCAAGTTCTTCAGCTAATTTTGCGTATCCTTCACGTTCCAAACGAGCTGCCAATTCAGGACCACCAGAAAGCACTACACGACCATCCATCATTACATGCACCACATCAGGTGTAATGTAGTTAAGGAGACGTTGGTAGTGAGTAATAATCATGGCACCGAAGCCTTCACCACGCATAGCATTAACACCTTTAGAAACAACTTTAAGGGCATCAATATCAAGACCAGAGTCAATCTCATCCAAAAGTGCAAATGTTGGTTCCAACATCAACAGTTGAAGAATTTCATTGCGTTTCTTTTCACCTCCAGAAAAACCTTCATTGAGGTATCGCTCAGCCATTTCTTCTTTCATGTTAAGCAATTCCATTTTCTCATCCAATTTAGTGATGAAATCACGCACTGAAATTTTTTCGTCATCTTCTTTACCAGCATTCATAGCTGCACGAAGAAATTCAGCATTTGTAATTCCAGGAATTTCTGATGGATATTGCATAGCAAGGAAAAGTCCCATACGAGCACGCTCATCAACTTCTAACTCAAGGATGTTCACTCCGTCAAATAGAACCTCACCTTTGGTTACCTCATAGTTAGGGTTTCCCATGATAGCTGCAGAAAGAGTTGATTTACCAGTTCCATTTGGTCCCATGATAGCTGCAATCTCTCCTGTTTTAAGGGTTAAATTAACCCCCTTCAAAATTTCCTTACCTTCAATTTCAACATGAAGATCTATAATCTCAATTACTGACATCTTAATTCCTTTCTTAATGTATATATACTCTTACTAGTATAGCAAAAAAAAGCCTGAAAGGCTTTTATTTTGTCTATAATGTAAGCGCTACTTTCTCCTTTGGATATGGTCATCTATGGCATTGATTATTTTTCCCATAATATAAGAGATACGAAAATTTCTCAGGATCAAAATAGCCCAGAGCAAGGCCATGATATAGCGTTGTTCCATGACTGATTCATTAAAATAATAAGTCTCAGCAGCTGTAAACAAGGCCATAATGATAAATTGTTGTCTGTTCATAGTCTTATTCTTAAAAATCTAATCTTCTGTTATGGTTACTTTATCTGCTAAAAATTCAAAACCTTGAGGGAGTACTGACTCCTCAACATCTTCCTTGATATCTTGTCCTTGAGATGATTTAGCCCTAGCAGAAAAGTCTGCTCGAACTTCTAGCCATTCTTCTTGTGAAATAGCTAAAATTTCTGGAGAAAAACCAGCTGCTTGACTAAGAATATTGCCAAACATTAGATTCAAATTATCTCGTTTCATAGTTTGGCCAGCATTGAAGTTTGATTCAAAGGCGAGAATAGCATGACGTTCATTGGCCGCAACAGGTTGAGAACCAGCTAAAAGTGCCTTATCAGGGCCTGATAAACTTTCAATAACTTCTCCCCATGCATTTTGAAGACGGATTAGATTTTGACGGGCTAAATCAGGACTTTCAACAGCTTCTTGAAGGATGGAATGAACCTTATTACGATCCACACGATAAACAGACTTACTGCCAGACTGTCTAATTACTGGTGATGCTGTTGGTTTTGAACTTGATCCAGAATTAGAAAGAGCCTGTTTCAAACGTGCCACTTCTTCCCTAAGCGAAGCTAATTCATCAGCTACTTGACCTGATAAAGCTGGTTTAACTTCAAGCTCTGCTAGGCGAATGGTCATCATTTCAGCATAAATCTTAGGCTGAAGACTGGCCTTCATATCAGCTAGACTTCTAGTAGCTATGGTAATCATTTCAAATAGGAGATCCTGTGACAGAGATAAGTTATCCTTGAATGTTTGACTATGGTGAGTGTTTTCTCCTCCCGTCTGAACAATCAAAATATCTCGTAAGTACTGCAGCAAATCTGTCACAAAACGTGTCATGCTCTTTCCGTTATCAAAAATCACCTGAAGATTTTCTAAAGCACGGGTAACATCTTTTTGAGCTATTGCAGCCACATAGTCGTCCAAGGCGCTAAGACTAATGGTTCCAGTGATTTCCTCTGAAATGGCTGTTGTCAATCTATCTTCATTGGTGAGACTTAAAGCTTGATCTAAAATTGACAAAGCATCTCGCATACCACCTTCAGCTCTTCTAGCAATAATTTCAACAGCTTCTGTTTCGTAATCAATTCCTTCTTTTTCTAAAATCTGGAAGATATGATCTCGAATATCCTGAGTCTTAATAGATTTAAACTCAAATCGTTGAACACGAGACAAAATTGTCGCAGGAATCTTATGAAGCTCAGTCGTTGCCAAAATAAATACTACATTTGGTGTTGGTTCTTCCAGTGTTTTCAAAAGTGCATTAAAGGCACCAGTCGAAAGCATATGAACTTCGTCGATGATATAAACTTTATAGTGAGCAACACTAGGAGCATAGGTAGATTTGTCACGAATATCTCTAATCTCATCGACCCCATTGTTAGAGGCAGCATCCATTTCAATAACATCTTCCAAACTACCATCTGTAACAGCCTGGCAAATGTAACAGTTATTACAAGGCTCCCCCGCCACTTGATTAGGACAGTTCATGGCCTTAGCAAAAATCTTAGCCACACTAGTCTTACCAGTTCCACGAGGACCTGAAAATAGATAGGCGTGGCTTATTTTTTCCTGTTCAACAGCTTGTTTAAGAGTTTTTGCTACCACCTCTTGACCTACTAGCTGTGAAAAAGTCTGGCTTCTATATTTTCGGTAAAGGGCCTGATACATTATACTTTCTCCTCAAACATTGAAAAGTTCCATTCTGTTTTATCTAGCAAAATAGATACAAACTCTTCTAAATACTTCTGATCAATTTCATCATAATCATCTAAAACAGATGAATCCAAATCCAAAACAGCCAAAAGCTGTCCTTTTTTAACCATAGGAACAACAATTTCACTAAGTGCTTTACTATCACAAGAAATATAGTTAGAATAGTTCTTTACATCCCCAACAATGACCGATTGACGACTGGCTGCTGACTCACCACAAACACCCTTAACAAGAGCAATTCTCACACAAGAAACGCCACCTTGAAAAGGACCTAAAATAAGCTCGTTACCATCAAACAAATAGAAACCTGCAAAAACCGTATTGGGAAAAGTTGATTTTAGTAAGGCACTTGCATTTGATAGATTAGCTAAAACATTGGGCTCTCCTTCTAGGAGAAGAGAGAGCTGTTCATTAAGTGTTTGATAAAGAACTTCTTTTTCTGAATATAACATAGAACCATTATATCAAAAAATACTAGTAGAAAAAAGAAAAATCCCTTGTTTTAAAAACAAAGGATTTATTGATTCTTTAATCAGATTAAAGTTCGATGTCTCCGAACAAGTCAGCCATTGAAAATCCAGTTTGTGTTTCTGGAAGTTCAAAGTCACGTTTTTCTTGACGTTTTGGACGACGTGGACGTGGAGCGCGTTTTTCTTCTTTTTGTCCTTCTTCTTGAGCTGGACGTTCTTCAAGAGCTTTGATAGAAAGTGATACGCGTTCTGCATCTGCGTTAACATCAAGGACTTTAACAGTAACTTCTTGACCAACAGTAAGAGCTTCTTTTGGATTTTCAATACGTTTGTGTGAAATTTGTGATACGTGAACAAGTCCATCGATACCTGGCAATACTTCAACAAATGCACCGAAGTCAGTCAAACGTTTAACTGTTCCTTCTACAACATCACCTTTAGCCAATTTTTGCTCAACGCCATCCCATGGTCCAGGTGTTGTAGCTTTAAGTGAAAGTGAAACACGTCCTTCTTCTTCGTTAAGATCAAGGATTTTAACTTCAACTTCTTCACCAACAGTTACAACTGATTTTGGTGAAACGTTGCGTTCGTGTGACAATTCAGTTAAGTGAACCAATCCATCAACACCACCAAGGTCAATAAATGCACCAAAGCTTGTGATGCGCGCAACTTTACCAGTTACAACATCACCAACAGCTAATTTACCAAATACTTCAGCACGAGCTGCTGCTGTAGCTGCTTCAACAACTTCACGACGTGAAAGGATGAAGCGGTTTTCTTTAGCGTCAACTTCTTTGATTTTAGCTTCAAATTCTTGACCTACAAAACGCTCAGTGTTGCGTACGAAACGAGTGTCCAACATTGAAGCTGGGATAAATCCACGTACACCTTCAAATTCAACTGAAAGTCCGCCTTTAACAGCGCGAGTTCCTTTAACTGTAACAACTTCTTCTTCGCGTCCTACAAGTTTGTCCCATGCTTTGCGAGCTTCAAGGCGTTTTTTAGATACAAGGTATGTTACTGTATCAGTATCTTTACCAACTACTTGACGAAGTACAAGAACATCCAATACTTCACCTACTTTTACAAAGTCATTGATATCTGCATCACGATCGTTTGTCAATTCGCGAAGAGTCAAGACACCTTCAACACCAGTTCCAGAGATTGCAACGTTAGCTTGAGTAGCATCTACTGTCAATACTTCAGCACTAACAACATCACCAGGTTCAACTTGGCTAACGCTATTTAGCAAATCTTCAAATTCGTTCATCTAAAAAATCCTCCAACAATCAAGCCTTTCTATAGCTTGACATACTTATAATTTTTTTTCCTAAGCACCCGCAAGGACATGTTTATATCGTTCACGTCTTTCAATTATAAAAATAAAATACCCTAAGATATTTTCCCTTTAATCTTGAATTTATTACCTAAGAACTGGGGTAGCTGGATTCGAACCAACGCATGAGGGAGTCAAAGTCCCTTGCCTTACCGCTTGGCTATACCCCAATAGTGATATGGAGAGAGAGGGATTCGAACCCCCGAACCCGAAGGAGCGGATTTACAGTCCGCCGCGTTTAGCCTCTTCGCTATCTCTCCGACAATCAACAAAGTTTATTATATCATGAAATTTTACAAAAAACAAGCACTATTTTGCTAAATTGTAGTTTTCAATCAATACTTCAACAGCTTGGTCAAGTTTCTTATAGAAAGCATCTACATTCCCATTCTTGATGATGGCAAATTGATTGTCTAATTCGGCAATTTCACCAATAATCTTTTTCCCAATAGTTAACGTATAACCATCATATTTTTCTTTCCCAACTAATACAGTTGCATCTGATAATTGAATTTCAATTTTTTTATCTTTTTTACTCATACCATACCTCTTTTCACTTTATCTATTTTACAAGAAATTCCCTAATCTAGCAAGAAAAAACTCTCTATCAAGCTTAGCTTGATAGAGAGTTTAATGAATAAAATAAGGAATTTTTAAATTTGAATATTGAATCATTAGTGAGTCGCCCCTCCGACTAATTTCAAATCTTTATCTTTATGGTCTACGATAGCACCAATCGCAGCTTCGATACCTCTGACAATATCTCTTAAGCACATGGATGCAGTATTAGGCTTATTTACCACTTGTTCTGTCATATAGGGAATATGCATAAAACCTGCCCTCATATTAGGGAATTTCTTATTCGCTAAATAGAGTGCCTGATACATCAGATGATTGCAAACAAAGGTTCCTGCTGAATTGGATACTGCTGCAGGCAGCCCTTCTTCTTTTATAGCTTGTACCATTGCTTTGATAGGGAGTGTGCTAAAATAGGCTGCTTCTCCATCAAGGCGAATGGGAGTGTCAATCGGTTGATTTCCTTGGTTATCTGGAATTCTAGCATCATCTTGATTGATAGCAACTCTCTCAGGAGTTAAACTCGCTCTTCCTCCTGCTTGTCCGATGCAAAGCACCACATCTGGGTGGTATCGATTTATTTCTGCTTCTAAAACCTCTGCTGATTTATAAAAGACTGTTGGAATCTCTACCCAGCGAATCTCAGCTCCATGAATTACAGACGGTAATGATTTAACTGCTTCTAGAGCTGGATTGACCTTTTCACCACCAAAAGGATCAAATCCTGTAACTAATATTTTCATTTTATTTCCTTTACTAAAATGCCAAAAAGTACATCAGAAATACATGTATGATAATCATGACAATAGCTACTCCTACTTGCGCTTTGATAACGCCATTTGGATCTTTCATATCCAAAAGGGCTACAGGTAATGTATTGAAATTGGCAGCCATTGGGGTTAATAGAGTCCCACAACAACCTGCTGTCATAGCAAGAGCACCCGCCACGATTGGATCTGCTCCCAAGGAAAATACAAAGGGAACACCAATTCCAGCAGTAATGACAATAAAGGCCGCAAAGGCATTTCCCATAATCATTGAAAATAGAACCATTCCCAACACATAAGCCACTACACCCATCAACCGACTCCCCGAAGGCACAAAACCACTTATCAGATGTGACATTAAATCTCCAACTCCTGCTACGGTAAAAATTGCTCCCAAAGCTCCTAAAAGTTGGGGCACAATCCCACTAGTTGAGACTTGCTGAACCATGCGATTATTTTCTCCCAGCAAGCTTTTAGGAGAACTCTTAGTAATCAACAAAAGAGAGATGGTTGCAAGAAATGCTGCAAGGCTGATAGCAATCTTACTAAACTCAGGGATCATTTTTGCTAATACTAAAGCAATCAAAGCCATCAACATAACCGGAATAAAAATTTTATTCTTCAACCGTTTAGCTTCAATATTTGCCTTGACTTCATTCAGAGACGGCAAGGTTCCGATACGAACCTGTTTAAAGAGTGTTAGTAGGGCTAAGAGCACTACGATAATTCCAATACAGATAGATGGTAAATAGGAACCGCCAATAAAACTGATTCCCAATAAAGCCCAAAACCCAGCTGTTCCATATCGAACTGGGTTTGTTTTGTCTTTATAGCTACAATAGGCCGTGTGAAGAAATTGACAACCAATCACAATATAGGTTAACTCTAATAAATGTCTTGCTAGATTGGTCATTCTTCTTTTCCTTTACTAAGCTTATTCGCTAGCAGTTTTCTATCAAATAAGTAATTGTAAATCCCTACCACAAGCAGGGCAACTCCTGCAACAATAAGAGAAGCTGAAGCGATCCCTGCATAATTACTTTCGTAACCTAATTGGTCCAGAGTGCCCCCAACTAAGAGGACACCACCTGCACCAACGAAAGTATTCTGAGCAAAGAAATTTGCAAAATTATCATTTGCTGCTGCACGCGCTTTTAGCGCTTCGCTCTCCTGCTCCGTTAATTTTCTACCTAATTGTGACTCTGCCGCTGCTTGTCCCATGGGTTGAACCAGAGGCCTTACAAACTGCGGCTGCCCTCCTAGACGAATGGCAAAGAACCCGTCGAGTTCCCGAAAAAAGAAATAAATTGTATAAAAACTTCCTACGGTCAGCCCCTTTATCCTTTGAATCAAGTCAATCGACCGTTGCTTGAGGCCAAAAGTTTCAGATAAACCTACCAGGGGCAAGGTTACCATAAAAATCGTAAGAACTCGTTGATTGCTAAATTCTCTTCCTAAAATTTCCAAGAACTCAACAAGAGAAACTCCAGAAACTAGAGCTGTAACTAAACTAGCTAAGACTACCGTTGCGATGGTATCTAATTTATAGATAAATCCAACCACAATGATAACTATCCCTATTAGTTTAATCCATTCCATATAGGCCCCTTTATTCCAAAAATACTAGTCTGTTTTATTTGACATGACTTTCTAGTTCTTTTTGGTATTTACTGTTTGATTCCAATTTTTCTTTTTGCCATTTTTCAAGAGCTGCTTGATATTCTTTAGCAGATACAATTTCTTTTTGCAATTTCATTCCCTTGAAGATATATGGATCACCCTTAATACCTACTTGTGAGTAAGGTTTAGAGAAAGGAACAACGTTGCTGACAACTGGTGAACCACCTGATGAAGCGGTTGGCATTAAGAGAGAGCTATCAGTAAGCCATGCTTGAGCTTTAGCATATTTTTCATATCTCTTGTCCAAATCGTTTGTTTCAGAAACTGCATCATCCAAGAGTTTCTTATATTCGTCCAGACCAAGTTGAACTACTACTTCCTTGTCTTTACCTTTCGTAATACCAAGGTGTTTCATAGCAGAACCAGTCTTAGGATCCATGATATTAAGATAACTTGCTGGGTCTTGGTAGCTTGGAGCCCATCCAGTACTGTTCAAGTCATAGTCTTTTTGGGCTGGAACACGCGCTTGCGATGTAATGCTTTCCTTTTCGTTATCGGTCATCTGAAGGACATCGATCACGACATTTTCAGAACCAAGAGTTGACTCGATTGATTGTTTGAAGGAGTTGCTTTGTTGAACGGCAATGGTATCTGTCTGTTCAACTGGAACATCCAAGTGAATTGGGAAGGTTACGCCTTTTGATTCCAATTCTTTCTTAGCTTTTTCAAATGAAGCTTTTGCTTTGTCAGGATTGTAGATGGTATCTTTTCCGTCTACAAGCTCAACGCCTTTCCATTGGTCTCCATAGTTGACCAATTCTGCTTGAGCGATGTCACCAAAGTTTTTACCGCCAGATTGTACAAAGTTATCTGGAACTAGACTGTTACGAATGATCTTGTCCGCACCATCTTCACCATTGAGCTGTGCAGCATAAGAATGACGGTTGAAGGCAAAGTTGATTGCTTGACGGAAGTCCTTGTTCAACATCGCTTCTTTTGTAGAAATTTTCTGTTCTTCACTTGTTTTCGCAGTCTTATTGTAAGATTGACGGTTTACGTTAAAGGTAAAGTAATAACTAGTTGAATCCTGTGGACTGTATGTGATTTTATCTCCGTATTGTTCCAATGTAGAAGCAAAGTTTGAGCTACTTGGGAAGATACGAGCTGTTGTATAAACACCTGAAGAGAAGCTACGGATTAATGATTCTTGGTCTGAACCATCATAGTAGGTCAATTTTACTTTCTCAATTTTAACCTTCTCTTTATCCCAATAATTTGGGTTCTTTTCGTATTCGATTAAAGATTTTGAAGTCAATGTCTTCAGGATATACGGACCGTTATAAAGAATACCAGATGGACTTACTGCTCCGTAGTTCTTACCTGAAGCTTTGAGGAATTCCTCATTTACCGGCAACATGGTAGCTGAAGTTACTTTCGAATTCCAGAAACTTTCAGGTGCATTAAGAGTATACTGGACTGTGTAGTCATCCAATGCCTTAACCCCAACTGTAGAGAAATCATTAGTCTCACCAGTCATATATTCATTCAAGCCCTTAATGGAGTTTTGAATAAGAGTGACACCGTCTGATTTACCATCTGCTACGTGTTTTAGTCCAGTAACAAAGTCATGCGCAGTTACTTCAGCGTATTCTTCACCTTCTGACGTGTACCATTTAACCCCTTTACGAAGTTTATAAGTATAAGTCAAACCGTCTTGTGAGACACTCCAGTCTTCTGCTAGTGAAGGAACCAAATTTCCATATTCGTCGTTTTCCAACAATCCATCAACAACGTTACCAATAATATCCGTTGTTGAAGTACGAGTTGCAATACTGTAGTCCAAAGATGATGGGTCTACTCCATAGACATAAGAGAAGGTTGTAGGTGCATCTGCTTCTTTATCAGCTTTGCCACAAGCCACAAGAAGAACTGCTGTACTCAGGACAACTCCTGCTGTTAACATCCACTTTTTCGTTTTCATAAAGATCTCCTTTAATAATGTTTAATCTACTTTTACAATCCAACCTTCTGGCGCTTTAATGTCACCAAATTGGATACCTGTCAATTCATCGTATAGTTTACGAGTCACTGGACCAACCTCTGTTTCACTGTAAAAAACATGAAAATCATCACCGTGTTGGATTCCCCCAATAGGTGAGATTACTGCTGCTGTTCCACAGGCACCTGCTTCTACAAATCGATCCAGACTATCAATTGGTACATCACCCTCGACAGGCTTCAATCCTAAACGATGCTCTGCCAAGTAAAGTAATGAGTACTTGGTAATGGATGGTAAGATTGATGGACTCAATGGCGTTACAAACTCATTATCAGCTGTAATTCCAAAGAAGTTCGCTGAACCAACTTCTTCAATCTTAGTGTGGGTTGATGGGTCTAGATAAATAACATCTGAGAAATGACGGGATTTAGCCATTTTTCCTGGCAAAAGACTAGCGGCATAGTTACCACCGACCTTGGCAGCTCCTGTTCCATTCGGTGCCGCACGGTCGTACTCATCTTGAATCAAAAAATTAGTCGGTGTCAGCCCACCCTTGAAATAGTTTCCAACAGGCATAGCAAAGATAGTGAAAATATACTCCTCGGCTGGTTTTACCCCGATGATATCTCCGACACCAATCAAGAGCGGACGAAGATAAAGGGTTCCACCAGTTCCGTAAGGTGGTACGTATTCTTCATTAGCTCGAACTACTGACTTACAAGCCTCTACAAACATTTCTGTTGGCACTTGGGGCATCAAGAGACGGTCGCAGGTACGTTGGAGTCGTTTAGCATTTTCATCTGGACGGAAGAGTTGAATACTGCCATCCTTTGTACGATAGGCTTTCAATCCTTCAAATGCTTGCTGTCCATAGTGAAGGCTTGGAGATGATTCTGAAATATGCAAGGTTGCATCTTCTGTTAATTCTCCCTGATTCCATTGTCCATTTTGAAAATGAGCAATGTAACGATAAGGTAATTTCATATAGGCAAAACCGAGATTTTCCCAATCAATTGCAACTGTCATATTTTTCTCCTTTATACTAATCAAAACTATGTGTTCTATTCTACACTATTCTCCTAAAAATTCAAGTATTATTTGTAATTTTCTGAAAATTTTACTTATAAAAAATCAGTCACTAGGACTGATTTTCTTCTTAATTATCTTTTTCTTCTTTAAAGACTTCTTTGAGATAGGCATCGAAAACTTCCTCGTCTGAAATAGTATCTGAGATAAAACTTCCATTACTTGTGCGCTCTGATAGATTCAAATCTTGCAAGATTGATTCGTAAATTGTTCCATTATTTGATTGAACAACCAGAGTTTGTTCACCATCTTCTACTTCTGTACTGAAGAGATCTCCGATAAATCCTTGTTCTGAGACAGCACCGGCCAAGAAGACGCGGTGTGGTTTACTCTTCAATTCTCTCAGAACTTGAAGACCACGCTTAGCACGACTAGTTGCTGGAATTTCCTCTGTTGATACACGTTTCAAGCTTCCACGCTGCGTTAACAGATAGAAAGATGAAGTATTGCAGATAAAGGCGGCTTGAAGCTCATCATCTGCTTTCAGATTCATAGCTTTAACACCTGCAGCCTTGGCTCCAACAACTGGAACCTCTTCGATATTAAAGCGAAGGGCATATCCATTTTTACTAATCAACAAAACATCATCCAATTTAATCGGAGCTACTGCTACAATCAGGTCACTATCGTCTTTCAACTTGGCATATTTGACAGACTTAGAACGATAGGTTCTCCATGGAGAAAATTCTTTGCGTTCTACACGTTTGATTTGTCCAAGGCGGGTCGCTGCAAAGTAGGTTGTCGCATCTTCAAACTGATCCACAACTTCTACGTATAGCACTTCTTCATTGGTTTCAAAGTTTGTAATCGTTTGGCTCAAGTGCTCCCCGATATCCTTCCAACGAATATCTGCTAATTCATGGACAGGACGGTAGATTACATTTCCTAGTGTTGTAAAGATTAAGAGATGTTGAGTTGTCTTGACAGATTGGATAAATAGTAATCGGTCATCATCCCGTTTACCAATTTCTTCAAGTGTTGAAGCTGCAAAAGAACGTGGACTAGTACGTTTAATGTAGCCTGCTTTAGTTACGCTGACATAGGTATCTTCCTCTGCGATAAGGCTAGCTGTATCAATCTCGATCACTTTTGCTGTATCTTCTAAAGAACTCAAACGAGGTGTCGCAAACTGTCTCTTGACCTCACGAAGTTCTTTTTTCATGAGGTTGTACATAGTCCGTTCGTCACCAATAATAGCCGCCAGCATAGCAATTTTTTCGCGAAGTTCTGCTTCTTCTTCCTGCAAGACAACTACGTCTGTATTGGTCAAACGGTATAGTTGCAAGGTAACAATAGCTTCAGCCTGCTCTTCAGTAAAATCATAGCTGACCTTGAGGTTCTCTTTGGCATCAGCCTTGTTCTCAGAAGCACGTATAAGAGCAATGACTTCATCTAAAATAGAGATGACACGAATCAAACCTTCCACGATATGGAGACGTTTTTCAGCCTTTTCCTTGTCAAAGCGAGAACGTGCCAAGATGACATCACGACGGTGGGCAATATAGCTAGATAAGATAGGAACAATTCCAACCTGACGAGGGGTGAAATTGTCAATCGCAACCATATTAAAGTTGTAGTTGATTTGCAAGTCAGTATATTTAAAAAGATAGTTGAGAACAAGCTCTGTATTTGCATCTTTCTTGAGTTCGATAGCAATACGAAGACCGTCACGGTCAGACTCATCACGAACCTCAGCGATTCCTGCCACCTTGTTATTGACACGTACTTCATCGATTTTCTTGACTAAGTTAGCCTTATTAATCTCATAAGGAATCTCAGTGATAACGATTTGTTCCTTACCACCTTTTAACTTCTCAATTTCAGTCTTGGAACGAACAACCACGCGCCCCTTACCAGTTTCATAGGCTTTTTTGATCTCGTCACGACCTTGGATGATAGCTCCTGTAGGAAAGTCTGGCCCAGGCAAGAATTCCATCAACTTATCGACCTTAGCAGTTGGGTGATCAATCATGTAGACTGTCGCATCGATAACCTCTGCCAAATTATGCGGTGGAATATCTGTGGCATAACCAGCTGAAATACCTGTAGAACCATTGACTAAAAGGTTTGGAAAGGCTGCTGGTAAGACAGTTGGCTCTTTCTCGGTATCGTCAAAGTTCCAAGCAAAGGGAACTGTCTTTTTATCGATATCTTGAAGAAGGTAGCCTGCAATCTCTGATAAACGAGCTTCCGTATAACGCATAGCCGCAGGTGGATCTCCGTCCATGGAACCGTTATTCCCGTGCATTTCAACTAGAATCTCACGGTTTTTCCAGTCCTGAGACATACGAACCATGGCATCATAGATAGAAGAGTCCCCGTGTGGGTGGAAATTCCCCATGATGTTCCCGACAGACTTGGCAGACTTACGGTAGCTCTTGTCAAAGGTATTGCCATCCTTATTCATAGAATAAAGAATACGGCGTTGGACCGGCTTCAATCCATCCCGAATGTCTGGCAAAGCCCGATCTTGAATGATATATTTGGAGTAGCGACCAAAGCGCTCTCCCATGATGTCCTCCAAGGACATATTTTGGATATTACTCATATAGGATACAAAGCCCGTAAAATGCAAAGTGAAAATAGGAAATTCTTACAGTGAGCGATGCTCACAAGAGAATTTATCTTTTTCACACAGCATTTAGGGCGTGTTCAACTCCTTTCAAAAAAAGTAGAGTAGGTTTTATAGAAAAGGATTTCAGTTACTTTATATAACTAAACTATCCTTTCTGTAGTTTAAAGTTTTGAAAATCTTTATCAGGTTATAACATTTTAGTTTATTTAAATTTAGCTAGAAGGCACTTGTTCAACTTTTCTTTGTACAAAAAATAAATATATGGAAGGAAGAAATGAAATAACAGCGGTCCCAATAAGCAAAGCATTAAATACATTTTGATGTCCATGAAAAACTTCATTCCAATACACAGTATTAACAATATGGAAGGATAAACCAATTAAATAGCAGAGACTAATAACTATAATCTTCCACTTTAATAAAGAATAGATATTAGTTAATCGAAGAGCATGATATACTACTGCTGTAATGAGCATTGGAAAACAAAAAGAAATTAGAAAGAATTGGAATCTTAAAGCATCATCAAAAAGCTCTGTTCGATCTATTGAAACAAGCCAAATATTACACAAGGTTATAACAATCGGGAAAAACAATCCATACACCCTTTTATTTAACTTATTTCTTTTAAGAGCTAGAAAGATAGACAATACAATTATCAGAATTTGTAGCCCTGGAAATCCCATAAAAAATATAGCAAATACATATTCTAACATATTAGTTTAACCTTTCCTTCGCATACTCAATCATCTTCTCAGCCACTTCTTTTTCATACTTAAAGCCCATCTTTTGAGCAAGATATTGAGCTTCCTGGTGGAAAAATTCCATGGTTGCTAATAAAGACTGAGTGATTTTGTCTAAACTTGAGAAATCAAGAAGAGCAGAGAATTCCTTCTCCTTCTCAATTGGCAAGTAGTTGAAGAGATACTTGTAATTTTTACCAATGTCGACAGCACCTCTATCACTTGCTATCTGCCAGGCTAAGATTTTCAACAGTTCTTGCTGACAAATACCGTAGAGATGGTCAGTCGCATAGATGATTTGCTTGCGACAAATTCCTTTAACCACGTAGGCTGACACCCACCAAAATTCATTGCAAGATTTGTCAAAGTCAGTCGCACTGGCTGGTGCCGTCCAATAGCGCTTAGGCGTCGGTGCATAAGGGACAAAGAGCCCCTGCGGGTCATTCAGCACCGTGAAATCTGCTTCACTATCCACCCACTCTTTGATGTGCTCTTTGGGGCAGAGGGTCAAATCGATCCGATTGCCATCCTCAAAGAGCATGAGATAAAGGCGACGGTGTTCCAGTACATTATACTGTTCAATCAAGCGTTTGCCAAACCGATCCAACCAAGCAAGGTCGGCTATCAGACCATCCAAATCTTCCATGATATAAACTACATCATAGTCTTGGAACTCGTCCTTGGGAGCCTTTGGGTTTGTCCGCGAGCCGGACATGGCGACTGCATCGACCTGTAGCACTTTTGCGGTTTGCAAAATCACATCAAACATCTCGGTTTCAGTTCTCATGGGAATACCTGCCTTTTTAGTGTAAACTCTTGATTCTGTAAAGGACATGTCTATAAAGCGGACTGTCTGCTGGAACTTTTTCATTATCAAATTCTTTGACAAATTCCATGCCCAGTTTTTGCATGACTTTTTGCGAAAGTTGATTGAGTAAGGATGTAAAAGAGTAAACTTCTGACAAGCCAGCTTGCTGAAAAGCAAAGTCTAGACAGGCTTGGGCAGCCTCCGTCGCATAACCATCTTAGCTAGTTCAAGCGAATCTGTCAGACCCAGTTTGTTGTCAAGCGTCATTGGCTGTCTCCTTTCATTCAGATTTTCTAAATCCTGTACCAACAGGCTTAAAACTTATTGACCGATAAAATCCATCTGCTTCAGATATTAATTCAATCCGTGTCAAAGGATATTTTTTGTGGATCTCCTCAATCAGCTGCTGTCCCAGTCTTTTTCTACGGTGGGATTTATCAATAATTATTTCAGCTAAAAAGGTTGTCATCACTTCATCTGTCAAGTAGCGGGCAAAACCAAGGATTTTCTGGTTCTCTTCAACTACCAAGTAATGGGACAGGTTTGTTGAAAATAATGATCTCACTTTTTCCTCTGTAAAAGAAATCCATTTTTCATTTTGATAAAGGGTATAAATAGCTTGACAATCTTTTATGCTTGCAGGTCTGATTATCATTCTCTACTCCTTTCAAATCCGATGCGACCACTAACAATTTTTCAACTCAAATTTAGTTATATTCTAGTTGCTCTCCGTCGCTTCTTCCCTCATCTTCTTAGGTGGCTTGCGTTTTTTATAGTGGCTGCGGATGGTGTTGAGGTGGTCGCGAAGATTGACCATGTGAGTTCTTTCGGGATAAGCATAAGCACCGATGACAGTATAGTCCACAAGGAAATCATAGATTTCCTACAGCTTGAGGCGGACGGTCTTATTCTGGCTGGGAGCCTTGCCCTTGAGCTCAGTCAGTCGCATAGATGACTTGCTTACGACAAATTCCTTTGACCACGTAGGCTGACACCCACCAAAATTCATTACAAGATTTTTCAAAATCCGTCTTACTAGCTGGGCTTATCCAGAAACGCTGAGGACTGGGAGAATAAGACTCAAACAAATCCTTCTCATCTACTAAAACTGTGAATCCTGCCTCACTATCCACCCACTCGTTGATGTGATCTTTAGGACAGAGGGTTAAATCAATGCGATTCCCATCTTCAAAAAGTATGAGATAAAGACGGCGATGTCCTAGAGTAACCTCTTGCTCGATGATACGTTTGCCAAACTGGTCCAACCAAGAAATGTCTCTCGTTAGATTGTCTATGTCATCTACTACATAGACAAGATCATAGTCTTGAAATTCATCTGTTTGAATCTTTTGGTTTGTACGTGAACCAGATAGTGCCACAGCATTGACCTGTAACTTTTTAGCTGTTTCTATAATCAGTCCAAGTATTTCCTGGTCAGTTCTCATGTGGTTCTTCCTCAGTGGTCTCTATGTTCTGAATAACAGCATCTTCATTTCTTTGCTGAAGAAGCTTCTGAATTCTTTTTCTCTCTAACTCTCCGACTATAAATTGGATAATAGAACTGATTCCAAAAAGTGGTAGCAGCAACATAATTCCCATTTCTTCCGTCAGCATTAAAAAGAGGAAATTAATAACTGAAAATATTTCTAAAAACCAGGCATTTAGCCTAAGAAGTTTTGAGTAACTACTAGGATAATGTTTGAGATGTTTATTGCTCTTATAAATAGCTGTGAATCCAAAAGCAAGGCTCACTGGTGTGAAAATATAAAAGTCAAAAACATAGAAGAGTAAACCTGCGTAAGGATTAGACCTAAAAGGATTATCAAATAAAAAGACACCTGTGGTTACTATAGCTAATAGTAAGAATTCAAGAAAGCGAATTTTCTCAGGTTTTCCTGGTTTAGCAATCATATACGTAACTGCGCCTAGTACCAGGACTATCACAAGAAAAGGAGTATCAAACAATAAACTTATCATGATGTACACCTCTTTTAAAGAGCTAAGATTAAGAAATATAGACGATTTTTCAGATCAATCCTTGAGACTGACGCCATTTATCATAATTTTCGATATCAATGCTGACCATATTCATACAAAGTCCTAGAACCGCCATATCATCCAAATAGCCTGCTAACGGAAT
Source organism: Streptococcus timonensis (assembly GCF_900095845.1). Lineage (GTDB taxonomy): Bacteria > Bacillota > Bacilli > Lactobacillales > Streptococcaceae > Streptococcus > Streptococcus timonensis. Next base: position 960,521 of record NZ_FMIX01000004.1, read on the forward strand.
AAAATCTGGAATAATGTCAATTGGGGAAAGGAAATAAATAAGTGCGCTTAAAACGGCTAAAATAGTTCCATAAGGAACCGTTGTGTATTTCCCTTGAACATAATTTTTCACTAAAGAAATCATGACTGGGATCATTGTAAATTTCTTACCAACCAATGGCATCTCTTTAATTTTTTCTTCCAAACGGTACAAAAAATCATCTAATCCATCTTTATCGTTTAATAGGGCCTCAGATTGCTCATAGCCACTTTCAAGAGCTTCTTTCACTTGCTCTTCACTTAGATTTTCAGACATATCTTGTCCTCCATTTGTATTTATATCCTAATTTTAAAACACAGTCGCTTCTTCCAGCGTAAACTTGACATTGTCTTCAATCCACTTACGACGTGGTTCGACCTTGTCACCCATGAGGACATTGACACGACGTTCTGCTCGTGCTAGGTCTTCAATCGTAACACGGATGAGGGTACGAGTTTCTGGGTTCATGGTTGTTTCCCAAAGTTGATCGGCATTCATCTCACCAAGCCCCTTGTAGCGTTGGAGGGTGGCTCCTTTACCAAACTGCTTACGGAGTTCTTCCAGTTCTCCGTCTGTCCAAGCATATGCCACTTCTTCTTTCTTTCCTTTACCTTTGGACATCTTGTAAAGAGGCGGAAGGGCGATATAGACATGTCCTGCCTCAACTAGTGGACGCATGTAGCGATAAAAGAAGGTCAAGAGAAGGGTTTGAATGTGGGCACCATCCGTGTCCGCATCGGTCATGATAATGATCTTGTCATAGTTGACATCTTCAAGAGAGAAATCTGCCCCAACACCAGCACCGATGGTATAAATCATGGTGTTGATTTCTTCGTTTCTGAGGATATCTGCCATCTTGGCCTTGACTGTATTGATGACCTTACCACGAAGAGGCAAAATAGCCTGAAACTTGCGGTCACGACCTTGTTTGGCAGATCCACCGGCAGAGTCCCCCTCGACCAGATAGAGTTCGTTCTTAGCTGGATTTTTAGACTGGGCTGGGGTTAATTTACCAGAAAGTAAGCCCTTGTCTTTTTTATTCTTTTTACCATTTCGGCTCTCATCACGTGCCTTACGAGCCGCTTCACGGGCATCACGAGCCTTGATAGCTTTACGAATCAGATTTGAAGCTAATTCCCCATTTTCCATAAGGAAGAAAGTCAGTTTTTCAGCAACAATACTATCAACGATTGGACGAGCTAGTGGACTTCCTAGTTTATCCTTAGTCTGTCCTTCAAACTGAAGATGTTCTTCGGGAACCAAGATAGAAAGAACGGCCGCCAATCCTTCACGGTAATCTGAACCTTCAAGATTTTTATCTTTTTCTTTTAGAAGCCCCGTCTTACGTGCATAGTCATTCATAACCTTGGTAATGGCTGACTTAAGTCCTGTCTCATGCGTCCCACCGTCTTTGGTACGGACGTTATTGACAAAGGATAAGATGTTATCTGAAAATCCATCATTGTACTGGAGGGCTACTTCTACTTGGAAACTATTATCTTCCCCTTCAAAGTATAGAACTGGTGTCAAGGTTTCCTTGTCTTCGTTGAGGTAGGAAACAAAGTCCTGTACCCCGTTCTCATAATGAAATTCGATTGCTTCATCTGTTCGCTTGTCCGTTAATGACAAGGTTACATTCTTCAAGAGAAAAGCTGACTCATTGAGACGCTCTGAAATAGTATTGTACTTAAAATCTGTCGTAGAAAAGATACTAGCATCCGGCATGAAGGTAACTTTAGTACCAGTTTTAGATTTTGGGGCCGTTCCAACTTTTTTAAGAGTTGTAACTGGCTTGCCTCCATTCTCAAAACGCTGTCTATAAACTGTTCCATCACGAGTAATTTCTACTTCTAGCCAACTAGATAGGGCATTGACTACAGAAGATCCAACCCCGTGGAGACCTCCTGATGTCTTATAACCACCCTGACCGAACTTTCCTCCGGCGTGAAGGATAGTAAAGATAACCTCAACTGTTGGAATGCCCATAGCGTGCATACCTGTCGGCATCCCACGTCCGTGGTCTTGAACGGTTAAACTTCCGTCTTTATTGATTGTCACATCGATACGGTCACCAAATCCAGACAAGGCCTCATCGACCGCATTATCGACGATTTCCCAGACTAGGTGATGGAGACCAGCACCGTCTGTCGATCCGATATACATCCCTGGACGTTTTCGGACCGCATCCAACCCTTCTAGCACTTGAATGGCATCATCATTATAATTGTTAATATTGATTTCCTTTTTTGACACAAGGAACCTCCTATTTGTTCATCTTTACTATTTTACAGGTTTTCTATGGATTTTGCAAAATTTTTCTAGTTGTAGTTCCCTATTGTCAAATCTTTCTATAACAAGATTTCAGATGTCACAGCTAGTAAACAGATTCAGTTTCGTTTCTCTCCTATTTCATGGTATAATAGAAACATGATGACAATAGTATTATTAATTATTGCCTATTTACTAGGCTCCATCCCTTCTGGGCTTTGGATTGGGCAAGCTTTCTTTAACATTAATATCCGTGAACATGGTTCTGGAAATACAGGTACAACCAATACCTTTCGTATTTTAGGCAAAAAAGCCGGAATAGCAACCTTTATGATTGATTTCTTCAAAGGTAGTATTGCTACTCTGCTTCCTATTCTTTTTCAGATTCAAGGAGTTTCACCATTACTATTTGGTCTGGTAGCTGTAATTGGGCATACCTTTCCGATTTTTGCAGGGTTCAAAGGTGGCAAGGCTGTAGCAACCAGTGCTGGTGTAGTTTTTGGGTTCGCTCCTCTCTTTTGCTTATATTTAGCAGTCATTTTCATTGTAACCCTCTATCTTGGAAGTATGATTTCCCTCTCTAGTGTTACGGCTGCTCTTGCTGCAGTATTTGGAGCTCTAGTTTTTCCACTATTCGGTTTTATTCTAAATAGTTATGACTTCATCTTCACTGTTATTATCATAGCACTCGCGGGAATTGTAATCATACGTCATAAGGATAATATCCATCGTATTAAAAATAAAACTGAGAACCTAGTTCCTTGGGGTCTAAATCTGACTCATCAAAATCCTAAAAAATAGAAAAACGTCAGTTTCAACTGACGTTTTTTTTTTATACTATTTAGATTTGATATAGTTGATACCATCTGCCTTCGGTGCAACTGCTTTACCAAAGAAGGCTGCTAGGACGACAATGGTCAAGAGATATGGTGCGATTTGCAAGTAAACGGCTGGTACTCCTTGCAAGAAAGGAAGCTGTGAACCGATAACTGCTAAACTTTGAGATAGTCCAAAGAAAAGACTTGAAAGCATTGCTCCTACTGGGTTCCATTTACCAAAGATCATAGCCGCAAGAGCGATAAATCCTGGACCGATGATTGTTGTCACTGAGAAGTTAACTGAGATTGATTGAGCATAAAGGGCTCCACCAATTCCTCCAAGGAAACCTGAAATCACAACACCTAGGTATCTCATCTTGTAAACATTGATCCCCAAGGTATCTGCCGCTTGTGGATGCTCACCAACAGAACGAAGGCGAAGACCAAAGCGTGTTTTGAAAAGGATAAACCACGCTAAGAATGAGAAGGCAATCGCAAGGTAACCAAGTAAACTTGTTGACTTGAAGAAGATATCTCCAATGATTGGGATATTTGCTAAAATTGGAAAATCAAAACGTCCAAAGGTTTGAACCAGGTTATCCGTTTGTCCCTTGTTATAAAGTACTTTTACTAAGAATACAGCCAAAGCAGGAGCCATCAAGTTTAGCACTGTACCACTGACAACGTGGTCAGCACGAAAATGTACTGTCGCTACTGCGTGGATTAGCGAGAAGATTGCTCCAACTATACCACCCACCAAAAGAGCCAACCAAGGAGTTAATGCTCCCAAATCCTGAGCAAATTCAAGGTTAAAAACTACTCCAGAAAAGGCACCCATGACCATGATTCCTTCTAGTCCGACGTTAACTACCCCACCACGTTCGGAGAAAACTCCTCCGATACTTGTGAAAATGAGGGGAGCTGAATAAATCAACATAGACGAAACCATTAGGGTTAACATTGTTGTAATTGACATCCTTACTTACCTCCTTTTGCTTGTTTCTTTGGTTTGACAAAGCGCTCGATGATATAGTGAACGCTGACAAAGAAGATAATTGAGGCTGTTACGATACTCACAAGTTCAGAAGGTACTTGAGCCGCATTCATACCAGGAGCACCGACTTGAAGCACAGCAAACAAGAAGGCTGCAAAAAGGATACCAATTGGTGAGTTTGAAGCAAGCAAGCTAACCGCCATACCGTTAAATCCGACTGCTAACGATGAACCTTGAACGTAAACATTTTGGAAAGTACCAAGGCCTTCTACTGCTCCACCAAGACCAGCTAAAGCTCCAGAGATAATCATCGATAGGATAATAGTACGTTTTGCAGAAATACCTGCATATTCAGAAGCATTTGGGTTTAATCCAACTGCACGAATTTCAAAACCAAGAGTTGTTTTCTTGAGCAAGAACCAGATAAGTCCGACAGCTATGATGGCAAAGAAAATACCAATGTTCATACGAGAATTACCAGTCAGTTCAGCCAACCAAGGTGTCTGGTAGGTAGCGTTAGCTCCGACTCGGATGGATGAATCTGTACTCTGCATAATTTCCTTAGGGAATGAATGAATGAAGGCATTCCCCACGTAGAGAACGATATAGTTCATCATGATAGTTACGATAACTTCAGATGTTCCTAGATAAGCTCTTAAAACTCCTGGGATAGCTCCGACAATCCCACCAGCAACTAAGGCGATAAGAATTGTACAAATAATCATCAAGGGACGTGGCATGTCTGGATTTGAAAGAGCAAACCAAGCGCTCAAAATCCAACCGGCAAGGGCTTGTCCAGGAAGACCAACGTTAAAGAAACCAGCGCGACTTGCTACCGCAAATCCAAGACCAATCAAGATTAAAGGACCCATGGCACGGAAGATTTCACCAATTCCTCGTAGGCTACCAAAGGCTGTGTAAAACAATTCTTCATAACCCCAGATGGCATCATAGCCAAAAACCCACATGACAATGGCTCCAAGTAAGATTCCTAGAAAAACAGAAATCAAGGGAACCGAAATTTGTTGTAATTTTTTAGACATTACTCTTCTCCTCTCCCAAGTTTCCACCAGCCATCAAGACACCAAGTTCTTGCTTGTTGGTTGTTTCTGGTGTTACAATTCCTTGAATCTTACCATCGTGGATAACAGCGATACGGTCTGAGACATTTAAAATCTCATCTAGTTCAAAGCTGACAACAAGGACAGCTTTCCCGTTATCACGTGCTTCAATCAAGCGTTTGTGAATGTACTCAATAGCACCGACGTCTAAACCACGAGTTGGTTGGCTGACGATAAGTAGGTCTGGGTCGCGATTAATTTCGCGAGCAATAATTGCTTTTTGCTGATTACCCCCTGAGAGTGCTGAGGCAGGAACAATTTCACTAGCCGCGCGAACATCAAATTCTTGCATAAGGTTTTTAGCATGAGAAATAATATTCGTGTAATTGAGAATTCCGTTCTTGCTAAGTGGTTCCTTATAATAAGTCTGAAGAGCAATGTTTTCTGAAATCATCATGTCCAAAACCAAACCATCGCGATGACGGTCTTCTGGAACATGACCCACACTCATCTCTGTAATCTGACGTGGATGGAGCCCTATAATAGAACGTCCCTTCAACTCGATACTACCAGACTCAATTTTACGAAGTCCAGTAATTGCTTGAATCAATTCTGACTGACCATTCCCATCAATTCCGGCAATACCGACAATCTCACCAGCTCGAACATCGAGAGAAAGATTTTTTACTGCAGGTACTCCGCGGTTTTCATTAACTACCAAGTCTTTGATAGATAGGACAACTTCTTTAGGTTGGGCAGCTTGTTTCTCTGTTTTAAAGGAAACAGAACGTCCCACCATCATCTCAGCCAAGTCAGCATTAGTCGCTCCTACAATTTCGACAGTTTCAATGGATTTACCACGACGAATGACTGTAACACGGTCAGAAACTGCACGAATTTCATCCAATTTGTGGGTGATTAGGATAATTGACTTCCCTTCCTTTACAAGGTTCTTCATAATTGCCATTAACTCATCAATTTCAGACGGTGTTAAAACGGCAGTCGGCTCGTCAAAGATGAGGATATCAGCACCACGATAGAGTGTCTTCAAAATCTCGACACGTTGCTGAGCTCCGACAGAGATATCGGCTACCTTAGCTGAAGGATCAACTGCCAAGCCATAGCGCTCTGATAAGTCCATGATTTCTTTAGTTGCTCGCGCAATATCCAGAACGCCATTTTTGGTTAATTCACTTCCTAAAATGATGTTTTCAGCCACAGTAAAAGCATCTACCAACATAAAGTGTTGGTGGACCATCCCAATTCCCAGACTAGCAGCTTTAGATGGAGAGTCCAGTTTTACAATTTGACCATTGACCACAATCTCACCACTAGTTGGTTCAAGAAGACCTGCTAGCATGTTCATCAGAGTGGATTTACCAGCTCCGTTTTCTCCTAAAAGTGCATGAATTTCACCCTTACGTAGTTGAAGGTTAATCTTGTCGTTAGCGACAAATTCACCAAAAACCTTGGTAATCTCACGCATCTCAATGACATTTTCGTGTGCCATGTGCTCTTCCTTTCAGAGTTTTTTGTTTCAAGAAAACTTGCTAAATAACTTAACAAGCTCTATTGAGACAAAATGCCTCAATTCTTAAAGAAGCGGCCAATGGCCGCTTCCTAAGAAATGACTTCCTTTAATTATTTTTCAGGAACTTTAATGCTGCCATCAAGAATTTTAGCTTTCGCATCCTCAACAGCTTTTTTACCTTCTTCAGAAAGTCCAGTTACTGCCAAGTCAACACCTTTATCCTTCAATGAGTAAACGATGACTTGTCCGCCAGGGAATTCACCTTTTTCAGCTTTGTTAGCAAGGTCTTTTACAGCTGTACCAACTTGTTTCAAACTTGAAGCAAGGACAAAGTTTGCTTCTTTACCATCTTTAGAAGTGTATTTACCTTCTTCTGCTTGGTCACGGTCAACACCGATAACCCAAACTTTTTCGTCTTCATTTTTACTTTCGTTGATAGATTTAGCTTCTGAGAAGACACCTGCACCAGTACCACCAGCTACTTGGTAAACAACGTCTGCACCAGCTGCATATTGAGCAGCTGCGATAGTTTTACCTTTAGCAGCGTCCGCAAATGATCCTGCGTAGTCTACTTTTACTTTGATAGATGAGTCAACAGATGCTACACCTGCTTTGAAACCAGCTTCAAAACGAGTGATAACTTCAGATTCCATACCACCTACAAATCCAACTTGTTTTGTTTTTGTAGTTTTAGCTGCTGCAACACCAGCAAGGTATGCTGCTTCGTTATCAGCAAAAGTAGCACTTACAACATTTTTTTGATCTTTAATCACATCGTCAATCAGAACATAGTTTAAATCTGTATGTTCTTTGGCAGCATCAGCAACTGCATTTTTAAGTGCAAAACCAATACCAAAGATCAAGTTGTAATTTCCAGCTGCTTGGTTCAAGTTGTTAGCATAGTCAGCTTCACTTGTTGATTGGAAGTATGTGTAGCCCTTGTCTTTTGATAGACCGTGCTCAGAACCCCAAGCTTGAAGACCTTCCCAAGCTGATTGGTTAAATGATTTATCATCAACACCACCAGTATCAGTAACGATAGCTGCTTTTGTCTTCACATCAGAAGTCGAAGCTGAGTCAGCGTTACGAGAAGAGCGATTACCACATGCAGCAAGTCCTAATGCTGCTACTGCAACTAGACCAAGGCCTAGCCATTGTTTCTTGTTCATTCCTGAACCTCCTAAATTAGATGCGCAACGATGTTGCAAGTTAAAATTTTTGGCCACAAGGACCCTTGTCACTCAGGGAGTGACGCAGACTATTTCAAGTCTGTAAATGAGTATGGAAGTAATTCCCCGACCGTCATCACGACCGTCGATTTATCTTTAGCAACTAAAGTCACTTTTAGATCTTGTTCAAAAAATTCGACCATAACTTGGCGACAAGCTCCACATGGAGAAATAGGTTTCTCAGTTTGACCATAAACAATCAATTCTGAAAATTCTCGTTTTCCCTCAGATACAGCTTTAAATATCGCTGTCCTCTCACCACAGTTGGTCAAGGGGTAGCTAGCATTTTCAATATTGCATCCTGTATAAACACTTCCATCCTTAGCAACCAATACAGCACCAATCGGAAAATGTGAATAAGGAACATAGGCGTTTTTACTAGTTTCAATTGCTAATTCAATCAACTCAGTAGTCGCCATCTGCTAACTCTCCTTTTAAAATTGCTACACCAGCAGATGTTCCGATACGAGTAGCTCCAGCTTCTACAAAAGCTACAGCATCTGCATAAGAACGAGCTCCACCAGCTGCTTTAACTCCCATGTCAGGTCCAACTGTCTGGCGCATTAATTGAACGTCTGGTAGGGTCGCACCACCTGTCGAGAATCCTGTAGAAGTCTTGACAAAGTCTGCTCCAGCTTTCTGAGCCAACTGGCAAGCCAACACTTTTTCATCATTCGTAAGTAAGCAAGCTTCGATGATAACTTTAACGAGTTTGTCACCGCTAGCCTCAACAACTGCTCGAATATCTGATTCGACCAAGTCAGCATTCCCAGATTTAAGCGCTCCAACATTGATAACCATATCAATCTCATCAGCTCCATTCTGGATGGCTTCTTTAGTTTCAAGAGCCTTGACTGCAGATGTTGTAGCTCCAAGAGGAAAACCTACAACTGTACAGACTTTAACGTCTGTGCCTTGAAGACCAGAATGTGCGTAAGAAACCCAGCAAGGATTCACACAAACACTGGCGAAATCATACTCTCTTGCTTCAGATAACAAAGAATCAATTTGTTCTACTGTCGCATCTTGCTTCAAAAGTGTATGATCAATATATTTATTTAATTTCATATCATTTTTTCCTTAAATTAGGAGATAATTTCAATGATTTCACGTAATGTTAACGCTTCTTCACTTACCTTAATTTTAACATATTTTTGGAAATCTGTAACTAGTTCTGGAGAAATTTTGCCATTTGCATATACTTTTGCGACAATTTCACCTTTTTTGACCGAATCTCCAACTTTCTTCTCAAAAACAATCCCTGTCTCATAATCAAGAGCATCTGTTTTGACTGAACGACCAGCACCTAACCTCATGGCAAATAGGCCAAATTCCATAGCTGGTAGTTCTGTGATGATTCCTTCCTCATGTGCAGGTATCTCTATAACATGAGCAACATTTACAGGGCGATATAGATCCTCTAAATCTCCACCCTGAGCAAGAACCATCTCTTCAAATTTTTTAAGAGCCTTACCATTCTCAAGATGTTCTTTCACTTCCTCGGCCGTTTTTTCAACATTTGCCAAAGATAGCATAATCTGGGCTAACTCACAGATAAAGTGGCTAATATCTTGATGTCCTTTTCCTTGAAGAATATCCAATGCTTCTAGGATTTCTAATCGGTTACCGATTGCGCGCCCTAGAGGTTGACTCATATCCGTAATGACTGCTACAGTTTTTCTACCTACAGCCTTACCAAGATTCACCATGGTTTGAGCTAATTCACGCGCCTCGTCAACTGTCTTCATAAAGGCACCTTCACCGACAGTAACATCCAGCAAAATAGCATCAGCTCCAGCGGCAATCTTTTTACTCATGACAGAACTAGCAATCAGTGGAATAGTATCAACTGTCGCAGTCACATCACGTAGTGCATAGAGCAACTTATCCGCTTTGACTAGTTGGTCAGATTGACCAATAACTGAAACCCCGATATCCTGAACCTGTTTGATAAAATCATCCTGACTTCGCTCTACTTGAAATCCTTTAATGGACTCTAATTTATCAATTGTTCCACCTGTGTGTCCCAAACCTCGACCACTCATCTTAGCCACTGGGACATCAAAACTAGCTACCAAGGGTGCTAGGATTAAAGTTACCTTATCACCAACACCACCCGTAGAGTGTTTATCAACCTTGACACCATTTATAGCAGACAAGTCAAACTCCTGACCTGTCTTGACCATGTTCATAGTCAAATCGGAAATCTCTCGTGTGGTCATTCCTCGGAAGTAAACTGCCATGGCAAAAGCTGACATCTGGTAATCAGGAACAGTTCCTGCAACATAACCTTCAATCAGCCATTGGATTTCACTTGAGGTCAGTTCTTGACCGTCTCTTTTTTTTTGGATTAGATCTACTGCTCTCATTCTTTCACACTTCTAAGGATATAATATCCCTTGTCTTTCTTAACGACCTCACAATTACCAAAAACATCTTCCATCTTGTTTTTGGAACTTGGGGCTCCTTGCTTTTTCTGGATAACAATGGTCAAATCACCACCGTCTACAAGATAATCAATGCTTTTTTCAATGATTTCATGAACGACTTTCTTGCCTGCACGAATGGGCGGATTCGAAATGACATGATCGAATTGACCTTCTACCTGCTCATAAATATTGGACTGGAAGATTGTCGCTTGAACATTGTTTTTTACAGCATTTTGCTGGGCTAAATCCAGGGCACGATTATTGATATCCACCATGGTCGCTTGGGCACCATAAGCTTTAACCAAAGACAAGCCTATTGGACCGTAGCCACAACCAACATCAAGGATTTTTTCACCTTTTTCGACATCTAGACATCTTAACAACAGCTGACTTCCGAAATCAATCATTTTTTTGCTAAAGACACCAGCATCTGTCAAAAAGGTCATCTTTTGCCCAAGTAGGTCAACTCTAAGTTCATGAACATCATGGGCTGCATCTGGGTTTTCTGCATAATACATTTTACTCATAGGATTATTTTACCATAAAATTTAGATATTTTAAATCGTTTACACGGTCTATACCAACTAAGGACCTAAGAAGAGATAACCTAGGAACATACTAATAAAAAATGAAAATAGACAAACTAGACCAATCAAAATCAGCCACCATTTCTTTAACAAAAATGCTAAGAAAATATAGAGAATGCCTAAAGTTGGTAATAGCTTAAAAAATACAAAATAGAGCCAGTTGGTATTAAATCTTCCAATAGAAATATCAAAGTTCCATAAAATTGCTGATATCCATAAAAGGATGACTAATAAAATAGAGACGGCCAATTTTTTATCAGTTAAAAATTTTGCCATAACCCCACACTCCTTTATTGGTATTTCTTAGCTTTATTTTAACAAAGAAAGCGCTCTGATTCAAATCTTTTATTCCCCCTTTAAATTAGAAATATGTTATACTAGGGGGGTTAATGAGGATAAATTATGACTAACGAATTTTTACATTTTGAAAAAATTAGCCGCAAAACCTGGCAATCTTTACATCGTAAAACAACTCCACCTTTGACTGAAGACGAATTGGATTCTATCAAAAGTTTTAACGACCAAATCAGCTTGGACGACGTAACAGACATTTATTTACCACTTGCGCATCTGATTCAAATCTACAAACGTTCCAAAGAAGACCTGGCATTTTCTAAAAGCATTTTCCTTCAGAGAGAAAGTAAAACCCAGCCCTTTATCATTGGTGTATCAGGGAGTGTGGCTGTTGGAAAATCTACTACAAGCCGTCTTTTACAAATATTGCTTTCACGTATCGTTCCAGGAGCTACAGTTGAGTTAGTTACAACTGATGGTTTCCTATTCCCTAATGATACCTTAATCAAACGAGAAATTCTGACTAGGAAAGGTTTCCCAGAAAGTTATGACATGGAGGCTCTCATCAATTTCCTAGATCATCTTAAGAATGGTCAAGATGTTGATATCCCAGTCTACTCTCATGAAATCTATGATATCGTACCAGATCAAAAACAACGGGTAGAGGCCGCTGATTTCGTAATTGTTGAGGGAATCAATGTTTTCCAAAATCCCCAAAATGCTCGCCTCTATATAACTGATTTCTTTGATTTTTCAATCTATGTAGACGCAGCTGTAGAGGATATCGAGAGTTGGTACTTAGATAGATTCCTAAAACTATTAAGTATGGCTCAAGATGATCCAGATAGTTACTATTATAGTTACGCTCAACTACCTTTAGGTGAGGTAAAGGATTTAGCTCATCAAGTTTGGACTAGTATTAATCTGACTAACCTCCAAAACTATATAGAACCGACACGAAATCGGGCTGAAGTTATTCTTCATAAATCAAAAAATCATGAAATTGATGAAATTTATTTAAAAAAATGATTTCCCCTTGTCAAAATAACAGTTTTCAGATATAATGGTATAGTTAGTAAATATGGAGGTAAGAACATTGGCAAACATTAAATCAGCTATCAAACGTGCTGAATTGAACGTTAAACAAAACGAAAAAAACTCAGCTCAAAAATCAGCTATGCGTACTGCTATCAAAGCTTTTGAAGCAAACCCATCTGAAGAACTTTACCGTGCTGCAAGCTCAGCTATCGATAAAGCAGAAACTAAAGGTTTGATCCACAAAAACAAAGCTAGCCGTGATAAAGCACGTCTTGCTACTAAACTTGGTTAATCAATAACTGAAAACAAAATGAGCTCTACGGAGCTTTTTTTGTACCAAATTTTAGAGGGAGCATCATGAAAATTTCCATAATTGGATACTCTGGGTCAGGAAAATCAACTCTAGCAGATAAACTTGCCAATTGCTATTCTATACCCAAACTCCATATAGATACTCTCCAATTTCAGCCAGGTTGGCAAGAGAGTAATCGAGATTGGATGTTAAAAGAAATGCAGACTTTTTTAGCAGAAAACGAGAACTGGGTCATTGATGGCAACTATTCTTGGTGCTGCTATGAGGAAAGATTGCAAAAAGCTGATCAAATCATCTTTCTTAATTTTTCATCTTGGTCTTGTCTTTTTAGAGCTTTTAAACGCTATCTCAAATATAGAGGAAGAGTCAGAGAAAGCATGGCAGCTGGATGTCCTGAGCAATTTAACTGGGAATTTATCCGCTGGATTCTATGGGTTGGTCGTAGCTCTGTACATAAAGAACAGTACAAACAAATTTGTCTTGATTATGCACAAAAAATTACGATTATTCATAATCAAAGAGAACTAGATCAATTCTTAAATCAAAAATGAGGACTCAAAAATTGAGCCCTCATTTTATATATTTTCCTTCATTTGATAAGACAAAACTGAAATAAATAAGCTACTCCTTCTTTTAGCTATATGTTATTGTCTCAATTTAGAAAAGACTTCTCCAATTTTTCCTTCAATGACTAAATCAGCTTTACTGTCTTGAGGAGTGCTTGATTTGTTTATAACAACAAGTTTTGAACCTGAGAAGTAATTAATCAAACTAGCTGCAGGATAAACAACCAAAGAAGTCCCACCTATAATCAATAAATCAGCTTTCTGGATAACTTGAGCCGCTTGGCTAAAAACATCCATATCGAGTGGCTCCTCATAAAGAATTACATCGGGTTTAACTACCTGACCACAATCTTGGCAGTACGGAACAGGACCTTCGAGAGCCAAAAAGCTTACTAAATCATAAAAACGATGACAGCCCTGACAGTAATTACGGTCCACGCTTCCATGCAGTTTCAAAACCTTCTTCGAACCTGCCATCTCGTGAAGACTATCAATATTTTGAGTTACAACAGCCTTAAGCTTACCAGCCTTTTCTAACGAAGCCAGATAATAATGGGCTGCATTGGGCTTGGCTTTTGGATATACTAGATGTTTTTTGTAAAAATCGAAAAAGTCCTCTGGATAACGCACAAACATAGTATGAGAAACTAATTGTTCCGCAGAAAAATGTCTACCTAACTTAAGACTATATAGACCATCTGAACTTCGAAAATCTGGAATATTTGACTCAGTAGAAACTCCTGCACCACCGAAAAAGACAATTCTTTGACTTTGATCTATCAGTTCCTGTAATTGTTCCATTTTATCCATCTTACTCCTCCTTAATTTTTTAGTTCTAAAAAAGTTGAAAACCTTTGGCTACTATCAACTGGGCTTTCAACTTTTATTGGATGATTATGGGATATCACGCTCACAACTATTAGAAATCGCAAGCAAAAAGACTAGCTTCAAATCTAAGAGCCTTAGTCAGCAATCAATGTTTCCAAACCAACCTTCATCATATCAGTGAAGGTATTTTGACGTTCTTCTGCTGTAGTGTCCTCTTCTGGATTAACCAAGCTATCAGAAATCGTCATAATAGCTAAAGCATCGACGTGGTGTTGAGCAGCAAGATAGTAAAGAGCTGCTGCTTCCATTTCGACAGCCTTCACACCCCACTTTCCAAGCTCGATATTCTTTTCACCATAGTTTGAATAGAAAACGTCTGATGACAAGACATTTCCGACGTGAGTAGTCATACCAAGGTCTTTGGCAATATGATAAGCCTTATCTAACAAGTCAAAGCTAGCAATTTGTGGAAAATCGTATTGAGGCCAATCGTTGCGGATGATATTTGAATTAGTTGCAGCAGCTTGTGCCAAGACCAATTCACGGACATGAACGTCCTCATTTAAAGAACCAGCAGTTCCAACACGGATCAATTTCTTCACTCCGTAGTCGACAATCAACTCGCGCGCATAAATAGAGATTGAGGGCATTCCCATCCCAGTTCCCATAACTGATACACGGTGACCCTTATAAGTACCTGTGTAACCAAACATGTTACGGACTTCGTTGAAACAAACAGGGTCTTCTAAAAAGTTCTCAGCGATAAATTTCGCACGAAGAGGATCCCCAGGAAGAAGAATTTTATCAGCAATTTCACCCTGCTTAGCAGCAATATGGATAGACATAGTTTATGATACAAAGAGCGATCAGAAAGCGACTGAAAATTAGGAATCTGACGAGAAATCCTGATTTCTCAGTCAGATTATCTATTTTCCGAGCTTTCCGCTCGTGTTCAAATCTGAACACATGCTCTACCTTTCTTTATTAAATGATATTGATTATAAATTTAAAATTTATTTTGGATTAGAAAAACTAGAGTATTCTTATTAATTTTCTATTATCCTTGTCTTTGGTCGTAAGTATTTCTCCCAAGGGATTCGGTCCAGCATTTTAGCAAAACCAAATGCCAAGTAAGCAGTCACCATAAGAAAAGGTATAGCCACAAATGACAGACCAGTGAACCCCATTACCAATCCAGTTGCAGACAGGGGTGCCTTCAAGGTCACTGCTAAAAAGCAAACCGAACCTAATAGTAAGACTGCTGGCTGGTTGCCACTACCTAAAATAATGGTCAAGAGTGCAGCTCCTGCCATCCCCAAGGCAAAAGATGGGGTCAAGGTACCGCCATAGGCACCTGCCCAAAGGGTAACTAAAACGACCAAGGCTTTCAAGACAAATAAGAGGATTACCATCTTGGCATTACTGCCGTTTAAAATTTCCTGAGCCATCATACGCCCATTACCAAGTAAATGAGGCAAATAGCTAGCCAATCCAACAAGGAAAAGGAATGTTACAGGCAGAGTATAGAGTATCCGCTTGTCCTTTATTCTCTTTGAAGAAACTTGTTTGTTGAAGCGACTAAAAAGCCAAGCGAGTGGAGTCAGGAAAAGAACTAATAGTGGAACAAGCCACATATCACCTAGTGGCCAAGTCATGACTGGAATCTGGTAGAGAGCATGATCTGAAACAACAAAGCCTGCTATAAAGGCTGATACATATGTGGTCAGACCGACCAAGAAAAAACGTTTGACAGATAAAGCAATTCCCAAGGTTTCAAAAACGAAAAACACACTCGTTAACGGTACCTGATAGACAGCCGCTAAACCCGCACCAGCTCCACAGGCAATGAGAAAGATTTGGTCCTTCACGGAGAGAGAGAAAATATTGGCAATAGGTCTTGCAAATAAAGCTCCAATCTCCCGTGGCGCAGCTTCCTTACCGATAGGCGCTCCTCCTCCAACTGCAACAATCTGCCAAATTGAATGAACTAGTTGTTTTAAAAAATGAAGTTTGTATTGTGATGTTTCATCTTTCATCTGCGCTTTGATGGAAAAAATCTTTGCTTTTCTTTGCAAGAAATACCAGACCAAGGCAGAACTGACACCCACGATGATTAAACTGAAGCCTATTCGTGATGAGGCAACACCATCTATCAAGAATCCAGTGGTATGCTCTGTCTGACCAAAAGCAATCCCTTCAACCAGCTCTAAAAGATAATGGAGCAAAATTCCGAATATACCTGAAACTAGCCCTAGCATGATGACCGCTAGAACTAATTTGAGGTTATATGGGATTTTTTGAAGACTACTCCTCAACTCTTGTAACATGATTATAATTCAGCAAGAATAGCTTTTAGCAAGCCTTTGAAGTCGCCTTTGACACGCTCGGTCACTTCTACAACTTCTTCGTGGTTAAGTTCTTCTTGGAATCCTGCAGCATGGTTAGTGATACATGAAATTCCTAGAACTTTCAAGCCTGAGTGAGCGGCCACAATAACTTCAGGAACAGTGGACATACCAACTGCGTCTGCTCCCAATGTCTTATAGGCACGGATTTCAGCTGGAGTTTCATAAGTTGGACCTGTCACACCGATATAGACACCTTCATCAAGCTTGATACCGAGTTTTTTAGCCACTTCATGGGCAGTAGCACGATATTCTGGAGTGTAAGCTTTCGACATATCAGGGAAACGTGGACCAAAGTCATCCAAGTTTTCACCCATCAATGGGTTTTGACCAGTCATGTTGATGTGGTCAGTAATAGCCATCAAGGTACCAGGACCGAAGCCGATACCACCAGCAGCATTGGTTACAAGCACTCCTTCACATCCCAAGACTTTCATAACACGGACAGGGAAAGTCACAACTTCAAGAGGATTTCCTTCGTAGAAGTGGAAACGACCTTGAAGAGCCAAGACTTTACGTCCAGCAAGATCACCATAAACCAATTTACCAGCATGTCCAACAACAGTAGAACGTCCCCAGTTTGGAATGTCAGAGTAGTCTACTACGACTGCATTTTCGATTTCTTCAGCCAATTCTCCAAGACCTGAACCAAGGATCAAACCGAACTCAGGAGCTTCCATTCCTTTGCCCTTCAAAAATGCTGCTGTTTCATTGATTTTATTTAATAATGTCATTAGGTAACTCCTTCTTTATGTTTTAAAAATTGACCAATTTTGTCAAAGGTATTAGCGTTACGAATGGTAATATTGCGATAGAAAGGCATCTTAAGCAAGTGCTTATGATAAGCTGTTTTAGAGTAGCTAGCTTCTGACAATTTACCCCAGAAGATCCCTAATTTCCCAAAATGAAGCACTTCATCAACCAGTTCCAAACTGTTCACTTTCTCGATGACTTGATCCACATCCAAGCCCTCGGTGTAAAAGAGCACATCCTTTCGGGCCATCTCATGGTTCCACCAATCAGGAAGATTTCTAAGCTCCTTTTCATAGTCTTCGTGAGACAACAAGGAAAAACTCTGGATAAATGGATAACATCTTTCAAAGAAAGCCTGTAATTTCTCTATTAATTTAGTTCTAGGCACAATGCTATTAAAGAAAATATTGCCACTGTTGATGTAGGTTTCAACCTTTTCCAGTCTCAACTCTGTCAGTTCTTGACGAAGTTGCGCCATGACAACTTTATTTTTCCCACCGACATTAATGCCCCGAACAAGTAAAGCATATTGCGTCATCTTATACCAATTTATCTAAGAAACTTTCACCAATCATGGCAGTTTCAACGCCAAAGTTATCCGCAATTGTTGCTGAGATGTCGGCGAAGTGTCCAACTGGAATTAATCCATTGCCTTTAAAGGATGGACTGTATGCCAAGAGTGGAATATATTCACGAGTATGGTCTGTACCAGCATAGGTTGGGTCATTTCCGTGGTCAGCGGTAATCAAAAGAAGATCGTCTTCTCTCATTGCTGCCATGATTTCTGGCAAGCGCTCATCAAACTCATGCAAACAATCACGGTAGCCGTGCGCATTGCGACGGTGTCCGTAAAGAGCATCAAAGTCTACCAAGTTGGTAAATGAGAAGCCTTCTTGGAACTCAGGAAGTCCCATGGTCTTAATCAAGGTATCTATACCGTGGCTATTTGATTTGTTATGGCCCATATCGTGGTTGATACCAGCACCGTTGAAGATATCGTTAATCTTACCAACTGCATATGTATCAATACCTGCTTCATTCAATTTGTCCAAAACAGTTGGAGCAAATGGAGATACAGCCAAGTCACGACGGTTAGCCGTACGTGTGAAGTTTCCAGGCTCACCAACATAAGGACGAGCAATAATACGTCCTAGAAGAGCTGGGCGCTCAAGGGTAATTGAACGAGCGTATTCACAGATACGGTAGAGTTCATCCAAAGGAATAATCTCTTCGTGAGCTGCGATTTGAAGAACTGGGTCAGCTGATGTATAGATAATCAACTCGCCAGTTTCCATTTGGCGTGGTCCAAAGTCATCGATGACAGCTGTTCCTGAATATGGTTTGTTGGCTTCACGAATAACCTTACGTCCTGAAAATCCTTCGATTTTAGTAAGGATTTCCTCTGGGAATCCATTCCAGAAAGTATCGAAAGGTTCAGTGATATTAAGTCCCATGATTTCCCAGTGACCAGTCATGGTATCTTTACCTAGAGATACCTCTTCAAGCTTAGTCGCATAACCTGTTGGATTGCTCTCAACTGGAACTGTCTTCAATGGTGTTTCGCGAGGAATGTTCCCAAGACCAAGTTTTGCCATATTTGGAACATTCAAACCTACTGATTTTGAAATGTGTCCAAGCGTGTCTGATGCACCATCAGGAACACCAGCGTTGACAAAGTTATGAGCATCTGGTGCTGCACCGATTCCTACAGAATCTAATACTACCAAGTGAATACGATTAAATTTTGGCATAGTATGTCTCCTTATTATTTTGATTATTTCGCTTTTGTTGAAGTTAAAATCTGAACGCCCTCTTGTCCAGCAACGATGACCTTATCCACCATTTGGTTAAACAAGCCATGCTCGACGACACCAACGACATGATCCAATTCTTGTCCAAGAGCAATTGGGTCTTCAATCACTTCCAAGGCAAGGTCGATGATAAAGTTTTGCATATCCGTCACAAAACGTTGACCATCTTTTTCACGAAAGCTCGGTTTATAGCCAGCTCGTTCAAATCGACGGAAGACCTGCTCGGCACCATATTGAACAACCTCTACTGGTAATTTAAAGGCACCAAGTTTCTCTACTAGCTTACTTTCATCAACTACCCAGATATATTCTTTAGATGGGGTTGCGACAACCTTTTCTATGAGAAGGGCCCCACCACCGCCTTTGATGCCGTTAAACTGACTGTCTACTTCATCTGCACCATCGACTGTCAGGTCTACAAAGTCCACTTGGTCAATTGACTTGAGAGGAATATTGAGTCCTTCTGCCTGCTTGCTGGTCACACTAGAAGTCGTTACAGCTGTAATCTGTAAGCCCTCTTCCTTGATACGACGACCTATTTCTTCTACGAAATAGTAGGCTGTTGAGCCTGTTCCAAGCCCGATAACCATACCATCTTTGACGAACTCGGCAGCTTTAATCCCTGCCATTTTTTTCAGATTTTCCACTTATACACCTCCAAATAGAGCTACTTCTATTATATCATGAATACGCTTCAAATTCATCCTTACACTAGAAAAACCCGAACATTTTATTTCGGGTTTTGTGATGTTTATTTAACCATATCAGGGTCATAGTCGTAAAATCCAGTATCCAAGAAACGATTTTTAGGATGGAGCTTGCGAACTTCTTCATCAAGCAAGAAGGCTTGGTCATCTGTAAAGTTCCCTTCTTGGATTAAGTTACGAGCTTTAATAAAGAGTTTTGCAATTTCTACAAAATTTTGGCCTGGAGTGTAGAGACCTTCAAGCTTCCAATGAGTGAAACCATGCTCAACCAATTCAGTTAACTTGGTCATCAAATCAAGGTCATTGTTAGCAAAGATATGAGTTCCATGATTGTCTTCAAAAATAGAATAATGGCTCTCTGGGTCACTTGGCTCAGCCAAGAACAAATCACGTTGACGAGATTTTTCATCATCAATCTGTGTGAAATTATAGTAGTTTTGCAAGAGTGGACGCTTCGAATGGTGGATAACACTAGCACCATATACCAAGACCTCAGCAGGAATTTCAAGAATCTCAGGCATTTTGAAAAGTTCTGCAGATGGGATTTCACGCGCCAAAACTGCTTCTGATGCTCCTGCTTTTTGTCCCCAGAAGTTAATCTGACGACTGCTGGTGACCATGGTTGAGGCATCATAAATCGTTTTGAAAGAATATTTATCACGGTTAACCACATAAAAGACACCTGCGTCCCCAACTGTGATATAGTCCGTTTTGATTTCTTCTAAAAAGTCCAAGAATGGCTTGATACGGTCCATCATGTCTTGGTGCATAAGAGCATTGACCGCAACGATTAATTCCTTACCGGCATCATGAACGATTTTTGCGATTTCACGCAATTCTTCATGACTAAAGGTAGTTGGCAAACGAAGACCAAAATCTTTCTCACCGGCATAAATGCGGTCGACACCAGCTTCAAGTAGCTGTTTTACTTGTTCAATACTTTCAGCAGTTGCTGTAATGATAATCTTTTCCATAGAGAAAATTATACCACATTTCCAAAAAATCAGCTATATAGAAAAGTGGGGCTTGTTAGTCCAAATTTTAAAAAAGTGAACCGTATCAATAACAGTTCACTTTTTAGATTTATGCTTGTGTCTTTTCAACAAGTCGTCCGTCATTCATCACATAAATACGGTCAACCTTATCTAGCAAGCGAGTATCATGCGTAATCATGACAACTCCCCTGCCTTGCTCATGGGCAATTGAAGCCAGCATATCCGTCACTTGATAAGCACGTTGTGTATCCAAGCTAGCAGTCGGTTCATCTGCAAGCACGATACTAGGATTATTATAAAGGGCTCTAGCAATTGCAGCTCGTTGGCGTTCACCACCAGAGAGAGCTTTGGGATAGTGATTTTGAACCTTTTCCAAATCCAACAAACTAAACAACTCTTGTCGGTCACTTTTTATAGATTTCTTTTTATCCAAACGGTCAATTAAATCTAATTGCTCCTTAACTGTCAAAAATGGAATCAGATTTGAAGCCTGGAGGATAAAACCAAATTCTCTGAAGCGCAAATCCGTTTTTTCTTTTTCAGATAAATGCCCAGTCTCTTTTCCCTTTACTAGAATCTTTCCACTTGAAGCTTCCTGAAGTTGTCCTAGAGTCGTTAAAAAGGTTGTTTTCCCTGACCCAGAAGGTCCCACAATCGCTACAAACTCCCCAGCGTTTAGCTGAAAATTGGTCTCATGGAGAGCTGTAACTTTCATATTGCCTTCGCCATAAGTTTTTGTCACTTGAATCATCTCAATTAATATCGTCATTTTATTCTCCTTATCATTCTGCAATCGCTGTAATTGGATCCACTTTAAGTAGACGCGGAAGCGAAATGACGCCACCTAGTAGTTCCATCAAGCAAATGATCAGGCTTAAGACAAAGTATGCCATCCAACTAGGGTAGAAAAAGAAGGTTGCAGGTAAGACTAAAATGACAGCCCAAATGGCTAATAGAGCCAATCCTATACCCAAACCAGATAAGAGAAAGATTTGGCAGAAAAGGGACCATACGATGGATTTTATCTGAATCCCTTGCGCTCGCATAATTCCATAGAGGCCTAATTTTTGAATGGTAATGATGTAGATAAAAATGCCTACAATCAGACCTGTAATGACAATCATGGCTAGAATCATTCCTGAGAATACATTGACCTGAGGGGTATAGCCAGGAATTTTCGAAATCAATTTTTGAATAGAAATCTGCTTCAAACCATCGCCAGTCACTTCTACATCATTTTGCAATACCAATGCAGAGATCGAACGATTGCCTTTTGTTGTTCCTTGTAAATCCCAATACGTTGTTAAACTTGTAAAGACAACAGGCTCCGTGAAAAATTTATTTTCTCTGGTCAAACCTACAATCTTAAAACTTGTCTCACTTCCGTTGAGTTGAATAGCGTCCCCGAGTTTGATGCCGTAATTTTCAAAAGACTGATCCACTACCACTTCTTGGTCATTTTCTGGGTAACGTCCTTCAATCAGGGTTGGCGAAATAAAACTGTCCCACTCTTGACCAAAAATAGAGACATTCATCTTGTCACTACTATTAACAAGGTTTGTCACTGCAAACATATAGCTCAGGGGAACAGCATCCTCAGACACTTTATCTTTGTAGTCTTTTTCTGGTATGAAGGATGCAGTCAAATTATCATTTGCATAATCGGATAGCACAACTCCTGTTGCTTGCCAATTATCAATAGCAGCCCTGTTATTTCGAACAAGCCCGAGAGCCAAACTGGTCATAAAAAAGACCATAAAAGCAATGAGAAAAATGGTTGTTAGAATTAAACTGTAACGCAGTTTATTCTGTAAAATTTCTTTGATAGCAAGATACATGCCAATCTCCTTTAAGTATTCAGTTGTCGAGGGAATAAATCTCCTCTTTACCATAGCACTAAAGATAGAAAACTATCTCGTCATGACCAACTAGAATCAATTCAAAAGAATCCTGTCCTTACTTCAAAATTGAATTTATTTGCATCTGTGTATGATTTTTATTCGTTTTAACCATCAAATTTTTCCTTATATAAGTTAAAAAAATGATAAATTTTAAACGGTTTACTCATCCTATCATTTTCCGGCAGGGGTGTCAAGAAGACAGATTGGAGATAAAAAACAGTGTTTATGCAATTTGTAACAATCCTGTAATAATTTTCAATATAAAAAATGATAAAATAGAAGGTGTACTGTAAGGAGAGAGAAATGCCCGCAAGAAAATTACGATCGTATGAGTTTGAACAAGAAAGAACAAAAACAACCCAGTATCAAGATTATATTCCAGAGAATACTTCTGTCGCTAGTATAAAAGAAGTTCTTTTCTTTGTAAATATTGCTTGTTTCTGTGTCTTTTTAGCACTCTTTAGTTTTATATTCCTATCATTAAAATTAAACACCATTCTATCCTTGGGATTGGCCGTAGCACTTAGTCTAGGGACCTTAAAACTTCAACGCACTTTTATCAAGAAAAAATTCAAATAAAAACCTTCGATGAATCGAAGGTTTTTTTATTTATTTTTACGTTTAGGCGGTGTTTGGATAGCGATTTTTACCTCAAAAATAGTTCCATGGGGTTTATTATCTTTAACACTGATGGATCCTTTGAGGGCATCGACAATTTGTTTAGCTAGGGATAAGCCAAGACCAAATCCACCCTTTTGTCTAGTTCTGGCCTTATCAACCCTGTAAAAACGATCAAATATTTTCTTTTTATCTGCTTGTGGTATACCAATACCGTCATCCGATACAGTCAAGTACAAGTTACGATCTGTTGCAGTAATCACAAAATTAATCTCTCCGTCTTCTTCTGTATACTTTACAGCATTATCAAAGAGGATTGTCATTAATTGCTTAAGGAGAAGCTTGTCTGTAATAATGGTACGCTTGATTCTATTTTCAAAATGAAAGACTTTATGATTCTCAGTTGCAATCATTTCATAGTTTGTAAAAATTGTGTTGAAAAATTCTGGTTGAACCTCACCTAAATCTGGCTTAATCCCATCATCACGACGGGCTAGATTGAGAAGATTGGTTGTTAAAAGGCGCATATTACGCACTTCTTCTAGACTTGAAGCTATACTCTCACTAGACTCCATAATGGTAGCTTCAGGTTTGCGAAAAAGTGTTTCCAAACGATTTTGCAAAACTGCTAAAGGTGTACGAAGCTCATGACTGGCATTCTCAACAAAGTTTTGTTGTTTCTGCATACTTTCAAGTAAGGGTTTGACACTAACTCTAGCAAGGTATAGACTAGCTAGAAGTGACAGAATCCAAAAGCTAGCCATTACAACTACGATAAGCTGTTCATGATTCTGACTGATTTGCTCTAACTGAGTGGTATTAATCAATACGGCCGCGTATTTAATATTGGTCGAAACAGTCTCAATATTCATTTCTGTTAGTAGAACTCTATAAATCTCATCCTGTCCAAAACTATTCTGAATATGAAGCTGTCGGATATGATTTAAATCCTTTTTATTAAAGGTAATTTTGTCTAAACCTAAAAAGCGATTTCCTGCTATCAATTGATTCAGATTTTCATCGAACAGGATTGCTTCTGTATTTGAACTAACACTCGGTTTCTTATCGCCCGATTTTACAACAGATTCATTGTTCAGATCTTTTATACCCTCTGACGTTCTATTTACAGCCAATTGAATCACATCATGGGGATTGCTACTTAGAATCTGCAACTTTTCATCTACTGAAGTATAAAGACTCGAGTGCATAACTTGTAAGATAATCAAAGTCATTGCAGAGAAGATAAGCGTAAAGACACCAAAGTTACGGACAAAGTAGCTGAAATCTTCTGCGTACCAATTCTTTCTTATTTTATTAAACATGTTTTAAAATATACCCAACACTACGTAGAGTTTGAAGATTTTGAGCAAAGGCTGAGCCCTTTAATTTCTTACGAACTTTTGATACATAGACTTCTACTACGGAGATGGTTGTATCACTGTCAAATCCCCATAAACGGTCAAAGATTTGGGTTTTTGGTAAGATGACATTTTGGTTTTGGAGAAAATAAACTAAGAGCTCAAACTCTTTACCCAAGAGTTCAACAGCAGTATCATTGACTTTAACTTCATTGGTAGATAGATTGACTGTCAAGTCACCGTACGATAAGGTATTTTCGTTGAACTTACCCGAACGTTTTAGAAGGGCCTGGATACGCATCTTGAGTTCTTCTAGGTAGAATGGTTTGGTTAGATAATCATCAGCCCCAAGTTCAAAGCCGTGCCCTTTGTCATCGAGACTTTCCTTGGCTGTCATGATGAGAACTGGTGTAGATACACCCTTTTCACGCAATTCTTTCAAGACTTGGAAACCATTTTTTTCAGGTAACATCAAATCAAGGAGAATCAAATCATAAACGCCACTTTCGGCCTCATAGAGACCTTCTTCGCCATCAAAAACTTGCATGACATCCGCAAAATCATCTAGAAAGTCAAAAACTGAATTTGATAGTCCCAGGTCATCTTCCACTAATAGAATCTTGATCATCAAAAATTCCTCCTTATTATAACCATTATAGCAAAAATATCTTAAAAAAAACTCAACTTTCCTTGTTTTTATAAGAGAAAGTTGAGTTTTTATATACTATTTAGTCAAGAAGTTTTTAAGCCTTGCCATATTGTGCAACAACTGCTTCAACCGCTGCTTTTTCACGTTTAATCAATTCAACGCGCGCTGCGATATCCTTGATACCCATGCTGATATTACGGCTAAGAGCGAGGTCAGAAAGTTGTGGTTCAAAGAAGGCCTTATACTCTGCCAAACGTTGTTCTGTTTTAAAGATATGTGATGGGAAGATGACAAAGCTGTCAAAGCTCATATCTCCACCAAGGGCTGCCTTGATCCAATCCCAGTTTTCACGAGCCCAAACCCAAACAGTTTCTTGGGTAGCTTGGTGTCCAAGGAATTGGAGGTACCATGCTGAAAGGTCTTGTGGTTTCACGACAAATTTGTCCTTCCAAGTTGCAAGAAGAGTTTGGATGTTTTCTGCATCTGTACTGTATGCAAGCGCAGCTGCTAATTGACGTTTGAAAACTGCATCTGTTGCATGAGTGTATAGGTCTAGGTAAGTTGCCACCAAGTCCTTAGTCTCGTGATGTTTGATCTCATTGATAAGGACTTGAGAACGAATGGCTGCTGGAAGTCCTGCAAGTTTTTCTTTATGGCCTGCAAAGATTTGACTTGCTACCTGACTAGCTTCTTCATCATTTGAACGAATCATCATAGAAATGGTCAATTGACGAACCAACTCATCCTCATCTGATTCTCCGTTTTTCGCTTCAAAGCCAAGTCGCTCATAATTGTGACGGGCCGATTTAGCAACCAGAGTGTTAAAGGCTTTCTCGGCTTCTGTTCCTTCATCGATAAAGCGCTCAAGGGCAGAAACAACTTGAGAAACTGCAGCAACAACCAGGTAAGACTCTTCCTTGGCAAGTTTATCAAGCACTGGCAACAAGTCTGCATATGATACATGTCCTGCTTCAGCAAGCAAACGACGTTCTTGGACGATTTGAAGCTTACTTGTGTTATCAAGTTCAACTAATTCTGAAAGGATAGCATCCAGTAATTCACCTTGATAGTCAGTAATGTAGTGGGCAGTATTTTCAGTGTTGAGACGAAGGGCTGTCTTGTTTTCAGCAAGAAAAGCTGCATAACCTGGAATTTCGATGCTTTCAGTTTCAAGTGTATCTGGCAAACCTTTCCAGTTACTGTTAAGGGGTACTACCCAAAGACGGTTCTTGTCTTCGTGTTCACCGATGAAGAATTGTTTTTGTGAGATCTTCAAAACATCATTTTCAACTGTAGCAGTCAAAACTGGATAACCAGGTTGCTCCAACCAAGAATCCATAAAGGCTGCTACATCACGGCCTGATGCTTGACCAAGGGCATTCCAAAGGTCACGACCAATAGTGTTTCCGTATTGGTGTTTTTCAAAGTAAGCGTGCAAACCTTTAGCAAAATCTTCATCTCCTAACCAACGACGAAGCATGTGCATTAGACGGCTTCCTTTGGCATAGACGATAGCTCCGTCAAATAGAGTGTTGATTTCATCTGGGTGTTTGACTTCAACGTGAACAGACTGAACACCATCTGTCGCATCACGTTTTAAAGCAGATGGAACGCCACCAGTTTGGAAGTCTTCAAAGATATTCCAGCTTGGCTCGATGGCATCCACACAGACATATTCCATCATATTAGCGAAGCTTTCGTTGAGCCAGAGGTCATCCCACCACTTCATAGTCACAAGGTTACCGAACCATTGGTGGGCAAGCTCATGGGCAATGACAAGAGCAACTTGTTGACGGCTGGCAAAGGTAGAGTTATCATCCACAACCAAGTAAACTTCACGGTAAGTCACAAGACCCCAGTTTTCCATAGCACCTGCAGAGAAGTCAGGAAGGGCGATATGAAGAGATTGAGGAATTGGGTACTTAACTCCGTAGTATTCTTCGTAAAATTCGATAGAACGAACAGCGATGTCTAGTGAAAACTCAAGGTTCGAAAGTGGATGTGCCTTGGTTGAGTATACACCAACGAGAGTACCGTTTTTAGTTGTAGCAGTAATTCCTTGCAAATCACCAGCAACGAAAGCTAGCAAGTATGAAGACATACGAGGTGTTGTCTCAAACTTCCAGATACCCGTCTCCTTGCGGTTTTCAACATCAATCTCTGGCATGTTTGACAGGGCAATCTCGCCTTCTGCTTGGTCAAAGCGAAGTGCTAGATCAAAGGTTGCTTTAGCTTCTGGCTCGTCCACACATGGGAAGGCTTCGCGAGCAAAGTGGCTCTCAAACTGAGTAGACAAAACTTCCTTCTTAACTCCATCAACTGTGTAGTATGATGGATAGATTCCTGTCATGTTGTCTGTGATTTTACCTGAAAAAGCGATGATCAATTCAACTGAACCTGCTTCTGTAAGTTCGATATGAAGAGCTTCGTTTTCGTTATCAACTGTATATGGACGAGCTTGTCCTGCTACTTCAACTGAAGCAATTTCCAAGTCTTTTTGGTGGAGGGAAATACGGTCACTTTTAGCTTGACCAGTAATGGTTACTTTTCCTGAAAACGTCTTAGTCTCACGACTCAAGTCTAAAAACAAATCATAATGTTCAGGAACAAATGTTTCGATATAATGTTCTACTGCTTGCATCATTTTCTCCTATTCTAAATTTCTGAGCAAACGCTCTAGTTCAAACATACCTATTTTATCATATTTTAAGTTAGAAAAAAGCTTTGGACAGTGATTTCCAAAACTTTCTTCCTTATAGTAGTCTAGAGAGGATAAACCTTTCGAAATTCTTCTAAAACCACCTTGCTATCAGGTGTAAAATCCAGACCTGCTTCCTCCAGCCACTCCGTGAAAAATTCCTCATGAACCTGACGCCAGTAGGCTAAGGATTTATCGCCTTCACCTTCCTTGTAGGCATGGTCGGCTGACACTTGATAGAAAGGCTGAACAGAAACCATTGTAATTTCGACAATACAGACAGCTTGATCTTGGCTGTCCAAAATGACATCGAAAGTCCCTTCTTGTGGAAGGGAGTCGTCCTCTACTGCGTAGAGGTCGTAAGCTGAGGCTGTTGCTGTTTTTTCGCCTCTTAGAACCAAGTCAGCCAAGAGATCTGCCTCAACTCCAAAAGCCCAGGCGTCTATTTCATCTCCAATCAAGGGGTTGATTTGCTTGTAGGCATTCCACATTTCTTGCGGTGTCATGGGTTGCTCCTTTGTATTTTTTTACTTTCTTCTTTTACACATTTGAGATGATCTGGATGGTCAATCTCTAAATTAAAAATCTCCGGAATAGAACTGTAGTGGATAATGCACTCAATCCCCATCTGATTCATTTTTTGTATGAAAGAAGTATTCAGATAGCCTGCTACAGCAAAATCAATCTTTTTCATCCTTGCTTTATCCTGCATCTGTCTCAGCATTTCTAATATAATGGGACTTTCCATTTCATGCCATTGACTGTTTCTTACAGTCGCAAAAATAAATGAAGTCAAATCATTCATTCCAACTATAATCTTTGAAATACCAGTTTCCAGTATCCTGTCCAAGTCAAAATAAGCTGACGGCAATTCAATCATTGTGCCGATTTTCCCAGTAAAACCATGCTGACGCAGTATTGTAATAGCTTGCTTTAACTGCTCAGCATCATTGACAAAAGGAAAAATAACAGACAGATTGGGATTGGTATGATAAACTTCTGTAACGACATGTGCCTCAGCCTGAAATTCATCTGGACATGCCAATAAACGCCTAGTCCCTCTATATCCAAATAATGGGTGGCGTTCGTCAAAATACTCTTTAGTACCGTCTAGACTATTTGCTTCTGCATTTGTTAACTCTGAAAAGCGATACCAGACTTCTTCATCTGAGTATAAACGGCAAATAGTGTCTAGATAATCTTTTACAAATTGCTGACAACTTGGTAACAGGATGTTTTGATTGAGCTCCCTCAACAAGTATTCCCCACGAATCAAGTCGACGTGGTGCAATAAATGGGGATAAACTTTTTCAACAATTTTTTCGCCACTAAGAGCCAGTTGATTTTGCATGTTTCACCTTCCAATTTCTATAGCTTGTCCGTTCTAATTCAGGAAATCCTCGTAACTCAGCCTTCACTTTTAATACTAAAGGCGATGCATTTTCTTCGGTAATCTGCTCAAGAGGAAACCAAATTGCATTTGCTGAATCGTTACTTCCATCAAGAAGTTCATGAGGAAGGGATTTTTGAGGGCGTTCTAAATCAAGTACGATATCATAAAATGCCATGATATGATGTACAGCGAAATCTTGCCCTTCTTCATGAACCAGCACATCATAAATCCTAGGATTGCAATAACGGATAAGCGTATACCCCGTCTCTTCCAAAATTTCTCTCTTGAGGGTTTCAGTCAGTCCCTCACCAACTTCCTGACTACCACCCGGTAGGTCAAAACGATGCTGATAGGGGCCTCTTGTTTTTTCAATACAAAGCAATTTCCCATTCTCATAGCAAATGCCATAGACACCAAAGTGTTTTTTGATTTCCATATTCTATTCTTTCTTAATCTCCAAGATTGTTAGCTCACCTTATCCCTTAAAAGGAAAGAGGTTATAGATTTCATGCTCCTTGATATACTTCTTTAGCCATTTCCTCTTGACCATCCAGATAAAGTAAATAGGCCAGACGATTCAGTGATTCGAGATAGCTAGCTTGGGTCTTCTTATTCTTTTTAGGGAATCGGTTTAAATACGAGACTAACTCGACATCATTTTCAACCTCTTCGATGAGTCCTTTCACATTCATTTCTTTTCTCCTATCCAACTCACTTTTTGTTACTGAAAAAGGCTTTTCTCAGGTCAATCTTACCGAAGTAGATATTCTTTCGCTGTCACTTGGACGTCTGGGGAAAGGTAGCACTCTATCAAGTCACCTGTCCCTACAATATATTCCTCCAGAGGGACATCTTCTCTTTGGTCCCAAAAATTTGAAAAAGCGAAATAGAACTCCAAAAACTCCGTCAAACTTTCGCTGAGTTTGTAGAAATTAGGATCTCCAGGACTGCCTGCGTAAACTGGAGAACTGTCATCTTTCATATCACAGAAAAGAATATCATCTGTATCTGTAGTAGCGAATATCTGGTATTGCCCTTCACTAAACTGAAGAATATCTTGTAAGGCCCAACATTCGACTGTCCTTGCAGGAGAATGTAATGCCAACAAAATGATATTAAAATTTCGATTAGCAAAAAATAAATCCTCAGTGAACACTATATGCTGATAATAATCAAGTAATTCTCCTGTCAAATCTGAGGACTGGATCCTTAATTTTTCGTTTGAAAAACTCACTGGTTGGGGAATAAACGTTGTTTCCTCATAGAGTTTAATGATCTTTTTTAATACAGTCACTACTGCCATTTTTCTCTCCTTGGTCATTCCTCTTCCGTCTCCTTTAAGAATTCAAGCCATATCTTCACCTCTGGATTTATGTCATGCGCTATCTCAGCATGCTTCCTATAATCCATATCCAAGTAGCCTTGTTCATTCCGGAAAATAATGCCTTGTTCATAACAGTTTTTAAGAGCTGTGAGCATAGATTCTAATGACCGGTATTCGACCTGGGCCTCTTCTTCAAATACATAAAAACCAAGGATTTGCCCCTGACCTTCTGAAGCTAGGTTCATGGTATAAAAATCTCCCCCTCCGCTGGCAAAAATTGGGAACCAAAATTTGTCCCAACCATTCCTTTCTCTTAGTTCCAAGTAGGTCTGGATACTCTCTTCCAGAGACATCAAATAGAAACCAGGAAAAAATGCCAGCTCACCGAGTGTGATTCCCTCACAATCTTTTGATCCGTTTCTCCAAGTAAAAAGGGCACGCAAGTCCTGAGTTGGCTGCAATGGGATTTCCTCAAACAATTCTTGAATTTTTTGAGAAGATATTCCCGGATTTAGATGGTCTACACAAGGGTGATCTAGTTGTTGGAGACTTTTTTCGACCTCATTTAATAATTGGCTGATCATTTCCATTTGTTCTCCTTACCTTGTAAATCAATAGAGACGAGTTCCTTCGTCCCTAGAAAAGAGCTTACGATTATTCAATCCCATCCTCTTTGTTATACTCTATCATGCATTTGACAGCATATTCTACCCATTCCCAAAAATCGTTAAACTCTTTTCGTTGCTCCCAGCCTTCGGTAGCAAAGTCATGAATGAGTTGGACCTTATTGCCCTTTCCTATTTCAAAACAAGCTGTATCATCACAATCTCCTCTTTTAGCAAATGGAATCAACTTTCGGGTTGGGTATCTTTCCTGCAATCCCTCATACAAAGACAGGGCCCATTCTGAATCCAACAGATACCAACAATCAAAATCAACTAAATTAAGTTCGATCAATTTTTTAAACGATTCAGGATACTGAAATAGCCTTTCATCCAGTAAATAGTTTTTCATTTCTTATTTCTCCTTTTAGAAGCATTTTCTAATGATCTATATAGATTTATAATCGCATTACAAAGGCAAGTTTAACCATTTAGAATCATCAAACCATTCTTTCTTATCTATCCGCTATTCTGCGTAAGTACTCTTCCCAGGTGAGGATTATAAATCTTAAATAGATAATCCTCACTCAGCTAAGTCTTGAGTTTAGTCTGTCAACTACTCTTAAAATACGCGACCTCGAAGTCCATAAATTTCATTCTTAAATTCAAAGGAAAATAGATGACTAGTCTAAGATGGACAAATAAGAGACTAAAATATCCTTTACCAATTCTAGAAAGGCAACTTTATTTCTTGGCTCTTTTGAAGCCAAGCCAAATTCATATTCAAAAAAATGCTCAACCACTTCATCTCCAGCCTGTATAACATCCTCAATGGTCTCAAGCACTTGCTTCTGCTTCTCTTCTTCTAGGCTCAAGAAATCCTCTTTCACAAATGCATCAAATACTGTAAGGACATCTTCCTTTTTACTCATATCAAAAGGATATAGAAACTCTGCCTCTTCACTTGTAACAACATTACTTTCTATGGACATCATTAGATTCCATAATACTAAATAGTGCTTATGAAAATTATCTCTACTTTTCAACTTTTCCCCCAATTTTTGCGACATATCCTTTACTGAACAGGTTTAGACTAGCATTCTTGGCTATTTCCTACTTTATTGAGAAATCCTCCCCTTTGACCATCATCCCTTCCTAATCTCAACTAACTAGTAGTATTATTTTAAAACTTCTCCCGAACGAATATAGGTTTTAAAGAAGTTTTTAGGAACAGAGGCAATCTTAGGTGTAATGGCTAATCCATAATTGGCAAAATCCAAAGCCAACTTTTTAGAGTTAATTGCATCATAATACTCAACATACAATCTGCATAAGTTCACTTTGGTAATAGAGAATTGTTTTAGCAACCAATCCTTCTCAAGATCCTTCTCGGGATTTAAGCTCGAAAATACGGTAGGATAGGATGAATACTGAGCAGTAAAATCGATGGCCTCTTGGACAGCCTTTTCCAATTCAGCTTGATCCATACCATTTTTATGATCGATAGAACCTAATCGCGTCCTTAAAGCACAATCCACTTCTTGTAACAGTCCCGATTCCAGAAAGAGGGGATGAATGCCAATATTCACGAAATAGGCACTCCCATCTGATTTTCGTTGAAAATAGATCACCGTGTAAAAATCATGATTGATTTTATAATAGTTATGGGTTCGCCTTAGTCGCGAAAAGCCAATTTTTCGAAGAGTTCTTTGGTCTCTTTCATTTCATTACCTTCTCTTTCATAGGATGTTAAGAGTTGTTCGTTACAGTTTACTAGGAATCTAAATGGATATAGGTTATCCCTACAACTTTTCCATTCTCAATATTGTATTGTTTCACTGTATCTATGTAGCCAATCAATCCTTCATCACTAATCTCTTCTAGCGTTGCTGGCACTATATTGTCTTTTAGTTTAAAATCTCTAGCTTTATTCAAATCACCTACATCTTCAATAGATGTCCAAAAAAGCATATATTCATCGCAATAAAAATAGATCTGATCATCATAGAACTCCGGTATTTTACAGAACTCAGCTCCATCACTTTGCCTTTCCAAGGCTTCACTATCTCGATAAACAAAGTATGTTTTTTTCATCTTCATTCTCCTTTGATATTAATGGGGGAGATTATTCGCAGTTCGTTAAACTTACTGATATGCATTTCTAATCTAACAAAATGCTCTATCAGCGTCTCCATAGTCAATGATAGTCATCTCTTCAAGTGAAATCTTCATTCCTCTTCCATGCTCTACTTCAGCGTCCACTCTAAATAATAAGCCAAAAATACAATCGGATGACGTCTGTTCGGAGAGCAGATAGATCGCCATTAACTGCCCCATCATGGATAGTTCCGAAAAGATTCGTTTTTCAGCTAACTCATACCAATAAGCAGATGACCCAAGCATATGAACGATTTTTTCTTTGTAGTCATTGGCCATTACTTCATCTGCTAAAGCAAGCCCATCCGACAAAACCAGGCGAATAGAATCGTGTTGCTCTGGTATAAAAACGCTCATTTCAAGATCATCATCAAATTTTATAGCTTCTAGATTCACGTGTTTCCCTCTCTTTTCAGTCTTTTCCTCACAATTAGCTTCGATTCCACGGGATATTGACAATTTCCATCCATTCTACCCAACTAGTCTAAGATCGTTCCTAGAATCATCTTATTTTGCTCGGATATCTGAAAGTCATTCATGAAATAGGGTAAAAAGTCATCAAGCAAGGGATGGCTAAGCCCGTCGATTATGAGGCCTCTTTTCTGGCGTTCTTTTAGTAAAACTAAGATTTCAATTGGGAAATATTGCCATAGTAAGGTATTGAATTCAACTAAATGACTATCTTTGGTGTTCGCTAAATGATAATCACACATGGATAAAATTGTTTCTCTAAAAACATCAACATCCTCTGAAAAAATAGTTTCCATAACCTGTTTATAGGCATCATTCACATTATGATAAGGGTTTGAGTCCAAGGGTTGATATTTGGCATCACCAGCATTCTCCAGTAGGTTAGCAAGTCGATCACCCTTACCATTTCCATAAAGAAAAACAACTAAAGGCAATAAACTCTTGGCTGAAAAGAAAATAACTTTTTTTCCTTTTTCAACTTGGGCTTCTTTAAAATAGACTAATTTATCAATTAAAAATTCGACATAAGTATCATCCAAATAGGCAAGGGCAAATAAGATATTCAAACAAATATCTGTATCAAAGTTTGAACCCCCTTTAGCTAAATATTTAGCAGAAGCCATATCTGCCATTACAGAACAAAAACAGCCATTTAGTAAAGATTGATAGGTTTCAGATGTCTTGTTTTCAATGAACTCAGAAACCAAAGTATATGGTTTAATAGCATGAACCATCCGTACATGTTTATAGGAGTAGGTTTCTGTTTTCCCGTTTTCCTCCCAATTGATCTCAAGGCTTTTTTTGCCTGCTTTTAATGCTTCTAAAATTGCTTTAGTAGTATAAAGCTGTGCTTTTTCAAGATCAAAATCTCTCGCCTTTAGTACTTGATTTTTAACGGTTGTTATTTTTCTTTTTTGATTTGAAAGTGTTTTATTCATATTGACCTCTAAAATTTTATTTCTTACACTAAACTACCGCTATTTTTTGAAGTACATCTCTTCCTGCATTCCTATACTATCCAGTATTTCACAAGGAAGAATTGATCCACTTCCCATCATCAAACCATTCTTTCTTATTAATCCACCATTTTCCCTTTTGAAACACCATTTGAAAACGATAGAGAGTTTCTATACCAGAACGATTCTCTTTGATGTAGAAATAAGCTTGATTTCCATTATGCTCTTCAGCAACGATGGGATGTGTTTCTAATTTATAGTCAAACGGAAACCGGACAGATAAAGATACTTCCCTTGCTCTGAGTGTTTTTTTAGATGTACAAAACTGATTAAAAATAGTAGATAATTCATCCTTCAACATCTCTTTATAAGCTTGGTTTCTTAGGTTCCTAGTGGCTTTTCTTTCCCAAGAATACATAGCCTGCATAAACTGGAGTAAGGTTTCTTTTGCTAGATTTGTATGGCTCATATTTCCTCCTACTTAGACAACGGGACTAATGGTTCGTTTATAATGAAGACATAGGTTATAAAAACCTGTATTGAAGACATGTTTTTACCCCTCTCGCATGCAAACATGTGGTAACTCACTTCTAAGAAGTTCCCTTTGCTTTTGATTCGTTCTTCCCGTTGTTAAAAATCGGAGATGTTTCAGACTCTTCAAGTAGTTAACTGTTGATGCGTAGTTAAAAATATTCGTATCGACAAAATCCAAAAAACGAAGCTCACTAGAGGACTGGATAAAATCCAATTCTGGTAAATTTTTATTTGCTGTAAATGAAAGATAGAGCAACTGATTTAAATCCCTTATAAAATCAAAGTCCGGCAACTTTACACCATAATCAACGTGCAGATAACGCATGCCTTTATGAAAAGAAATGTTCTCTATCGTTTCCAAATTTGTCATAGAAGAAAGCCCTAAAGCTTTTACACAATCGTTCTGGGGCAAGATGATCTTTCTTACTCTTCTAGCACCAACTAATAAAATTTTTTCTACTTGTTCGTATGTTGAGAAGTCTAGCACATCAGATTTACTTCCCATCAAGTAAATCACTCTCGTATTGCTAGGTAATGAAAGCTGATTAAAATCCACATCCTTCAGCATATCCTCTGGGTTTTCAACAATGTACTTTTGTCTTAATAAGCGATTGATATCGATGAATTCTTTATAAGTCAATGTTTCGTCTAATAATGGTGCAATGTCTTCAATAGAATGTAGAGGATCCATTGCCATTAGATTCTCTCTTTCGGAAAATCCTTTTTTAATGATCTCTAAATATTTATCTAAACTGGTCATCATTCACCTCTTTTCATGAATATCATGCTTCGTTTTCTTTGTTCAACCTATCTATTTTTACAATGACACTTTTACAAGAAGAATAAGCCATTGCTTGTCTCAAAAACTAAAATCATGAATCTCAAGAGTATTCTTTTCTATATAAACTTTATCCTGCTTGCTCAATCTCGATCAAAGATAACCTTGACTCTAGCTCTACCCGAAGCGTCTAGATATTGCTCCAGTTTCGTAATCGACTCCTCCGAATCAGATAATTGAACAAGCAAATCCCCATTGATAGTCATGACATCCTTTGTCGGTAAAAGCATGAGATTCTCAACGCTTGGATCATTCACAATCATTAAGGAAGGGGAATAAATACAGCTTGTGGAGAGGTCTAGATTTCCAAATCGCTCCCTAGCAGACACAAAAATAGATTCCATCCCACCTTGGGCTTTCAGAATAAATTCCCTCTCGAAAAATGCTTCAAAACTGTCGTAGATCTCGATGACATCCATAGTAATCCCATCTAAATAATAAACTTGATGACTTTGAATGTTCCCATCCTTCAATCTATAAGCGAATTGATCTCCAATAGCAGACATTCCAAAAAAATAGTAGTCTGATGCATAATCTCTCCAGACATCTTTCCATAGCTCATCCGAATTCCAAGAGTCCAGCGTGATGGCTTGAGCAGAATCTGTACTAAACAAACGATAATAGCCACCATAAAATTCCAAGCCGTTGGTTATGGAGAGCAAATCCAGGTGAGCTTGCGGAAACTGTTTGGCTTTGAGTTTTTCTAGTTCAAGAGCTGAGACCCCACTTTCTTGTATGACCAGATCCTCACAACATTTTAAAAAATTCTTCATTTCTATTTGCTTCTCATCTCTCTCTATTTGGCTTTAACCCAGCATAAATGCTATAAAATCATTTCGATAGGCTTCAGGAAGTTGCTCCTCGATAATAGCCATAATTCCCTCCAAGAATCCCTCTTTGTAGTCCAATAAATCCTCATCAATGTAGATGTCATTCTCAAACTTGGTGATTTCTAGCTTTTTCATCTGACTATAGGTAGACAAGAAAGTAGATAAAGAGGGGCTTAAGCTATAGAGCTTAGAATTTCCAGGAATCTTGCCAAATACAGGACTAAGCTCGCTAGTTAGATCACAAAAGATTGGCTCATCGCCCATCATGTGGGCAAAAATCACATAACTCTCTTTCCAGCTAGGATCCTGCCATCCTTCTGATGCAGCTTCACATAGAGGGAGAGGAATTAGAGCAAGATCATAGGGAGCTCCTCTAAAATAAGCTTCTTCCTTAAAGCTCAAATGTTGGTAGAACTCTTTCAATTGACCAGACAAATCTGGCTTTTCGACATGGAGACAGTCACTAGTAAATACAAGCTCTCCTAAGCCCTTGTTTCTATGATAGACTTCTACGAATTCCTTCAACAAATTGAACATCATTATTGGACTCCTCTCACATTTTTGAGATTATATTTGGCTATTTACAACTGACGATTACGTATCATTCTGACCGCTAGCGACAGCCTGAGCCCAAATTCGTTCAAATTCCTCTTGACTAATCCTGATGGAGTCTGATAGATCCAACTCATCTTTTCGACCATCATAGAGTAGAAACCCTACTTCTGGAACATAATCCTGTAGACAAGAAGAAGCATAAGAGTGCCCATTCAAAACGTTAATTTGTCGACTTGCACGCTGACCAGTAAACTCTGTATAAATAACTCCTAGGCCTGACATAAACTCACTATTGCCATAATAATAATATTCTTTTTCACACATTAGAACCACCTTTACCATTTGTCTCTCCAAGAATGGCATTCTTTCCTATTTGCCTCTTTCATAGACTAATTCAATGTTAAGCTTTCACATTATAGAATCTACGGGTTCTTAGATTTATTCTCCAAGACTCTCACTTCTACTTTATCCTCCGCTAAATGGAGATCCAGTACTTTTTCCTGGTCTTGAAAGAAAAGTGTCAGGTCTCTGGTAGAAAATTCAGTAGAATAAGAGGGCAAAAACTCAACCAAAGACTCCATTTGAAACAAGACGTAAACTGGTAAAAACTCCCAAAAAACTAGGATAAACCGACTGCTATTGCCAACAAGACTTTGAATTGACCTACTTAGATCTTTAGTAGTAAGATTGGCAGGAAACTCATAGAGACAAGGAATTGGAGAGTCTATAGGATTCAACTCCCCAGCATACCAATCAATTTCTTTAGGTTTATCGGTCAGAAAATGGACATCCTTTATCCCCTTCAAATTCTTGATTCGTCTTTCAACTTTTAATAAGGATAATTTCTTTTTTAACTCACTCATTGTTCTTGCTCCATCATTCTAAAACAGAAATTCTGCTCACAACCTCATTCTGTTTATCCAACAGATAAAGGAAGTTACCTTTCACTTCCAGTCTAGCAAGCTTAGCCCCATAGTCCATCTCGTGAGCAGGGCAGGATTGAATCAACTGACGGATGCTCTTATCATTATGCTCTATCTTCCAAAACAAATCCACCTTATCAAGCTGATGCTCCACTTGAATGGAATAGGTTGTGAATTGGATCTTCTTCCTTTTCCACTCCCAGCTATTTTCATAATCGTTTTTCTCTATTTCATTGACTACATCCTCTATCAAGGAGCAAGGAATGGAGAGCTCCTGAAACACGCGCTTTACCCCTTTTACCAAGGCCTCTATGAGCAGCTTTTTCTGTTCCAATGGACTCAAGGTTTTATAGCTAGAAAAATCAAATAAGACCTGAACAGTATAGACACCAAGTAGGTTCATGATAGATGGATTGCTAATCGTATCTACACATTCTACGATGATTTTCCAACAATCCTTGGTCACAACTGGTTTGAAGAGGCGCTCTACCATAGAGGTCATACATTTGGATTCATATACGAACGCTCTTCGCAGGTCTTTCCAATTCTGTCGATAGTCCTTAATTCTAGCTTCCTCGTAAGTTAGCGCAGCGGAGTCCATCAGCTCCTCAACCCTCTGTTGATTTTCCACATAGGGCTTATCTAATTCAAAATACTGTAACTTCATATTCGTGGTCTCGTAGTTTTTTCTTGTAGAAAGGTTTAGCCTTAGGTCAAGGTCTAATGTTTGTGCTCTTCCTTCACTTTTTCCCATAGTCGTGGTCTCCCTCCTAGCAATGGAAGATTTTTTGATCATCCAGAATCTCTGCAAATAAGCTAGGAATACATCTTTAAGTATCAATCTTCACTGGCCCAATCTCAGCAATTCTAACAAGGTCAGAAGATCCTGATAACATCACATCATTTTGGTTTATAAAATTGAATTCAACCTTATTCTCTAAAAAAAGCAGTTCCAGTTGACCATTCACCTTATGAATCCCCTTAGAATAAAAATGGATTTCATCTAAATTAAAAAACTCTAAATTAATTTTTATGGCATTAAATGCACTTTTCTGCCACTTTTCAGGGAAATTAGTTGGCAAATCAAATAAATAAAAGACAAGATCTAATTTGTAATCGTAACATAACACAGTATCAAGAAATACATTCTTCAATTCCAAATCACCATCAAATAGATGAATAATCTTTTCCCTGCCCACTGCTTTTTCAAACCATTTCACAAGATGAACTCCTTTTTTAAAAATGAATAAAAGTCTTGTTTTTAAGAGTTATTGTTTCGCTCTTTAAGGAGATTTTAGAATAGACTGACCCTCCTGCCGTCCTTTCCTTTTGTAACGTCATTGATTATATCCTTGACGATAGATATATCGAACTGACGGGAAAAGTCTACAATTTTCTGGCGATTCTGTTCTGGATATAAATAAGATGCAGCTAAAATAAATAAAAATGGATTTATGACTTGACCAATATGCTCAAGATATTTAGGCTGAGTTACATAAGACATAATTTTGTTAAAATCATCATCTTTCAGCACAATCTTTCTCTGATATATCGCTGCACAGGCACCTGCAGCTTGAGATGAGTTATTCGATTCTAAGGACTCATAAACAAAAGACAAGTTCTCTGTTTCTGAATTTTCTAGATAAGCAATCGCTACTGCTAGAGAGCGGTAGGTTACGGGTGTTGGAATATCTCTCAGCAGCAACGATTTGAGATAGGGGACTTCTTCTGTACAATCCGTTGCGGCTATGGCGTAGAGTAAGTACATTTGTGATTCCCATGATTTAGGTTTTTCCATCTCGCCTTCCAAGGCTTGATGCAAAAATGGTCCATATCCTTTTAGTTTACCCTTTAAAATTTTTTTCGCAGCTTTTTTTATCAAGGGCGTACGTCCTGAAGTTAACTCATCTACATAGTCCATCTCAAACTCCTTTATTTCATCTGCTTGTCCAGTTCTTCTTCCAATATTCTGTTATAAACTATAGTTCCGACACAGGCTTCCCAGTCTAGATCCTCAACTTCTTCCCTAGAAAAAATCTTAGGTTCCCGCCTACCATCTAGCCAGACCTTCCCAAATTGAGGACCATTTGGGTCTCCCCACTTAAAGGCTAAATCCTTAAAAGGGCTTGGATCAAAATCCGCTTGGTGACCAATTATCTGCCAAGACCATACTGGACTTCTGTCAAACAAGGTGTAGGAATCTATAATGATGGGCTTACCTATAAATTGAGCACGACTTAGCTCCTCAACTGTTATAGTAGGACTTGCTTGAAAGATATCGAAAAATTGAATGACATAACCAACATTCACTTTTCCAAGGATTTGACCAAATACAAACATTTCCTCCGAAAATTGATAGCAAAAAATATCACCAATTTTAATAAATCGAAGTTTTGTTCTTGGCTTTTCATTCCACTCACGAATTTTTATCTGGGGCAATTTTTTCTCCATAATGAATTTAATTCTATTCCTACTGCTCTTTATTTAAGATATGAAAGAGATCATCTCTTAGAACGATTCCATCGTCTTCTATCA
This sequence comes from Streptococcus timonensis, assembly GCF_900095845.1. Taxonomy (GTDB): domain Bacteria; phylum Bacillota; class Bacilli; order Lactobacillales; family Streptococcaceae; genus Streptococcus; species Streptococcus timonensis. Next base: position 1,001,508 of record NZ_FMIX01000004.1, read on the forward strand.
AATAGGCCATGTGTTCCCAGAAGGGCAATTCTTGTTCAAGGGGAGCTTCTAAGGCAAGTACTTGGTTCTTCAAATTTGCTGCAATCTCTTCGACTTCATCTTGCTCAATCTCATAAAACTTTGCTTTCAAAAGAAAGATACTTGATAGAAAGAGCGAATAAGAGGAAACAAAAGTATGTAAGGAAGAATTGACATAAATCCTCGCTTCTTGAAAAACTTCCTTTCCTTCTCGATTGCAAAGTAAGAAGACTTGTTCCTCTTCTCCAATTACAAAAGCTCCTAAAAAACACTGGCCAACAAGCCTATAGCTCTCCTGATTTTTCCTTAGTTCGACTAGTTCGTCACCTGCTTTGACAAAAGAAAATCCCATTTTGGAATAATCCTCTAAATAAGCCAAAAGGTTGAAACGGACCTCATCCAGACGAAATGGTTTCTCCTTTGTAGGCACCACACAAAAACCAAGCTCCTTCACGAATTCATCGATATTGACTGCCATTTCTCTATCCTTTCTTCTGCTGACTATCTCTAATGCTATTCACATAAGAGCTAGTCAATCGCCCAGTCCAGTTCCAAACACTTCGACACATCCTCAAAATAATCATCCCAGGCCCATTTGTAATCTTTGCGACTCATCAAATAATCCACATACTCTTCATTCATCCAACTCTCTGTATGGATAGAAAGAGCTCGCCTTTTTCTATCATCTTGGATCGTCGCTATTTTTTCCTGAGCCTTCTTTGATCGTTCACTCAAGTTTTTTATATAAAGAATATCTGGATCCTCTGGACGAATCGTCTCCGTCAAATCACAACTTGTAAACTCGACAAAACTGAGCTGAGCCTCTGATAGATCTGCATACAATTTTTCTACTTTCTTAGTTTTCGACCCAAAGGTACATTCAGACAATTTTCCAATAATTTTATTATTCTGAAAAGCTGGCAGGGAGAAGAAAATGTCGTGCATCCTACACTTTTTAAAGAGACAATCCCTCATCTCACTGACATTCTCCAAAAGAGGACGCTTCATCTGACAAGAAAGGAAGGTAGACGATATAATGTGACTATCATAAAATAAAGTTCCATTTAAATTGCATCGTTTAAAAGTACAGTTTCGAATAACTGTATGATTTTTAAAGCTGATTTCCCTCAAATCACAGTTTTCAAAGAAGACATTCTCAAAGATACAGTTTTCAAACACGACTCGTGAACTCTCTAGTATTCTGATGCTTATATCCTTAAAGTGCTGATTACTGATAAAACGAATCCTTCTCGCTTCCTCTATAAGATTTTCAACCGATAGCTTCTCACCACTGTTTAGGATGATCTGGCCATCCTTTATGATAATCCCATCTTTCTCAACCATATCCTGCTCCATCTTTTAATTGTTCTATTTAATCGACTGTCTCTATTTTAACTCCTAAACTTTGGAGGGGGGTAAGTTAATCCAGCTCCGCTCTACTAAACAAGTCTTTCATAGTGTCGATATCATCACAAAACTCTTTCAATCCAAGAGCAAATCTAGCTAAGGCGTCTACATTGGAAGAATAGGCACAAAACATACTTCCTTCCGGATCAAAGTCGATCGCTTCGCTTAATTCAGGAATTTTTTCCTCCAAAAATACCAAAGCCAGAGATGCCCAATCGTAGCCATTCCCTTCGACCCCTTCGTCTTCTCGAGTGTCAAACACTTCCTGTCTGTATTCTCCATCAGGGTAATAAATGAGCGACCCACGAACATTTTGAGGATTCTCATCATATACAAGCAAGTTAAAAGGGGCAATTTTTTCATTTATGTTTTCGTAATCTATCATTTCTTAACTCCTTATGGAACGTGTTTATTGGTAGCAGGACTTCATAAATCTAGTAGAGCTACTCAGCATAAAAGGGCATAAAGTTATCGTGCTGATTATAATAATTCAAAGCATCAACCAAGTCTTGGAGACTTGCATTTGGCTTTTCTTCAAGCGCTACGTTGAGAACATCAATCAACTGTTCTCCATAGTAGACTAGCTGAAGGTTTTGTTCCGCCACTTCTGTCGGGTAGACATCACGATCTTCCACAACATCTGGATAATCTGATACCCAATATAGGCTATTAAGTCTCAGTTCTCCATACTCCTTAGAATAGAGGCAAAAATCATCTGATGATAACTTGTCCACACGCATCTGCTCGATTATCTGCTCTAGTGAAAGTTCTTGGTATTTCAGCATCCCTTCTCCTTTTTAGTCTCACTCTTCAACAAAAGAATTCAAAAAATCCTCAAAAGATGGCCATTGACCATACAAATCAGCTTTTTCTTCTAAAACATAGAAATACACCTTGCCATAATCCTCTTCCCTTAGAGAAAGAGCATAGTTGCCCAATCCAGGATCATAGGCAAAATGGAGAAGATCTGCGGCCTTAAATCCCTCAGGCACAGCCTCATCGTCAAACCAGGAAAGAGACTTCTTCATCTCATCAAGTGAATCAAAGGAATTAAAAGGAAAGAGATGATGTTCATCGTGGACTCCCCTTACTTGGGGTTGACCACCGTTGTGCTTGAGATAAAAGTCCAACATAGTTTTTGGCAATTCCTTCCCAAGAATCTCCTCAAATTGTAAAAAATCTTCTTTTGAAATCGGTGAATCTTCATCAAGCATCCTAAACATGATTAATTTCTTCCTTTTTTACAATTCTTCCTCTAAAATATTGTTAATAAAGTCATAGACGTTTGCAGCTACTTTTTGCATTTCTAAGGAACCTAAAGCACCTAAGTCATTTTCATAAATGCAATCATCTGCATTTTTCTTGATAAAATAAGCCAAATCTCCCTCTTGACCAATCAAAAAGAAGTCTGGTTCATCTACTTCTATCTGATAGGTCTCATTACGCTCTAATAGATCCTCATTAGCATATAAACAGATACCTGAGTCACCAATCTCATAAGGATCCACTTCGTCCCATTCTGATAAAAACTGATAATAGAGATTTGGTAACACAAATCCGAACTCATTTCTTTTCATAACTTACCTCCACATATTCACTAAATACCAACTATGCTACTTCAAAGACCAGCCACCATCAATCGTCAGGATTTGTCCTTGCATGGCAGATGCGTGACCGCTAGCTAAGAATAAGCTGACTTCTGCAATTTCACTTGGATCAATCCAGCGTTTGATGGGGGTTTCACTAGCTACCCAGTCTGCTAATCCACCGGGTTCAAAGTCCGCAGCAGTCATGCCCGTCTTGACAGCACCTGGAGCGATCCCAAAGACCTGAATTCCAGCTTCAGCATAGTCTAGAGCCAACTGCTTGGTAAATCCAGCTAAGGCGTGTTTAGAAGAGGTATAGGCATGCCCACCACCGCCTGCTAGACTTGAAGCAATGGAACACATATTGATAATGATTCCTTTTTTATTCTCCAGCATTTGCGTTAAATAATGGCGGGTTAACTCCACAGGTGTCACATAGTTGATTTCAAAAATTTCTTGGATTTCCTGAGCAGATTGTTCTAGTAAAGGTTTGTAGTCATCCAAAACCCCAGCTGTATTACAGAGGACATCCACCTGAGGACACCAATCAAAAATGGGTTTCAAGTCAAGCGTTAAATCACGTTGTAGAAAGTGAAAGTCACCCTGTAAATAAGGATTTTCACCCTGATCCACTCCAAAAACCTGATAACCTTTTTCTAAAAAGAGTCGAGCTTGAGCCAGACCAATCCCAGAGCTAACCCCTGTAATCAGTACACGTTTAGTCATGGACTTCCACCCAGTCTGTCGCTAAGACATCACAAGGAGTTGGACTCCACATAGAAAAGCCTTCCCCTTCACCAGATACGTTGATGAGGAAATAGGGTGTCACTTCAAGGGCGACGCCATTTTGTTCGATGGTATCAAAGAGCTGGACATAGTTCTCAGCTCCACCCCATCCAGTACGTACATATTTCTTTTTTGCCTTTAGTCCAGGCAGGATTTCTTCGAATGTCATGTTTTTCTCCTTTGTTATCTATAAATCTTAATTTCATTATAACAAAAAACCGTTTTCCAACGGCTTTTTGACTGTGTTTTTTCTATTTTGAAAGAATTATCAAATCCATTACCACTGCAATCCGGCTTCTCTAATTTCTTTTTTGGAAGCAAACTTACCATTTGGTCGGTGCCATCTTCCATTTCTATCTCTAAAATAACCTCCAGTATTAGTATCTCGTGGACTTCCTTCAACTTCTTCTGTGGTTTCCTCTGCTTCTCGTCTAGCTTTTTCTTTAGCTTCTTGCTGTGCTTTTTCTTCCGCAGCCTTCTGTTCAGCTTCTTTTTTCGCTTTTTCTTCAGCTTCTTTTTCTTCAGCCTCTTTCTTAGCTTTTTCCTCAGCTGCCTTTTGCTCAGCGGCGCGTTCCTCAGCTGATTTGACTGTGTTCTTTGCAGTACCGTCAGCATAATTTATCTCTGCATTTGCTGAAACATTCTCTAAAGTCACATGGGTCACGGAATACTTATCAAGTTTTTCCTTACTACTACCTAGTTTAATTTCAAGTAAATTTCCATCCGAATCAATCCCTACGTACTGGAGGACAATCTGTCTCGGAATCAATTCATCATCCTTATAAACCGCTGTTACCTTATAGTCAAGATAATAATTAGGATGATTTGCAAGCCATGAATCGAGTCCATTTTCATAATAGAGCATGCTACTTTGATTTTTATCATCCGTTCCTGTAAAGGCGCCAGTATTTAACCATGCTGTCATAGGAACTAGATTGCGACCTTCATCATTGAGTCCACTAAATTGATAACCAACTAAATGCCCACGATTCATCAACCAGGCTTCCTTTGTACCATCACCAAAGTAAAATTTATAGTTATGCCATCCAACTGGATCAAACTTTAATTTCGCTTCTCGCTTATCTTTGGGTTCATCACTATCTTTCAGCTGAATATGAGCATAAGTTGCACGAGATTTAGAATCAAGTTCCCCGAGTTCTAGCTGCTTTTCGTTCTTAAAAGTAAGTAGACCAGCTTCTTTGTATAGCTTTTTATTATCCTGCGTAGTCTGTTCAGTCGTAACAGGCTCAGTCACTCTCACCTCATCTTTATGCTTCGAGCAACCAACAGATGTCAAAAGTGAAAGTAGAACAACAGAAGTCAAAACTATTTTTTTCATTTCAAATGCTCCTTATTATATTGTTATTTTATTCTATCATTAATAATTTGCATTTTCAAACAATTATATAAATTCTTAAATAAATATAAAAAGAGCGAGGTATCACCTCGCTCTTAATAAAACATTTCTTTAGTTTCTATGGCAAATCATTCCCTGCTGCTAGGTAAATTTCATACCATTCTTTTCGAGTCAGGTTGACATGACTTGCTTGGCTTGCTTCTATCAAATGTTTAGGGTTAGTTGTTCCTACTACTGCCTGCATCTTAGCTGGGTATCGTAACACCCAAGCGATAGCAATAGCTGATGGGCTTACACCGTATTTTAAGGCTAGTCGATTTAGGACTTGGTTTAGTTGTTGGAACTTCTCATTGCCGACAAAATTCCCTTTGAAATATCCAAACTGCAAGACTGACCAGGCCTGAATAACCATGTCGTTTAATTTGCAGTATTCAAAGACGCTACCATCACGCAAAGCTGCCTTGTCACCTTCCATATTGACATGGAAACCTGATTCAAATCCTGGCATGAAAGCTGCGCTTAGTTGTAATTGATTGATAGATAAAGGTTGTTTGACCTCTTTCTTCAGCAATTCCATCATCATAGGATTTTGATTGGACACACCGAAGTCTCGAACTTTACCTGATTTGTGTAGAATATCAAAGGCTTGAGCCACTTGGTCAGCTTCCATTAAGGCATCTGGGCGATGGAGAAGCAAGCTATCTAGATAATCAACCTGCAATCTTTGTAGAATCCCATCAACTGATTCTAAAATATAATCTTTTGAAAAATCAAAATAGGTAAATTCTTCTATGCGAATGCCACACTTGGACTGGATCCACATCTTTTCACGAAGGTCAGGACGATGCTTTAACACTTGACCTAGTAATTCTTCGCAACGTCCACCACCATAGATATCTGCCAAGTCAAAGGCATTGATTCCTACAGATAGGGCTATTTCAACCAACTCCTCAACGTCTTTAACCGACTTGTCACTGATTCGCATCATGCCGAGAACGATTTCGGACAATTCTCTTTTCTCTTGACCAAATGGAATGTATTTCATGGCAATTTCCTCCGTTTTCATTCATTATAAAATAGAATGACACTTTTATCAACTGATGCCTAACATAAGAAAAGAACCAGTTCAAACTGGTTCTTTTTAATCTTAACCAATCACACTTCCATTTGGTACAGCTGGATCAACTGTTAGAAGGGTTAATTTGCCATCATGTTCAGCTGAGAGGATCATCCCTTGGCTGACATATTTTTTCATCATTTTACGTGGTTTAAGGTTGGCAACGATTTGTACTTTCTTGCCGACCAATTCTTGTTCGTTTGGATAATATTTTGCAATACCAGAAAGGATTTGACGATCTTCACCATCTCCAGCATCCAAGCGGAATTGAAGCAACTTATCAGAACCTTCCACTTTAGACACTTCCTTAACTTCAGCGACACGGATTTCAACCTTATCGAAGTCTTCAAACTTGATTTCTTCCTTGTTTAGTTTGAGTTCGACTTCATCTGGATTCCATTCTTTTTCGACGGCTGGCTTGTCGCCTTCCATTTGTTCCTTGATATAAGCGATTTCTTCTTCCATATCGAGACGTGGGAAGATTGGAGTTCCTTTGGCAACTACTGTTACACCTGCAGGAAAATCAGCCAAGCTCAAGTTCTCAAGGCTAGAAACTTCTGCTAGACCAAGTTGTGTCAAGACTGCACGACTGGTTTCCATCATAAATGGCTTAATCAAGTGAGCTACGACACGAAGGCTAGCTGCCAAGTGGCTCATCACACTTGCCAATTGGTCACGGTGCGCTTCGTCCTTAGCCAGTACCCATGGAGCTGTCTCATCGATGTATTTATTGGTACGTGAGATAAGAGTCCAGACTGCTTCAAGTGCACGTGGATAGTCAACTGCTTCCATGTAGGTATTGTAGTCAGCGATTGATTGTTCTGCCACTTGAGCAAGTTCATTGTCAAAGTCTGTTACACCTTCTACATAGGCAGGGATTTGACCATCAAAGTACTTGTTAATCATTGAAACCGTACGGTTGAGGAGGTTTCCGAGGTCATTCGCTAATTCATAGTTGATACGGCCTACATAGTCCTCTGGAGTGAAGGTTCCGTCTGAACCAACTGGAAGGCTACGCATGAGGTAGTAACGAAGTGGATCGAGGCCATAGCGCTCTACCAACATTTCAGGGTAAACGACATTCCCTTTAGACTTGGACATCTTGCCATCTTTCATGACAAACCAACCATGGGCAATCAAGCGGTCAGGTAATTTAACATTCAACATCATAAGAAGGATTGGCCAGTAAATCGAGTGGAAACGAAGGATGTCTTTTCCAACCATATGGAAGACTGTTCCATTCCAGAACTTGTCAAAGTTGCCATGTTCATCCTGACCATAACCAAGAGCAGTCGCATAGTTAAGAAGGGCATCGATCCATACATAGACAACGTGTTTCGGATTTGATGGGACAGGTACACCCCAGGTAAAGGTTGTACGAGAAACGGCTAAGTCTTCCAAACCTGGCTCAATAAAGTTACGCAACATTTCATTAAGGCGACCATCTGGAGTGATGAAGTCAGGATGTGATTTGAAAAATTCGACCAAGCGGTCTTGGTATTTGCTGAGGCGAAGGAAGTAAGATTCTTCTGAAACCCATTCAACCTCGTGACCTGATGGAGCGATACCACCTGTCACATTTCCAGCTTCATCACGGAAAACTTCTGCAAGCTGGCTTTCTGTAAAGAATTCTTCATCTGATACTGAATACCAACCAGAGTATTCACCTAGGTAGATGTCATCTTGAGCAAGCAAGCGTTCAAAAACTTGTGCTACTACTTTTTCATGGTAATCATCTGTGGTACGGATAAATTTATCATATGAGATATCGAGTAATTTCCAGAGTTCTTTGACTCCAACCGCCATACCGTCGACATAAGCTTGAGGTGTGATGCCAGCTTCTTCTGCTTTTTGTTGAATCTTTTGACCATGCTCATCAAGACCAGTCAGATAAAAGACATCGTAGCCCATCAGGCGTTTGTAACGTGCTAGGACATCACATGCGATAGTTGTGTAGGCAGAACCGATATGAAGTTTACCAGATGGATAGTAAATCGGTGTTGTAATATAAAAATTCTTTTCAGACATAATATTTCCTTTCCAGGCTAATGAAACCTGTTTTTCTAACACTTCATTATACCACATTTTTAGTGATTTTCGATAGAGAAATCCATACAAAAACAAGACAGACAAATGTCTATCTCGTTTTTTATCTTTTAAATTATTCATAGCGAAGAGCTTCGATTGGATCGAGCTTAGAAGCTTTGTTGGCTGGTAAAACACCGAATATCATACCGATACCTGCTGAGACCGCTAAACTAAAGAGAGCTATTGGGATGGATACTCCAACTTCAATTCCTGCAATCAAGTTTTGAAGAAGAACCCCTGCAAGCATGGTCATTCCTGCAGCAAGTACAAGACCAATGAAACCACCTAATAAGGTTAAAATCATGGATTCAATCAAGAACTGAACTAGGATATTACCCCGAGTTGCTCCTAGTGCTTTCCGTAAACCAATCTCACGGGTACGCTCTGTCACAGAAACAAGCATAATGTTCATAACACCAGTACCACCAACAAAGAGGGAAATTCCTGCAATAGCACTAATAATCGTTGTTATGAAGCCGAACATTTGTTGCACTTCGTTGAAGGCTTCCGTTGCATCTGCTATCTGATACTCCCCTTGTTGGAGACCTGCAATCTCCGTCATTCTTCTTGCCAATTCTGGACCTAAAGTCTGAGTCAGGCTCGTATCGTTAACACGGAAGACAATATTTGAAATCTCGTCTGTGTTAAAATTAGCTGCCAAGGAAATATTGGTCGTAATTGGTAGTCCTCCGACTCCAAAGGCTTTTACAGCCTTGGCTTCTTTACTTGCATAAACACCAATAACACGGTAACTGATTTCATTTACTTCAACAATCTGATTGAGTGCTTCCTGTGCAGAACCAAAAAGGCTATTAGCAAGGCCTTCATCTAAAATGATCACGTTTGCAAAATCCTTATAATCTTGTGCTCTAAGACTTCGACCTGCAATGACTTCATTTTCGACCGCATCCATATAAGTGACATTCCCACCCGTCATGTTAGCGTGTTCCACCTTTTTATCCTTATAGGTCAAGGTCACATTGGCTGAGTTGGTCACATAGTAACTATCCACTCCCTTGAGCTTAGCAGCTTCCTTAACCCAGGATTCTTGAGGTTTTGGTGGTTCAACAATAACATCTTCCTCTTTACCAGACAGAGTTAGAGCAGATTGCTTCTGGGTAAAGGAACCGTCCTTACTCTTTGTAGGTGAGAAAAAGACATGAATGTCTTTCTGAGACTTGGTCATGTTTTTATTGACCTGACGAGACATGGAATCTCCCAAAGCCATGATAACTACAACAGAGGAAACACCGATAATAATTCCAATCATGGTCAAGAAAGAACGCATCTTGTGTGCCATAATGGATGAAAAGGCAAATTTAAGATTCTGCATCTTAGTTTTCCTCCTTTTCTACTTGGACACTATCAGACGAAATGATACCGTCACGAATGACAATTTGTCTTTTGGCGTAGGCAGCAATTTCAGGCTCATGCGTTACCATAATGATGGTTTTTCCTTCTTTGTTTAATTCAACTAAGAGTTGCATGATTTGATTTCCAGTTTTAGTATCAAGAGCTCCAGTTGGTTCATCTGCCAAGATGATAGAAGGATTATTGACCAACGCACGCGCTATGGCTACTCTCTGCTTCTGACCACCTGATAATTCCGATGGTAAGTGATGGCTTCTGTCAGTTAATTCTACTTTTTCTAGATATTCCTTAGCTAGTTTACGCCGTTTTGAAGCAGGAACCCCCGCATAAATCAAAGGCAATTCCACATTTTGCAATGCATCCATCTTTGATAAGAGAAAGAACTGTTGAAAAACAAATCCAATCTCTTGATTTCGAACTTTAGCTAACTGTTTTTCACCCAAACCAGCGACTTCTTTTTCTTCTAAGTAGTACTCACCGCTTGTAGGGGTATCCAACATTCCAATAATATTCATGAGAGTAGACTTACCAGAACCAGACGGTCCCATGATTGCTACGAATTCACCTTCATGAACTTCTAAATTAATATTCTTCAGAACCTGTAATTCTTGATCTCCATTTCGATAGCTACGGCAAATATTTTTGAGGCTAATTAGCTGTTTCATCAGTCTTCACCTCTTTTCCTTCTTCTAAGGAAGCTGTCGGATTACTGATGACTTTTGCTCCATCTGTCAAACCAGATGTGATTTCTTGGTTTTCTGCGTCCGCATTTCCCAATCCAACTTCAACTTTTTTAACTTTCTTATTCTCGTCAAGAATCCATACAAAGTTCTTTTCTTCTTCCATGACCACACTAGTAATTGGAACAATCAAGGCCTTGCTACTATTCTTAACTTCAATGCTCACAGTAAATCCTTGTTTCAAATCTCCAACTTCACTTGTAACATCAATAGTGAAAGGATATTTAGATCCTGAATTAGAACCACTTAGACTTGAATTTGATTCACTGTTGTTTTTTGGATAGTTTGAGATATAAGAAATCTTACCAGTCCATGTCTTATCAGGATAAACCTTAGTAGTAAATGTAACTTCTTGACCGACTGAAAGGTTAGCAAGATTATACTCAGATAGTTCTCCTTTAACCTGTAAATTATCATTACTTACAATATGAACCAGAACTTGACTATTTCCAGTTGGAGATTTTGAAACATTTCTGTTTACCTCAACGACCGTTCCTTCAACTGTGCTTAATACCGTCGTTGCATTCAACTGAGCTAATGCTTTTTCTTGTTGAGCTACTGCATCTGCACGAGTATCACGAGCATCACTAATTTGTGAATCAATAGAAGAAACTGATGAACCAGAAGTTTGAGCTTGGGCTCCATCTACACTACCTTCGAGTCCTGCTTGAGGAATAACTGGCGTTGCCTCTGCACTATTGCGCGCTTGGTATAATTCATTGATATGACGGTCAGCCTTAGCAATGGCACGAGTAGCAGCATCATAAGCAGCTTGCGCTTCAGAACTACTATACTTTACTAAAGCTTGCCCTTCACTAACCTGATCTCCAACCGAAACCAAGACCTCATCTAGTTCACCCTTGCTGCCATCAAAATAAACATATTGCTCATTTTGAGCAGTTACACTACCAGATAAGAGAACTGATGATGCAACTGTCCCTTCTTTTGCAATGACAATATGACTTGGTTCGTCACTAGCTACTGTCTCACCCGGTTGTCTGAACAGTAGGATAGCTCCTGCTCCTAGTACAAGGGCTGTCGCAACGCCAATAGCTGTATATAAAGGCCATTTTTTAGATTTTGACTTCTTTTTCATTTCAATACCTCTTTTATAAACATATATTAAAATTATAGCACAAGTCCTAAAAATGGACAATTGCTTTCTAAATATCCAAAAACAATCGCCAAATCTTTTATTGTTGTGTTAGTTATATAATACAACTTCTTTTTTATTTTTGCAAGCATTTTCTTAAGAAATTTAAACGTAGCAGATTTTTGCATTGACTTCCAAAAAAGGATAGAATATGACTAGAAAACAACTAAAGGAGCTTTCTTATGAGAGAATATGATATTATTGCCATCGGAGGAGGTAGCGGGGGAATTGCTACCATGAATCGTGCTGGTGAACATGGTGCTAAGGCGGCAGTTATTGAGGAAAAGAAATTAGGCGGAACTTGTGTCAACCTCGGCTGTGTCCCTAAAAAAATCATGTGGTATGGAGCTCAAATTGCAGAGAGTATCCACAAATATGGACCTGACTATGGTTTCACAATCACTGACAACGAATTTGATTATGCAACTCTTCGTAAGAATCGTGAAGCCTATATTGACCGTGCTCGTTCATCTTATGATGGAAGCTTCAAGCGTAACGGAGTTTATTTGATTGAAGGACGTGCCGAGTTCGTTGATGCTCATACTGTCAGAGTTAATGGTGAGTTGATCCACGCTAAGCATATTGTGATTGCGACTGGAGCTCATCCTCATATCCCTTCTATTCCTGGTGCTGAACTAGGTGGTAGCTCAGATGATGTCTTCGCCTGGGAAGAGTTGCCTGAATCAGTAGCTATTCTGGGTGCTGGTTACATTGCTGTCGAATTAGCTGGTGTACTCCATACACTTGGTGTTCAGACAGATTTATTTGTCCGTCGTGAACGTCCACTACGTGGATTTGATAGCTATATCGTTGAGAGTCTAGTTCAAGAAATGGAAAATACAGGACTAAACCTCCACACACATAAGGTTCCTGCTAAACTTGAAGAAACTGAACAAGGTATTACCATTCATTTCGAAGATGGTAGCACTCATACTGCCAGTCAAGTTATCTGGGCAACTGGTCGCCGTCCAAATGTTGAAGGACTTCAACTCGAAAAAGTTGGTGTCACCCTCAATGAACGCGGCTTTATCCAAGTTGATGAATACCAAAATACGGTCGTTGATGGAATCTACGCTCTTGGAGATGTAACTGGTGAAAAAGAGCTGACTCCTGTCGCTATTAAGGCTGGTCGTACACTCTCAGAAAGACTTTTCAACGGTAAGACCAATGCTAAAATGGACTATTCAAATATCCCTACCGTTGTATTCTCACACCCTGCTATTGGAACTGTTGGTCTGACCGAGGAAGAAGCTATTAAGCAATATGGACAAGAAAACGTCAAAGTTTATACTTCAAAATTCGCTTCTATGTATTCTGCAGTTACTAGTCACCGCCAAGAAGCTCGTTTTAAACTCGTTACAGCTGGTGCAGACGAAAAGGTAGTTGGCCTTCATGGAATCGGCTACGGAGTTGACGAAATGATTCAAGGTTTCGCAGTTGCTATCAAGATGGGAGCTACAAAATCAGACTTTGATGCTACTGTCGCTATCCATCCAACAGGTTCAGAAGAATTTGTTACTATGCGTTAATCAATTAAAAGAGACCATTTAGGTCTTTTTTATTGATTTCAATCGGCCGTCACAAAAAGAGTTAACTTTTTCTAAATTAACGGTTGACTTAATCTGACAAGATTATATAATAGTTACTATAAATAAAAAAAGAGGTTAACTATTTTGAAAAAAGCACATATCTATGCCATTCCTGCTATAGGAGCTGCACTTATTGCAGTATTAGCCCAGATTAGTATTCCCATTGGTCCCGTTCCTTTCACTCTGCAGAACTTTGCTATTGGACTGATAGCTACTGTTTTTAGACCTAGAGAAGCTGTCCTCTCTGTTGGACTATATCTATTACTTGGCGCCATTGGTCTTCCTGTTTTCGCTAGTGGAGGAGCTGGTTTTCATGTTTTGGTAGGCCCAAGTGCTGGTTATCTTTGGTTCGACCTTGTCTATGCTGGACTTGCTTCCTATCTCATTCACACAAATAGTGGCGTCTTACGTATTTTCTTTGCGAATCTCTTGGGTGATTCTCTTGTCTTTGTAGGTGGTATTCTCAGTCTCCACTTCCTAGCTGGGATGCCTTTTGATAAGGCACTCGCTGTCGGTGTCATTCCATTTATCATCCCTGATCTTGCTAAAATTGTAGCAATTAGCTTTATCAGTCGACCACTACTTCAACGTCTCCGTACTCAACCCTATTTTTCAAGCAAATAAAAAAAGGCCGGGATTTACTTCCCACTCTTCTATACATTTTTAAATGTATTCCCCCCTATATAACAACATAAAAGAGAGAACAAATGTTCTCTCTTTTCAACTATTCAAATCTATCTGACTTTTGTTAACATAGACAGTATGATTAGTCTTCCTCTCTTTTCTTTTGAGACAATGCAAATCCAGCCGATGCTAGTCCAATAAATGCAGCAAGTGATAAGAATGGAAGTTCCTCTGTACCAGTGTTAGGTAATTCTTTCTGAGGTTCGTTATTCTTAAATTTATTGATTGGAATAACTTTATCTTCGATTGCTTGAGGTGGAAGTTTTGGATCCGGTTGTGGTTTTGGATCCGGTTGTGGTTTTGGATCCGGTTGCGGTTTTGGATCCGGTTGCGGTTTTGGATCCGGTTGTGGTTTTGGATCCGGTTGTGGTTTTGGATCCGGTTGTGGTTTTGGATCCGGTTGTGGTTTTGGATCCGGTTGTGGTTTTGGATCCGGTTGTGGTTTTGGATCGACTTTCTTAGGACATCCACAATCACGTATAAAGACTCGGCTTATCTCTTTACCATTTCCATCCTTGATAATAATCCAATAACCTGACTGACCTTCCTTATTTTTACCTGGCTCAGTAATGATACTTGGAGTTTTACCATCTTTTCCGTCACGAACGAAGGTACGACTAGTTTCTTTACTGTCACCATCTTCAGTAATTATCCAAACTCCTGTATAACCAGCCCCATCTTTGCCTGGTTCAGTACGAACTTTTGGTGTTTTACCATCAATACCATCACGAATGAAGTTACGACTTGTGATATTTCCTTCAGTATCACGTACAATCACCCAAACTCCTGTATGACCTTCATCGTCTTGACCTGGTTCAGATGTAATACTTGGGGATTTACCGTCTTTACCGTCTTTGCCATCTTTACCATCTTTTCCGTCTTTGACAAAAGTACGACTAGTTTCATTACCATCTGGATCATGAGTGATTACCCAGGTACCAGTATTACCTTCTGTATCTTGACCACGTTCAGTTTTAACTGATGGACTCTTACCATCTTTAATGACTGTTTCAGTAATCTCACCATTAGGATTTACAATCTTAACTGTATGAGTGCCATCACCGTTGTCTTTAATAGTTACTGTTGGGGATTTACCATCAACTCCATCTTTACCGTCTTTAGCATCCTTAATAAAGGTACGACCAGTTTCAGTACCAGTAGGATCTAAAGTAATTACCCAGGTACCAGTATTACCTTCTGTATCTTGACCACGTTCAGTTTTAACAGCCGGATTCTTGCCATCTTTGATGATAGTTTCAGTTGTTGCACCATCTGGATTCACAACTTTAACTGTATGAGTACCGTCTTCGTTATCTTTTACAGATACGCTCGGCGTCTTGCCATCTTCCCCATTTCTAATAATGGTCTCAGTTGATACACCATTTGGGTCTACAACTTTAACTGTATGAGTGCCATCGCCGTTATCTTTAACTGTTACTGTAGGTGATTTACCATCTTTACCATCTTTACCATCAACTCCATCTCGGATTTCTACAACATCGATAATAACATCTTTTGATACAGACTTGCCATCGAGAGTAGCTGTAGCTTTAGCAGTATAGCTACCTACTGCAGTCGGAGTACCAGAAATTACCTTAGTAGCAGCATTATATGTTACACCATCAGGAAGACTAGCTTCATCAAGCGTAAGTTCAGAGCCAGTTGTATGTGTTAAAGTGATATCAGCGATAGATTTACCAAGTGTAATAAGTTGACGGCCACCAGATACTGTAAGATCAAGATCTTTTTCAGCTTTAGGATTTACATTAAGAGTAAATGTATCAACAGCTGAAGCTCCACCAATTTCTGTTGGATTCGTTGCTTGCATACGAATTGTGAAAGAACCAGCCTTTGTTGGAGTTCCAGATAAAGTCTTAGTAGCAGTATCATATGTTAGGCCATATTCAGAAATAACATCATTGATATCAGCTTCTTCGACAAGTCCGTAAGGAGTCTTCATAGTAACTTTAGAAAGATTATTGTGAGTTACTACTGCAGGAGTGATAGCATCACCAACTGTTACAGTTTGCTCTTTATTAGAGATGTCGATAGAAACTGGAGAACCAGTAACTGTGATTACGACTTCAGCATTTGCAGATGGATTGTTACGGTAGTTATCATATTGAGCTCTAACTGGGATACGGTAAACACCAACTTTGGTAGGAGTTCCTGAGAAGGTATGAGTTGACTCATCATAAGTAACTCCATCTGGGAGATAGCTTGGATACTGACCAGTAGCAGGATCTGGAGCCGCATTGTAGTTAGTAGTCTCAACACTAATTGTAGCACCGTCAGAAGCCTCAACTTTAATAGGGTTCATAGGAGAAAGTACTTGAACTTCAGTTTCTCCACCCTTAACCTCGATTGGTTTTTCCTTAACCTTAATCTTGATAGTACCAGTAGCTTCTTGGTCACCACGAGTTAGTTTATAAGTATATGTTCTTTCACCAACTTCATTGGTTGTACCTGAAATAGTCTTCGTAGCATCATCATAAGTAAGTCCAAGTTCATTCCAACGATATGTATCAGCTGAGAAGGTAGCCTTTGGATGCGGATCAATTTCGATAGGATCAATCGTATCACCAACAGTTACTTCGCGTTCAAAGTTCTCTGCTACAAGTTCACCAGGAAGGACAGTAAGAGTTACATATTTTTGAACTACTTGTCCATCTTTCTCAGCTTTAACTTTGATATTGTATGTTCCTTCAATAAGACCTTTACCTGATATTGTCTTTGTTGACTTCGCAAAGCGAGTTCCTTTAGGAAGGGCGGCAGTATCAACTGTTAGTGTAGCACCGTCAGTATGAGTGATCACCATATCCTTGAACTTTTCACCTTCTTTGATGGTTTGTTCATGGTTGGTAACATCCAGATCCAGTCCAACTCCATCACGCGGTTGAACTTCAAAAGTAAAGGTTGTAAATGTTGTAGAGAGTCCACCATCAGCATTGTAATAGTCAACTTCTACCCGTGCGGTTTGATTCTTAGTTGTTTTTAGGACCCCATAACCTTCAACTGTTTTAGTAATTGAGTCTCCTGAGAGTGAGGCATAAGTATCCCCACTATCTGTTGTCACGCGAATATTAGCAATGGTTGATCCTCCGTCAAGGGTTACTGGAATTCCAGTGAAGCGTTCGCCTTCTTTCCATACTTGGTGGTCGATAGGATTGATAAAGTCTGTTACTTCAAATTGGAAGATACGGTTTGGCGCATTGTCACCAAAGTGTCCATCGATAGCGCGGACTTCAAAGTTATACTTACCTGGTGCAAGTTTGGCCCCAGCCTTCTTTCTGATAGTTTGAGTTGCTTCGTCATACTCTGTACCATCAGGGAAACGAACCGGTTTAATGGTAGCATTAACCTTGTTTAACTCAAGTTTACCAATTGTCTGTGCAGCGTCAGAACGAGGAACAGAAACGATACCCTCTTTATTCAATGTTGCAGTCTCAGTATTTGGCTTAAACATAACATCAGCATTAGTTAGTGCATAACCATCCATTGGATCTGCTTCACGATTAGACTGAGAACGCTCTTCAGTCGTCATTTTTAGATTAAATGTACGAACTTGTCCAACACTATCTGTTACTTTGAACTTAACGTCAAACGTACCTTGTTGAGCTGGAAGCTTTGTAAAACGTACACGATACGGTGTGAAGTGACCATCGTGAACATCCCATGTCTCAAAGTGTGTTCCTTTTAAATCAGAAATAGTAACCAATTCATACTCTACTTCTGGAGTTGAATCTAAACGTTCAAATTTTTTGATAGTTACTGGAGAATCTGGGAAATCTTTGAATGAACCAGAATCAGCAAGATAAAGTCCCAATTCTGAGAAATATCTTGTACTATCTGGTTTTGCATCTGCTACAGTTGTCGGCTCGGTTCTACCACGAATTTGCGGGATGTAGTATCCAAATGGTGTCGTCGGAATAGTGTAATTTATGACTCCTGTATAGTTCTCCCCTAAATCACCAGTTCGATTAGGATTCATATCAAGATCTTCAACACCTTTTCCGGCAGAAGCATGTTTCGAACCTGGATAAATACCGTATTTCGTATTAGCATCACCAATAGTTGAGAGACCGAATGAATTTGGATTAACAATCTCTAGCATCATAGTTGCTTTGACACTTGGATCTGTTTTAGAAACAAGACCGATTTCATACTTACGACCAGCATGGCGACCATCAAGAATCACATCACCTGTAACATACTCACCAGCTTTATCATAGGTAAGACCAAGCGCTTTTGCATCAGGAGTAAGATCAACTTCGTCTGAAGTAATACGGGTAAGACCCATCTTGTAAACTAACTTTGTAGTAATACCATTGTTACGAACTTTTGTATAACCACTGTAGTTTTCAATAGTCATATATGGTCTCGTATTTTCATCTCCAGTAGCTCCTGCAAGCATGTAAGATACAAAACCTGAGTGACCGGCACGTTTCATTTCTGTGTAAACAGACTCGATGGCAGATTGAAGTCGCTCTATGTTAGACTTAAGTTCAGTTTTGGTCAGTTGTCCCTTTTCAGCAAGACTTTCTAAGGTAGCTAATTCATTTTTTGAAATTTCTAATGCTTCAGAGAGAACTTTTTTTGCTTCACTGTTGTCAAGCTCTGATTCGTATTTTTCAGCCTCATGACTAATAGCTTTTGCTTCTATGATGCTATTGTTCAATTGTTCCTTAAGAGGTTGAAGTTCATCATCCATTTCAGGTTTAGCTTCTGTTGCTTTAGTTTCTGTTGCTTTTTCCTGTACTTCTGCTACTTTGGCTTCAGTTACTTTACTATCAGTTGATGAAGTATCCTTTTCTTCAAGTTTAAGTTCTGGTTTTTCTTCAACTACCGGTGTAGTTGATGGAGCTATCACAGCTGTTGTTTTTTCCGTTTCTTTTACAGTTACTTCAGTAGTTGACTCAGTGGTTGAAACTACAGTCGCATCATTTTCTGTCGTAGGTTCTACAAGAGTCGCAGGAGCACGATATGGTTCTGGAACACTAATTTCCTCAGAGGTTACTTCCTTAGTAGGTTCTTCTTCAACTACCTTATTAGCCTCTACCCCCTTTTCACTTTTTAATTCGCTCGCATTTACTTGAGGTGCATTAATCATCGAACCGACGAAAAACTGCCCAACAAGCACCGAAGCTACTCCTACACTAAATTTACGAATAGCAAATCGCTGTCGTTTTTCAAATTTCATAATTACCTCTTTTTATTTCTTATCATATTTTTTTCTCTTAAGAATAAACCAAGAACTGTAACAGCCATAAGTGAAATTCCTAGAGCTGAGTAAATATTTGATTCAGTGCCAGTCTTTGGTAATTGTACTTTTTCAGACACTTCCAAATTATTAATAGTTTTATCAGCCGGTTTTGCTGGATCTACCGGTTTTACTGGATCTTCCAGTTTTACTGGATCTACCGGTTTTACTGGATCTTCCAGTTTTACTGGATCTACCGATTTTACTAGATCTACTGGATCTACCGGTTTTACTGGATCTACCGGTTTAGCTGGATCTACCGGTTTTACTGGATCTACCGGTTTAGCTGGATCTACCGGTTTAGCTGGATCTACCGGTTTTACTGGATCTACTGGTTTTACTGGATCTACTGGTTTTACTGGATCTACCGGTTTTACTGGATCTACCGGTTTTACTGGATCTACCGGTTTAGCTGGATCTACCGGTTTTACTGGATCTACCGGTTTAGCTGGATCTACCGGTTTAGCTGGATCTATCGGTTTTACTGGATCTACCGGTTTTACTGGATCTACCGGTTTTACTGGATCTACCGGTTTTACTGGATCTACTGGTTTTACTGGATCTACTGGTTTGGTTGGAGTGACTACTTCTTTTGTTCCTACTTCAATAATTTGATCAACTGCATCAATTTTATTAGTTGAAACAACTTTACGTTCAGTTTCCACACCATCAACTAATACAACGTGTTCAACCGTAGTGATACTACCATCTTTGCCTTCTTGAACAATCTTTTCAGTTCCTTTGTCAAGTTCTGCATTATCACGACGAATAGTCTTATATGCTTGAACTTCTACTTTGGTCTCATCTTTTTCAACAACAATCGGTTTTGGTTTCTCCACTGGTTTCTCTATAAGCTTAGATTTTGCTGACTCGACTGCAGTAATTGCAGCAGTCAAATCTTTAACTGCTTGATCGACCTTA
Source organism: Streptococcus timonensis (assembly GCF_900095845.1). Lineage (GTDB taxonomy): Bacteria > Bacillota > Bacilli > Lactobacillales > Streptococcaceae > Streptococcus > Streptococcus timonensis. The sequence continues at coordinate 1,021,585 of NZ_FMIX01000004.1, forward strand.
GGTTGATCTGATTTAGAGTCGGAAATAACAACCTCAGCCTTTGTTTTCTCATTTGCTAAGAGAACAAGAGCATTTTCATAAACCTTAACACTATCTTCAGTTTTATTCGTTGTATCAGCTGGCGCAAGAGCCTCTGTTGCCCTTGAAATTGCTGATTCAAGAAGAGCTTTCTTAACTGTTGGTGTTGGAGTTGGGGTAGGGGTTGAACTAGATTCAGCAATTGCAACCTCAGTCAACGAGAGACGTGTAATTGATTTATCCTCGTATGTGACAATAGCATTGGAATTATCGTATGAGAATGATGGTGAGAAAGCTGATAAATTAAAATGATCTTTAATTAAAGTTGAAATTTTACTTTGATCATCTGAAGTCAAACTTTCAAAACTCTTAACCTTAATTTTTGAAGTTTCTGGTACTTTATCTTCAAAAGTTCCATCATTAGCTAATTCCTTCGCAGTTGATTCAACCAAAGCTTTAACTGCCGATTTTAGATTAGTATTTGAGTCACTGAGCGCTGTTGTTGCAGAGATATATGTAGTACGGTAATTAACTTCTGAATACATCTCTTTAAACCGATCGTTCATCGCACGTTTTTGTTCTTGGGTAACTACGTTATAGTTAATATCTTTACGAACTTCTGGAGGCAAAACAGTCTCCATTTCTTTTCGTAAACTTTCAGATTTCCCTTGAATTTCTTCAGCTTTTTCAACAGCTTGCTCAGCTGCTGGAATAGCAGCTTCTGCTACTTTTACTGCTTCAGTATAATTTTGGAAACTATCTTGGGAATAGTCGTTTGGATTACGAACAACTTCTTTTTCCTCTTTAATTTCAGCAATTTGTTCATTTACCTGATTGATAGCTGGTGTAGGATTTTCAAAAAAGTCCAACATTACTTTGACTTTATTTTCATTTTCCAGCACCTCAGTTCCCATGATAGTTGAAGATTCTTCTGCTTGGACAGTTTGGTTTACTAAGCCTAAAGCAGAGATTCCAATTACAACAGAGGCAGCACCAAAAGAAAATTTACGAATTGAGAATTGATTTTTTCTCTCATTAATTGCCATTATATACTCCTTTTAATTTAATTCCTTAATAATTTCACTGATAATCTGTGTCCCCTTTTTAAAGATATCAAATAATATCTCATAGTTTTGCGAGGTTACATGGGTCACGTAGCGAGCGAAAACACGATTATCAACATCAAGAACCAGATAGTAATATAAACCATACATACGATTTAGTTCATTGATTTTTTCAAGAAAGTCCGAACGATTATTCTGGTCCTCTAAGACAGCCAGATTATTAAAAATAATTTGAGCAACACCAGTTTCCTCTGTATTTTCTATCCAAAAAGCAAATTCTACCAAGTGTTCCTCTACGACAGATAAACGTCCCTTGTATATTGTTCCATCCTCACGATCAACCTTTTGTAGGTTAATTTGACGCTTTTTAAGAAACTCTTGAAAAGCAATATTGATGTTAACCATATGCCAACCTTCCTAAAATGAATCCACACTGAAAATAGGTGGTTCATTTAAATCTGTCACATTATTATTCTCTGGAGTCAAGTAAGAAACATTAGATTTTCCATTTTGGATATCATCTTCTGAAGTTGAATTTTCAAGACTAAGAATTCTACTGACTCCATCTAGACGTTCATGACTCATAGAAAGAAGATCATCAATAATGTGTCCTATATGATGAACCCCTCCTGTATCAATATTATCAATCATAGTGATTTGATTCTCAAGAAGTTGCTTTAATTCATGTTTGATATATTCAGTTCGGTTCATAATATCCTGTTTAGTAACTTCCAACTGCTTAAGCTCTTCTTCTGATTGCTCGATGCGAGTATTCATTTCATTAACTAACTGTTCAGACTGAACCTCAGCTTCTGAAATTATATCAATAGATACACGTTTAGCCTCAACAATAGCCTCCGAAATAAACAGTTCTTTATCTTTAAGTTCCTCAATGGTTTTAAGTAACTGTGAATTACGAATTTCCAATTCATTTACTTGAGACTTAAGTTCATTCACTACCTCATGAACAGACGACCGAGAATAACCAAAAAACAGGGATTTTTTAAGTTCTCCCATATAAAACTCCTCCTAAAGGTTAATTTTTATCTGTTAAATAATACACTTTAATCTCCTAAAAACAGATTTAAAACTGTGTGCAATATTTAACCTATTTTACTAAATAATATTATATTTGTTTTCCTTTTATTTATCAAGCAATTATATGCTAAAAACTAATTTTTCTAATTATTTTGATCTTAACAAACATTTCCTTAAAATTCCCTTGTAAAATATTGTGGATATTCTATACTATATTATTTCAAATTAACTTTTTCAGTGTAATAATAGTTCCAATTTTGATGAAAAAAGAGTGGGATTATCCCACTCTTTTTTGTTTATTTATCTCCCTTTAAGGCATCCACCATCACTTGAAACTCTTCGTTTGAAAGTGTAATTCCTTTTCCCATCTTTGTGTGGTCGGGGCTCCAACTACGAATATCAAACTTTGCTGGTGCTCCATTAAAACTAACACGATTGATTTCTTTAGTCCATCCTTTTTCATTTTCAGATAGGGTAAGTAAGTGTTCTTCAATTTCAAAAGTAAATTCAGCCATGTTTTTCTCCTTTTTTGTATTCTACTGATTATTCGTAAAATCTTGTAGATTTTCTATAATTTTTATATAATAATGATAGATTAGAAAGGAGGCTCTTATGAAACTTTTATTCAAAAAAACGCTAGAAAAAGTCCAAAGCTTCCTTTATGGACAAGATGAGCCTACCCCAATCCAAAATAATTCATTAGCTACTACTATTCAGCAAGCCATTCAGAAAAAAACAGCTGTTCATATTATTTTTTCTGAGACTAGCTTTACTGGAGATATCATAAAATACGATACTGAGCGCCAGCAACTGATTGTTAAAAATTTTGCAAAAAATATTACTCGTATTATCCGAATATCCGATATTCGAAGGGTTAGTTTTGTCCCTTCAACCGTTCAAACTGCACAAAAAAACAGATTTAAGAAAGAGTGAGATGTTTCTATCATCTCACTCTTTTTAGCTTAGCGAATTTGTTCAAAATGTAGGTGAACTGCAATGTGATCACCATAGCCACTTCTCTCCAAGTCGCGTTGCAGACGGTAAGAGATATAGTGTTCAGCAATAGTGATATATCCTGCACCTAGTAAGCGGTGCTCAACCATTGATTGAATCATACTGATAGTCGCACGTTCTACTTTTGCTTCTTCTAAATCCAAAACAACCTTTTTAGTAACTTGAGCTAGATTTTGGCGCAAATCGTCTGTCAAAACATAGACTGTCTGAGCCGCTTTCAGGATAGCCTGATAGATTTTATCTGGGTTAAAGTCGGCGACTTGTCCATCACGTTTAATTACTTGCATAAGTTTCTCCTTTTAATCGTTTTTTTCTTTAATTTCAGCCAACATTGTTTCTTCTTCTGCTGTCAATTCATAATCTTCCAGCAAGTCTGGTCTACGTTGGTAGGTTTTTTTAAGACTTTCATAGAGTCGCCATTGTCGAATCTTCTCATGGTGACCACTCATAAGTACCTCTGGAACCACCATACCACGATAGTCATAAGGCCGTGTATACTGAGGATATTCGAGTAGGCCTGATGAAAAACTATCATCTTGATGACTAGATTCTTTACCAATCACCTCTGGTATCAAGCGAACTGTAGCATCAATCATGGTCATTGCTGCAAGCTCTCCTCCAGTTAGTACATAATCTCCAAGAGATATTTCATCTGTAACTAAGGTCTTAATACGCTCATCATAGCCCTCATAGTGCCCACAGATAAAGATGAGTTCCTCTTCTTGAGCCAAATCTTCAGCATAGGCTTGGTCAAACTGTTTCCCAGCTGGGTCTAAGAGAATCACGCGTGGATTATTCTTTTCAATGGCATCAAAGGCATCAAATATCGGTTGTGCTCGAAGTAGCATACCTTGGCCACCACCATAGGGTTCGTCATCCACATGACGAGCTTTTTCTGCGTAGTCTCGAAAATTATGGTATTGAATATCTAAAAGTCCCTTTTCACGAGCTTTCCCAACAATCGAATGTTCTAGCGGTGAAAACATTTCAGGAAAGAGTGTTAAAATATCAATCTTCATCGTCTAACCCTTCTAAGAGTTCTACATCGACACGGTTATTAAGAATATCAACATTGAGAATAACTGGCGGAATATAAGGTAAGAGAAGGTCTCGTTTACCTTTACGTTTAACCACCCAAACATCATTAGCTCCTGGTTGAAGGATTTCCTTAATGGTGCCGATTAGCTGATCGTTTTCATATACCTCTAATCCAATAATCTCATGGTAGTAAAATTCACCTTCATCAAGATCATTGAGATTAGCTTCAGCAACTTTTAAACTATGTCCTTTATATTTTTCAATATCATTGATGTGATACATATCCTTGAACTTGATAATATCAAAGTTTTTTTGCTTACGGTGGGTAGCAATAACCACTGTTCGCACAAACTGATCTTTTTCATCAAACAAGGCTAACTCTGCACCTTTTTTAAAGCGTTCTTCAGAAAAATCTGTCACAGACAAGACCCTCATTTCACCTTGCAAGCCCTGTGTATTAACAATCTTTCCAACGTTAAAGTAGTTCATTTAATCTCCTGTGTATCTTACTCCCTTTATTTTATCATGTTAGAGGGATTTTCACAAGCTGAATAGGTCCTATCTTACAAGGCTACTACTTCTTCAAAAAAATCACCAACTATCTGATTAAACTCTTTAGGATGGTCATTCATCGGTTGGTGTTTGCTATCTGAAATCGTTACTTGACGCGCATTGGGATTTAGAGCAATGATACCATCATAGATTATTTTTAGGTGTTTGGGAAAATCATTTTCTCCTCTTACTAAAAGCATGGGAGGATTTCCTTGATAACCTTCTATCTCATGGACAGCTAAGAAACCTGTGATTCCAAGATTCAAGAAAACATCTCTCCCAGTTTCTATAATGGCAGTCTTGACTAATTCTCTTGTGATAGGATTATCTGTACACATTTTTGAGTTCTTATCTGCAATCACCTTCCAAGGAATCGTTTTATACATAAGAGAACTATATTTGATTCGACCTCTTTCTTTATCTGATAGGTAACGATGCTGTCCCCAACTATCTACCATGACCAAGGCTAGGACTCTTTCTGGATGGCGATAGGTGTACTCTTGAAGTGGATTTCCTCCCCAAGAATGACCAACCAATATCACCTTATCCAACTGGAAATAGGACAAAATAGCATCTACATCTTGAACAGCGCCTTCCAAGTCAGGTAAACCAACTTTCATAGGTGATTCACCCTGCCCTCGAACATTGACAAAGTAGAGGTCAAATCCATCAAAAGCATCATACTGGTGGGCCCACATCTGACTACGGCCACAAGCTCCATGATAGAAAATAATGTGGCCTTTACTTCCGTTTCCAGGACGATGATAAACAACCAAATCACAATCTAATACTGGTATAATGTGGCGTACCAAAGTCTCGGGTTCTCTGTTATAAAAAGCAATAGCTTCAGCAATATCATTTGGCTTCATTTCTATACTCTCTCCTCTTTATCCTAATATCATTCTTTTTATCTATTTTATCATGCTATATTAAAATCATCGTTTTCCAGACCTAATTTCATTAAAAATTTTGAATTTTCTGCATCATTTAGATAAAGAAAAAGACTGCTAAGCAATCTTTACTTTTTTCTCATCAGATTCATGCCTAAAATTCCAGCAATAATCATGGATGCACCAAGCAAGTGATAACTATAAATTGGCTCCTGCAGAATTACCGCTCCTGCTACAATGGTTAAAACAGTTCCTAGATTTCCAAAAACACTAACTGTTGATGCTCCTAGTCTAACAATAGCATAAATAGATAAAGCCGCTGTTACGATTGAGGCTAGAATTCCTAAATAGAGGATAGAAAAGATATAGCCAACATGACCAAGGGGTTCAAAATATCCCATTAGATTGCTACTTGCGATGTAAGAAAAGAGACTTAAGCAATTAAAAACAATAAAGCCGACTAGAATCACAACTACAGTCAGGTCCATAACCTTGTACTGGCCTCCCTTGTACTTGCTAAGGATATTATTAATGGCATTTGAGAAAACAGATCCAAGCATCAAGACATAGCCAAAGATACCTGCCCCTGCATCGAAATTAGCACCCTTACTAAGGAAAATATAAACAACACCTGCTACTGAAAGAAAAAGAAAAAACTTTTGAACCATCGTGGTTTTTTCCTTTAAGAATATTGAGGCCAAAATGAGGGTAATGATGGGCACCAGGGCTTGCAAAATTCCAGCTTCGGAGGATGAGATATACTGGAGAGCAAAAGATTGAAACATAAAAAAGAGGAGGGGATAAAAGAGACTCATTGGTAAGATTGATAAAATATCCTCTTTTGTAAGTTTTACCTGTATCACCTTGGTTTGTTGAAGAATGAATAAGACTAGAGCTGCTACAGTATAACGATGGGCTAAGTTGGTCAAAGGACTAGCAAATCCTAAGGCAACCTTGGTAAATAGAAAAGAAAACCCAATAATAGTTGAAAAAGATAAGGCTGCCAAATAGGCTTTTGTTTTTTCGTTCATAGATAATAACTCCCTTTGAATCTAGCTTTTATCAAGTACCATTGTATCAGATTGAAAACTGGTACTTAATGATGACTGTTTTCGTTAGTCTCATCAAGATACTGTTCTAGATTTCGTTCATGATTGTATTTAATAGATGCTTTTTTGTCTTTCTCAAAAATTGTCTTCGTTAAATCAATATTATTTATTGCTGCAATCGCAACTGTATAGTGAATAATATCAGCTAGTTCGATTGCTAATTCAATATTTGAGTCTTGAACCCCTGCTTTTCGCCCAGAACGTCCATTCAAAACTTCAGCTACTTCTCCGACCTCTTCAACTAATTTTATAAAAAGACCTTCCTCTGTTCGTGATTTCTTGTAATGTTCTAACAAATAGGCCTCTAATTGTCTAATAGTTACATCTTTCATGCTATTCTCCTTGCAAAAAAAGCGAGACCTAAGTCCCGCTCTTTTTATTTTTCATCAATAACGATTCTTACTTTTTTGTCTTCAGTTGGGACAGAGTAGACAATCGTTCTTATCGCTGAGATAGTGCGACCTTTACGTCCAATCACACGACCTACATCACTCTGGTCAAGATTCAAATGGTATTCCATAAATTCTGGAGTGTCTTGAATTTTGATAGTTAAGGCATCTGGTTGTGAAATCAAAGGTTTCACAATTGCAATAATGAGATTTTCAATCGTATCCATCTGTCAACCTACTTTAAACTTATTTAGAGAATTTAGAATCGTGGAATTTCTTCAATACGCCTTCTTTTGAAAGGATGTTACGTACTGTATCTGAAGGTTGAGCTCCATCAGCCAACCATGCCAAAATACGGTCTTCTTTCAAAGTTACTTGGTTTTCAGCAACAAGTGGGTTGTATGTTCCAACTGTTTCGATGAAACGTCCATCACGTGGTGAACGTGAATCTGCAACGTTAATACGGTAGAAAGGTTTTTTCTTAGAACCCATACGAGTCAAACGGATCTTTACTGCCATTTTTAATATCTCTTTTCTTTTATTTTTTAGTTCGGTGAAATAGCTTAGCTATTTAGCACATGTTCTATTATAGCAGATTTCTAACAGGTGTCAAGAAAAAAACTTGACAGAACTTAAAATTTTTTATTTTTTAGAAATATGTAGACTAATTGGGATAAGTTAGAAATAGAAACTTTATGAATACTACTTTTGATACTATCTATAAGGACTACCCTGTCAAGCCCTAAATCTCTCCTAATCGTGATATGGAAAATTGGCTACTAAATCCCAAGACCGTTCCCAAATGACACATGGTCTTATTAGCAGATGATTTACTAGCAGGAGATATCATTCTCCTATGGAGAATCCAGTTTGGCATTTTTACAAACGAAACATGATTTTAAAAACTCCCATTTGATTATGATTCAAAATTAGCTTAAATCAATGTTTTTCCACTTTTTCAGAAAACAAATTTTCATCTAATTTAAATAACTTTCAATTAAATGGTATAAATTTTGCTTAAAATCATTAAAAACACCCCATGGTGTGAACCATGAAGTGTTGTAAATGGTGTATACTAGGAAGTTCTTAACGTTTAGAGAACTGGCTAGCTTTACGAGCTTTCTTAAGATCTGGTTTAGAAAGTATAGATTTTAATTGGACTAAAAACAGCGAAATATCAAGGATTTTAAGAACGATATCTACTAATTAAATTATAAAATATGAATTAATAGATTCTAAATAGGAGAATAATTTAGTTCTGTAAAAATTTAAATAATACACCTAACTTTGGTCACCATTTTTTAGTTGTTCACTCTTTTTTCAGATAGTGTTTTTAAAGTTATGATGTAAAATGCCGCAATTAAAACACTATACATCATAATCGGAGGATAGATAATTAAGGATAGAATCAATCCCACTCCTTTAATTATTAGGTCAGGTATCAATAACTTTCTATATTGTGCAGTAGCTTCAAGTAATTCTTTCTGATCTATATTGGGTTTATCAATTACTTTATGTAAAAACCAGTTTGCTACCGTTGAAACAATAACGATCAGTCCATAAAAGAGCTGTGCCGTATGATTCATGAAATGACTACTAACTAATCCAGTAGCATAGGGCATAAATGAAACAAAAAATAAAAGAAACAAATTCCACCAAACAATTTGTTGAGAAATTTTCTCAACCTTTTCCCACAATGTATTTAGTGCCATCCATAACGATCCCAACCAGAAAAAGGAAAGAAAGTAAGCAAAGAAATTTTGCCGTAAATCCCAAAAAGTTTGAAGACTTGGTGTCGTTGGTTTTTCTAATTCTAAGATTAGGATAGTCATTATAATTGCTAGAACCGCATCTGTCAATGCAATTAATCTATCTTTCTTCATCAGATTACATCGCCTTTCATTTTGTAGCATTCTATCTCATCGTATAATATTTATTAATCTTAAATATTGGATAGTCACTTCATATTTTGAGTACAAACAAGATACACTAAAAAGCATGTATCTGTCATATTTTATTTAACTTTAGAAATATTCATCCATCTAATCAATAAATATATCATATTTCACAATAAATGACTACTATCAAAGATACATTTTCTTTCAGATTTCTTCCTTTTCAACTTGGCTAACTTGACCTGCATTACCTAGGTCGCTTTGCTTTAAATTATACTTTTTTCTTAAACATTTGATACGAATAGGTATTTCTTGTGAGTAATTTTCATCAAAAAATTTCATAGATAAGTCCTATATATAATCATGGTAAAGTAGTAAAATAGTTGTTATCCTAGTTGATTAAAAAAGTCTCTGATTTCCTCATCCTTTATAAAATAATATATAATTTTCCCCTCTCTTCTAGTGTCCAAGATGTTTTGATTGGCTAGTTTACGAAGATGGTGGGAGGCAGATGCCATACTGAGATTTAATAAACAGGCTATATCACAGACACAGAGTTCTTCAACAGCAAGGAGATAAAAGATGATATTTATCTGTTTATTATCGGTCAACTTTGATAAAATACGAAGTGATTTTTGGACTTTTTCCTTTTCAAGGTAGTTCGTTGCGGTTGTAACATTTTGTTGATTTATAATATTCACTTGGCATATACTATCTTTTTTCATAATTTTTTCTCCTAGCCGAACACAGTCCTTAGTATGTTAAAGCTGTTGTTTTCAATCAGGATATACATCCCCAATCCTAAATAAACAACGGCAATAAACCATCTGCTATATTTTTCCAAAGTTTCTCCAACAGAAGGGACTTGTGCCAATTTTTGGGCAGAAAAAACCAAGAGATAAATCATGACTAGAAAAGTAAGTAAAGCCACTATCAAATTCGCTAAATTTAAGGTAATAAAATATGGGACAAAAACACCAATATTGTCAGCACCACAACTAGCAAAAGTAATCATAGCTACTAGAAAAATCAGGTTTTTATCATCTTTGCGCAAACCATCTTTTGCAATAGCTTCTCCATCAGAATCTCCTAAAAACAAAACTTTGAGTCCTAGGAAAATTGGAATCAAACCGAGCAAACCTAAAATCTCTTTACTAGGAATATAATTTAAGACAAATGCAAAAAGTAAACTTAGCAATATTAGACTAACAGAGCCTAGAAATTGTCCTAAATAGATGTTAATGATGTCTTTTCTGCTTTTTCTTTTGGCAAAAAATAACATTAGGATAATAAGTAAGTCTACGGCTGTCCCAGAATACAGGATTATTGAAGTAAAAACATTTTGAACCATAAAACACCTCATTCAAATATATTTTTGAATGAATTTTAACATTAAACTTTGTAGATGTCAACTTCAGCTCCATCAAAGTATAGATAAGAAGGTAGAGATTGGACTGAAATATAGTGAAATGTATTAAAATTGAAAAAAGAAAAAACGCTTGAAATCAGAGTTTTTCTTATGTATTGATTCGTATTGAATGCTTACTTCACTTCTGTAAAAATTAACTTCTACACCTACAAAGCTTATTCTGACATACATTATAACAGTCTAAGAAAAAGCAGAGATTCATACAGTATCTAGATTTTCCAAAAATTCTTTATCATCAAATGTTATTAACGAAACTATCCAAACCAAATCCGATGCATTGCTTCAAAGAATTCTTTAGTTGTTTGACTATCAAGGGCTTTTATTAAAAAATTTTTTCAAATAATTGCCTCATTGACACATAAATTCTTGCTTTCTAAATTTAAGTGTGATATATTTATAACATAAATTTAAGTGTTATATATTTATAACACAAAAAAGGAGTCTATCATGAAAAAAAGTCAAAAAATGCGTGGCCTCATTGCAATGATTGCCGTAGCTCTCTTTATTGATTTTATTGTTTTATTTGGTTCTAATCTTAGTTTGGGATCCAAGTTAGTTATTACTGGTATTTCAGTGCAAGGTCAAATTATAGCTATTTGGAGCTGGCTACGTATGAAACCACGGCCTCATAAGATTCAGAAAGATAAGGAGAAGACTATTTTTGACTTGTCTGCTAAGCTTTACACGGTACTTGTGTTGGCAGCAAGCATTTTTTATACAGTAGGGTTTTTGGTTGCAACCCCTAGCGAAAGCTCTGGTATTAGAGAATGGATTTTGGGAATTGGCCTCGTTATTGAAGTGAGTGTATTTGGTTTTTTCTGTTTTAAAAATGTCAAGGAAACTCCGGACGAACGCTTTTATGCTAATTTAGCCAAGGCAGCTAGCTTGATGTTTGTTTTTATACTAGGTGCACTGATGATCCTAGCAGTTATCATTGGGTATATGGGGTCTCTCACTCTTTACATGGGCCAGATCTTTATTAGCATAGCTGCCTTGATTCTCATCTTTGCGGTTGTCTATCTTATCTTAGAACGGAGAGGATAAGCATGGCAAAAGAAAGCAAGATTATTACTAATCTCAAATCTGTTCGTGAGTCCACAGGCATGACCCAGCAGGAGTTAGCCGACCTCATCGGCATGCGACGCGAGACAATTCTGCACTTGGAAAATAACCGTTACAATCCTTCGCTGGAAATGGCTCTTAAAATTGCTCAAGTTTTTAATCTGAAAGTAGAAGACCTCTTTGAACTCAGACAGAAAGAGGAAGCATAATTCTTTTCGAGACCTAGCATTAAGTTCATTGATTAATGTTGAAGATTTTCAAGATGATGATGAAATCCCAACTATTATCTAAGCCAGTTCTGTAAACTACTAATATTTGAAATCCTTTGTCAATTAAGGTACAATAGTATAAATGATTCTTGAAAGGATTACTATGAAAAAAATAGCTACACTTCTCTTAGTTTCCACTTTTGTCCTTGCTGGATGTACTAGTCTCCAACGTACACTTCGTGGGGATGATTACGTTGATACAAAAATTGCCGAGGAAGAACGTTCAAAAGCTGCAAACAAAGAAGCTGCTGACTTAAAAGATGCCTTGACAAATGAAAATGCTAACTTCCCTCAACTTTCTAAGGAAGTTGCTGAAAACGAGGCTGAAGCTATCCTCCACACAAGCCAAGGGGATATCCGCATCAAGCTCTTTCCAAAGTTAGCTCCACTTGCCGTTGAAAACTTCCTTACTCACGCTAAAGAAGGTTATTACAATGGTGTTACCTTCCATCGTGTGATTGACGGATTTATGATTCAAGGCGGAGATCCAAAAGGGAATGGTACTGGTGGTGAATCTATCTGGCATGGCAAGGATAATACCAAGGATACTGGAACTGGTTTTAAAAATGAAATCTCTCCTTATCTATACAATATCCGTGGCTCCCTTTCAATGGCAAATACTGGACAGCCAAATACCAATGGTAGCCAATTCTTCATCAACCAAAGTACAACAGACTATTCTGCTAAACTTCCTACAAGTAGCTATCCTAAGAAAATTATCGATGCCTACAAAGAAGGTGGAAATCCTAGTCTTGATGGCAAGCACCCTGTCTTTGGACAAGTCATAGAAGGTATGGACGTTGTAGATAAGATTGCTAAGGCTGAAAAAGATGAAAAAGATAAACCAACTACTGCTATCACAATTGACAGCATTGAAGTTGTGAAAGATTATGACTTTAGCAAAAACTAAATTATTATAATAAAGGAGATCATTACATGTTAATTTTTTGGGGATCTAAAGGCTTTACAAAAGAGTTAGGACATACTCAAACTAGTATTGAGTGTGGACATTGTAACAATGTTGAACCTTGGCAAATTATGGAAACTGGGCGTAAATTTACCCTCTACTGGATTCCACTCTTTCCTTATGGAAAATCTTACTATGTTTCATGCCCAGTATGCCAATACGGACATGAAATTGAAAAATCTGAGATTGAAAAGTATTTAAATTATTAAAAAAGATAGGTCAATGTGCCTATCTTTTTCATTAGTCAGCAACAATTTTGGAAGCGCTCCCTTACGTACAATTCTATGGTATAATAGAATTAACAATTTATGGAGGCTTTCTATGAAACCATATAAAATAAGTTTGATACGACTTTGCTTGGTCCTGTTAGGATATTTACTCTATAATCTAGTTTATTTTGCCCTCTTCTATTCAGCAGGTTATGCTTTCTTCATTCTATGGCCGGTATTCTTTTTAGCAATAGCTTTAATTCTTTTAGGTAACTTTTTTGCCTTTAGGGATCCTCTCAAACTAAAATCAACCTATAAAGAGAATCCCTTAATCCAAAAGACTAGTAATATACAAGTAATTTTAGCGACTATCGGAGTTTGCTTACAATTATCAAATATGATATATCTACGCTGGTGGCCGATCAATTATATTGATAATTTTCCAACATTATTTTGTATTAATCTTCTCTACTCTGCTATTTTCTTTATTGGGAACTTTCAAAAAACAAAGCTCGATCAAATCGACAAGTCTTCAAACAAATCAAGTTTTGTTTTTGGGACCATAGTCGTTTTGTTATGTAATTTATTGTTAATCACGAATAGCAAAGTTTCAGTATGGGGGTCGACGGATCAATATGTACAGGACTTTAAAGACTTTGGCCTAAAAGGAAAAGTCGAAGTATATGAGAAAAAACATTTAATCGAGCCTTATAACGGAACACTCACTACTTTGTTCTACACCGAGGCTTTATCAAACGGAGATAGTTTTATCGATTTTATTTATGTTTCTGATGTTCATAATGGAACACACGTGACAACATTAGATGAAAAGGACAAAAAAGAAATTCGTTCCTATCTTGAAAACGATACGGAAAAAGAGTTATTTGATAAAGTTACACTTGAGCAATTTGAATTTGTCTTAAAAGTCTACGAAGAAAGAATAAGAGATCTAAAATTAAGAGATGATATAGCGACTAAACTAAATGAGGCAGTTGGTTTCAAATTATTAGAGAATTATTCTGTCGAGATTACACCAGCTGATCGAAATAAATTTTATAGTATTCTTATTAAAGAGGCTGTAAAAAACAGAGATAATGGAGATAATGATATTGCAGGATTTTACAATATCGATATTAACAAACATATCAACAATAAATCTTTAACCGTTTCTATCAAACACTTAAATTTTAGTGAAATCGACGATAGACAAAATCATAAAAATGATAATCGTGTAGACTACTTAAAAGATAAACTAATATCACTTCCAGTCGGAACTCTATCAGATGGTATCTATAAATTCACTGTTAGCACTTTATCTGACGGCAAATATACCGACGTCACCATCACGATGGTTGTTGAAAATGGTAAGAGTTACTTTGAGAACGATACTGCTAAGCAACTAAATTAGTCAAAAAATCCAAGTCATATAGACTTGGATTTTTTATGGCTATTTATGTTAGTTCATTAAAGTCCCAGATTTGGTCCATCCAGCCTTCATAGAAGTCTGGTTCGTGGCAAACCATAAGGATAGATCCTTTATATTCTTTCAGAGCTCGTTTGAGCTCATCCTTAGCATCCACATCCAAGTGGTTGGTAGGCTCGTCTAGAACAAGGACATTGTTCTCACGATTCATCAAGAGACAGAAACGAACCTTGGCTTGTTCCCCACCTGATAAGACTTGAATTTGGCTTTCGATGTGCTTAGTCGTCAAGCCACAACGGGCAAGAGCTGCACGGACTTCTGCTTGATTAAGGGCTGGAAAGGCATTCCAAACAGCTTCTAAAGGTGTCTGGCGATTGCCACCTTCCACTTCTTGCTCAAAGTAACCAAGTTCTAGATAATCTCCACGTTCAACTTCCCCAGCAATTGGTGGAATAATGCCCAAAAGAGACTTCAAGAGGGTTGTTTTACCGATACCATTAGCACCAATAATGGCAACCTTCTGATTGCGTTCAAAGGTAAGATTTAATGGTTTTGTAAGTGGGCGGTCGTAACCAATCTGCAAGTCCTTGGCTTGGAAAATAAATCGACCTGGTGTACGAGCTGGTTTAAAATCAAAGGAAGGCTTTGGTTTCTCACTTTGAAGCTCGATAATGTCCATCTTATCCAATTTCTTCTGGCGAGACATGGCCATGTTACGAGTAGCAACACGCGCCTTATTACGGGCTACGAAATCCTTGAGGTCAGCAATTTCCTTCTGTTGACGTTCATAGGCTGCCTCTAGCTGCGATTTCTTCATGGCATAGACTTCTTGGAACTGGTAGTAATCGCCAGAGTAGCGTGTCAACTGTTGATTTTCAACGTGATATACGATATTGATCACATCATTGAGGAATGGAATATCGTGAGAGATAAGAACAAAGGCATTCTCATAGTTTTGAAGATAACGCTTGAGCCAGTCAATATGCTCCGCATCTAGATAGTTGGTTGGCTCATCAAGAAGTAGGATATCTGGCTTTTCAAGGAGGAGTTTAGCCAAGAGTACCTTGGTTCTTTGTCCACCAGATAAGGCTGTTACGTCCGTATCCATACCATAATCCATGACACCAAGAGCACGCGCGACTTCGTCAATCTTAGCATCCAAGGTATAGAAGTCACGACTTTCCAAACGGTCTTGAAGTTCGCCAACTTCTTCCATCAATGCATCAATATCAGCTCCCTCTTCTGCCATTTCCATGTAGAGTTCATTGATACGTGCTTCGGCTTTGAATAATTCGTCAAATGCAGTGCGAAGAACGTCACGTGCGGTTTGACCTTCTTTGAGAACTGCATGCTGGTCCAGATAACCTGCTGTCACATATTTGGACCATTCCACCTTACCTTCATCAGGTACCAACTTACCAGTCACGATGCTCATGAAGGTTGATTTCCCTTCACCATTAGCACCGACTAGACCGATATGTTCACCTTTGAGGAGACGGAAGGATACGTCTTCAAAAATCGCACGATCACCAAAACCGTGACTTAAATTTTTAACTTCTAAGATACTCATTTTAATTCCTTATCTTGTTTTATGTAGTAGTTTATAGAGGATCCAGGCTAGGTAGCCACCTAAAGTATTGGTCCATAAATCATCAATCTCAAAGACCCGATTGAAATCAAAGAAAAAGTCTAAAACTAGCTGTGTGCACTCGATGCTTAAGCTCAATAAAAAGCTTAACAAAATCACTCTCTTCGTTTTTCTTAGACTAGGGATGAGATAGAGAAGCTGGAAAATTAAAGGGAAGAGCAAGAGGACATTTAAGGCGTTTTGCAAAAAAATCCAAAACAGTTGTATCGGGCTGGTTACTTCTCCCAGGTTCCACAAAGAGTTAAAAGGCGTCAAAAGAAAAACCAGGCGTCCAATCGTTTGAATACCTGGAGTTTCCACTCCTGTAGGAAGTTGAGGCTGGGGAGTAAAACAAAAACAGACGATACAAAGACTGTATAGCACGATTCCCAGGCTTAGTAATTTTTTTTGATTCATCTTATGGATTTACTTCAGCTACTGCTTTTTGGCGATCACGTTTCATGGTATTTGAACGTAATTGTCCGCATGCGGCATCGATATCTGTACCATGTTCCTGACGAACAACACAGTTGACACCTTTTTTCTTGAGTGTATCATAGAAGGCCATGACACGCTCTTTGGGACTACGACTGTATTGGTCGTGCTCACTAACTGGGTTGTAAGGAATCAAGTTGACATATGACAATTTCTTAATGTTCTTGAGCAATTCTGCCAACTCAAGCGCTTGTTCAACTCCATCATTAACTTCATTAAGCATGATATACTCAAAAGTCACACGGCGGTTGGTTGTTTCGATGTAATACTCAATCGCTGCAAAGAGTTTTTCAATTGGAAAGGCACGGTTAATTTTCATAATGCTTGAACGCAGTTCATTGTTTGGAGCATGAAGAGAAACAGCAAGGTTAACCTGGACTCCTTCATTGGCAAACTCACGAATCTTATGAGCCAAGCCAGAGGTTGATACGGTGATGTGACGAGCACCGATTGCCATTCCCTTATCGTCATTGATGGTACGGATAAAGTTCAAAACGTTATTGTAGTTATCAAATGGTTCTCCAATACCCATAACAACGATATGGCTAACACGCTCATCTTGACCACGTTCGTCAAAATATTTTTGAACAAGCATAATTTGAGCTACAATTTCCCCGTTATTGAGGTCACGTTGCTTCTTGATCAAACCTGACGCACAGAAGGTACAACCGATATTGCATCCAACCTGAGTGGTTACACAGACTGACAAACCATAGTGCTGACGCATAAGCACCGTCTCAATCAGCATACCGTCTGGTAACTCAAAGAGGTACTTCACAGTACCATCGGCTGACTCTTGAACAATACGTTGTTTCAAGGGATTGACTACAAACTGCTCGTTTAGTTTGGCAATCAAATCCTTAGACAAGTTAGTCATTTCTTCAAATGTCTGAACACGTTTACGGTAAAGCCACTCCCAAATCTGATCAGCACGGAATTTCTTTTCTCCTTGCTCCAAGACCCATTCTTGCATGCCTTGGCGTGTTAAACTATAAATCGACGGTTTCATCTTTTCTCCTTATTCTTTGGTCATTTCTGACGAATAACAAAATGACGGTCTTCCTTAACCTCTTTTTGAGGTTTTTGCTCTTTTCGACGACGTCTATTTCTCTTGTCTGTATGATTTTTTTTCTTGTTTTGGGAAGGTTTCTTACCTCTTCGAGAGTCTTTTTCTTCCTCTTTTTTGCGAATCTTCTGGTCGAAAGATGCTCGTTTCGGCGCCTGATTTTCTAAAACGAAATAGGCACAACCATAACTACAGTATTCCAGTAGATAATCCTGTAAACGACTGATTTTTTCTAAAGATTCTTCAGCTCGTTCATTTTTATAAAATCCACGCAAGCGCAACTGTTCATTGCTCCAGTCTCCTACAATATAATCATACTTGTTTAAAACTTCCGAAAAGCGTTGAGTAAAAGCCGTTGCATCAAAAGCATCCTTGCTATTTTCAACCAAGATAAAAGAAAAACCTTCAGCTTCAACCTTAGTATCATTCAGATGAAATTCCGGACCAGGGAATTTATTGTAATTGTATAATTCAGGTGCAATTTCTTTACGCATAATCTTCCTTTTTCAACGATTTCTTAATACTCTATTTTACCATATTTTCGAGATATTTTCACATTTGATAGAAAAAGAAAAAAATCTGACTATTTCAACATTCAATTCTAAAAGACACAACTGTACTAAAAAGAAAAAAACTGGGAAAACCCAGTTTTTAAATATTATAGGTAAAGTAATTTGAAAAGTGCTACAGCGGCAATAGCAGCAGCAATCGGTGCAACTACTGGTACCCAAGCATACCACCATTTTGAATCACCCTTGTGTTGACCAAGGATTGATTTTGGAAGGAAGGCGTGAAGAAGACGTGGTCCAAAGTCACGAGCTGGATTCAAACCTGGTCCTGAAGGTCCACCAAGTGAAGTAACCAAAGCCATTACCAAGAAACCAAGTGCCAAGTGTGCAATACCAAGACCTGGTGACAAGAATGGAGCTACTTGTGTTTTCGCTTGTTCAAGATATGTAGCGACTTGTTCTTGAGGAATTGTTTGACCTTGAGCAGTCGCTTGTGCCACTTGTTCATTAATCAATGCTTGAGCTTTTGTAACTAACTCAGCACCAAAGAAGTTCTTTGTTAAACCAAGTGCTGCAAAGAAAAGAACAAATGATCCAATAAACTCATTGATAAATCCGTTCACAGTTGCTGCATAACGTGATTCTTTTGTTCCGTGGTCGATACTTGAAATTGTTGAGAAAGTTCCCAAGATGTTATTTGGATTTTCTGTCTTCAAGTAGTAAGGACGGTGAGTCGCAACAACCAAGGCTTGTCCGAAGATTGCTCCCAAAACTTGCGCGATGATGTATTGGGCTACTTGTGACCAAGGGAAGAGACCGCTAACTGCAAGTCCAAGAGTGAAGGCTGGGTTGATGTGGTTACCAGAAACGTTACCAAACATCAAAGCTGGGATCATAACCCCCATACCGTAACCAACAGCGATAACGAGCCAGCCACTTTGGTGACCTTTCGTACCTTTAAGTTCAACGTTGGCAACCGCACCATTTCCCAAGATAATCAAGATGGCTGTTCCCAAAAATTCTGTGGCATATTTAATAGCCCATGTGAAATCCATTGATAGATTCTCCTTATTATTTTTTAGACAATCCCTATTCTATCAATTTTTAAACCTTTTAGCAACAGATTTTCTAAAAGAATCCTATGGAAAACGCTTTTATTTAGGGCTTTAAAAAAAGACTTAACAAAGAGAGTTTGTTAAGTCCTGATTTCGATTATTCTTGACGCTGACCAAAGTCCTTAATCATCTGCTCCATTTCCTCACGACTTGGTGTCGTAAGCATATAGAGATAGTCTCCTTGCAATTCAGCAAAGGCTGCCGGCATAATTTTCTTTACTTTGAACTGCTGACCATATTTAGCAAGCAAGTCTTCTTCTGAATAAACATAGTTAGCATTGGCGCGACGGGATGTTGCTAAGCAATACTGGGTTTCAAACGGAGACTCCGGGAATGCTTCACCTGCAACGATAGCTGCATAGCCCTTGTACAAATCCAAGGAATGCGCATAGTTATAGACATCAATAGTGAAGCCACCCGCTGGACGGTTATTGTACTCAATGGCAATATAATCATCACCCTCACGGAAGAACTCGATATGGAAGAAACGTTCTTTCATATCAAATTCCTTGACAATAGCCTCACCATATTTACGCAATTTTGGATCCATATCTTTAAGAACATAATAAGAATTGTCCATCTTGTAAATCATGAGATCAAGGGGTGTATGTGCATAGTCAAAGGTAGTTGAAAAGACAATATTTCCATCTCTATCTACCAAACCATCGAAGGTACAGATTTCACTAGAGTTAACAAATTTTTCAAAGAAATAAATGGTTGAATGGTCCCATTCAGCCTTAAAGTGGTTTACATCATCTTCTGTTTCAAGCTTAAAGGTAGCTGCTGCCCCAACTCCATTGTCAGGTTTTGCAATCAGGGGAAGTCCAATTTCTTTCACAGCTTTGTCAACATCTGCTTCTGTTTCAATGATAGCTCCTGGCACTACTGGAACTCCAGCTTTTTTGAAGAGTTTTTTCATCTCAGACTTGAACTTGGTCTTCTTGAGATCTTCTGGTTTGGCACCAAAAACATTGAACTGTTCACGAAGGGCAGCATCCAACTCTAGCCAGTATTCATTGTGTGATTCAATGCGGTCAATTGGACCATGCTTATAGAAAAGAAAGGCAACTGCTCGTTTAACCTCATCGATATTTTCAAGATTATCAACTCGGAAGTACTCCGTCAAGCTATTGCGCAATGGTTCATCTAGCTGTTCGTAGGGTTCTTGCCCAATCCCTAGAACTGTGATTCCTTTATTGGCTAACTCAATACTAAATTGCTGAAAATTTTGTGGGTAATAGGGTGAAATTACAAGATAATTCATAAGCAACTCCTTTTATAGACTCATATGACCGAGGAAATAAGGCATTTGTTTGCGCCACCATTCCCAGTCATGGGCAACATCGTGCCCCCACTCTGCAAACCAGGCAGGAATTTGTTTTTGATCAAAAGCTTCTTTTAACTTGTAGTAAGAAGGCAGGCCATCCTGTTCCCAAGCACCTAGTCCAGTACAAATCACAATCTCAGCCTGACGGTAACGATCGATAAACCAACCATCATTTTGATTCCAGATATAGTCTACTGGTGAATTTTGATAGATAGCATCATCATTATAGTAGTCACCTACAAAAAAGCGTGCGTCATAGACACCACTAAGGGCAATTACCTTGGTAAAGACATCTGGATGCTGAAGGAAAAAGTTAAGTGCATGATAAGCTCCCATAGAGCAACCTGTTGTCATCATACCGTCAAACCAGCCTGTCTTGTGCTTGATAAAAGGAATAGCTTCTTCAATCACATATCGTTCATAGGCACGGTGCATCTCAGCTTGATCATGACTATTTTTCCAAGTCGCAAGCCAGCTCTCGCTATCGACACTTGAAAGGGTGAAGAACTGAACACGGCCTTCCTCGATAAAGGACGCACAAGCATCAATCATGCCGAAGTCATAATATTCATTGTGGCTACCACCTGAAGAAGCAAAGACAACAACTGGGATGCCTCCATGTCCGTATCGATTGACATACATTTCACGGTTAAGATGACCACTCCAGTGGCTAAGATGTTCAATATGCATATCCTGTCTCCTTTATACTAATTACCAATTTTCTGCAAAAAAACGTAAGCAAGCTGGAAGATTTTCTGCCCATGGAATTTCATGGTGAATGGCTCCAGCCTGAACCTTGAGTGAGAGATTTTCCAACTGCACTCCTCCTGCTATCAAATCATGATAATAGCGAAGAGAAGAGTCAATATAGGCCTGCTTAATATTACCAGCCATAAGAGTCTTATCCGTGTCATCTGCTTCTTCCGTCCCAACATAGATAAAGACTCGCTGGTCAGATAATAGTTTTTTACGCTCCATATAGCGATCAAAGGCCTCTTGGTGAAGCCAGTTGGCTGATGAGAACACTCCCAAACACCCAATCTGATCCTGATACTCCAAGCCAATAAACTGGGTAATATTGCCGCCTAGAGAAGACCCAACCATAGCAGTGTGCTTGCGGTCTGATTTTGTACGATAGTTTTCATCGATAAAGGGTTTGACCACTTCCATGACAAACTCAGCATACTCGACTCCCTTACCACCAAACTGTTGACCGGGAATATTAGACTCTTGGAATTTCCATGCCGCGTACTCATTCATACGTCCTAAGCCATCATTATCAATGGCTACCACAATCATACGGCTGATATCTGGATTACGTTTAATGGTAGGAATAATCTTCCATGAATGACCGACATAGGATTCTTTACTGTAAAAGACATTCTGACCGTCATGGAAATAGACAACCGGATAAGTTCGATCCGTGTCTTTCTCGTAGTTTTTCGGGAGGAGAACACGTACACGGCGCTCCTTGCCTGTGTATGGAACCTTGAGTTTATGCTCTCGCATTTTCAGGTAAAAGTAGGATTGATTCATTGTCAGAAAACTCTCTATATTCAAAATTTTACCTAATTATATCATAAAAATAGAAAAAAAGTCAGTTTCCGTCCAAATTTAGGACAATAAACTAACTTTTTTTACTTATTTTATTTTTTCCTCTGGTTTTTCTGATTAAAGGAGGTCATCAATTAACTCATCAACCGCATCTTTCTCAGCTTGAGGGGTAATTTCAGTAATCATAATTCCTGCTACTGCTCGCTCAACCAATCCTTCAACATCCATACGTGTTTCATACTGTTCAGCATTCTTAATTTTAGGATTTGTTTTGGGACGATCAGGCGCAAAAATCGTACAGCAGTCTTCAAAAGGTTGGATAGAAATTTCAAAGGTATCAATTTCTTGTGCAATGTCAATGATTTCCAACTTATCCATAGTTACAACTGGTCGGATAATTGGTGTATTGGTTACGGCATTGATAGCCTGCATACTTTCTAGGGTTTGGCTTGCCACCTGACCAAGACTTTCACCATTGATGATGACCAAACCTTTTCTCACCTCACGGATACGATCGGTAATCCGCATCATAAAGCGGCGAGTCAGAGTCATGAGATAAGCTTCTGGAGCCTTAGCCTTAATCTCTTCTTGAATCTCCGTGAATGGCACTTCGATAAACTGGATATTCCCACCGAACTTAGTCAATTTACGGGTTAAATCCTGAGCTTTCTTAAGGGCACCTGGACTAGTATATGGTGGACTAGCAAAGTGAACAGCCTCGATATCTACTCCACGTTTTAGAGCTAGATATCCAGCAACAGGTGAGTCAATCCCACCTGACAACATGAGCATACCTTTCCCAGAAGTTCCAACTGGCAACCCACCTGCTCCTCGAATGGTCTCATAAGAAAGATAAGCCGCCTCTTCACGAATCTCCACTTGCAGATTGATATCGGGATTTTTCATCTGGGCTTGTACATTTGGAATGGCATCAAAAACAGCACCACCAAGAACTTGGTTGAGTTCACGACTGTCCAGTTCAAAGTTGTGATCACTACGTTTGCTAGAAATCTTAAAGGTCATGCCTTCCTTATAGATGTCCTGAATAATCTCTTGGACAGCAGATTTAAGAACTTCTACAGATTTTTCAACCTTATATACTGGAGAAAAGTTTTGAATCCCGAAAACCTGTTTGAGAGATTCAGCTACTGCTGCATAGTCGGCTCCATTAAGATAAGCATGGGCACGGTCGCGATCAGCAGTTACCTTGACTTGAGGATAGATAGATAAAACATCTGAGATATTATTACGTAGTTTATTGATGAAACGCATACGGTTTTTACCTTTGGTTGAAAGTTCCCCGTAGCGAATCATAATTTCTGAATATTGCATGAATGCTCCTATCTTACTTTTCTAGTTTGATTGTAAATTAATTTTAGTTTGGTCAAAAATTTCTCAACTTGACTCATGTCATTTTCTAGGTCTAGGCTGACGCGTACTGCTGACTGAGCCTTATCTTTTTCAACACCCATGGCAATCAAGGTACCCGCAGGTTTTCCTGCCTTGGACGAGCAAGCAGAGGTTGTGGAAATGAAAATATCATAGTCTTCAAATGCATGAACGATGACTTCACCACGGACACCCTTAATCCCAAAGGTCAGAATATGAGGAGCAAAATCTTCTTCTCCTGAGAAAACAAAAATATCTGGATAATCAAGAAGGGCTTGACGGATGACTGCCTTCATCTGACTTGTTTTGCTTGTAAACAAATCCAGTTTTTCCATGGCTAGACGCAGAGCCTTGGCTGTCGCAGCAATACCTGCTACATTCTCAGTAGTTGAACGATAGTCACGCTCTTGGCCACCACCAGTTAATAGGGGGGTGATTTTCTTGCCAGACTTGATATAGACAAATCCAACACCACGAACTCCGTGGAATTTATGACTAGAGAAGGTCGCAAAATCCACTCGGTCAGTCAAATACTTTTCTGTCGGAATCTTAGCTAAAGCTTGAACCGCATCAACATGGAAGGAAATCGTTGGTTTATCTGCTAATAGTTCTGAGATAGCTTCAATAGGCTGGGTTGAGCCGATTTCATTGTTGACTGCCATAACAGAGACTAGCGTTGTATCAGGACGAAGTAGATTTTCTAAAGCAACTACATCTACAAATCCTTTTTCATCAACTGGTGCAAAATCCACCTCGAATTCTTGAGCCTGAAGCCAAAGAGCAGACTCCTTAACCGCTGGATGCTCAATTTCTGACACGATGATGTGTTTACCAAACTGAGCTTTTTCAAAAGCGACACCTTTGATAACCCAGTTATCTCCTTCGGTACCACCAGAGGTAAAGAATACTTCTTCGCTTTTCTTACCAATTAAGTCTGCAATCTGCTGACGAGAAGCTTCTAAAATTCTGGTAGATTGGTCGCCCAATCGATGGAGACTGGAAGGATTTCCTATAATTTTTGAAGCAACTTGCATATAGGTCTCTAATGCTTCTGGGTAAGGCTTGGTCGTAGCTGAATTATCAAAGTAAATCATGGTTTCTCACGCTTTCTAAAATCACTCCTTCTATTGTAACATGAAAGGAAGGTTGGAACAAGAAAGAAAAGGCCCTAAATTCTAGTAGAACTTAGGGCAAGTTTCAACAGTCATAAAACTCATGTAGCAAATCAAAAAGTTCTTGTTGTTGAGCCATCAGCATTTGTCCAATGCTAGTTGATTTAATCAAAGTGCGTTGCTCAACATTTTCAATAACTCTCTTCAAAGATGTTTGAGCAAAAGGATCTTCAACAACCTTTTGCGAGCCTTCAAAAGGCTGATGGGTTACCAATTGAAAACCGTAAGAATTATTCAGTAAGGAATATCCTGCTGTTCCTGTCTTCTTTTGATAAGCTTTACATAGACCTCCGTCAATGACAAAGAGCAAACCACCACCACGAATAGGAGATTCTCCCTTCACAGTCTTAACTGGAGTATGGCCATTGACCATTCTAGACTCTTGAGAGAATAGTCCAAATTCTTCCAAAATAAGCTGGCAGACTTTCTCAGAAGTCCGATAAGAAAAATATGAATTTTCCACTTCTTTATGAGTGTCCTTATCTTCAATAAAATAGCGCTCTAAAGTTGTCATCTTATCTTTGCCAAAAAGTGGTGAAACTGCCCCTCTCCAACAATACCAAATTAAATCTGTTGAAAAATCATCTCCAATTTCCTTATTCTTTGCTGCTTGACGAATATGGTATTCAAAGAAATCCAACAATTCTCTTCCAGCATAACGAGACTGGTTAATAATTAGAGGCTTCAATTCTCCAGACGGTTCAAGTGGTATACAACCATGAAAGAGTAAATGCTGGTTATAAATTTTATACATGGATCCTTTTTTCATTAACAGTTCTATATGCTTAGCCAGTTTAAGTGACCCTTGAAAGGAGGCTAGGAGACTGTCAACTGCCTGAGACTCCTCCAAACTCAATTCTGCTGGATTGGCTGGATTAATCGTTTGAAAGCAGGTATTCGTAAGATTATATTTTTTTCCATCAATTGTCACACACTCTTTCAAATAATCAATATCATCCAGTTTAACCTGATCCTCCATTTGAAATTCTGGCCTTCTTTTTATCAGTTGAGTTTCCAGTTTAAATTGGATAATAGAAAGAGCCTGATGCACCTTTTCCAACTGTAAAATTTCTTCGCTTGTGAAATCATCCTCTCTATTTCCCAAGATTGGCCTAAACTTGGGATTGGCCTTATAGGTCCTGTCAGCAAATAGTGTTAAGGACCGAAGATTTAAGCCGTAAGCTTTCTCGATATCCCATAAATATCCATAGCGAGCAGCAATACGTAGCGCATTTAACATACAGGCCTCTGAACCGAAAAAGCCTCCCATCCAAATAATGTCGTGATTCCCCCACTGAATATCCAAAGAATGGAATTGCAAGAGTTCATCCATAACTTGCGGACTACCAGCTCCTCTGTCATAAATATCGCCAACCACATGTAAATGGTCAATCAATAAGCGACGAATACTGCTAGAAACACCAAGAATAAAGGGAATAGCTTCTCCTAGCTCGATGACATAGGAGAGGATATTTTCAAAATATGACTTTTTATCTGCTAAAGCTATATCACTGTATACCAATTCTTCGATGATATAAGCATACTGAGGTGGCAATGCCTTCCTAAGCTTTGACCGAGTGTACTTGGCAGCTGCAAAAGTCAGTAGAGTCAATAACTGAGGAATCGTTTCTTTGTACCAATCTCTGATTTTATCGTCTTGCTTCAAAACAAGTTCAGGATATGAAACCAGGGCTGACAATCTGTTTTTATCATCTTGCGACAAGGAATCTCCAAAACAGTCATTAATCTTCTCATTAAGAATACCAGCACAACTTCTTAAAATATAGTCAAAGGCCGCAAATTCACCATGAATATCACTGATATATAGCTCTGTTCCCTTTGGAAGGTTTAAAATTGCTTCAAGGTTGGTCAGTTCTGTGATCACCTTTTGTCGAGAATCAAATTCTTTCAGTAAAATACGCTTATATTGCTCCATTTTTGACCTCCAGCACTATCCTTTTACGATAAATAATGCACTATTTATTTTCTTAGTTCATTTTCTTAGTTCATTTTCTTTAAATGCTCTTCGATTAAGAAAGCTGTTTCTTCAATTGATTTATCTGACATATTAATGACCCGAGCTCCATATTTTCTAAAGACCTTCTTAGAGTAGTCCAATTCCTGATAAATCTTTTCCAAATCTGTGTAATTAGTTTCCTGGGTTAAGCCCAAAGAATCTAAACGATTACTGCGAATCTTAACCAATTTTTCCGGCTCACATACTAAACCAATTAGGCGCCGAGAATCAATTTTTTCCAAGACTTGAGGCAAGGGAACTTCTGGAATTAGAGGAAGGTTCGAAACCTTATATCCTTTATTTGCTAGATAAATACTGAGCGGTGTTTTAGACGTACGGGAAACCCCTAGCAGGACTATGTCAGATTCTAAAAATCCCAGCGGTGCTTTACCATCATCATATTTGACTGCAAACTCAATCGCTGAAATTTTATTAAAGTATTCGCTATCTAAACGGTGAAGGGTGCCAGGTACTTCTATCGGATCCCTTCCTGTCTTTTCTTTGATAATTTCAAAAAACGGATGCATCAAATCCAAATAGGATAGCCCATGCATCAAGCTAAACTCCCTTGCTACCGAAGCTAGCTTGCCATCGACCAAGGTACTGATAACTAGGGCATCATCCTTGATGGCATCACGTAAAATATCCAACAATTCATCTTCCTTGTTGATAAAAGGGAAACGATAGCTATTATTAAAAATGATGTCTGGATATTGAGCTGTAACAGCGGATAGCAATTTTTGGGAAGTCCCACCCAAAGAATCTGAAATACTATAAACAATCATTTCTTTTTTCATATTTATTCCTCTTCTCTATTTACTTCAGTGCTTCGAGCTTGCTGAATAATGTAGTCCAACAAAGCTGTCTTTGTCACACTGCCTAAAATCTGACGTTCATTTTCTTGGTCGACTATCGGCAAGGAATCAATGGCGTAATCTTGAAGGAGTACAGCAGCTTCCAAAATATTCATATTTTTATGGCATGTTTTAATATGAGGCATTCTGGTCATGCAGACAGCAACCGGAGTACTGGCAATATTTGAATTGAGAGAAGCCCTCAGAAGATCTTTACGTGACATAATTCCAAGAAGAAGCTTATCTTCATCGATGACATAAATAACGTCTGCATCGTACATAAAGAGAGTAATAATAGCATCCTGGATATAGGAATCACTGGTGACCAAGACTGGTGAAGTCATAATATCTGCCACTTCTTTCCTAAAGGTATCAAAAAAGAAGACCGATTCTAAATCAGAGCCTGAATATGTATACCCAACTTTAGGAGTGGCCTTTAGGATTCCAACCAAGGTTAAGAAGGAAAGGTCCGATCGTAGAGTTGCTCGAGAAATATCTAGTAAGTCAGATATTTTCTCACCACTCAGAGGTTGCTGGTCTTTAACAATTTCTACAATCTTTTTTTGTCGTTCGCTTAATTTCAATTCACAGAAAACCTTTCTATATTCTATATAGGTTCCAAATAACGATTGGAAGAACATGCTTATTTTTATTTTACTAAACCAATTTTAAAATAAGCATCATGTTTATTGAATATTATAGCAATTATTTGAAATATGTCAATCATTACATGCAGTTTTTCCATTTGACAAATATATATGATGTATAATACAATGGTTTTGTCTTTAATTGTGACACATATTTAATATTTTGGAGGCGACTATGACAAAATGGATTTATTCCTTCGAGGAAGGAAGCGCAAACGACAAGGCACTCCTTGGTGGAAAAGGGGCCAATTTAGCAGAGATGAGCAATTTGGGATTGCCTGTTCCTCCAGGTTTTACCATTACTACCGACAGCTGTATTAAGTTTCTCGAAAATCCCGATTTCTTTGATTCTTCTTTAAAAGACGATATTTTGGAAGCGGTTTCTAAATTAGAAATAAAAACCGATAAATCGTTTAGCGTAGAAAGCTCAAGTCTTCTTTTAGTTTCGGTTCGTAGCGGAGCAAAATTTTCTATGCCAGGAATGATGGATACCATTTTAAATCTTGGACTTAATGACCAGAGGACAAGAATACTTGCAGAACAGACTAATCCTGAGTTTGCCTATAATTGCTATCGACGTCTACTTCAGATGTTTGCAGATGTTGTATATGGGATTTCTAAAGAACTTTTTGATGAACTACTAAAAGACTTTGAAAAAGGTCATGGTAAACCAGTTAAAGAGCTGACACTAGATGAGCATCAAGACTTGGTTAAGCAATATAAAGAAATTTATCTTAAGGAGAACCAATCCTTCCCTGAAAATCCTATGGACCAACTTTTTGCTGCTATTCAAGCAGTCTTTAATTCTTGGAATAATAATCGAGCTAAAGTCTACCGAGAACTTAATAAAATTCCTCATGATTTAGGGACTGCCGTTAACGTCCAGGCAATGGTCTTTGGAAATAGTGACCAAAACAGCGGAACAGGAGTCTGTTTCACTAGAAATCCTGCTAGTGGAGAAGATCAACTATTCGGTGAATTCTTACTGAATGCTCAAGGAGAAGACGTTGTAGCTGGTATACGAACTCCAGAACCAATTGCCGCTTTAGAAAAATCTCAACCTCAAGTTTTCAAAGCCTTTAAAGAGTATGCTAGAATCCTTGAAAACCACTACAAGGACATGCAAGATATCGAATTTACCATTGAGAAAGGAAAACTGTATATTTTACAAACTAGGAATGGCAAACGCACAGCTAAAGCTTCATTAAAAATTGCTTTGGACTTAGTAGACCAGGGTATTATTAGTAAAAAAGATGCCCTGATGAGAGTATCCCCTTCTTCTATTAGTCAGCTCATTCACCCAGTCTTTGAAGAGGCTGCAATGGAAAAAGCAACTCTCATTGCACAAGGTTTACCAGCCAGCCCAGGAGCTGCTACTGGGGAAATAGTTTTTACAGCAGAACGAGCTAAAGAATTCCACAATTTAGGAAGAAAGGTTATTTTAGTAAGACAAGAAACATCGCCCGAAGATATTGAAGGCATGGTCGTTAGCCAAGCTATTGTTACCAGCCAAGGTGGTATGACTTCTCATGCAGCGGTTGTTGCTAGAGGAATGGGCACCTGTTGTGTAGCTGGATGTGGGGAACTAAAGATTAGCGAGGAAGAGAAGACACTTTCTTGTGGTAATCTTGTTTTAAGAGAGGGAGATATCATTTCTGTTGATGGTAGTTCCGGTTGTGTTTATATCGGAGAAATTCCTACAGTCTTGATTGAGAATAATGAAGACCTTCAGCGCCTTCTTTCTTGGGCAGATAAAGTTGCACATCTTAAAGTTCGTGCTAATGCTGAGACTGTCAAAGATTTACAGACAGCTATGAATTTTGGTGCCCAAGGGGTAGGACTAGCCCGTACTGAACATATGTTCTTTGGTCAGGATCGAATTTTGGAAATGCGTCGCCTCATTCTAGCCGATAAGGAAGCAGAAATGAAAGCCGCACTCAAGAATCTTTTAGAATTCCAAGAAGAAGACTTCTATCAAATGTACAAAACAGTTGAGGACAAACCTCTGATTGTCCGGCTTTTAGATCCGCCCATGCATGAATTTTTACCTAAAGAACCGCAGGAAATCAAGCTTCTTGCTGAAAAACTCAATAAGTCACCTGAAAAACTGGCCCACCAAATTGTAAGCTTACAAGAAAGCAACCCTATGTTGGGCCATAGAGGTTGTCGTCTTGGAATTACACAGCCAAATATTTACAAAATGCAGACTGAAGCTATTTTTAGAAGTGCCATTAAATTACATCAAGAGGGGATAAAAATTAAACCTGAAATCATGATTCCTTTAATTGCTGATAAAAAGGAGTTAGAATTTGTAAAATCCTATCTGACTCAACACATCCAGTATATCTTTAGAGAACATAAACAAGAGCCCTTCCCATATGAAATTGGTACCATGATTGAGTTACCACGCGCTTGTCTGACTGCAGATAAACTAGCTCAAGAGGCTGATTTCTTCAGCTTTGGTACTAACGATTTGACTCAAATGACCTATGGTTTTTCTCGAGATGATATTGGAAAATTTATAGGTCATTACAAAAAGATGAACATTCTCTCATCTGATCCATTCCAACATATTGATCAGGAGGGAGTCGGTGAATTAATGCGTATTGCAATCAGCAAGGCTCGCCAAGTAAAACCAAACCTATCTATCGGTATTTGTGGAGAGGTCGGTGGTGATCCTTCTTCTATCTCTTTCTTCCAGGAAATTGGTATCACCTATGTTTCCTGCTCGCCTTATAGGGTCCCTGCAGCTCGACTTGCTGTCGCTCAAGCCGCTTTCGAAGAGAATAAAGACTAGTTTCCTTTATATTCATTAAATAAGGCTGGTATGATTGATTTCCCAGTCTTACTTAATAGTAAAAGCATCTTTTAACCTTCAATCCACCAGTTATGATTTATCACCAAACTTCTTGCTTTACATTTTTAAAAAAAAATCTACTGGTTGCGTTTTCAAAACTAAAAGTTTTATTTTTTTAAGACAATTTAAAATAAAAAACGTATAATGAAAATATGAAATGAATCCAAATTCATATTTAGTTTTGCAAAGGAGTTTGAAAACCATTATGTCTAACTATTCTCGCCAAAATAAAAAAACAAACAAAGACAGTCAAGAAACTGGCAAGGCTAGCCATCACATCAAGAAAGGTTTATCTGCTTTTCAGAAAACCTTAACCTTAATTGGTAGTATGTTGGGAATTATCACTGCGACGATTACCATTAGCAATGCAATGAAGTCCAATGAACAAAAGAAAGCAGATACTAGTCCTGTTACGCAAACAACCATCATCAAAGAGATCCAAAAGGAAACTCCTGCTGAATCTAATAGTCCTTCTCAACATCAAGAAAATAACCAAGATACTAATGCTGCAACTAGTGGAGTTGATCATAAAAATGACAACAAGGTTCAACCAGAAGAAAATACTCAAGCTCCTAACAATGTTCAACAAAATCAGACTGAAGGAGCTGCTCAATCTGATACAGTTGCCACAGATAATAAAGCAAATCCATAAAAAAATAGCTTCTCTCCGATTTGGGAAAGAAGCTATTTTTTTATTGTTGTAAGACTTTTCGAGGTTTTGTTCCTTCAGCAGGACCAATAACTCCAGCAATCTCTAATTCTTCCATCAATCGAGTTGCTCGGTTAAAACCAACAGATAGACGACGTTGGATCATGGATGCACTTGCTTTTTGAGTTTCAATAACCAAAGCCTTGGCTTCTTCAAAGAGTGGATCTCCGCCCTCATCGCCAGAACCAGAATCACCATCAGTCTCAGAAACTTCTCCAGGATCAAAACTGTCATCATAATCAGCATCTGCTTGAGCCTTAATGAAGCTAACAATACGTTCCACATCATCATCAGAGATAAAGGAACCTTGCAAGCGAACAGGATGGTTTTCATCAATTGGCTTAAAGAGCATATCCCCTCGACCAAGCAATTTCTCAGCACCATTTTCATCCAAAATCGTACGTGAATCCGTTCCTGAAGAAACAGCAAATGCTACACGTGACGGCACATTTGCCTTAATCAAACCAGAGATAACATCCACTGAAGGACGCTGAGTTGCAAGAATCATGTGAATACCAGCTGCACGCGCCTTTTGTCCGAGTCGGATAATGGCATCTTCTACTTCCTTGCTGGCAACCATCATCAAATCTGCCAACTCATCGACAATCACGACGATTAAAGGTAGAGGTACTTGCTTGTATTCAGAATGGGCATTGAATTCCTCAACTTTAGCATTGAAACCGGCAATATTTCGAACGCCAACCTTAGCAAATAGTTCGTAACGGTTTTCCATTTCATCTACGACTTTTTGAAGAGCTTTACTTGCCTTGCGAGGATTTGTTACAACTGGAATCAAGAGATGAGGGATATCGTTGTAAACTGATAACTCGACCATCTTAGGATCCACCATCATAAACTTGACTTGGTCTGGACGAGCCTTCATCAGAATACTTGCGATAATACCATTAACTGCGACAGATTTACCTGAACCAGTAGAACCAGCTACAAGTAAGTGAGGCATTTTAGACAAATCAAAACTACGAGCTGTTCCGTTAACTGCCTTTCCAAGAGGAATTTCCAAAAGATTATCGGGCTTAGTCTGAGACTGTTCCCATAATTCTCGGAAGGAAACTGTTGCAATTTCTGAGTTAGGAACTTCAATCCCCACTAAGGATTTTCCAGGAATCGGTGCTTCAATACGGACATCCTTAGCAGCCAAGGCCAGTGCCAAATCGTCTGCTAGATTTGAAATACGATTAACACGAACCCCAACTGCTGGTTTAACCTCATACTTGGTTACTGATGGACCTATTTCTGCTCTTTCTACAGTCACTTTAATACCAAAACTTGCAAAGGTTTCTTCCAAAATCTTGATATTCTCTCGAACGATTTTCTTTTCTTTTGACTGATCTTTTGGTTTATCAGGTGCAAAGAGTTGCAGGCTTGGGAGCTTATATTCCAAGGCCTTTTTAGCAGAAAAATCTACTTCAACATCTTCATCTTCTGCATAGTCAGCCTCCTGAGGAATGTCATCTAATTGAGGAAAATCATAGTCCGCTTGCGGGAGAATAATCTCAGGTTCCACCCATTCTTCCTCAGGAAGCGGTGGAAAATCTTGCAAGGGTTCTTCTGAAAGAATCTCACCTGTTTCCATATCAATTGGAGGTAAACTCAAGGCCTCTTGTTCTTCTTGTTCTCTTAGTAATCTTTCTTGCTCTTCTGCTTCTTTACGAGCTTTTTCCTCCTCGCGTTTGATGAAGCGTTCTTGTTTTCTCTGCTCGCGTCGTTCCATCCATAGGCTCATGCGAGCTGCAAGGAAATCAGCAATGTCATAGATAGACCAAGGACTAGCCAATAGCATTCCGATTAAGATAAAGATAGCACCTATAAAGTAAGTTCCAATATTTGAAAATAGAAATGCTATCGGAATGTAAAGACCTACCCCTAACAAACCTCCACCAGCAAAACTAGTCACTTGAAAGCTGGTTAGATCTTTATAGATTTGACCAATCGTTCCTTGAAAGACCGCTGAAGCTAAACTATATTTCCAAACTAAATAGGCTTCAAAAATGAGAAGTAATCCTGCAAAAATAAAGAAGAAGCCTGCTAGCAAGCCCTCTTGCTTATGTATCCATTTAAAGAGGAATAGATAGATGATTAGAGAAAAAATAGCTAGATAAGCTAGACTACCCACAAGTAAGCGGATTAGATTGTAAATACTGATTCCTACAGCTCCCCATTTAAGAGCAGCAAAAATCAAGAAAATAGCCAATACTAGCGAAATTAACATCCGCTGAATAGCTTTCTTTCTTTCTATTTCTGCTTTAGACGGTCTCCGTCTATTTTTATTTGTATTCTTATTTGCCATGTCTCCATTATAACATATTTCAGAAACTTTTCGAGGGGTTAAAAAAATGACTGCCCACTTCCGTGTTCAGTCATTTGAATATGTTTGTGATTATTTTTCTATAGGTTTACGTAGGTAACCGTAAACTACACCACTGACAAGTGCTCCTACCAAGACAGAGACAAGATAGAGAAGAGCATTTGAAGTAAGGGCGATAACGAAGATTCCTCCGTGAGGAGCCATGAGCTTGATACCTGTAAGACCAACGAGTCCACCTGCTACTGCTGAACCAAGGATAAAGCTTGGGATAGCACGAGCTGGGTCTGCTGCACCAAATGGAATCGCACCTTCAGTGATGAATGACAAGCCCATAACGATGTTCGTCAAACCAGAGTTGCGTTCTTCTTTGGTAAATTTATTCTTGAAGAGAAGTGTTGCGACAAAGATGGCAAGTGGTGGAACCATTCCTCCAGCCATAACAGCTGCCATGGCTACTGAACCACCAGTAGCTACAGTTGCTGCAAGCGTACCAGTACCAAAGACGTAAGCTGCTTTATTGACAGGGCCACCCATATCGACAGCCATCATTCCTCCAAGGACGATACCTAGAAGGACTGCTGATCCACCTTCAAGACCAGCAAGGAAATTGTTCATACCAGTGTTGATTGCGGCCATTGGGATATTAACAGCTAGCATCACAAAGCCTGTCAAGATTGTTCCAAAAAGTGGCAAGAGAAGGATTGATTTAGCACCTTCAAGGGAGCGAGGAACCTTCACGTATTTCTTAACCAAGAGCACCAAGGCACCTGCGATAAATCCACCTACGAGGGCTCCAAGGAAACCTGATGATACTCCTGCAAGAGCTGAAGTTGCTTCACCACCCTGAGCGTAAGGGATTTTACCAAAGGCATAACCTTCTTTAGCGATGGCACCAGCTACGAAACCGGCTACCAAACCTGGTTTTTCAGCGATTGAGTAAGCAACATATCCTGCAAATACTGGAAGCATTAAACCAAAAGCAGAACCACCAATTTTCATGAACATTGAAGCGAGTTCATGGTAAGAACCAAGATTTCCAAGGCTCTCATTTGGAACTCCCAAAGCACCATCAATCAAGAAGGCGAGGGCAATCATGATACCACCACCAATAACGAATGGCAACATTTGTGATACACCACTCATCAAGTGTTTGTAGAAGGCACCACCTAGACTTTGTTTTTCATTAGATGCTGTTGAAGCTTGCGCTCCATTAGCAGCACGATATACTTCAGCATTACCAGAAAGAGCCAAGTTGATCAACTCTTCTGTCTTACGAATACCATCTGCAACCGGACGGTTTACCAATGGTTTACCATCGAAACGATCCATCTCAACTGCTTTATCTGCAGCGATGATAACAGCTTTGGCATTGCGGATATCTTCTGCTGTTAATTTGTTACCTACACCACTTGCACCGTTGGTTTCAACCTTGATACCAACACCCATTTCCGCAGCCACTTTTTGAAGAGCTTCTTGGGCCATGTATGTGTGGGCAATTCCTGTTGTACAAGCTGTAACTGCTACGATAAAGTCACCAGATTCATTTGAAGGAGCTTGAACTGGTTCTTGAGCTTTTTCTGAAGCTTGGTCAAAGAGGTCAATGACTTGATCAGCTGATGTTACTTGACGAAGTTTATCAGCAAATCCGTCTTTCATCAAATATTGTGACAATTCTGCCAAGGCAGCCAAGTGAGTATCATTGGCTCCTTCTGGAGCAGCAATCATAAAGAAGAGGTCAGTTGGTTGCCCGTCTAAACTTTCGTAGTCAACACCCTTGTTTGACCTAGCAAAGAGAACTGTTGCTTCCTTAACAGCAGCATTTTTGCTGTGTGGCATAGCGATACCGTCGCCCAAGCCTGTAGAAGTCAAAGCTTCACGCGCTAAGATTCCTTCTTTAAAGGTTTCAAAATCTGTCACGTAGCCATGCTCCACCAAGCTACGAATCATTTCTTCGATAGCTGCTGTTTTTTCAGTTGCTTGCAAATCTAACAACATCACATCTTTTCTCAATAAATCCTGAATTTTCATCTTTTTTCTACCTCAACTTTTTCATAAGTCTCTTTAATAAATTCTGCAGTTGCTAAATCATCTGAGAATGTCGTTGCTGTTCCACATGCCACTCCCCATTTAAAGGCTTCCACTGCGTCTTTTGATTTGACAAACTCACCCGTAAATCCAGCAACCATCGAGTCACCAGCCCCAACTGAGTTTTTAACTGTTCCCTTGATCGGTTTAGCAAAGTAGGCTCCATCTGATGTTACCAGAAGGGCTCCATCACCAGCCATGGAAATAATAACATTTTGAGCACCTTTAGCTAGCAATTCTCGAGCGTATTTCTCTATTTCATCAAGGCTTTCAATCTTGACTCCAAAGATAGCTCCCAGTTCATGATTATTTGGTTTCACCAAAAGTGGTTGATAATCCAAACTATCAATCAAGGTTTGACCTTCAAAGTCACAGACTACTTGTGCGCCTGTCTGACGCGTCAAAGCAATTAATTCTTTGTAAATAACATTACCCAAGTTTTTAGCACTCGAACCCGCAAATACAACTGTATCTTCTGCTGTTAAACTTAAAAGAATGGCTTTTAACTCTTCAAGTTGTTCGGGCTCAACATTAGGACCTGTCCCATTGATTTCTGTTTCTTGGTCGGCTTTGATCTTGACATTGATACGCGTATCTTCTGCCACTTGGACAAATTGCGTTTCAATTTGTTCTTCAGCTAAAGTATCTGTGATAAATTTTCCAGTAAAGCCTCCGATGAAACCTGTCGCTGTATTTGGAATATCCAAACGCTTCAAGACACGGCTAACATTGATACCTTTACCACCAGCAAACTTATCATCACTATCCATACGATTGACACTACCAACTTCTACTTTGTCCAAACGGACAATGTAGTCTATAGATGGATTGAGTGTGACTGTATAAATCATACTTCTATTACCTCCGTTTTCTCTTTGATAGCTGGCAAGAGCTCATGACCCTTGCTTGTAATCACAATAGCACGTTTTATAGGAGCTACCTTAGCAAAACAAGACTGACCAAGCTTGGATGAATCTGCTAGAACATATGTCTGTTTAGCATTTTCTAAGATAGCACGCTTGACTGCGCCCTCCTCCATATCTGGAGTTGTAAAGTAACCTTCATCTACACCATTCATTCCAATAAAGGCACGATCAAAGTGCAGTTGGTTAATCTGATTGAGAGCTACTCCTCCGATACTGGCATCAGTTGTCATCTTGACTCCACCACCGATAATGACTGTTGGGATTTGCTTATCCACTAATTGAACCGCATGGTGAATGGAATTGGTTACCACTGTAATGTCTTTTCGCTCAAATTCCTTAATGAGAAAGGCTGTCGTACTTCCTGCATCCACAAAGATAACATCTTTTTCTTTGATGAGAGAAGCTGCTTTTTGCGCAATCAACTTTTTCTCTTGAAGGTTTTTGACAGATTTCTCTTGAATGGTTTCTTCTTCTTGCAAGGAGTGAGGCAACTCTGCTCCTCCATGCACTCGACGAAGCTTATTTTCGGACTCCAATTCATCTAAATCACGTCTAACCGTTGATTCTGAAGTATCCAGCAAACCTACTAATTTCTCAAGTGAGACGATTTTATGCTGTTTCAATTCTTCTAAAATCAACTTTTTTCTCTCGCTTTTTAGCACGAACCCACCTCCTGTTAACGATTACATTATTCATTCTATCATAAAAAATATCAAAGTCAAGCATTTTTTATCAATTTCTTTCATTTTCTATCATTGACTCCTCAACTTTAAATAAATTTGCAAGAAAGAGGGCTTTATGGTAGACTAGGTTAGTAAACAATGGAAGATTACTCAAGAGGCTTAAGAGGCCGTGTTGGAAACGCGGTAGGCGTGTTAAAGCGTGCGTGGGTTCGAATCCCATGTCTTCCGTTTATTTTCAAAAAGATACCCAAGAAATCTTGGGTATCTTTTTTCTTATATTCTTGTTTTATAACTCGGGTGAATTTCTTAGAAAATATCAAATAACAATTTCACATTGAGAATTGTTAAGATAATGGAAACGATATAACCAAGAATGGTATTCCATTTAGCATTGGTAAATTCGCCCATCAGTGATTTCTTAGAAGTTAGATAAATCAAAGGGAAGATTGAAAACGGAAGAGCGATTGAAAGAAAGACCTGAGAATAGACCAATAACTGATCCAAGGTTTTTTCCTGATGACCAAACACAACCGCTACAATCATGACAGGCAACAAGGCAAAGAGACGAGTTGCCAAACGAATGAACCACTGAGGCAATCTCATATGCAAAAAACCTTCCATAACGATTTGTCCAGTCAAGGTACCCGTAATTGTCGAATTTTGACCACTGGCTAATAAAGCCAAGGCAAACAAGGTTGATAAGGTCGAGCTAGCTATAGCTCCTGCAATAGTAGAATCCTGCAAGGCATTATACATTTGAGAGAAGGCAGAAATCTCGGATGCATGGCCGAAAAAGAGAGCCGCTCCTAAGATCAAAAGAAGGGAGTTAACGACAAAGGCCAAGGATAACTCGAGATTAGAATCCCAGGTCATAAAGCGTACGGCTTTTCGAACATCATTTTTGTCCTTGTGATTGATTTTACGAGTCTGTGACAAGGATGAATGCAAATAGAGGTTATGAGGCATAACAGTTGCTCCCACGATCCCTAGTGCCAAGGTTAATTGACTTTCATGCCCTGGCAAGGGACTTTCAAATAAGGTTGCATTCGGTAGATAACCCTCAACGATTCCTTGGAAGCTTGGATGTGACAAGGCTACAAGATAGGTAAAAATTGCTAGAATGGTTAAAATCAGTGTTGTCACAATAGCTTCTATCTTCTTAAAGCCAAATTTCATCAAAAGCAATAAGAGAAAGACATCTAGAACCGTCAAAAGGATGGCTATCATAATCGGAATCTTAAAGAGAAGATTGAGAGCAATGGCTGAACCTAGAACTTCTGCCAGGTCTGTCGCCATCAAGGCTAATTCTAAAATCACCCATAGACTATAACGAAGCCATTTAGGTGAATGATGAGCCGTTGCTTGAGCCAGGTCCATCTGGGTTACAATACCAAGCTTTCCTGCCATCTGCTGAAGTTGCATGGCAATGAGAGATGAAATCAAGATAACAAACAAGAGACTATACTTATAGGAAGCACCACCGACTACACTGGTAATCCAGTTTCCTGGATCCATATAACCAACTGCGACAAGAGCACCCGGACCTAAAAAGGCCTTTAAATTTTGCCAGAAATGATTGTTATTTGGAGTATCGATAGATTGATTAATCTCAGAGAGTGACACTTTTTTATGAGAAGACATAGATACTTACCTCTTTCTAAACCTACTTTTTCATTATTTTCTATTAGAGAAAAATAAGATTGACTTTAAACTATTAAAACAATGAAAACTATATGAAAAACATTTAGTTTTTTCATTATTTTTCTTAAGGCACCTTAATTATAACAGAAAATATGATAAAAACTTAAGAAAATTCAGGACTTGATTTAATATTTAGGATACAACGGAATGTTGTATCCTTTGTTGTATCCCTTTAGTAAAAAGGAATGCAAAGGAATACCAAAGAACAAAATAAAAAACGTTGTAAAAACAACGTTTTAGAAAGATTTACAAAACAATGTAAATCATCAATGGAGCCGGTGGGAGTCGAACCCACGTCCAAACACCTGCTAACATATTTGTCTACAACCATAGGTTATGTATTGTTTTAACAGCTCCTCGACACATAACTCAAGCCTAGGAACTGCGAGTCTATAAATCTCTTATCAAACTGCTAGACAAAGTTTGATCGTATCTCGCTAATAATAAGACCTGTCATCAGACACGAGCAATCCGAATCGGGTCACGCCTGCTGGTTTTTAGGCAGCTAGAGCGTAAGAAGTGTTATTTTTTGCAGTTATATTTAACTGAGCGTTTACGTCGCCACACGGGTTGCAAAATATGCCTCATAATGCCTGTCGAATCCGTAACGACCCCAAAAAGACAATAGAACTATTATACCCTATCTATGGTAAAAATGCAAAAATCTATCTAAATCCTTTAATGGATAAGCATCTATTTTAATTCAGTCCTATTATTCTCTTTCTATTTCTATCTATTCTTATCTAACCAGGCCTCCAAGATTTGATAGACTCCTCCTTGACTATTTGCAGGAGCAATGTCTGTCGCTACCGCTTTAGCCTTTTCATCTGCATTTTCCATAGCATAGGCTATTCCTGCTAATTCTAACATTTCTACATCATTTTCACTATCGCCGAATGCCATGATTTCCTCAGACTTTATATTCCAGCGCTTAAGGAGTTCTTGTAAAGCCCATGCTTTATGGATACCATCTTGGATAATATCTAAACAACCATAGCCACTAGAAACAGCTTGAACATAGCCATTAAAAACCTGATTAAAATCTTCTTGCACTTGATCCATTCTATCTTCTCCAACCACCAAACTCATTTTAAGAACTCCTCCAAAAAGTTCTGGATGGAGTTCCTCCACAAAATTCATTCTTTGATAAAATAGCTCAATCATTTCTGGTGTCATAAATTTATCAAGTTGAGTAAAAATAGTACCTTCTTTAACAAATCCACCATTCATACTTGTAATGACAAATTGATTCTGACACTCTTGTCCTTTAAAAAATGTCAAAGCTTTTTCCACTAATTCATTATCCCAGGTTTCAACTTGGATTAATTGATTATTTTCAAAAATCTTTGCACCATTAGCGACAATTAGAACTACACGATCAGTCAAGTGACCGAGCAACTGACGTACTCGATGAATTTCATTCCCAGTCGCAATGACAAATCGTATTCCCTTTTCCTCTAACCTATCTAAGATTTTCTCTAAACGAGGTAGGTCTAGAAGGCCTTGGGAATCCAGTATTGTCCCATCCATATCTGTTGCAATCAGTTTAATTGTCATGATTTCTCCTTTTCTACCACTTCAATCCTACAAATTCTTTCATTTCTTTGTAGGCAGTATCGATTCTTTCCTTAGTTTCTTCATCCAATTTATCTCGATGAGGACCACCTTCTATAAAGTCCTCTAAAATATATGTCTGATAAAGGTAAAGTAAGTAACCATCTGGTGAATAAGTTCCTTTTGATGTGCGATTAACCCAAGTTGGATGAGCCTCTGCAGTTTCAATTGTTGTCTTTCCAGCTTTTTTCTTAATGGTTAAATCCATCAGAACTCCACGTTCCGTCCACTTAGCATTCTCTACATCTTGCATAGTTTCAATGCGTTGATTTGATAGGAAATTTCCCATCGAATAGATAATTAGCTTTTTGTCCCCATCTTTTTCAAGCATTTCTGCTGGTTCAACTACATGGGGATGCCCACCAAAGATAATGTCAGCTCCCCAACCAATCATCTTGTGATAGAGATTTTTTTGTTCTTCAGTCGGATCTAATTGGTACTCGATACCCATTTGTGGCATGACAATTGTGATATCCGCCTCTTTTTCAGCACGTTCGATCTCAGCCCTCATTTTATCTTCGTTTAAGTCAGATAAGTAATGATTGTAGTCTTCTGGAGAAATATACTCCTCGATACCGTTGAAGCCATAAGAATAAGCCAATAAAGCAATCTTTATGCCATTCACCTCCTTAATTACTAGAGGTGCCTTGTCACGTGGCTCATGAGTATATACTCCAATAGGTGTTATACCTGCTTTTTCAATCGTATCAGCAGTAGAAATCACTCCTTCTAATTGAGAATCAAGTATGTGGTTATGTGCCAAATCTAGCACCTGATAACCCGCATCCTTGATGGCATCCATAACTTCAACTGGAGCATTAAATAAAGGATAGCCAGCTAGATTGTAGTTCTGGTTTATAGTTCCTTCAAAATCTCCAATAACCAAGTCCGCTTTCTTAAACCACGGCTTTACATAATCAAAATTTTCATGGAAATCATAGCTACCGTCTTCTTGTTTTGCTGAAAAGTAGATGATATCGTGATAAAGTAAATCTCCGTGAGCCATTATTCGAGCACTGTTTTCTTGCTCTACCCCTTTTTGATTTTCCCGAGATCTAGACTCTTGTTGTAACACGGCCGAATCGCCACTAGTTAAAGATGTCCCTAAACTAGTTTCTAATAATAAAGTCAATAACATTGAAAGAGCAACTATTAGCAATAAGACTATAATAAAGGTTCTATTACTCCACTGAGTGTAATTCTTAAAAAATCCAACAGGCTTACTTATAATGTGTAAAACAGTTCTATTTCTTCTCTTCTGACTACGTTTTTCCATATTTTTCTCCCTGCTTTTTTGATGCAAGTATCCTTTCTTTATTATATCATAGACAGTTTTGTATTTCATCTAGCGATAAACTCCTACGCTTTCTTTCTAGGTCATTTTGTGTTATCATGAAGAAGTAAGAAAAGGAGAGAGAAAATGTCTGCTATAGAACGAATTACCAAAGCCGCTCATTTAATTGATATGAAAGATATTATCCGCGAGGGAAATCCGACACTTCGAGCTGTTGCCGAGGAAGTAAGCTTCCCCCTAAGTGATCAAGATATCATTCTTGGAGAGAAAATGATGCAATTTCTTAAACATTCCCAGGACCCTGTCATGGCTGAAAAATTAGGACTTCGTGGAGGAGTTGGTCTTGCAGCACCTCAACTAGATATCTCAAAACGAATCATTGCTGTACTAGTACCAAATATTACTGAGGAAGATGAAACACCTAAAGAAGCATATGACCTACAAGCTGTCATGTATAATCCCAAAATTGTTTCCCACTCAGTCCAAGACGCTGCTCTAGGGGAGGGAGAAGGCTGCTTGTCTGTAGATCGTGCTGTTCCCGGCTATGTTATCCGCCACGCTCGAGTAACCGTTGACTATTTCGATAAGGACGGAGAAAAACACCGCATTAAACTTAAAGGCTACAACTCAATCGTAGTTCAACATGAAATCGACCACTTAAATGGCGTCATGTTCTATGATCGCATTAATGAAAAAGATCCTTTCGCTATCAAGGATGGACTCCTTATCCTTGAATAATCAACAAACTGAGTCAAAAGGTATTCAATAAAATCTTATTGATTTCGCTTTGCCCTAGCATTTAAATGATAGATAAAAAATGATGAAAACAAATGATATTGTTTACGGTGTTCACGCCGTTACTGAAGCCCTCATAGCCAATACTGGAAATAAGCTTTATATCCAGGAAGATTTGAGAGGGAAAAATGTTGAAAAAATCAAAGAACTAGCAACTGAGAAGAAAGTCTCTATCTCTTGGACTTCCAAAAAGTCCCTTTCTGAAATGACTGAAGGAGCTGTTCATCAAGGGTTCGTTTTACGTGTTTCCGAATTTGCCTATACTGAACTAGACCAAATTCTTGCTAAAACAAGTCAAGAGGAAAATCCACTCCTATTGATTCTCGATGGACTAACTGATCCTCATAACTTAGGTTC
Organism: Streptococcus timonensis; assembly: GCF_900095845.1. Classification (GTDB taxonomy): domain Bacteria; phylum Bacillota; class Bacilli; order Lactobacillales; family Streptococcaceae; genus Streptococcus; species Streptococcus timonensis. The sequence goes on from NZ_FMIX01000004.1 coordinate 1,065,070, forward strand.
TATCTTACGAACAGCCGATGCAACCAATGTTTCAGGTGTTATTATTCCAAAACATCGAGCTGTCGGTATCACACCCGTAGTTGCAAAGACAGCCACTGGTGCTATTGAACATGTTCCTATTGCTCGAGTTACCAATCTAAACCAGACCTTGGATAAACTTAAAGATCAAGGATTCTGGACTTTTGGAACTGATATGAACGGAACACCTTGCCATAAATGGAATACCAAAGGGAAAATAGCTCTCATTATCGGAAATGAGGGCAAAGGTATATCTAGTAATATCAAAAAACAAGTGGACGAGATGATTACCATTCCCATGAATGGTCACGTACAGAGCCTCAATGCCAGTGTTGCTGCTGCCATTCTCATGTATGAAGTCTTCCGAAATCGACTCTAATAAAAAGTTTCCAATCAGTTGATTGGAAACTTTTTTAACTATGTTCAGTAATAAATTTATAGGCTTCTTGACCTGCAATAGCTCCATCACCAACTGCTGTTGTAATTTGACGGAGGTCTTTCTGACGTACATCTCCAACTGCAAAGATACCATCCACTGCAGTTTTCATATGGGTATCTGTCATAATCCAACCTGACTCATCTTGTATTTGTAAATCCTTTGTAAATTCGCTAACAGGATCCAAACCTACATAGATAAACACTCCACCAAAAGCATGTTCAGTTACTTGATGAGTCTTAACATTTTCAATCATTACAGACTCAACACGATTTTCACCCTTGATTTCTTTAACAACTGAATCCCAAATGAATTTGATTTTATCATTAGCAAAGGCGCGGTCTTGCAAGACTTTTTGGGCACGAAGTTCATCACGACGGTGAACGATGGTTACAGATTTGGCGAACTGAGTCAAGAATATTGCTTCTTCAACAGCCGAATCTCCTCCACCTACAACCAATAAATCTTGGTCTCGGAAAAAGGCTCCATCACAGACTGCACAGTAAGAAACTCCACGACTATTCAGTTCTTCTTCACCCGGAACTCCCAAGAGACGATGTTTTGAACCAGTCGCTACGATAACTGTGCGAGTTTCAAATTCTTGATCATCTGTGATTACTTTCTTAACATCACCATGGCTCTCAATATTTTTTACAAAGCCATAGAGATGTTCAACACCTAGATTTTCAAGAGGTTCAAACATCTTTTCTGCTAACTCAGGTCCACTAATGTTAGCATAACCTGGATAGTTTTCAATGTCAGAAGTGTTGTTCATCTGACCTCCAGGAAGGCCACCTTCAATCAAAGCTACTTTGAGATTGCTACGAGCTGCATACAAGGCTGCAGTCATCCCAGCAGGACCTGCACCGATAATAATCGTATCGTACATTCTGTTTCCTTCTTTCTTGTTGTAACTATTTTTATTCTATCTAAATAACTTCAATTATACAAGCATTATGCCTTGATTACTAACAATAGACTCATCGTTGCAAAGGATAACACAGGAGTTGTTAATACACCAATCATCATCATATCAAAGAGGTGGGCTTGACGTGCCTTAGCTGTCCTATCCACACCGGATAAAGCTCTCAACCCAATCCAAAGTCCCAATACAATTAAGATGACCAACATGGTTAAAAGTAGGCTCTCTATATACAAAGTGAATATTTGTAGTAGCATGCTCTCACTCATTTCTTATATTTTTAAAGAGTAAACCCAGTTAGCACAGCCAACTGAGTTTTTCTTGTATTCTATTATATCAAATATAACTTCGTTTGTAACTAGCAAAGAATTCTTTTGTTCGTTCTTCTTTAGGATGATTGATAATTTCATCTGGCGTTCCAGATTCAATGATTTTTCCTTTATCCAAGAATAAAACCTTATCAGCAACTTGAGCTACAAATGACATATCATGGCTTACCAAAATCATGGTTTGACCAGACCTGGCAGCGTCTGCGATTGATTTCTCAACCTCTCCCACCAATTCAGGATCAAGAGCTGAGGTTGGTTCATCCAAAAGCAAAACGTCCGGTTTCATCGCTAGAGCACGCGCTATAGCTACACGTTGTTTTTGTCCACCTGATAGGTGACGAGGATAATGCTGTTCACGGTCTGAAAGTCCAACCTTAGCCAATTCTTCCTTAGCAATTTTGGTTGCTTCTTCGTCCGATAGTTTTTTAACTACCACCAAGCCTTCCTTGACATTATCAAGAGCTGTTCTACGCTCAAATAAATTAAACTGTTGGAAAACCATCGATAATTTACGACGAAGGGTCAGAATTTCTTCTTGCGTAATTTGAGAAAAATCAACTTTGAAATCATCAATCTGAATACTTCCACTATCAGGAGTTTCTAGATAGTTTAGGCTACGAAGAAAAGTTGATTTCCCAGCTCCTGAAGAACCAATTAAGGCAACAACTTCTCCTTTTTGAATATCTAAGTTAAGATGGTCTAAAACGGTTTGACCTGAAAAGGATTTGCTTAAATTTGAAATTTTAATCATTAGCGAAGCTCTCCTTTCATGTCTGTCTCAACATTATCTGGTGCTGCAATAGCCATTTTTCTTTCAATGAAACGGCCAAGATTTTCAATAACGATATTTACCACCCAGTAGACAAGGGCAACTGAGATAAAACGTTCAAAGTAACGATAGTCTGCACCACCCAAAATCTGAGCTTGGGCAAAGACTTCTACAACACCTGCACTGAAGGCTAGGGAAGTCCCCTTGGTCAAGCCAATCAAGGAGTTAATCAAGGTTGGTGTTGCAACTACTGCTGCATTGGGAATGATCACTCGACGGTAAACTTGACCACGTGTCATACCAAGACTTCGAGCTGCTTCAATTTCCCCTGGATTTACAGAAAGAATGGCTGCACGGATAGTTTCACTAGCATAGGCTGCCTCGTTAAAAGCAAATGCCACAATCGCAAATGTTGCTGCTGGAATAGCATTAATGTTCAGAGAAGTTCCCCATTGTTGATTCAAGGCTTTCAAAGCTAGTGGAATCCCGTAATAAGTCAACATCAGTTGAACTAAAATTGGAGTTCCTTTTAGGAAACTAACAAAAAAGGCTTGTAATGGGTATATAAATCTAACTCGGTTGATTTTAACGATAGCAAAGATTAGGGCTAGCATGATACCAAAAAAGGCACCAAATACCGTTAACATCAATGTTGTAGGTAATTGCTGTACAATTCTTGGAATCCCATCAAAGACAGAACGCCAACTAAAAAGTTTGCCATCTGGAATATATTGCATCAAATTTTGATACCAATCAGATGCTAAAATCGTTGTAACATTCATAGAAACATCCTCTCAAGATAATGATTCATTCTATCATACTTATGCTCTAATTAAAAATATTTGCTACGAGCATATCAGATTTCATCTACCTTCTAGTTTATCATACTTTAAAAGTGGGAGGTTATATATTTTATCTATCAAGGAGATAAGTAAAATCTATTTTAATGCTAACTCTTCGTATTCTTTACGGTAGCCAATCTGCTGAATTCGTCCATCTTTCACAAGAATTGGTCGTTTTAACAACATTCCATCACTAGCTAAGAGTTTAGCTGCTTCTTTATTAGATAAAGTTCCAACCTTATCTTTCAAACCAAGCTCACGATATTTGATTCCACTCGTATTGAAGAACTGTTTTAATTCAAATCCTGAAGATTCTAACCAGTTTAAAATCACCGTTTCACTTGGTGTTTCTTCTACTATATGAACGTCTTTATATTCAAGGCCTAGCTGATCAAGTTCCTTTTTTGCTTTTTTACAAGTTGTGCATTTTGGATATTCGATAAATTCTAACATATATTCACTTTCTAATATTTATAATCTGCCCTTTCGTGGTTCAAGAGCCAAGCTTTCCTTTCGAGTCCTGCAGCGTAACCTGTCAGTCGCTTGTTTGCTCCAAGTACTCGATGGCAAGGTACTAGAATGGACCACGGATTACGACCTACTGCTCCACCAACTGCTTGGGCAGAGGCTACACTTAGGTCTTTAGCTATTTGTCCATAGGTTACTGTAGTTCCAAAGGGAATTTCCCGTAAGTAAGACCAAACCTTCTTTTCAAAATCCGTCCCAATCGGAGCTAGAGGAAGTTCCGACAAACTCGGATTCTGCCCTAAAAAATAGTCATCCAAATAAGAAATAACCTGATTCAGAACAGGATGAGTTTTAACTTCTTCTATATTATCAGCTATCAGGCCTCTTTCAAAATGATTTTGGCCCTCCACCCAAATACCAAATAGATATTGGTCGGTAGCAACTATTGACAAGAGCCCAATTGGAGAAGTATAGACTATTTTTGCAAATTTATTTTGCATTCGATTTTATTTTTTGATAGGCCAAACGTTCCCCATCTACTGGGACCTTGCCGACTTGTTGGAACCCAAGTTTTTCAAATATATGTTGCATAATCTTATTTTCAGCATGAGTATCTGAACGGAAGTCTAGATAGTCAAAGCCTTCAATTAGTCCTTCTAAAAAGGTCTGAGCAACTTTTTGTCCTTGATTGGCAGCAACTACAGCAATACGATGGAATACAAGATACTCTGACTCTCCTCCTTGCCATTTGCCTTCATAAATAGCATCATAGGCAGATTCTGGACTCCTAGTAACAGCTGCGTAGGCAATAACGTCTCCTTCTTCAAGAGCCACATAGGCTTGACCTGAGATGATATCATCAATAATAATATCAGCATTTGGATACCCATTTTGCCATTGGTCGCTACCAGATTGAGCAAGAGTCTTTTTAGCATCTTCAATTACCTTCATAACTGCATTAACTTCATTTGGAAAGGCTAAACGAATTTCCATCTTATTCCCTCTTTTCTGACTAGTTTCTCTCATCATAGCATAATTTATATCTTTCTACAAGCACTTGAAATTTGACTTTCTTTTTGTATTATTATATAATCTAGTTATCAAAACTAGATAAAAAGGGGTTGGAAATGAAACGTTATTTTTCCTATCCAAAATGGAAAGAAATTCCAAATATTGATCTCTATCTGGACCAAGTCTTACTTTATGTAAATCAAGTATGCGAACCTATCTCATCAGGATCTGAAAAAGGCTTAACTGCTTCTATGGTCAATAACTATGTCAAACACGGCTATCTGACAAAACCTGAAAAGAAAAAATACCAACGCCAGCAAATCGCTCGTTTGATAGCTATAACTACGCTTAAGTCTGTCTTTTCTATTCAAGAGATTGCTCAAACACTCAATACTCTACAAACAGAAACTAACTCAGAGCAACTCTATAACGCTTTTGTGGACTATATGAACGAAGGGATTGACCCAGAAAATCCCATTATTCAAACCAGTTGTCAAACTGTTAAACTCTATTATCAAACTTTAGACTTAATACTTACCAAAGAGGAGGGGAATCCTAGATGAATACCAGCTTAAAACTTAGTAAACGACTTAGTTTTGGAGAAGAAATTGCCAACAGTGTCACCCATGCCGTAGGGGCACTTATTATGCTGATTTTGCTCCCTATCTCATCGACTTATAGTTATGAAGTTCATGGATTTTTATCGTCTGTCGGTGTGTCCATCTTCGTCATCAGCCTCTTTCTCATGTTCTTATCTTCTACTATCTACCATTCTATGGCTTATGGCTCAACCCATAAATATGTATTACGTATCATTGACCATTCCATGATTTATGTTGCCATTGCAGGTTCTTATACTCCTGTCGTTTTGACCCTAATGAATAACTGGTTTGGTTATCTCATTATTGCTATTCAATGGGGAACGACTATTTTTGGAATCCTCTATAAAATTTTGGCCAAGAAGGTCAATGAAAAATTCAGTCTCATTCTCTACCTCGTCATGGGATGGCTAGTCTTGGCTATTTTACCTGCAATCATCAGTCAAACAACTCCAATTTTCTGGAGCCTCATGGTATCGGGCGGACTCTGTTACACTGTTGGAGCTGGTTTTTACGCCAAGAAAAAACCATACTTTCACATGATTTGGCATTTGTTTATCTTAGCAGCTTCAGCACTACAGTACATTGCCATTGTTTATTATATGTAAAAAAAGAAGTTGGGAGAAATCCCAACCTCTTTTTTTATTTACACATATTCATAAAGTACTGATGTAGGCGAAGATCATTTGTCAATTCAGGATGAAAGGAGGTTACCAGCATATTTTTTTCTTGTGCCGCAATGATTTGATCGTTCACAATTGCTAGAACATCAACATCCTCACCAATACTACTAATAATTGGACCACGGATAAATGTCATGGGTATTTTACCAACTCCTTTGCAGTCTGCTTCGCTATAAAAGCTTCCTAACTGACGTCCATAGGCATTACGCTCCACTACTATGTCCATAGTCGATAGATGGCTTTCCTCTTGAGAAGTGATTTGTCTCGCTAGCAAAATCAAGCCTGCACAAGTTCCAAAGACTGGTAAACCGTTGAGAATAGCCTCTCTTATAGGAATCAACATTTGCTGATCTCGCAATAGTTTTCCCATAGTTGTAGACTCACCTCCTGGCAAAATCAAACCTAATAGCTCACTTCGATGTTGCTGAAAATCTTCTAGGTTTCGCAGCTCAATACTTTCAACTCCTAGTTGAGCAAGCATTTTCTCGTGTTCTACAAAGGCACCTTGCAAGGCCAAGATTCCGATTTTCATCTATTTTCCTCGCTCAGCCATGAGAATTTGGATTTCATTCTCGTTGATACCTACCATGGCTTCTCCTAAATCTTCAGAGATTTGAGCCAGAATTTGAGGATTCTGATAATTGGTAACAGCCTTGACAATTGCTGCCGCACGTTTAACAGGATCACCTGACTTGAAAATCCCTGAGCCAACAAACACACCTTCTGCACCTAGCTGCATCATAAGAGCAGCGTCCGCTGGTGTTGCAACACCTCCAGCTGCAAAGTTGACAACTGGTAATTTTCCATTTTCGTGGACATATTGAACTAATTCTACAGGTACTTGCAAGTCCTTGGCAGCAACATATAACTCGTCCTCACGGAGGTTTTGAATGCGACGGATTTCTTGATTCATCATACGCATATGACGAACTGCCTGAACGATGTCTCCTGTCCCTGGTTCCCCTTTTGTACGGATCATAGAAGCTCCTTCAGCGATACGACGCAAGGCTTCTCCTAGGTCTTTAGCACCACAAACAAAAGGAACTTGAAATTCTTTCTTGTCCACATGGAAACGATCGTCAGCTGGAGACAGAACTTCGCTCTCATCGATATAGTCAATCTCGATAGCTTCTAAAATCTGAGCTTCAACAAAATGCCCAATTCGAACCTTAGCCATAACTGGAATGCTGACCGCTTCTTGGATTTCCTTAATCATCTTTGGATCACTCATTCGAGAGACACCACCAGCAGCACGAATGTCAGCTGGAATTCGCTCCAAGGCCATAACTGCTGCCGCACCTGCAGCCTCAGCAATTCTTGCTTGTTCAGGGTTTTGAACATCCATGATGACGCCACCTTTAAGCATCTGTGCCAAATTTTTATTTAATTCATAACGATTTTCAGTCATTTTCTCTTCCTCAATAGTTGTATTGGTAGCTACAATTTTATTTTAAGGTAGAAATGACTCAAGTACAAGATAAAAAAAATCAATTTGTCCGGGTACAATTATCGCTAACAAAAAAAGCACCCGCATAGGGGTACTTTTTATTTCTTTGATCTTCTAATCCTTTTCACTAGATAAAATAGATATCCTGAAATCATATAAGCAACAAAGATAGTGACTGCCCATTTAAAGACAAAGCCCCATCCATGTTTGGGAGCATTCAAAAAGAAATAAGGGAAGGGACTATCCTTAGCATTTGGGACAGCCATCTTTAGAACAAATCCGTTTAAGATAGCAAAAATCATATAAAGCAAAGGAAGGCTAGTCCAAAGCATGGGATCAAACCACTTATATTGACGATTCTTATCAAAAATAATTGTATCTGCTAAAAACCAGAGGGGTACGATATAATGGCAAAGGAAATTTTCCAAACGGTAAAAATCTGTCGTCAAGGGAGCTAGCATGAAATGATAGATGACACAAGTAATCATAATACTCATGGTGACACCACCTTTGAGACGTAGAATCCCAGAACTCTGCCAACTATCACCGCCACTACGCATCTTTATCAAAAGATAGCCTGTAAAGATTACAACCAAAAGGTTAGAGAGGACTGTATAGTAGAGTAACATCCCTAAACCACCACGTTTAGTAATCTCCAAGTATACACCGGTAAAGGCTGCTATAAATAAAAAGATACGACTATAAAATATTACTTTTTCATTTTTAATCATGATTAAATCTTCTTCACAAATTCTGATTTAAGCTTCATAGCACCAAAACCATCGATCTTACAGTCAATGTTGTGGTCACCTTCAACAATACGGATGTTTTTCACACGAGTTCCTTGTTTGAGGTCTTTAGGAGCCCCTTTAACCTTCAAATCTTTAATCAAGGTTACTGTATCTCCATCAGCTAATTTGTTCCCATTTGCATCAATAGCAACAACACTATCTTCAACTTCGGTTTGCTCAGCAGGATTCCACTCGTAAGCACATTCTGGACAAACTAGAAGTGCCCCATCTTCATACACATATTCTGAATTACATTTTGGGCAATTTGGTAATTGACTCATGTTATCTCCTTAAAAAAATTATGATTATTTGATTGTCAAATTTTCTTTAACAGCAACTATTATACCTTAAAATACCTTTTTTGACAAATAATCATGAAAAACCGATTAGCATAAAAATGGTTAATCGGTTTTAAGTTATTCTTATAAATATTTCTGTGCTTCCACCTTGATTTTGTCAACAACTTCTAAAATAGAAAGTCCTGTTGTATCTAAGTAGATAGCATCTTCTGCTTGCTTCAAGGGAGAAGTTTCTCGATGACTATCTTTATAATCACGCGCTGCAATTTCTTCCTTTAAAGTTTCTAAATCAGTTTCAATTCCTTTTGAAAGATTTTCCTTGTAACGACGTTCTGCTCGCTCATCCACAGAAGCTACAAGAAATATCTTTAATTCAGCCTTAGGTAACACTACCGTACCAATATCGCGGCCATCCATAACAATGCCACCTTGTTGAGCAATTTCTTGTTGAAGAGCAACCAACTTCTCACGAATAGCTGGTATCGCTGCAAAAGATGATACTGCATTGGTCACAGCATTTTCCCTAATAGGATGACTAACATCAACATCTCCAAGAAAGACTAATTGTTCGCCACTTTCAGAACGTCCAAAGCTAATCGGATATTGATCCAATAATTCAAGAAGTTGAGAACTTTGATCAGGACTGATTTGATGTTGTAAAGCTACATAGGTCGCTGCACGATACATAGCGCCCGTATCGAGATAAGTATAACCGAAATCCTTAGCGATAATTTTCGCAACAGTACTTTTACCACTTGAAGCTGGACCATCAATCGCAATCTGAATTGTTTTCATAGTTGCTCCTATCTTATCTTAAGAACATCACCAGGATTTGCAAACCATGAACCTGTTGACATATGTGATGGGTTCAAAGCTTCTAGCTGTGCAATAGAGATTCCAGCTCTAGCTGCAATTGCAGCTTCACCTTCTCCAGCCAATACAGTAATTGTACCTTCAGGATCTGTATGAGCCTCTGTAGTATTTTGTTGTTCGCCAGACTCAGTAGTAGCTACCGTAGTTGTTTCTGTCGTTACAGTAGTTACTTCTTCAACTTTAGGATTTGCAGAATCATAAAAATCCTTCAAAGCTGATGTTCTATCACTTCCACCCGAAGATAGGTATACTAAAACAATAATCATACCTATAACAACAATAAAGAAAATGATAGCCAGGGTTGTTAAAGTGTTATTCGCTGTAAGAAAAGCCCACTTTCCACTTCTAGAATGGCGCTCACTTCTCGACTCTTCCTTGTTTTCCTCATAAATATCTTCTTGCCATGGTTCTTTTTCCATACCTTACTCCTTGTGTTTTTTCTATTTTCTTATTACAATATAAATATGAAAATCACACTTATACCTGAACGCTGTATTGCATGTGGACTTTGCCAAACTTATTCAGAACTATTTGATTATCATGATAATGGCATAGTACGCTTTTACGATGACCCTGATCAATTGGAAAAAGAGATTCCCACTAGTAATGACGTTCTAGAGGCTGTTAAAAATTGCCCAACACGTGCTCTGATCAAAGATTAAAAGTAATTATTTGGGATACTCAATTATTTTATTCCACTCTCTCTAGTTTAGCATATTTTTCTAGAAAATTATAGTCTTTTTAAAGACTTATTTTATTCTATTTTTATTTATTGTATAAACATTTTAAAAATTATGAGGCTTTCTAGTTATTGCTTTCTATAGACTGTTAAAAAAGAGGAAATTCTTCCTCTTTTTTTATATACAACTTTATTTAATCTTCAAATCCATTTGGATGTTTGCTTTGCCAACGCCATGCATCTTCACACATTTCTGTAATACCAAGTCCTGCTTCCCATCCGATCTCTTCCTTAGCTTTTGCTGGGTCTGAGTAACAGGCTGCGATATCACCTGGGCGACGTTCAACGATACGGTATGGAATTGGGCGCCCAACAGCTTTTTCCATATTTTGGATAATTTCAAGAACTGAGTAGCCTTTTCCAGTACCAAGGTTATACACATTGAGTCCAGAGCCTTTTTGAAGCTTCTTAAGGGCGGCAACGTGTCCTTTTGCTAGGTCAACGACGTGGATATAGTCACGAACACCTGTTCCATCTTCAGTATCGTAGTCATCTCCGAAGACTTGAACTTGTTCTAACTTACCAACTGCGACTTGTGTTACATATGGCAAAAGGTTGTTTGGAATGCCGTTTGGATTTTCTCCTAGGTCACCACTCTCATGCGCCCCAATTGGGTTGAAGTAACGAAGTAAGACAACGTTCCACTCTGAATCTGCTTTATGGATATCTGTCAAGATTTCTTCCAGCATAAGCTTGGTACGGCCATAAGGGTTGGTAGCTGAAAGTGGGAAATCTTCTAGAATTGGAACAGTATGAGGATCTCCATAAACTGTTGCTGAAGAACTGAAGATAATGTTCTTACAGTTATTTTCTTCCATTGCCTTCAAAAGGCTAACTGTACCGGCAATATTGTTATCATAGTAGGCAAGAGGGATACGAGTTGACTCACCAACTGCCTTCAAACCTGCAAAATGGATGACTCCTGTAGGTTCTTCCTGTTTGAAAATATCACGAAGCGTATCCGTATCTCGGATATCAGCTTCATAAAAAGGAATCTCAACTCCTATGATTCTTTCTACCACTTCAAGGCTTTTACGATTACTATTAGATAGGTTATCCACTACAACAACCTGGTGGCCAGCTTGGACCAATTCAACTACTGTATGAGTTCCGATATAGCCGGCTCCACCTGTGACTAAAATCTTTTCTTTCATCTTTTTCCTCTATTCTTGAATTATTTTTTTTATTTTACCATTTTTGATAGGGAAAGTCATTTGCTATCCTAATCCTATCGTAAAAACTAGGTAAAAAGTTTACAATTATTTCTCTTTAATATATCTTTCAGTCGGATAATCCGCTGGATCCAAGACTCCACTTTCCCCTTGAAGTATTTGGGCTAGGTGATAGCCTATAATGGGACCAGTTGTCAATCCTGATGATCCTAATCCACTCGCAGCAAATACTCCTGACAAGTTTGGCACTTGTCCGAAAAACGGCGAAAAATCACTCGTATAAGCACGAATCCCCACACGTTCACCACTTATCATTGCATCTTTTAAGATAGGATAAAACGAACTTGCTGCTTCAGCCATTTGTTGGAGCAAATTCTCATCAACTGTTAGATCAAATCCCATGTCATTTTCATGGGTAGCTCCTAGAGATAATTTACCGCCGGGAAATGGTATCAAATCCCACTCACCTTCCGGCATAACTACAGGGTAAGCTCCCATGTCTTGTGGTACTTGGTAATCTCGGAGTTGCCCCTTTTGTGGGCGAACATCCACCTCATAACCTAAAGGTTTTAGTATATCCCCCAACCATGCTCCTGTCGCAAGAACAACTTGGTCAAATATCTGATTTCCAATCTGATAACCTGAAGATACAGGTATTATCGTCACCCTATCTTTAATCACCTTGACCTGACTAGCTTCTAGCAAGCGAGTCACCAAGAGTTGTCCATCTACTCGAGCTCCTCCAGAAGCATAAAGTAATCTCTCAAATCCCTCTAGACCAGGAAATAAATTAGTTGCAGTCGCTTGATCTAAAATGGCTAATTCCCCAATCAAGGGAGATTCATCTCTACGTTGCAAGGCTAGTTTATAGAGTTCTTCAAATTTAGACTCATCTTTTTTCAAGAGGAAAACTCCCGAGCGCTGATAAAAATCAACTTCCTGCCCTGACTCTTGTAAATCATTCAACAAATCGACATAGAAGTCTGCTCCCAAGCGCGCCATCTTGAACCAAGCTTTATTGCGTCGTTTAGAAAACCAGGGACTGATAATACCAGCTGCTGCCTTTGTTGCCTGTCCAAGCCCATGATCATAGACAGTCACTTCTATATCAGCTTCTTTAGAGAGATAATAGGCAGTTGTCGCCCCTACAATACCTGCTCCAACAATGGCTACTTTTTTCATTGTCAATACCTTCTAATTATATATGGTGGAATGGATTTGTGGACGCTTGACTTGCGATAACTTCTAGCGACCAAGACTTTTCTTTCTTCCATTCGTTCAAGAGCTCGGCAATTTTTTTAACAAAGAGAACTTCAATATAGTGACCTGGATCCAGAGCCAACAAGCCGTCTGACAACATATCCTGAGCTGTATGATAATAGATATCTCCAGTGATATAGACATCTGCTCCTTTTGCTAAAGCATCATAGTAGAAAGACTGCCCACTGCCGCCACAAATAGCTACTCTTGAGATTGTTTTTTGCAAATCAGTCTCTTTATAATACACCATACGAAGGCTATCTAGACCAAATACTTCCTTAAGATGACTAGCAAATTCTTCAAATGTTTGAGGTCTAATATTGCCAATACGACCGATGCCACGTTCAGGACCTGTTTCCTGCAGATAAGTTGTATCCTCAACACCTAACATCTGGCAGAACCAGTCGTTGAGGCCATTTTCAACGATATCAATGTTAGTATGGCTGACGTAGACTGCAATATCATGCTTGATAAGATCAATATAAATCTGATTTTGAGGGCGACTAGCTACCAAGTCCTTTATCGGACGGAAGATAGGCGCGTGCTTAACGATAATCAAATCTACACCCTTTTCAATAGCTTCTGCCACTGTATCTTCACGTATATCAAGGGCAACCATGACTTTTTGGATGTCCTTGTCCAAAGTTCCAATCTGCAGTCCACGATTATCGCTTTCCATAGAAAATTCTTGAGGACAATAGGTTTCATAACGCTTAATTACTTCACTTGCTTTCATGGAGCACCTCCTTGATGGCTTGAATTTTATCTACTAAAACTTGACGTTCTTCATGATTTTTTTCTGGGATTTGACTAAGGGCAAATTCGAGCTTACTTGCTTCTCTTTGCCACTTTTGGACAAATACGGGGCTAAATTCTTTAGATAGAAAAGAACCAAAACGGGTGTCACTTGCTGACAATTTCATTTCTCCAGCTTCCACAACTAGAATCTCGTAAAATTTTCCAGCCTCCTCTAAAATACTTTCAGCTACAATCTGAAATCCATGCTCTTGTAACCAACTACGTAACTCATCTTCACGATTATTGGGTTGAAGAATCAATCGCTCAACATTGGCTAGTTTGTCCAAACCCTCTTCTAAAATCGTAGCAATCAAACGACCACCCATTCCTGCAATAGTGATAACAGAGACCTGGTCACTTTCTTCGAAAGCTGCTAAACCATTGGCTAAACGAACCTGGATTTTATCAGCTAAGCCATGACTTTCAACATTTTTGACTGCAGATTGATAGGGTCCCTCTACAACTTCACCCGCGATGGCAGCTTCAATATGACCTTTTTCAACTAATTCAATAGGTAAATAAGCATGGTCGCTACCGACGTCCAGTAAAACAGCTCCTTGGGGAACAAAAGAAGCTGTTGTTTCTAATCTCTTTGAAATCATCTTCTCTCACTTTCAAAAACTCTATTTCCCTTTATTATACCATATTTTATCTGGCTATCCTGCACCTAAAAAAGACCGCAATCATGGATTGCAGTCTTTCTTTATCTTTTAACTTGATGACGACTTGTCAGTATGAAAATCACAATAAAGACGAGCATCATAATGCCATAGATAGGTAATGTTTGACCTGTAAGTGTTGAAATTTCAAGCAACTTTTGGATTCTTGGGAATAGAGCTGTTCCAAGGAAACCTCCAATTGACCAAATAATCAATAACACACGCCACAGGCTAAATGGCAAGCAAGCTCTAACTACAGACATGAAACCAATCGATGCCAATAGATAATACAAAAGTGTCGAAATTTCAATGGCTGTCCAGTCTTGACTGGTTCCAAAAATTTTAACAAAGAGAACACTAAAGACTACCATCAAGGCACTTGGTAAAGCTCGAAGCATGGATTTTCTGAGAAAGTTTTGTTCCACAGGTTTGATATTTCGTTCAAAAGTTAATACAAACGGTGGGAATCCTTCTACAAACTGGTCAATCATAGTTATCTGAATCGGAATGAATGGGAAAATCAAAATCCATTCAGTACGTCCCAACAAAGCACTGGCAATACAGATAACTGCTAGCAAGAAGGAATAGATTGTCTTAATCAAGAAAATCGGAGCAATGTGGGCAATATTATTGACCACACGACGACCTTCGAAGAGAATCTCAGGAACATCATTGAAATCTGAATTCAAGAGGACCAGATTTGCAATCTGACGAGTTGCTGGGTCCCCTTCAGCCATAACAATGGAACAGTCTGCCTCACGGAGAGCTAGGATATCATTAACACCATCCCCTGTCATTGCTGTAGTATATCCTGCTTTTTTCAGAGTTTGGATGATCAATTTCTTCTGATGTGGAGACACACGGCCAAAAATAGCTGTTTCTACTGCTATAGCAATCAATTCTTCATCTGAAATTTTTGAACAATCTACATAACTTTGGTAATCTACAAACCCAGCTTTCTGCGCAATACTTGATACAGTAACCGGATTATCGCCAGAGATAATTTTCAGCCCTACTTGTTGCGTTCGTAAGTAATCAAGTGTTTCTGCAGCTCCTTCACGGATAGGATCCAAAATTTCTAGAAGCGCCAATGCCAAGATTGATTCTGGTCGTTTAGGTCTCTGATAGTCTAATTTTTCTTGACTAAGAGCCAAAACTAAGACACGTGAGCCGCGTTCTAAGGCTGCTCTAGCTTCTACTACTTCCTTATCTAGCAACATTTCAGGGGCACCAAGGAAAATAGTCCCAAGCCCCTCCATCTCCATAGCTCCCCACTTACGGTCGCTAGAAAATGGAACACTTGATGAAATTGAGTAACTAGTTTGCCCTTGGAATCGATGACGGATAGCTTGAGCAGTAGGATTTTTGTCTTCACTATGAGCCATATAGCTAGTTAAGATAGCAGCAATAGACTGCTCATCATAAACTTCTGTCAAAGGTAACAGTGAATCAACCTTCATTTTTCCTTGGGTAATGGTTCCTGTCTTATCCAAACAAAGCATATCCACGCGCGCTAAGGTTTCTACAGAATACATTTCTTGTACTAAAACCTTTTTAAGTCCTAGTTTTATCACTGCCGTCAAAAGCGAAGTTATAGTAAGTAGAGCAATACCTTTAGGCAACATCCCCAAAAGAGCTGTAGATGAATTGACTACAGAAGACTTTAGTGGCAAACCTTTTAAGACCAAGGCTTCAAGCAAGAGAGCAATTCCAAAAGGAATAATGATTTTCCCGGTAAAGCCAGCTAGTTGGTCTAGCGATTTCATGATACGTGAGTTAATTGGCTTCACTGTCTTAGCTTCAAGCATGAGTTTAGCAGCATAGTTATCCGCCCCAACATGATGTACCTGAGCGAGGACAGAACCACTTGCAAGAAAGCTACCCGACAACATTAAGTCTTTTACTTCTTTTTGCACCAAGTCGCTCTCACCCGTTAACATAGCTTCATTGACTTCTGCAAAACCTTCTAATACAATAGCATCACTTGGAATCTGATCTCCTGCTGATAAGCGAATCACGTCATCCAAAACAAGCTCTTCAGGGTCCAAAGCGATCTCTTGTCCATCACGAATTGTCGTAATTTTTTCTTTATTCAAGAGATTGAGCTTATCAACCATATGTTTGGCACGTAGCTCGGTTACAATCCCAGAAAATGCATTAAAACAGATGACTGCAAAGAAGACAAGGTTGCTCCATGCCTGTACAAAGGCAAGGGCAAGAGCTATCGCAAAGTTTAAGGCATTAAAAAGTGTAAAAACATTTCGCTTGACAATCTGCCAGGTGCTGGTGCTAGCTGAAGCTTTAAAATCATTGACCAAACCCTGTGACTGTCGGCCTCTAACTTCTGCTTGGGTTAACCCCATCATTTTATTTTTATCCATAAATTCTATCATATCATTTTTTTATGAATAATTCTAATTTCATCACAAAGGCTCATCCAATCATCATAAAAAATATTTGCCTGTCCTCTTATGATAAGGTATAATAATAGAAAGAAAACCGAAGGAGACACCATGTTTTACACTTATCTACGTGGGCTAGTTATGCTGATTCTCTGGTCAATCAACGGGAATGCCCATTATCACAACACTGATAGAATCCCTAATCAAGATGAAAACTATATTCTAGTAGCTCCCCATCGTACTTGGTGGGACCCTGTCTACATGGCCTTTGCAACCAAACCCAAACAGTTCATTTTTATGGCTAAAAAGGAGCTGTTTTCAAATCGTATCTTTGGGTGGTGGATTCGTATGTGTGGTGCTTTTCCTATTGATAGGGAAAATCCTAATGCCTCAGCTATTAAATATCCAATCAACGTCCTCAAAAAAAGCAATCGCTCTCTCATTATGTTCCCGAGCGGTAGTCGTCACTCTAATGATGTCAAAGGTGGGGTAGCCCTAATTGCTAAAATGGCCAAGGTTCGTATTATGCCTGTCACTTATACTGGTCCTATGACTCTGAAAGGACTCATTAGTCGAGAACGTGTTGATATGAACTTTGGAAATCCTATTGATATTTCAGATATCAAGAAAATGAATGATGAGGGAATTGAAATCGTGGCAGATCGTATTCAAACGGAATTTCAACGGTTGGATGAGGAAACAAAACAATGGCATACAGATACAAAACCAAACCCTCTCTGGTGGTTTATTCGTATCCCTGCCCTAATCCTAGCTATCTTTGTGGCGTTCTTTACAATTATTTTTAGTTTTATCGCAAGTTTTGTTTGGAATCCAGACAAAAAACGAGAAAAACTACAATAAACTGATTGAGGCTTAAGGTTTATCAACCTTAAGCTTTTTATCATAGTATCAGTCAATTTCTTGTAAATCTAAGCCAATATTGACAAAAATTTGAATCTGTAGTATACTCTTTTGGTAAGCTGATTTAGCTCAGTAGGCAGAGCGCATCCATGGTAAGGATGAGGTCGCCGGTTCGATCCCGGCAATTAGCATCTTTTATCCGTCCCTTGATAACGGGACGGATTTTTCTTGACATTTCCTCTCCCTTATAGTAAAATAGTCTCTGCGATGAGTCGATAAGTAGCGAGAGCTACTATTGAGCATAAGGAGGTCATAACGCAGGAGCGGACCTTGAGAAATTGTGTGAACCAGTTTCTCACATGGAGATGCCTCTCATACTTTCTGGTTTTGCCAGAAAGTTTTTTTATTATCTCAAACTCTCTTTCTGTCAATCAATTGACAAACATAAATTCTAAATAAAAAACCTATCACATTAAGTGATAGGTTCTTTTACTTTTAGATTAACGTACTGTACGGATACGCATTGTATTTGTACGAACAGCTTCACCAAGAGGCACACCTGCAACGATAATCATATCATCACCAGATTGAACCAAATCTTGTTCAACAGCAATTTTCTCAGCAAGATCAAACATGTCGTCAGTGTTTGATGGACGGTCAGTAGTTACAGGAATAACACCCCAGTTCAACATCAATCCACGTTGTGTCAATTCGTCAAATGTGATAGCTAAGATATCAGCATCAGGACGATATTTAGAAATCAAACGAGCTGTGTGACCTGTCTTAGTAATGGTTACAATCAATTTAATGTTCATTGAACTTGTTGCATCTTTAACTGCAGAAGCCATAACTTCAGTCTTAGAGTGACGTTCAAACAAATCTGAGTTCAAACGACCATATTCGTTAAGAAGTGTTTGAGCATTCTTGTCAATAGTAGCCATTGTTGTAACTGATTCAAGTGGGTATTTACCGTTTGCAGATTCACCTGAAAGCATTGTTGCGTCTGTTCCATCGATAACAGCGTTAAATACGTCTGATACTTCTGAACGAGTTGCACGAGGTTTTTCAGTCATTGTTTCAAGCATGTTTGTTGCAGTGATAACGACTTTACCAGCTGCGTTCACTTTCGTGATAATGATTTTTTGGTAAACTGGAACCATTTCAAATGGTACTTCGATACCCATGTCACCACGAGCAATCATGATACCATCTGCAGCTTCAATGATTTCATCCAAGTTGTCGATACCTTGTTGGTTTTCGATTTTAGCGAACAATTGAACGTGACCGTTTCCAGTCTCTTCACAGATTGCACGGACTTCATTGACATCTTTTGCAGTACGTACAAATGAAATAGCGATGAAGTTGATTCCTTGCTCAAGACCAAAGCGGATATCAGCGTTATCACGATCAGCAAGTGCTGGGAAAGGAATCTTAGTGTTAGGGATGTTTACACCTTTTTGTTTAGCGATGATACCATCATTTTCAACTTCAACTACGAATTCACGGTTAGTTGCATCTTTTTCTACAACGCGAAGACCCAATTTACCATCGTCTACCAATACTTGACGACCTACTTCAACGTCATCATAGATATCAAGACCACCAGCTACGTTCAAAGCAATGACTTCACGAGTTGATTTGATACCTTGTTTTGTAGCAACACGGATTGTTTCACCAGTTACATATGAATACTCTTTAGCATCACCTTCGAACAATTCAGTACGGATTTCAGGTCCTTTTGTGTCAAGAAGGAAACCAACTTTTTGACCAGCAATTTCTTCTGCACGTTTAACAGTAGCCATACGCTCACCTTGCTCTTGGTGGTCACCGTGTGAGAAATTGAAACGGAATGTATTTGCACCAGCTTGGATCAATTTAGCAATGTTTTGTGCTGATGCTTCAACATCTAATTTTTCACCCCAGTATCCATCATCACCGAATTTTTTTCCACCACGGATTTCTACCGCAGGACCTAATGTAGCAACGATTTTAACACGTTTGTTCATATTTATAAGACTCCTTTATGTAGTACAACTTTGTTGTTTTTTATTTTAATTATTTGTAGGATTAAGACAAGCTCTTGTTCAAGTTAGATAATTCAACATCTGCTTTATGTGGGTTGTTGACAACAATCTTACCTTCAGATGTCAAACTGAACAATGCTCCCTCTTCTGCTGTTCCAAGAATTGGATTTTCGACCATCTTCTCATTACGGATACCAACAGCTACTCCACCGATTCCTTGTTTTAGAAGCTTAACAGCATGGGCTCCCAAACGTGAAGCAAGAACACGGTCACGCGCAGTTGGTGAACCACCACGTTGGATATGACCAAGTTCTGTGACACGAAGGTCACTTGTATCCCCAGCTTCTTTTAGTTTTTGACCAAATTCAGCTGCTGACATGACACCTTCTGCTAAAACGATAATGTTGTGTTTTTTACCGTGTTCATATCCAGCTTTGATGCTTGCTACGATATCTTCAAATTTGAAGCCTTCTTCAGGGATGATGATTTCGTCAGCACCTGTTGCAATACCTGCCCAAAGAGCGATATCACCTGCGTTACGTCCCATTACTTCAACAACGAAAGTACGACGGTGACTTGATGATGTATCACGAATTTTATCGATCGCATCCATTGCAGTTGTTACTGCAGTGTCAAATCCGATTGTAAAGTCAGTACCTACGATATCGTTATCGATTGTCCCAGGAAGTCCAATAGCAGGGAATCCATGCTCAGTCAGGCGCATAGCACCATGGTAAGAACCGTCTCCACCAATAACAACAACACCTTCAATTCCGTGTTTCTTCAATTGCTCAATTCCTTTAAGTTGACCTTCTAGTTGTGCAAACTCAGGATAACGAGCTGAGTGCAAGAAAGTACCACCACGAGAAATGATGTCTCCCACTGAAGCAGCATCAAGTGGAGAAATTTTACCGGCAACCATACCAGCATATCCATCATAGATACCAAATACTTCCATGCCTTCTGAAAGGGCTTGACGAACTACCGCTCGAATAGCAGCATTCATACCTGGGGCATCTCCCCCACTTGTTAAAACAGCAATACGTTTCATTTGGTTTTTGCTCCTTTTTCCTTTAACATTCTCCCTGATTATATCACAATTAAATTGAAAATTCTTCTATTTTCCGTAAATTTTAGCGATAAATCGTTTTCATAACTATCCCACTCAAAGATTCTTGTAAAGCTATATCTTTAGTGACAAAATAGCCTGATGCAAGGACTGTTTTTTGCTCTTCTTCATAACGAATTACGACTGGTATCTGGCCTTCATATTTTTTTAAAATATGATAAATTTCTTGATCACGATCATGATTGGCTACCTGAATCCAAAATCGTTCATGAACTGCTTCTTTAAGATCATTCAATACTAGCTGGAGTTTTCCATCTCTAGATTGGGTCTTACCATTCATATAGTAAAACTTGCCTTCTTGTAGACAGTCTCTCAATTGGCGATATCGCTCTGAAAAAACAGTCACTTCTAGCTTTGTTTTGCTGTCACTGACTTTCAAAAAGGCCATATTTTCACCTTTTTTTGTTCGAATAACACGAATCGATAGAATCTCAACGAGCACTGTAGCTATTTGTCTCTCAGATAAGTCAGATAAGCTAGTGATAGGATAGATGGCTTTTTTAGCTAATGCAACTAAAGGATGCTGACTGATCCCCACACCTAACCATTCCTGCTCTTTTTGGAATTTTTCAATATTTGAAAAATCCTCTGTATCTGTCCAACTATAGCTAGAATCCGCAAAGAGGCTACCTAATTCTTCTACAAAGATAAATAGAGTTGGTAGGTTGGTTAAGATTTTTTGTCGATTTTTCTCAAAGTTATCAAACAAACCAACTTCTACCAGAGGAGTTAATAAACTCTCCTTTTGATAATTTTTCGGCAATCGTGTGATAAAATCTTCAACACTAGAAAATGGACGATTCTCGATAATCCAATAGGCAAAATCACGAGGCATTCCCTTAATACTCTTAAGACCTAGATGAATTGTCTTATCTACTAACTTATCTTGAAATAGAGCTGTATTAATAGATAAAGGAGCAAGTTCAAAGCCCATTTCAAGCGCATCTAGAATATAATCTCCGCTAGCATAATTGAGCATGACCTGATAGAAGATCGCTGGAAAATGTGTTTTAAAGTAGGCAAGTTGAAATGCCAAAGCTGCATAGGCATAAGCATGCGACCGGTTAAATCCGTAGCCCGCAAATTTTTCCATAACTGCAAATACTTGCTGGGCTTGCTCAGCAGCATGACCTTTTTTAAGTGCACCTTGAATGAAACTTTCTTCCATCTGATGCATCTCAGCAGCATTCTTTTTCCCCATAGCCCGGCGCAAAATGTCAGCCTTACCTAGGCTAAAACCAGCGTAACGCTGAGCTACTTGCATTACCTGCTCCTGATAGAGCATAATCCCATAGGTTGGTGCCAGAATATCTTCTAGAACAGGATCAAGTACAGTGACTTTTTCCTTACCATGTTTTCTTGCAACGAAGTTGTCAATATAATCGCTAGCTCCTGGTCTATTTAAAGAAGTCGTAGCAACCACTTCTTCAAAGTTCTCAGGTTTCACTCGTTTAAGAAGACGGATAGCTCCTGGTTGTTCAAATTGAAAGATCCCTTTTGTTTTACCTGCAGCAAAGAGAGCCAAAGTTTCTTTGTCTTCAAGGTCAATCTCCTCAATCTTCAAGGATACTCCTTTTGTCTTAAGCAATAACTCTTGCATTTTTTGAACAAATGTTAAATTTCGTAGACCCAAGAAATCCATCTTCAGAAGACCATTGCCTTCGACTCCATGAGCATCATACTGAGTAATCAGCATATCCTCACCATACTTAAGTGGAATGTAATCCGTTAGGGTTTTATCGCTAATAACTACACCTGCAGCATGAATGGAAGTTTGTCTCGGATAGCCTTCTATTTTTTTAGCGATTTCAAAGGCCTTTTGATATTCTATTTTGCTTTGAATCAACTGCCTAAAACTAAGATTTTTAGTATAGGCATCAGTCAGAGTATCCTTTGGTCCAATTTTTTTGGTAATGGCAGTTAATTCATACTCTGGAACACCATAACGTTTAAATATATCTCGGATGGCTTGCTTGGCTCCAAAGGTTGAATAAGTGACAATCTGAGCAGCATGGATACTACCATAACGGTCACGAACATAGCGAATAAACTCTGGACGATAGATATCTGGAATATCAATATCGATATCTGGCATGGTATAACGTTCACGATTTAGAAAGCGTTCAAAGATTAGATTTTTAGCTACAGGATCAATTCCTGTAATATCCAAAGCATAGGCTACAAGACTCCCTACAGCAGAACCACGTCCCATTCCCATATAATAACCTTGAGAACGGCCAAAACGTAAGAGATCCCAAACAACCAAGAAATAATCATCAAATCCCATATCATGAATCACTGATAACTCTTCTTCTAAACGAGCCTGATAAACCTGATTCCATAACCCTTTCTGCTCCAATCCCTGAATAGCTCTTTCCCGAAGTTCTTCAACAGCAGGTCTCTCTGGATTGAAACGTGGAAGTTTGAGACTACTATCAATTTCGTAGGAAGTTTCTTTAATCAATCTTGCAAGATTATCCAGTGCGTTTGGAAACCTCTCTTGGCAAATCTTTTCAAGACGGTCAGCCGGTAAAAACAAGCCCTGTTGCGATTGAACATCAACCTCTCTCAAGGTTACGTTTTCTTTAATCGCTTTAAGCATCTGTAGAGCTTCTAAATCCTCAGACTCGAAAGAGTTAACACGATAAAGAGGGAGAAGGGGGTGAGAAACATTCAATTGGGGTGTATCTGGATACACTCCGATATAGTAGTCATGCCCTAAGTCCAAGGAATCAACTTCAGGATAGTAAGGAACAATGACACAAATATCTTCAAGGTAGGAAGAAAAATCAGCCCATTCTTTTTTACCTGTCATTTTTCGTGAAGATATCTTCATCAGGTTGCGATATCCAAGGTTTGACAGGGCTAGAAAACGTAGATTGAGCATTTCTTCTTTATGATGAACTGTCATCTCAAGTCCTAATAAAGGCTGCATTCCCTGTTTTTGGCATTCTTTGATGAAATAATAGGCTCCATAAAGATTATCCACATCCATAATTCCTAAAGATCTATAGCCATATTCTTTTCCGATAGAGACATATTTTTCAATAGAAACCATGCTCTCCATAAAGCTATATACCGTTTTTGTATCTAGTTGGGCAATCACTCACTACCACCTCCCTTATTCTCTTTATATTATACCATTTTAGAAAATAGAAACACAATTTCTTTCTAATCATTAAACTAAAAAACCATAGCCTAAAAGGCTATGGTTTTATGATATTAAATAAGTTCGAAGAACAGTTGCGCCTAGCTTTTTTAACTTAGTTACTTGTATCTTTCGTTAAAAATATCCCGATTAGAACTAGGACTAGTGAGAGATAAGGGAAAACCCTAAACATCTGCCAATCCGGGTCGAATGCTAAAAGTCCAGAAAGCAAATAAAATCCTGCACTCACATACAAGACAGTTTTATTTACTTTCTTGATTCCTATCCGTGTTAAGACAGTTGCTATAGCGTAT
The DNA here is from genome assembly GCF_900095845.1 of Streptococcus timonensis. Classification (GTDB taxonomy): domain Bacteria; phylum Bacillota; class Bacilli; order Lactobacillales; family Streptococcaceae; genus Streptococcus; species Streptococcus timonensis. The sequence goes on from NZ_FMIX01000004.1 coordinate 1,089,063, forward strand.
GCAATTAAATTAGGACCTAGAAAAATCAAGAATAAAATTCCCCATGGAGCAGTAAATAAAGCAAGAGTTATAAATAGAAGAATATAGGTAAGTGCCAAATAAAATGAGAAAGATAGAAGAGCCGAAGGTTTCTTGACTGCTTTTGGACCATTCTTCATATCTTCCACCGAATTATTTTCTACAATTAGTTTATCTTCTTCTTTGTTTAGCTCTACATTTGGATTTTGGTCTGACATTTTTTTCTCCCACTAATTTGTTAAGTTATTTTTATTATATCCCAATTTGTCAAATTAAGCTAGATAGAAAAAGCCATCTACGTTAGTCTCAGAAAAACGCACACATTTGTCTGAAAGAAACTAACATAAATGACCTACACTCCTCCCTATCAAGTTTTTCTGAGTCAGGTGAAATTATCTAACTCAATTTGATAAATGAGGAGTTTTTATTATTTTTCACGAATCACTTCTACCTTGTATCCATCTGGATCTTTAACAAAGTAATAGTTTGGTTGTGTTCCTGGAAGTCCATTTGGATTTGTCACTTCGTAACCCTTGTCGCTATGTTCTTTATGAAGAGCCTCAAGGTCAGGTGTACTTAGAGCGATGTGAGCAAAACCGTCACCTACAACATAAGGTCCATGATCGTAGTTGTAAGTCAACTCCAATTCATAATCATCGCCATCAAGACCTAGATAAACAATGGTAAAAGCGTGTTCTGGGAAGTCCAGACGACGCAATTCCTTAAACCCAAACGCATCTTGATAAAAAGCAATTGATTTTTCAAGATTTTCTACTCGCAAGCAAGTATGTAACATTTTTGATGCCATTTTTTCTCCTTTGTTTAAAAAAGACTGGAACAAATTTGCACCAGTCTTGTGAATTATTATTTACCAAGTTTTGCTTTCGCTGCATCTGCAAGAGCTGTGAAAGCTGCTGCATCGTTAACAGCCAAGTCAGCAAGCATTTTACGGTTAACTTCGATCTCAGCCAATTTCAAACCATGCATCAATTGTGAGTATGAAAGTCCGTTCATACGAGCTGCCGCATTGATACGTGTGATCCACAATTTGCGGAAGTCACGTTTCTTTTGACGACGGTCACGGTATGCATAGTAGTAAGAGTTCATTACTTGTTCTTTTGCAGTACGGAACAAGATGTGTTTAGCTCCATAGTAACCTTTTGCTAATTTTAAAATACGTTTACGACGTTTGCGTGATACAACGCCACCTTTAACACGTGCCATTTATATTTCCTCCAATATTTCCTAGAATTGTTAACTTACAAATACGCGATTATTTCAAGCGAGTAAGCATTGCTTTGATACGTTTGAAATCTCCTGAATGCACCATAGATGCTTTACGAAGATGACGACGTTGTTTCTTAGTTTTTCCGTGGAAACGGTGAGAAGTGTAAGCACGGAAACGTTTAAGTCCACCAGAACCTGTACGTTTGAAACGTTTAGCTGATGCGCGGTGTGTTTTTTGTTTTGGCATGATTTTTTCTCCTTTATTTGACTTTCCGACAATTATTTTTTGTCAGTTGCTGGTGCCAACTGCATGAACATTTGGCGACCATCCATTTTAGCACGTTGTTCGATGATAGCAATATCTTGTGTTGCTTCAGCAAACTCGGCTAAAACTTTTGCACCAATCTCTTTATGGGTGATCATACGCCCTTTAAAGCGAATGGATACCTTCACTTTGTTCCCTTTTTCAAGGAACTTGCGAGCATTGCGAAGTTTCGTATCGAAATCACCCTTATCAATAACTGGGCTCAATCGAACTTCTTTCACGGTCACAACGCTTTGTTTTTTGCGTTGTTCTTTTTGTTTCTTCTGGTACTCAAATTTGAACTTACCGTAGTCCATAATTTTTGCAACAGGAGGTTTAGCTTGAGGTTGAATGAGAACCAAGTCCACGTTCGCTTCATCCGCAAGTGCTTGCGCTTCACCAAGTGGTTTGATACCTAATTGCTCACCCTCAAGACCGATTAAGCGAACTTCACGTACACGAATTTCATCATTGATGAATAAGTCTTGCTTTGCTATGGTTTTCACCTCTTTTTTTATTTTAGAGAAAAACAAGAGCGGACTTGCTAACGCAAATCCGCACTACATGATTATAGTTCATTTCTGAAACTTGATCCGTAGGGGCCAGACAACGTTAGTCGCAAGGCGAGAAGTTCTCACTTCTGCTTTTCTCAACTTTTATATCATATCAAGTTTTCCCTAGTTTGTCAAGATAAAAGTTATTTTTTTCTATCTTTAATTTAAAAATCTATAAAAGCCTATAGTCATCATTTACTACTCACGTGAATAATATATATGATGTGGTTGCAATCGAGAATTGAGAAGTTCTGAAACAGTCACAAAACTATAACCTTGTTCTTTCAAATACTCAATAACTCGTGGAAGCGCATTGATCGATGGTTGATGGATATCATGCATCAGAATAATAGATCCATTGCTAACTTGGTGCTGAATTTCTGTTAAAATTTTTGTTTCATTCAGACTCTTCCAGTCCAAACTGTCTACATTCCACATAATAAAGCTTAAATCGAGACTATTACGAATATCATCAGAGATTGCTCCATAAGGCGGACGCATCAATTTAGAACTAGTTCCAAGAACACTGGTAATTGCAGATTCTGTATCTGTAATTTGTTTCTTTGCATCTTCTAGAGAAAGTTTCGTCAAGACTGGATGGTTCCAACTATGATTACCGACCTCATGTCCTTCTGATTTCATTCGTTTTAGAATGGACTCATTACCAGCTATATTCTTCCCTTGTACAAAGAAGGTTGCTTTTATGCGATACTTAGCTAAAATATCCAGAGCTTGAGGAGTCGTATTTCCATCAGGACCATCATCAAAGGTTAAAGCTACAACTTTTTTATGCTTTTCTCCTTGAATAGTCTCATACAGTTTAGCATCTTTTTCTGCTAGATAAGCTACTTTAATCAGTTCAAAATAGTCAGAAATAAGAAGTCCTATTTCTCCTGTGTTTCCTGTTTGATTTACTGGGTATATGATAAGTTGACTATCCTTGTAGGCAAATTTCCAATTAGATAAATCCGTGTTCGAAAAGTCAGCTATAACTTGATTTACAAGTGTTTGCTCTACTTTCTTATCAAGAAGAGCTGATTTAATATCCTCTAATAATTTTCCTTTAGCTGCCGAAGCATCATTGAAGAATTGATCAAGAGTGAAGAGATTGCCATCTTCTTTAAGATAAAGCTGATTTAAGGTTGTATTCTCTAATTCTACAAGATTGGAATTTGACAAATCATAGACTTGTTTTTTAACTACTCTATTTTCAATTCCTCTGAATGAAGAATCTCCTTTTTCTGAATAATAGAAAATCAGATGTTCTTTTCCTTCTACCTTATCTGTAATATCTTTTATCACGATATCTTTGACAGGAGAAATAATACTATCTCCTCTCATTGGATAGTAGGTAATAATCTCTGATTTATCTTTACGGAAATGATCTTTTTGACTTTCTTGCGAAAAAGCACTATCTTTTTCAGATATTAATGCTTCAATCTTTTGTTCAAAGTTCTGTTTAGTTAATACTTTATGGGTGATTGCACCACCTAAAGCAAGTATTGTGAAAAACAATAGTCCTACAAGGAAACCTAATTTCACACTATTATTCTCATCATTCTTTCGGGTTGTTCTCTTTTTTGTCATAGTCTTATCATATCAAATTTGAACTATAATTTCAATGAAAAGCGTGCATAACTTGATTCGATATAAAAGGAAAAATCCTAGAATTTTCTAGGATTTTATCTTTTAAAAACGAATCGTTTCTCTTGTTTTTTCATAAGATGTAACAAAGCGATTAGTTACACCAGGCTCAGCAAGTTCCAAAGCTTGAGATATTTTTTCAAAAGAAGCTTGATAATCAAACTCTGTCTCAAAGATATGCAAGGCTTCATGGAAAGCCTGCTGGATACGTTCATCAAATGATCTGTATCGGTTAGAATATTGTAGTAATTGTTCTGTCAAAGTAGCATTTTGAACAATACTGTACGTTTCAGCTTCCAAAATTTCCATATCATTTGTTGCAATCTCTAGAACACGATTAACAGACTCAATATTAATCTGCGACTGTTCCAATTCAGCCATTAGATCCTCTGTACTATGGCTTGCATCAAAGAATAGTTTCAAGAATTTTTGAGGAATACCTGGAAGATTTCTCTTTTCCATGTAACGCTTAATGGTATGTAGTCGGTTTACATAGACATTTGCTTTTTGACGAGCATTTACATCATCTTTTTCAATTTGAACCAAACGCTCACTAACACCGATTTGATCATCTTCAATATCTTTTAATGTAGTTTGAAGATTTTCTAAACGTTCTTTCAAGATAGAGTATGGTTCTGTTACTTCAGATTGCTCACTTGTCATCTCTTCAACAGTCGTACTCATTGCTGTAATATCAGCTTGCAGACGACGAACACGGTTCACGTCGCTCTCTGAAAGTAAGTATGTCTTACCTAGACGCTCCATATCTTTAACAAGAACTTCGTTATTCTCTTTCAAATGTCCAAGATAAGTAGGAAGCGTAGACATCAATTTTTCAAAAGCTTTTTCAGAAGCAATTTCACGTGTGAAGATATCGTAAAGTGCATTAATTTCTTCTTGGATTTGAGCATTTTCATACTCGGCATTGTCAAGTTCTAGTTTTCGAAGATTTTCATGGTTATTTTTTAATGCCTCATACAAAAGTTGAAGTCTAGATTCGATATCTGTTTCAACAAATTGATAGTTTGCATCTAAAAGCTTACGATAACCCGACTCTAAATCCTCTAATTGTTCTGGTAACTCAGTTGTCAGTTTAGCTACAATAGCTGGAATTCGATCAACAATATGAGTTAAAGCAAGAATATGATTTTCGGTACTATCTAAAACACCAGCAGCTTCAACAGGATCTCCAGAAGAATTCAAGGTTACAAATTGAGAAAACTCAGACTGGATGTGTTCGAGTTGTTTCTCAATCTCAGGTAAAGCTGCACCATATTGTTCAGAATTATCTGCTACTTTGTGCTGTAAACTTTCAAACAAGTCTAAAGCATGAAGTACACGCCCACTATTTTTTGATTCTTGTTTTTCAAGATCTGCTAAAGCCTTACGAATAGAATCAATATCTTCTTCAATCAGACTAATCTGGCTCTCGATTTGCTCTATTTGTTGACGAGCTTTCAAAAATCGGAAAGAATTGTTAAACCCTTCAGCTTCAAAGAGATTGTTCTCAATATCAGCAAACGAATTCAAGGACAAATCAACCCATTTTTGATTCCATTCACGAAATGCAACTTGACTTTGACCAATCAAATGCATGTTTTTCACAGCCTCTACCTCATCATTAACAGGAAGGTTGTAAAGTTCTTCTTTTCTTTGTTCCAAAGCTGCAAGTCTGCTACTATTGCGTTTACGAATTAAAACTGCCATTACATAAGCAACAATAAGTAGAGCGGCAACTGCAATCAAAGTAATAATCAATTGATTATCAGACATATCAAACTCCTTTTATACTTGACACAATTGTATTGATTATATCATATTTTTTTTAATAGTGGAAACACTTTCCGCACTTTTATACGTCAAGGGTACTATAGACGGCATTTTCCTCAATAAATTCTCGACGTGGTTCCACTCGATCGCCCATGAGCATATCAAAAATCTTATCTGCTTCTGCGGCATCATCTACTGATACACGAGCCATGAGACGATGTTCCGGATTCATGGTAGTCTCCCAAAGTTGGTGATCATCCATTTCTCCAAGACCTTTATAGCGCTGAATTGTAGGCTTTGATCGACCTTCGCTATATCGAGCCAATGCTTCTTGTAATTGTTTTTCTTGATTGGCTCCTGGTTGAATATACTCTTTGATTTCACTACCAACCTTAACACCATAAATCGGTGGTTGAGCGATATAAACATATCCTGCTTCTAGAACAGGTTTCATATAACGATAAATCAGAGTTAATAAGAGCGTTCGAATATGAGCACCATCGACATCGGCATCTGTCATGATAACGAGTTTTTGATAGCGAGCTTTACTAACATCGAACTCAGCACCGAATCCTGTTCCCATAGCCGTAAACAAGCTACGGATTTCTTCGTTGGCAAGGATCTTATCCATGCTAGCTTTTTCAACATTAAGGATTTTACCACGGATTGGTAAGATAGCTTGAAACTCACGGTCACGCCCAGATTTAGCAGAACCACCAGCTGAATCTCCTTCGACAATAAAGAGTTCTGTTTCAGCTGGATTGTTTGAAGAACAATCTGCCAGTTTACCAGGTAGATTAGAGATTTCTAAACCCGATTTCTTACGAGTTACTTCTCGTGCTCGTTTGGCTGCCACACGAGCCTTAGCTGCCAAGATTCCCTTTTCTACAATTCGTTTAGCAATTTGCGGATTTTCCATCAAGAAATCTGAAAATGCCTCACTGAAAAGACGATTCGTAATTTTTACAACTTCACTATTCCCAAGTTTGGTCTTGGTTTGACCTTCAAACTGAGGATTTGGGTGCTTGACAGAAATAACGGCTGTCAAGCCTTCACGGACATCCTCACCTGTAAGATTGTCCTCATTATCCTTAAGGAGTTTGTTCTTGCGGGCATAGTCGTTAATAACACGAGTCAAGGCAGTTCTGAAACCTTGTTCATGGGTTCCACCTTCATGGGTATGAATATTGTTGGCGAAACTCATGACATTCTCGTGGTAACCAGTTGTGTACTGCATAGCGACTTCCACTGTAATGTCATCCATTTCACCATCTGTGTAGATTGGTGTATCAAAGATAACATCCTTGTTTTCGTTAATGTACTCAACGTAGCTCGCAATCCCACCTTCGTAGTAATAATGCTTGGTTTGTTCAAGTCCTTCACGTTTGTCAGTAATAGAAATTTGAAGCCCGCGGTTCAAAAAGGCTAACTCTTGAATACGTTTATTTAATTTATCAAAATCAAATGTCGTTGTCTCAGTAAAAATTTCTGGGTCTGGAGTAAAGTGAACTATTGTTCCTGTTTTATCCGTATCCCCGATCACCTCAAGGTCTGCAACAACATGTCCACGACGGTATTCTTGGTAATGAATCTTACCGTTTTTATGAACGCGAACATCCAGCTGTGTTGAAAGAGCATTTACAACGGATGAACCCACACCATGGAGTCCACCAGACACCTTGTATCCGCCACCGCCGAATTTACCTCCGGCGTGAAGAACAGTAAAGACTGTTTCAACGGCAGGACGTCCTGTTTTCTCTTGGATATCAACAGGAATTCCACGACCATCATCGACAACAGTAATGGAATCATCCGGTTCAATAAAGACCTCGATATGACTAGCGAATCCCGCCAAAGCTTCGTCGATAGAGTTATCTACGATTTCCCAGACTAGATGGTGAAGACCTTCTTTGGCAGTTGATCCAATATACATCCCTGGACGCATACGAACTGCTTCCAAACCTTCCAAAACTTGAATTTGACTGGCATCATAATCTTGTGCCTGTTGGTTTTTAATATCTTCTGTCATTTTTTCCTTTTTCTTACAAGTCAACACTTTATTTGTGTACCACGATCGTTTCAACCTGCCTTAATCTGAAGGCAGGTATCTCATTAAAAGCTTTATGGCAAGACAACTAGAAATTGGTCAAAACCATTTATATTCGTGATACTTTACACCTCCTCATTATACCATTTTTTCATTAAAAATGCGAATATTTCCTTTATTTTTAATAGTAAAAGAGAGAAATTCTCTTTTTGTAGAAAATCCCTCTCTCTTTTTTATTATTTTCCAAAAATGTCCTGATAAAGCATCCCTTTTCGTAAGCTTTCTGCATCTCCACCTAGTATTTCAACCAAGTGATAAGAAAAAGCTAAAGCTGTTGCAGAACCACGACTAGTAATGATATTGCCATCTACCACGACTGTCTCCTTGATATAGCTTCCATCTGCAATTTGTTCTTGAACACCATCATAACAAGTGAATTTTTTACCGCTAAGAAGCCCCGCTCGATTTAGGACAATTGGTGCGGCGCAAATTGCTGCTAACTTCTTACCAGCTTGATTCAGGCCTTGCAACTCATCTATTAAGACTTCATTGTCACGTAGATTAGCTGACCCAGGCATCCCTCCTGGAAGAACTACCAAGTCATAGTCTGACAAATCTCCTGCAAAGACTAAATCTGGAATGACTTGAATACCATGTGAACCAGTGACCTTATCTTCTAGTCCAACCATTTCACAAGTAATATTTGCTCGACGTAAAACATCTACAACTGTCAGGGCTTCAATTTCTTCAAAACCATTGGCTAACATAACTGCTACTTTAGACATTCTTATCCTCCTTATTTGACCTTTTTCAAAACGACTTTTTTACGTTTAAACTTCGCTCGACCACTCTTTTCATCAGCCAAATGGGTTTGGTAGCTCATTGATAAGAGCAATCCAACACCAATTAAATTACTAATGATGGCTGATCCTCCTTGAGAAATAAAAGGCAAAGGAATTCCTGTCAGAGGAAGTAAACCTGTAACGGCACCAATATTTTCAAAGATGTGGAACAGTAACATCATGATAAAACCAGTTGAAATGTAGGTATAAAATTGATTATTGGATTTCAGAGTGATTTTGAGCATGCGATAGATTAATAGAAGGTAGAGTGCAATCACAATTACTGACCCAATAAACCCAAAATCCTCCGCAATCACTGTGAAAATCATGTCACTCTCTCTAACTGGTATTAGTAAATTGGAAACATTAAATCCTTGACCAAACAAGCCCCCACTACCAATAGCAATTTGACCTTGCGCCTGTTGATAGGTTGTTGTCTGCGCATAATCAAAGGGGTTTAACCATGCTAAAATACGGTTAATTTGATAAGTCGGCATCCCAATTTGATGCAAAAATGCTCGTCCATCCTTCGTGATGAAGATGGCTAAAAATCCAACAATAGCAGACATAGCCGTTAGAAAAATCGGGATAATAATTTTCCAAGAAACTCCTGATAATAAAACCATACCTGCAAAAATAGCAACGAAAACGAGAGCTGTCCCCAGGTCACTTTGTAAGGCTAGCAAAACTAAAACAGGAATCGTAAAGAGTACCATCCATAGAATTAGGAGAAAATCTAACCCAATGGTTCGTACATCTTTTTTATGATTCTTTGTAAAGGTAACAATGATATAAGCCAACATCAAAATATAAGATATCTTCATAAATTCAGAAGGTTGAAATAAGGTCATCCCTCCGAAAAATACCCAGTTTTTAGCTCCGGTCGCAGCTACTAGTCTCGGATTGTAAAAGACTAAAGGGAGGACCATTAGAATCAATCCTAAGCCATAGAGATATGGGGTGGCTTGCCACAAGAACTTGGTGTTAAAGAACATGACAACAAAGCTAATAATAATTCCGAGGGCAATCCAAGCTAGTTGCTGTCCTAGTATCGACCAAACATTGTTAGGATAATCATGGCTAACAGCAATATAAATAGCTACTACACCAATTACCAGTAAACAAAATACTGGCAAAATCAAACTATAATCGACTCGAGAGTCGAGAGGACGTTTCATAAAGTTCTCCTTCTCACTTTTCTAATTCTCTTATGATTTTTTAAAAAATTTAGCTATTTTGGAAATAACTTGGTCTTGATTTGTTTCTTCTAGTCGACAATTCTGTGACAAAGATCTCGCGATTTGTTTACCATATCGTTTGGTCAGCATACGACTGTCTAGAATAAGGACAATAGAGCTCTGATTCGAATGTCTCATTGTTCGACCAAGTGCTTGTTTTAGACGAATAATAGCCATAGGTAGTTGATAGTCATAAAAAGGATTCTTACCTTCCAACCGCAGTTCCTGATTCATCTTTTTGGTAAAGGGGTCTTCAGGATTTTGGAAAGGAAGACGCGTCACCACCTCAATGACACGAGAATGAGCTGAAAAATCAACACCCTCCCAAAAACTACCTGCACCCAGTAAAAGCTCTCGCTCCCCTTTTTCAAAACGTTTTTTTAACTGAGCTGGTTCTCCATGCTTATACTGCGCTAAATGAGGGATTGACAAATAATCAGAGACTTTTAACAAAAGTTCTCTCGAAGTAAACAATACTAAGATAGGCTCTTTCAAGCTACTTACTTCTTCAATCAGATTGACAAGAGCTTGAGCATAGTCTTCTTGAGAAATTTCAGTCACCAATGGAAAATCCTTCACAACTAAGATTTCTTGGTTTTCTTGAAATTGTTCGTCTAGTCTATCAAAAGCAGCATCAGGAAATCCTAGTAATTCTGGCAAAGAAACTCTACTACTAATCTCTAAAGTTGCTGAGATACCTAATAGCTGACAGGAGTCCGGAAAAATCTCAGAAAAGAGCAGACGTTGATGACGACTAGAAGAAATTAGAACTTTCTTACTAGAAAACTCCGAAGAGGATAACCAAAATTCACCATCTGAGCAGAAAAACTTCTGATACTCATGGAGAACTGGAATATCTAATTCAGAAAAATCTTGTCGCAGCTGTGATATAGTACTCCTTGGACACATCCTCCGTTTCCCAGATAGAAACTGCTCCATCAGATGACAAAGCTCAAATCGAATACTCTCCATTAATCGTCTTTGAAGCATCCCGCTTTCTTGAGCCATGATATGGTCTAGTTGATCCACTAAATCGTTTAATAAGAAAGACTTCTGTGAAAGGTTTTCTAAGGTTAACAAGATTTTCTGGGCTTCATCTAAAATTAATAGACGCCCCTCTAAGAGACTTGGGTCATCTTCAAGTCGGGTAACCAAGTAAGCATGATTGGTCACCAATAATTGGCAACTACGGGCCTTTTTCTGACTCCGTTTCCAAAAATCCTCTAACCAAAAGAGGGAATCCTTGGAAAGTTTACCATCATGAACTAGATTTGGCAAAAATTGTTGATAACGATAAAGCTGACCAATTTCATCTAGGTCACCTGTATCTGTTTCTGTTAACCAAACCAATAGTTGCATTTTAAAGCGTGTATAAAGACGATTTGTTTCTTCCTCTTGTAAAGCTAGATGAAGGGCATCGAGTTTCAGATAATTCTGTGGACCTTTAAGACTATGGATTGAAAGATGGAAGACCTCTTCTAGTCTTCTAGCTTCTTCTTGTATAATCTGATTTTGGAGAATTTTAGTAGGAACACTGAGTAGAATCCCTTTTTCATTTTCCAGAGATAAAGCCGGTAACAAATAGCCGTAAGTTTTCCCAATTCCAGTCTGAGCTTGAACAAAGGCAATTTGTTTATCCTGTAGGAAATCAAGAACTTTTTGAGCAAAGCTAGCTTGTGGGAGTCTATCTTCTAAGTCCAATAAGGCAATATTGGTCTGGAAATCTTTGGATAGCTTTCGCGGAGAAAGAAGTGACTTTTCTTTTTTCAAAAACAAGCCTTGAACTTCTATTAGATCATGCTCTACAAGGACGGACTGTTTCTGATAAACTTCCTCGATGACTAGGTAAGATTCATAGAGTAAGCTGTCTGATAAACTCAATAAGCGCTCCAACAACCCTTTTGGCAGTCCAAGCATCTTTTGTCTCATACAAAGAAAGAGTTCTGCTGTTGCTTGGGCATCAGATAGGGCTGAATGGGCTTGCTCTAGAGGAATCCCCAACTCTTGGCAAAGAATGCCGAGATTATACTTCTCAAGCTGAGGGTAAAATATTTGAGCCAACTCCACTGTATCGATACGAGACGTGCGCAATTCATAACCCTCAAAAAAGAGGAATTCTGCCAATAAATTAGCATCGAACTGAACATTGTGCGCAACAAAAATACCGTCTTTGACCAGTTCAAAAATCTTTCCAGCCACCTGAGAAAACTCTGGAGCCTTTGCCAAACGTTTATCAGTCAAACCCGTTAATTCTTTGATATGAGAATCCAAATGTTCATGAGGATTGACATCTGTAGCATATTGGTCAATAATCTCACCATCTTCAATGACCACAATTCCCACTTGGATAATTTTTGCCTTACTTCCGGTACTTGTTGCTTCTAAATCTACAACCACATACCGATTATTTCTAAAATTCATCACTAAAAATTATATCAAAATTTACACCATTTGACACCCATGAACTTTATTTGAAGAGTCAAGTTTCTTGCAAGATTTTAAAAAAAATGATTGAATAGAATTGAACAAAAGGAGGAACATCATGAACCCAATGGATTTATTGAACAAAGTTAAAGAATTAATCGAAACAAAAGATTTCGACGCTGCTAAATCTTTCATCGAAGAGAATAAAGATCAATTCGGTGACTACTTGAGCCAAGCCCAAGACTTGATTTCAGGTTCCGAAGGACTTGACGGTCTTGTTGACAAAGTTAAAGGACTCTTCTAATATTCAAAAGGCACCTGAAAAATCAGGTGTCTTTTTCTGATATTTTTTTCATAAATAGGGGAATGTGTTGACTAATGCTTGTCGGTAAAACCACATAATTCTCTTGAGCTAGTTCTTGGGCAATGGCTGAATGCAGATGAGTCACTACTACTACTCGTTCATAGAGATTGACATGTGGAAACTGACCTGCAAAACCTGCAATCATTCCAGCCAAAGTATCTCCCATCCCACCAGTTGCTTGATAAGGGCCACCAATCTCCAGTTGATAGTATTCAGATTGACCAGCTTTCCAGATACGAGTCGCTGGGCCTTTCTCCACTAAAATCGTTTCTTGAGGAAAATCTTCCAGAGCAGCGAAAGTTGACTCTGGTTTTTGTTTTTCAATAGCAAGACCAGACAATCTTTCCCATTCCTTTTGGTGAGGAGTTAGAATAAGTTGACCAACAGGAAGAGGAAACTGATTTTTTGATAAGATTCCCAAAGCACCGCCATCTATTACCAAAATCTGGTCTTTTCTGAGGCTATCAAAGACCTGTTTGACAAGTTCTTCTCCGAATGCATCCTCTCGCAAACCCGGACCTAACAAGACAACTTCAGCCTTTTCCAACTGTTCTTTTAACAATTGCTGGTCTTGAAGAGAAAAAGCCATGGACTCAGGTAAATGGCTGTGCAGAGCCGGAATATTCTCCTTATCCGTTGCTACAGTTACCAAGCCAGCGCCACTTCTAACCGCCCCTAAAGCAGCCATTATAATCGCTCCACCATAAGGATAAGTTCCACCAATCAATAGAAGACGACCGTAGTCTACCTTGTGACTGTGACGAGTCCTTTCTACAATGACTTTTTCTAGTAAAGTTTGATCAATCACTTTCATCGTTTTTTCCTTTCGCTCCATTATACTATAAAAGGAGGTTCAAACCTCCTTCTATCTATTTTCCCTTAAATTCCACAAAGGTCTGTAGGATTTTAGCTGCCACTGCTGGAGAAGGTTCTCCTTTTAGCTCTAACGTTTCATCTGCATATGGACTAAGGCCAGCAAAGTCTCCTATCTGAACTGAATAAAGAGATGTCTTAAACAGCTCAATATCATTTTGATCATTTCCAAAAGCAATGAAGTTCTCTCCACATAACTTTTCAACAGTTGTCGCCTTATGAGTGTTCAAGGGATTAACATAAAGGCACTTTTCATGCGCATGATAGGAGAGATGAGCCTGTCCCAGTCTTTCTAGCTGACCAAGCAGATCATCAAGCAATTCCTCATGGTCTCCCATATAAACGACTACCTTAATCGGAGTCCCTAAGTCCTCGAGTTTCTGATGACGAGCCACCTTTAGGGGATCCACGCTGGAGAAAAATGGAATCTTCTCCACAATCTGACCACTATAGTCAAAGCAATCATCTACAAAGAAAGGGAGATTATAAGTCTGGCAATAATCCACTAGCGCCTGATAAACTCTAGCATTGAGATTCCTTTCGAAGATAGCCTGCCCCAGATGATAGGCTACGCCACCATTCAAACCTATGACCAAGCGCTGACTGAGTTCAGGGCCTAATAAACCCAAGCAATCCCGATAAGAACGAGCTGAGGCAAATACAAGCTCATGTCCATAATCGCTAGCATTTAAAAGAACCTGCTGAATCTCCTCATCTATGGTCATGTAGTCAAAAGATAGTGTTCCATCCAGGTCAAATACGAATTTCATCTTCCTAGTCCTTGTTCAGTGTACGTAGCGCTGCCTGATAAGTCTGTTCCATTAGCATGGTAATGGTCATAGGTCCAACTCCACCAGGTACAGGAGTGATATGACTAGCAATTGGTGCAACAGCATCGTAGTCAACATCTCCACAAAGCTTGCCATTTTCATCTCGGTTCATTCCTACATCAATGACAACTGCACCTGGTTTGACAAAGTCAGCAGTCACAAACTTAGCACGACCGATAGCTACGACAAGAATATCTGCTTTCGAAGCAACTGCTGCTAAATCTTGTGTGCGAGAGTGGGTCAAGGTTACAGTTGCATTTTTAGCCAGGAGCAACTGGGCCATTGGTTTCCCAACGATATTTGAACGACCAATTACGACAGCATTTTTACCTTCTAACTCAATCCCATACTCATGAAACATCTCCATAATTCCAGCAGGAGTTGAAGGAATCATAACTGGGTGACCAGACCAGAGACGCCCCATATTAAGCGGATGAAAACCATCCACATCCTTTTCAGGGGCAATAGCCAATAAAACAGCTTCTTCATCGATATGTTTTGGTAAAGGCAACTGAACCAGAATCCCATGCCAAGCTGGATCCTGATTGTAGTTGGCAATCAAATCCAGCAATTCTTCTTGGGTAATGGTCTCAGGAACACGAACGACTTCACTACGGAAACCTGCTGCAATTGCTGAGCGTTCCTTGTTGCGAACGTAAACTTGGCTAGCAGGATTATCCCCTACTAAAATAACGACTAAGCCAGGCACCAAGCCTGTCTCTTCTTTTAGTTTAGCCGTTTTTTCAGCTAATTGACCTTGTAACTTAGCTGCCAAAGCCTTCCCATCAATAATCTGTGTCATGTATTTTCTCTTTTCTAACAAATATTTTCTATTATACCAAAAATTATCTGGAGCCTCTAACATTTTTTGGATAGCTCCTCTTATAGTTACAAGCTATAAGAAAACTCAGTTAGAAGATCAGTCATTATCTTACTGGAAGATAACGGCCCTCTACAGAATAAAAATATTATTTTTTGTTTATGCATTAAAAATAATGTATAATATAAGTAATGGAAGTCTTACAATAAAAGGAGGAAAGCCATGCCAATCTTTAATAAATATATACTATTCTTTATATTTCTGATACTAGCATTATACTCTGATAAGCTTTTCAAAAAGAACCAGCAAGTTTGGAAAATTATTTTCGCAGTATTAGGTATACTTACAAGCATTACCTTCTTATTTTAACTACAAAAAAGTAGGCATCAGCATATGCTGATGCCTACTTTTTATTTATAACTTTAATCTAAACTAAGTAATGAAGTTTTGCTCTAACTTGTCGAACTATCCACCTAAAAAAAGTCGAAATAGATATAATTTTACAACTCTTACAAAACCCTACTCAAGAATTCCTTGGTTCTTTGTTCTTGGGTCTGGTCAAAAATCTGCTCTGGACTTCCGTCTTCGACAACAATACCATCTGCCATAAAGATGACACGATCTGCGACTTCACGCGCAAAACCCATTTCATGCGTCACGATAACCATTGTCATTCCTGATTGAGCAAGTTCTTGCATAACCGCTAGTACTTCTCCTACCATTTCTGGATCTAGAGCTGAAGTTGGCTCATCAAAGAGCAAAACATCTGGCTCCATGGCAAGACCACGCGCGATAGCAATCCGTTGTTGCTGACCACCTGACAAACTTTGCGGATAAGCATCTGCTTTATCAGGTAAGCCAACTTTTTCTAAAAGTTCTAGCGCTCTCTTCTCTGCTACTTGCTTGCTTTCTCCTTTGGTCTTGATAGGAGAAAGTGTGATATTACCCATGACCGTCATGTTTGGAAAGAGATTAAATTGTTGGAATACCATTCCCATTTTTTCACGCATGGCAAAGAGGTCATTTTTCTTATCCGTAATGTCGACACCTTCAAAGATGACCTTTCCTTTAGTGGCTTCTTCAAGGAGATTCATAGAGCGAAGGAGGGTAGACTTACCACTACCAGAAGGCCCAATAATGACCACAACTTCCCCTTTTTTGATTTCAAGATTGATTCCCTTTAAAACTTCATTCTTTCCAAAGCTTTTATGAAGATTTTCAATTTTTATAAGTGTTTCAGTCATTATTTCTTATCTCCTTGTCCCATACGATTTTCAAAAGCTTTCAAGACTAATGTTAAGATAGAGGTCATAATCAAGTAATAAAAGGCCGCAAATAACAGTGGAGTCAAAGGTAGGTAAGTGGTTGTTGATACCGTAGTAGCTCCATTCCACAACTCCATGACACCGATTGCCGACAAGAGTGAACTATCCTTGATAATAGTGATAAACTCATTACCCAAAGCTGGTAAGATATTCTTAACGGCCTGGGGTAAAATGACATAACGCATAGCCTTTCTCGGACGGATTCCTAGCGAATAGGCAGCTTCTAACTGGCCCTTTGGCACTGCATTGATCCCTGCACGGACTGTTTCCGAAACATAGGCACCACTATTCATTGAAATGATGATAATTCCTGGAATCAAGCGAGAGAGTTCGATTCCAAAAATGCCAAATTGAATAGTTGGAGCATCGATACTCATAAGAGCAAATGCAATCATAATCTGTACCATCATGGGTGTTCCACGAAAAATCCAGATATAAAGATTGGCCAACCAAACCAAGGGCTTAAATTTTGAACCTTGAGCGAAAGCTAGCAACATTCCAATAATGGTCCCAAAAAAGACAACTAAAATGGAAATTAGCACAGTTACAAGAGCTCCGTAGTTAAAATAGGGTAAATACTTTGGTAAAAATGAAAAATTCATAGGTCTGCTTCTTTCTATTTTCTATCTCAAAACTTGTATGAGTATAACATATTTTGAATAAAAATTCAATGTTTCCTCTTCTGTTTTCTGAAAAAAATCAAAAAGAAACAGAAATAGAGAGAAATCTTTGTTTTTTTCTAGTCAAGTAACTATGCTTTATGGTAAAATAGTAACGATAAGAAATGGAGGAGAATCATAATGGAATCACATTTGGTTAGAATCATCAATCGTCTCGAAGCAATGACAAAAGATGGTGGTAACTTAAAACGTAATTTTGAACGCGAAGGTGTCGTTGTGGCTGAAGTAGCCTTTAACCATGATGAAGAAAATGGCCCACTATTTACACTTCGTGATGTAGAAGCTCGTGAAACGTATACTTTTGATAGCATCGATTTGATTGCTATGGAAATCTACGAACTTCTATACTAATCTTTGAACTTGTAGTAGGATCTTATTCCTACTCCTATGAACAAGAATCCTTTTTGTATCACAAATGGGATTTTTTCGTATCATCCAAATTTTGTAGTGCCACAAACTTCAAGTTAAATGACCAAATCAATCTTTTTACTTGAATTGACTTCCATTCATGATATAATTAGACTATACATATTTTTGACTATTTTTGACCTTATAAAAACTAGTTAAGCCAAGAAAGAAATGAGGTAGTTGTATGCTCTGTCAAAACTGTAAAATCAATGACTCAACCATTCACCTTTATACAAATCTCAACGGAAAACAAAAGCAAATTGATCTTTGTCAAAACTGCTACAAAATTATCAAAACAGATCCCAATAATAGCTTATTTAAAGGGATTACGGATTTGAGTAATCGAGATTTCGATCCATTAAGCGACTTCTTTAATGACATTAGTAACTTCCAACCCAATTCTAATAACACTCCTCCGACTCAGTCAGGTGGAGGTTTTGGGGGCAACGGTGGCTTTGGTGGTAATGGCAGCTTTGGTTCCCCAAATCGTGGTCCAGCACAAACTCCTCCACCAAATAAAGAAAAAGGTCTTTTGGATGAGTATGGTATCAATGTGACAGAGATTGCTCGTCAAGGAAAGATTGACCCAGTTATTGGCCGTGACGAAGAAATCATTCGTGTTATTGAAATTCTCAACCGTAGAACTAAGAACAATCCTGTCCTTATCGGAGAACCTGGTGTCGGAAAAACTGCCGTTGTCGAAGGTCTAGCACAAAAAATCGTTGACGGGGATGTGCCGCATAAACTCCAAGGTAAAGAAGTTATCCGTTTGGATGTGGTGAGCCTTGTCCAAGGTACTGGTATTCGTGGTCAATTCGAAGAACGCATGCAAAAACTCATGGAGGAAATCCGGAAACGTGAGGATATTATCCTCTTTATCGACGAAATTCATGAAATTGTAGGTGCTGGTTCTGCTGGAGACGGTAATATGGATGCCGGAAACATCCTCAAACCTGCCCTAGCTCGTGGCGAACTTCAACTTGTTGGTGCTACTACTCTCAATGAATACCGCATCATTGAAAAAGATGCTGCCCTCGAACGACGCATGCAACCTGTCAAGGTTGATGAACCAACCGTAGAAGAAACTATTACTATCCTCAAAGGTATTCAAAAGAAATACGAAGATTATCACCACGTTCATTATACAGATAGTGCTATAGAAGCTGCTGCTACTCTTTCTAATCGTTATATCCAAGATCGTTTCTTACCAGACAAAGCCATCGACCTTCTGGATGAAGCTGGTTCTAAAATGAACTTAACGCTAAACTTTGTTGATCCTAAGGTTATTGATCAACGCCTAATCGAAGCCGAAAATCTCAAGGCTCAAGCTACTAGAGATGAGGACTTTGAAAAAGCCGCCTACTTCCGTGATCAGATTGCCAAATACAAAGAAATGCAAAAGACAAAAGTAACGGATCAGGATACTCCAATTATCAGCGAAAAAACAATTGAGCATATCATTGAACAAAAAACAAATATTCCGGTTGGTGACCTAAAAGAAAAAGAACAGTCTCAACTCATCAACTTAGCAGATGACCTCAAGGCTCATGTTATTGGCCAAGACGATGCTGTTGATAAATTGGCTAAAGCTATTCGTCGTAACCGGGTTGGTCTCGGTACCCCAAACCGTCCAATCGGCAGCTTCCTTTTCGTCGGTCCAACAGGAGTTGGTAAAACTGAACTTTCTAAACAATTGGCTATTGAACTCTTCGGATCAGCAGATAGCATGATTCGTTTCGATATGAGTGAATATATGGAGAAACATAGTGTTTCAAAACTAGTCGGTGCTCCTCCAGGATATGTAGGCTATGATGAAGCAGGACAACTGACTGAAAAAGTTCGTCGCAATCCTTATTCACTTATTCTACTAGACGAAGTAGAAAAAGCCCATCCTGATGTCATGCACATGTTCCTTCAGGTCTTAGATGACGGGCGCTTAACGGACGGCCAAGGTCGGACTGTTAGTTTTAAAGATGCTATCATTATTATGACTTCAAATGCTGGTACTGGAAAGGCAGAAGCAAGTGTCGGATTTGGTGCAGCTAGAGAAGGGCGTACAAATTCGGTGCTAGGTGAACTCGGTAATTTCTTTAGCCCTGAATTCATGAACCGATTCGATGGTATTATCGAGTTCAAAGCCCTCAACAAGGAAAATCTTCTTCAAATCGTTGACCTTATGCTTGATGATGTCAACAAACGTCTTGCAAGTAACAATATCTCTTTAGAAGTTACTGATAAGGTCAAGGAAAAATTGGTCGATTTGGGCTATGATCCAAAAATGGGGGCTCGTCCACTCCGCAGGACTATCCAAGACTATATTGAAGATGCTATTACAGACTTCTACCTTGAAAATCCAACTGAAAAAGAGTTGAAAGCTGTCATGACCAGCAATGGAAAAATCATGATTAAATCCAAAAACAAGCTAGAAAAAGTTGAAGCAACTGACTAATACTAAAAATAGAATGTTCTTACTTGACAGTAAGAACATTCTTTAATATTATAGAAAGAAAGCGCACTCATGAAGGAGAAATCTATGACAAATCCAACATTTGGAGAGAAAAAACAAGGAGTTACTTACAAAACCAGATATGGTGTTTATGCAGTCATTGCAGATTCAAATAAGGAAAAAATTATCCTAGTTCAAGCTCCAAATGGTGCTTGGTTTCTACCAGGTGGTGAGATTGAAGAAGGTGAAGATCACTTAGAAGCTCTTCAACGTGAATTAATCGAGGAATTAGGTTTCACTGCTGAAATTGGCACTTATTATGGACAAGCTGATGAGTACTTCTACTCTAGTCATCGTGATACCCATTATTACAATCCTGCCTTCCTTTATGAAGCCACTTCTTACCAAGAGGTTCAAAAACCTTTGGAAGACTTCAATCATATCGCTTGGTTCCCAGTCGATGAAGCTATTTCGAATTTAAAAAGAGGCAGTCATAAATGGGCTATCCAGGCCTGGAAAAAGCAACACCAAATTTAGGTTAACTTTCCCAATTTTCCTAAAAAGTGTTATAATAGACATAGAATTACAGGAGGAATCCCTATGAAGCTTATCAACACTACTAATTCACACTCTCGTCTTGTTAAAAATCAACTAGAAAGTACTGACGCAACTCTTGTGGAAGTTTATTCTGCAGGAAATACAGATGTTATCTTTACCCAAGCACCGCTTCATTATGAAATCCTCATTTCCAATAAACATCGAGCTATTCGTGAAAAAGAAATCGAAAAAATTCAAGAGTTTTTCTTAAGTCGTAAGATTGATAAACAGATGATTGATGAGACAAATATCAAAACACTTTATTCTGATAAATTAATTGAAATCTCAATTCCAATTAAATAAACAAAATAGCCATTTAAACTGCTCCCAAGATTATAATCTTGAGGGCTTTTTAATTTTCCGAAGTTTTTCTTATCTTGAAATATTCTAGACTATAATGAGATATCTCTTTCCGCAATTCGTTAAGTTTGTGTCACTCCTCCAAAATTTGACTTTCAATCTAAATTCTAATAAAATAAAAATTAGTTATATTTTTTAGTAAAAATATGTCTAATTCGAAAATTATAATTTTTTTAGTTATAATAGTATTAGAAATTTGATAAGGAGTTTAAGATGGAAAAAATTATCTACAGGAAAGCCAGAATAGATGAATTCCAGAAAATTGGGAAAGTTTTGGCTGATGCTTTCATGGACTATCCGTTTACGACTCTAATCAAAGACGATTTGAAGAAACCAGAATACTATCCTGCATTCTTAGAACTAATGGATAGCCTTCTGACCAAACTCTATATCAAAGGAGAGACCTGTCTTGTCGCTGAACAAGACGGGGAAATCATGGCAGTTGCCCTTTTGCAACAGAAGGATTTTACCATTCTTTCCTATCTATTAAATGGTGTCATCAAACTCTTCCGATACATCACGCCAAGAAAACTTTTAAAGTATCTTGATTTAGTTGAGCGCTCTGAACAGCACTTAAAAAAATCAGGAAACTTTGATTGGTATTTGATGATGTTAGGAGTAAACGCTTCTTGTCAAAACCAAGGAATCGGGAGTGCTTTTCTACAAGAAGGCGTTGAACCTTATCTTAAAACCAAGGGATGCAAACGTTTAGGCCTAATTACTAGTATTGATAAGAACGTCTTCTTTTACAAAAAGAATAACTTTACTTTACTAGATTTTATGATGTTAGAATACGGAACAAAATCTATTGGAAACTGGGCTTTTGTAAAAATACTGGATAACTAATTTAAAACTAAAAAAGATTGGTCTAAGAACCAATCTCTTTTTGTTACTTAACTGCTTCTTTCAAGGCTTCTACCTTGTCCAAGCGTTCCCATGGAAGATCAATATCTGTACGTCCCATATGTCCATAAGCCGCTGTTTGACGGTAGATCGGACGTTTGAGGTCAAGCATTTGGATGATTCCTGCAGGACGAAGGTCAAAGATTTGACGCGCTGCTTTTTCAAGCTTACTTTCAGCTACCGTACCAGTACCGAAGGTATCGATACGGACAGATACAGGCTGGGCTACACCAATAGCGTAGGCCAATTGCACTTCTACTTTCTTAGCAAGACCTGCAGCAACAATGTTTTTAGCAATGTAGCGAGCTGCATAAGATGCTGAGCGGTCTACCTTAGTTGCATCCTTACCAGAGAAGGCGCCACCTCCGTGACGTGAATAACCACCATAGGTATCCACGATGATCTTACGACCAGTCAAACCTGAGTCCCCTTGAGGACCTCCGATAACGAAACGACCTGTTGGATTGATAAAGAATTTAGTCTCATCGTCAAGGTACGAAGCTGGAATCACTTCCTTGATGACCTTGTTGATTACATCCTCATGGATTTGTTCATTGCTGACTTCTGGATCGTGTTGAGTTGAAATAACGACAGTGTCCACACGCACTGGTTGGTCATTTTCATCATATTCAACAGTAACTTGAGATTTAGCGTCTGGACGAAGGTAACTAATTTCACCAGACTTACGTAGCTCTGCCAAACGACGAACCAACTTGTGGCTGAGTGAGATTGGCAATGGCATGAGTTCTTCTGTTTCATCCACCGCAAAACCAAACATAAGACCTTGGTCACCAGCTCCAATCAAGTCAAGTGGATCTTGATCGGCATTTCCACGAACTTCCAAGGCTTCGTTGACACCTTGGGCGATATCTGGAGATTGTTCTACCAATGATGGGTGTACTCCGACCGTCTCAGCAGAAAAACCATATTCTGTATTGGTATAGCCAATCTCTGCGATTGTATCACGTACGACACGGTTAATATCGACATAAGCTGTAGTTGAGATCTCACCAAAGACATGTACTGAACCAGTATAAACAGCTGTTTCAGCAGCAACGTGTGCTTCTGGATCTTGCTCTAAAATAGCATCCAAGATAGCATCTGAAATTTGGTCTGCAATCTTATCTGGATGCCCCTCAGATACCGATTCAGACGTGAATAATTTACGTTCTGACATAAAAATGTCCCCCCTTAAAAAATATTCGTTATAGAGTTACAAAGAACTGGTAGGAAGAGTAGTTGCAATCAATCCCACCACCTTATCGGGACCATATAACCTATCTATTATAACATGAATCTTTGAAAAATACTCGTATGATTGCTATTTTTCTTACTAGGAAAATGTTTTCTAATCTTAACCAAATAAAAACTCTTAAAGTAGATGAGTTTCCACTTTAAGAGTGATGTTATAAACTAATTATTTTCTAGATAAAATTCAAACCGTTCTCCGACGTATTGGCTCTTTACATACTCAAAAGCTGTACCATCATCAAAGTATGAAACCTGGGTCAGGCCTAAAATCGCATGCCCTTTTTCAACTTCTAAATAATGAGCTATCTTTTCTTTTGCTAAACGCGCATATATGGTCTGGTGAGATTTACCAATTCGATAACCATGCTCTTGCAAGGTTTGAAAGAAGTGCTTGGTTACTTCCTCTTTTTTGAAATTTTTGATAAATTTCTCAGGAATCGACGCCACTTCATAGACAACAGGAACCTTATCCGCATAACGAACACGCTCCATACGAATGATATTGTCAGTTGGTAGTAAACCTAGTTTAGCCACTTCTTGCTCATTTGGAATGGTTCGACGATAAGAAATCAAGTGACTAGACGGAGTTTTCCCTTGAGCTTTAACAATCTCCGTAAAACTAGTTGTTCCACGCATTCTTTCCTGAACACGTGTGCTTGAAACAAAGGTCCCACTACCTACACGTCGTTCCAAAACTCCTTCTTCAACCAAAAGAGAGATTGCTTGACGTAAGGTCATGCGGCTAACGGCAAATTCTTCTGCTAAATCTCGCTCACTTGGAAGTCTTTCCCCAATTTTCCAACTTCCCTCATCAATGTCTTTCTTGATTTGGTCATGGATTTTCATATAAGCTGGTAACATGCTTGATCACTTCTTTTCTTTATTTTTTCCATTGTACCCTATCTCATAGGGAAAAGTCAAACCGCACTTGTATGGTTGGTAATTCTAACCCTTTTATGATAGAATATTCAAGAAGATATTTCTTTGAAGAAAGGGAAAAGATGAGCAACATTTCAACTGATTTGCAAGATGTCGAAAAGATCATCGTACTGGACTATGGTAGCCAGTACAACCAACTCATCTCACGTCGTATCCGTGAGATTGGTGTCTTTTCAGAACTAAAAAGTCACAAGATTTCGGCTGACGAAGTCCGTGCTATCAATCCTATCGGGATTGTACTTTCAGGTGGTCCAAACTCTGTTTACGAAGAAGGATCGTTTGATATTGATCCAGAGATTTTTGAACTTGGAATTCCAATTTTAGGAATCTGCTACGGTATGCAGCTATTGACTCACAAACTTGGTGGTAAGGTTGTTCCTGCAGGTGACGCTGGTAACCGTGAATACGGTCAATCAACATTGACTCACACAGAATCAGCTCTTTTTGCGGGTACTCCAGATGAGCAGCTTGTCTTGATGAGCCACGGTGATGCTGTAACGGAAATTCCTGCTGACTTTGTTCGTACTGGAACTTCTGCAGACTGTCCTTATGCATCTATTGAAAACCCTGATAAGAAAATTTACGGTATCCAATTCCACCCAGAGGTTCGCCACTCAGTTCACGGTTATGATATTTTGCGTAACTTTGCTTTGAATATCTGTGGTGCCAAAGGTGACTGGACTATGGATAACTTCATCGAGATGCAAATCAAACAAATCCGTGAAAAAGTTGGAGATAAACGTGTTCTTCTCGGACTTTCTGGTGGTGTTGACTCTTCTGTTGTTGGGGTTCTTCTCCAAAAAGCAATCGGTGATCAATTGATCTGTATCTTTGTAGACCACGGTCTTCTCCGTAAAGGGGAAGCTGACCAAGTTATGGATATGCTTGGTGGTAAGTTTGGTCTCAACATCGTTAAAGCAGACGCTGCCAAACGTTTCCTTGATAAATTGGCTGGTGTATCTGATCCTGAACAAAAACGGAAGATTATCGGTAACGAGTTTGTTTATGTCTTTGATGACGAAGCAAGCAAACTAACAGACGTGAAATTCCTTGCTCAAGGGACACTCTATACAGACGTGATTGAGTCTGGTACGGATACTGCTCAAACTATCAAGTCTCACCACAACGTTGGTGGACTTCCAGAAGACATGCAGTTTGAACTGATTGAGCCACTCAACACTCTTTACAAGGATGAAGTTCGTGCACTAGGTACTGAACTTGGTATGCCAGACTACATCGTATGGCGCCAACCATTCCCAGGACCAGGACTTGCTATCCGTGTCATGGGGGAAATTACTGAAGAAAAACTTGAAACTGTTCGTGAGTCAGATGCTATCCTTCGTGAAGAAATCGCTAAAGCTGGCCTTGACCGCGACATCTGGCAATATTTCACTGTTAACACTGGCGTTCGTTCAGTAGGTGTTATGGGAGATGGCCGTACTTACGACTACACCATCGCTATCCGTGCTATCACTTCTATCGATGGAATGACGGCTGACTTCGCCAAGATTCCATGGGAAGTACTCCAAAAAATCTCAGTTCGTATCGTAAACGAAGTTGATCACGTCAACCGCATCGTCTACGATATTACAAGTAAACCACCTGCAACTGTTGAGTGGGAATAATATATAAGAGTAACTTAGGCTAAGAATCCTTGATTTAACAGCATTTCTGTTATTATAAAAGGTTAAAAATCATTCAAAATTGATTGGTTCCTCACCAAAAACCCCACCAGAAATATTTCTGATGGGATTTTTTATATTAAATTTTATTTTTCTATTAGTTGTTTCTCTTTTTCGTGTAAAAATCGTTAACCTTCAGTAAAACATTTCCTGCCATACCATTATAAATCATGATAGTCTCAACAAAGGAAGCGCAGGCAAAAATCGCTAGTATTCTAACATCTCCCCAGAGATAAAAAGCAATTGCAGACAAGATATAACACAGTCCTCCGCCTAGGAGCAACCAGAATATCAACTGCCTTGCTTTTGCAAACCACTTTGTAAAAGCATGAGTGTCAAATTTAGTAATATCAACAGCGTAAAAAGTAGCTTCATTCATTTGTAAGTTTTGCAGTTTGTAAGCGTAATAGCTCATGACGCATTGACAGAGTAACAATAGAAGCAATTTTAAAAAAACATTTTGTAGGGTGAAAAGTCCACTGATAAATGCTAAAATAGCATATCCAATCACGTAACTATTGGCAAGAGTTAATTGGCTCATCGAGCGATAAGAGGCCTTTTCATCCATGGCTAACAAGGATTTTGTCTTTTTATTATAAAAGAGTATTTGGCCTTTCTGATACTGTCCTAATTGTACAAGTATATCTTTCTTTTTTAAAATCATCTAACAACACACCTTAATATTTTCCCTAAACCTGAGATAGCATGGTAAATTTTGACACATTAGGCATACTCCTCTTCTAATTGTTTGATAATTTTTTGGCGTTGTAAAGGAGAATAATCCGATACCAAGGTAAAACTCATAGCTAAAGACAGTGTTGCTATGATTAGTTCTGTTTGATCTTTTAGTTTAACCACTGTTCCCAATGGTAATAGTGTCTCACTCATATTTCTTCTCCTTGTCTTCTGCAAATATCACTTCCCCTTGTTCATACTTCCGCACGGCTAACAACCAGCGGATGGGGTTGTTTTGGAATAAGAAAAGGTACAACAAGGCAGGAAACAGGGCTGCCAAAAGCGAGAAAAAGATTTGTATATCAAATGGTTCCTGCTTATTGAATGAGTCAATAATGCCCGGGATAGCAGCAGCAAATATTACTATAGTAGTCATAAAAACTAATAACATGACAATCATAAAAATAAACATTTTCCCAAACGTCGCTTTTTTCTTGCTAAAATTTTCCCAAAACAGATTTGAATCAACAGCTTTCGCAAACTGTTGAGAACTTGCCCCCTGAACCTGCTTCACTTCTTTATACAAGGCTTCTTCCATCATCCATATAAAGCCAAAGCAAATAAAGAACTGGGCAGCGATATAAGGCGGAACCATCCAGCTACTGTATCTAAAACCGGAAAAAGCTGGTATAGCTACCATTCCCCCTATCAAACCTAAGAAAATAAAAACCAACATCAAAGGAATAATAGCATTATTGCTCTTCCTAGCCCCTTCCGTATTTAATAAGGCACTCTTTTTGGCTACCAGAGCCTCTTTTGTTCTAGTGTTATAGTAGACGGCTTCATCACCGCTTTGTCCAATAAAAATTATTTTTCTCATTTTTAATCACCATAGTTTTAAAACATCTTTATAAAACAATATTTTTCTTTGTCGTTCGATCTTTTAAAAGAATTTTTAATAAGTCAGCAGACTCCATAGCCAACTGTTCTTCACTAATATCTATCGCCATAAAGCAACCTTTCTTCTTATTAATTGATATTTCTAAAAATATGTACTTTTCATTTATTAATCTATTATATTTTACCACAAAAACACACTGAGATACTCGTCCCAGTGTGTTTATTTCATTTTAGGATAACTTCATTCAGTAGACTGAAGAATTCATCATAGCCTCCACATCTGCTGATATAATACTTCTAAATTATTCTAAAAAAACAGTAAAACCTTCTGGTTCTACTGTTTCATTTTTAAAAAGTTTGACGTTTAGCTTTGCGCTCTGCACGTCCACGGGCACGACTTTCTGCCCGCTTAGTCTTCCTGCGTTTTTCATCGACCGCCCACTGGATTTTCTTCTTATAGCCTGGTTTGACTTTTTTCTTTTTCTTTTTAACCAAGCCAATCATTTCGATATCCAGTTTTTCTTGTTTTTTCTCACGATTGGCACGACGGTCACGGTCATAAGTGTCTTGGAACTCTCCATCTTTAACAACCTTAGGTACAAACTTAATTCCTAATTTCTCTAACTCACGAATATCAGAGTCATCGCTTGGTTGATAGAGGGTAATGGCTGTACCTGGTAGACCATTACGTCCAGTTCGTCCGACACGGTGAACAAAGAAAGACAAGTCTTGTGGAATGGCATCGTTGATAACGTGGCTGACACCCTCAATATCAATCCCACGCGCTGCCAAGTCAGTTGCGACGATATACTCAAAATCAAGATTTTTAACCTGATTCATGATCCGTTTACGTTCACGAGGAGCAATATCTCCATGGATCTTAGCCACCTTCAAGCCTTGAGCTGTTAGGTAGCTGTGCAATTCATCCGCACGAGTTTTTGTATTGACAAAAATCATGGCGAGATACGGCTGTATGACTTGAGTCAACTCATAAATTTGAGCATTCTTGTCACGACCCTTGGTCGAAATCAACCAGTTGTCAATGGTATCAGAGATAACTGTCTTGGTCTTGATTTTCTCCATGACAGGATTTGACAAGTATTTCTTCAAGAATGGTTGCAGTTTTTGTGGAATAGTTGCTGAAAAGACCATAAACTGCAAGTCCTTAGGAAGACTTCCTGCAATCTTATCGACTGTCTCCAAGAATCCCATATCCAAGGTCATATCTGCTTCATCGACTACAAAGGTCTTAGCCTTGTGAATAGCCAAATCACCAGATTTTACCAAGTCATAGATACGCCCAGGAGTTCCGATAACAATATGGGGCTGGTTGCTAGCTAATTTGTCAATCTGACGGGCCTTGTCTGTTCCACCAACGTAGTTGGCAACACGAATCTCTACTTCTGAGTGTCCTGCAATTTGACGAGCAGCTTGGTAAATCTGAGTTGCTAATTCACGACTTGGAGCTGTGATAACGGCTTGTACACTATCACTCTCTTCATCTAGCTGTTGGAAAATTGGTAACAAGAAGGTATGGGTCTTTCCTGAACCTGTTTTTGATTCACCGACCAAGTCACGACCTGCCAAGACAATAGGAATCAACTTTTCCTGCACCTCGGTAGGAGTCGTAAATTTCAACTCCTCCAAGGCTTTTTCTATATATTTTTTAAATTTAAATTGTGTAAATGACATAATTTCCTCGATTCTATCTATCTACTCATTATACCATAATTTAGTCTATTACAGGGGCTGGATTTCCGTCAAGAATAATACTATGAACATTTTAACAACCAAGCATACATAAGAAACACTCCTAGTTACGATGAACAAGGAGTGTTATAAGGTTACTTAAGCTTCCACTCGTCTCTCAGCCAATCACAAAAATAGTGATAACGTTCCTTAAGAGCTTCATGATGCCCATAAGCATCAAACGTGCAATAAGTCGAAGGGACTTTCTCTGAAATCAGGTCATGTAGATCTCTGGCATAAATAGGAGCCTTAGACAGACGATTGGAATGATTGGCACCTTCTGTTTGACCATTTTGCAGATAAATTAGGCTTTGACTCTGTATCAAGGTATGTTCCCTACAAAAGTCTATAAAGTCTGGATACCAGAAAGAGCCACAGATAGAGAAGATACAGGTCACAGGTAAATGACTACTATAAAGACTATAGATAGCAGCAAGACCACCCAGTGAATAGCCACCATAAGCAATTCTACTTTCATCAATCAAGAAGTCCTTTTGCAGAGTTGTTAGAATCCCTTGAAAGATCTTCTGATGGTATTGGTCTACCTTCCCACCAAAATCTGGTGCCCCTTCTTTCAATGCATCAGACTGCCAGGGTGTAAAGTCATCCAGACGATTTTCTGGAATCAAACCCACCAAAATTACAGATTGGGATAGGGCTGACAAATAGTCCAATTGCCCATCATTTAAAAGAATCATTGGGTAGGCTTGTTGAGGATCATAGTTCAAAGGAAGACTGACCCTAACTCGAATCCCTTCCCAGTTAAACTCCTTATTTCTTGATAAAGTCATTGATTTTTTCAAGGGAATCAATCACCGCAGGACCGTAATCCATCAACTCATCGTAAGAGATAGTCATGATTTTTTTATTTTTGATTGCTGGGACATTTTCCAAAACAGCATTTGCCTTCATCAAATCCACTGCTTTTTCATCTAACTTTTGATTGCGGTCACTAGTTACATAGATAATCAACTCTGGATCCATTGACACTAGATTTTCCAGGGTCAAACCAGAAGTTCCTGTTGCGACATTGGTATAACCAAGTTGGTTAAGTAAGCTTTCCTGAAGGGCTGACTTGTAGGCACCAAAGGTTTCGTCGTTATAAGCAACCATAATCAAAGCTTTTTTCTTTTCACCCTGTGTTTCTGGGTTAGCTTTTTTAACCACATCGATTTTAGCTTGTAATTGTTCTGCGTATTGGTTAGCCTTGTCTTGGACATTGAAAATGGTACCAAGATTCTTCACATCTTCTACGATATTTCCTAAATCTTGTTGGATAGTTGAAAGTGAAGCTTTTTGCGTATAAACAGGGATTTTGTTTTCATTCCAAGCACTAATGGTTCCCATTGACTTTTCAGAAAACATCATGTTGCGTCCCATCAAGGCATCTGGTTCATAAGAAAGAACTGTTTCTTGTGAGACAGATTTTTTATCACCAATGTGAGGGATGGCTTCAATAGCATCCTTGTATTTACCAGTTACAGCATTATCAGGATTGAGCATGCCAGCAATTTTATTCTGCAAACCGAGTTCAAGTAGGATTTCAGTTGTTGAGAGGTTGTTGGTGATGACCTTTTCAGGTGCCTTTTCAAAGACTTGTTCGACTTCATTTCCTTTAGCATCATAAGTTTTGATAGTTACAGGATAGCTGGTTTCTGTATTAGCTTTTTGACTAGCTTCTGTTGTAGCTGGTGCAGATGATGTTTCTTTAGATGCGTTACCACAAGCTGCCAAAGATAAGGCAGCTACTGTTACAAGTAAAATACTAAGTGTTTTTTTCATGTTTTTATTTTCCTTTTTAATTTTTATAAATAGTGAATCATGGCTTGCTGATCTTCTGTCCAAGTTACCTTACTTTGAACGTCATAGACAGCCTGCAATGACTCGGGTGTGATGGTCTCTTTTGGAGTACCTTGGTAAACAATCTCCCCTTCTTTCATTAGATAGAGATAGTCTGAGTAGCGACAAGCCAGCTGAATATCATGCAAGACAGCTAGTACATTGATCTGAAGATTTTTGACAATGGTCAATAAGTCTAGCTGATACTTGATATCCAAATGATTGGTCGGTTCATCTAAGAGCAAGAGGGTCGGCTCTTGGGCCAAGGCGCGTGCTAACAGAACCCGCTGCTTCTCTCCTCCTGACAAAGAAGAGTAGAGTCGATTTCTCTTTTCAAGCATATCTACCTTGACCAATGCATCCTCAACCAAAAGAAAATCTCTGTCTTTTTCTTTTTGCAAGAAAGAGAGATGGGGCGTTCTGCCCAGCATGACAATCTCCTCAACCGTACAATCAAACTGAAGTTGATTGAACTGCGTGATAACTGCCATCTGCTTTGCCGTTTCTTTGACGCTCATTTGGTCTAGAGGCTTCCCATCTAAAGAAATCAAACCTTGATTCGGCTTTTCCTGTCGATAGAAGAGTTTCAGCAAGCTGGTCTTTCCACTTCCATTTGGTCCCAAAATAGTATGAAATTGGTCTCCCTCAAGTTTAAGAGAGACTCCTTTGAGAATCTTTTTTTCTCCGATTCCAAAGTGAATATCCTGACACATTAAATCCATATCAGACTCTCACCTCCCTTCGTCTACTTGCAACCATGTAGATAAAGAAAGGTGCACCTACTAGGGCCGTGAAAATACCAATCGGAAGTTCAGCATTTTGAATCAAAACGCGAGCAAAGACATCTGCCCAGACAACAAAGAGGGCGCCTAGTAAGGTTGCTATCGGAAAAAGTCTTCTATAATTTGTACCAACCAAACTTCGGGCCAAATGTGGTGTAATCAAACCGACAAAACCGATGATCCCACAAGTCGAAACTAGGACTGCCGTCATCACAGCTACAATCGTCACATAGAGATACCAATAAAAACGCAAGGGAATTCCCAAAGTCAAAGCCGCCTCATCTCCCATCATCATGGCATTGAAAACACGATATTGTGTAGAGAAAAATAAAAAGGCGATTCCCACGATTATAGTTGGCAAGGTCAAATGAGCCCATGAGGTCCCCGCTAAAGAGCCCATGGTCCAAAACTTGATAGTCATAACGCTATCAGCATTGGCCCCAATAGAGATAATAAAGTTTGAAAAAGCCAAAAATAGTGCATTCACAACTGTCCCCGATAAGATTAAGCTAGAAGTTGTCATCCTGCTCTGCATGGACGCAATGAGAAGAACTGCAACTGTTGCCAAAATCGCTCCTAAGAAAGAGCCTAGACCAATCATAACTTTAAATCCAAGAATAATACTCAAAGTTGCTCCAAAGGTTGCCCCGGCTGAAATTCCTAATACATAGGGCTCTGCGATTGGATTGTTGACCGTTGACTGCATGACACTGCCACATATGGAAAGGCCTGCACCCACAATCAATCCAAGAAAAACCCGTGGCAATCTCATATTCCAAACAATAGCAAGCGTAGACTTTGAAATGTCTCCTATCTCAAAAGGAGCCCCTAACTGCCTCAAAATTATCCGATAGGTATCACTCAAGCTAATTTGAACAGAACCCATAGAAACTGCCAGAAACAGAGAAATTCCCAATGCTCCTAGCAAAAAAACGAGGAGAAAAAAATATCGTAGGTTTTGATGGCTTCCAGAAAATTTGGAAAGCATGAAACCCTCCTTTGACAAAAATTAAAAATTTAGACAATTTTAATAAACAGTATACCACATTTCTAAATCATGAGCAAGACTAGAAAAATGCACACAAAAAAGCCCTCTGAAGTCAGAGAGCTTGATTCTTGCTGGATAAATCGTTTATAGACTAGACGGCAAGCCGAGGATTGTACTGATGGTACATCGAGGCGAAGCCAACGAAGTATAGAAACGTTTTAGACGCAAGATTAGCGACGAAGTCCAAGAGAGTTGATCAACTCACGGTAACGGTTAACGTCGTTTTTACGCAAGTATGCAAGCAAGTTACGACGGCGACCGATTTTCTTCATCAATCCACGGTAAGTAGCGTGGTCTTTTTTGTGTTGTTTGATGTGTTCGTTAAGGTGGTTGATTTCCCAAGTAAGGACAGCAACTTGAACCTCTACTGAACCTGTATCACCTTCGTGACGTGCATATTGTGCAATGATTTCATTTTTTTTCTCTTTTGAGATTGCCATGATGTTTCTCCTTTTTATTTGGCTTCATCCGAGTGACAGGTTGGCATGCCTGTAACCAAGAAGAAGTTATTTGTCTTTACGACATTTCTTATTCTACCAAGAACTAAGTTCTTTGTCAACTGATTTACTATTCTTACCGCAAAAGTGCTATAATAGTTATAGGAAGGATATCTAAGTTGACATCTTGAAAAGAGAGGTGATTACCATGCGTAAATTCTCGCAATATCTCCCCTACTATCTGGTCATATTTTTCTTTTATTGGCCACTTTATGAGCTGTTATTATGGACTATTACTAAAAACTATATCTTGAAGGAGCTCACCATCGGCAACGTTATTATCTTCTCTCCACTGGTGACTTTCATAGTATCACTATTCTACTCTTATCGTTTCAAGTTCTCAGTTTGGTGGTTAATTGGAGTTGGCTTGCTCTTTTGCTTTACCATCATTACTTTCGGAGAATTTATCCTTCTCTACTTCCTAGCCTATGAAATCTTTGCCCTCGCGGGTATGGCTGTCGGTGTAGCTATTAAGAATCTAGTGCAAAAACTGAAAAGGAAAAAACTTTCACAAAATCCTTGAAAAATCTCACAATCATGCTATAATAATGCATAGAGACAAGTCACTTAGCCCTTTCTACCAGAGAGTGCGTGGTTGCTGAGAACGCATAGGAAGCCTAAACTGATACTACTCTACTGACTTTTATGCAAACATAAAACGGTGGCCACGTTAGAGCCAATCAGAGGTGTCCCTCTTTTTTGAGGAACATAAATGAAGGTGGAACCACGTTGCGACGTCCTTTTTAGGATGTCGCTTTTTGTTTTCATTTTTCTTTTGTTACTTTTGGGGGTGGCGAGAGAGGACTTTTCCTATGCTGCAATATTAAAAAAATAAAATGAATAAAGGAGATCTATATGGGATTCAAATTTGAAGAGATTAAGGCTCATTTAATGAAACATGGCTTAGATTCTAGCGTAGCTGAGTCGTTGCATGCGATCTATGGAACTCAGCGCTTGGGAGGCACTGCAAATGCCTACTTTTTAATTGTTTTTACCGAGACAGGAATCTACATCATTTCTATTACACCTATGGGGAAATTAGGAGACATTGTAGGAGAATTTTCAGCAGAAGATATCGAAGCATATCAATTTAAGAAGCGCCTGTTTATAGGATATAAACTTAAATTTTCGATGAATGATAAACAGAGTTTTGAATTTAATGTTAATAAGATAATGATTGGCGCAGGCTGGCATAAAACTGAGCTACAAAAAATCCTAGAAACAAACTATTACAATAAAAGAATAGATTCTTAAAATATTTGGATAATAGATAAGGAGAAAACCATGATCAAAATTACTTTCCCAGATGGCGCTGTTCGTGAATTCGAATCTGGCGTTACAACTTTTGAAATTGCTCAATCCATCAGCAATTCTCTAGCTAAAAAAGCTCTTGCTGGTAAATTCAACGGCAAACTCATCGACACTACTCGTGCGATCACTGAAGATGGAAGCATCGAAATCGTGACACCTGATCACGAAGATGCATTGGATATCTTGCGTCACTCAGCGGCACACTTGTTTGCCCAAGCAGCTCGTCGTCTCTTCCCAGACATTCACTTGGGTGTTGGTCCAGCTATCGAAGATGGTTTCTACTACGATACTGATAACCAAGCTGGTCAAATCTCTAACGAAGATCTTCCTCGTATCGAAGAAGAAATGCAAAAAATCGTTAAAGAAAACTTCCCATCAATTCGTGAAGAAGTGACCAAAGACGAGGCGCGTGAAATCTTCAAAAATGACCCATATAAATTGGAATTGATCGAAGAACACTCAGAAGACGAGGGTGGCTTGACCATCTACCGTCAGGGTGAATACGTGGACCTTTGCCGTGGACCTCACGTCCCATCAACAGGCCGCATCCAAATCTTCCACCTTCTCCATGTAGCTGGTGCATACTGGCGCGGAAATAGCGACAATGCTATGATGCAACGGATCTATGGTACAGCTTGGTTTGACAAGAAAGACTTGAAAAACTACCTTCAAATGCGTGAAGAAGCCAAAGAACGTGACCACCGTAAACTTGGTAAAGAGCTTGATCTCTTTATGATTTCTCAAGAGGTTGGTCAAGGTCTTCCATTCTGGTTGCCAAATGGGGCGACAATCCGTCGTGAGTTGGAACGCTACATCGTCGACAAGGAGTTAGCTTCTGGCTACCAACACGTTTACACTCCACCACTTGCTTCTGTAGAGCTTTACAAGACTTCTGGTCACTGGGATCATTACCAAGAAGACATGTTCCCAACTATGGATATGGGAGATGGAGAAGAATTCGTCCTTCGCCCAATGAACTGCCCACACCACATCCAAGTCTTCAAGCACCATGTTCACTCATACCGTGAATTGCCAATCCGTATCGCTGAAATCGGGATGATGCACCGCTATGAAAAATCTGGTGCCTTGACAGGTCTTCAACGTGTACGCGAAATGTCTCTCAACGACGGTCACCTCTTTGTAACTCCTGAACAAATCCAAGAAGAATTCCAACGTGCTCTTCAGTTGATTATCGATGTTTATGAAGACTTCAACTTGACTGAATACCGCTTCCGCCTCTCTCTTCGTGACCCTCAAGATACTCACAAGTACTTTGATAACGATGAAATGTGGGAAAATGCTCAAACCATGCTTCGTGCTGCCCTTGATGAGATGGGTGTTGACTACTTTGAAGCTGAAGGTGAAGCAGCCTTCTACGGACCAAAATTGGATATCCAGGTTAAGACTGCCCTTGGAAAAGAAGAAACCCTCTCTACGATTCAGCTTGACTTCTTGCTTCCAGAACGCTTCGACCTTAAATACATCGGAGCTGATGGTGAAGAACATCGCCCAGTTATGATCCACCGTGGGGTTATCTCAACTATGGAACGCTTCACAGCGATTTTGATTGAGAACTACAAGGGTGCCTTCCCAACATGGCTGGCACCACACCAAGTAACCCTCATCCCAGTTTCTAACGAGAAACATGTGGACTACGCTTGGGAAGTAGCTAAGAAGCTCCGTGACCGTGGTGTCCGTGCTGATGTGGATGAACGCAACGAAAAAATGCAATTCAAGATCCGTGCTTCACAAACTAGCAAGATTCCTTACCAATTGATTGTTGGTGATAAGGAAATGGAAGACGGAACTGTCAACGTTCGTCGCTATGGACAAAAAGAAACCAACACTGTGGCAGTAGAAGAGTTTGTAGCAGCTATCCTAGCTGATATCGCCAACAAATCTCGTGTTGAGAAATAAAACGATCACAGTCTGAGAAACATTTTTCAGTAAGAAAAAGCAACAACTATTTCAGTTGTTGCTTTTTATATTTTGTTTAACCTGAGTTAGTAGTGACTGATCAAACCACCACA
This sequence comes from Streptococcus timonensis, assembly GCF_900095845.1. Taxonomy (GTDB): domain Bacteria; phylum Bacillota; class Bacilli; order Lactobacillales; family Streptococcaceae; genus Streptococcus; species Streptococcus timonensis. The sequence continues at coordinate 1,125,440 of NZ_FMIX01000004.1, forward strand.
AATAGTATCCTCATCAACAATCCTTTCTATCCATTAACTTTTGGATTTAGGATATCCTCCCAAGATTTGCTTCCATGAGTTAGATAAGTTGACTATCCTCAATCCTTATCTGCCTCATTTTCTTTTACGATATCTTTTTGTGAATCTTTTTCAGAGAGTTTTTGATCGATATACTGGTTAATGATTTCGTAAAATTCCTTGGTCGCCTCACTATCTAATTTTGTCGAATTATGGACTTGATTGACTTTTAATTGAACAGATTGAATACCGTAAGAGGCTTGTTTTTGGCGGATGGTTTCTAATTCTTCTTCTGAAATCGGATCTCCAACAACTGTTAAGATCAATTCATTATTACTTGACTTGTAGACTTGATTAATGATCGTATGATTGGTGAACTCTTTGCCTACAAACTGTTTAATCCCTTCTTTTCGTGCTTGATCCATCGTCAGAGTGACCGCTGAATAGCTGGCTGGAAGAACCAATAATACAATCAAGGAGATCAACCCAATTCTCATTTTAATGTTTAACTCTTTAAATGAACTTAAGGGAGATTTTCTCATCATAATTCTTGTTCCAACAATGTTGATTAGCATGATAAAGACACAGTTGATCAAGAAAAGATAAAGAGCCCCAAATAAAAATCGTACATTTCCATTAGCTAAACCATAACCCGCAGTGCAGATAGGCGGCATCAGAGCTGTTGCAATGGCTACTCCAGGCACGATATTGTTTGCTTCTTTTTTCCTTGAACCAATGACACCTGCTATCCCACCAGCAATAGCAATGAGAACATCTCAAATGGTTGGAGAGGTTCGTGCAATCAACTCGCTACTTGCATAAGATAAGGGAGAAATCCAGAAATACAGAGTCGAGACAAGCAAACTTACCAATACTTGAGTAAGTAAAACCTGTAGAGATTGCTTGATTAAACGCGTATCAAAAATAGCTAAACCAAACCCCAGTCCAACAATCGGTGTCATAAGAGGGGAAATCAGCATGGCTCCAATAACGACTGCTGTTGAATTCATATTTAGACCTATAGAGGCAATAAAAATCGAACACATCAAAATCAGTGTATCTCTTAATCGAACATGAAGGTCATCATATAGTTTCTCGCGGAATTCACGTGTTGAATAGTTTCCGGACATTGGTTACTCCTTTTATTTCATATAATCTTGTTTCTGCATGGATGATGGTAGAGAGACTTCTGTCCAAACTGACATGTTTTTAATTCTTACCTGTGATTCTTTTGAACATTATCTTTTAAATATCCATCAATCCATCCTTGATATTATATCAAAAATTTTACAGTCTTTCTCTGAAGAAATCAATTAATTTAAAAGATAAAGAAAGGAAGAAATTTTTGTATCCTTATCCTTTGAAGAAGAAAAACGATATCTCCTCTGAAAGTAGATACCGTTTTAATGTTTAAACATGATGAGTTTGTAACAGTAATCCTAGCTGATATCGCCAACAAATCACGTGTTGTGAAATAAGAGATAAAACCTTGTACAAAATCCCAGCTCTAAAAAAGAGGCTGGGACAAAAGTCCTAGCCTCTCAATTGTCTTTGGATTGTCGAGCAAGACGCAGTGGTTGAGTGGGCTCTACTACGCTGATTTCATCAGCTTTTACAGCCCTACTCAACTGTGCGGAGGTGGGACGACGAAATCGAATTCTAACGAATTAACGATTTCTGTCCCACTCTCTTTTTTGATGTTTCTGTTTTTACATTTGAACAATTCTACGATAGCTTCTTGAAGTAATCATAAAGATAAGTATGTAGATGAGGGCAAAGATACCACAAATAGAAAGTGTTACACTTAACATCATAGCTGTATCTACTACCCCAATGACCTTAAGAATCAAACTTAACATATGATAGGCAAATGCCAAATGTAGAAAGGCGAAGATTACAGGGAGGAAGAAAACGGTCAAGACTTGCTTGTTAATGGTTTGCTTGATTTGTTTTTGATCCAAGCCAACTTTTTGCAGGATGACAAAGCGTTCACGATCCTCATAACCTTCTGAGATTTGTTTATAGTAGATTACTAAAACTGTACCCATCATAAAGATGATAGAGAGGAAAATACCGATAAAAAGAATTCCACCAAAGAGAGCGTTCATTTGGGCAATTGCATCACTTGCACCATTACCCCCATAAACCATAGCATCTTCTCTCTGGAGATTATGACTAAAGTTGTTCACATACGCATCAAAGTCATCAGCTAGCTTTAACTGTTCCTCTAGACTTGCAGTTACATCCATACCACCGTAGAACTGATTGAAGATAGCAGAATCTTGGTACTGATCCAAAAAGTTTTGAATATTTGGTACAACTAGATAGTTATAATCCGAAACCAAGAGAACGTACTGGTTTGAAACATGGTCTCTGAGGAAATCTTGCTGGATTTCTTGCTTTATCGTATAGTTCTGATTGTTGAGACTAATTGCTTTCTGACCTTTAAGTTGATCATTTCGAGCCCAAAGTCCTACTTCATTTCCAGAAAGATTTAGCTTTTGTCCAGTCATTTTTTCATAATCTTTTTGGTCGAAAACTAGGAAAACTGTCTTTGGCAATACATTAGTTTTCCCTTTTTCATAGATAGTTAAGTTTGTTCCATCTTGATTAGAAAGGCCAAAGCTAGCAAAGCTAAGAACGTCTTTATTGCTAATCGTCAAGTTCTTTTCACTGGCATATTGAGTCAATAGTTGGTCTAAATCCTCAACTTCTATATTTTGTCCTTTAACATCAAAATCGTGAGGATACATGATATTTTTTATATTTTCAGATCCGTTATAGATGCTGGTTGCTGCAGACATGGTGACCAAAACCATAGTTGAAAGGATGGTAATGGTTGCTAAACCGACAGCGTTTTTCTTCATACGAAAGATAAGATTCGAAACAGAAATAAGGTTGTTTGGTTTGTAGTAGTACCTCTTGTTTTTCTTGAGCAACTGTAAGAAAACTGTAATACCTGCATTGAATAAAAGATAGGTCGCAACTATTACCAACATGACGGCAATAAAGAAAGTAAGGGTTGCTGAAATTGGGTCTTTTACGCTTTGTGCTAGATAGTAGCCACCGCCTAGAGTAATTAGCCCTACAAGAGTCTGAAGAACTAGGAAACGCCCCTTCTTCTCACCTTTTGCTTTCTCACGAGAAAGTTGGAGGGCATCCATACGGATAATGCGGATAGCATTTAGAAAGACAATGACTAAAAAGACAAGCCCAAATACAATAAGGATTGAAAGAACTACGGGCCATTGGAAGGTTGCGACTAGCTCCACCTTCATCTTTGCAAGTTTGAGCAGTAAAGCGAAAATCAGATTATCAAAGAGGGCACCAATTCCAATCCCAGCAGTGACTGTTACTATCCCAAATATTAAGAGCTCCTTAAAGGTCATACCAATCAAATGGCGTTTTTCTAAGCCCAACATGCCATATACACCCAGTTCTTTTGAGCGATTTTTCATGACAAAACTGTTGGCATAAAGAACGATAATGGCAGATGCAAGTGTCACAACAATAAGTCCTAGTTGCAGGGTAAATTGTATAGCAGATGCACCACGTAAATCCACAATTTTAGGATTAAAGGCTAGGGAGTAAAAGAGATAGCTGATAGTGACTGCCAAAATGACAGACAAAGCAAAAGGATAATAGAGTTTGCGGTTTTTAATTAAGTTGGATATGGCCAACTTATTGGTTAATCGAAACATACTAGTTCACCTCACTTGCCATAACAGTCAAGGTGTCAGAGATTTCTTGGAACATCTGACGATCCGTCTTTTCACCACGATAGATTTGATTATAGAGAATACCGTCCTTGATGAAAAGAACACGTTTTGCACGGCTAGCTGCTGCTGTTGAGTGGGTCACCATGAGAATGGTTTGCCCTTGCTCGTTGATCTGATCAAAGATATCAAGGAGGGCTGCAGACGATTTAGAGTCTAAGGCACCTGTTGGCTCGTCCGCAAGAAGAATTTCTGGTTCTGTGATGATAGCCCGTGCAACTGCTACCCGTTGTTTTTGTCCTCCAGAGATTTCATAAGGGTACTTCTCCTGCAATTGATTGATGCCAAGATTTTCAGCCGTAACTACCAATTTTTTCATCATTTCTGTAATAGGCTTTCTAGACAATACCAAAGGGAGTAAGATATTGTCTTTAACAGAAAGCGTATCTAACAAATTGAAGTCTTGGAAGACAAAGCCTAACTTTTCACGACGGAAGCTTGATGCTTCAGAATTTTTAATGGTAGCTGTGTCAGTTCCGTTTAGGAAGACCTGCCCACGCGTTGGCTTGTCAAGCATAGCAAGAATATTGAGTAGGGTTGATTTACCAGATCCAGACTCACCCATGATAGCAACGTAGTCGCCTTTTTCAACGGTAAAGTGAATATCTTTCAGGGCTTCTACTTGGTTACCTTGAAAGCGAGTTTTATAAATCTTTTGAACGTGTTTTACATCTAATAGTGTCATTTTAACTTCTCCTTTTTAATATCCCATTAACTGAAACTGAGCTTGCATCATTTCGATGCCGATTAGAACTCGCTCGATATCCTTTGGACTCGGCTTACTTGTTTGTTTCTTTTGTAAAATTGTTTTCATGGTTTCTCTCCTTTTTCTTTATGCTCTAAGTTTACTCCAAAAAAAGAGGGCTTACCATAACATAACCTTACAAAAGAGGCCTTTAATCTTACATTTTTGTAAGATTACATTTTTTATCTAATTGAAGCCTTTTTCTCACCATATCAAGGTCTAAAGAAGAGCTTGAAAGGTTTCTTCCAAGCTCTTCACAATTCTTTTCATTCAATCAGTAAATTCACTTCAGATAACTTAATCCTCACCGTTGTTCCTTGCCCAAGTTCGGATTCTATTTGAATCTGATGTCCTAATTCTTGGCTGATTTTCTGGGTTAGATAGAGCCCAAGTCCAGATGACTGCTGGGTCATTCGACCATTATATCCTGAAAATCCACGTTCAAAGACTCGCAACAGATCACTATTTTTGATACCAATACCAGTATCTTTGATGCAAAGGTCTGAACCTTCCATGTAGATTTCAACCCCACCTTCATTTGTGTACTTGAGGCTATTTGACAGGATTTGTTCAATGACCACCAACAACCATTTTTTATCCGTCACAATGCTTCTATCCAAGTCATGCAAATTAATACTTAGATCTTTCTGGATAAAGAAAATAGCATATTTGCGAATGACTTCCTTGACCAGATCTTCTATATTTTCTTTCTTCAACACCAAATCATCATGGAAGCTTTCTAAGCGTAGATATTGGAGTACGAAATTGGTATAGGAATCAATCTTAAAAATTTCCTGCTCCATCTGTTGTTTCAGTTGGCGATCCGCCACCTCATTCACTAGGAGTTTACTGGCTGCAATTGGTGTTTTTATCTGATGAACCCAGAGTGTATAGTAGTCCACCAAATCATTATAGCGGTTTTCTGCATCTGATTTCTTTTGATAGAGTTCAGATTCGCTTTTCTCTAATTTTTCAGTTAGAAGGACTTCCATTGGTGATTTAGCTTTTCTTTCGCCATAGAGCAATTCCTTACGATAACGTTGCAATTCTATCAAGAAATCAAATACCAAAAACAAAAATGTCAAAAATGTAGATAGAAAGAAGAAATAGTTAAAGTAGGGCCCTTGCTTATCAAACAAGATTTCAAAGAGAAAAAGCAAACCTGTAAGCGATAGAATAAAAGCAAAAAAACGGCTACGCGAACGGATATAAGCTAGAAAAAAACTTTTAAGTTTAAGCATGTTTCAATCCATACCCTATCCCTTTCTTGGTTTCGATAAAACCAATCAAACCTTCTTCCTCCAGTTTCTTGCGCAAGCGAGCGACATTAACAGACAAGGTATTGTCATCGATAAAGAAGTCACTGTTCCAGAGTTCCCGCATCAAGTCATCACGCGCTACAATATTTCCTGCATGTTCAAATAAAACCCGTAAAATCTGAAATTCATTCTTTGTTAAACTGATAGCTTTTCCATTGACATGCACATCCATAGACTTGGTATTGAGAATAACTCCAGCATATTCTAGGAGGCTTTCATCCCTTCCAAATTCATAAGAGCGGCGCAATAATCCTTGTACCTTAGCTAAAAGGACCTGCTGGTCAAAAGGCTTGGTCACAAAATCGTCAGCCCCCATATTAATAGCCATCACGATGTCCATAGCCTGGTCTCTTGAAGACAGAAACATAATAGGAACTTTGGAAATCTTGCGAATTTCCTGACACCAATGATAACCGTTAAAGAGAGGCAAGCCAATATCCATCAGGACCAGATGAGGCTCAGACTGAACAAATAGCGTCAGAACTTCCATAAAGTCTTCTACCATGACTACTTCAAAACCCCATTCGGAGAGCATTTTCCCAACTTGCTGACGGATTACTGGATCATCTTCTACTAGTAAAATCTTATGCATCTGCTCCTCCTTTTTTATATTATAGCAAAATTCTTCTGACTACTAGCGAAATTGATGCAAATCTGATATGATAAAAGTTAAGAAAGGAATTCTCATGGCCAATATTTTTGACTATCTAACTGATGTTCAATACGATTCTTTTTATGATCTTCCCTTAAATGAACTGGATGTACTTGCTTTGACAGAGCTGACTTATCTTCCTTTTGATAACCTATTGGACCAGCCTGTCAATCGTTTAAGCGATGTCGCAACACGTGTCCCTCGAGAAAGTACCATGTTGACCAATAAAGAACGTCTGCAACTTTTAGACCAGCTTGCCCAACACAAACGTTTTAGAAATTGCAAGCTATCAAACTTTATTAACGAGATTGACACTGAGCAACAGAAACAGTTCGCTGCTATGACCTATCGTCTGAACCTAGATACTTATCTGATTGTCTTTCGTGGCACAGACGACAGTATTATTGGCTGGAAGGAAGATTTCCATATGACCTATATGAAGGAAATCCCTGCCCAAAAGCATGCTCTTGAATACTTGGAAGATTTCTTTAAACAACATCCAAAACAAAAAGTACTCATTGCTGGGCATTCTAAAGGTGGGAATCTAGCCGTCTATGCTGCTAGTCAAATCCAGCCTCAATTGCAGGAAAAGATATCAGCAGTTTATACCTATGATGCTCCTGGTTTGCAGACTCATCTGACAGAAACGACTGGTTATCAAGATGTTATCCCTAAATTTCACCGTTATGTCCCACAAGGTTCTGTCATCGGCATGATGCTAGAAGTTCCTGATACTCCTACCGTCGTTAAATCTATGGCTCTCGGTGGAATCGCCCAACACAATACTTTCAGCTGGCTAACTGAGGGACAGCACTTTGTCCAACTAGAGGCTATCAGTAGCGAAAGTCTCCAAATCAAAGACACTCTTAAGGAATGGGTGGACAGTGTGCCCGATGAAGAACTCGAACTCTATTTTGATCTCTTCTTTGGAACCATCCTAGAGTCTGGAATTAGTTCTATTAATGAACTATCTTCAAAAAATGCGATCGAACATGTTCGACAACTTGTTTCTCAAGCCCAGACACTAGAGCCCGAGCAAGTCGAAATCTTAAAAAATCTGACACAACTCCTACTGGATGCCCGCTTCCAAGCCTGGAAAAATCATTTTTAATGAGTTAAAAGTCCCTTCCTTTCTGGAGGGACTTTCTTGTTTGTTCCTATTTTTTCCTAATTTTACTGTTCTGTGTTATACTAGTAGCAGTATATTCTATGAGATTGGAGAACTTATGAAAATTCACAGAACCGTGAATCCTGTTGCTTATGAAAACACCTACTACATTGAAGGTGAGAATCACTTGATTGTGGTTGATCCAGGTAGCCATTGGGCTGAGATTCGTAGCGTTATTGAGACCATTAACAAACCTATCTGCGCTATTCTCCTGACCCATACCCACTATGACCATATCTTAAGTCTAGATTTGGTTAGAGATACTTTTGGAAATCCTCCAGTCTATGTAGCAGAAAGTGAAGCTTCTTGGCTCTATACTCCTGTTGATAATCTTTCTGGGCTTCCTCGTCACGATGATATGGCGGATGTCGTGTGTAGACCAGCTGAACACACCTATGTTTTTCATGAAGAATACCAGATTGAAGAATTCCGCTTTACCGTCTTACCAACTCCAGGCCACTCTATCGGTGGAGCTTCACTTGTTTTCCCAGATGGAAACTTGGTCTTAACCGGAGACACGCTCTTCCGTGAAACAATTGGCCGTGATGACCTCCCAACAGGTAGTTTGGAGCAAATGCTTGACAGTATTCGCAATCAGCTCTTCACCCTACCAAACTATGATGTTTACCCAGGCCATGGACCTGCTACGACTATCGCCCACGAAAAAGTATTCAATCCCTTTTTCTAAAACATAAAAACCAAGGACAATCATCCTTGGTTTTTTGATTACCAAATAATCACGCGGTCTTCTGGTGAGCGCCACATTCCGTCGCCTTCTTTGACATCATAAGTTGTAAAGAAGTCATCAAAGTTTGGCACTTGGACATTGACACGAAGTTTAGCTGGTGCGTGTACGTCGACGCTAGCCATGAGTTTCATCAACTCTGGACGACCTTTCATACGCCAGATACGAGCAAAGTTATGGAAGAACTCTTCAGCTGAGAAATCTGGTTCTCTCTTAGCAGCTTCTAGCGCTGCAGCAATTCCTCCTAGGTCGGCAACGTTTTCGGATACAGTTAATTTGCCATTGATTTTTGCACCGTAAGATTCTTGACCATCAAACTGGTCGATAACCTTCTGTGTTTTTTCTTTAAAGGCTACGTAGTCGCTCTCTGTCCACCAGTCCTTAAGACTCCCATTTTCATCAAATGAAGCTCCATTTGTATCAAAGGCATGAGAGATTTCATGGGCGATAACCGCTCCAATACCACCATAGTTGGCAGAAGATGACTGATGCAAGTCATAGAATGGGGCCTGTAAGATAGCAGCAGGGAAGACAATCAAGTTCTTTTGTGGATTGTAGTAGGCATTGACCATATGAGCAGGCATTCCCCACTCCTTGTAGTCAACCGGCTGATTCCACTTGCTCCAACTGTGCTTGATTTCCACACGCGCAAATGCTAGGGCATTCTCAAAGAGGCTAGCAGATTCATCCACTACCTTGTCCTTATAGCGAGCTGGTAGCTCTTCTGGATAACCAATATAAGGCTTGATAACATTGAGTTTGACGATAGCTTTTTCTCGTGTTTCAGGTGTCAGCCAGTCGTTCTTAGCCAAGCGTTCCTTATAAACATCAATCATAGTTGCCACTTTTTTCTCAACGTCCGCCTTGGCTTCTGGAGAGAATTTTTCATGGGCATACCAAAGGCCAAGAGCTTGTTTGAATGGTCCTTGGGCTAAGTGGTAAGCAGCCTTGCGCTTGTCTTGGGCTTCTGGAACTCCTGAAAGGGCACGGCCATAAGCACCTGACAAAATGCGAATCTCATCTGTCAAATAGCTTGTTGAAAGATTGACCACACTCAAGATCAAGCTTGCCTTGAGTAAAGGCCAAGCTTCTTCACTATAGAATTGCTCTGCTGCTTGCCAAAAACGTTCCTCATCTACGATAACCTTATCTGGAGTTTGACCAATCACTGCTTGGAAAAAGTCATCTAAAGGTAAAGCAGGGGCAAACTTTTTGAAATCTTCATAAGAATATGGATGGTAAAGTTTGGCATATTCTGAACTTTCTTCGTTTGAAAGTACGACAGCTGCGATGCGACGGTCCAATTCCAATCGTTTCTCTAGCAAATCTGCGATTTCTTCATCTGAGAAGTCATAGGCTTTGAGGAGATTAGCAGTACTTTCTTTCCAAAGGTTCAATAATTCCTCGCGCTGTGGATGGTCTTCAGCATAGTAGGTTGTATCTGGCAAGATAGTTCCTGGAGCACTAGCCCAGAGAACATTGGTTCTAGCATCCATAAAGTCTGGTGATACTCCAAATGGAAGGAAGTTTGGCTTACCAGCTAATTCAAATGCTGCTAGTTTACTTGCGAAATCCGCAAAACTTTCCAAATCCTGGTATTCCTTAAGCATAGGAAGGACTGGCTCAATTCCATCAGCTTCTCGCTTATCGAAATCTCTCACCATAGCGTGGTATTTGACAAAGTTTGCTAGGATAGGATCTTCTGGAACATCTTCTCCTGCCAACCACTTGTCGGTTGTCGTTAGCATCAACTCTTCAATTTCTTCGTCAAGGTCGATAAAACCACCCGTTCTTGATTTATCAGCTGGAATGACTGCAGTCTTTTCCCACTCACCATTTATAGCGTCATAAAAATCATCTTGATAACGTGTCATCTTTTTCTCGCTTTCATTTTTCACTTATTCATAGCTTAGCAAAAATCCCTGGGGAATGCAATTAAAAATGCCGTCTCTTCTTGATTGATTTCATCATTAATATTTTAAATTTTTAAGAAAATTAACTTGACTTAAAAATAAAATTAAGGTATATTAAAATCCAGGAGGAATACAACTGTATGATACGTATCGAAAACCTCAGTGTCTCCTACAAAGAAACGTTGGCACTTAAGGATATTTCACTAGTGCTCCAAGGACCAACGATTACCGGAATTATTGGTCCAAACGGCGCCGGGAAATCAACATTATTAAAAGGTATGCTGGGCATTATCCCACATGAAGGACATGCTTTTATCGAAGATAAAGAAATGAAAAAATCTCTTAAGAAAGTTGCCTATGTCGAGCAAAAAATTCATATCGACTACAACTTCCCTATCAAGGTAAAAGAATGTGTCTCTCTGGGACTCTATCCATCCATTCCACTCTTTCACACTTTAAAAGCAAACCACTGGCAAAAGGTGGCTGAAGCACTAGAAATTGTTGGACTTTCTGACTACGCAGATCGTCAGATTAGTCAACTCTCTGGTGGCCAATTCCAGCGTGTCTTGATTGCCCGTTGTCTAGTTCAAGATGCTGATTATATTCTCTTAGACGAGCCCTTTGTGGGGATTGACTCTGTCAGTGAAGAGATCATCATGAACACGCTGAGAGAACTTAAAAAAGCTGGCAAGACTGTCCTTATCGTTCACCATGACCTCGGCAAGGTTGCCCATTATTTTGACCAGGTACTCCTTCTCAACAAGGAGCTAATTGCCTTTGGTCCAACAAAGGAGACCTTCACCCAAGCCAATCTCAAACAAGCTTATGGTGACCGACTCTTTTTCAATGGAGGTGACCTATGATTGCAGAATTTATAGATGGATTGCAGAACTTCCACTTTCTCCAAAATGCCTTGATTACAGCTGTTGTGATTGGTATTGTTGCTGGAGCGGTCGGATGCTTTATCATTCTCCGTGGTATGTCCCTTATGGGAGATGCTATCTCGCACGCTGTCTTACCTGGTGTAGCTCTTTCTTTTATTTTAGGAATTGACTTCTTTATTGGTGCTATCATCTTTGGACTGCTTGCCTCTGTCATCATCACCTACATCAAGGGGAACTCTATTATCAAGAGTGACACTGCCATTGGGATTACCTTTTCATCTTTATTGGCTCTGGGCATTATCTTGATTAGTGTGGCTAAAAGCTCGACTGACCTCTTCCATATTCTCTTTGGGAATATCTTAGCTGTGCAAGACATAGACATGTATATTACCATCGGTATGGGAGCTCTCATTCTATTGATTATCGGGATTTTCTTCAAGCAACTCTTGATTACATCCTTTGATGAACTCCTAGCCAAAGCTATGGGCATGCCAGTTAATTTCTACCACTATCTACTCATGATACTCTTGACTTTGGTGTCAGTGACTGCTATGCAAAGTGTCGGAACCATCCTTATCGTAGCCATGCTGATTACTCCAGCCGCGACAGCTTATCTTTACGCCAATAGTCTAAAGACCATGATTTTTCTTTCATCAGGCTTGGGAGCTCTAGCTTCTGTCTTGGGACTTTTTATCGGTTATAGCTTTAACCTGGCTGCAGGTTCAAGTATCGTGCTGACATCTGCAAGTTTCTTTCTCATCAGTTTCTTTATCGCACCAAAACAACGTTATCTGAAGCTGAAAAATAAAAAAATCAAACAATAATGAGGGAGCCCCTCTGGAGGAATATAATGAAAAAATTAGGTACATTGCTTGTTCTTTTTCTTGCTATCATTGGATTAGCTGCCTGTGCTAGCGGAAAAAAAGACACAGCATCTACAAACCAAAAACTAAAGGTTGTAGCAACTAACTCTATCATCGCTGATATTACTAAAAATATCGCAGGAGACAAGATTGATCTTCATAGTATCGTGCCTGTAGGACAAGATCCACACGAGTACGAGCCACTACCAGAAGACGTCAAGAAAACTTCGCAAGCCGACTTAATTTTCTACAATGGTATCAACCTTGAAACAGGTGGAAATGCCTGGTTTACAAAATTAGTTGAGAATGCTAAGAAAACTGAAAACAAAGACTACTTTGCAGTTAGTGAAGGCGTTGATGTCATCTACCTAGAAGGGGAAAATGAAAAAGGGAAAGAAGACCCACACGCTTGGCTCAATCTTGAAAATGGGATCATCTATGCTCAAAATATTGCTAAGCAACTCATCGCCAAAGACCCTAGCAACAAGGAATTCTACGAAAAGAATCTCAAAGAATACACTGAAAAACTAGACAAGCTTGACAAGGAAGCCAAAGAGAAATTTAACGCTATTGATGCGGACAAGAAACTCATCGTAACCAGCGAAGGATGCTTCAAATACTTCTCTAAAGCTTACGGTGTCCCAAGTGCTTACATCTGGGAAATCAATACTGAAGAAGAAGGAACACCTGACCAAATCAAGACTTTGGTTGAAAAACTTCGCCAAATGAAAGTTCCATCACTATTTGTTGAATCCAGTGTCGATGATCGTCCAATGAAGACTGTTTCACAAGACACAAACATCCCAATTTACGCACAAATCTTTACTGACTCAATTGCTGAAGAAGGTAAAGAAGGTGACAGCTACTACAACATGATGAAATACAACCTTGACAAGATTTCTGAAGGTTTGTCTAAATAATCATTTTAAAAAACGTCATTCTCCTTGTATTGGCGTTTTTTGTCTAATCAATTTTCGGTCAAACTATTGGAAAAGTCTGAACGTTTAATGTAAAATGAAAGAAAAAAGATTGGAGTAGCTTATGACTACATTCCTCGGAAACCCTGTTACGTTTACAGGAAAACAACTACAAGTAGGAGACAAAGCACTTGATTTCTCTCTCACAACGACTGACCTCTCTAAAAAAACACTGGCTGACTTTGAAGGCAAGAAAAAGATTTTGAGTGTCATCCCTTCTATCGATACAGGCATCTGCTCGCTTCAGACTCGTCGCTTTAACCAAGAATTAGCTAGCTTAGACAACACTGTTGTCCTAACGGTATCTATGGACCTTCCATTTGCACAAAAACGCTGGTGTGGTGCTGAGGGAATTGAGAATGCCATCATGCTTTCAGACTACTTCGACCACTCCTTTGGACGCGATTATGCCCTCTTAATCAATGAATGGCATCTGCTTGCACGCGCAGTTTTTGTTCTCGATACCGATAATATCATCCGCTACGTCGAATACGTGGATAATATCAACAGCGAGCCAGACTTTGAAGCCGCTATTGCTGCAGTTAAAGAACTAGACTAAAATCACAAGCATTATGACAGAAAGCTAGAGAAATCTAGCTTTTTTTGGTATACTAGATGGAGAGAATATACAAGAGGAAACGAATGACTCCAAATAAAGAAGATTATTTAAAATGTATTTATGAAATCGGTACGGACATGCAAAAAATCACTAACAAAGAAATTGCTGCCCGTATGCAGGTCTCTCCGCCTGCTGTAACAGAGATGATCAAGCGCATGCAATCTGAAAATCTCATTCTAAAGAATAAAGAAAATGGCTATTTGCTGACAGACATTGGTTTGAGACTAGTTTCTGAGCTTTATCGCAAACACCGACTTATTGAGGTATTCTTAGTTCACCATTTAGACTATACTAGCAATCAGATCCACGAAGAAGCTGAAGTGCTAGAACATACTGTATCAGACCTTTTTGTTGAGAGATTGGAAAGTATGTTAGGTTTTCCAAAGACCTGTCCTCATGGTGGTACTATTCCTGCCAAGGGTGAACTTCTGGTTGAGATCAATAACCTGCCACTTTCTGATATCAAAGAAGCAGGAAGCTACCTTCTCACAAGAGTCCATGATAGCTTTGAACTTCTTCAATATTTGGAAAAACATGGCATCCATATTGGAGACCAACTTCAAGTCAAACAGTTTGATGGTTTCAGTAATACTTTTACTCTGATTCACAACAATGAAGAACTTCAAGTCAGCCTCGATATCGCTAAGCACCTCTATGTTGAAAAAATGAACTGACCCCCCTTATCCCTAGAAGCTTTGTCTTTTAGGGATTTTATAGATAAGAAAAACCAAGCTTGTATGCTTGGTTTTTCTTATCTATTCTTGGTATCTAGGATGATGGTTACTGGACCATCATTGATCAGTTCCACCTGCATATCAGCTCCGAAGACACCTGTCTCAACAGGAATTTCCTTGGCTAGTTTTCGATTTAAGTCTTGGTAAAAAGCCTCAGCCATATCAGGTTTGGCAGCACCTGTAAATGCTGGTCGATTGCCCTTCTTTGTATCTGCAAAAAGAGTGAATTGAGAGATAGAGAGGATTTCCCCCTTAATATCCTTGACTGACAGGTTCATCTTTCCTTCTGCATCAGAAAATATACGCATATTGACGAGCTTTTTCACCGCATAGTCTAGATCTTCTGCTTGGTCTTCAGGACCAACTCCCACTAGGAGTAATAAACCTTGCTTGATTTGACTATAAACTTGCCCCTCAATGGAGACCTGAGCTTGCTTGACTCGCTGAACGATGATTTTCATAGAAATCCTTTCTGACTGTATCGAGCATACTTAACCATTGGTCCGTTTAACTGAGTAGACTTCTGGTACGCTCTTAATCTTATCAACTACTGTTGTCAGAGTTGAAAGATTTGAAATCCCAAAAGAAACGTGAATATTTGCAAATTTCATATCCTTGGTAGGCTGGGCGTTTACAGTAGAGATGTTTTTGGTCGTATTTGACAAGACTTGTAACACATCATTCAAAAGACCTGTACGATTGAGACCGTAGATATCAATGTGGGCGATATATTCTTTACTTGAGAATTGATCTTCTCACTCAACATCTAAAAGACGCTGCTCATAGTTTTCCTGCGAACGAAGGTTCATACAGTCAACACGGTGGATGGCAACTCCTCGACCTTTGGTAATATAACCAACGATATCATCACCTGGAACAGGATTACAACATTTGGCAATCCGGATCAAGAGACCAGAAGCACCTTGGATGACGACCCCACCCTCATGCTTCACCTTAAGCGTATCCTTGTTCTCTACCTTGACTTCGCCGCCCTTAACCAGCTCTTCTGCTTCTGCCTTAGCTTTAGCACGCTCTTCTTCACGGCGTTCTTTTTCAGTTAAGCGATTAAAGACGGTGATAGCACCAATTTCTCCAAAACCAATCGCAGCAAAGAGAGATTCTTCTGTCTTGTAGCTGGTTTTTTGGAGAACCTCATCCATGTGTCGCTTATCCATGAATTTATTAGCCACATAGCCATGTTCTTGAAACTGACTGATGAGCATTTCACGGCCTTTATTGATCGATAATTCTTTGTCTTGATTTTTAAAGAACTGACGAATCTTATTTCGAGCCTTGCTGGTCTTGACCATGGTAAGCCAGTCACGACTTGGTCCAAAGGAATTTGGATTAGTAACAATTTCAACCTGGTCGCCTGTTTTCAGTTTTGTAGTTAAAGGAACCATACGTCCATTAACCTTGGCACCTGTTGCTTTTTCACCAATTTTGGTATGAATTTCATAGGCAAAGTCAATAGGTCCAGAGTCTTTTGGAAGTGAACGAACAGCTCCATCTGGAGTAAAGACGTAGATTTCTTCTGCTAGGTAATTTTCTTTAACCGTCTCTACGAAATCTTTAGCATCATTGGACTGATCTTGGAGTTCCATCATCTCCTTAATCCAATTCATACCAATGGCAGATTCTTTATTGTTAACCTGCCCCTTGATTCCTTTTTTATACGCCCAGTGAGCCGCAACCCCGTACTCAGCAACCTCGTGCATTTCCTTGGTACGGATCTGGAACTCGATCGGTCCTTTTGGTCCATAAACAGTCGTATGGATAGACTGGTAACCATTGGCCTTTCGGTTAGCAATATAATCCTTAAAACGCCCAGGCATTGGTTTCCAAAGTTCATGAACATAACCCAACATGGCATAGACGTCACTATGAGTCTCTAAGATACAGCGAATGGCAATCAGGTCATAGATTTCCTCGAAACGCTTTTTCTTATCCTGCATCTTACGATAGATAGAGTAGATATGCTTTGGACGACCGTAGATTTTTCCTGTGAGATTCCGTTCGGAAGTATATTCCTCCAACTTGGTCACAACTTCATCAACAAGTTCTTCCCGCTCTCTACGCTTCTCCTTCATCATATGAGTTATCTTATAAAACTCTGTTGGATTGAGATAACGGAATGATAAGTCCTCAAGCTCCCACTTAACACTTGAAATCCCTAGTCGGTGAGCAAGCGGAGCATAGATTTCCATGGTTTCTCTAGAAATTCGTTCCTGCTTATCTTTACGGAGGTGATGGAGAGTTCTCATATTATGCAAACGGTCAGATAGTTTAACCAAGATAACACGGATGTCTTCTGACATGGCCATCAGCATCTTGCGGTGGTTTTCAGCCAGCTGCTCTTCGATAGACTTGTACTCGACCTTCCCTAATTTAGTAACCCCATCAACGATAATGCGAACATCATGACCAAAAACTCTCTCTAAATCATCCAAGCTAGCATCTGTATCTTCGACAACATCATGCAAAAAACCACAGGCAACTGTGACAGCATCTAGCTTGAGTTTAGCTAAGATTCCCGCTACCTGAATAGGGTGGATGATGTAGGGTTCGCCAGATTTACGATACTGACCACTGTGGCATTCAACAGCATAAACCAAGGCCTTATGCACAAAAGCCACATCTTCCTTCGATAAATATTTTTGTGTTAAAGCGACGACTTCATCGCCTGAATAAATTACTTCTTTGGGCATGCATACTCTCCAGTTCTTCCTACCATTTTATCACTTTTTCGACAATAAGAAAACTAGAAGAACCTAGAGCTTTATAAGAAAAACACTGCTAGAATTCTTCTAGCAGTGTTTGATCATTTCTTATGTCTTAGTATACTGTTTTTTCAGTTTCTACATCGAAGAAGTGTGCTTTGTTTAGGTCAAATCCAAGTTCAACTGTTGCACCTGCTTGCAAGTAGTCACGAGCGTCAACTTTTGCAACAAACTCGTCTTTACCAACTTGGCAGTATAGGTGAGATTCAGAACCAAGCAACTCTGATACAGAGATAGTTGCTTTAACAACTGATTCTGGGAATGTTTCAAGGAAAGCAGGCTCAGCGTTCACGTCTTCTGGACGGATACCGAAGATCAATTCTTTACCTTCATAACCTTTTTCACGAAGAACTTTCAAAGCGCCTTCTGGAACTTTCAAGTTAAAGCCGTCACCAACGATGCGGTCACCGTTCAATTTAACGTTGATGAAGTTCATAGCTGGGCTTCCGATGAATCCTGCTACGAATTTGTTAACTGGGTTTTTGTAAACTTCTTGAGGAGTACCGATTTGTTCAACACGTCCGATAGTACCTGTTCCAGCAGGGTTCTTAGTAGCTGACATGATAACGATACGGTCTGCAAGTGTCATCGCTTCAGTTTGGTCGTGAGTTACGTAGATAGTTGTAGCTCCGATACGACGGTGGATTTTAGCAATTTCAGCACGCATTGATACACGAAGTTTCGCGTCCAAGTTTGACAAAGGCTCGTCCATCAAGAACACTTTTGCATCACGGACGATCGCACGACCCATGGCAACACGTTGACGTTGACCACCAGAAAGGTCAGCAGGTTTACGTTCCAAAAATTCTTTCAATCCGAGGATTTCAGCTGCTTCTTGTACACGTTTGTCGATATCTTCTTTACTGTATTTACGCAATTTCAAACCAAAAGCCATGTTGTCGTATACAGTCATGTGTGGGTAAAGAGCATAGTTTTGGAATACCATGGCGATATCACGGTCTTTTGGAGCTACGTCGTTGACAACCACACCATCGATAGATGCAGTACCTTCTGTGATGTCTTCAAGACCTGCAATCATACGGAGTGTAGTTGATTTACCACATCCTGAAGGTCCTACGAAAACGATAAATTCTTTGTCTTTGATATCCAAGTTAAAGTCTTCAACTGAATAGTGTTCGCTGTTTGGATATTTTTTGTAAATATTTTTAAGATTTAATTCTACCATTGTGGAGAACTCCTTTTGTTTTTGATAGTTTTATTATATATGAAAACGCTTTACCATTCTATGGCAAGTTGACCAAAAAACAAAAAAAGTTCTGTGCAACTTGCACAAAACTTTATAGGATATCTGGTAAGATGAGTTGATAACAGAGTGTTAAATCCGTCAAATCCTTTAATTCTAAGCCCGTTAGTTCTGCCCATTTATCAATCTTGTACTGGAGAGAATTACGGTGCAAATACAACTGCTGAGCTGTTTTTGTCAGAACCGCACTATTGTCCCAAAGAGACAAAATAATTTCCTGAATCTGATCTTGGTCCTGAATCAACTGACGAAGGTAGTCCTTGATAATTCTAAGGTCAACCTGTTTTTCTCCAAGGCTCCAGAGATAGAGTTGAGAAAAAGTCTGAACCCCTTGATGACCTTGACGCCACCAAGTCTTAAAGAGCTCACGCTCAGCCTTGATTAAGTCTGATAAGGATTGTTGAGCATTCTGTGACCAGACCTGCCCCAACATAATCGACAGACGAAGTCCAAAGTCATATTCTACTGCTTCGAGAGTATCTGATAAGATCGAACGAACAGAGAAATACTTATCCTGCTGGAGAACAAAGAGATAATCCTGAGCCCCTACCTGAATCGTAGTCAAGTAGTTTGGAAACAGGGTTCGCATCATGTCTAACCAAGAAGATAGATTCTCCTGTTGGAAATAAGACAGGTGGCAATATACAAGCTGTATTTTCTTGAAAGTTTGAGGCGCTTGGCCCTTACCTTCAAGCAAATGGCTATACCAAGGATTGAGCGAGATCGTTTGTTCCTGCTGGGTTAAGAGAGAAACCAATTGTTTTTCACGTTCACTTAGACTAGCTTCCTCCAGCAAAAGCCACTGATTATTTGACAAAGATAGGCAAAGATAATCTTCTTTGTCTACTGGTTGATCTAAGATTTTACCATCTGGAAACCAATCTAGTAGTTCTTTTGCTAACATATGCTATTCCTCCACTTTTTGGATGCACCAAGAGATCAAAGTTTCTAGGCGATCCATATTTTCAGTCATATGGAGATAACCCATGACAGCTTCAAAACCTGTAGACATACGGTAGGTGACAACATCAGCATTTTTTGCCTTGGTATGGCTATTGGTGTTACGCCCTCGTTTATAGATTTCTTCTTCTTTCTCAGTCAGGACTTGCTCCTCCAACATCAGTGAAATCAAACGAGCCTGAGCCTTAGCTGAAACATACTTAGTCGCCTCTTGGTGGAGTTTATTGGGCTTGGTCATACCTTTTAGGATGAGGTGACGGCGAATATACATAGAGTATACTGCATCTCCTTCAAAGGCTAGCGCAATCCCGTTAATGAGATTGACATCAATCACGTGTCCACCTCACTCCATCCTTGGTATCCAGTAGCTTAATCCCTTGAGCAGCCAGTTGGTCACGGATTTGGTCAGCTGTCGCAAAATCACGATTGACACGCGCTTCTTGACGTTTTTGAATCAAAATTTCGATCTCTTCATCCAAAACTTCCTCGACAAAGACAATACCAAAGACCTCTAACATAGCTGCAAGAGCTTCCTTAACCGCTTCATCATAGTTGCCTGAGTTGATCCACTTGGCCATTTCAAAGACGACTGTGATACCATTTGCTGTATTGAAATCTTCATCCATTGCAGCTACGAACTTATCTTTATAAGCTTGCAACTCCCCCGCATCTACAGTTCCAGAAAATGGTTGCTCATAAGTGTTCTTCAGATACTTGAGATTGGTCTCAGCATCACGCACAGCTTTTTCCGTAAAGTTGATTGGCTTGCGGTAATGCTGAGTCGCAAAGAAGAAACGCAATACTTGACCGTCGATCGTTTCGAGGGCATCGTGTACCGTAATGAAGTTCCCCAAAGACTTGGACATCTTGACATTGTCAATATTGACAAAACCATTGTGCATCCAGTAGTTGGCAAAGGTCTTACCTGTCTTGGCTTCTGACTGGGCAATTTCGTTGGTGTGGTGTGGAAACTCAAGGTCAGCTCCACCACCGTGAATATCGATGGTATCGCCTAAAATCTCAGTAGACATGACCGAACACTCGATGTGCCAGCCTGGACGACCAGGACCCCAAGGGCTGTCCCAAGAAATCTCACCTGGTTTAGCTGCTTTCCAAAGAGCAAAGTCTACAGGGTTTTCCTTGCGAGCTGTTTCTTCGTCTGTCCGACCTGAAGCTCCTAGCTCCAAGTCTTCTAAGCTTTTATTGGCCAACTTAGCATAGTTATGGGATTTTTCCACACGGAAATAGACATCGCCCTGACTCTCATAGGCACAGCCTTTTTCAATCAGGTCTTCCACAAAACGGATGATGTCAGCCATAAACTCGACTACTCGTGGATGACGGGTAGCAGGCTTGACGCCCAAGGCCGTAACATCCTCACGAAATGCAGCGATATACTTGTCAGCTACTTCTTGAGGTGTGATGCCTTCTTCTTTGGCACGGTTGATAATCTTATCATCCACATCGGTGAAGTTAGAAATATAGGCAACCTCATAGCCACGATACTCAAAGTAGCGACGAATGGTATCGAAAGCTACTGTCGAACGGGCATTCCCCACGTGGATATAGTTGTAGACGGTTGGCCCACAGACATACATCTTGACCTTACCGTCCTCGATTGGGACAAATTCTCGCAAATCACGAGACATGGTGTCATAGATTTTAATCACTCACTGACTCCTTTCTGTGTCTTGTTTATCGTAAAGAGTCGTTTCAATCCAACTCTCTAGCAATTACTAATGCTATCTCAAAGAAAGTCATAGCATCTGCTTTTCTTTCTTCGTATCTTGCATCCCACTCATGATTATGATGGTCAACATAATCAGCTGTATAAAAAAATTGATAAACTTTTGCTTGTCGAAATTGTGCCCAAGCCATGATTGCTGAGGCTTCCATATCTACAACAGTCGCACCTGCTGCAAGTCTACGTTTGACCTTATCAGCTGTTTCACGATAGAAAGCATCTGTGGTCCAAGCCTTTGTTCGAATGTGCTCAATATCAGATTTATTTAAAGCTTTTTCTATGGTTAGGAGTAAAGTTTCATCATAAGCTATTTCATCACTTGCAGGAGCGTAATGGTAACTTGTACCTTCATCACGTAGAGCTGAACTTGGTAGGATAATCTTATCTGCCTGAATAGACTGATCTAGAACTCCGCAAGAACCCAAAACAATAAAGTTCTTAAATCCTCTTGCTTTAAGTTCTTCTAAGAGTCCAACGACCATCGGGGCTCCAATCGTAGCTATAGCAACTGCTACCTTACTCCCATCCTTTTCATAGATATACCATGGAAATCTACCATTTAGATTGGTTAGATAGCCACCTTCGTAAACATCTTCAAACTGCTTTACTCGTTCAACGATTTCTCCATTAAAAGATAAAATAATCGTATCACAGATTTCTCCGCCACCACGAATACTTCGATCAGTTGGTTCGATAACAGCAGGTACATTTTCGAATTCTTCTAATAGCATTTACCTAACCTCCTACCTAAAGCATTACTACTCTCTACAACCCCGACGATCTGTGACTGGCTTCTCTAGCATGCTCTAGCTTATCGAGGTAATATTCTCGCTTGGCTTCAACTTCATGAATAGTTAGCTCATCTTTTTGCCCATGAACGCGGACAATCTTGGCTGGAATACCGACGACTGTTACATCACTAGGTACGTCTGCCACAACAACCGCTGCAGCACCGACCTTGGCATTTTCACCGATTTCAACGGGTCCAATGACTTGGGCATGAGCAGAGATGAGAACACCTTTACGAATTGTCGGATGGCGTTTGCCACAATCCTTCCCAGTCCCACCAAGGGTTACCCCATGATAGAGGAGTACTCCCTTTTCAACGATAGCAGTCTCTCCAATCACGAGACCTCCTCCATGATCGATAAAAACACCTGAATCGATCTGAGCGCCCGGATGGATCTCAATCTGAGTCCAGAAGCGCCAAAACTGACTGTGCATCCGAGCCAAGAGTTTAAAGCCGTGCTTCCAGAGAAAATGAGAGAGACGGTGGGCAGCCAAGGCCTTAACTCCAGGGTAAGTCAGTAAGACTTCCAGGGTGTTACGAGCCGCTGGATCATTTTCTTTTACAATATCAATGGTTTCACGCCACCATCCCATACATTTTTCCTTTCTTATTCTGAGTCTTTTGGTGTTTCTGTAGTTTCTTTCTTAGGTTTGTGGTCCTTATGATGGTGACGAGGACGACCGACATGACGATGCCCCTTTTCACCTTTTTCTTCTGAATGTTCAGGTTTTGGAGGACGTGGTAAGAGTGCCTTCATAGAAGCGTCTACACGACCTTTTTCATCGATCTTGATGACCTTCACATCTACAAAATCACCAATTTGAACTAAATCTTCTACATTATTAGTACGAGTCCAAGCCATTTCAGAGATGTGTACGAGGGCATCTGTCTTATCAAAGAGGTTGACAAAGGCACCAAATTTCTCGATACGAACAACTTTGGCATGGAAAACTTCGTCCACTTTGGCTTCACGAACCAAACCAGCAATGATTTCTTTGGCACGGTTGATTGCATCTTGGTCGCTGGAGTAGATAGATACATTTCCTTCTTCATCGATATCAATCTTAACGCCTGTTTCAGCAATGATCTTGTCAATGGTTTCTCCACCCTTACCGATGACAATCTTAATCTTGTCCACATCAATCTTGATGGTATCAATTTTCGGAGCTGTTGGAGCCAATTCTGGACGAACTTCTGGAATAGTAGCTTCAATCACATCAAGGATTTCAAAACGAGCTTTCTTGGCTTGAGCAAGAGCTTCCGTCAAGATTTCTGCAGTGATTCCTTGGATCTTGATATCCATCTGAAGGGCTGTAATCCCGTCGCGGGTACCTGCAACCTTGAAGTCCATATCTCCAAAGTGGTCTTCCAAACCTTGGATATCTGTCAATACTGTGTAGTTGTTTCCATCTGAGATGAGCCCCATGGCAATCCCTGCTACTGGTGCCTTGATTGGCACACCACCAGCCATAAGTGCAAGAGTGCCAGCACAGATAGAGGCTTGAGATGAAGAACCGTTTGATTCCAAGACTTCTGCTACCAGACGGATAGCGTATGGGAATTCTTCCAAGCTTGGCAATACTTGAGCAAGGGCACGCTCACCAAGAGCACCGTGACCAATTTCACGACGACCTGGTGCACCGTAACGTCCTGTTTCCCCTACAGAGTATTGTGGGAAGTTATAGTGGTGCATAAAGCGTTTCTTGTGTTCTGGATCCAAACCATCGATGGTTTGTGCTTCACCCATTGGTGCCAAGGTCAAGACAGAAAGGGCTTGCGTTTGTCCACGAGTGAAGAGACCTGAGCCGTGAACACGAGGTAGGAAGTCAACGACTGCATCCAAAGGACGAATTTCATCGACCTTACGACCATCAGGACGAACCTTGTCTTCTGTAATCAAACGGCGCACTTCTGCGTGTTCCATTTGTTCCAAAATTTCAGCCACATCACGCATAATACGGTCAAATTCTTCGTGGTCCGCATATTTTTCTTGGTAAACCGTAGTTACTTGGTCTTTGACTGCTTGAGTTGCAGCTTCACGAGCCAATTTTTCTTCTACTTGGACCGCTTTTTGAAGGTCACTGTTGTAGGCTGCGATGATTTCAGCTTCCAAGTCAGCATCTACATGAAGTAATTCAACTACTGCTTTTTCTTTACCTACCGCCGCAACGATCTCTTCTTGGAAGGCAATCAATTCTTTGACAGCTTCGTGTCCTTTAAGAAGAGCTTGTAGCATGATTTCTTCTGATAATTCTTTAGCACCAGACTCTACCATGTTGATAGCGTGCTTAGTACCGGCTACTGTCAATTCAAGAAGAGAGCGCTCTGCTTGTTCTTGAGTTGGGTTGATGATGATTTCACCATCGACATAACCTACTTGTACCCCAGCGATTGGTCCGTCAAATGGAATATCTGAGATAGACAAGGCCAATGATGAACCAAACATAGCTGCCATTGGTGCAGATGCATTTTCATCGTAAGAAAGAACTGTATTGATCACTTGTACTTCATTACGGAAACCTTCCGCAAACATAGGACGGATCGGACGGTCAATCAAACGCGCTGTCAAAGTCGCGTCAGTTGAAGGACGTCCTTCACGTTTCATAAAGCCACCAGGAAACTTCCCAGCTGCGTACATTTTTTCTTCGTAGTTAACTTGGAGTGGGAAGAAATCCCCAGTTGCCATCTTCTTAGACATAACGGTTGCAGTCAAGACAGTTGACTCACCGTAACGAACGACAACAGCGCCATTTGCTTGCTTAGCAACCTGACCAGTCTCTACGATCAACTCACGACCCGCAAAAGTCGTTTGAAACACATGTTTTGTCATTTTAATCCCCTTTGGATTGATAAAATTATACGCCTTGCCTACAAAGATCAAGATACCAAGGTCGTCAAAAGCAAAGTAAAAATAGGAAAGTGGTGAAGTCTTCGATGAAGACAAGACAGTTTATCGTTTTTACACAGCTTTTCAGCCGGGTTCAATTACTCAAGACATTTTGGACTTTTTGAGTTTCGTTTTCGCAACCGTTAAAACCTAAATACCCTCATCTTTGTATCAAGTACGTACAGAGTCTATTTTATCATATTTTTCTTAAAAAGTACGGTCTTTTCTATCAAAAAAGAACCATTCTTCTCACCAGAAAAGAATGGTCTGCTTTTTATTTTACAGCCTGATGGTTAAACAAGGTATGGGTTGCTTGATGAATATATTGGGCAGTTTCTGCATTGTTCATAGTGTAGAGATGCACACCTGCAACGTCTTGCGTTACCAAGTCCACGATTTGGTCTACGGCATAGGCAAGTCCTGCTGCTTTGAGTGACTCAGGGTCATTCTCATACTTGTCCAAGATAGCCTTAAACTTACGTGGGAGATGGATATTCTCACAAGTCTTCAAGAGACGAAGAGCTTGGTTACGGTTAAGGATTGGCATGATCCCTGCATGAATGGGAACATCAATCCCTGCCAAGGTACACTTGTCTTGGAAATCGTAGAAACGCTCATTGTCAAAGAAAAGTTGCGTTACTAGACTAGAGCATCCTGCATCCACTTTTTTCTTGAGATTTTGGATATCTGAGATTTGATTTGGCGAATCTGGATGTCCTTCAGGATAACAAGCACCAATGATATCAAAGTGTGGGGCCTGTTCCTTGATGAACTCAATCAAGTCTGTCGCATAACGGAAATCCTTCTGCGGTTCAACACCTGGAATGATATCTCCACGAAGGGCCAAAATCTTCTGTACGCCAACCTTGTCCAAATCTCTAATGGTTTCAGCAACCTTGTCCTTGGTCAAGTAAATAGCTGGCAAGTGAGCAATGGTCTTAATATTCAGGTCATTTTGAATATAGTCAGCCAAACGAACCGTCGTCTCTTTGATATTAAATTTATTATTACTTGCAGTCACACTGATGAAGTGTGGTGCTAAATCCTGCATATTTTGGAGTGCAGAAATAATTTTATCATTGCCTACTTCTGGGTTTGGAGGGAAAACTTCAAATGAGAGGGACGGTGTTTGACGTGACATATGTATGAACCTTTTCTAGTTGATTTCTTACTGATCAACCGTGTAGGGAGAATTGTCTTTTCTTACAATTTCTCACGCGCAGCTTTAGCAGCTTCTACAAGGCGGATCAAGCTTTCTTTAGTTTCTGGGATACCACGTGTTTTCAAACCACAGTCAGGGTTGATCCATACTTTCTTGCTTGGAACTTTCGCAAGGATGGCTTCGATGGTGTGGTCGATTTCGCCTTCATTAGGCACACGAGGAGAGTGGATATCGTAAACTCCAGGACCCACTTCTGTCTGGAAGTTTTGAGCTTTGAGTTCGTCCAAGATTTCAAGGTTTGAACGGCTAGCTTCAAATGAGATAACATCCGCATCCATGTTGTCGATAGCTTTGATGATATCTGTGAATTCTGAGTAACACATGTGAGTGTGGATTTGAGTATCTGGCGCTACTGTTGAGTGTACCAAGCGGAATGCTGGAATAGCCCAGTCAAGGTAGTCTTCGTACCAGTCGCTACGACGGAGTGGCAATTTCTCACGAAGAGCAGCCTCGTCGATTTGGATAATCTTCACGCCTGCAGCTTCAAGGTCAAGAACTTCATCCTTGATTGCAAGAGCGATTTGAAGAGTAGAATCCTTGATAGAGATGTCTTCACGTGGGAATGACCAGTTAAGGATGGTAACAGGTCCAGTCAACATACCTTTAACAGGTTTGTCAGTACGGCTTTGTGCGTAGCTAGACCATTTCACAGTGATTGGGTTGAGACGAGTGACATCGCCCCAGATGATTGGTGGTTTAACCCCACGCATACCGTATGATTGTACCCAACCATTCTTAGAGAAGAGGTAACCTGACAAGTTTTGACCGAAGTACTCAACCATGTCATTACGCTCGAATTCACCGTGTACAAGAACGTCAAATCCAACTTCTTCTTGCCATTTAATCCATTCGTCGATTTGCTCTGCCAAGAACTTGTCATAGTCTTCTGCTGACAACTCACCCTTACGGAAGGCCAAACGTTTAGCACGAACTTCCTTAGTTTGAGGGAATGAACCGATGGTTGTTGTTGGAAGAGCTGGAAGTTTGAAGGCATCTTCTTGGATAGCTTCACGTTCAGCAAAGGCTGGCAAACGAGTGTAATCTGCGTCAGTCAATCCAGCGATACGAGCACGAAGTTCCGCATTTTCACCAACACGTTCAGTCGCAAAGAGTTCTTTGTTAGCTGCAAGAGCCTCTGCACCTTGACCATTGCGGATAGCATCCAAGTCACGGATCTCATCCAATTTTTCAACTGCAAATGCAAAGTGGTTCAAGATAGCTGGTTCAAATTCTTCGTTGGCAGTTGTAAATGGCACATGAAGAAGTGAGCATGAGCTAGTCAAGACGATGTTTTCAGCTGGGATTTGCTCAAGAACAGCCAAGCTCTTTTCGTAGTTGTTGCGCCAGATGTTTTTACCATTGACAATACCTGCATAAAGAGTCTTGTCAGCTGGGAAGCCACCTTTAACGAGTTCAAGAGTTTTCTTACCTTCAACGAAGTCAAGACCGATGGCATCTACTGGCAATTTCACAAGGTCAGCGTAAACGTCACGAACGTCACCGAAGTATGTTTGAAGCAAGACTTCAAGACCTTTTTTGTCAGCCAAAAGCTTGTTGTAGAGGTTCAAGAAGAGAGCTTTTTCTTCAGCAGTCAAATCTTTAACTAGAGCAGCTTCGTCCAATTGGATACGAGTCGCACCAAGTTCAGCCAATTTTGCAAATACTTCTTGGTAAGCAGCTACAAAGCTATCTACGAAGTCTTCTGCTTTTACGCCTTCTTCAAAGTCTGACAATTGAAGGAAAGTGAATGGACCTACAAGGACTGGACGAGTGTTAAGGCCAAGTTCTTTTGCTTCTTGGAACTCATCAAAGATTTTGTGACCTGCAAGTTTCACTTGAGTGTCTTTTTCAAATTTAGGAACGATATAGTGGTAGTTAGTGTTGAACCATTTCTTCATCGGAAGGGCACGAACATCCCCTTTTTCTCCTTGGTAACCACGTCCCAAAGCAAAGTAACGTTCAAGATCAGATAAGTCCAAGTTTTGTACTGATGCAGGAACTACGTTGAAAAGGAAAGCAGCATCAAGGAAGTTGTCATAGTGAGAAAAGTCATTTGATGGGATTTCAGTGATGCCTTTTTCTTTGACAATGTTCCAGTGTTTAGCACGCAATTCTTTTGCTGCTGCCAATAGTTCTTCTTCTGAGATTTCTTTTCTAAAGTATTTTTCAGTTGTAAATTTTAATTCGCGGAATTCACCCAAACGTGGGAATCCGATAATAGTAGTTGACATGTTTTGTCCTCCAAAAATTGTTGTTGAAACTATCTTAACAGAAAAGAATCTGTCTGTATAATTGTAAAAAATTAGGCTTTGATATAGTTTGAAACTATATCACGATTTGAAGTAGCAAAAAAAGATTTGAAGAAATTCCCCCAAATCCTTTGATAGATATAGATTAGTAACCTTTCCAGGTTGCTAGTTCTTCGCAAAAAAATAGTGAATTGAAAGCTACCTATGGCTTGTTATTAGAAAAGACTATAGGTTGATTCCCTTGTCACGGAGATTTGCCAGACACTCCTCATAGTAGGCATGGTCATGCTCACTATAGATAGGACTTTTCAGCTTTTCCTCTGCTAAGTCTTGATAAGGAGGGCAGGTCTTGCCGCGATAGTTCTTATCCAGCCACTCTGGATTGACATTGTAGCCACGGCTAGCCATCTCCTCCAT
Organism: Streptococcus timonensis; assembly: GCF_900095845.1. Classification (GTDB taxonomy): domain Bacteria; phylum Bacillota; class Bacilli; order Lactobacillales; family Streptococcaceae; genus Streptococcus; species Streptococcus timonensis. Next base: position 1,154,166 of record NZ_FMIX01000004.1, read on the forward strand.
GATCAATTGATGATAGGCATAGATATGATAGGGCGAGTGGGTAAAGACATAGTCCACCGTCGCATGCTTTCTGCCCCAGCCATTGCCACGAAGGGCGCAGCACTCTCGATGTTGCCCCAAGAGCTGAGGACGGGGAAGTTGTGAAATCAAAGCCTCATGCCAAAGTCTCATGGGAGTCTCCTTTCAGCAAGGTAGAATGTTGCAGATATGCATTTGGGTATCGTTCAAGCAAATCTCTCGTCTGAGCAATCAAGTCCTCCTTGGAAGCTTGACCAAAGCGATAGCGATCCAGCAAGAGCATATAGTCCTTGCGCTCGTCAAGGCTGGCTTGTTTTTTAAAATAGCCCCAAATATGCTGAAAAGCGTTGCAAACCTGACCCCTGTGTTCTGGAATCTGGCAGGCACGATCAATCATCTCCTGAACCTGACTCACATCCACCTCTTCATTCTTGAGATACTGACGAATCTCATTGTAAATATTGCTAGAATGACTCAAAACGAGGTATTTGTTTCTCGCCCAGAGTTGCTGACAAAGGGCACGTTGGTTGTTGTTATTCATATGTAACATTATACCATGATTGAGGCAAAAAATACCTTTTCTATTTCAAAGCACTTTTGACCTTCTTCTTAGTGATGATGCGGTCGTGTTTGTTGGCTAGGGATTTGAGTCTGGCTTCGAGCAGGATTTTTCGGCCTGCTTCGTTGCGGGTGTAGACGAGTTGGTAGTTGCCTATGTGTGGTGCGACGGCATTTTGGAAGAACTGGGCATCTTCCTTGCGTTTTTCAAAGAGGCTTGGGACTACGAAATACTTGGATTGGCCGGCTGGTGCTTTTTGAGCGACTAAGAGGTAGCGTTGATTGTCCACAGGGGCAAAGAATTCTCCTATAACCTTCGAAAAGAGCTCCTTGTCTCGCATACTGCCACCTTTTAGATAGGCAAAGACGTTAAAGCTGTCCTTGTCCTCATCGACCTGCACGCGCGACTGATCATCAGACAAATGCCCTGCAGTCACCATGACCTTGCGAATAGCTTCACCGATCTGGCGCAAGCGTTTATAAGGACTCTTGTAGCTGTAATAGCGAAAGGCTGTGATGGCTAGGAAGAGGACACAAAGAGCTGTCAACCATGGCAAGGCAAAGAAGGTTAGTCGAACGACATAAGCTAGGAGACTAATGGCAAATACCATCAGAGCGTAGCGAAGCCACTTTTCAGCATCCGCTAGGGCAAGCAGAGGGATTCGTTTGCTGTCAGTCGCAACTTCATTGACAATCTCAATCTTGTCAGCAACAATGAGAGATTCCTGCCATTTTTTACGAAGAGAGGCGCGATCCTTGGATAGTTCCATGATCTTCTCGTTATAGTCTTCGAGTTTCTTTTTCTTAAATGGGAACTCAGGAAAGTTTAAGCGGTACAAACCTGTTTCAATGGTATCTTCCTTATAGGACAAGCCAAGGAAATGGTCCATACGACGGGCAAGGGTTTGTAAGTCCTGATATGGATTGAGGTCTAGTTCTTCTTGGTCCTCCTTAGAAAAGGCTGGATTTTTGTAAGGTTTGATGGCTACTAGGTGCCAGATGTTGCTGGTCTTATCTGGATGTCCTGGCCAGATACGGATGGCACGACCCCGCATCTGATTACTAAGCATAAAGCTTCCGACAAAACTTCCGAGGATGAGAGAGTTGACGCAAGGCGCATCCCATCCTTCTCCCAAGAGAGACTTGGTTCCGACCAAGACCTGGATAGAACCACGTTGGAAGAGCTCGGTCACTGCTGCGACCATCCCCTTAAAGCTGGATGGAAATCCTACTTGGAGATAGGACTCTTGGTCGAGTTTTCCAATGGCAGAGAAGCTTAAGCTAGTGTTTGGAATGAGTGCTTCGAGTTCTGCCTTGACACTGGCAGGTATGATCACGACACTACCAGAAAGGACTGCTATTGGGACAGACAAGCCTTGCTTTTGTGCACTTCTGCGAATGGTTTCAAAGTAAGGGAGGACACCTAATTGCGTGATTGGTGCTTGGTCATCTCCCAGATAAGTGGCAAAGTCCTTACGGATATAGTCCGCCAAGACTAACTGTCTCAAGTCCTTTCCTAGACTGGCATACTCGGTTTCAAAGATAGATGCAATCCCAGCTAGTTTTCCTAGAGATTGGTTGAGGATTTGGTCATTGGCCTTGGATTTGACCAAGAAAACCTGACGTTTTTCAATCAGCCCTCTTGATTTCAGTTCTGCTTCTATCTTTTTCTTTGTCTCCTGCGGATCCTCATACCAGTCAGGAGTCTGATAGAGGAGGCCTTGCAAGAGAACTTCTAACCAATAGTAATTAAGGGAAGGCAAGCCTTCAGCACCTAATAAATCTCGTAGATACTTGGGGATTTCCAGCTTTTGAGCCTGTAGATAAATGAGGAGTGCTGAGAGATATTTGGGATCTTCAAGGAGCATATCTGCAGAAATTTCCCCTTTGAGAACCTTGGAACTCTTAATCAACTCTTGGAAGTAAGGATCAACGACTAGTTGGCTGACATACTGCCACTTGGTGTCTTCAAACTCTTCCAAGCGCTTGTCCTCTTCCTTAGTCGGAAAACAGATATAGACAAAGTCCTGATGAGGGCAAAAAGTGTCTTCCTTGACCAGTTCTGGCACTGTGATTTCTTGGTCAATCTCGCCACACATCTGGAGATAGCGATCCCAGAGTTCTGGTTCACTGTCATAAGGCGGTGTCGCAGTGAGAGAGATGACTTGCAGTTGCTGGTAGTTTTTACGGAAGTCTTCTAAGCTTTTCCACCATTCATTTCTCAAGTGATGGCATTCGTCCAGACAGAGGGTTTCGACACCCCTTTCTTTGAGTCTGGCAAGCAGGTCAAAGCCTACAAAATCCTCAACCACGCCGTTATCTTCTTGAGATTGCATCTGTTGCATAGCACTGTGAAAGGCTTGGTAGGTGGCAATGGTGATTTGCTTCATGTCCTTAAGATTTTGAGACACGAGGCTTGTGACCTGGTTCTCATCCTCTAAAAAGGCCTGTCGAATCCTATCCACCCATTGTTCCCGGATGGTCACTGTCGGTACTAAAACGAGAGCAGGCTTATCAAAGCGAGCAATCAATTCGATTCCAATAGTTGTTTTCCCTGAACCTGGCGCTGCCACCAAGTGGACATGACCATCTGCTTGGTATTCTTGGAAGTTGTCCAATACCTGTTTTTGGTAGTTGCGCCAAGTACCATTAAACTTTAATCCTAACATGATTTTCCTCATTCTAAGCTGTCATTTTCTTATTCCCATTTTACCATACTTGAGGCGAAGTCACACGAAGTATCCCATCTAGTCTTTCTCCTCAAAATATGGTATAGTAGATTTATACTATTTAAGAGGAGTCTACATGTCATCCGATAAACAAATGAAGGCTATTTCTCCCCTTCTGCAGCAAGTCATCCATTTTTCATCCATAGTGGGTGGAGTTGGTACGATTATCTTTTGTATTTGGGCCTATCAGGCGGGGATCTTACAATCAAAAGAAACCCTCTCTGAATTTATCCAACAGGCAGGTGTCTGGGGGCCTCCACTCTTTATCTTTTTACAGATTTTACAGACAGTTGTTCCCATTATCCCAGGTGCTCTGACATCCGTTGCGGGTGTTTTCATCTATGGGCATATCGTGGGTACTATCTATAACTACATTGGTATCGTCATTGGTTGTGCTATTATCTTTTACCTAGTAAGGCTCTATGGTGCGCCTTTTGTCCAATCAGTCGTCAGCAAACGAACCTATGACAAGTATATCGGTTGGTTAGATAAGGGCAATCGCTTTGACCGTTTCTTTATCTTTATGATGATTTGGCCAGTTAGTCCTGCAGATTTTCTCTGTATGCTGGCTGCCCTGACCAAGATGAGCTTCAAACGCTATATGACTATCATCATCTTGACAAAGCCTTTTACCTTAGTTGTTTATACCTATGGTTTGACCTATATCATCGATATTTTTTGGCAGATGCTGTCTAATAAATAAAAAAACTCAAGGAACTTACATCCTTGAGTTTTTTGTTAAACTTCTTTTTTCAATAAAATAGAAACAATGACTGATGTTGCAATCATCCATGCTCCTAGGATAATAAAGGTCATCCGACCATCCATAGTCACCAAGCCAATCCCTGAAAGAACAAAGGGTGTTAATGATGCTCCAAAAGAACATCCCAAAACAGCAAATGAAGTTGCTTTATTGAGGAGTTTTGCAGGAATTCGCTCAGATATCAACTGAAAGACTGTCGTCAGAGCGATGCTATAGGCAAATCCTCCCAGGGTAGAACCTGCAACCACCACCCAGAGTGATGAGGAAAGAGCAATGATGATTTGCCCTATCCCAAAAGTGACACCAGCGACCAATAGAAGTCTTTCCTTGAAGGTCGAGATCAGGAAAGAAAAGCTGATTCCAGCTAGAATCCCAATCAACTGCATGGCACTAAGTACCAAACTGGACAACTGAGCATCTCCAAACCCTGCCTCAATCATAAGACTAGGGATGCGGAAGGTAATGGCCGTATTGGTACATACAATCACTGCGGCTGCAATAGCAAGGAAGAAAATGAGCTTTTTCATAGAAGCAGTCAATCTTACTGCTTCTTCTGTCTGATGCTTGGACTCATGAATTTCTTCCTTGTTGTAAGGGACAAAGAGAAGAAAGAGCACCAAGACTACCAAGCCTGCGGCATAGGCCAAGAAACTAGCTGTCCAGCCATATGCTAAGAGTTGACCAACTGCTAAGGTTAAGATGGATGCTCCTACGACTTCTGCAGACCCACGAAAACCAAGCATTTGGATACGAGTTTTCCCGTGATAGCGTTCACTGATAATTGAAATAGCCTTGGCATTGAGCATCCCTACACCGATCCCAAAAAGTAGGCGAGTCGCAAAGACAAAATAGTAACCCTGATACCAGAAAGGTGCAGTCCCGCTAATCGATAAAATTAAGAGACCAAGGGTCAATTGGAGACGTTCAGGAAAGATTCGCTCCAAAACTCCATTCAGCAAAAGCATAGCCATAATCCCGAAGGAAGGTAAGCTAACTAAGAGCTCAACTTGACCTGTCGAATAGTCCTGATAATAGTCAAACATAGCTGGCAGAGCACTTGAGATTGAAAACGATGTGATCAATACTAGTGACAGGGAGAGTATACTCAGCTTTTCCAAAAATTGTTTCATCTTATCCTCATTTTTCTTGATTTAGCCTAAAAGGTACTTTCCTATCATACACTGTTTCCCCAAAATTGGCAAGCGACTAACTATAGAGATAAAAAGAAAAAGCAGGGCAATCAGACTAAGCTAAGCCTCGAGTGCATCCCACTTTTTGGTATTTTTTAAAATTAAATTTGCCTTAGATTTTCAAGAATCGGCGCATTGAAATCCCTGATCCAAGTGATCCGATACAAATACCGATAACAAACAAAAGACCGATCATAACTGGATTAAAGATGTCGGGTGTAATCAATGATAGGTTTTGACCAACCAATGACGGGTTAACAGATTGGAAGACTTTATTATAGATAAAGTAAACCAAAATTGATGGAAGAGCTGCTCCCAACAATCCGATAAAGGCACCTTCCAGCAAGAACGGGCCACGGATGTAGCTATTTTTAGCACCAACCAATCGCATAATCTGAATTTCACGGCTACGTGAAATGATAGTGATACGGATGGTATTTGAAATCAAGAAGACTGCGATAAAGATTAAGAGTCCTGCAATAACCAAGCCCCAAACACGTATAAATGAAGCCAACTTGAAGAGACGTTCTGTATTGGCACCACCGTCTTGGACCTCAGAAACACCTTCAATCTTTTTAGCATCTTCAGCTACTTTCTTAACATCACTTGGTGAATTGGTATCTACGATATAGGCATCGTGAAGGGGATTGGCATCTCCTTCAAAGACTTTCCACTCTTCACCCATGGTTTCAGTCAACTTGTCATACTGTTCTTCCTTACTTGAGAAAGTGACATTCTTAACTGCTGACATAGACTTGAGGGCGTTATAGACCTTGTGGTAGTTATTATTGGTAACTGTTTGGCCTTCTTTTACAATAGTTTCACTATTATCCTCAACATCCTTACGGATATACACCATTACACGGACGTTGTTTTCAATATCAGTTGCTAATTTTGCAGTGTTAAAGATAACTGAAGCAAAGATTGCAACCAAGGTCAAGGTGATCATTACTGAACTAATGGCAGCAATGGTCATCCACCCATTACGCTTTAAACTCTTTAAAGACTCAAATAGGTGACGGAAAAATCTACTAATCATCGTATCCGTACTCTCCTTTCGCTTCATCACGTACCACGCGACCATTTTCGATGGCAATAACGCGGTGGCGCAAGGTATTTACGATTTGGCTGTTGTGGGTCGCCATCAATACTGTTGTCCCTTGAAGGTTGATTCTTTCCAAGAGATTCATGATTTCCCACGAGTTATCTGGGTCCAAGTTCCCTGTTGGTTCATCGGCAATCAAGACCTTAGGATTGTTTACGATAGCACGGGCAATGGCGATACGCTGTTGCTCACCACCTGATAATTCATTAGGGAAGGAACGTACCTTGTGCTTCAATCCAACTAGATCCAAGACTTCCATAACACGTTTTTTGATATTACGACGTCTTTCACCAACTACCTCCATTGCGTAGGCAATGTTCTCATAAACAGTTTTCTTTGGTAACAGTTTGTAGTCCTGAAAGACCACTCCTACGTTTCTACGTAGCATTGGAACATCTTTCTTTTTAATTTTAACAAGGTTATAGCCAGCAACTTGCAAGCTCCCGTTGTCGATTTTTACCTCACGATACAAGGCACGGATAAAGGTTGATTTTCCGGCACCTGAAGGTCCTACGATGTAGGCAAACTCTCCTGCATCGATACTTACAGTGACGCCACGTAGGGCAGTTGTCCCGTTGTCGTATTTTTTGACAACATCTCTCATTTCAATGATTGACATGTGACTTCCTTTCTATTAACTAATACGCCATTTTAGATAGGCATCGATGAAACCGTCTAGGTCTCCATCCATCACCTTATCTACTTGCGCAACTTCAAAGCTAGTACGATGGTCTTTGACCATAGTATAAGGGGTAAATACATAGGAGCGAATTTGGCTTCCCCATGTAATTTCTTTTTTCTCTCCCTTAAGTGAGTCTACCTCAGCAGCTTTCTTTTCTTGCTCCATTTGGTAGAGTTTAGCTTGAAGCATCTTCATAGCACGGTCTCGGTTTCCGTACTGAGTACGGTCAACAGTTGATGCTACGACAATTCCTGTCGGAATATGAGTCAAACGTACACCGGTCGAAACCTTGTTGACGTTCTGTCCACCTGCTCCACCTGAACGGAAAGTATCCATCTTGATATCATCTTCTCGGATATCTACTTCGATGGTATCATCCAATTCTGGCATGACTTCTACAGAAGTAAAAGAGGTGTGGCGACGTTTGGCTGAGTCAAATGGTGAGATACGCACCAAACGGTGAACTCCCATCTCTGACTTGAGGAGGCCATAAGCATTTGGCCCTTCGAATGATAGGGTCACTGATTTGATTCCCGCTTCATCACCTGCTTGGTAATCCAAAATCTCAACCTTGAATCCCTTGGCATTTCCATAGCGAGTATACATCCGAAGGAGCATATCGCCCCAATCCTGAGCCTCTGTTCCTCCAGATCCTGGGTGAATCTCAAGGATAGCATTATTATGGTCATAAGGCTCAGACAAAAGAAGGGTCATCTCGTAGCTGGTCATCATTTGGTCCAAAGTCCCCAGCTGCTCGATTAACTCCTCACGGACAGATTCATCCTCTGCCAAAAAGTCTAGTAAGATTTCAACTTCATCCTGCAATTCTTCCATCTTGTGGAATGTATTATAGGTGTTTTTTAGTTCGTTTAATTCTTGCGACGTTTTTTGGGCCGCGATATTATCGTTCCAAAAATCAGGTTCAGTCATTTTGTTTTCCAAAATGGCAATATCTTCTTCTAACCTTTCGAGGTCAAAGAGACCCCCTAAAAGAAGCTAATTTTTCACGATTGGCGTCAATTTTCTGACGAATTTCTGAAATGTCCATAAATACTCCTTTTTGTATCTTTTTATTATACCATAAGTTCTCTTATTTATCTAATCTGCTTTTTGAAAATTTCTAAATACAAGTTTTGAATGCCTAGTAAAAGCCTTGGTATTACTAGTAAAATAAGAAAATCTCATAAGGTCTTTCTCATGAGATTTAGAGATTTTATACTTATTTTTACAAGTTAACCGTCAAAACTTGTCCGTCTTTTACGACTTGCTCACCAGCGATATAGACGTCGTCAACATCACTGGATTTGACGGCATAAACTAGGTGAGATAGCATGTTTTCTTGAGGTTGAAGATGGATTTTGCCTTGGGGTTGGATGACTAGGAAATCAGCTTGCTTGCCTACTTCTAGACTACCAATTTCAGCTTCCATTCCCAACACCTTAGCACCCTCGATTGTCAGTGCCTTGAGGGCGGTTTCGATTGGAAATTGGCTGGCATCACCACTCTTCATCTTCTGTAAGAGTGCTGCCGTCCTGCCGTCCTCAAACAAATCCAGGTTATTGTTTGAAGCAACTGAGTCCGTCGCAATACCGACTGGCACCCCTGCTTGTTGAAGTTGGACGACTGGTGCAATCCCTGAGGCTAATTTAAGGTTGCTGATAGGATTGTGGGCGATAGCAACTTGTGAATTTGCTAAGCGGATAATCTCTGCTTCATTTAACTCCACACCATGGGCAAAGACAGCTTTATGGTCTAAATAGCCAAGCTCATCTAGAAAGGCTAATGGGCGTTTACCATAGCGTTTCAGGATAATTCCTGACTCTTCCTGGGTTTCTGCCACGTGGATATGAAGAGGAATGTTTTCTTCTTTTGCTAGCTTAAGACTTGCCTCTAGCAAATCTCGACTACAACTGTAGGGCGAATGAGGGGCCACCATCACCTTGAAATTTGGGTCTTGGTAGCCTTTGATTGTCTCGATAACAGCTCGAGTTCTGGCTATAGTTTCAGCCGTCGTCTCCACATCTGAAGAAAAGAGGGTTGGAGAAAAATAGCAACGCATCTTGGATGCCTTGACTGCCTCATAAATCTCAGCTATATCCACTCCATTAGGATTGTACATATCATTGAAAGTTGTCGTTCCTGACTGGAGCATCTCTGTTAGCGCCTCTTTGACGGCCTTTGTAGTCATCTCTGGTGTGAATTCTGCTTCTGCTGGCCATATATAGTCCTCTAGCCATTCGTGGAGATTGCTATCATCACGAATGCCCCTCAAGCCTGTCATGGCAGAGTGAGTATGACAGTTAACCAAACCAGGCATAATCCAGGCACCCTGATAGTCTATGATTTGATCTGCTTGTTTAAGAATCTCTTGATTTTCCTGACCGACATAGACGATTTGGGATTCTTTGACAGCCAAAATCCCATCCAAATAGACGTGGAAATCTTGGTCACAAGTCACGATATTTACATGCTGAAAGACTTTCATCCCTAGGTTCCTTTTCTATATAAGTATTCATACTGGATAATTTTTCTAGCTATTGTAACAAAAAAGTCACCCGAAGGCAACTTTTCTTGTTTGTTCATTGGCATTATAATGGCTTTCCCATTTATTCTGGGCTAAAAGCTGCTACTTGCTGCATTTGATAGTATTTGCCTTTTCTCGTCATGAGTTCCTCATGATTGCCATATTCAACAATATCTCCATCGACCAAGACAAGAATCAAATCAGCATCTTGAATGGTCGATAAACGGTGGGCAATGATAAAGCTTGTCCGTCCTTTCATGAGTTTAGCAAAGGCATCTTGAACCAGCACCTCCGTCCGAGTATCGATGGATGAAGTCGCCTCGTCTAAGATCAGAATCTTAGGAATGGCTAGAAAGACACGTGCGATGGTCAAGAGCTGAGCCTGACCGACAGATAGAGATTCACCTGCATTCTCAAGCTTGGTATCATAGCCCTGTGGCAATTGTTGGATAAAGAAATCTGCGTTAGCTGCCTTGGCTGCTGCAATGACCTGCTCTCGGCTAGCATCAGGATTGCCAAAGGTAATATTGTCATGAATGGTTCCCTGCTTGAGCCAAGTTTCTTGAAGTACCATCCCAAACTGCTGTCGAAGGGATGCTCTAGTATAGTCGTAAATAGAATGACCGTCTAGCAAAATAGCTCCTGAGTTAATCGGGTAAAAACGCATGAGGAGATTGATAAGGGTTGACTTCCCAGCACCCGTTGGTCCAACGATAGCAACCTTACTACCAGCTGGAATATCAATAGACAGATCCTTAATCAAGATCTTTTCAGGATTGTAACCAAAAGAAACATGTTTAAAGGAAATAGCTCCCTTGACTTGGTCGCTTTTCAATTCTTTAAGACCAGTTTCTGTAACCTCTGGACTTGTTAGAACAGCATAAACACGTTCTGCACAAGCTAAGGCGCTTTGCAACTCGGCTAAGACTGATGAAATATCGTTAAAAGGCTTGGTGTACTGCTGTACATAGTTCAAAAAGGTCACTAAACGCCCAACCGTCAAAGAAGAACCCGCCATGATGCGTAAAGCTCCAACACCAGCAAGTAGGACATAAATAAGGGAATTGACAAATCGTGTCGAAGGATTGACTGTTGATGAATAAAAGATAGCCGACTGAGAATAACCTGCGTAGTTGTCATTTGCCTCATGAAGTCTCTCGATAAATTCTTCCTGAGCATTGAAGGACTGGATAATATTCTGTTGGGTGAGCGATTCTTCTATCAGCTGAGTCTGAATCCCCCTAGTCTCTGTCTGCTTTTGAAAGAGATGGTAGGATTTCTTAGCGATAAAGCGTGAAATGACCATAGATAGAGGTGTTAAGAGCAGAACCAAGAGAGTCATCAATAGATGGATTTGGAGCATAGCAAGGATGTTGACCAAAATCATCAAAACTCCTATGAAAAATTGGTTAAAAATCATATTCAGACCCGCTGCCAACTGCTCGATATCTGTCGTTACACGGCTGACCATTTCTCCACTCCCCTGTCTATCTACAAGGGCAATCGGAAGACGATGGAGCTTTTCAATGATTTTTTCGCGCAAATCTCTGGTATAGGAGAAAATTAGTCGATTATAGAGGAGAGGATTTGCCCATTGTACCAGCGTATTCCCAATGACCACCAAAATCATCTGGAGGATAATCTGCCAAAATACCTGGGATGAACCATCGACTAGGACTTGGTCAATCACCTGTCCTATCAAGATTGGCAGATAGATTGATAAGGCCACTTGAGCGATGGTTCCTAAGAAAGCCAGGAAAAGAAGGACGGGATGGCCAGCTAAATCTTTTGCTAATCGTTTAAGGGTTTGACTTGCATGTTTGCCTTTCATTCTAGTCCTCCTTTCCATGTTGAGATGCATTGATTTCACGATAGACTTGGCTAGTCTCCATCAATTCCTCATGATTTCCAAGTGCTAATTGCTCCCCTTTCTCTAAAAGAAAAATTTGATCTGCAATCTTCAAGGTTGAAGTTCGTTGGGAAATCAAGATTAAGCTGGTGTTTGGTATCTTATCTTGAACAGCCTTCAGAAGATTGGACTCAGTAATGGTATCAAGAGCCGAAGTCGCATCATCCAAGATGAGGAATGGTGCTCGACGCAAGACTGCCCGGGCAATCGATAAACGTTGCTTTTGCCCACCGGAGAAATTACGGCCTCCTGCTTGAACCTCTGCATCCAGCTGGCCTTCCTTGTCACTGACAAAATCCTTGGCCTGGGCAATTTCTAAAGCCTGCCAGAGTTCTTGGTCGGAGACTGTTTCTTCCATACCCAGAGTCAAGTTAGAACGAATGGTTCCCTTAAAGAGTTCAACTTTTTGAGAAACATAAGCCATCCAGGACCGCCATTCAGAAAGATTGCGAGGACTACGTCCATCTCAATCAAGGATACTAAAATTATCACTTAAAAAACAAAAAAACCACAAGCATAAGCCTGTGGTTTCTGTTTGTATAATTAACTTGAAATTCTTTCTGTTATATTTTATTTTTCTGCTTTAGCCTGAGCCAATGTAATCAGTCCATCAGGCTCTACCTCAAACTCAGGCTTGTCAGCAAGTGACCCGTCATCCTTGAGATAGTACCAGCCAGTTCCATCTGCTGATTTAACAAAGGCATTAGATACCATTGATCCTTTTTGATAGTCTAAGAAATACCATGTTTCCTTATATTTGACCCATCCTGTGACCATAGCGCCCTGATTATCAAAATAGTACCAGCTATTATCAATCAATACCCATCCAGTGGCCATAGCGCCATTTGGTAATAAATAGTACCAGTTAGTGTCTGAGTGTTTATGCCATGTGTTAGCTTTCATGTAGCCATTGCTATCAAAGAAATACCAGACATCATCAATAACTTGCCATTTATTAGTAGGATATGTGCCATCTTCATTGACATACCACCACCCCGTACTATTATTGTGCCATCCAGCCTCTGCTTTGGCCTCTCCTAGCATTTCCTGAACGGTTGATCCTAGACTTTGATAGTGCTTGATTTTAGCAATGACATAATCTCTAAGACTATCATTATAGCCACCGTGCAAAGCTAAAGAACGTGCAGGGCATGAGGTGCTTGAAAATTCATTGTGGAATTTGATGTTTGAATAGTTCGGAGTATCACCATAATAGGTCATATCCTCAGCCATCTGTCTCAAGACCATGTTTTCATTTTCAATAAATTCAGCGTCTGAGGCATTATATTGCTGACAAACTTCATAGCTGATAGAGTTCATGTTAGCGTCATAGTTAGCAGCTGACCAGGTGCCACTGTATGTATTTTCAACTCTTGCAATAGTGTCACGGTTAATGTAATAGTGAGCAAATCCTAGAGCTGACTGACCGTTATTATATCGTGAGCGTAACCAACTCACATAACTCTCAGGGGTCATGGAGCCAGCGTCATTGTGCAGAATATAGTATTTTGGCTTATGTGTAGGTCTTGCCCCAGCAATTCCATTAAATACATTAGTATTGATAATTTCTACCATTTAAAATTTCCTTTCATGTTATGGGAGAGTTGTTGGCCATGGTTCACTAGTTAAGTACGAGATAGAACTTACACGGATGTCCCCAATGTCTCTATCGGTAGGTACAGGGTCAGTAAATTGGAAGCGTAGCATGTTACTGTCTCCGTACCCTCCAAGATACCATGTACCGTATGGTGTGCCTTTATCGTTGTAAATACCACCAATTAAAGATGACTCTGAACGAAAGCCATAAGGAACTCCACTCAACCCTAAAATATAGCAGTTTCTTTCCTTGTCGCTTCCTTGTGGACTATATCCAGCACCACCTCTACGAACGACACCGAACCATCCCCAAGAAAGTCCACCGAATTGATACATGACTGTATCGTTTTTTCTTCGCACTTTCAAAAATGAAGAACCTAGTTTCGACTGAATATTCAAAGTTCGCCAACCAGTATCACCAGTTAGCACCTCCCATCCTTGATTGTCAGTGCCTCGTCTTTTAATCCATTTCAAAGCGCCATTTGTGGCTACTGTGTCCACATAGGTAGTTCCTACTGGTGCTACAACCTTACCATTAGGCATGCCTTGACCGTGGATTTCATACTCATTGACTTGTCCACTTGTATTAGCTGGAGCGCTTGGCAAGACAACACTGCCACCACCACCAGACAAACTAAGAGTGGTACCGTTAAGATTGAGCCTTTGAGGTTCTTTTTGTTCAATGAGAGAAAGTCTTTGCTTGACTCCACTGTCATTATACGGCTGAGGGATTTCTGATTTTTTAGCATACTCATCTAAATTTTGATGTTGAGTAAGGTAGCCCTTACCAGCTAGAGCCTCCTCAGTCACAAATTTTGAGGTATCTACCTCTTTTTTGTTTTCAAGAGTCTCAACTCGTTTCTTGAGCTCGGTATCATTGTAGGGGTCAGGTAGCTCTGAGTGTTTAACGTAGTCATCCAAGCTCTGATGTTGAGTCAAGTACCCTTTGCCATCTAATTCTGACTTAGTGACTAAATCGCTAGTGTCCACACCTGGCTTATTCTCTAAGGCCACTACACGCTCTACAAGTGGCTTGTCATCATAGATGGTGTCATTGTCAGGCTTGGCCTTTAAAGCCTTGATGTCGTCCAAAATACTGACCACATCACTCTGATTAGCCTTACTTGCAAGCTCAGCTCTTAGCTCACTATCATCATAAGCTGCGCCTGGAGTGTTATTTTTAGGTAGCAAGCTCTCAAGCTCATCCTTTGTCACAATGTTATTGACATCTATGACACGCTTTGTCTGCGACTCCATAACAGGTGCCTGAGTAGCCTTGTCAATCTCACTAACTTTCACATGGAAAGAGAAAGCATATACATCAGCTGATTTTTTAACCTTTTCAAAATAGATGTACCCTACTACTGTCTCACTTGCAATTATCAAAGAATTGTCAAATTTGACTGTAAAACTATTGCCCTCTGTGGTAGCCTCTACCTCTTTATAGCGATTGGTGCCCTTAAAATGAAAGAGACAGATGACTTTCTCAGCTGTCAACTCATTAATAGTAAAGTGAAATTCAGCTATCTCTTTATCTTTACTGTAGAGCTCATGCTGGAGCTTATCAATTCCCCTGATATTGCTTGTCAGCTCTATCTTTTTGCTGATAATTTTTTCCAATTTTTGCCCTCCTTTCTAATAAAAAAGAGAGCCTAGTAGGCTCTCTATGTTTAATCTTTGCTAGGCTCTGTATATGTCATAGCTCTTGAGCTGTCTGACAAACCTGCTGTAGTAGGGTCAGGCACAATATTTAGAGCGCTCACGATTGAGAGCCCAATAAGGTAGGGATTGCCTAAGAATTTCAAAAACAATTCATAAACCCCAGCCCAGCTAGTCAAATCCTCAAATTTTAACCCAAAATAGGTCAAAATAGGTAGGATGATAGCAAGTAATAAACGAATAACAAACGCTCTATTATTAAAACGTACTAGCCAGTTAATTTTCATGTTTTAACTCCTCACTTCTAAAATGTTGTATTTTTGGTAAAGGCTATCTATATAGCCGTTACCACCTAAATTTTTATAGCTCTTGTGCATTTTGTGGATCACATCAGACTCATGTACTGTAGTATATCCACGGTTAATAGCTGTGGTCATGTCTCTCTCTAGTCTTAAATACATAGTGACTAGATGAGCCTCATCATGTACCAGCAATTTTTTATTGACATCTAAAAGCATTTCATTATTTGAGTGCCCTAGGTCTTGCACAGTCTCTACTGTATGTTGAATAGTGCCTAACTCGTTTTTGAGTTCATTAAATTGCTGCTTATTCAAATTGGCTGACTTGCTTGCTGTAAGCCCAAACCATCCAGTAGCAATAACACCAACAGTAGGGGCTAGATGTGCTATTAAATCTGATATAGTCACGCTTGCCCCCCTTTCTTATTGTGGCACTGCCTCAGTATTTAGTTCTGTGCTTGTTGTTGGAGTATTTTCTTTTGGTGGTTCCCATTTCCAAATGCCTAACTTACCATTTCTCTCAAGGTCTGCTAGTTCTTTTACTGTCTGACCTTGATAAGTAAACGGCTCATTCACTTGCACCATGACACGCTTGCCCTCTTGGAATTGCTCACCGTGTTCAGGGTTTTCAATCGTGAAAATATCGTGAGGTTGATAGACTTTTCCAACTTCGCCAAGGTCTACCAATTCAAGACCACGCTTGAATACTGTAGGGTCTAGTGGGTTGTCCACATCTGTCACTCTTGCAAGTACAGCCCAGTTAGCAATGGCTTTGACAGCGTTAATAGCGTTGTCTTTCTCCTCAAGTTTCTTATCATAAGTTCGCTCTTGGATTTTTAATTCCTCTTGTAGCTGTTTGACACCCTCAGCAGGGTTAAACTCTGTGGCTACCAATCCAAGCACAGCCTCAATCAACGCACTATCAGACTCATTTGTACGGTCTCCACTCAATACACGGTCAAAGGCTGTGTAGGGTGCCTCTTGACGGATAGCCACAAAAGTTCTATTACTATCTTGCAAATATTTGCTAATTACTTTAAATTCCATAAATATTATCCTTTCTCAATTTGTCTTGCTTTTACTTCCTCATAGAGGTTTTTGAGTTGCTCATCAGATTGTAAAATCTTATTCATTCCCTCAAAACCTAACTTGATATTTTCTAAGTTCCTCAACGCCTCATCACGCTCATCTTTAACTTGTTGTAATTCAGCTAGTGCCTCATCACGCTCAGCTTTGTCATACGCTCCATTTACAGTCTTATTAGCTAACTCAATAGCTAACTGATTGATAACATTATCTACTGTGCTCATTTATTCCTCTTTCTACATGTTTATATGATACAAGCTAGGATACCCTAGTTTATTTTGCTCAAACCAGTTTTTGATTTGTTGAAAATTATAATGGATATTATTAAATTTACCTACTAAAGATTGGCCTCTGACAATAATATCTTGTGTTTGGGTATCTATGGTCACTTGTCCCAATCCATTTTGTCCACTTAATCTAAAATCCATTGTTTGGCCATAAAATGTGATAGCTGAGGCCGTCCTGCCACCTGAGCGACCATTCCATATTTGAATACCTGCTGACGTGCTATCCATTTTTATCAATCCATTTCTATTACTTAAAAGCGCTGTATATGAGCCATCTATATCCCCAATAGTACCAGCGCCAAAAACTAGGTATTGTAACGGACGGTTAGGAAATTGATTTTTAATACCTACACCGTAGTTATTCATCTCTAGCCATCCACTTTGTAAATCAAAATTTGATTTACCATTTAATGAGGATATTACACCACCATTTATGAGATTAGCTGAGAGCTTGCCTGATGTGATATTACTAGCGTTTAGATTGACCACATTGACTAAATTAGCGTCTAGCCTACCTGTTCGGATTTTGCCAGCGTCTAACTCATCTATCATGGCATTCTTGATAGTCCCATTAGCAATAAATGTAGTGTCAGGTGTGACTACTAGCTTGTTTTTACCGACTTGCAAACTAGCCCCACCTGTTGCTACATTCAAAGCACTCAATACATCACCATTACTGTTAAGGGTCTTGAATGCAAAACTATCCTTTAAGATTGACATTGTAGTCCTAGTGTATTCACTGTTGTAGTCTGTGTTGTCCACAAACTCCTCAGGTATTAAACGCCTGTCAATAATCATAGGTTTATGAATGACGATATTACCAGGGCTTGTAAGAGTAAACCTAAGGCTGTACTCATTAAGCTCTCCAGTATAAGGAATGTCTAAATAGCCAGTAAAAACCTGATTACCAGTTTCATTAAGCAAAATTTGAGAGTTATAATACATTCCTAAACCTGTAGTATTGTCTAGTAATTGTATTAAAACTTTGCCATTCTTTGGCACCTTATCTACTAAAATTTCAATACGATAACCAAGACCCTCACCTTTATTTACAAATTTCTTCGTGAGAGGGAACCGAACCCCTAGCCACCCAGACATAGAGTCAGTGTAGTTAATTCTAATTCCGTCATGGTCACCAAAACTAACACGTTCTAAATGCTTATCAGTATCAACTGATGAGATGAATTTTGGGATTTTTGTTGGTGCATAAAATAAATTAGTTAGATTACTAAATCTCTTACCTACCTCAACATTAAATAAGTCTGATGTTAAGGCCATCCTTGCTATATTAGTGCTGATATTTGAGTCATCTCTGCCTAAGATACGCTCATAGAGTTTAGCTGTCTCTCTAACTTCCTGAAAGTCAGTAAGAGATACCTTACCATTCAAGTCAGTCCTCAAATTAGCAATTAAGTTAGTGGTCTCTGTGGCTGTTTGATTAACCTTATTTAGAGCCTGTACTGCCTTACCGTCAATTTGAGTGGCCTGAGTTCTCAAAATAGACAAATTACGCTCATTGTCTTGCCTGTATAGTGATAACTCTTGACCTGTTGAGTCAGAGGCGTTTTTAGCCTCTTGAGCAAGTCTCTTAGAGGCCTCAGCTAATTCTTGAGTAGCATTTGACTTTTTAAGAAAATCAGAAACTGTCTGATCATGCTTAGCCTCAATCCCAGCCATTTTAGTATTGACTGCCTCAAATTGTTTATCTACCTCTTTCTTAACACGGTCAACATCCTCAGTGTCAAGCCGTTTCTCCCACATGCTACCATTCCAAATATACATACGTTGATACTGGCCATTCTTTTCAAACCATGTATCACCTATTTTGTGCTCAACATTTTTGGCTGGTGTTTCATGCCAAATCTTATTACCTGTGCCACTGATGAGATATTGAGGTAGAGTGCTCTCAATAGAGGCTTGCCGTTCCTCAACTACTGATAGACGGTCAGCAATTCCTGCAGTCATGCTAGATGACAGTGACTGTCCGATAGTTCCTAGCGTTATCTCCTCATTAGAGTCAGTGTAGACATCATAGACCACCTTGACTACTTTCTCAGTGGTTGTAGTAATGTCAAATTGTGGATAGTAGAGAGGGATGATGTCACAGAGCTCAACTTCCTCCATCACTCCAAAATCTTGATAGTCCAAAGTATGTGATAAATCTACATAAGAGACCTCTGTAGATATTTTAGGAGCTCCAATGTTGTTAGTTTTGATGTAAGACTGACCTAGTGATCTCAATTTCTCAGCCGTTGGAGGGTGCTTGTCATCAAATTTGCTTGAGAAATCTACCAGAGATATTCTTCTCTGAGCGTATAATCTCAAATAAGGACTATCTAGGATGTGCTCAGGCAATGTGACTAAGACCTCATGTGACTCCTCACTTGACCCATTGCTGGATGGCGTATAACGTGCAAATGGGTAGATAGAGGTATAATTACCGTCTAGGAGGCTCTCCTCCTCTACACTGAGCAGATTACGCCCGTACTCTAGCACGGTTGGAGCTTTACGCCCCATCTGCTGATGGAGAATGATGAGGTTATTATCAAACTCATATTCACCACCAAAGACATCAAGGATGGAACCTGAAACACCACCTAGAGCCTTTCTGGCACTTCCTACCTTATCCACTTCCCATGAAATACTACCTAGAGTCTTGATGTCTGAGCTAACATCAAATACATCATCACCTACCAGGCTCTCTTTCCAAAGTCTAAGAGCTGCCTCAGCATTAACATTTGAGGCTCTTACAATAGGTTTCAGGGCAATGTCTGAGGTTCTCATGGAGATATGACGGGCATAAATTTCAATATGTTCACTACTATCCTTGACTATACGGTTAATCTCAAAGGTTTGCCATTTGGTTCTCTTTCCAGCGTCTGACTTGATTTTCATCTCCACTTTAAACACAGAGGCAAAATGGCCATTCACTGGATATTTGATATATAAGTCATAATTACCATTTCTTTCTCTGGTAACAGTGACCTTATAAGCGTCTGAAATCTCACCAAGCCCAAATGTTCTAAATGAGCGTTCATCAGCTCTATATAATACTGGGTTCATAGTTTAACCCCCCAATTTGGCACGGCTGTCATGGTAAAATTACCAGTCCATGAAATCCTATTGTTTCCAACATCAAAAAGAGGCATTCTGTGCTTGCCGTTCCTTGTGATTTTATCCCAGGCTGACAGATTGCCACTATATACTAGATGTTTTTGCATATCTATTATGAGCTCATTTTGGACGCTCTCAAGTGATAACTGGTAGCCGTTGATGGTCAAAATACCATTACCATTACCTCTAATCTTAATTAGTGGCTTAGATTGTACGTTCCCAAGATTTTTAAGTGTCATCCCGTTTGTCAAAGGGATTTCATTGCGTCCAGTTTTTAAGAATTTGATAGGGTGAATTAAAAAGTCTAATTTCACCTCACCAAAATTCCTAAGTAATTCCTTAACGTTAAATGACTCAATAAAAGTAGCAAGATAGATATAATCAGGATCCCATGAGAGCTCCAACTCTTTCCATCCCTTGACATTGAGCCAGTCACTTATAGCTACCTCTGATGTAGATAATCTCTCAACCGTGCTGATTTTCATAGGAAACTCACGCTTGACAGGTTTAAGCCTTTGATTATCTTTCAAAAGCACCCCATCACGACCTGGCACCTCAATAGTCTCAACATCATAGGAGGTAGAGCTAAACTCAATATCATTTATAATTTTTAACCCAAAATCACTAGATTTCTTGCCATCAAATTTAATAAATGTGCTCATTAAGCACCTCCTAATCGTTCCTGTTCTCTATTTGTGTACCATGCCATCTCTTTCATGAGACGTTGTATGTCACGTTTCTCACTCTCATCTACCTTGTTACCCTGGTAGTTAAAAGTATACTGGTTGTTAATTTCTGCATTAGAGCCTGACTCAGCTTTTTCAGCTTTAACCTGAGAGGCTCCTAGAGTCATTTTTAATGACTGGCTTAATGTGTTGTTGCCAAGTCCAAGCAAGTCCTCAGCACCAAATTTAAAGGCTGACATCTCTTTTTGGACATAGGCCAAGCTATCAGTAACATCTGAGGTATTTTTTTCAATACCTACAGCAATACCTTGAGCAATGTAGCGCCCTACATTATCTCTAAACAGTCTTGATGGTGAGTGTATCCTAGCCTTAGCTCTTGCAGCTCTTTCAGCTTGAGCGACAAGGGCATTAGCTGCAGCTGTTACAGTCCATAAAGCAGAATAGAGACCATTTGCTAGACCTTGGCCAATCATTGAGCCTACGTATTGCATGGTAGATACACCTCTCATCCCTGCTGATTGGATTGAGTTGACCATTGATGACATTGCTGATGTAGCTGAGCCAATTCCTGAGCGTATTCCGTTTGTAATACCGGTTGAAACTCCACGCCCTGCCTGTTGACCAGCTTGAGTCATTTGACTTGCTGATTGTCTTACCACGTTTGTCATCTGTTGCATGCTTGAGCTCATTTGTGAGACAGCTTGTGTCATTGCTGATCTAATTACTGAATTAAGCTGAGACATAGCTGACACAGCAGAGCTAGAGATGTTAGCAAAACTAGAGGCCACTGTAGGGGCTGATGTCGCTAATTGCATGATAGATGTGTTAGCTGTCATGGCTGAGGCTGAAATAGCTGAGAATAGGCTAGGAATTGTGCCTAGCACCCCACCTAGTGAGCTGATAACTCCAGTCACTGCAGAAAATCCTGATGTCATTGCTGATGTAGCTGACATAGTAGCCACTAAGGCACTTGATAAACCAACAAGGGCACTTTGTAAGACAGCAATGCCTGAAACAGCACCAGACAAGCCACTAAATGAGGCCACTGCTGATGTAGCAAATGTGCTCATGGCTGTTCCTGCAGCTGTCAAAGCGCTTGGTAATTGGTTAATACTTGTGCTTAATGTACTCAATGCTGTTGGTAGGCCTTGCATAGCTACGCTTGCCACTTGTGCTGATGTAGCAATCATCATTAGGCCTGTTCCTGCTTGTTGCAATCCTGATCCTGCTGTAGCGATACCTGAGTTAGCAATAGCTGCCAAACCTACGGCTGTTGCTCCCAAAGTTCCAACTAAATCCCCTAGATTAAGGTCTACTAGCATTTTTATACCTTGCGCCATCAACTTCACGCCTGCTCCAGCATTTTTAGCAGCATTACCCATGCTCTCAAAAATACCAGCAACACCATCAAGCACACTCCTAATAACTGAGCCAAATGACTCTACTACGCCCTTAGCGCTATCCAGGATAGACTTAACTTGCTCACCAAAGGTCTTAATCAAATTGGTCAAACTATCAATAATAGGGCTAATTTGATTGACAAGGTTATTAAATGACTCAATAAGTGACTGGATAATAGGAGCTGTTGATGTTACCATCTCATTAATCGCTGGCACAAATGGAGCGACTGCTTGGACGATTTGGACAACTGCCTCAGTGACAATACTAACTACTTGGACAAAAGTATCTGAAATAATCCCAACTATAGGGGTTATGGCTGTAGCTACCTGAGCAATGCCTGAGCTGATAGATGTTACTACCTGGCTAATAGCTGAGCCTAGTGCTGTGATCACTGGCGCTAACCCACTAAATGAGCTGATGATAGAGCTGATTGCTGCTCCCACAGCTAAAACAAGTGGGGTCAACATAGCAAATGATGAGGCTACGGTAGGGAGTACAGGTGCTACAATTACAAGAGCTTGAGCTAATCCTTGTATAGCCATGTTAAGGATAGTACCTATGGCTGTACCTACGCTGACCACCACATCACCGATAGCTTGTAGGATAGTTGCTAGACCTTGGCCTTGAGTTCCCATCAGAGCAAATGCTGCTCCTAGAGCTAAAATTGGCACGGCTAATGCCACAATAGTCACAGGGTTGACCATAGCCAGAGCCTGACCAATTCCACGAAAAGCAGAGCCTATACCCTCGCCAATTCCTTTAGCCATTGTAGCTACACTCTCTCCTAAACTACGGATGACTGCAACAATTTGTGAACCTATTGAGGTGACTGTTGATGTGGTGCCACTTAGTGCTGATGTAGCGTTACTCTTAAACAACCCAAAAGGATTGAATGATTTTAAAAAGTTAAACGCTTTGAAAGCAACAAGTGCCCCACCAATACCTACTACTAAGCCTCTCCAAATATCTCCACTAATTGACTGAGATAATTTTGAAATCCAGCTAATGACTAATGAAATAGCGTTTACTACATGGCCTGCTGCAGCTCCTATAATATCCCAAGGGATGATGTCACCTAATTTTTCGGCAAGGTCTAAAGCTGCAGCTGTGAAATCCTTGAAAGCACTATAAGCATTCTTAATAGCTCCAGTGTTAGCAAATGCCTCAAGAGCAAATTGAACGCCTGCAGCTAATTCTTGGATGACTACATTTACCAAAATCACCCCATTAGCGATACCCTCAACAACATTACTAAATCCATTGCTGTCACTGGTCAACTCCTCAAAAAGAGATTGTACTGTGACCACAATATCTCTGATTGAGTCTGAGATGTAATCAAATACGCCAGCTTTATTAAAAATAGCAAAGAAATTTGAGACCATTTGGCCTGCTTGAGCAAATCCATTTGATAAGCCTGAGATAAAACCATCTACATCAATGCTATCCAGTAAGCTCCCTAATTTATCGGCTAAACTATCAAAATTGATTTTGTCCAAAGCGTCTGAAACTGCGTTGACTGCCTTGATACCAAATTGATTGAGTTTGTCAAAGGCTGGCATGAGCTTATTAGAGAGGCTTTCTTTTGCCCCGTCTATAGCTTGGTCAACCGTTTTAAATTCTGTGGCCATTTTTTGGAAAGCGTCTGAGTTCCCTGCTTTGTTCATAGCGTCAAAGAAATCCTCAGTCTTAACTTTCCCATCTTGCACAGCTTTTACAAGGTCAGCCGTAGACATTCCCATCTCTTTTGCTACTGCAGCCATCCCAGCAGGTGCTTGCTCCATCATGATCTTAAAGTCCATCCAAGCCACTTTTGGCTTACTTGCCATCTGTGTTGCCTGAGTTGACAATGATTTCATGGCTTGAGCTGGGTTCTCTGCTGAGGCGGCAAGTCCACCAAAGGCCTTAACTAAGCTACCTACATTTTTAGTACCTACAGCGTCAAGCTGTGAGTAAGTATTAGCCATGTCAGAGGCTGAGTAGATGGTCTTGGTTGCAAAATCTTGCATTTCAGTTTTTGCTGCCTTGATTTCCTCAGATGAGCGCCCGAATGCTTGGAGGTTCCCCTCAAATGTTTTCCAGGCTTTTTGTGAGCTATTGAGCTCAGAGGCCATTTCACGGATACCCCCAGTAACTGCACTGACCCCAGCTGATAAGGCTGAGCCAATCAAATTAGCTCCCAATACAGACTTAAACACAGAGCCTACTTTTTGCCCTGTACTCTCAAGGCCTCCAAAAAGAGATTTGAGCTTGCTTACTCCAGCTTGAGCACCTGAGCCATCCATGTCAACCTTGATAGTTACTGAACCATCTGCCATTTATTCCCTCCTTTCTAATTAGTAGTCAAAATCTTTAGGTAGAGCGTACTCTTTTTTGAGTTCTTTCATGCTCTCTCTGTACTTCTTACTATCTCCCTTTTGAGGCTTATAAGCTCTTATCTTGATAACCTCAGAGAATTTTGTATCACTAGGTAAGCCATTTAATAGAGCATTAAATTTTTTCCAGTGCAAACTATTCTGAGAGTCAATAAGATCAATGCCGTATGCTTGCATGAATGATGAGTAAATGTACTCAGCGTCATATTTCAAGCTAAATAATCTGGCACTGGTCTCTGATTGACTCCTAGAGCGTATCTTGCTCTTAATCGGATTGCCTGCTAGGTCTAATACTGGTGCCGTATCTCTAGCTGGAATAAGTCTGATGTGCTCCTCAAATACCATCTTAAAGATACCAGTGGCCTCCTCAGGTGTTAGAGCCTGAGTAAAATCAACATCAGTAAAAATCTGTAAAGCAAGATAGGGCTTGTAAATTTCATCAATTTCATCATCATTGATAAGCTCAATGACTTTCAAGACCTTGTTAAAAGAGATTTTCATAGGGTACACATCATCACCAAGGACTAACTCATCAGTCAATTTCCTTGATAAATCTAGCATGTTAGTCTCCTAAATATTTCTTGAGAGCGTCTGTGTTGTTACGTTTCTCCCATTCTGAGATGACACCATTGATAGTCTCAAGTAAGTAGGCCATTGTGTCTACAGTAGACCCATTTGAGAAATCGTAGACCTTTTGATAAGCCTCAGCGTCAAATAATTCTGTCCATGAGTTCTTAACCATGTCTTGTAAAGCCTCAAATGCTTTGTTATCTTCTGCATTGGCTACTTTTTCGCCCTCAGTTTTGAGGATTTTGCCAAGTTTTTCCATCTTGTGGATATTTTGGTCATTTCCGATAAATTCAAGAGTGAACTCTCCAAACTCTACAGGGATGACATTATCACGCTTTTTAATTACTACCATTATTTCTTTCTCCTACTAATTTTTTAATCAAAAATAAAAAGGGGAGCATTACCACTCCCCCTAAATACATTATCCGACTACAGCGGACTCCTTAGGTGCTGAGTTCCAGCTAATAGTACACTCAAAGCTTTCAAACTCAGACGCCTCACCGCCTCCAATTTTAATGCCAGAGGCTGTAGCTACGCCCACATATTGTTTTTTGCCATCAGCGTCAACAACTTTAAACCACAATTTACGCCCATCACCGACTTTAAAACGCATGCCAGCAATGATAGCCTGCGCCTCATCCTCTTTGATGTAGTCCCCCTCAAATGAGAAACCGTATTTTACAGATTTCACTACTGTTTCAGGTGTTCCATCACCATTGTAGTAAGCTGTGTCATCTGTCTCCTCGTCATTCTCAACCTCAGCGGTTGTCACTCCATCTGCAAGCCATTTCCAAGCGTCACCTGTTGGCTCTGTTGCTGCATTTTCTGCTGACCAAGGCGCCACATAGTGTTTACGCTTGGCGTTTTTTGATTTTGGCATTTAATTTCCTCCATTTACTTCAATTTCTGCCGTTACATCTAACATGTAAATATAAAAGCCTTGATCATCACGGTCATTAAGGAATGGCTGTGAGACTTCAAGGCCTCTGAATTGATATGAGTTATTTTTGCTAGGTAGCTCTAATTCAAAATTAGCAAGTGCATGATTGATAGTCCACAAAATAGAGCTTGTTCTTTGATGATCAAGTGTCTTGATAGCCACCTCAAAAACAAGGCTAATGTCTTGCTTTCCGTCCATGTACTCTTTTAAAATTTTGCCACCTGGCAAAGGATATAGGACTAAATCCTCTTTCTCTGATAAGTAGTCAAGTCTACAAGTAAGAGAGAGGTTTAGTGTGTTGATAAAGTCTCTGAGGACTTCGGAAAAATCATTGTTATTCATGCTTTTACTCCCATTGCTTTTATTCCTACTCTCTCCCAGTCTTTAAGGTGGAGCGCTGTAGCTTTCAAGTCCCAGCGCTTTCCAGTTCCTGGTGTAGTGTATTTTTTGAAATAAAAAACCCTAGCCTTGTTGTAGCTAGAGCCGTAAAATTGGGCTCTGGCATAAGGCCCAGGGTACCTGACCCCATCTTTAGTAGCTTGGCCACTTCCACTGAGGTCACCACTTTTTCTAGGAACAAAAGGGCTCATGTCTGTTAGCATTTGGTTAGCTATGGCCAGTTTCCCTTTTGCTAAGGCTGTTGGAGATACCTTATTTTCAATCCCTTTGAGGTCAATTTTGACAGATACGCTAGTTCCCATTAAATGCACTCAACCTCATAACAAAATATTTTCTGTTTATGTGGATAGCTAATAGGTAATATAGCAGTAATTCTATATTCACGCTCACCATCATTGATGATGGCATTTTTAAAGGTATCATCTAAGGTAATAGGACAATGTTTAGGGTACACAAATAAGGTACTAGGTTTGGACTCTTTACGGCTGTTTTTGGTGCCTTGCACTTGATACTGTCTATCAAATCTGACATGTTTAAGGGTCACTGGGCTCTCTAATATTACTTTTCCCCATCCGTCTTTTTCACCTGTATCTTTTTTGATTGTTACAGTATCAATTAATAAACGCTTATCAATCTCTATCATATCCTACCCCTCTATACCCAAAACCAGCTGATTTCAGGATGTTTAGGGCGTCAAGTGATAGATTATACCTAGAGCTTTCAAAGGATTGTTTTGAGCCTCCCTGATAGCTTATATGAGTCCTACCTAATATCACTGTTGAGGCTGACTGTCTGTCATCAGCTGTAGTAATACCACTAGCGTCTAAATATGCCACTTGGTAAGCTGTAGCAAGTTTGACAGCTTTCTTTCTAAACTTGATTTCAGTTTCAAAATCAACAAAATCATAAAGATTATTAAGAAAGAGATTGATAGCCACCTCTGCCCTTGTCAATAATTTTTCAAAGTCATCTACTTCATCAAAACCTAACTCATTAAACTCATCTTGTGTCAAATAAGCTATAGTAATCACCTCCGATAAAAAAAAGAGGTGGTATTACTTACCTGCCTCTTTAGTTTCTTCTTTTTCGTCAACTGGTTCAAAGAATGGGCTCAACTCAGGATGTGACTGCTTGCCTTGAGCATTTAAGCTCTCAGCTACTTTGACATCAATGTCATACACTACATCCTTGTCATAGCTTTGCTCTTTGCCGTTGACATTAAAAACAACATTACTTGTTGCTTTAAACTGAGCCATTTGGTTTATTCCTCCACTTTATAGCCATTGTTTTCAAAGGCTGATACCATGATAGGATCAGACAGGGTAAATGATACCCCATCCTTAGTCAAAGTGACATCAGCTTTAACCTCTACTACTTCCTCTACTGTGTTATCATTAGCCATTGATTACCTCCTTAGGCTGTTTTGTGGACATAGATAGCCTTTTTCTTAGCGTCCAATACGAAAGCGTCATAACGGATACGACCCTCAACTAATTTACCGTTGATACCTGGTGGGTTGTCATGGATCTTGTAATCTTCCAATTTAACAGGTGATGTAGTAGCTGCTGGATGAGCGATAATAAACTCAACACCTGTAGGCATATATGTTGATGGTGTCAATACTACTGGCATACCGTCAATCATACCCACTTGACCCTTGATAGTGATTTCTTGTCCAAGGTCTGAGTTTTTGATGAATGTGTCATCAAGTTTAATCAACTTGTAGAATTTAGGAGATACATGCAAGATACGACCAGCCACAGGGACTAGAGCGTCTGACAATTTAGATTGTCCCTCAAGTACAAGCTCATAAGCGTTAGTTTTATTGACTGCGCCTGTTGCAATATGTCCAGTATCAGCACCTGAGGCCATTGCTGATAGACGGTACTTATCAACCTCAGGGATGACTACCTCTGAAATTTGACGAGCTAGAGCCTTGCCCTCTGCCATGGCTCCATTTGTTCCTTGTAAAGATTTCTTGTCAATCGTGAATGTGAAAGAACGGTCTTTAGAAAGTGTCATAGTTTGGACTGAATTTCCAAGCTCGTCAGCTGTACCGTAACGATTTTGACCAGTAGTCTGGTAGTCATTCATTGCTGATGTAGCGACTGTGTAGACCTTGACTGTCTCAGCGTCAATAAAGTCAAAATCTTGGTTGATAGTGCTAGTAGTAAGAGCCTCTCTTGTAAAGCGCTCATCTACTTTATGACTGAATTTTTCTGCGTAATTTACTGCCATTTATATTTTTCCTCTTTTCTTTTTTGGTATTATACGCTATCAAAGCCAGCAAAAAGGGCTTTGTCCTCTGCACTTAGGCCATCATCTGCATTACTTGCTGATGGATTACCTGGGACAGAGATATTAGGGTTAGGTTGCTCTTGCACTGTTTGGAAAAGGTAAGGGCTTGACTCTCTGAGTGAGTTGATCGTGTCCTCAAGCTGAGGTTTGCCATCTTCTCCTAGCTCAATACTGTCTAGGTCAATGAATTTCATCAAATCATCAGAGTTGTATGCACCTACATCTTTCAAAGCAAGAGCAATAGCATTGGTTTTGGTTACCTGAGCAAGGTTTGCCTCACTATCCAGCTTATACTGCTCAAATTGTGCCTTGAGTTGTTCAAGCTGTTGCTTGCTTTCCTCACTAGCACCCTCTTTGGCTTGTAAGTCTTGGATAGCTTGAGTCTGTTGCTCAAGTTGTTGCTTTAATGTATCATTTTCAGCTTGTAACTCAGATTTGGCCTGTGATTTTGCATTCTCAATACCTGCACCGTACGCTTGCATGATATTGTCAATCACTGACTTATCCTCAATACCTGCCTCAACTAACATTTCACGTTTAAGACTCATGTCTTAATCCTCCTTTTTACGTCACATGGACAAATTAAGACAGTTTTACGCCATGCTCCAGGGCAAAATAAAAGAGCGTCCTTAGACACTCTTATTTTTTATTTCATGTTTTACATGACAAAATCAAATCATTCCCTTTAACTTCTCATGATATTTTTCAAGCCACTCACGGTTGTCAGATAGCTCATAACTTTTTAATTCTTCTAACTTTATGAGTATATCGTCATTTAGCAGGTCAAATAATTGTTCATTTTCAACCTCTAGTAAATCGCCATTGATTGATGATAACCACTCGCCAAAATCAAAAGAGAAATCCCAAACGCTGACTTTCTCATCAAGGACTTGCTCAAACATTTTTAAAACTTCTTCGCTTTTATTCAATTTTAGTAAATCCTTTCTTAATCTTATTTTGTGGAAATACAGTAACAACTACACCAGTGGTAGGCTCTGTAAAAATAGAAATCCTATTATAATGTCTGACATGTCGTCCATCTCTATCAGAAATATAATTTACTGGTTGACTCATCATGTTAAGGATAGTTTGGTAGTTGTATTTTATTGTTCCATTTTTGCGTTGTAATCTCTCAATATATCTAGCGATACCATGGTCACCAAATAAAATACCATCTTTTTTGAAATTCCAATAAGCCTCTTTTGCTTGTTCTTTTTGTCTGTCGTTAAGTCGTTCTACTATATCACCGTTAAGGTAAGAGATGACACGATTATCATGCCTAAGTTGCCATTTTTGGTCACGGTCTAAGGCTTTGAAATCACTATAAGACTTAGGTGCTTTGTTTCCTAAATTTTGTAGTATTTCAGAATACTCCTTTTTAGAGCGTTTGTCAATCGTTTTGTATAGTTTTTTTACAGCGTCATCATCATAGTAGTATTTCTCTCTAGCATAATCTCTGTGTAGGTAAGGGTGTTGACTCAAAAAGCCTCTCATAGCTCCCTGTTTCATTCTCACCTTACTCTTATATTTAGATATTAGCTCACTGTCTCCTAGCTTTTCTGCAACATGCAAAAGCTCCTTAGACTTCCTGATAGATCTTTCTAGGGCTCTCTGTTTAGCCTGTACGTTTGCATTTGCTATAGCCTCCTCAGGTGTTAGGTCTTTCAAATGATCAGGCAAATCAGGCTTGTAGTTGACCCCTGGGATGTATGGTGTCATCTCATGAGTGCAATTTATACCTTGACATCCGGCAGGATGACCGTAGCCATAATCAGCTAAAGCTAAGACACGCTCTCCAGCCTCAGTTCTAGCAACTCCAGTAGTTACTATCTGATGTTGTAGAGGAGCACACATCTCTCTTGCTGTGGCTTTTTTGTGGTAGTAAAAGGTATCTATACCTAATTCCTCAGCTGGAGCCATTCTGACCTCACGGTAGACCCTCCAAGCTGTTGACTTGATGACCTGTCTAGCATAAGTGTCAGCTTTCCAGCGCTTGCCTTGGCTATCAGTAAAGCCGTAAAATCCCTTTTCAGCCCATTTCATGACTGTATCAGAGATAGCTTTGTCTGATGTAGTAAGCCCTGTGACCACTTTGGCTACACTCTCCTCAATGATAGACTGATAGACCTTTCTGACACTCATTGGCAAAGTGGTATTGATGAGGTTATCTATGTCTCCCATGGTCTGATTGACATAAGCAGCTAGATTGGTCTGTATGAGTGAGTTATCGGTAAATTGTCCACCCATAGACTCAAGTAACTGCTCTTTAGTGTCTTTATATACTTTGTATCCCTCATTTTGGATGACATACCTGAGCTGTTCCTCAGCAATTCCTGAGCGCTCTGAGATAAGGCTGACATTATCATCATTAAGCAAGCCCATCTCATTCATTTTCTCAAGTTGCCAGATATAAGGGTTATCATTAAGACTAGCAGAGCCACGCTCTTTGATACGGTCTATTACTTGGTCAAAAAGGTCAAGAGTTAGCTGATGGTAAATGTCAGCTACTCTACTAGCGTCAAGCATTAATTGCTGATCATTTAGCTTGATTGGTTTCTTTTTGACATCAGCCATTTAATCACTCTCCATAAATTGAGACATCCTCAGGGCTACGCTCATCATTTACATCATCAATGACATTGCCATCAATCTCAGCCTTAATCTTTTTGGCTTTTTCAGGTGTCACGTTTAGGACTTTCTCAATAGCCATTGTGTCAGTACCAAAACCAGCATTTACTACTTTTATCCAGTAGTCCAGTTCAGCATTTCTGTCAGTAAAGACACCATCATCAAGATTGACGCTGATTTTGTCCATCTCAGGGATTTCACCTGAGTATAGTTTATAAGCCTTGGCAAGTTCTAGCATTGAGATGATGAGTTCTTTTAGAGACTGCTCTACTAGGCTGACAATACTATTTCTCATTTGGTATGTGTCAGAGTTCTCAGAGACAATCTCTGTAGCTGTTTTCATTGACTTACCGTCAAAGCTAAACATACCAGCGGATACACCAATCTGCATTTCAAAGAGTGCCAAGCCCTCGTTAATAGCCTTGATGTAGTCATCTGATCGGATTGGTGTAGTAAGGTCTGTGATACCTATGCCCTTATCAATGTCACCAGAGTCAAATTGCTCATAGACATTGTGGCCTGCCTCAAATTCACGCTTGACTATGACATTATCACCATCTTGATTGTATTCTGCTTTAATCATTTGGCTAGGCACGGCCACCCTACGCTGACCCATCTTGACCTCCCACATAAACTCATCATAAGTTGTATTAAGAAAGTCTATTGTAGTCTTAGCATTGTCAAAGATAGACAAACCTAGTGGACTGTTAATATCTTTGTTATTCATGCCTGGAGGTTTTAGATAAGTGAATAGTGGACGACTCAATCTATTTAACTCCACAACTTCCTCTAAATCCTCATAAATTTCTGACAGTGGCACTCTTGAGCCTACTGCATGCTTATTATCAGACCTGTATAGCTCGTTTGATACTGTGTATTTATCATTTGACCACTCATGAAATTCAATCAGTGTGTAATATCTCTGCTTGTTGCCATCAGCTTTGATGGTCTTGGTCACGATTGCAGCACTAGACACATCCTGAGTGTTAGATTGCAATGGCAAAAAGACAGGCGCTTGAATAAATGACACCCTTACACGGTCATCATCAATATAAGGCCTCATAGCAAGACCACCAAGGGCTAAACAACTCTCAAGGTATCGCTCAAAGTTCTTTGTAAATCGGTCATCTTGTAGCTGTTGCTGGATAAACTTATTAGCTTGCTCGTTATCTACTTTAATTTCAGCCTGTTCATTAAATACAAGGCTTGCAATTTTCTTAGCAGCTGTACGGCCAATAGGTAGGTGGTTGAAATCTCTTTTATTTTTAGCCCCATTACTATCTCTGTACTCTACTTGAGGATAATGGCCTGAAAAATACTTAATATTCTCTCTAATACGGTCATACTCTGCTGATGATACTGCTATTTTTGGATGATCAGTGATGTAAGTTAGGTTTTGAGTAGTCATCACATATTTACTCCTTTTAAAAATATCTTTAATTGTTTGGACTATTCCCATTACTAGCTCCTTTTAGGCTTTTAGATTTAACTCTCTAGCGTTATCTAGGACAAAATACTTGAAACCATCTACCGTGTGGTCATCTTCCTTGATGACTTTAGGGTCATCTGTGTTGATGGTCTTGTCATCATATCGGTACATCTTATGCTCCTCAATGAATACCCTGTTATTTTGGGTATCAAGGTAATAAAAACGCCCCTCAGCTAGTAAGCTAATGACCATGTCTATCATAGTCTGATTTTTCTTCTTAGCAACTGGGTGCCAGCGTTCTCCATAATCTCTGAAATATTGGTTTCTCAAAGCTCCCTCTGCACTATCAATGGTCATCTTGAGTTTAGGTACTCTGTACTGTTTCATGACCTTATCTATAAAATCATGTACCATCACAGATAGCTCACTAGGGGCTTTCTTGATGGTTTTTCCAGCTGGTGAGTAGTAGAAAGTATCAAGCAATATGACCTTACCTTTTGCTGTGAGTCCATAAGCTCCACAGGTGGTTGCTGATTGCTGGTGTCCAGTATCCATAGCAAATGATATGCCTATTAGCTTATCATCAGTAGGGAGGCTCTCTAGTGGTTTAAAATAGCTCATGTTATAGACATGATTACCTAAACCGATAACCTCACCCAAATACATCCATCTGTAATAGTCAGGGTCAGTTTCTTTATAGCGCTCTATCTTCTCAATCATCTGCCTAGACAAAAAGCCTAGTCTATCATCAAGGTAGGTGCTATGATGGATCATGTAAGTAGGGTCACTAGCTTTCTCAGCTACCCACTCATTTATCCAGTCATAGGGATTGCGTGGAGGGTTGTAAGTGAAATAGACTTTAACCTCTTTACCGTTTGGCAATTCTTGACGGATGAAAGTATCCTCAACTATGTCAATATCCTCACGGCCAGCAAACTCAGCAAGCTCCTCAAACCATACAGCCATGACATAGCCTTTAGCTATTTTTTGTGACTTGAGTTTCATAGGGTCATCAACCCCATAGAAATAAAAAGCCGTTCCTGTCTTGATATGAGTTATCTGTAAGGGAGATTTCCCAAACTTAAACTGATTAGCTAAGCCCATCTCATAGATAGCCCATCTAATCTGCTCATATACTGACATTCTCAAGTACTTGCCTACTTTGCGTAAGACTACCACATTACCCATGGGGTCATTGATAAAGTCATTCACAAGGTCAATAGAGACCACTGATGACTTAGTAGAGGCACGGCCACCCTTTAGCACTACATGGCTCTTGGGTGTAAAGAGGACTTCATCAAATACTGGGTTAATCAATTTGGCTAGGTTCAGTGTTACCATTGTACTCACTCCTATCAAATGTAAATCCAGTTATGACTGTATCATCCTCATCATTAGAGCCTAACTGTGCCTTGAGGTTTTCGATTTCAAGCCTTAGTTTCTTATCAGCTAACTCTAAATCTCTGAAAGCCATATTGTTCATTCCATCTAAAGCTGACAAGAATGCTGTTGAATTAGCTTGTCTCACTCCCTCAATCTCAATACTTGCTCTAGCTTTGTTTTTTAGCCATTCATACTCATTGAAAGCCTGCTCTCTAGACCATAGAGCCATGTTTGAGAATTGTTTCAATAATTCTCTGTACCTTGACAAAACCTTTACATTTTGGAGCAAGACGGCTGCTTTGCTATCAACACTGCTATCTAGCCATTTTTTTGATGATGGATAGGCTTGTCTATATGCTTGTCTTTGAGATAGTCCAGTGATTATCCCTTGTACAAACAGCTCCTGTTTTGGGGTTAATTTATCCACTCACCAGACTACCTCCTCTCTGGTAAAATAAAAAAGCCACTCAATGAGTGACTTAATGCAAGCAGACTACAGACTTGCAAACTGATAGATACTACATTTGTTTTTTTATTTTTTGTAGTCATTTAAGATAGCGCCTGGAATTGAACCAGAGGCAAACCGTAGGAGCAACATTTTAGAGGTTTACCGTAACCTTTACCACTACCATAAAGAGGCCGTAGCCTCAAAAACATAAGGAGATAATATCAAACCTTTTCAGCATTTGACACTATCATTTTATCAGATTTTAAAAACCGTGCTAACAATTTTTAGCCTTATTAGTCCGATTTAGTCCGATTTAGTAAATCATTTAACTCACTAATAGCTAAACCTCTCCAGGTATAAAATGTAGTTCTACTGATCTCCATCTTGTCACAAATGTCATCTACATACATCTTATTTATGTATGTCATCCGTAATACTGTCCTATACTTTGGATTTGATAGCTTATTGATCAGCCTGCTTAGCTCTAGCTTTCTATCTATGATTTCTTTGATGTCACGCTCTATCTCTTGTTTCATAGTAATTAACTGAGCATACACATCATCAATTTTTCTAACTTGGCCACTTTGGACTTTTACATCAGTCCATTTAGGGCTTGAGAGTAGCCCAGCCTCAAGCTCATTGATTTCATCTATACGGCTTTGGATGTCCATGTCCAAGCTCTGTAACTCTGTCAAGAGTTCTTTAGCTTTGCTCACTCTCTATCTCCTCTAGCTATTCTTATTTAATAGTTCCAAAGTCTCCTCATATTTCAGATTGACCTTTATATTTTGTTCTTCATGACTAAGTCCAAAATTTCTTGGAAGTCTGAAATAAATGATAGTTGAATTATCATGATTTTTGATAACTGAAAAAATGTGTTTGAGCCATTCTTTTCTAATCGCTATATTAGGAAAGACTACAAGCTCTGGCTTTCCCTCTTTAGTTGGTTTCTTTGTTTTTGCAGTTCCTAAATACGGATATTTTCTAGGTCTCATTTTCCTGCCTCCTCTGCCATACACTGCAACCATACAAGACTCTCATATAAATCCCTTGCATGGCTCTTGATATTTCCTAGCTCATAGCTGTCTAGCTTATCTGAGTTGTTTATAATATCAATTTTTAAATTATTGATAGCTAAAATAAAATCTTTTTTCAGTTGGTTCATTCTTCCGCCTCCTGAACTATATCCAGTACATTCAAAAGTTTATCTACTGATTTTTGAGTGATGGAGATATGATGTTCTCCAACATTGTAAGGAGTCCGCAAGAATAAGACATTAGCACCTAAAACAATACGACTAATATCTTCTATGTTGATGAGTTCATATTCAATATTCCCTCTATAACAAGATTGAATTTCAACAAATTTTGCCATCACTCCACCTCCTCAACTTCAATCCCCTCGCAATTGAATACCCAGCCAAAACCAACTTGTTCTAGTTCTTTTCGGGTAAATTTACTTCTTAATCTGCTTTGTAAAAATCCTAAGAAATTCTCATCTTTAATACTTACTAGATACTGATCTACTGCTTTTAACTTTACCAAATACCTTTTTTCTTTATTGACTTCGTATCCGTCAAGTATGGCTTTTATCAATCTTTTTCTGTTTTTAGGTAGTCTAGCTTCTCTCGTCAAATGTTTTAATTCTGTGCCGTCTCTATCCGTTAACTCATAACCCCAGCCAGTTCTTGAAACATGATATAAAGCTGTTGCAACATCACCTTCATAATTTAAATTAAACGTTTCAAGAAATTTTGCCTCTTCCTCAGACACTTTGACTTTTTCGGGTTCGTCTAGTTCAGAAATAAGTTTTATTACCATATCTTTTTCGACATATTTAGTTTTATTCCCGAAAATATTTTTTAAACATTTTATCCGTTCAATCAATTCTTGTTTATTCATTACTCTACCTCCTTACTCCTCTCCTATCAAGACATTTAGTGGGACACCAAAGAAACTAGCAACATCCTGTACTTTGTATAAATTAGGATTTTTTATCTTACGTTCCCAACATGAGATACTTGACGCTGAATAACCTAATTTATAGGCAAACTCACTAATTGTCAAACCTATTTCTAATCGTTTTTGTCTCAGCATAAAAGCAAATCGCTCACGTTGTTTTTCTGTCAATCGTTTTTTATAGTCCATCTACATCACCTCTCAAATCTTGCTCTTTGACATAAGAACCATTGACCATTTTACCTTTTCGGTTCTTAATTTCATCCCATGCCATTTGAAAGCAATTAGAGATAGACCAGCCTTTTTGTTGACAATAGATAGTCAATACTACCAAAATATCTCCAACTGCGTCCATACCCTCGTTCTCACGATTTTTAAGATGTGCCTGGGCTAATTCTCCAGCCTCCTCGAATAATTTTAATGCTTGAGCTGTGCTATTGTCTGAGTTATCTAACCCTCTTTCTTTCGCCCAGTTCTCAACTCTATTTACTAATAACTCCATATTAGTTGCCATTTTTTGCTCCTTTATTTCAAGTATGTAGGCATGTCATCACCTACTCTGATTTTCTCAATTGGCCTCCTACGCCTCTACTACTGGAAAGTGGATTTTACCAATAACTAGCGACCCTACACTGTAGTAATAGCCACCATTGCCATCATCAGCCTCACATTCTGCCAAAGCTATTGGATTTTGATTGTGGTAAATAGTGACCGTATTCTCACAAGTGGTTCCGTCCCCATTGTCAAATTTTGTGGGTTCTCCGATTTTTACATCAGTAATGACTGCGTCTAGTGTGACATTCTTGAACTCTCCACCTGCTGAGGCACAGCAATCACTTTCTGACATTTCAATAGTGACCTTTGTCCCGTCCTCAAGTTCCAGGTGGTCTTTGTCCCACTTCACAATACGCTTATAGAGTAACAACTCTTTCAGTTCTTCTAGTGAACCATAACGCTCATCTTTGCTGTCCCACATGGAGCACCATTCTGGTATTTCAATAGTTTTGGTCATCTTAATTACCTCTTTTCTTCAAATAGTCAGGGATTTCGTCACCTACTGCCATGCTCTCATATTGTTCCTTTGTCACTAAAAACTTTCCATAAGAGGGCACTGTGACAGTATAGCGCCCCTCTATGATTTCTTTATCACTGATTTTCCCATGTATTCCTGAGCCAGCATTATCAACTTTATAAATAATTATAGGTTGTTTGTTAGTTTCAGGTTGTTTCTTGAGTGGTTCTATGTTACCTAAAATAAGCCCAGCCAAGAAAAATACAATACATATAATGGGGTGGTCTATATTATCTATTAGCCATTCCATCTCATTTCCTCAATTTCTATCTCTATCCTAGGATTTAAGCTGTAAAATTTGCCTACATCATGCAAAGCTATCTGACCATCATCTTTAAAGACAATCCCTGACATGCTGTCATAAAGAGCTTTCTCATAGTTATCTATGTCAGGCTTTTTGTCTACAGGGATGATCTCATCTAGTAGCGCCTGATGATATTTTTTGACCTTAGAGAGGTACTGAGGAGGCTTGATATAAAATCTAAGCCGTGCCCTCAAAGCTCCCTCAAGCATTGGCTGACCCATGTACTGATTAGCAATGAGTAACTGGCAACTATTGCGCCATGCTTTCATGCCCTTATCTTCATAAGTCGTAGTAAAATTCCCACGTCTTGCAAATCTGGGGCGTGACTGTGGCTTTGGTTCAATGTTCAGGACTAGTTCCATTCTAGAGCTCCTTTAAAACCTGCCATCTCAAAGAGGTTCTCTTTGTTCTCACGGACGAACTCAAAGAATTTCTTGATTTCTTGTAAGTCCTTGATGTTGTCTTTCAACCGTGTCAAGGAGGTATAAAAGACATCACTTTTTGGAATTGCCTTTATTTTGCACTTGTAGACTGGTTCAAAAAGATCACCATTCTCATCTAGTGTGGGTGCGGCGTCTTTGTTATCAAAGCTAATGCTCATATCATAATTTAGGGTCGTAACGACCTCTATTTTTTGTTTCTCAATGATGATAGCAATATTTTCTGTCACATTGATTTTACTTGTCATGTTCTTTCTCCTGTTAAGTTAGTATTTTTTAAAATGGCAAATCATCATCAGAGACACTGAATGGGTCAGCAGGTTGACTGAATGGGTTGTTATTTCCTGTGTAGTTGTTGCTAGGTTGAGCTGGAGCCTGTTCCTGTTGTTTATTGCGACTCTCTAACAGAGCGACACTCTCAGCGACTACCTCGGTCACATATCTACGCTGACCATCTTTTTCATAAGATCTAACCTGTAAGCGCCCTGTGAGTCCAATAAGTGAGCCCTTGCTACAATACTGAGCAATGATGTCAGCTGTGCCACGCCATGCTTGAAAGTTAATAAAATCAGCCTCACGGTCTCCATTTTCATTCTTGAAATTGCGATTGACTGCAAGTGTACCCTGCAAGCTAGATACATTGTTAGGCGTTTTTCGTAGATCAGGAGGCGCTACAAGCCTCCCAATCAAAGTGACATTGTTAATCATTTACTTTCCTCCCTGGATTTTCCAACCATTCAACCAGGTCATCATGATTGGCTTTGATATAGCGTTCAAATTCCTCAAATTGTAGGATAGCCCATCTTAATCTGTGCATACCCTCTCCAGCTTTTGAGCAAAAACCACAAACTTTAAATATAGGCTCAATCGTATTAATAATTTCTACAACTTGGCCATCAAGGTTCCATACATCATCTTGCTCTATCTTGAAATCTAAAATAAACTCATCTCCTAAATCATGGATGACTTGCAATCTCTTGCCATCTGAGTATATATAAATGCTATCAGATACTTTTCTAATCTCCATAGCTACACCTGTCTTTCACTGGCTTTTTTGACAGTGATAGCCTCTAAATTATCTGCAAGCTCATCCTGTTTTAACGGTTGCACAAGCCAACCAAAGCCTTTAACCCAGTAGTTTTTTCCATATTCAAAACCAGAGTCAGACAAAGCCTTTTTAAATCGTTCTTTTTCTTCCAGGTCTTTAAAAAATACTGTAAGTCCCATTTTTAGACTATAGTCATCAGAGTCATTCTCAGCCCCTCTGAGCTCGTTTGTCTCATTTTGAGGGATTTGCTCGCTATCCAAGATTTCGCCTGTCTCTGGGTCGAATTTTTGGGTCTCTGTTGATTTTGGCTGACTTGCTTGCTCAAGTTCTTGTCTTGCACGTTCCAGCTCTTGCTTTTCTTTTTGAAAAGCATAATCAGCCTTAATTTGCTCAAAGACCTCAGCAAGTGTCAAGTCTCTTAACATTCTGATATAAGGAGAGTCAGTCATC
The DNA here is from genome assembly GCF_900095845.1 of Streptococcus timonensis. GTDB lineage: Bacteria > Bacillota > Bacilli > Lactobacillales > Streptococcaceae > Streptococcus > Streptococcus timonensis. The sequence goes on from NZ_FMIX01000004.1 coordinate 1,193,511, forward strand.
CCATACTCAGCACAGAGCCCTGAGATAGCTGATTTAGATTTCTCAAGCTCTTGCTGTTTCTGAAATTCAAATGTGATCATATCATCAAGGTTTTTCATGGTTGCTTTTTTAAGGGTCATCCCATCTGCCATGAAATCACTAGCTTTGATGTATTCTGTCGCTTTTTCGTCAAAGACTCTAGGATCTAGCATGTACTCAGCTGACTTGTTTGAGATGTAAGCCTTAACCGTGTCCAGTCTGACCATTTTTTGATGGTTCTCAAACTCTTTAACATCTACATCAATTTTCTCAATGATGTCTTTGAGTGGTTGAATAGCTTGCTTGATGTATTTATCAAACTCATCAGCAGGCTCAGACAATAACTTTTTATTTCGGATACGCTCATCAGAGACTTGTTTGTCTAATTTGCGTAGATTAGCAAGGACTTGCTTGTCATCCTTGATAGTAGAGGCTGTGACCGTGTAATTTTGATATTTAGTCACTACCTCATTGATATTTTGCTCAAATTTCTCACGGTCAATGATTTCAACCTGAGCCTGTGTGATCTTTACTTGTAATTCTTGCATGTTGCTCCTCCTTTTTTCTAAAATTCAAGTTCATTGTCATCTAGTAGCTCGCCTTGGATTGGTTCATGAGGTGACTCTTGCTCCATCTCAGGTACTGCAGAGTTTGCCTCTTGCTCTCTGTTAAATTGCTCAATCTGAGCCATTTTGCGTGCTACGACATCCTCACGGCTTTCTTGAGGTACTTGAGGCGTGACATCTTTAACCTCTCTCAATTCATCAGCCTCATAAAGTCCACCAAGCTCATTAGGAAAAGCATTCCTAAGAGCTGTCACTGTTGCTACTTTTTGTATCATAACTGCTGGCTTTTCATCCCATGTGTTAGGTTTATTTTCTTTGCCGTATTGATTGATTTTTCCCTCTTTTCTAATCTTTGAGTTATCGTACTCAGAGAAAGTGACCTCTGCTCTTGTTGGGTGTGTACGGTCTTTTCTATACACTACCGCCCACGCTCCTAAAATTTCTGCCCCTTTTGGTAAGAAAGCACCCTCAGAGCGTTGGATTTCACCATCTTTTTCATAAATTATCCCAGACTCCATCCCGTCATATTGAGGGTGAGCGTCAGCTTTTTTTTGGAATGCTTTTTGAGCTACAACTATTTGAGCTGGTTGGTTTCCGTATTTAATAAAATAAATCTCTCTCGTAAAAGGGTTTAGGTTTTGTACTCTTGCCTGAGCAATGAAATAAGCTAATTCCTCATCACTAGCTTTCCCTTGTGGGTCAAGATATTTTCTAACAATCCCACTTGTCAATGTCTGTGGGTCTTCTAAAAAATTTTTCTCTGCTGTTTGAATATCGTTTGTCATCTTCTCTTACCTCTATTATGTTTTAAATTCCAATTCTCACGCCTCAAGCGTTTATTTTCGTTTGCAAGGGCTACTATTTTATCCTGTTGCTCATCAATAATAGCGCCCAGCTCATAGCAAGTCCTAAGGTGTCTTTCTCTCCAATAGGCATTGTCCTCATAGTGCTCTCTATCCATAGGCTAACAATCTCCTACATAGAACCACTGACCAGCGCTAAATACATAATCAGCTGGGTCAAGCTCATCCTGAGGCTCAGTGGGTTGTAAGTAGTCCCTATCATAGTCAAAAGTCCCAAAAAGTCCTCTGTCCATCATTTGCCTCCATTGTTATAAATATCCTGAAAGACCTTGATTAGTTTTTCCTGATCGTAGATGATTTCAGAGCAATTTTTAAGACCTTGAGCAAGTTTAATATTTTCAGTAGATAGCTCATTTAGTAAGTCGTTTTTCTGTCTGATTTCCTCTTTACATTTTCTAAGTTCGATCTGCAGAGTTCTCACATTGACTAGATTGTCATTTTCTTGCTTTAGTTCTTTGATTGGCTCATCTGCCAAGATTTCATTTAGTCCAAAAAAGTCTTTTAATTTATTCCACATTTTCTTACTCCTCATCTTCCTCTGTCATGTTCTTCTCAATAGCCTCTTTTGGACTCATTCCATCTAATACATCCTTGATAGCATGTGATACATCATGGATAGCCTTTGATGGAGCTCTTAGCCCATTAGGTAAATTTAATAAATCAATAGTTAGTAAGGCAAATGCAGATAATTTATGTAGTTCCTCTTGTAGCTGTTCGATACGTTCAATCTTTTCCTGTTGTTGTTTAATGAGTTCTTTATCAGTCATGATTTTATACTCTCTTTCTTTTATTTAGATTAGTAGTAGTTTGTTGTAAGTTAGTAGTTATTACTAAGTTAGTGCCGTAAGGCTTAGATTATTGTATAGTTAGTACTTGTTATATAGTTAGTACTTATTAGACGGCAATTTTTAACATGGCAATTTTTAACATGGCAATTTTTAACATGGCAATTTTTAACATGGCAATTTTTAACATGGCAATTTTTAACATGGCAAAATCTTCCAAGTGTAAAATAACTCTATCTAGTTACCTGTGGATAACTCCTCTGCCAGATTACTCTTTAAGTAATTTTTATAGCTTTCTGACATGGGGCTGTCTGAGAAAAACCGTCTAAATTCTGTCCCATTCCCTCTGCCGTGGCTAATTCTCACAGATAGCAAGTACCCACACTGCTCTAGTATCTTGAAATGTCTATCCACTGTCCGCCTACTGATATTCAAGCGCCTAGCGATTTCCTCAGGGTATACAACCCAGTCAGGCTTATTAGTTAAAATCACCGTCAATATGCCTATTGTTGCTGGTTCAAGCCTGCTGTCTTGAGTGAAAGCATTATTTAACGCTGTATAGTTTTCGTGAGTGTTTCTTATGATGTACTGCATACCTCATATTTAAGCCCCTTTCTTCAAATGTCCTCTGATAATATCGTAGTATGAATGACCTGCAGGGATGATGTATCCTGACAGATTGTCAACCTGAGAACCATCTGCCATAATGTTTATGATCCGTGGTTCCCATTTCTTTTTTTTTGATTTCATGATATAATCACCTTATAAGTATTTTTCTGAGTCCCTCAATGGAATTGCCGTTCCAGAGGGGCTTTTTCTTATCCTGTTAAGTATTCCTGATTTAGAAACTTGTTGATAAAGTACTGTTGACCTTTACCAGTTACAAGTGGTGTCTTGCTAACTGTGATGTGGCCGTCAGCATGTGTGATACTGGTTTCTTTGACTCTGATAAGTCCCATCTCTACGCTCTTTTGTGTTGGCATGTTCCAATCACGCCCGTTACGCTTGATGAGATACCCATGAGCTCTGAGCCAACTAAATAAGCGATTAGCTCCCATATCTACCCCATTCTGTTTGAGTAGTTTAGCAAGCTCTCCAACTAATATAGATGAGTGACTTGCACTGACTGCCTCAGCAAATAGTACCTTAGGACGGTCAGCCTCAATTTTAGCCTCTAGCTGATGGACTTTCTTGTCAGCCATGAGCAAGGCTCTTGCCATGATTTTCTCAGGGCTATTAAAGTCCTTTTCTACTTGTATAAAGTATTGTCTGACTTGTTTGCCTCGTTCCGTTCGCTGGATCATAGCAATTTCTTTGGCCATGTCTAGCTTGATGATGTGATCTACTCTGTTATGACCTCCTCTCCCTGTTTGCTGCTCATTTTTGAGAAGCAAAAAATCTTGATTTTCTGCAAAACCATAGTCAATCATTCGATTAAACCAGTCTGCATATTTTGTTTTGACCTCTAGCGCCTCATGTAGCTGTCTACCTGACACTACTGGCTCATGGTTATCATTAAGAGTTACGTTGATAAGTTCATTCATATTTGCCCCTTTCTAGTTTTGGAACCCTCTAATTTCAGCACCTCGTAAAAATAGATTTTTGAAGAATTTCTAGCATTAAAACGCTCAATATATTCTCTAATTACTGCGCCATATCTACGACGGCTTGGTATTGTTAGCTCTATTATGAACTCACTCAAGTCTCCATTTGGACGCTCTTTAAACATTTTTACAGTCGCTGTTTTCATTCAGACCCTCTCCTTTCTTTGTTGTCGTTTTCGCAACTTTTGGAGTAAAAAAATACTGCTAGAAATCTTCCATCTTGATACCTAGCAATTCTGCCAGCTTGCTTGCCTCTGAGAATGTAAAATCTCGCCCTTTGTATCGGTTGAGCTTTACACTCAATGTTGACTTATCCATCCCTAACTTATCAGCAATATCATTCTGTTTCAATCCTTTTGAGACAATGATACCCTTTAAATTATGGTATGGTTTATCTAATTCCAATACACCTGCCATAGACATCTCCTTTCTTTTTTGTTGCGTTTTCGCAACCTTGATGATTTTAGTATACACCTTTATTTTTTCGTTGTCAACAACTTTTTTTATTTTTTTTAAAAATATTTGTGTTTTCGCAACTTTTATGGTATTCTATCTATAGAAAAGGAGCAACAACTATGATAGGAAATAAAATAAAAGAGCTTAGAAAAAGCCATAATCTAACTCTTGAGGAGTTAGCTGATACTCTTAATAAAGAATATCCTGACACTATCAATTTTAACAAGGGTAGAATTTCAAAATGGGAAAATAACAAGGAGGAGCCTAGACTCTCATCTGTCAAAATCCTTGCTGATTTCTTTGATGTGCCATTAGATTATTTTAACGGCATTGATTTAGAACAAGCTGAAATTTTGCCTGTATATAGTAAACTTTCAAGGGATAGACAAGAAAAAGTCTTGTATTATGCTCAGACTCAACTTGAGGAGCAAGAGAATGATACCCCTCTATCTATTTTTGAAAAGCCTCAGGATAATTTTGTCACAGCTTATGTTGAGGGGTTAGTAGCTGCAGGTTATGGAGCATTTCAAGAGGATAATTTACACATGGAAGTTAGACTCAGAGCCGAAGATGTGCCAGACAGTTATGATACTATCGCTAAAGTGGCTGGGGACTCTATGGAGCCACTTATAGATGATAATGACTTATTATTTATCAAAGTTGCTAGTCAGATTGATGTCAACTCTATTGGTATTTTCCAGGTGAACGGCAAAAACTTTGTTAAAAAACTTAAAAGAGACTATAATGGATCATGGTATCTACAAAGTCTAAATAATAGCTATGAGGAAATACCACTCACAGAAAATGATGACATCCGTACAATAGGTGAAGTCGTTGAAATCTATAAACCATAAAAAAGGAGAAAATATAATGAAAAAATTAAAATTATTTGTAGGGGGCTTTCTAGTCCTAGCTGTACTTGGCTTTATTTTGCAAGCTCTAGGGTTAGCGCCTAAGACAGAAATACCTGAAACACCTAAGGTTACTACTCAGGCCTCAACAAGTGAGGTTAAAGAGGAGAAAAAAGACACTACAGAGACCACAGAGGCAAGCTCTAAAACTAATGATAAACTGCCACGTATTTCAGCAGATCAGATGGCTAGTTTTATTGACTACTTTAAACAAGATTTGACTGATAAAGGGGTTGATATTTCTACATATACTTTTTATAACAAAGACACCATCTTATATGTGAAAGTTCCAAATGATTATAAATACTACTCCAAGACTGACCTGCAAGCATTTGCTGATGGTTTGAAAGCAAAAGAGCATGAGGCTTTTAATGTTTGGGCTGGGATCAATGGAGTTGATTTTAATTTATATCCAATGTTACACATCAAGACAGATGATGGAGACTCACTTGTATCTCAGAAATTAAGTGGAGATATGGAAGTGAAAATTAAATAAAAAAAGACCTCACGCTCACAAAGTTTGGCGACTCTGAGCATGAGGCATGATGTATAGAAAGATAGGCATTAAAAAGCCCTCTTTTCTATACCCTATTTTATCAAAAAGGGGGTACAAAAGCAATGAAATCAACAAATAAAGTGGCTATCTATGTCAGAGTGTCCACTACCAATCAGGCTGAGGAGGGGTACTCTATAGATGAGCAAATAGATAAGCTAGAGGCTTACTGTAAAATTAAGGACTGGACTGTCTACAAAGTCTATACTGATGGAGGTTTTTCAGGATCTAACACTGAAAGACCAGCGCTAGAAAAACTTATCAAAGACGCTAACAAGAAAAAAATTGATACCGTGCTAGTCTATAAGCTAGACCGTCTTAGTCGTAGTCAGAAAGATACACTATTTTTGATTGAGGATGTATTCATCAAGAATGGGATTGAATTTCTGAGCTTACAAGAGAATTTTGACACCTCTACGCCTTTTGGCAAGGCTATGATAGGACTTTTGAGCGTGTTTGCTCAGCTGGAGCGTGAACAAATCAAGGAAAGAATGCAACTGGGTAAGCTAGGCCGTGCTAAAGCTGGGAAATCTATGATGTGGAATAAGACATCATATGGTTACGATTACCATAAAGAGACAGGTACAGTGACCATCAATCCAGCACAGTCACTAGCTATCAAATTCATCTTTGAGAGCTACCTATCAGGTAGATCAGTCACTAAGTTAAGAGATGACCTAAATGACAAGTACCCTAAACCGATACCGTGGAGTTATAGAGCTGTCAGGACGATTTTAGACAACCCTGTCTACTGTGGTTATAATCAATATTTAGGAGAAATATACAAGGGAAACCATGAGCCTATTATCACAAAAGAAGTCTATGATAAAACCCAAAAAGAGCTCAAAATCAGGCAAAGAACTGCAGCCGAAAACGTCAACCCTAGGCCATTCCAGGCAAAGTATATGCTATCTGGTATCGTTCAATGTGGCTACTGTCTAGCTCCTTTAAAAATCTTGATGGGCGTGATTAGAAAAGATGGCACTAGGTTTATAAAATATGAGTGTCATCAAAGGCACCCTAAAAAAACAAAGGGAGTCACTACCTACAATGATAACAAAAAGTGTGACTCAGGTTTTTACTACAAGGATGACATTGAGGCCTTTGTCTTGCAAGAGGTCAATAAGCTACAGCATGACACTGATTATTTAGATGAAATCTTTTCAGACAACCAAAAAGAGGCTATCGACCGTGCTAGTTATCAAAAACAGATACAAGAATTGACTAAGAAAATCAGTAGACTTAATGACCTATACATAGATGACAGAATTACCCTAGAAGAATTACAAGCAAAATCTGCTGAGTTTCTAAATATGAGAGCCTTGCTAGAAAAAGAGCTAGAGGATGATCCAGCACTCAAACAAGAGGAAACTAAAAATACTATCAAGCAATCTCTGAGCAAAGGAGACATCTTAAAGATGGACTATGAGGCTCAAAGGGACATAGTTAGAGCCTTGATCAAGAAAGTACAAGTCACAGCTGATAGCATTCTTATCAAGTGGAGAATATAGAGAGAATTTTACTATCCCTCATTTCAAATAAAGGTGTGCTATTCTCTTTATTTTCTTAAAAAATCAATAATTTTACTATCCCTCATTTCAAATAAAGGTGTGCTATTCTCTTTATTTTCTTAAAAAATCAATAATTTTACTATCCCTCATTTCAATCAAGGATACTAAAATTATCACTTAAAAAACAAAAAAACCACAAGCATAAGCCTGTGGTTTCTGTTTGTATAATTAACTTGAAATTCTTTCTGTTATATTTTATTTTTCTGCTTTAGCCTGAGCCAATGTAATCAGTCCATCAGGCTCTACCTCAAACTCAGGCTTGTCAGCAAGTGACCCGTCATCCTTGAGATAGTACCAGCCAGTTCCATCTGCTGATTTAACAAAGGCATTAGATACCATTGATCCTTTTTGATAGTCTAAGAAATACCATGTTTCCTTATATTTGACCCATCCTGTGACCATAGCGCCCTGATTATCAAAATAGTACCAGCTATTATCAATCAATACCCATCCAGTGGCCATAGCGCCATTTGGTAATAAATAGTACCAGTTAGTGTCTGAGTGTTTATGCCATGTGTTAGCTTTCATGTAGCCATTGCTATCAAAGAAATACCAGACATCATCAATAACTTGCCATTTATTAGTAGGATATGTGCCATCTTCATTGACATACCACCACCCCGTACTATTATTGTGCCATCCAGCCTCTGCTTTGGCCTCTCCTAGCATTTCCTGAACGGTTGATCCTAGACTTTGATAGTGCTTGATTTTAGCAATGACATAATCTCTAAGACTATCATTATAGCCACCGTGCAAAGCTAAAGAACGTGCAGGGCATGAGGTGCTTGAAAATTCATTGTGGAATTTGATGTTTGAATAGTTCGGAGTATCACCATAATAGGTCATATCCTCAGCCATCTGTCTCAAGACCATGTTTTCATTTTCAATAAATTCAGCGTCTGAGGCATTATATTGCTGACAAACTTCATAGCTGATAGAGTTCATGTTAGCGTCATAGTTAGCAGCTGACCAGGTGCCACTGTATGTATTTTCAACTCTTGCAATAGTGTCACGGTTAATGTAATAGTGAGCAAATCCTAGAGCTGACTGACCGTTATTATATCGTGAGCGTAACCAACTCACATAACTCTCAGGGGTCATGGAGCCAGCGTCATTGTGCAGAATATAGTATTTTGGCTTATGTGTAGGTCTTGCCCCAGCAATTCCATTAAATACATTAGTATTGATAATTTCTACCATTTAAAATTTCCTTTCATGTTATGGGAGAGTTGTTGGCCATGGTTCACTAGTTAAGTACGAGATAGAACTTACACGGATGTCCCCAATGTCTCTATCGGTAGGTACAGGGTCAGTAAATTGGAAGCGTAGCATGTTACTGTCTCCGTACCCTCCAAGATACCATGTACCGTATGGTGTGCCTTTATCGTTGTAAATACCACCAATTAAAGATGACTCTGAACGAAAGCCATAAGGAACTCCACTCAACCCTAAAATATAGCAGTTTCTTTCCTTGTCGCTTCCTTGTGGACTATATCCAGCACCACCTCTACGAACGACACCGAACCATCCCCAAGAAAGTCCACCGAATTGATACATGACTGTATCGTTTTTTCTTCGCACTTTCAAAAATGAAGAACCTAGTTTCGACTGAATATTCAAAGTTCGCCAACCAGTATCACCAGTTAGCACCTCCCATCCTTGATTGTCAGTGCCTCGTCTTTTAATCCATTTCAAAGCGCCATTTGTGGCTACTGTGTCCACATAGGTAGTTCCTACTGGTGCTACAACCTTACCATTAGGCATGCCTTGACCGTGGATTTCATACTCATTGACTTGTCCACTTGTATTAGCTGGAGCGCTTGGCAAGACAACACTGCCACCACCACCAGACAAACTAAGAGTGGTACCGTTAAGATTGAGCCTTTGAGGTTCTTTTTGTTCAATGAGAGAAAGTCTTTGCTTGACTCCACTGTCATTATACGGCTGAGGGATTTCTGATTTTTTAGCATACTCATCTAAATTTTGATGTTGAGTAAGGTAGCCCTTACCAGCTAGAGCCTCCTCAGTCACAAATTTTGAGGTATCTACCTCTTTTTTGTTTTCAAGAGTCTCAACTCGTTTCTTGAGCTCGGTATCATTGTAGGGGTCAGGTAGCTCTGAGTGTTTAACGTAGTCATCCAAGCTCTGATGTTGAGTCAAGTACCCTTTGCCATCTAATTCTGACTTAGTGACTAAATCGCTAGTGTCCACACCTGGCTTATTCTCTAAGGCCACTACACGCTCTACAAGTGGCTTGTCATCATAGATGGTGTCATTGTCAGGCTTGGCCTTTAAAGCCTTGATGTCGTCCAAAATACTGACCACATCACTCTGATTAGCCTTACTTGCAAGCTCAGCTCTTAGCTCACTATCATCATAAGCTGCGCCTGGAGTGTTATTTTTAGGTAGCAAGCTCTCAAGCTCATCCTTTGTCACAATGTTATTGACATCTATGACACGCTTTGTCTGCGACTCCATAACAGGTGCCTGAGTAGCCTTGTCAATCTCACTAACTTTCACATGGAAAGAGAAAGCATATACATCAGCTGATTTTTTAACCTTTTCAAAATAGATGTACCCTACTACTGTCTCACTTGCAATTATCAAAGAATTGTCAAATTTGACTGTAAAACTATTGCCCTCTGTGGTAGCCTCTACCTCTTTATAGCGATTGGTGCCCTTAAAATGAAAGAGACAGATGACTTTCTCAGCTGTCAACTCATTAATAGTAAAGTGAAATTCAGCTATCTCTTTATCTTTACTGTAGAGCTCATGCTGGAGCTTATCAATTCCCCTGATATTGCTTGTCAGCTCTATCTTTTTGCTGATAATTTTTTCCAATTTTTGCCCTCCTTTCTAATAAAAAAGAGAGCCTAGTAGGCTCTCTATGTTTAATCTTTGCTAGGCTCTGTATATGTCATAGCTCTTGAGCTGTCTGACAAACCTGCTGTAGTAGGGTCAGGCACAATATTTAGAGCGCTCACGATTGAGAGCCCAATAAGGTAGGGATTGCCTAAGAATTTCAAAAACAATTCATAAACCCCAGCCCAGCTAGTCAAATCCTCAAATTTTAACCCAAAATAGGTCAAAATAGGTAGGATGATAGCAAGTAATAAACGAATAACAAACGCTCTATTATTAAAACGTACTAGCCAGTTAATTTTCATGTTTTAACTCCTCACTTCTAAAATGTTGTATTTTTGGTAAAGGCTATCTATATAGCCGTTACCACCTAAATTTTTATAGCTCTTGTGCATTTTGTGGATCACATCAGACTCATGTACTGTAGTATATCCACGGTTAATAGCTGTGGTCATGTCTCTCTCTAGTCTTAAATACATAGTGACTAGATGAGCCTCATCATGTACCAGCAATTTTTTATTGACATCTAAAAGCATTTCATTATTTGAGTGCCCTAGGTCTTGCACAGTCTCTACTGTATGTTGAATAGTGCCTAACTCGTTTTTGAGTTCATTAAATTGCTGCTTATTCAAATTGGCTGACTTGCTTGCTGTAAGCCCAAACCATCCAGTAGCAATAACACCAACAGTAGGGGCTAGATGTGCTATTAAATCTGATATAGTCACGCTTGCCCCCCTTTCTTATTGTGGCACTGCCTCAGTATTTAGTTCTGTGCTTGTTGTTGGAGTATTTTCTTTTGGTGGTTCCCATTTCCAAATGCCTAACTTACCATTTCTCTCAAGGTCTGCTAGTTCTTTTACTGTCTGACCTTGATAAGTAAACGGCTCATTCACTTGCACCATGACACGCTTGCCCTCTTGGAATTGCTCACCGTGTTCAGGGTTTTCAATCGTGAAAATATCGTGAGGTTGATAGACTTTTCCAACTTCGCCAAGGTCTACCAATTCAAGACCACGCTTGAATACTGTAGGGTCTAGTGGGTTGTCCACATCTGTCACTCTTGCAAGTACAGCCCAGTTAGCAATGGCTTTGACAGCGTTAATAGCGTTGTCTTTCTCCTCAAGTTTCTTATCATAAGTTCGCTCTTGGATTTTTAATTCCTCTTGTAGCTGTTTGACACCCTCAGCAGGGTTAAACTCTGTGGCTACCAATCCAAGCACAGCCTCAATCAACGCACTATCAGACTCATTTGTACGGTCTCCACTCAATACACGGTCAAAGGCTGTGTAGGGTGCCTCTTGACGGATAGCCACAAAAGTTCTATTACTATCTTGCAAATATTTGCTAATTACTTTAAATTCCATAAATATTATCCTTTCTCAATTTGTCTTGCTTTTACTTCCTCATAGAGGTTTTTGAGTTGCTCATCAGATTGTAAAATCTTATTCATTCCCTCAAAACCTAACTTGATATTTTCTAAGTTCCTCAACGCCTCATCACGCTCATCTTTAACTTGTTGTAATTCAGCTAGTGCCTCATCACGCTCAGCTTTGTCATACGCTCCATTTACAGTCTTATTAGCTAACTCAATAGCTAACTGATTGATAACATTATCTACTGTGCTCATTTATTCCTCTTTCTACATGTTTATATGATACAAGCTAGGATACCCTAGTTTATTTTGCTCAAACCAGTTTTTGATTTGTTGAAAATTATAATGGATATTATTAAATTTACCTACTAAAGATTGGCCTCTGACAATAATATCTTGTGTTTGGGTATCTATGGTCACTTGTCCCAATCCATTTTGTCCACTTAATCTAAAATCCATTGTTTGGCCATAAAATGTGATAGCTGAGGCCGTCCTGCCACCTGAGCGACCATTCCATATTTGAATACCTGCTGACGTGCTATCCATTTTTATCAATCCATTTCTATTACTTAAAAGCGCTGTATATGAGCCATCTATATCCCCAATAGTACCAGCGCCAAAAACTAGGTATTGTAACGGACGGTTAGGAAATTGATTTTTAATACCTACACCGTAGTTATTCATCTCTAGCCATCCACTTTGTAAATCAAAATTTGATTTACCATTTAATGAGGATATTACACCACCATTTATGAGATTAGCTGAGAGCTTGCCTGATGTGATATTACTAGCGTTTAGATTGACCACATTGACTAAATTAGCGTCTAGCCTACCTGTTCGGATTTTGCCAGCGTCTAACTCATCTATCATGGCATTCTTGATAGTCCCATTAGCAATAAATGTAGTGTCAGGTGTGACTACTAGCTTGTTTTTACCGACTTGCAAACTAGCCCCACCTGTTGCTACATTCAAAGCACTCAATACATCACCATTACTGTTAAGGGTCTTGAATGCAAAACTATCCTTTAAGATTGACATTGTAGTCCTAGTGTATTCACTGTTGTAGTCTGTGTTGTCCACAAACTCCTCAGGTATTAAACGCCTGTCAATAATCATAGGTTTATGAATGACGATATTACCAGGGCTTGTAAGAGTAAACCTAAGGCTGTACTCATTAAGCTCTCCAGTATAAGGAATGTCTAAATAGCCAGTAAAAACCTGATTACCAGTTTCATTAAGCAAAATTTGAGAGTTATAATACATTCCTAAACCTGTAGTATTGTCTAGTAATTGTATTAAAACTTTGCCATTCTTTGGCACCTTATCTACTAAAATTTCAATACGATAACCAAGACCCTCACCTTTATTTACAAATTTCTTCGTGAGAGGGAACCGAACCCCTAGCCACCCAGACATAGAGTCAGTGTAGTTAATTCTAATTCCGTCATGGTCACCAAAACTAACACGTTCTAAATGCTTATCAGTATCAACTGATGAGATGAATTTTGGGATTTTTGTTGGTGCATAAAATAAATTAGTTAGATTACTAAATCTCTTACCTACCTCAACATTAAATAAGTCTGATGTTAAGGCCATCCTTGCTATATTAGTGCTGATATTTGAGTCATCTCTGCCTAAGATACGCTCATAGAGTTTAGCTGTCTCTCTAACTTCCTGAAAGTCAGTAAGAGATACCTTACCATTCAAGTCAGTCCTCAAATTAGCAATTAAGTTAGTGGTCTCTGTGGCTGTTTGATTAACCTTATTTAGAGCCTGTACTGCCTTACCGTCAATTTGAGTGGCCTGAGTTCTCAAAATAGACAAATTACGCTCATTGTCTTGCCTGTATAGTGATAACTCTTGACCTGTTGAGTCAGAGGCGTTTTTAGCCTCTTGAGCAAGTCTCTTAGAGGCCTCAGCTAATTCTTGAGTAGCATTTGACTTTTTAAGAAAATCAGAAACTGTCTGATCATGCTTAGCCTCAATCCCAGCCATTTTAGTATTGACTGCCTCAAATTGTTTATCTACCTCTTTCTTAACACGGTCAACATCCTCAGTGTCAAGCCGTTTCTCCCACATGCTACCATTCCAAATATACATACGTTGATACTGGCCATTCTTTTCAAACCATGTATCACCTATTTTGTGCTCAACATTTTTGGCTGGTGTTTCATGCCAAATCTTATTACCTGTGCCACTGATGAGATATTGAGGTAGAGTGCTCTCAATAGAGGCTTGCCGTTCCTCAACTACTGATAGACGGTCAGCAATTCCTGCAGTCATGCTAGATGACAGTGACTGTCCGATAGTTCCTAGCGTTATCTCCTCATTAGAGTCAGTGTAGACATCATAGACCACCTTGACTACTTTCTCAGTGGTTGTAGTAATGTCAAATTGTGGATAGTAGAGAGGGATGATGTCACAGAGCTCAACTTCCTCCATCACTCCAAAATCTTGATAGTCCAAAGTATGTGATAAATCTACATAAGAGACCTCTGTAGATATTTTAGGAGCTCCAATGTTGTTAGTTTTGATGTAAGACTGACCTAGTGATCTCAATTTCTCAGCCGTTGGAGGGTGCTTGTCATCAAATTTGCTTGAGAAATCTACCAGAGATATTCTTCTCTGAGCGTATAATCTCAAATAAGGACTATCTAGGATGTGCTCAGGCAATGTGACTAAGACCTCATGTGACTCCTCACTTGACCCATTGCTGGATGGCGTATAACGTGCAAATGGGTAGATAGAGGTATAATTACCGTCTAGGAGGCTCTCCTCCTCTACACTGAGCAGATTACGCCCGTACTCTAGCACGGTTGGAGCTTTACGCCCCATCTGCTGATGGAGAATGATGAGGTTATTATCAAACTCATATTCACCACCAAAGACATCAAGGATGGAACCTGAAACACCACCTAGAGCCTTTCTGGCACTTCCTACCTTATCCACTTCCCATGAAATACTACCTAGAGTCTTGATGTCTGAGCTAACATCAAATACATCATCACCTACCAGGCTCTCTTTCCAAAGTCTAAGAGCTGCCTCAGCATTAACATTTGAGGCTCTTACAATAGGTTTCAGGGCAATGTCTGAGGTTCTCATGGAGATATGACGGGCATAAATTTCAATATGTTCACTACTATCCTTGACTATACGGTTAATCTCAAAGGTTTGCCATTTGGTTCTCTTTCCAGCGTCTGACTTGATTTTCATCTCCACTTTAAACACAGAGGCAAAATGGCCATTCACTGGATATTTGATATATAAGTCATAATTACCATTTCTTTCTCTGGTAACAGTGACCTTATAAGCGTCTGAAATCTCACCAAGCCCAAATGTTCTAAATGAGCGTTCATCAGCTCTATATAATACTGGGTTCATAGTTTAACCCCCCAATTTGGCACGGCTGTCATGGTAAAATTACCAGTCCATGAAATCCTATTGTTTCCAACATCAAAAAGAGGCATTCTGTGCTTGCCGTTCCTTGTGATTTTATCCCAGGCTGACAGATTGCCACTATATACTAGATGTTTTTGCATATCTATTATGAGCTCATTTTGGACGCTCTCAAGTGATAACTGGTAGCCGTTGATGGTCAAAATACCATTACCATTACCTCTAATCTTAATTAGTGGCTTAGATTGTACGTTCCCAAGATTTTTAAGTGTCATCCCGTTTGTCAAAGGGATTTCATTGCGTCCAGTTTTTAAGAATTTGATAGGGTGAATTAAAAAGTCTAATTTCACCTCACCAAAATTCCTAAGTAATTCCTTAACGTTAAATGACTCAATAAAAGTAGCAAGATAGATATAATCAGGATCCCATGAGAGCTCCAACTCTTTCCATCCCTTGACATTGAGCCAGTCACTTATAGCTACCTCTGATGTAGATAATCTCTCAACCGTGCTGATTTTCATAGGAAACTCACGCTTGACAGGTTTAAGCCTTTGATTATCTTTCAAAAGCACCCCATCACGACCTGGCACCTCAATAGTCTCAACATCATAGGAGGTAGAGCTAAACTCAATATCATTTATAATTTTTAACCCAAAATCACTAGATTTCTTGCCATCAAATTTAATAAATGTGCTCATTAAGCACCTCCTAATCGTTCCTGTTCTCTATTTGTGTACCATGCCATCTCTTTCATGAGACGTTGTATGTCACGTTTCTCACTCTCATCTACCTTGTTACCCTGGTAGTTAAAAGTATACTGGTTGTTAATTTCTGCATTAGAGCCTGACTCAGCTTTTTCAGCTTTAACCTGAGAGGCTCCTAGAGTCATTTTTAATGACTGGCTTAATGTGTTGTTGCCAAGTCCAAGCAAGTCCTCAGCACCAAATTTAAAGGCTGACATCTCTTTTTGGACATAGGCCAAGCTATCAGTAACATCTGAGGTATTTTTTTCAATACCTACAGCAATACCTTGAGCAATGTAGCGCCCTACATTATCTCTAAACAGTCTTGATGGTGAGTGTATCCTAGCCTTAGCTCTTGCAGCTCTTTCAGCTTGAGCGACAAGGGCATTAGCTGCAGCTGTTACAGTCCATAAAGCAGAATAGAGACCATTTGCTAGACCTTGGCCAATCATTGAGCCTACGTATTGCATGGTAGATACACCTCTCATCCCTGCTGATTGGATTGAGTTGACCATTGATGACATTGCTGATGTAGCTGAGCCAATTCCTGAGCGTATTCCGTTTGTAATACCGGTTGAAACTCCACGCCCTGCCTGTTGACCAGCTTGAGTCATTTGACTTGCTGATTGTCTTACCACGTTTGTCATCTGTTGCATGCTTGAGCTCATTTGTGAGACAGCTTGTGTCATTGCTGATCTAATTACTGAATTAAGCTGAGACATAGCTGACACAGCAGAGCTAGAGATGTTAGCAAAACTAGAGGCCACTGTAGGGGCTGATGTCGCTAATTGCATGATAGATGTGTTAGCTGTCATGGCTGAGGCTGAAATAGCTGAGAATAGGCTAGGAATTGTGCCTAGCACCCCACCTAGTGAGCTGATAACTCCAGTCACTGCAGAAAATCCTGATGTCATTGCTGATGTAGCTGACATAGTAGCCACTAAGGCACTTGATAAACCAACAAGGGCACTTTGTAAGACAGCAATGCCTGAAACAGCACCAGACAAGCCACTAAATGAGGCCACTGCTGATGTAGCAAATGTGCTCATGGCTGTTCCTGCAGCTGTCAAAGCGCTTGGTAATTGGTTAATACTTGTGCTTAATGTACTCAATGCTGTTGGTAGGCCTTGCATAGCTACGCTTGCCACTTGTGCTGATGTAGCAATCATCATTAGGCCTGTTCCTGCTTGTTGCAATCCTGATCCTGCTGTAGCGATACCTGAGTTAGCAATAGCTGCCAAACCTACGGCTGTTGCTCCCAAAGTTCCAACTAAATCCCCTAGATTAAGGTCTACTAGCATTTTTATACCTTGCGCCATCAACTTCACGCCTGCTCCAGCATTTTTAGCAGCATTACCCATGCTCTCAAAAATACCAGCAACACCATCAAGCACACTCCTAATAACTGAGCCAAATGACTCTACTACGCCCTTAGCGCTATCCAGGATAGACTTAACTTGCTCACCAAAGGTCTTAATCAAATTGGTCAAACTATCAATAATAGGGCTAATTTGATTGACAAGGTTATTAAATGACTCAATAAGTGACTGGATAATAGGAGCTGTTGATGTTACCATCTCATTAATCGCTGGCACAAATGGAGCGACTGCTTGGACGATTTGGACAACTGCCTCAGTGACAATACTAACTACTTGGACAAAAGTATCTGAAATAATCCCAACTATAGGGGTTATGGCTGTAGCTACCTGAGCAATGCCTGAGCTGATAGATGTTACTACCTGGCTAATAGCTGAGCCTAGTGCTGTGATCACTGGCGCTAACCCACTAAATGAGCTGATGATAGAGCTGATTGCTGCTCCCACAGCTAAAACAAGCGGGGTCAACATAGCAAATGATGAGGCTACGGTAGGGAGTACAGGTGCTACAATTACAAGAGCTTGAGCTAATCCTTGTATAGCCATGTTAAGGATAGTACCTATGGCTGTACCTACGCTGACCACCACATCACCGATAGCTTGTAGGATAGTTGCTAGACCTTGGCCTTGAGTTCCCATCAGAGCAAATGCTGCTCCTAGAGCTAAAATTGGCACGGCTAATGCCACAATAGTCACAGGGTTGACCATAGCCAGAGCCTGACCAATTCCACGAAAAGCAGAGCCTATACCCTCGCCAATTCCTTTAGCCATTGTAGCTACACTCTCTCCTAAACTACGGATGACTGCAACAATTTGTGAACCTATTGAGGTGACTGTTGATGTGGTGCCACTTAGTGCTGATGTAGCGTTACTCTTAAACAACCCAAAAGGATTGAATGATTTTAAAAAGTTAAACGCTTTGAAAGCAACAAGTGCCCCACCAATACCTACTACTAAGCCTCTCCAAATATCTCCACTAATTGACTGAGATAATTTTGAAATCCAGCTAATGACTAATGAAATAGCGTTTACTACATGGCCTGCTGCAGCTCCTATAATATCCCAAGGGATGATGTCACCTAATTTTTCGGCAAGGTCTAAAGCTGCAGCTGTGAAATCCTTGAAAGCACTATAAGCATTCTTAATAGCTCCAGTGTTAGCAAATGCCTCAAGAGCAAATTGAACGCCTGCAGCTAATTCTTGGATGACTACATTTACCAAAATCACCCCATTAGCGATACCCTCAACAACATTACTAAATCCATTGCTGTCACTGGTCAACTCCTCAAAAAGAGATTGTACTGTGACCACAATATCTCTGATTGAGTCTGAGATGTAATCAAATACGCCAGCTTTATTAAAAATAGCAAAGAAATTTGAGACCATTTGGCCTGCTTGAGCAAATCCATTTGATAAGCCTGAGATAAAACCATCTACATCAATGCTATCCAGTAAGCTCCCTAATTTATCGGCTAAACTATCAAAATTGATTTTGTCCAAAGCGTCTGAAACTGCGTTGACTGCCTTGATACCAAATTGATTGAGTTTGTCAAAGGCTGGCATGAGCTTATTAGAGAGGCTTTCTTTTGCCCCGTCTATAGCTTGGTCAACCGTTTTAAATTCTGTGGCCATTTTTTGGAAAGCGTCTGAGTTCCCTGCTTTGTTCATAGCGTCAAAGAAATCCTCAGTCTTAACTTTCCCATCTTGCACAGCTTTTACAAGGTCAGCCGTAGACATTCCCATCTCTTTTGCTACTGCAGCCATCCCAGCAGGTGCTTGCTCCATCATGATCTTAAAGTCCATCCAAGCCACTTTTGGCTTACTTGCCATCTGTGTTGCCTGAGTTGACAATGATTTCATGGCTTGAGCTGGGTTCTCTGCTGAGGCGGCAAGTCCACCAAAGGCCTTAACTAAGCTACCTACATTTTTAGTACCTACAGCGTCAAGCTGTGAGTAAGTATTAGCCATGTCAGAGGCTGAGTAGATGGTCTTGGTTGCAAAATCTTGCATTTCAGTTTTTGCTGCCTTGATTTCCTCAGATGAGCGCCCGAATGCTTGGAGGTTCCCCTCAAATGTTTTCCAGGCTTTTTGTGAGCTATTGAGCTCAGAGGCCATTTCACGGATACCCCCAGTAACTGCACTGACCCCAGCTGATAAGGCTGAGCCAATCAAATTAGCTCCCAATACAGACTTAAACACAGAGCCTACTTTTTGCCCTGTACTCTCAAGGCCTCCAAAAAGAGATTTGAGCTTGCTTACTCCAGCTTGAGCACCTGAGCCATCCATGTCAACCTTGATAGTTACTGAACCATCTGCCATTTATTCCCTCCTTTCTAATTAGTAGTCAAAATCTTTAGGTAGAGCGTACTCTTTTTTGAGTTCTTTCATGCTCTCTCTGTACTTCTTACTATCTCCCTTTTGAGGCTTATAAGCTCTTATCTTGATAACCTCAGAGAATTTTGTATCACTAGGTAAGCCATTTAATAGAGCATTAAATTTTTTCCAGTGCAAACTATTCTGAGAGTCAATAAGATCAATGCCGTATGCTTGCATGAATGATGAGTAAATGTACTCAGCGTCATATTTCAAGCTAAATAATCTGGCACTGGTCTCTGATTGACTCCTAGAGCGTATCTTGCTCTTAATCGGATTGCCTGCTAGGTCTAATACTGGTGCCGTATCTCTAGCTGGAATAAGTCTGATGTGCTCCTCAAATACCATCTTAAAGATACCAGTGGCCTCCTCAGGTGTTAGAGCCTGAGTAAAATCAACATCAGTAAAAATCTGTAAAGCAAGATAGGGCTTGTAAATTTCATCAATTTCATCATCATTGATAAGCTCAATGACTTTCAAGACCTTGTTAAAAGAGATTTTCATAGGGTACACATCATCACCAAGGACTAACTCATCAGTCAATTTCCTTGATAAATCTAGCATGTTAGTCTCCTAAATATTTCTTGAGAGCGTCTGTGTTGTTACGTTTCTCCCATTCTGAGATGACACCATTGATAGTCTCAAGTAAGTAGGCCATTGTGTCTACAGTAGACCCATTTGAGAAATCGTAGACCTTTTGATAAGCCTCAGCGTCAAATAATTCTGTCCATGAGTTCTTAACCATGTCTTGTAAAGCCTCAAATGCTTTGTTATCTTCTGCATTGGCTACTTTTTCGCCCTCAGTTTTGAGGATTTTGCCAAGTTTTTCCATCTTGTGGATATTTTGGTCATTTCCGATAAATTCAAGAGTGAACTCTCCAAACTCTACAGGGATGACATTATCACGCTTTTTAATTACTACCATTATTTCTTTCTCCTACTAATTTTTTAATCAAAAATAAAAAGGGGAGCATTACCACTCCCCCTAAATACATTATCCGACTACAGCGGACTCCTTAGGTGCTGAGTTCCAGCTAATAGTACACTCAAAGCTTTCAAACTCAGACGCCTCACCGCCTCCAATTTTAATGCCAGAGGCTGTAGCTACGCCCACATATTGTTTTTTGCCATCAGCGTCAACAACTTTAAACCACAATTTACGCCCATCACCGACTTTAAAACGCATGCCAGCAATGATAGCCTGCGCCTCATCCTCTTTGATGTAGTCCCCCTCAAATGAGAAACCGTATTTTACAGATTTCACTACTGTTTCAGGTGTTCCATCACCATTGTAGTAAGCTGTGTCATCTGTCTCCTCGTCATTCTCAACCTCAGCGGTTGTCACTCCATCTGCAAGCCATTTCCAAGCGTCACCTGTTGGCTCTGTTGCTGCATTTTCTGCTGACCAAGGCGCCACATAGTGTTTACGCTTGGCGTTTTTTGATTTTGGCATTTAATTTCCTCCATTTACTTCAATTTCTGCCGTTACATCTAACATGTAAATATAAAAGCCTTGATCATCACGGTCATTAAGGAATGGCTGTGAGACTTCAAGGCCTCTGAATTGATATGAGTTATTTTTGCTAGGTAGCTCTAATTCAAAATTAGCAAGTGCATGATTGATAGTCCACAAAATAGAGCTTGTTCTTTGATGATCAAGTGTCTTGATAGCCACCTCAAAAACAAGGCTAATGTCTTGCTTTCCGTCCATGTACTCTTTTAAAATTTTGCCACCTGGCAAAGGATATAGGACTAAATCCTCTTTCTCTGATAAGTAGTCAAGTCTACAAGTAAGAGAGAGGTTTAGTGTGTTGATAAAGTCTCTGAGGACTTCGGAAAAATCATTGTTATTCATGCTTTTACTCCCATTGCTTTTATTCCTACTCTCTCCCAGTCTTTAAGGTGGAGCGCTGTAGCTTTCAAGTCCCAGCGCTTTCCAGTTCCTGGTGTAGTGTATTTTTTGAAATAAAAAACCCTAGCCTTGTTGTAGCTAGAGCCGTAAAATTGGGCTCTGGCATAAGGCCCAGGGTACCTGACCCCATCTTTAGTAGCTTGGCCACTTCCACTGAGGTCACCACTTTTTCTAGGAACAAAAGGGCTCATGTCTGTTAGCATTTGGTTAGCTATGGCCAGTTTCCCTTTTGCTAAGGCTGTTGGAGATACCTTATTTTCAATCCCTTTGAGGTCAATTTTGACAGATACGCTAGTTCCCATTAAATGCACTCAACCTCATAACAAAATATTTTCTGTTTATGTGGATAGCTAATAGGTAATATAGCAGTAATTCTATATTCACGCTCACCATCATTGATGATGGCATTTTTAAAGGTATCATCTAAGGTAATAGGACAATGTTTAGGGTACACAAATAAGGTACTAGGTTTGGACTCTTTACGGCTGTTTTTGGTGCCTTGCACTTGATACTGTCTATCAAATCTGACATGTTTAAGGGTCACTGGGCTCTCTAATATTACTTTTCCCCATCCGTCTTTTTCACCTGTATCTTTTTTGATTGTTACAGTATCAATTAATAAACGCTTATCAATCTCTATCATATCCTACCCCTCTATACCCAAAACCAGCTGATTTCAGGATGTTTAGGGCGTCAAGTGATAGATTATACCTAGAGCTTTCAAAGGATTGTTTTGAGCCTCCCTGATAGCTTATATGAGTCCTACCTAATATCACTGTTGAGGCTGACTGTCTGTCATCAGCTGTAGTAATACCACTAGCGTCTAAATATGCCACTTGGTAAGCTGTAGCAAGTTTGACAGCTTTCTTTCTAAACTTGATTTCAGTTTCAAAATCAACAAAATCATAAAGATTATTAAGAAAGAGATTGATAGCCACCTCTGCCCTTGTCAATAATTTTTCAAAGTCATCTACTTCATCAAAACCTAACTCATTAAACTCATCTTGTGTCAAATAAGCTATAGTAATCACCTCCGATAAAAAAAAGAGGTGGTATTACTTACCTGCCTCTTTAGTTTCTTCTTTTTCGTCAACTGGTTCAAAGAATGGGCTCAACTCAGGATGTGACTGCTTGCCTTGAGCATTTAAGCTCTCAGCTACTTTGACATCAATGTCATACACTACATCCTTGTCATAGCTTTGCTCTTTGCCGTTGACATTAAAAACAACATTACTTGTTGCTTTAAACTGAGCCATTTGGTTTATTCCTCCACTTTATAGCCATTGTTTTCAAAGGCTGATACCATGATAGGATCAGACAGGGTAAATGATACCCCATCCTTAGTCAAAGTGACATCAGCTTTAACCTCTACTACTTCCTCTACTGTGTTATCATTAGCCATTGATTACCTCCTTAGGCTGTTTTGTGGACATAGATAGCCTTTTTCTTAGCGTCCAATACGAAAGCGTCATAACGGATACGACCCTCAACTAATTTACCGTTGATACCTGGTGGGTTGTCATGGATCTTGTAATCTTCCAATTTAACAGGTGATGTAGTAGCTGCTGGATGAGCGATAATAAACTCAACACCTGTAGGCATATATGTTGATGGTGTCAATACTACTGGCATACCGTCAATCATACCCACTTGACCCTTGATAGTGATTTCTTGTCCAAGGTCTGAGTTTTTGATGAATGTGTCATCAAGTTTAATCAACTTGTAGAATTTAGGAGATACATGCAAGATACGACCAGCCACAGGGACTAGAGCGTCTGACAATTTAGATTGTCCCTCAAGTACAAGCTCATAAGCGTTAGTTTTATTGACTGCGCCTGTTGCAATATGTCCAGTATCAGCACCTGAGGCCATTGCTGATAGACGGTACTTATCAACCTCAGGGATGACTACCTCTGAAATTTGACGAGCTAGAGCCTTGCCCTCTGCCATGGCTCCATTTGTTCCTTGTAAAGATTTCTTGTCAATCGTGAATGTGAAAGAACGGTCTTTAGAAAGTGTCATAGTTTGGACTGAATTTCCAAGCTCGTCAGCTGTACCGTAACGATTTTGACCAGTAGTCTGGTAGTCATTCATTGCTGATGTAGCGACTGTGTAGACCTTGACTGTCTCAGCGTCAATAAAGTCAAAATCTTGGTTGATAGTGCTAGTAGTAAGAGCCTCTCTTGTAAAGCGCTCATCTACTTTATGACTGAATTTTTCTGCGTAATTTACTGCCATTTATATTTTTCCTCTTTTCTTTTTTGGTATTATACGCTATCAAAGCCAGCAAAAAGGGCTTTGTCCTCTGCACTTAGGCCATCATCTGCATTACTTGCTGATGGATTACCTGGGACAGAGATATTAGGGTTAGGTTGCTCTTGCACTGTTTGGAAAAGGTAAGGGCTTGACTCTCTGAGTGAGTTGATCGTGTCCTCAAGCTGAGGTTTGCCATCTTCTCCTAGCTCAATACTGTCTAGGTCAATGAATTTCATCAAATCATCAGAGTTGTATGCACCTACATCTTTCAAAGCAAGAGCAATAGCATTGGTTTTGGTTACCTGAGCAAGGTTTGCCTCACTATCCAGCTTATACTGCTCAAATTGTGCCTTGAGTTGTTCAAGCTGTTGCTTGCTTTCCTCACTAGCACCCTCTTTGGCTTGTAAGTCTTGGATAGCTTGAGTCTGTTGCTCAAGTTGTTGCTTTAATGTATCATTTTCAGCTTGTAACTCAGATTTGGCCTGTGATTTTGCATTCTCAATACCTGCACCGTACGCTTGCATGATATTGTCAATCACTGACTTATCCTCAATACCTGCCTCAACTAACATTTCACGTTTAAGACTCATGTCTTAATCCTCCTTTTTACGTCACATGGACAAATTAAGACAGTTTTACGCCATGCTCCAGGGCAAAATAAAAGAGCGTCCTTAGACACTCTTATTTTTTATTTCATGTTTTACATGACAAAATCAAATCATTCCCTTTAACTTCTCATGATATTTTTCAAGCCACTCACGGTTGTCAGATAGCTCATAACTTTTTAATTCTTCTAACTTTATGAGTATATCGTCATTTAGCAGGTCAAATAATTGTTCATTTTCAACCTCTAGTAAATCGCCATTGATTGATGATAACCACTCGCCAAAATCAAAAGAGAAATCCCAAACGCTGACTTTCTCATCAAGGACTTGCTCAAACATTTTTAAAACTTCTTCGCTTTTATTCAATTTTAGTAAATCCTTTCTTAATCTTATTTTGTGGAAATACAGTAACAACTACACCAGTGGTAGGCTCTGTAAAAATAGAAATCCTATTATAATGTCTGACATGTCGTCCATCTCTATCAGAAATATAATTTACTGGTTGACTCATCATGTTAAGGATAGTTTGGTAGTTGTATTTTATTGTTCCATTTTTGCGTTGTAATCTCTCAATATATCTAGCGATACCATGGTCACCAAATAAAATACCATCTTTTTTGAAATTCCAATAAGCCTCTTTTGCTTGTTCTTTTTGTCTGTCGTTAAGTCGTTCTACTATATCACCGTTAAGGTAAGAGATGACACGATTATCATGCCTAAGTTGCCATTTTTGGTCACGGTCTAAGGCTTTGAAATCACTATAAGACTTAGGTGCTTTGTTTCCTAAATTTTGTAGTATTTCAGAATACTCCTTTTTAGAGCGTTTGTCAATCGTTTTGTATAGTTTTTTTACAGCGTCATCATCATAGTAGTATTTCTCTCTAGCATAATCTCTGTGTAGGTAAGGGTGTTGACTCAAAAAGCCTCTCATAGCTCCCTGTTTCATTCTCACCTTACTCTTATATTTAGATATTAGCTCACTGTCTCCTAGCTTTTCTGCAACATGCAAAAGCTCCTTAGACTTCCTGATAGATCTTTCTAGGGCTCTCTGTTTAGCCTGTACGTTTGCATTTGCTATAGCCTCCTCAGGTGTTAGGTCTTTCAAATGATCAGGCAAATCAGGCTTGTAGTTGACCCCTGGGATGTATGGTGTCATCTCATGAGTGCAATTTATACCTTGACATCCGGCAGGATGACCGTAGCCATAATCAGCTAAAGCTAAGACACGCTCTCCAGCCTCAGTTCTAGCAACTCCAGTAGTTACTATCTGATGTTGTAGAGGAGCACACATCTCTCTTGCTGTGGCTTTTTTGTGGTAGTAAAAGGTATCTATACCTAATTCCTCAGCTGGAGCCATTCTGACCTCACGGTAGACCCTCCAAGCTGTTGACTTGATGACCTGTCTAGCATAAGTGTCAGCTTTCCAGCGCTTGCCTTGGCTATCAGTAAAGCCGTAAAATCCCTTTTCAGCCCATTTCATGACTGTATCAGAGATAGCTTTGTCTGATGTAGTAAGCCCTGTGACCACTTTGGCTACACTCTCCTCAATGATAGACTGATAGACCTTTCTGACACTCATTGGCAAAGTGGTATTGATGAGGTTATCTATGTCTCCCATGGTCTGATTGACATAAGCAGCTAGATTGGTCTGTATGAGTGAGTTATCGGTAAATTGTCCACCCATAGACTCAAGTAACTGCTCTTTAGTGTCTTTATATACTTTGTATCCCTCATTTTGGATGACATACCTGAGCTGTTCCTCAGCAATTCCTGAGCGCTCTGAGATAAGGCTGACATTATCATCATTAAGCAAGCCCATCTCATTCATTTTCTCAAGTTGCCAGATATAAGGGTTATCATTAAGACTAGCAGAGCCACGCTCTTTGATACGGTCTATTACTTGGTCAAAAAGGTCAAGAGTTAGCTGATGGTAAATGTCAGCTACTCTACTAGCGTCAAGCATTAATTGCTGATCATTTAGCTTGATTGGTTTCTTTTTGACATCAGCCATTTAATCACTCTCCATAAATTGAGACATCCTCAGGGCTACGCTCATCATTTACATCATCAATGACATTGCCATCAATCTCAGCCTTAATCTTTTTGGCTTTTTCAGGTGTCACGTTTAGGACTTTCTCAATAGCCATTGTGTCAGTACCAAAACCAGCATTTACTACTTTTATCCAGTAGTCCAGTTCAGCATTTCTGTCAGTAAAGACACCATCATCAAGATTGACGCTGATTTTGTCCATCTCAGGGATTTCACCTGAGTATAGTTTATAAGCCTTGGCAAGTTCTAGCATTGAGATGATGAGTTCTTTTAGAGACTGCTCTACTAGGCTGACAATACTATTTCTCATTTGGTATGTGTCAGAGTTCTCAGAGACAATCTCTGTAGCTGTTTTCATTGACTTACCGTCAAAGCTAAACATACCAGCGGATACACCAATCTGCATTTCAAAGAGTGCCAAGCCCTCGTTAATAGCCTTGATGTAGTCATCTGATCGGATTGGTGTAGTAAGGTCTGTGATACCTATGCCCTTATCAATGTCACCAGAGTCAAATTGCTCATAGACATTGTGGCCTGCCTCAAATTCACGCTTGACTATGACATTATCACCATCTTGATTGTATTCTGCTTTAATCATTTGGCTAGGCACGGCCACCCTACGCTGACCCATCTTGACCTCCCACATAAACTCATCATAAGTTGTATTAAGAAAGTCTATTGTAGTCTTAGCATTGTCAAAGATAGACAAACCTAGTGGACTGTTAATATCTTTGTTATTCATGCCTGGAGGTTTTAGATAAGTGAATAGTGGACGACTCAATCTATTTAACTCCACAACTTCCTCTAAATCCTCATAAATTTCTGACAGTGGCACTCTTGAGCCTACTGCATGCTTATTATCAGACCTGTATAGCTCGTTTGATACTGTGTATTTATCATTTGACCACTCATGAAATTCAATCAGTGTGTAATATCTCTGCTTGTTGCCATCAGCTTTGATGGTCTTGGTCACGATTGCAGCACTAGACACATCCTGAGTGTTAGATTGCAATGGCAAAAAGACAGGCGCTTGAATAAATGACACCCTTACACGGTCATCATCAATATAAGGCCTCATAGCAAGACCACCAAGGGCTAAACAACTCTCAAGGTATCGCTCAAAGTTCTTTGTAAATCGGTCATCTTGTAGCTGTTGCTGGATAAACTTATTAGCTTGCTCGTTATCTACTTTAATTTCAGCCTGTTCATTAAATACAAGGCTTGCAATTTTCTTAGCAGCTGTACGGCCAATAGGTAGGTGGTTGAAATCTCTTTTATTTTTAGCCCCATTACTATCTCTGTACTCTACTTGAGGATAATGGCCTGAAAAATACTTAATATTCTCTCTAATACGGTCATACTCTGCTGATGATACTGCTATTTTTGGATGATCAGTGATGTAAGTTAGGTTTTGAGTAGTCATCACATATTTACTCCTTTTAAAAATATCTTTAATTGTTTGGACTATTCCCATTACTAGCTCCTTTTAGGCTTTTAGATTTAACTCTCTAGCGTTATCTAGGACAAAATACTTGAAACCATCTACCGTGTGGTCATCTTCCTTGATGACTTTAGGGTCATCTGTGTTGATGGTCTTGTCATCATATCGGTACATCTTATGCTCCTCAATGAATACCCTGTTATTTTGGGTATCAAGGTAATAAAAACGCCCCTCAGCTAGTAAGCTAATGACCATGTCTATCATAGTCTGATTTTTCTTCTTAGCAACTGGGTGCCAGCGTTCTCCATAATCTCTGAAATATTGGTTTCTCAAAGCTCCCTCTGCACTATCAATGGTCATCTTGAGTTTAGGTACTCTGTACTGTTTCATGACCTTATCTATAAAATCATGTACCATCACAGATAGCTCACTAGGGGCTTTCTTGATGGTTTTTCCAGCTGGTGAGTAGTAGAAAGTATCAAGCAATATGACCTTACCTTTTGCTGTGAGTCCATAAGCTCCACAGGTGGTTGCTGATTGCTGGTGTCCAGTATCCATAGCAAATGATATGCCTATTAGCTTATCATCAGTAGGGAGGCTCTCTAGTGGTTTAAAATAGCTCATGTTATAGACATGATTACCTAAACCGATAACCTCACCCAAATACATCCATCTGTAATAGTCAGGGTCAGTTTCTTTATAGCGCTCTATCTTCTCAATCATCTGCCTAGACAAAAAGCCTAGTCTATCATCAAGGTAGGTGCTATGATGGATCATGTAAGTAGGGTCACTAGCTTTCTCAGCTACCCACTCATTTATCCAGTCATAGGGATTGCGTGGAGGGTTGTAAGTGAAATAGACTTTAACCTCTTTACCGTTTGGCAATTCTTGACGGATGAAAGTATCCTCAACTATGTCAATATCCTCACGGCCAGCAAACTCAGCAAGCTCCTCAAACCATACAGCCATGACATAGCCTTTAGCTATTTTTTGTGACTTGAGTTTCATAGGGTCATCAACCCCATAGAAATAAAAAGCCGTTCCTGTCTTGATATGAGTTATCTGTAAGGGAGATTTCCCAAACTTAAACTGATTAGCTAAGCCCATCTCATAGATAGCCCATCTAATCTGCTCATATACTGACATTCTCAAGTACTTGCCTACTTTGCGTAAGACTACCACATTACCCATGGGGTCATTGATAAAGTCATTCACAAGGTCAATAGAGACCACTGATGACTTAGTAGAGGCACGGCCACCCTTTAGCACTACATGGCTCTTGGGTGTAAAGAGGACTTCATCAAATACTGGGTTAATCAATTTGGCTAGGTTCAGTGTTACCATTGTACTCACTCCTATCAAATGTAAATCCAGTTATGACTGTATCATCCTCATCATTAGAGCCTAACTGTGCCTTGAGGTTTTCGATTTCAAGCCTTAGTTTCTTATCAGCTAACTCTAAATCTCTGAAAGCCATATTGTTCATTCCATCTAAAGCTGACAAGAATGCTGTTGAATTAGCTTGTCTCACTCCCTCAATCTCAATACTTGCTCTAGCTTTGTTTTTTAGCCATTCATACTCATTGAAAGCCTGCTCTCTAGACCATAGAGCCATGTTTGAGAATTGTTTCAATAATTCTCTGTACCTTGACAAAACCTTTACATTTTGGAGCAAGACGGCTGCTTTGCTATCAACACTGCTATCTAGCCATTTTTTTGATGATGGATAGGCTTGTCTATATGCTTGTCTTTGAGATAGTCCAGTGATTATCCCTTGTACAAACAGCTCCTGTTTTGGGGTTAATTTATCCACTCACCAGACTACCTCCTCTCTGGTAAAATAAAAAAGCCACTCAATGAGTGACTTAATGCAAGCAGACTACAGACTTGCAAACTGATAGATACTACATTTGTTTTTTTATTTTTTGTAGTCATTTAAGATAGCGCCTGGAATTGAACCAGAGGCAAACCGTAGGAGCAACATTTTAGAGGTTTACCGTAACCTTTACCACTACCATAAAGAGGCCGTAGCCTCAAAAACATAAGGAGATAATATCAAACCTTTTCAGCATTTGACACTATCATTTTATCAGATTTTAAAAACCGTGCTAACAATTTTTAGCCTTATTAGTCCGATTTAGTCCGATTTAGTAAATCATTTAACTCACTAATAGCTAAACCTCTCCAGGTATAAAATGTAGTTCTACTGATCTCCATCTTGTCACAAATGTCATCTACATACATCTTATTTATGTATGTCATCCGTAATACTGTCCTATACTTTGGATTTGATAGCTTATTGATCAGCCTGCTTAGCTCTAGCTTTCTATCTATGATTTCTTTGATGTCACGCTCTATCTCTTGTTTCATAGTAATTAACTGAGCATACACATCATCAATTTTTCTAACTTGGCCACTTTGGACTTTTACATCAGTCCATTTAGGGCTTGAGAGTAGCCCAGCCTCAAGCTCATTGATTTCATCTATACGGCTTTGGATGTCCATGTCCAAGCTCTGTAACTCTGTCAAGAGTTCTTTAGCTTTGCTCACTCTCTATCTCCTCTAGCTATTCTTATTTAATAGTTCCAAAGTCTCCTCATATTTCAGATTGACCTTTATATTTTGTTCTTCATGACTAAGTCCAAAATTTCTTGGAAGTCTGAAATAAATGATAGTTGAATTATCATGATTTTTGATAACTGAAAAAATGTGTTTGAGCCATTCTTTTCTAATCGCTATATTAGGAAAGACTACAAGCTCTGGCTTTCCCTCTTTAGTTGGTTTCTTTGTTTTTGCAGTTCCTAAATACGGATATTTTCTAGGTCTCATTTTCCTGCCTCCTCTGCCATACACTGCAACCATACAAGACTCTCATATAAATCCCTTGCATGGCTCTTGATATTTCCTAGCTCATAGCTGTCTAGCTTATCTGAGTTGTTTATAATATCAATTTTTAAATTATTGATAGCTAAAATAAAATCTTTTTTCAGTTGGTTCATTCTTCCGCCTCCTGAACTATATCCAGTACATTCAAAAGTTTATCTACTGATTTTTGAGTGATGGAGATATGATGTTCTCCAACATTGTAAGGAGTCCGCAAGAATAAGACATTAGCACCTAAAACAATACGACTAATATCTTCTATGTTGATGAGTTCATATTCAATATTCCCTCTATAACAAGATTGAATTTCAACAAATTTTGCCATCACTCCACCTCCTCAACTTCAATCCCCTCGCAATTGAATACCCAGCCAAAACCAACTTGTTCTAGTTCTTTTCGGGTAAATTTACTTCTTAATCTGCTTTGTAAAAATCTTAAGAAATTCTCATCTTTAATACTTACTAGATACTGATCTACTGCTTTTAACTTTACCAAATACCTTTTTTCTTTATTGACTTCGTATCCGTCAAGTATGGCTTTTATCAATCTTTTTCTGTTTTTAGGTAGTCTAGCTTCTCTCGTCAAATGTTTTAATTCTGTGCCGTCTCTATCCGTTAACTCATAACCCCAGCCAGTTCTTGAAACATGATATAAAGCTGTTGCAACATCACCTTCATAATTTAAATTAAACGTTTCAAGAAATTTTGCCTCTTCCTCAGACACTTTGACTTTTTCGGGTTCGTCTAGTTCAGAAATAAGTTTTATTACCATATCTTTTTCGACATATTTAGTTTTATTCCCGAAAATATTTTTTAAACATTTTATCCGTTCAATCAATTCTTGTTTATTCATTACTCTACCTCCTTACTCCTCTCCTATCAAGACATTTAGTGGGACACCAAAGAAACTAGCAACATCCTGTACTTTGTATAAATTAGGATTTTTTATCTTACGTTCCCAACATGAGATACTTGACTCTGAATAACCTAATTTATAGGCAAACTCACTAATTGTCAAACCTATTTCTAATCGTTTTTGTCTCAGCATAAAAGCAAATCGCTCACGTTGTTTTTCTGTCAATCGTTTTTTATAGTCCATCTACATCACCTCTCAAATCTTGCTCTTTGACATAAGAACCATTGACCATTTTACCTTTTCGGTTCTTAATTTCATCCCATGCCATTTGAAAGCAATTAGAGATAGACCAGCCTTTTTGTTGACAATAGATAGTCAATACTACCAAAATATCTCCAACTGCGTCCATACCCTCGTTCTCACGATTTTTAAGATGTGCCTGGGCTAATTCTCCAGCCTCCTCGAATAATTTTAATGCTTGAGCTGTGCTATTGTCTGAGTTATCTAACCCTCTTTCTTTCGCCCAGTTCTCAACTCTATTTACTAATAACTCCATATTAGTTGCCATTTTTTGCTCCTTTATTTCAAGTATGTAGGCATGTCATCACCTACTCTGATTTTCTCAATTGGCCTCCTACGCCTCTACTACTGGAAAGTGGATTTTACCAATAACTAGCGACCCTACACTGTAGTAATAGCCACCATTGCCATCATCAGCCTCACATTCTGCCAAAGCTATTGGATTTTGATTGTGGTAAATAGTGACCGTATTCTCACAAGTGGTTCCGTCCCCATTGTCAAATTTTGTGGGTTCTCCGATTTTTACATCAGTAATGACTGCGTCTAGTGTGACATTCTTGAACTCTCCACCTGCTGAGGCACAGCAATCACTTTCTGACATTTCAATAGTGACCTTTGTCCCGTCCTCAAGTTCCAGGTGGTCTTTGTCCCACTTCACAATACGCTTATAGAGTAACAACTCTTTCAGTTCTTCTAGTGAACCATAACGCTCATCTTTGCTGTCCCACATGGAGCACCATTCTGGTATTTCAATAGTTTTGGTCATCTTAATTACCTCTTTTCTTCAAATAGTCAGGGATTTCGTCACCTACTGCCATGCTCTCATATTGTTCCTTTGTCACTAAAAACTTTCCATAAGAGGGCACTGTGACAGTATAGCGCCCCTCTATGATTTCTTTATCACTGATTTTCCCATGTATTCCTGAGCCAGCATTATCAACTTTATAAATAATTATAGGTTGTTTGTTAGTTTCAGGTTGTTTCTTGAGTGGTTCTATGTTACCTAAAATAAGCCCAGCCAAGAAAAATACAATACATATAATGGAGTGGTCTATATTATCTATTAGCCATTCCATCTCATTTCCTCAATTTCTATCTCTATCCTAGGATTTAAGCTGTAAAATTTGCCTACATCATGCAAAGCTATCTGACCATCATCTTTAAAGACAATCCCTGACATGCTGTCATAAAGAGCTTTCTCATAGTTATCTATGTCAGGCTTTTTGTCTACAGGGATGATCTCATCTAGTAGCGCCTGATGATATTTTTTGACCTTAGAGAGGTACTGAGGAGGCTTGATATAAAATCTAAGCCGTGCCCTCAAAGCTCCCTCAAGCATTGGCTGACCCATGTACTGATTAGCAATGAGTAACTGGCAACTATTGCGCCATGCTTTCATGCCCTTATCTTCATAAGTCGTAGTAAAATTCCCACGTCTTGCAAATCTGGGGCGTGACTGTGGCTTTGGTTCAATGTTCAGGACTAGTTCCATTCTAGAGCTCCTTTAAAACCTGCCATCTCAAAGAGGTTCTCTTTGTTCTCACGGACGAACTCAAAGAATTTCTTGATTTCTTGTAAGTCCTTGATGTTGTCTTTCAACCGTGTCAAGGAGGTATAAAAGACATCACTTTTTGGAATTGCCTTTATTTTGCACTTGTAGACTGGTTCAAAAAGATCACCATTCTCATCTAGTGTGGGTGCGGCGTCTTTGTTATCAAAGCTAATGCTCATATCATAATTTAGGGTCGTAACGACCTCTATTTTTTGTTTCTCAATGATGATAGCAATATTTTCTGTCACATTGATTTTACTTGTCATGTTCTTTCTCCTGTTAAGTTAGTATTTTTTAAAATGGCAAATCATCATCAGAGACACTGAATGGGTCAGCAGGTTGACTGAATGGGTTGTTATTTCCTGTGTAGTTGTTGCTAGGTTGAGCTGGAGCCTGTTCCTGTTGTTTATTGCGACTCTCTAACAGAGCGACACTCTCAGCGACTACCTCGGTCACATATCTACGCTGACCATCTTTTTCATAAGATCTAACCTGTAAGCGCCCTGTGAGTCCAATAAGTGAGCCCTTGCTACAATACTGAGCAATGATGTCAGCTGTGCCACGCCATGCTTGAAAGTTAATAAAATCAGCCTCACGGTCTCCATTTTCATTCTTGAAATTGCGATTGACTGCAAGTGTACCCTGCAAGCTAGATACATTGTTAGGCGTTTTTCGTAGATCAGGAGGCGCTACAAGCCTCCCAATCAAAGTGACATTGTTAATCATTTACTTTCCTCCCTGGATTTTCCAACCATTCAACCAGGTCATCATGATTGGCTTTGATATAGCGTTCAAATTCCTCAAATTGTAGGATAGCCCATCTTAATCTGTGCATACCCTCTCCAGCTTTTGAGCAAAAACCACAAACTTTAAATATAGGCTCAATCGTATTAATAATTTCTACAACTTGGCCATCAAGGTTCCATACATCATCTTGCTCTATCTTGAAATCTAAAATAAACTCATCTCCTAAATCATGGATGACTTGCAATCTCTTGCCATCTGAGTATATATAAATGCTATCAGATACTTTTCTAATCTCCATAGCTACACCTGTCTTTCACTGGCTTTTTTGACAGTGATAGCCTCTAAATTATCTGCAAGCTCATCCTGTTTTAACGGTTGCACAAGCCAACCAAAGCCTTTAACCCAGTAGTTTTTTCCATATTCAAAACCAGAGTCAGACAAAGCCTTTTTAAATCGTTCTTTTTCTTCCAGGTCTTTAAAAAATACTGTAAGTCCCATTTTTAGACTATAGTCATCAGAGTCATTCTCAGCCCCTCTGAGCTCGTTTGTCTCATTTTGAGGGATTTGCTCGCTATCCAAGATTTCGCCTGTCTCTGGGTCGAATTTTTGGGTCTCTGTTGATTTTGGCTGACTTGCTTGCTCAAGTTCTTGTCTTGCACGTTCCAGCTCTTGCTTTTCTTTTTGAAAAGCATAATCAGCCTTAATTTGCTCAAAGACCTCAGCAAGTGTCAAGTCTCTTAACATTCTGATATAAGGAGAGTCAGTCATCCCATACTCAGCACAGAGCCCTGAGATAGCTGATTTAGATTTCTCAAGCTCTTGCTGTTTCTGAAATTCAAATGTGATCATATCATCAAGGTTTTTCATGGTTGCTTTTTTAAGGGTCATCCCATCTGCCATGAAATCACTAGCTTTGATGTATTCTGTCGCTTTTTCGTCAAAGACTCTAGGATCTAGCATGTACTCAGCTGACTTGTTTGAGATGTAAGCCTTAACCGTGTCCAGTCTGACCATTTTTTGATGGTTCTCAAACTCTTTAACATCTACATCAATTTTCTCAATGATGTCTTTGAGTGGTTGAATAGCTTGCTTGATGTATTTATCAAACTCATCAGCAGGCTCAGACAATAACTTTTTATTTCGGATACGCTCATCAGAGACTTGTTTGTCTAATTTGCGTAGATTAGCAAGGACTTGCTTGTCATCCTTGATAGTAGAGGCTGTGACCGTGTAATTTTGATATTTAGTCACTACCTCATTGATATTTTGCTCAAATTTCTCACGGTCAATGATTTCAACCTGAGCCTGTGTGATCTTTACTTGTAATTCTTGCATGTTGCTCCTCCTTTTTTCTAAAATTCAAGTTCATTGTCATCTAGTAGCTCGCCTTGGATTGGTTCATGAGGTGACTCTTGCTCCATCTCAGGTACTGCAGAGTTTGCCTCTTGCTCTCTGTTAAATTGCTCAATCTGAGCCATTTTGCGTGCTACGACATCCTCACGGCTTTCTTGAGGTACTTGAGGCGTGACATCTTTAACCTCTCTCAATTCATCAGCCTCATAAAGTCCACCAAGCT
Source organism: Streptococcus timonensis (assembly GCF_900095845.1). Taxonomy (GTDB): domain Bacteria; phylum Bacillota; class Bacilli; order Lactobacillales; family Streptococcaceae; genus Streptococcus; species Streptococcus timonensis. Next base: position 1,229,137 of record NZ_FMIX01000004.1, read on the forward strand.
CATTAGGAAAAGCATTCCTAAGAGCTGTCACTGTTGCTACTTTTTGTATCATAACTGCTGGCTTTTCATCCCATGTGTTAGGTTTATTTTCTTTGCCGTATTGATTGATTTTTCCCTCTTTTCTAATCTTTGAGTTATCGTACTCAGAGAAAGTGACCTCTGCTCTTGTTGGGTGTGTACGGTCTTTTCTATACACTACCGCCCACGCTCCTAAAATTTCTGCCCCTTTTGGTAAGAAAGCACCCTCAGAGCGTTGGATTTCACCATCTTTTTCATAAATTATCCCAGACTCCATCCCGTCATATTGAGGGTGAGCGTCAGCTTTTTTTTGGAATGCTTTTTGAGCTACAACTATTTGAGCTGGTTGGTTTCCGTATTTAATAAAATAAATCTCTCTCGTAAAAGGGTTTAGGTTTTGTACTCTTGCCTGAGCAATGAAATAAGCTAATTCCTCATCACTAGCTTTCCCTTGTGGGTCAAGATATTTTCTAACAATCCCACTTGTCAATGTCTGTGGGTCTTCTAAAAAATTTTTCTCTGCTGTTTGAATATCGTTTGTCATCTTCTCTTACCTCTATTATGTTTTAAATTCCAATTCTCACGCCTCAAGCGTTTATTTTCGTTTGCAAGGGCTACTATTTTATCCTGTTGCTCATCAATAATAGCGCCCAGCTCATAGCAAGTCCTAAGGTGTCTTTCTCTCCAATAGGCATTGTCCTCATAGTGCTCTCTATCCATAGGCTAACAATCTCCTACATAGAACCACTGACCAGCGCTAAATACATAATCAGCTGGGTCAAGCTCATCCTGAGGCTCAGTGGGTTGTAAGTAGTCCCTATCATAGTCAAAAGTCCCAAAAAGTCCTCTGTCCATCATTTGCCTCCATTGTTATAAATATCCTGAAAGACCTTGATTAGTTTTTCCTGATCGTAGATGATTTCAGAGCAATTTTTAAGACCTTGAGCAAGTTTAATATTTTCAGTAGATAGCTCATTTAGTAAGTCGTTTTTCTGTCTGATTTCCTCTTTACATTTTCTAAGTTCGATCTGCAGAGTTCTCACATTGACTAGATTGTCATTTTCTTGCTTTAGTTCTTTGATTGGCTCATCTGCCAAGATTTCATTTAGTCCAAAAAAGTCTTTTAATTTATTCCACATTTTCTTACTCCTCATCTTCCTCTGTCATGTTCTTCTCAATAGCCTCTTTTGGACTCATTCCATCTAATACATCCTTGATAGCATGTGATACATCATGGATAGCCTTTGATGGAGCTCTTAGCCCATTAGGTAAATTTAATAAATCAATAGTTAGTAAGGCAAATGCAGATAATTTATGTAGTTCCTCTTGTAGCTGTTCGATACGTTCAATCTTTTCCTGTTGTTGTTTAATGAGTTCTTTATCAGTCATGATTTTATACTCTCTTTCTTTTATTTAGATTAGTAGTAGTTTGTTGTAAGTTAGTAGTTATTACTAAGTTAGTGCCGTAAGGCTTAGATTATTGTATAGTTAGTACTTGTTATATAGTTAGTACTTATTAGACGGCAATTTTTAACATGGCAATTTTTAACATGGCAATTTTTAACATGGCAATTTTTAACATGGCAATTTTTAACATGGCAATTTTTAACATGGCAAAATCTTCCAAGTGTAAAATAACTCTATCTAGTTACCTGTGGATAACTCCTCTGCCAGATTACTCTTTAAGTAATTTTTATAGCTTTCTGACATGGGGCTGTCTGAGAAAAACCGTCTAAATTCTGTCCCATTCCCTCTGCCGTGGCTAATTCTCACAGATAGCAAGTACCCACACTGCTCTAGTATCTTGAAATGTCTATCCACTGTCCGCCTACTGATATTCAAGCGCCTAGCGATTTCCTCAGGGTATACAACCCAGTCAGGCTTATTAGTTAAAATCACCGTCAATATGCCTATTGTTGCTGGTTCAAGCCTGCTGTCTTGAGTGAAAGCATTATTTAACGCTGTATAGTTTTCGTGAGTGTTTCTTATGATGTACTGCATACCTCATATTTAAGCCCCTTTCTTCAAATGTCCTCTGATAATATCGTAGTATGAATGACCTGCAGGGATGATGTATCCTGACAGATTGTCAACCTGAGAACCATCTGCCATAATGTTTATGATCCGTGGTTCCCATTTCTTTTTTTTTGATTTCATGATATAATCACCTTATAAGTATTTTTCTGAGTCCCTCAATGGAATTGCCGTTCCAGAGGGGCTTTTTCTTATCCTGTTAAGTATTCCTGATTTAGAAACTTGTTGATAAAGTACTGTTGACCTTTACCAGTTACAAGTGGTGTCTTGCTAACTGTGATGTGGCCGTCAGCATGTGTGATACTGGTTTCTTTGACTCTGATAAGTCCCATCTCTACGCTCTTTTGTGTTGGCATGTTCCAATCACGCCCGTTACGCTTGATGAGATACCCATGAGCTCTGAGCCAACTAAATAAGCGATTAGCTCCCATATCTACCCCATTCTGTTTGAGTAGTTTAGCAAGCTCTCCAACTAATATAGATGAGTGACTTGCACTGACTGCCTCAGCAAATAGTACCTTAGGACGGTCAGCCTCAATTTTAGCCTCTAGCTGATGGACTTTCTTGTCAGCCATGAGCAAGGCTCTTGCCATGATTTTCTCAGGGCTATTAAAGTCCTTTTCTACTTGTATAAAGTATTGTCTGACTTGTTTGCCTCGTTCCGTTCGCTGGATCATAGCAATTTCTTTGGCCATGTCTAGCTTGATGATGTGATCTACTCTGTTATGACCTCCTCTCCCTGTTTGCTGCTCATTTTTGAGAAGCAAAAAATCTTGATTTTCTGCAAAACCATAGTCAATCATTCGATTAAACCAGTCTGCATATTTTGTTTTGACCTCTAGCGCCTCATGTAGCTGTCTACCTGACACTACTGGCTCATGGTTATCATTAAGAGTTACGTTGATAAGTTCATTCATATTTGCCCCTTTCTAGTTTTGGAACCCTCTAATTTCAGCACCTCGTAAAAATAGATTTTTGAAGAATTTCTAGCATTAAAACGCTCAATATATTCTCTAATTACTGCGCCATATCTACGACGGCTTGGTATTGTTAGCTCTATTATGAACTCACTCAAGTCTCCATTTGGACGCTCTTTAAACATTTTTACAGTCGCTGTTTTCATTCAGACCCTCTCCTTTCTTTGTTGTCGTTTTCGCAACTTTTGGAGTAAAAAAATACTGCTAGAAATCTTCCATCTTGATACCTAGCAATTCTGCCAGCTTGCTTGCCTCTGAGAATGTAAAATCTCGCCCTTTGTATCGGTTGAGCTTTACACTCAATGTTGACTTATCCATCCCTAACTTATCAGCAATATCATTCTGTTTCAATCCTTTTGAGACAATGATACCCTTTAAATTATGGTATGGTTTATCTAATTCCAATACACCTGCCATAGACATCTCCTTTCTTTTTTGTTGCGTTTTCGCAACCTTGATGATTTTAGTATACACCTTTATTTTTTCGTTGTCAACAACTTTTTTTATTTTTTTTAAAAATATTTGTGTTTTCGCAACTTTTATGGTATTCTATCTATAGAAAAGGAGCAACAACTATGATAGGAAATAAAATAAAAGAGCTTAGAAAAAGCCATAATCTAACTCTTGAGGAGTTAGCTGATACTCTTAATAAAGAATATCCTGACACTATCAATTTTAACAAGGGTAGAATTTCAAAATGGGAAAATAACAAGGAGGAGCCTAGACTCTCATCTGTCAAAATCCTTGCTGATTTCTTTGATGTGCCATTAGATTATTTTAACGGCATTGATTTAGAACAAGCTGAAATTTTGCCTGTATATAGTAAACTTTCAAGGGATAGACAAGAAAAAGTCTTGTATTATGCTCAGACTCAACTTGAGGAGCAAGAGAATGATACCCCTCTATCTATTTTTGAAAAGCCTCAGGATAATTTTGTCACAGCTTATGTTGAGGGGTTAGTAGCTGCAGGTTATGGAGCATTTCAAGAGGATAATTTACACATGGAAGTTAGACTCAGAGCCGAAGATGTGCCAGACAGTTATGATACTATCGCTAAAGTGGCTGGGGACTCTATGGAGCCACTTATAGATGATAATGACTTATTATTTATCAAAGTTGCTAGTCAGATTGATGTCAACTCTATTGGTATTTTCCAGGTGAACGGCAAAAACTTTGTTAAAAAACTTAAAAGAGACTATAATGGATCATGGTATCTACAAAGTCTAAATAATAGCTATGAGGAAATACCACTCACAGAAAATGATGACATCCGTACAATAGGTGAAGTCGTTGAAATCTATAAACCATAAAAAAGGAGAAAATATAATGAAAAAATTAAAATTATTTGTAGGGGGCTTTCTAGTCCTAGCTGTACTTGGCTTTATTTTGCAAGCTCTAGGGTTAGCGCCTAAGACAGAAATACCTGAAACACCTAAGGTTACTACTCAGGCCTCAACAAGTGAGGTTAAAGAGGAGAAAAAAGACACTACAGAGACCACAGAGGCAAGCTCTAAAACTAATGATAAACTGCCACGTATTTCAGCAGATCAGATGGCTAGTTTTATTGACTACTTTAAACAAGATTTGACTGATAAAGGGGTTGATATTTCTACATATACTTTTTATAACAAAGACACCATCTTATATGTGAAAGTTCCAAATGATTATAAATACTACTCCAAGACTGACCTGCAAGCATTTGCTGATGGTTTGAAAGCAAAAGAGCATGAGGCTTTTAATGTTTGGGCTGGGATCAATGGAGTTGATTTTAATTTATATCCAATGTTACACATCAAGACAGATGATGGAGACTCACTTGTATCTCAGAAATTAAGTGGAGATATGGAAGTGAAAATTAAATAAAAAAAGACCTCACGCTCACAAAGTTTGGCGACTCTGAGCATGAGGCATGATGTATAGAAAGATAGGCATTAAAAAGCCCTCTTTTCTATACCCTATTTTATCAAAAAGGGGGTACAAAAGCAATGAAATCAACAAATAAAGTGGCTATCTATGTCAGAGTGTCCACTACCAATCAGGCTGAGGAGGGGTACTCTATAGATGAGCAAATAGATAAGCTAGAGGCTTACTGTAAAATTAAGGACTGGACTGTCTACAAAGTCTATACTGATGGAGGTTTTTCAGGATCTAACACTGAAAGACCAGCGCTAGAAAAACTTATCAAAGACGCTAACAAGAAAAAAATTGATACCGTGCTAGTCTATAAGCTAGACCGTCTTAGTCGTAGTCAGAAAGATACACTATTTTTGATTGAGGATGTATTCATCAAGAATGGGATTGAATTTCTGAGCTTACAAGAGAATTTTGACACCTCTACGCCTTTTGGCAAGGCTATGATAGGACTTTTGAGCGTGTTTGCTCAGCTGGAGCGTGAACAAATCAAGGAAAGAATGCAACTGGGTAAGCTAGGCCGTGCTAAAGCTGGGAAATCTATGATGTGGAATAAGACATCATATGGTTACGATTACCATAAAGAGACAGGTACAGTGACCATCAATCCAGCACAGTCACTAGCTATCAAATTCATCTTTGAGAGCTACCTATCAGGTAGATCAGTCACTAAGTTAAGAGATGACCTAAATGACAAGTACCCTAAACCGATACCGTGGAGTTATAGAGCTGTCAGGACGATTTTAGACAACCCTGTCTACTGTGGTTATAATCAATATTTAGGAGAAATATACAAGGGAAACCATGAGCCTATTATCACAAAAGAAGTCTATGATAAAACCCAAAAAGAGCTCAAAATCAGGCAAAGAACTGCAGCCGAAAACGTCAACCCTAGGCCATTCCAGGCAAAGTATATGCTATCTGGTATCGTTCAATGTGGCTACTGTCTAGCTCCTTTAAAAATCTTGATGGGCGTGATTAGAAAAGATGGCACTAGGTTTATAAAATATGAGTGTCATCAAAGGCACCCTAAAAAAACAAAGGGAGTCACTACCTACAATGATAACAAAAAGTGTGACTCAGGTTTTTACTACAAGGATGACATTGAGGCCTTTGTCTTGCAAGAGGTCAATAAGCTACAGCATGACACTGATTATTTAGATGAAATCTTTTCAGACAACCAAAAAGAGGCTATCGACCGTGCTAGTTATCAAAAACAGATACAAGAATTGACTAAGAAAATCAGTAGACTTAATGACCTATACATAGATGACAGAATTACCCTAGAAGAATTACAAGCAAAATCTGCTGAGTTTCTAAATATGAGAGCCTTGCTAGAAAAAGAGCTAGAGGATGATCCAGCACTCAAACAAGAGGAAACTAAAAATACTATCAAGCAATCTCTGAGCAAAGGAGACATCTTAAAGATGGACTATGAGGCTCAAAGGGACATAGTTAGAGCCTTGATCAAGAAAGTACAAGTCACAGCTGATAGCATTCTTATCAAGTGGAGAATATAGAGAGAATTTTACTATCCCTCATTTCAAATAAAGGTGTGCTATTCTCTTTATTTTCTTAAAAAATCAATAATTTTACTATCCCTCATTTCAAATAAAGGTGTGCTATTCTCTTTATTTTCTTAAAAAATCAATAATTTTACTATCCCTCATTTCGATAAAGGGAAATACTTCCCTTATCTGCCGTATAAAGGCCAAGTAGGACCTGTACCAAACTTGACTTACCAGAGCCAGTCCCCCCGATGATTCCAAGAATTTGTCCTTGTTGCATAGCAAAAGAAATATTTCGCAAGGATGGTTGAGCAGCATCTGGGTAGGTAAAGCTCAAGTGTTCAACTCGTAAGGACTGGTTCGAGGGAGTTTCTTTTTGAACAATTTCTGCCAGTATATCTTCAGGCTTTTCAGCAAAGACTTCTTCAATCCGCTTGGCAGAAATATAGGACTGGTTGAGTGAATTAATGAGCATGGCTAGTTTTATCAACTCTACCAAGATTTGCAGGAGATAGTTAATCAGAGCAATCAAGGCACCTTGACTGAGCCAGCCTCCCTGGATAGAAATATAACCATTCCAGATAATCACCAGCAAAGTTCCATTGACGATCAAATAGGTCAAGGGGGGCAAGAGACTGGACCAGTGTCCTGTTTTCATTTGGATAGCTGTATAGACTTGATTGAGTACTTGGAAGTTCTCGATTTCTCGTTTTTCTTGGCCAAAGGCACGAATCACACGCATACCTTGTATCTGTTGGCGTGTTTCCTGAACCAGCTGGTCTGTTTTCTTTCTCAAAATACTATAGAGAGGATTGACCAAGCGTGATAACACGACAATGACAAAGGACAAAATGGCAACCATGACCAAAAACCAGAAGGTCAATTCAGGCGAGAGACGATAAGCCATAAAAATGGCACCAAAAACAATAATAGGAGCCCTTAAAAATAGGCGTAAAAATTGATTGATCCCTGTCTGAATCTGATAGGTATCTGAAGTCAAACGCGTCACCAAACTCGAGGTCGTTAAGCGGTCTCTACTATCCTTAGGCAAGGATAGAATATGACGATAGAGGTCATTGGTCAACTCCTTGGCAAATCCTACTGCTGCCTTGGCTGAGTAGAACTGAGCTACCAAAGCTACCAGAACACCGATAACTGCAAAAACAAAGAGGAGCCCCATTTGCATCCAGAGATGTCCTTGATCTTTTTGAGGGATAGATTGGTCGACAATCCCAGCTATCACCAAGGGAACCAAGAGTTCAAAAACGGCTTCTAGCAACTTAAACAAGGGCGCTAGAAATGACTCCTTGAGGTAGGGTTTATAGTAAGAAAGTAATTGTTTCATGTGTCCCTTCTATTTCCAAAATGAAGAAGGTGGAAAAAACCACCATCTTTTTACTTATTCAAATATGGAAGCAGGTAGCCATAACCAGCCTCTTCCATTTCATCCTTAGCAATGAATCGTAAGGATGCAGAATTGATACAGTAACGGAGACCACCTAGTTCACGAGGGCCATCTGTAAAGACGTGCCCCAAATGAGCATTCCCTGAACGTGAACGGACTTCGATTCGCTCCATACCATGACTCAAGTCCTGGTAGTAATGAATGAGTTCCTTGGAAATAGGACGGCTAAAACTTGGCCAACCACAGCCTGAGGCAAACTTATCCTTGGCAAAGAAGAGGGGCTCACCAGTCGTGATATCGACATAAATTCCTTCCTCAAAAGTTTGGTCATAAGCATTGCTAAAAGGAGCTTCCGTCGCAGCCTCTTGGGTAACTCGGTAGGACTCTTCTGATAAACTTTCTCGTAAAACTGCCTGACTCGGTTTTTCATAGTTAGCGGCATCTATCAGTGGTTTCTCAGCATCCCTCACATCGATATGGCAATAGCCTCCAGGATTTTTCTTGAGGTAGTCTTGGTGATAGTCTTCAGCTAAGATATAGTGGCGAAGTTTTTCTACTTCCACTGCAATTTTACGACCGATGAGTAGTTCTTGTTCACGCACTACTGTATTGATAGTCGGTAAATCCTCTTCATCTTTGTAATAAATCCCTGTGCGGTATTGACGACCACGGTCATTCCCTTGTTGGTTGACAGAAAGGGGATCGATAACTCGGAAATAATAGAGTAAAATCTCACGAAGCGAGACTGCCTTTTCATCATAAATAACTTGCACAGTCTCAGCATGATCTGTTTCTTTGATCAGTTGATAATTAGTAGTTTCTACTTGACCATTAGCATAACCAACACTGGTTTGCAGCACTCCAGAAATACGTGAAAAGTATTCTTCCAAGCCCCAAAAACAACCACCTGCTAAATATATTTCTGCCATTTCAAATCCTCCTTGACCATCTGTCGGTCGACAAAACTGGGAATCATTTCATATCCCATGTTTCATTTTCAAAAAAAGGACAGGAAGCCTCTAATAGAGAGTTTCCCCATCCTATTGCTCTGTTTACTTTTCTTCGACGCGAACACCTTGTGTGTCTACCTGCAAATCATGAAGCTTGCCTTTGAAAGGTTGCTTTTCAAGCTCTGCCTTAATCTTAGGCATCTTGTCAGGATCAGCCAAGACCATAACAGTCGGACCAGCACCAGACAAGTAGGTAGCATAAGCACCATTTCTCTTAGCAACTTTCTTGATCGTCGCAAATTCTCTCACCAGTTCTTGACGGTAACGCTCATGGAAAAGGTCACTCTCGATCGCCTGGCCTGCTTTGACCATATCTCCAGTCAGTAGGGCTGCGATAGCCACATTGGCGATAGAACTTGCTGCAACAGCTTCCTTGTAAGATAGTTTCTTGGGCAAGACACCACGACTATCTCGAGTTCGCAATTCATAGTTTGGAATATAAGCTAGAAAAGCACACTCTGGGAAAGGCGCCACAACAGCAGAAACCTGACCTTCTACTGAGCTTGCAATGACGAGGTTCCCATAGATAGCAGGTGCAACATTATCAGGATGCCCTTCAATCTTAGTCGCCAATTGCAATTTTTCATGTTTGCTTAGCTTCAAGTTTCCGAGTTGATTTGCCAGTTCAATTCCAGCAACAATGACCGAACTCGATGAACCTAGCCCACGCGCAAGAGGAATATCACTAACCATCTTCAAACGTCTAGGTTGGAGATCTGGAGCAATTTGTAGAGCAATCTTCAGCAAAAGATTACGCTCGTCACGTGGAATCCATTTGCCTAATTGATGCTCGATCATCCATTCTTCACGTTCCTCACAAACCTGAATTTCTAGATACTTGGTTACAGCTACACCAACCGAGTCAAAACCAGGACCCACATTGGCACTTGTAGCAGGTACAATAATCTTCATCTTAGTCTCCTAAAACCTTGAAGGTGTTGAGAAGTTCAAACTCGGCTACACCCTTCAAAGCTGCTGTAATATTTTCAAGCTGTGCCTTGTTGATTTTATGAGTGATGATGACAACACGAGCCTTGCCTTCTTGCTTACCATCTTGAAGGATTTGCTTGAAGGAGATATCTTCTGCATTAAAGAGCTCAGCCAATTTCAAGACTTGACCTTTTGAATCTGGAGCCAAGATTGAGAAATAGTAGTTAGCTTTGACATCTTCTGGCTTAGCCAAGACTACTGGACGGCTGTATTCATTAAAGGCTTTTCCAATTGTTCCATCATTCAGACGACGAACGATGCGGGCAATATCAGCCACAACACTTGTTGCAGTTGGTTTTTGACCAGCACCTGGTCCATAGTACATAGACTCCCCGATACCGATAGACTCTACAAAGACTGCATTCATAACACCATTAACACTCGCAAGTGGATGTTCTTTAGGAAGGAAGGTTGGCGTAACCTCAGCAGCAATACCAGATGCCGTTTCTTCAACAGAACCAACCAATTTGACTACGTAACCAAGTTCTTGAGCTACTGCTACATCTTCTGGAGTAATGTTGCGAATTCCTTGGTGGCCTACATCTTCAAACTTGACATTCATCCCAAAGGCGAACTGACTGAGGATGACCATCTTGTAAGCCGCATCAATCCCGTCAACGTCATTGGTAGGGTCGCTTTCAGCAAAGCCAAGTCGTTGGGCTTCTGCCAAAGCATCTTCATAAGACCAGCCTTCTGTTACCATTTTGGTCATCATGAAGTTAGATGTTCCGTTCACAACACCAAGAACACGTGTGATTTTGTCTGATGCTAGTGAGTTGACCAAGGTACGAAGGATTGGGATTCCTCCTGCAACAGCTGCTTCATAGTATAGGGCAACATTGTGAGCTTTGGCTACCTCAAGTAATTCTGCACCATGGACTGCTAAAAGATCCTTGTTAGCTGTCACGACGTGTTTCCCTGCTTCTAAAGCACGAGTGATAAATGTTTTAGCAGGTTCGATACGACCCATCAACTCAACAACGATCGTGATGTCTTTGTCTGACAAGATTTCATCGATATTTGTTACAAAATTAAAATCATTACCTGCTTCAAGCAAGCGGGCTTTCTCTTGATCGTCTTTGACCAAAACTTTAGCTACTTCAATTTCTGACTGGGCTGCTTGAACAATTTTTTCTCTATTTTCCTTTAGCAAGAATGGCACACCACTGGCTACTGTACCAAATCCAAGTAAAGCAATCTTAACTGACATGTTTGTCTCCTCGAAATTTTCTAATAGTCCTATTATACCAAAATTGTGTGAAAATTCCTACCATTCTAAATAAAAAATAGCAAGAACAAATCATAAAAGCTTGCCCCTATAAAGATAGGGAGCAAGCTCTTCTTTCATTCTATTTTACAAAGGCCAATTCCTTATCACTAGACAAGTCTTCTCGATAATTGAAACCCGCAAAGCTGAGCTTTTTAATCTCTTCAACTGAGGTTGCCTGATTTTCCATCAAGGCTGTTAAGAAAGCCCCTCTAGCTTTTTTAGAAATGGTTGAGTGGATTTTTAGTTTACCATCTCGCTCTTCCATAAACTTGAAGGCCACCATTTTCTCACGGATTTCTTTAGGAAAGACAGTTTCAAACTCTGAAGACAAGAGAGAAAAGATTAACTCCTGGTCTTTCATTGACTCCTCATAGGCCACCTTCCAATGACTTTTCAAGCTTTTTCCAGCGACTTTGAGTTTCATCAAAAAGTCCAGTCTGTGAGGCGCAATCGGTTCAAAGGCTGGAATCACACCATAGAGAGTTGACGTTATCATGAGGTGTTTCTCCAGATATATTTGCTCCTCCTTGGTGAGATTGTCCCGTTTGATGTTGCGATACATGAGTCCATCAAAGAGGTGCAAGGCTGGATAGTTTGTCGCGGTTCCATTTTTCAAGGCCTGGATATGGTCGTACTCCTCTTGCGCTTTTTCGGCGGATATTTTGTAAAAGTTCTCCAGCTCTTGGGCAGAAAATCTTGCCAATTCATTCAGCACTGCCTGACTTCCAGGACACAATGGTTTAGCCTCTAAACTAGGGATTTCGGTATTCATTTCTTTTGCAGTTGGGATTAGAATTTTCATAGTGTTAGTGTAGCATATTTTTTTAGGACTACCAAGGATTTGAGCTTAAATAATACGACCTTCCAAATGATCCAATTCATGCTGACAAATCTGAGCAGGAAATCCTGTCAGGGTAATGGTTTGCTCTTGCCAATTGATGTCTCTATAGCTTACTGTAATTGTCTCATACCTAGTTGTCGGTCTTACACCTGCCAAAGACAAACAACCTTCCTCTGTTTCGTATGAGCCTTCAAAAGATTGGAGAACTGGATTAAACATAACCATGGGAATCATTCCGATATTAAAAATAATGACGCGTTTTTGTACTCCAATCATATTAGCCGCTAGTCCAACACAGGTTTCTCGGTTAGCCAATAGGGTATCCTGCAAATCCTTTGCTAGGGGTAAATCTTCCTGACTAGCAGGCTGGGATACCTGCGACAAAAACAAGATATCTTTTACAATTTTCTTTTCCAAGATTCTTTCCTCCATACCATATCAGTCTACTTGATTATAGCACAAAATTATACTCTTCGAAAATCAAATTTAAACCACGTCAGCTTCACCTTGCCGTACTCAAGTACAGTCTGCGGCTCTCTTCCTAGTTTACTCTTTGATTTTCATTGAGTATTATTTTAGTTTATATTTACATAAAAACAAAAAGCCATCCGAAGATGACTTTTCATAATTGTTTAAATAGCGTTTTTATCTTTTCCAAGCGCTCGTTGGACTGCTTTAACAATCTCAACAAGGACCACTATCATAAGTGCTCCTACGGCAACAACCATCCATTGAGCCAAGCTCAAGTTTGAAACGTGGAAGAGATTATTAAATCCAGGAACCAAAATTGTCACCACAAAGAGGACAAAGGCAACTGGGATAGACCAGTTAAAGGTCTTGTTTGTAAAGAGTCCCACTTTAAAGATTGATTGGTAAACCGACTTAACGTTAAAGGCATGGAGCAATTGGATCAAACCGAGAGTTGCAAAAGCCATGGTAAGGGCATCCGCATGGATTTCAGTATGACTTTGGTGCTCTGGGAAGAGAAGAGCCCAACCATAAACACCTAAAACTAGCATCGTTTGGAAGATCCCTTGATAAATGATTGCTCCGAAGACACCACCATCAAAGAAGTTAGACTTACGCCCACGAGGTTTGTGAGTCATGACGCCTGGCTCAGCTGGTTCCACACCAAGGGCGATGGCTGGTAGCGTATCTGTTACCAGGTTAATCCATAGCAAATGCACCGGTTGAAGCACATCCCAACCTAACAATGTTGCAAAGAAGATGGTGAAAACTTCAGCCATATTGGCAGACAAGAGGTATTGGATTGATTTTTGGATATTTGAGAAGACCTTACGTCCTTCTTCTACCGCTACGATAATGGTTGCAAAGTTATCATCAGCAAGGACCATATCAGAAGCTCCTTTAGAAACTTCTGTACCTGTAATCCCCATACCGATACCGATGTCAGCTGTCTTAAGTGAAGGCGCATCGTTGACCCCATCACCCGTCATAGCGACAACCTTACCTTCATTTTGCCAAGCTTTAACGATACGAACCTTGTGTTCAGGAGATACACGCGCGTATACAGAGTATTGCTTGAAGACTTTTTGGAATTCCTCATCAGTGAGTTCATTCAACTCAGCACCCGTGAAGACATGGTTTTCTGTATCATTTGGATCGATGATACCGAGACGTTTAGCGATAGCTTCCGCTGTATCTTGGTGGTCACCAGTGATCATAATCGGACGGATACCTGCTTCTTTAGCGACACGTACAGCTTCCGCAGCTTCTGGACGCTCAGGGTCAATCATGCCGACCAAACCAGAGAAAATAAGGTCAGATTCAACAATTTCAGATTCCAAGGTTGGAATTTCGTTACTTGTCTTGTAAGCCATCATCAAGACACGAAGGGCTTGTTTAGCCAAGTCTTTGTTGGTTGCAAGGATGGCATTTTTATCTTCTTCTGTGATTGGGCGAACTTCCCCATTGACTTCGATACGAGTCACACGCTTGAGCAATTGGTCAGGTGCACCCTTGACAGCGATAAAGTAAGAACCGTCAGATTCCTTATGGATAGTCGACATAAGCTTACGGTCTGAGTCAAATGGTAATTCAGCAACACGTGGCTCATCCTTCAAGACTTCACGAACATTAAAGTTGTGGTCCAAACCAAACTGTACAAGAGCAGTTTCAGTTGGGTCACCAATCAATTTGCCAGATGGGTCTACCTTGGTATCGTTGGCAAAATTCATGACACGAAGGGTATTGTTGCTAGCCGCAATTTCTGTTGCAGAGCTTTGCAATTGACCGTTGGTATAAACCTTTTCAACAGTCATTTGGTTCATAGTCAAGGTACCTGTTTTATCAGATGCAATGATTTCTGTTGAACCAAGCGTTTCAACCGCTGGCAATTTACGGACAATCGAATTACGTTTTGCAAGGGTTGTAGTTCCCAAAGATAGAACGATGGTTACAATGGCAGGAAGCCCTTCTGGAATAGCCGCTACTGCAAGAGCAACCGCCACCATCAAGCCCTCTAATGGATGTTCTCCACGAACAAAGACACCAACCAAGAAGGTAATCACTGCAATCACAATAATTAAGTAAGTCAAGGCCTTAGATAATTGTTCCAAGCTTTGCTTCAATGGTGTCTCTGTCTCGTCAGCATTAGCCAACATATCTGCAATCTTACCAACTTCTGTGTACATACCAGTGTTTGTCACGACACCAATACCACGACCGTATGTTACGTTTGAGTTTTGGTAACCCATGTTAACACGATCCCCGATACCAGCATCTGCTTCAACAAGTCCTGTCACATCTTTTTCAACTGGCACAGACTCCCCTGTAAGAGCTGCTTCTTCAATTTTAAGGGAAGCTGCTTCAAACAAACGCATATCTGCTGGAACTACATCTCCTGCTTCAAGCAAGACGATATCTCCAGGTACCAATTCTTTTGAATCAATTTCAATCACATGACCATCACGACGAACACGAGCCATCGGGCTAGACATATTTTTCAGAGCTTCAATGGCTGCTTCTGCTTGCCCTTCTTGGTAAACCCCAAAAGCAGCATTCAAGACTACAACAGCCAAGATGATAATGGCATCCGTTAGACCGTCCATTCCTTCTGTAATCACAGAAAGTGCCGCTGCCGCAAGCAAGATAATAATCATCAAATCCTTAAATTGATCAAGGAATTTAGCTAGTAGGCCACGTTTCTCGCCCTCTTCCAACTCATTACGACCATAAGTCGCTAAGCGTTCTTGAGCTTGAGCAGTTGACAAACCTTCGATAGATGTGTCCAAGTTCTTTAGGACTTCTTCTGCAGTTTGTGTGTAAAACAAGTCTTTATTTTGTTCTTTTGACAAAACAGTCTCCTCCTTTTTGGCCTCTTTTTACAAAAAAAGAGACCTGTTTTTTAAAAAAACAAGTCTCGCTGTTTAATATAGTGCCGGAAATAATTCGTAATGACGACACTATCGCGGTTTCCCGCCAGCTACTCCCTTGAGTAGTTCTATTATATCAGAATTTCAAAAGTTTTCAAGGGGTGGGGTCTATCTAACTTACTCCCTCCATTTGAATTTTCCATGGAAAACCAGTATAATGAAAGAATACTAAAATGCTAGAAGGGGAGTTAGATGAATCAATCGGTTTCAAACTTAAAATTGGCTGAGCGTGGTGCAATTATCAGCATTTTGACCTATCTATTCTTATCTGCAGCTAAGCTAGCAACCGGACACTTGCTCCATTCATCCAGTTTGGTGGCAGATGGTTTTAACAACGTTTCAGATATTGTTGGAAATGTAGCCCTTCTCATCGGGATTCGTTTGGCTCGCCAACCGGCAGATAGAGATCATCGCTTCGGCCACTGGAAAATAGAGGATTTGGCAAGTCTCATCACTTCCATCATCATGTTTTACGTTGGCTTTGATGTTCTACGTGATACCATCCAAAAAATACTCAGCCGAGAACAAACGGTCATTGACCCACTTGGTGCGACTCTGGGAGTGATCTCTGCTATCATCATGTTTGCCGTTTATCTCTACAATACCCATCTGAGTAAGCAAGCTAAATCAAAGGCCCTCAAGGCTGCAGCTAAGGATAATTTATCAGATGCCGTGACATCTCTTGGAACTTCTATTGCTATCCTGGCTAGTAGCTTCAACTATCCAATCGTGGATAAGTTGGTCGCGATTATCATTACCTTCTTTATCCTCAAAACAGCCTATGATATTTTTATTGAGTCATCCTTCAGTCTTTCCGACGGTTTTGATGAACACTTGCTAGAAGATTATCAAAAAGCTATCATGGAGATTCCTAAGATTAGCAAGGTCAAATCTCAAAGGGGTCGTACCTACGGAAGCAATATTTATCTGGACATTACTCTGGAAATGAACCCAGATCTGTCTGTTTTTGAAAGTCACGAAATTGCGGACCAGGTTGAATCCATGTTATCAGAACGCTTTGGTGTCTTTGATACAGATATTCATATCGAACCAGCACCAATCCCTGAGGATGAAATCCTAGATAATGTCTATAAAAAATTGCTCATGAGAGAGCAACTGATTGACCAAGGAAATCAACTGGAAGAGTTACTTGCAGAAGACTTCATTTATATCCGCCAGGACGGACATGAACTGGACAAGGATGCCTATAAGGCTGAAAAAGAACTAACCTCTGCCATTAAAGAGCTTCATTTAACCTCTATCAGTCAGAAAACAAAACTCATCCGCTACCAAGTCGGTGATACCATTCATACCAGCATATGGCGTCGCCACGAAACTTGGCAAAATATTTTCCATCAGGAAACGAAAATAGAAAAAGACTAAAACAGAACTCCCAACTTTCTCAGTTGGGAGTTTTTATATATTCTTATTTTGCAACGCTCTTAGCAAGTACGAAGTTCCCAAGTGTAGCTGAACCATTACCTGCAACAGCTGGGGTCACGATATAGTCGCGCACATCTGGAACTGGTAGGTAGCCATTAAGTAGGACTGTGAATTTCTCACGGACACGATCAAGCATGTGTTGTTGAGCCATAACCCCACCACCAAAGACGATGACATCTGGACGGAAAGTTACGGTTGCATTAACTGCAGCTTGAGCGATATAGTAGGCTTGAACATCCCAGACAGAGTTGTTCAGTTCAATGTTTTCCCCACGAACACCTGTACGAGCTTCCAAACTTGGACCAGCTGCATAACCTTCCAAACATCCATTATGGAAAGGACAAACACCTTTAAATTCTTTCTCAATATCCATTGGGTGTCTAGCCACATAATAATGACCCATCTCAGGGTGACCAACACCGCCAATAAACTCGCCACGTTGGATAACACCTGCACCGATACCTGTACCGATTGTGTAATAAACCAAGTTTTCGATACGACCGCCGGCATTATTACGAGCAACCACTTCACCGTATGCAGAACTGTTTACGTCTGTCGTGAAATACATAGGCACGTTTAGAGCGCGACGAAGGGCACCAAGTAAGTCTACATTTGCCCAGTTAGGTTTTGGAGTTGTTGTGATAAATCCGTAAGTTTTTGAATTTTTATCGATATCGATTGGACCAAATGAACCAATGGCAAGTCCTGCAAGATTATCAAATTTTGAGAAGAACTCGATGGTTTTATCGATTGTTTCAATAGGTGTTGTTGTAGGAAATTGTACCTTTTCTACAACATTATAGTTTTCATCTCCGACAGCACAGACAAATTTTGTACCGCCTGCTTCCAAACTTCCGTATAGTTTTGTCATGATAAACCTCTTGTATTTATTTTCTCTATTATAGCATATTCCCATAAGGAAAATTACTCTATATTTTAGTTTTTTCTCTGTAAATTTAATCATTCAAGCAAAAACGAACAAACATGACATTTGTTCGTTTTTTTGATTTATTAAGCTTTAACTTCGATAACTACATCACCCTTAGCAACAGATCCAGAAGCAACTGGATTTACTGAAGCAAAGTCTGCAGTGTTTGTTACGATAACCATAGTTGTGTTATCAAGACCTGCAGCAGCAATCTTAGCTGAGTCAAATGTTCCAAGAACATCTCCAGCTTTAACCTTATCACCTTGATTAACTTTTTGGTTGAAACCTTCACCGTTCATTGACACAGTGTCGATACCAACGTGGATCAAGATTTCTGCACCGTTAGCAGTTCTCAATCCATAAGCATGGCCAGTCGGGAAGACGATTGTCACTTCAGCATCAGCTGGTGCATAAACAACATCTTGGCTAGGTTTCACAGCAATACCTTGTCCCATAGCTCCGCTTGAGAAGACTGGGTCATTCACATTTGAAAGAGCAACAACATCACCAACGATTGGAGTTTGGATAACACCTTCGCTAAGTGAAACAAGATTACCAGTTACTGCTTCTTCTGTTAATCGGTCAGTTTCAGCTTCAGAAATTGCTCCTGCAACCTCTTCTACTTCATCTTCGTAACCAAACATGTAAGTAAGAGCAAAACCAAGTGAAAATGATACAGCTACCATAAGAAGGTATTGTAGAAGTTGTCCATTACCAATGTAAAGCATTGTACCTGGGATAATTGTGATACCATTACCAGTACCAGCAAGTCCTAGGATTGAAGCAAGTCCACCACCGACTGCACCAGCAATCAATGAAAGGAAGAATGGTTTACGGTAACGCAAGTTAACCCCGAAGATAGCTGGCTCAGTAATACCAAGAAAGGCAGATAGAGCAGCTGGGAAAGCAAGAGTTTTAAGTTTAGGATTTTTAGTTTTCACACCAACGGCTACTGTCGCGGCACCTTGAGCAGTCATAGCTGCAGTAATGATAGCGTTGAATGGGTTAGCATGATCAGCAGCAAGCAATTGAACTTCAAGCAAGTTGAAGATGTGGTGAACACCTGATACGACGATCAATTGGTGAACTCCACCGATTAAGAAACCACCAAGACCGAACGGCAAGTTAAGGAGTGCTTTTGTTCCAAGAAGGATGTAGTTTTCAACAACGTGGAAGACTGGTCCGATGATAAACAAACCAAGAATTGACATTACCAAAAGTGTTACGAATGGTGTTACCAAGAGGTCAAGAACGTCTGGAACAACCTTACGAACAGCTTTTTCAAATTTAGCTCCGACAACCCCGATGATGAAGGCTGGAAGAACGGAACCTTGCAAACCTACAACTGGGATAAATCCGAAGAACTGCATTGCAGTTACTTCACCACCAGATGCAACAGCCCAGGCATTTGGAAGTGAGCCAGATACGAGCATCATACCAAGAACGATACCAACGGCTGGATTACCACCGAATACGCGGAATGTTGACCAAACAACTAATCCTGGCAAGATAATGAAGGCTGTATCAGTCAAGATTTGAGTGTAAGTTGTCACATCTTCTGGAAGTGTCATCCCAAGAGCAGTCAAGAGACCACGAACACCCATGAAGAGACCAGTTGCTACGATAACTGGAATGATTGGTACGAATACGTCACCGAAAGTACGGATAGCACGTTGGAACCAATTCCCTTGTTTAGCAGCTTCTGCTTTCATATCTTCTTTAGAAGATGTTGGCAAACCAAGAGCTACGACCTCATCGTACATCTTGTTTACTGTACCTGTACCAAAGATGATTTGGTACTGACCAGAGTTAAAGAAAGCACCTTGAACTTTTTCCAAGTTCTCGATAGCATCCTTATTGATTTTCGCTTCATCTTTTACCATAACACGGAGGCGAGTCGCACAGTGAGCTACACTGTTGACGTTCTCACGTCCACCCAAGGCTTCGATGACTTTTTTTGCAATTTCTGTATTGGTCATTTGCAAAAATCTCCTTATAAAAATTTGTTCTTGTCTGAAAGCGATTTTACTCGCCCTACGAGTATTATTTTATCATCTTTTAAAAATATGTCAAGCGTTTTGCAGAAAAAAATTTTTGATTGTTAAAGTTTTTGATAGCTTTTGCTACTTTCTTAATAAAACTCTCTCAAAATTGCCCGATTCTACGTGTTTTTATGTGTATTTTTTTCAAAAACTTTCATATTTTCATTAATTTTCATAAAAATAGGTTTCTAATTATCTGTCAATCGTTTGACATTTTTTGCTTAAATTTGATATAAAAGACTTGCTTTTTTATGAGGAAACGTTTACTATTAAGATAGTAGAAATTTTGGAAGGAAGATAACATGAAATGGACAACTGAACGTCGCTACAGACGTTATGAAGATTGGACTCAAGAAGAAATCAAACAAATTAAAGAAAATATGGCTCAGTCTCCATGGCATACAAGCTATCACATCGAACCCAAGCAAGGTCTTTTAAATGATCCAAATGGTTTTTCATATTTCGATGGTAAGTGGGTTGTCTTTTACCAAAACTTCCCCTTTGGTGCAGCTCATGGTTTAAAATCTTGGGTACAACTTGAAAGTGATGATTTAGTTCATTTTTCAGAAACTGGTGTTAAGGTTCTACCTGATACTCCTTTAGATAGCCACGGTGCTTACTCAGGATCTGCTATGCAGTTTGGCGACCAATTGTTCCTATTCTATACAGGAAATGTTCGTGATGAGAATTGGATTCGCCATCCTTACCAGATTGGTGCCTTAGTGGACAAGGATGGAAAGATTGATAAGATTGATAAGATCTTGATTGATCAGCCCGCTGATGCTACTGACCACTTCCGCGATCCACAAATTTTTAACTTTAAAGGACAATACTACGCTATCGTCGGTGGTCAGGACTTGGACAAAAAAGGTTTTGTCCGTCTCTATAAGGCTATCGATAATGATTATACAAACTGGCAAGAAGTTGGTGATTTGGACTTTAACAATGACCGCACTGCCTATATGATGGAGTGCCCAAACCTAGTCTTTATCAAGGAACAGCCCGTTCTTCTCTACTGTCCACAAGGTTTGGATAAAAAGGTCCTTGACTATGATAATATCTATCCAAATATGTACAAAATAGGAGCTTCCTTTGACCCCGAAAATGCTCGTATGGTAGATGTGTCTGAACTTCACAATCTTGATTATGGATTTGAAGCCTATGCTACTCAAGCCTTCAATGCCCCTGATGGACGTGCCCTAGCAGTCAGCTGGCTTGGGTTACCAGATGTTTCTTATCCATCTGACCGTTTCGATCATCAAGGAACCTTCTCATTAGTCAAGGAACTTACAATCAAGGATGGCAAACTCTATCAGTACCCTGTAGCAGCTATCCAGAATCTCCGAGCTTCAAAAGAGGAATTTTCAAATCGTTCTGAAACCAAAAATACCTACGAACTTGAGCTTAACTTAGAAGACGATAGTCAAAGTGAAATCTTCCTTTTTGCTGATAAAGATGGCAAGGGGCTATCTATCAATTTTGACCTTGTCAATGGCCAAATAACCGTTGATCGTAGTCAAGCAGGTGAGCAATATGCTCAAGAATTTGGAACTACTCGCTCTTGCTCAGTTACTAATCAAGCAACTACTGTCAATATCTTCATTGACAATTCAGTCTTTGAAATTTTCATCAATAAAGGAGAAAAAGTATTTTCTGGTCGCGTATTCCCAGATAAGGATCAAAATGGAATCCTTATCAAATATGGAAACCCAACTGGAACATACTACGAATTAGAATATGGTCGCAAAACTAACTGATGTCGCAAAATTAGCTGGCGTCAGCCCTACTACTGTTTCACGTGTCATCAACAAAAAGGGTTATCTGTCAGAAAAAACCATTCAAAAAGTCAATGAAGCTATGCGTGAACTGGGTTATAAACCCAACAACCTAGCTCGCAGTCTTCAAGGAAAATCAGCTAAATTAATCGGTTTGATTTTCCCCAAAATTAGCCATGTTTTCTATGCAGAGTTAATTGATAAATTAGAGCACGAACTCTTCAAAAAAGGCTACAAGACTATTATTTGTAATAGCGAGCACGATTCTGAAAAGGAACGTGAATACATCGAAATGTTGGAAGCCAATCAGGTGGACGGTATCATTTCAGGAAGTCATAACTTAGGTATCGAAGACTACAATCGTGTGACTGCTCCTATTATCTCCTTTGACCGTAACCTGTCTCCAGATATCCCTGTCGTTTCTTCTGACAACTATGCTGGCGGAGTCCTAGCAGCTCGGACCTTGGCTAAAACTAGAGCCAAGTCTATCATTATGATTACAGGTAATGACAACTCCAATTCCCCAACTGGACTTCGTCATGCAGGTTTCGCTTCTATCTTACCAAAGGCTCCTATTATCAATATTTCCAGTGACTTTTCACCCCTTCGAAAAGAAATGGAAATAAAAAATATCTTAACCAAACAAAAACCCGACGCCATCTTTGCATCGGATGATTTGACAGCTATCCTCATTATCAAGATCGCCCAGGAGCTCGGTCTGTCAGTTCCTGACCAGCTAAAGGTGATTGGCTATGACGGGACTTATTTTATCGAGAATTACTACCCTCACCTCACTACCATTAAACAACCTATGGAAGAAATTGCTCGCCTGACAGTCGATCTACTGCTCCAAAAAATCGAGGGCAAAGAAGTTGCCACAACTGGTTATTTCTTGCCAGTTAGTCTCTTGCCTGGTAGAAGTGTCTAACCATTTAAAAAACTCAGACTGAAACAGTCTGAGTTTTTCTTATGAGCGTAATTCTTTTAAAATACTTTTTGCTTTTTCTAAGTTAAACGTTTTTTCAGCAATCAAACCATCTACTAGCTTTGGTACTTCTGCTTCTTTGGCTCCTGCCAAGAGGGCCAAAGATTTTGCTTGCAATTTCATATGTCCCTGCTGAATACCGGCCCCAACTAAGGCCTTAAGTGCAGCAAAGTTCTGAGCCAAGCCCATAGATACAATAATCTGTGCTAGGTCTTTCGCAAATGGTTGACCTAAAAGTTCGTGACTAAGGACAACACGAGGGTTGAGACCAATAGAACCACCCT
Source organism: Streptococcus timonensis (assembly GCF_900095845.1). GTDB lineage: Bacteria > Bacillota > Bacilli > Lactobacillales > Streptococcaceae > Streptococcus > Streptococcus timonensis. Next base: position 1,251,953 of record NZ_FMIX01000004.1, read on the forward strand.
TGGTTGCAATTGGCATAGGAAGAGTCATCTCTCCAATCAGTTCCTCTTTCTCTGAGTCTAATGTCCACAGACTAAGTCCTCGATAAAGGCCATCACGACTAGCATAGGCATGGGCTCCTGCTTCGATAGCCCGCCAATCATTTCCTGTCGCAATCAAGAGAGCATCAATCCCATTAAAGATCCCCTTATTATGAGTAGCAGCTCGGTATGGATCTGCTTGAGCAAAATGACTAGCCAAGACAATCTTGTCAGCCAATTCACGCGCTTCATCCTTATTAGGACTCAAATAGTGAAAAGCAATACGACAGCTAGATGTCACCAGAGACTCTGTAGCATAGTTAGATAAAATTCCCATGAGACTTTGTCCACGGCTTAGACTCTCAAGATGAGGTTTTAAAGCCTCTAGCATGGTATTAAGCATATTAGCTCCCATAGCTTCTTGAGTATCAACGTGAAGATAAACAACCAGAAAATCTGTCTGTCCAGAAACTTTCTCAACTCGTATCTCTCGCGCTCCTCCTCCTCGCTTTACAATTGAAGGATAAGCTTGATTTGCTATTTCAAGTAGCTGGTCTTTTTGATTCAGAATTTCCTGACAAGCCTGTTCTCTATCTGGGACTTGATAAAGAGCAACCTGACCAATCATTAGTCTTTGATGAACATGGGCACTAAAACCACCAGACCTATTGATAATCTTACAGGCAAAACTAGCTGCTGCCACTACTGATGGTTCCTCAGTCACATAAGGAACTGTATAAGCCTGATTATTTACTATTACCTCAGGTACAATTGAAAAGGGAAGAGAAAAGGTCCCTATTACATTTTCACTTAGCTGGTCAGCAATAGCAACACTCAAAGTCTCATTTTTCTCCAGATTCTCTTGAAGTTCATGAGAGAGCAAGTCAGAATCCCTAAGCATTTTTAGACGTTCTGGATATGTTTTTTTTGAAAATCCACTCCAATTAATCTTCATCATTTTTCAACCCTGCTATAATAACGGTGATGTTCTAAAATTTCAACCAGAGCATATTCCTGGTCTTCATAGCCCGAGAATTTAGCAGAACCTGAATCATCAAGGTGTGTCTCCTCATAGAAGACTTTTTCGTATTCTTGGACTGAGAGAGCTTTACGCTTGTCTAGCACTTTGATACGGTCTTTATCTAGATACTTCTCATAACCTTCAACCAATTCGACACTAAAGAACTCAGATACTGCTCCACTACCATAACTGAATAGTGCAATTCTATCTCCAGCTTTCAATGTTTCTGCATTTTCCAAGAGAGAAAGTAATCCAAGAAATAGAGAGCCTGTATAGATATTACCAACTCGATTACTATAGACAATAGAAGCGTCAAAGTGTTTCTGTAAGAGCTCTTGTTTTTCCTGAGACAAGGATTCCTCCAATAGCTTATTAAAACCTTTGAGTGCTAATTTAGGATACGGCAAGTGGAAACATACTGCCACAAAATCATTTAAAGTCCAATTAAATCGTTTTTTATATTCTTCCCAAGTAGTTTGCAAACAATCTAGATACTGCTGGGTAGAATATGCTCCATTTACAAAGGGCGTAATCGAGTAGTTCGGACGCCAGAAATCATTGATATCTCTAGTCTGAGCCACGTTATCATCATTAAAGCTCAAAATTCGTGGATTTTGAGTAATCAACATTGCAATACTACCTGAACCCTGTGTAGGTTCACCCGGTGCATTAATACCATATTTTGCTATATCACTAGCAAGAACAAGTACTTTTGATACTGGTGAATTTTCAACATGCAACTTGGCATAGTGTAGAGCTGCTGTCGCTCCATAGCAAGCTTCTTTGATTTCAAAACTGCGAGCAAAAGGTTGAATACCAAGTAAGCCATGCACAAAAACAGCTGCAGCCTTACTTTGATCAATACCAGATTCTGTCGCAACAATGACCATATCAATTTCTTGCTTTTCTTCTTCTGTCAGGATAGAATTCCCAGCACTAGCTGCAAGGGTCACGATATCTTCAGTCAAAGGAGCGATACTAATCTCCTCTAGTAAAAGTCCTTTTGTAAATTTTTCAGGGTCTACCCCCCGTGCATTTGCTAAATCTTGTAGTTTCAAGACATATTGACTGGTCGCAAAACCAATCTTATCAATACCGATTGTCATATTTACCTCTGTATTTAATCATTCATTGTAAAAAATCGTTCAAGTCTATTTTATCACAAATTAAAACAAAATAGAGAAAAAAGCCTTAATCTAAAACTCATACTATTTTCTAAACATTCATCAATCATCATCTGAATCACTCCCGTTTAATAGTTTTATTCAATTAAAAATCGAACCTTAGATGGTTCGATGTGATTTTAAATGATGATACAATTTTAGAATAACTGTCCCACTGGCCATTCCAATTGAAATGACAAGAGCTAACATGACAACCAGCATAGAACTAGCAATGGCATTTCTATAGTCTCCTGTAACAAAGAATGAAGTTGTTCGATAAGACAGATATCCTGGAACTAAGGGCGCCAATATGGCAAGGCTAAAAACAACTGCAGGTGTTTTATAGATAATGCTCATAATCTGGCTAATACATGAGCCAATTACGGCAGCAATGAAAGTTGCTAAAATGACGTTAGTCGGCTCCTTAAGAACTAGATAGAGCAACCAGATAAACATTCCTAAAACTCCACCAGGAATTAGCATAGAACGTTGTACGTTTAAAACGATTAAAAAAGTGATAATTGCTAGTAAACTCGCTAGAGCTTGCAATAAAAATGTTGTCAAATTCATATTAGTAGTTCATGAGTACCAGGGCGACAGAGGTGCCAGCCCCCAAGGCAAGGGTAATCAGCAAGGATTCAAACATCTTGCTCATACCAGAGTTAATGTGATTGGTCATGATATCACGCACAGCATTGGTTAAGGCAATCCCTGGCACGAAAGGCATGACAGCCCCTGCTATAATTAAGTCAGCCGTTGAAGGCAAACCAGAATAACGAGCCCAAACTTGTGCTATCAAACCAAAAACCAAGGCACCTGCAAATGCAGTCATAAAGGGAATGCGAATAAATTTCTCTACATAAAGCGAAAAAGTAAAAGCAAACAAGGTCGCAACTCCTGCGCCAATCGCATCATAAGGATTTCCGCCAAACATAATAGAAAAGAATGGAGCACTTAAGGTTGCAGCAATGGTTAACTGTACTTTAGAGTAGGGCAAGGATTTTTCATTTAAAGCCTGCAATTGAACAAAGGCTGTCTCCAAATCAATTTGCCCAGAAACAAGCTGTCGCGAAATCTGGTTGACATCACAAACTTTCTCAATATTGTAGAGAGACGAAGTCACTCGCTTCATACGAGAGATATTGGTGTTTTCAATAGAGAAAAAAATGGCCGCTGGCATGGCTAAAACATTGCAATCCATTATCCCTTGTGAATGAGCAATGCGGATCATAGTATCTTCTACACGATGAATTTCCGAACCATTTCGAAGCAAAATCGTGCCTGCAAGCATAATGATATCAATCACTGCATTGAGTTCTTTTGATTCCTTCATTTTCTCCCCCTTTTTGATATCCTTTATTTTATCATAAAATCTTCAGAAAAAAAACTTTGCCACAAATTCTGTGACAAAGTTTTATGAATAGTCTTTATTAGCTTTCTCAGTTATGATCAGGTGTTATTGACTGACTAGTTTCTGCCTCACGAGTTTGAGGAGGTGTTACCTCGATTCTATTTTCATGAGGTACTTGTGGTGTGATTGTAGTAGTTGTCGTTTGTTTTGGTTTATAAACAGAAATTTTGACGTGAGTTTTGCTAATATCAAGATCCTCGTATGGTTTTGGACTCTGATTGATTACAGTACCTTCAATAGTTCCCTCAAGAACTGTAGAAACTTCTACTACCTCAATATTAGCTTCTTTAACACCCACAACTTGAATCAAATTATTCTTTGTAAATTCAAGACTTGAGCCGATATAATAAGGCATTGAAACAGTTGTAACCTTTTTAGCAACTGTCAAGGTAATCTCAGTCGCCTTGCTAAGATCGTAAGTTGTTCCTTCTGACAAACTTTGTCTCATTACAAGACCAGGTTCAGTTTCACTCGATTCTTCCTCAACAATCTTAATCAGATTTTCTGGGACTTTTTTGTCTTTTAACTCTGCTACTACATCTGAAGATTTTCGTCCGATATAGCTCCCTATCGGGAATGAAGGTTTACCTGATGAAACAATCAGATTAACTTTAATACCTTCTTTGCGAGATGAACCACCATCTGGATCCGTTCGAATAACTCGTCCTTCTTCTACTGTATCACTGGATTCGCTTTTCTCTTCACCAATTTCAAAATTGGCATTTTTCAGAGCTTCTTTGGCCTCAGCTACTGTTTGTCCTGCTACCTTCGGAATCACAACAGTTGCTGGCGTCTTAGATATAATCCATAGTATAGAAGAGAGCACAAGAATAAAACTAGCTAGGAGAACCAAGTAACGAGCCTTAAAGCGACGCTTCTTCACCGACTTAGCTACTCCCTTAGGTTTAGGAGCTGCTTGAACGATCGGTTTCTTAGTCTGAGGACGACTATCTTTTGGTTCAACCTTAGGAATCGTTGTCAAGGTTTGTTGCTGAATCTTTGGTAATGTTTTTGTATCAACCTTACTTGTATCATCAAAAACACGTTTAGATTCATTTCGTCTATTGTGAGAGAGACTGCTCAATAAATCTACATACATCTCAGAGACTGTTTGATATCGATCCGTTAATTTTTTCGCTGTCGCTTTAATAACAACATTTTCTAATGATTGTGGTACCGAAGGATTTTCAGCTATAACAGATGGGAGTGGTTTCTGAAAATGCTGAAGGGCAATCGTGACCGCACTATCTCCATCATATGGGACATGCCCTGTTAACATTTCAAAGAAAATAATTCCCATGGCATAAATATCACTCTGAAACGTAGCTTTAGAGCCACGAGCCTGTTCAGGCGATAAATAGTGGACAGAGCCCAACATAGAGTTAGTTTGAGTCAAGCTGGTTTCCGCAAAAGCTACCGCGATACCAAAGTCAGTAACCTTAGCTGTTCCATCTGGAGTCAAGAGAATATTTTGAGGCTTTAAATCACGGTGAACAATTCCTTTTGCATGTGCTAAACGCATAGCTAGCAAAATCTGACCCATGATACGAACTGCTTCCTCATTTGAAAGAGGATAGTGTTCTTTAATATATCGCTTAAGATCGAGACCTGCTACGTATTCCATAGCTAGGTATTGCTGACCATCTTCTTCACCAATATCAGTAATCCGAACGATATGAGGATGATCCAGGTCTGCCATCGCTCGCGCTTCCCGTTGAAAACGCGCAACAGCTATAGGATCCGTCTGGTAGTTGGTCCTCAGGACCTTTACAGCTACCTCTTCCCCATCTAAAATCAAATCCTTGGCCAGGTATACATCTGCCATACCTCCACGACCAATTTGTTTGATAATTCGATACCGTCCGGCAAAAATCTTGCCGATCTGGATCATAGTGCCGCCTCCTCCTTAATCGAAACAAGGGCAACACTTATGTTATCAAGCCCTCCGGCATTATTTGCAAAACGAATCAAGGTTGCTGCTTTATCATCCAGTGAGATATCACTTGTTACAATATCACAGATTTCACTTCCAGAAATCATATTGGTTAAACCATCACTATTAAGCAAAATATAGTCTCCTGGTTCAAGTGTGATAATTCCCATGTCTGGTTGAATTTCATCTTTTTGACCAATAGATTGAGTGATGATGTTCTTTTGAGGATGTGCTTCTGCCTCTTCTTGAGTTAATTGTCCAGCTTTGAGCAGTGCGTTAACCAAAGAATGGTCACTTGTCAAAAGATGATATTCTTCTCCACGGATTAAACCGATACGCGAATCACCGATATGGGCATAAATAGCTTGATTCTCAATGATAGCAAGAGCTTCTAAGGTTGTTCCCATACCTCTATAAGCTTCATCACGACCTAGTTGGTAAATCTTTTGATTTTCAATTTCTAAATTATGGGCAAACCATTCGCGAACTTCATTTACAGTGTCAATTTGAGTATCAACCCAAGCTACACCTAAGTCCGTTACCGCCATTTCACTAGCAATATTGCCTGCACGATGTCCTCCCATTCCATCAGCCAAGATAATCATCGTATGACCTGCTCGGTTGACAAAAAGGTTGACATAGTCTTGATTGTTTTTTCGTTTCTGACCCACATCTGTTAATAATGAAATTTCCATTGTGTCAGTTCCTTCCTAATCAGATATCTTTCGAAACTGGCTGATAAAGAATCCATCACTACCATACAGTTCTGGAGTAATGAGGATACAACCATCTTTTAAGATATCTTTGCATTCATGTTCTAGTTTAACCTGCTCAAACTCAGGGTGTCTTTCTAAAAATGTCTGAACGACTTGAAAGTTTTCCTCCGAGACTATAGTACAGGTACTATAGGTTATTATACCACCTTTTCGTAGTGTTTGACAAACACTACCTAATATTTCCAACTGAATTTCCTGTAAAGACATGAAATCCGCAGTTTCTTTGTTGTATTTAATATCCGGTTTTCGACGTAAAAGCCCTATTCCAGAGCAAGGAGCATCCACCAAAATCCTATCAAAACAATTTTGACCAAAAAAATCATGAACTTTCCTAGCATCTAGTTTTTCTGTTCGTACGCGATCCGCTACGCCTAAACGCTCTGCATTTTCTTGAATCAAATTGAGTTTATGATCGTAGAGATCCAATGCAGTCACCTGACCTGTCGTGAGATAAGAGGCCATATGGGCTGTTTTCCCACCTGGAGCTGCACAAGCATCCAAAACCTGCTCCTCTCCTTGTAGATGAAGAGTTGGAGCAACCAGTTGACTAGACTCGTCCTGAATGGTAATAGCACCCTCTGCAAATAAGTGATGACCAGCAAAATGCCCTTGTTCTTTGACCAGACCAGAAGTTGATAAAGCAGAATCACTTGCATCAAGCAGAGCTTTAATTTCCTCTTTTCGACTCAAATCTGTCACACGGATACTGGCTTTATTGCGTTTCAAAAGACTCTCAAAAATTGCTTGCGCTCGCTCTTCTCCATACTCTTCCTTGAGCTTAGAAACTAACCACACTGGCAAAGAGTAGGCGATAGAATCACGCTTGTTCTTACGTTTGATACTGGCAACATCTGGCAAACCTTCTCGCAAGATACGGCGAAGGACTGCATTGACCAGTTTTTCGCTACCTTTTTTACGAAGTTTTGCAGTTTCTACCGCTTCATTGACTACTGCATGATCAGGAAGCTTATCCAAGTATTGGAGTTGATAGACGCTCATGAGAAGCAAAACATAGAGCCAACTGTCTAGCTTGTCTCTATCCTCAATAAAGTGAGACAAATACCATTCTAAAGTTAGTTTACGAGCTACGGTTCCATAAACAAGCTCTGTCACCAAACCTTTGTCAGTTGCTGACAGTTGACTTCCCTTGAGGTGTTTATTTAAGGCGATATTGGAGTATGCTTGATTGACAAAGACATCCTCTAGCACCTTTAAGGCTGAGTTTCTAGCCGTTTCTACTTTAGTTACCAAATCGTTCTCCTACTGCCAAACTTCGTCCAACACCGTTTAGGAAAGAAGCAATGTCCATTTTAGGTTTTCCTGCTGGTTGAACCTGTTTGAGAGATAGAGCTCCTTCTGCTGTTGCGACAATCAATTCTTTCTTACCAATGGAGAGTATCTCACCTGGAGTTCCTTGACCTTCTACTGGCAGGGCTTCATAGATTTTGAAGCGTTCTCCCTTTAGGAAGGTATGAGCAACTGGCCATGGATTCATCCCACGGATTTGGTTGAAAAGTTGACGGTTGGTCTTGTTCCAGTCCAGTTTTTCCTCCTCAGGTTTGATATTTGGTGAGAAAGTTACTTGGCTCGGGTCTTGTGGTTGAGCCTGAATTTCACCAGCTATATAAGCAGGTAGAGTATCCAAAAGCAAATCACGCCCAACAATGGCCAATTTTTCAAACAAAGTTCCAACATTGTCCTCATCAGTAATGGGAATACTGCGACGAGAAATCATGTCCCCTGCATCCATTTCCTTGACCATTTCCATAATGGTTACTCCTGCTTCTTCATCACCTTGAATCAAGGCATAATGGATAGGAGCTCCACCACGGTGCTTTGGAAGAAGCGAAGCATGAACGTTGACTGCAAAATCCATACTATCAAGGAGTTTACTTGGGAGAAATTGTCCAAAAGCTGCAGTTACAATCCCGTCAGCTCCCAAATTCATGATAGCTTCCATTTCTGGACTACCTGATAATTTTTCTGGTTGGTAGATAGGCAGACCTGCCTCTTTGGCAGCTTGTTTTACTGGGGTTTCCTGGATAACTTTTTTACGACCGACAGCACGATCTGGCTGAGTCACAACCGCTACAATCTCGTAGCGGTCATCTGACAAAAGCCCCTTTAAAACAGTTGCTGAAAAATTGGGAGTTCCCATAAAGATTAGTTTTGTCATCTTTTCTCCTTCTATAAAAATTGTTGCGGTTCGTGGTCAATACTGAGACGAAGTTCGCTATTTTCACGTTCTTGAGTTAGGGCTAAGACCTGATTAAGGGTTGAAGCTAACTCATCTTCTAAACGATATTTGATTAAAATCTGATAATGATAGAGGTTATGAGTACGAGCGATAGGTTTTGGCGTCGGACCTAGAATTACACTAGCATCTGATAAACCTGACCGCAAAATCTCCATAACTTGATAAGCACGTCTAAGAACCTCTTCTTCTTTTTTATGAGATAAGGTGATTCCAATAGTAAAATAATAAGGTGGATAACCCAACTGACGTCTGGTACCCATTTCATAGGCATAAAAACCTTCGTAGTCCTGATCCTTGGCAAAACGAATGGCATAATGCTGAGGATTATAGGACTGAATCAAGACCTGACCTGCCTTTTCAGCACGACCAGCGCGACCTGCCACCTGGGTCAATAGTTGGAAGGTTCTCTCAGAAGAACGAAAATCAGGAAGGTTTAAAGCCGTATCTGCATTGAGGACACCAACCAAGGTCACATTTGGAAAATCCAAGCCCTTGGCAATCATCTGTGTCCCCAGTAAAATATCTGCCTCCCCTTTTCCAAACTGATCTAGTAGAGCTTGATGACTACCCTTCTTACGAGTTGTATCCACATCCATGCGCAGAATACGTGCCTCTGGAAAGAGTTCTGTTAGCTCATCATAGGCCTTTTGAGTCCCTGTTCCATAATAACGAATGCTACGACTCTGACAGTTTGAACAGACATGTGGAATTTCCTTCGAAAAGCCACAATAATGGCAGTTCATGGTTTTGGTATCCATATGTAGCGTCAAGGAAATATCACAGTTAGGACATTTATCAACAGTTCCACATTCCCGACACATGACAAAACTAGAATAACCACGACGATTGAGCATGAGAACAACCTGCTCTTTTTTATCCAGTCGATCTTGAATTGCCTTAATCAGTGGTGGTGTATAGTTTGATGTTTCATTCTGCCCGATGTAATCACGGAAATCAATGAGTTGAACCTCAGGAATACTTGCTAAAGGATTGGCCCGTTGAGTCAGACGTAGATGTTGATAAACACCCTTACCAGCACGCGCACGACTTTCTAGACTCGGTGTTGCAGAACCAAGAACTAGGGCAGCTTGATTGTACTTGGCACGTAAAAGAGCCACATCTCTAGCATGGTAACGAGGATTGCTGTCTTGCTTATAGCTAGCCTCGTGCTCTTCATCGATAATGATAACCCCTAGATTTTTCAAAGGTGCAAAAACGGCAGATCTTGCACCAACAACTACCTGAGCATCTCCACGCTCAACCTTGCGCCACTCATCATACTTTTCACCATTGGACAAGCCTGAGTGGAGGATAGCGACTTTATCGCCAAAACGAGCAATAAAGCGCTCGGTCATTTGAGGTGTCAGAGAGATCTCTGGAACTAGAACAATCGCTGTTTTTCCCATATCCAAGGCACCTTTGATAATCTGCAAGTAAACCTCGGTTTTCCCACTTCCAGTGATTCCTTGTAGAAGAAAGGGAGGGTGTTGCTTACCAATCGCGTCAACAACTGCCTCATAGGCTTGTTTTTGCTCTGGGTTTAATTCTAGGGCTCGATTTGACTCGATTCCTTCAAAGTAGGTAGCTGAACGTTGAACTTCCTTTTGAAGAATCGTCAAAGCTCCCTGTTCCACAAAGAAGTTAACTTGTTCCCGTGAGTAATGTTCTAACAAAGCAGCCAAAGGAGTACTTTCAGGATGAGCTAATAAATAATCTCGCAGTTCCAATTTCTTCTTGGCACGGTTGGAGATTTCTAGCTGTTCTAATTTGTCAAGATTCACTTGAATCCAAGACTGTGTTTTAACCTTCTTCTGGTCTATAGCCTGATACTCTAACTTCAAAAGTCCTTTGCGAGTCAATCGCATCATCTCGGCCTGCTTTTTCAAATCAAGCGATGAAAAGGCTAGAGATTCTTGCGAACCGAATAAGCGCTCCTTGTCCTCCTGACTCAAGCCTTCCAGAGGATAGAGGATTTTATCATAGCTAGAATTCAAAAATCCTGGAAGCATAGCTTTTAGAATAGAAATCTTGTATGAAAAAACTGACTTACGTAGTTCTTCAGCCAACCAGAGTTGTTCCTCCGTTAAGACAGGAGAAAAGTCCAGCACCTCAGCAATTTCTTTCAAGTCCTCATCTGCCATTTCGGATTCTTGTTCCATTCCAAGAACAATCCCTTGAATCAAGCGATTAGCCTTCCCGAAGGGTACATGAACCCGCATACCAACTTCCAGCATGTCTACAAATTCCTCAGGGACCTTATAACTGTATGGTTGGTCTGTCTGCATCAAGGGAACATCTACAATGATCTTTGCAATAGCCATATCCTCACCTCCTTCTCTTCTTAAATCGTTTTAATTGATTGAGTATTCTTGCAATAGAAAAAATAAGATTGAGTCCCCCCAACCTTAAATTTTTTCACCTTCTTCTTTTTCTTTAGCGATTTGCTCTTTGATTTTCTTTTCTTCTTCTTCTCTCAAGCGTCTTTCTTCTTCGATACGACGTTGAACAGCTTCACGTTTTCCTTCTGGATCTGGGTGGATGGTTACGTTCCCTGATTCAATTTCTTCCAAGGCACGAAGAGTCGATTTTTCAGACTTAAAATCTTGAGTTGGGGGTGCTCCAGCTTCTAATTCGTGGGCACGTTTTGCTTCCAAAATTACGAGTGAATATTTTGATGGTACCTTGTCAAGCAAGGTATCAATAGAGGGTTTTAACATCATTTACTTGTACCTATTTTCTATAGTTTAGCGAATATTTGGAGACTTGGGTAACATATCCTGGTAGTGACCGATAACCCGATCAACACGGAAATGTTCTGCTTCAATGACACGTTTCACACGCTCGGCAGCAAGAGGAACTTGGTCGTTGACAATAGCATAGTCATACTCACGCATTAAAGCAATTTCTTCCTTAGCTTTTTCAATACGCTGAACAATCACTTCTGCACTATCTGTACCACGGCCTACGAGACGGTCTTGTAATTCTTCCAAATCTGGTGGAGTCAAAAAGATAAAGACAGCATCTGGAACTTTTTTCTTGACCTGAAGAGCTCCTTGGACTTCAATCTCAAGGAAAACATCAATTCCTTTATCAAGCGTTTCGTTGACATAAGTTAGGGGAGTTCCATAGTAGTTACCAACATACTCAGCATACTCTAACATCTGTCCTTGACGAATCAACTCTTCAAATTCTTCACGCGTACGGAAGAAATAGTCAACTCCGTCTACTTCACCTGGACGTTGCGCCCGTGTCGTCATCGATACTGAATATTGAAATTGATTTTCAGAACTCTCAAAAATTTCTCTTCTAATTGTTCCTTTCCCAACTCCAGAAGGGCCTGAAAAAACGATTAGTAAGCCTCGGTCTGCCATGATGTCTCCTTTGGATAGTTTGTGAAATGACCTAAAAACATGAGCAAGATTATCTGTATAAAGGCATTTCTAGTAACTACAATCTTTCTATCTAGTGTAACAAAAAAGCAGTAATTTTTCAACTGCTCTTTCTTATTTATTTTGCATAATCAACTGCACGAAGTTCACGAATTACGGTTACCTTGATATTTCCTGGGTAATCGAGATTGTTTTCAATTTTCTCACGAACTTTGTGAGCCAAGATTGTGACTTTATCGTCCTTGATTTGACCTGGGTTTACCATGATACGGATTTCACGTCCCGCTTGAAGGGCAAAGCTATTTTGAACTCCTTCAAAGCTATTAGCGATTTCCTCTAAATCATGGAGACGTTTGATGTAGCTTTCAAGTGATTCGCTACGAGCTCCTGGACGGGCAGCACTCAAGGCATCCGCCGCAGCAACAAGAACTGCAATAACACTTTCAGGTTCTACATCTCCGTGGTGGCTAGCAATAGTATTGATCACAACTGGGTGTTCCTTATACTTGCGAGCCAATTCTGTACCGATCTCAACGTGGCTGCCTTCTACCTCACGGTCAATGGCTTTACCGATATCGTGAAGGAATCCTGCACGACGAGCGAGAGCCGCATTTTCACCAAGTTCACTAGCCATGATACCAGCTAACTTAGCAACTTCAATCGAGTGACGCAAGACATTTTGACCGTATGAAGTACGGAACTGCAAACGACCCATGATTTTCATCAAGTCTGGGTGAAGGTTCGGTGCCCCAATTTCGTAGGCTGCAGCTTCACCATATTCACGAATCTTATTGTCAATCTCTAGACGATTTTTCTCAACCAACTCTTCGATACGAGCTGGATGGATACGTCCATCCTTAAGTAAGGTTTCCATCGTCATACGGGCAATCTCACGGCGGATAGGATCGAAACCTGACAAGGTTACCACTTCTGGCGTATCATCAATGATGACATCAACCCCTGTCAAACTTTCAAAAGTACGGATGTTACGACCTTCACGACCAATGATACGACCTTTCATAGTATCATCAGGCAGATGAACTGTCGAGTTGGTAGACTCAGCTACATACTCACCAGCAATTCTCTGCATCGCTTGGGACAAGATGTCCTTAGCAAGCTTATCTGAACGTTCCTTAACTTCTTGCTCAGCCTCACGAATGCGACTAGCAATTTCTTTAGTTAAGTTTTCCTCTGTCTGAGCTAAGATAATATCTTTTGCTTCTGTCTGTGTCAGAGAACCGATACGTTCCAATTCAGCTTCTTTTTGTCTTTCGACTTCCTCTAATTGCTCTTCCCGTGCATCAAGGTTTTTTGCTCTATCAGAAATACTTTGTTCTTTTTGTTCAAGAGTTTGTTCTTTGTTCGTTAAATTGTCATCTTTACGGTCAAGACTCGCTGCTCGTTCGGTTAAACGAGTTTCAATTTGTTTGAGTTCTTGACGTTCTGATTTAAATTCAGCGTCCACTTCTTCACGGTATTTTCTGGCTTCCTCTTTGGCCTCCAATAGTGCTTCTTTTTTAAGAGACTTACTTTCACGTTTAGCTTCATTCAATAATAAATCAGCTTCACGCTCAGCCTGTCCACGTAAATTAGTTGCTTCTTGTTCAGCATTTAAAAGCATCAACTCTGCAGCCTCTTGTGATGATTTCATCTTGACTGAGATGCTGATATATCCAATGACTAAACCAATGATGACGGCAAAAACAAGAATCGCAATTGTCATGATTTCCATGTTTTTACCTCAATTTATTTGTTTATCTGAATGACATACATTCTTATACATTTTACCACAAAAAAACATTTTTAACAAACCTTAAATAGAAGATGTTTTGGATATTTTTTTATGGAAAATCTTTTACTTCCTTATTAGAATAGGTCTATTTGAATAGAAATATTTTTACTTATTTTTTACAAAATAAAAAAAGCCTACCTTTCAGTAGACTTCGTTTGATTCGATTCTGATTGGCACTCGACCAAAATTTTGTTCTGAGATACTTGAATGTCCTAATTGGTAAATCTGGTCTGCCTTTTGGGTTATGGCATCCCAGGGTTCTTTACCGATTCGGCTAACTAGATTAACCTGCTCCTTGAGAGCTTTAAGGTGTTGTCTGCCTTTTTCGGTAAAACCAAGGACGTGAATACCTTCTGGCAAGTCACTTTCTCTGGCCTGGACCAAGATATAGGTCAAGAGGCGTCGCACACGCGCCTTGGTGTAGCGTTTGGTAGCCACTAACTCGACTAATTCTTCTACAGACTGAGCTGTCTTTATAGCATTCTTGATCCGCACCGCCATTTCTTGATTGACCTGATAAATAGTACTTAGATCTGAATTTGACAAGATTTGATAACGTAAAAATGGAAAATAATCTTCCCAGCTCACCTTACAAGCATTTTCAAACAGGTCTACAGAAGGCATAAAGTGTTCTAAGAAATCTTGATCTGATTGATGCTGTCGGATGGCTGTCGCCGAGGCAAAGTTCACATCCTTGTCCACAGAGTGATAGCCTGCACCCTGACGTTTAATTGGATGAAGTTTGATGTTTCGTCCAGCAACTGCCTTGGTATAGGCCAGAGCAAGAACATGATTGGGCGTATCACCCGAAAAATCAAGAGCTGCAAATTCCTTCCACATGGCTTGGGTTTTCTGAGGATAAGAGAGTGAATCAGGCAGATTATCTACAAAATTCTCCATCTCTTGACCACGCTCTGCATATAAGTCAGCAATTTTCTGGTAATCCAGAACTTCTTCTGTCCCAAAGGCTAGGCTATCAATCCCCAACCTTGCCAAGATATCTACTGCTCCTTGTCCAAAGAAATCCGCTGCCTGAACACTGACTAAAAAGGGCAATTCTACTACCAAGTCTGCTCCATTCTCCAGTGCCATTTGAACCCGTGTCCACTTGTCCACGATAGCAGGCTCGCCTCGTTGCATGAAATTCCCAGATATGGCCACAATTTTCAACCCATCTGCCTGTTCTAGCAGGTATTTGTGGCCATTATGAAAAGGATTGAACTCCGCTATAATACCTATAATGGTCATGGTAATCTCCTACTTCTGCGCCACAAAAAACCAACGGGTGCTAGTTTCTGTAGGCTCCTTATCCTCAAAGTCTGCGTAGAGTTTGAAGGATTTGAAACCAGCCTGCTCCAGTAAAATATCATAGGTCAAAACTTCGTATGTACGCTCCTCATGCACTTCATCGTGGCGACTAAAGGAACCATCCACTTCCTTGACAAAAAAGGTCAACTCATGCACGATAGAATGTGGTGCTGCATCCTCGTAGGTATCCCAGAGCATGGCAAAGTCTTCTGCATTTTCATGATAAGAATAGCCTGGAAAAACCTCATCTGTCTGGTAGGTCGAATGCACATCAAAGATGAAGACTCCATCTTCATTAAGGGCATTATAGACTTCTTTAAAGACATCCCCGACTTCAACCTCATCCTGCATGTAGCAGATAGAGTCCGAATAACACGTGACAAAATCATATTTACCTGCCTTGGACAAGTCCAACATATTGCCCTCCATAAAATCAATCTTTTGCTTGGCTGAAGTCGCTCTCTTATCAGCAATCTTCAGCATATCGGCGCTCAAGTCCAGTCCAGTTACATCAAAACCAGCCTGAGAAAAGCGGACAGACTGAATCCCTGTCCCACAAGCCAGCTCCAAGAGTTTCTTTCTCTCCTTAGTCTTGGGCAAATGACGCAGCGAAAAATCCGTCCATTTATCGTATAAACTATCATCCATCACAGCATCGTAAACAGCCGCAAAGGTTTCGTATGTTGCCATAATCATGATACCAAGAGCATCTCTGGAAATACCACTCGCTCTCACCTTTCTAACGATTTTCTTCTAAATTAAGCAAATAAACCCAGTTGACTGCAACTGAGTTCAATTGAAGACAAAGTCTTTTTAAGACTTTCCTTGGGTGATTTCGGACGTCTGCGACCTTCTTCGAAGTTCCAAGATTTAGTTTTGAGCCTAAAGTTTCAAAACTCCCGACTTCTTGAAACATTATCGTTTCAAAAACTTTTATCACAACGGAAAGTCTCGGTAATTTCTCACTTCGTTCTCAACAAACTAGAACGATTTCAATACATTGTAGAATTTCAAAGCTGTTACCAATCAAAAAGACCAATCATCTTCTACGCCAAAGCTTCAGATAAATCTACTGAATCCGCCTCATGCCATAGTTTTTCTAGGTTATAGTGGGCACGCATTTCTTCTGAGAAGATATGCACTACGACACTACCAAGATCTAGCAAGACCCAGCCTCCAGCTGCATCGCCTTCGACATGTCTGCCTTTAAAGCCCGCGTGGGCTACTTTTTCACGGATATTTTCAGCGATAGCGTCTAATTGACGGCTATTCATTGAGCTAGTGATAACAAAGTAATCTGTTACACTGGTCAATTCTTGTACGTCAAGTGCGAGGATATCCTCCGCACGTTTCTCATCAGCCGCTTTCACGACTAGTTCTAATAATTCTTTTTCGTTCATTTAGTCCTCTTTCAAATAGTGCACAAAGGCGTTATAGGTTTCAAGGGTTTGGGGATAGATAGGAAATCCCTGGTGAGCTAAATGCTCCACAGTACGAGCTGTTTCGTAGGCCACAGCCTTATTGAGCGATTGCTCAGCAATCTCACGCGCCTGGTCCACTCCCGGAAAAGCACGATTGTGCTCGATGTAGTCTGCGACGTAGATAACCTTATCAAGGTCCGTCATCTGACCAGCTCCAACTGTATGAATTTCAATAGCTCGTAGGATTTCAGAATTTTGTAAATCCAAATCTTCCTGAATCTTGTATATACCGACCATGCCATGCCAGACATTATTGCCCCAGTTTTTAAGATCAGAGTCAAGTTGATAACGATCTATCAAGTCTAAAAATTCTTGATCTGATAGCTTTTTAGCATAGTCATGAAGGAGACCTGCCAAACCAGCTTTCTCAACATCCACACCAAATCGCTGAGCCAATTCTATGGCTGCACGCTCTACACCCAAACAATGGGTTAGACGTTTTTCAGGTAGGAGCTCTGCCATTTTTTCCAACAATTCTTCACGCGAACAGTTGATATAGTCTTGGTATGCCATCAGTAAAGCCCTTCTTTCTCAATATAGTCTAGCACTGGTTTTGGCAAGAGAAAGTTAGGTGTGCGACCTTGGGCGATGAAATCACGTACCATACTGGATGAAATATCCATGAGAGGCACATCCACCCAGATGACTGGATAAGAAGTCCCAGCCTTGTATCGTGGTCGCTGAACTCCTACAAACTGAACTAGTTCCACCAACTCATCAATTCTATACCACTTAGGCAGATAATCTACCATATCTGCACCGATAATGAAATAGTAATCTGTATCTGGATTCTTCTCTATCAAAATCTTCATGGTGTCGTAGGTGTAGGAAATCCCCTTACGCTCTAGCTCAATAGTCTCAATAGCTAAACCTTCGATTCCGTCAATTGCCAATTCAAGCATCTTGAGGCGATGATGTTCAGGAATGGTTTCTTTTTTGTCTACGTGAGGTGGTTGGTATTCAGGCATGAGCAGAACTTGATCCAATCCCAACTGCTGGCGCACTTGGTCTGCCACGATAAGATGGGCGTTGTGAACAGGGTTAAAATTTCCCCCTAAGATTCCAACTTGCTTGCGTTTTTTATCCTTGATTTCTGGCTCTAACTCCACTTTTGTAAAGGGAGTTAATAATTCGATTGCCATAGGCTAATCTCCTTTAATCTTCTGTAAAAACAGTTTGGGAGTATTTTTTTAAATTTCTTTAACTTTTTTAGAAATCTTACGATTTTCTTTCTTGCTTGATTGTTTATACAAAATCAAGATACGACCGATTTTTTGGACTGTATCCACACCGATTTCTTCTTCCAAGATTTCAGCTACTTCGTGGATGTTTTCATCTGTGTTTTGCAAGAGAGTAACCTTGATCAATTCGCGGGCGTCAAGTGCTTGTCGAACGCTGGTTTTGATTTGGTCGTTGAGTCCATTTTTCCCAATTTGGATAATGGGTTTGAGGGTGTGTGCCTGGCTGTTGAGGAAGGCACGTTGTTTTGATGTTAATGACATAATTTTCTTCCTTTTTTGATAGTTATTTTAGGTGGTGGGGGACGGTCGGAACTAATTTCCCAAAGATTTCATCTTTGAAAAATGGATTTCCTGACCTCACAATTGAGCCTAGGTCTCAATTGCGCCCCTTGCCAATCTATAGATTGGCAATCACACCACGGCAATAACTATCTCTATATGAGCTCACTTTGTTCGCTCAGTGATTTTATTTTAAATAATTGCTTTTCGTGCGACGACTGCTACGCCTTCTGGTGCCCAGACTGCTACTTTGGCGGTTCCTGTTACACGAATCCAGCCTAGTCCTGAGATAACGAGGTCTGTCTTATCCTTGATAGTAAAGACATGTTGGACCAGTTTTGGAAAATCTTCTTTTTCCTTGCTATTCGGTGGTGTAAGGAGAGTTCCAAGGTGCTTGTCGTAAAAGTCACTAGCTCCTTCAAGCTTGGTACGATGAAGTTTGAGTTCATTATCAAAGAAAGCTGTGAAACCTTGCTTTTCTCCTGCGATGAAGTCAAAGCGTCCTAAACCTCCTAAAAAGAGAGTTTGCTCAGGATTGAGCTGGTAGGTTTTAGGTTTGATTTCCTTTTTAGGACTGACATACTTGAGATTTTTAGCCGTCAAGTAGTGGGCCATCTGATGACGATGGATAATTCCTGGTGTATCATAGATATAAGAACCATCATCAAGTGGGATCTCAATCTTATCTAAGGTTGTCCCTGGGAAACGTGATGTTGTGATGACGTTCTGGTCACCCGTAATTTCCTGGATAATAGCATTGATAAGAGTTGATTTCCCAACATTGGTAACCCCAACTACATAGACGTCACGACCCTTACGATATTGCTCAATTTTATCAATGACTTCCTTGATAGCATGCTTATTTTGTGCTGAAGTTAGGACGACATCGACTGGACGAAGACCCTCCTCATGGGCACGTTCCATAAGCCATTGACTAATCTTGCCTGGTTTAACTGACTTAGGGAGGATGTCTTTTTTATTTCCAACCAAGAGCACATCATTACCTGATACAAAACGAGGCAAGCCTGGGATAACAGAGCCATTAAAGTCAAAGATATCAATAACATTGACCACCAAGGCATCACTGTCTCCCACCTCGTGCAAGAGTTTTAGGAAATCATCATCCGTCAGTTGCACATCTGTGATTTCATTGTAATGACGAAGACGAAAACAACGTTGGCAATAAACTTCACCAGTCTCCAAACCTTTTTCGAGTGCTGACTGAGGCGTAAACCCTATACCAGTCTTATCTGTCGTCTGAATGGTTGCTCCACAACCAATACAGAGAATTTCTTCCATAGTTAGATTCCTTTTTTATATGTGATAGGCCCGTACTTTTCAGTGATTTGTTTCATGACACGGCGCTCACGAGCGCGGTTAATCTTCGTTTTGATAGAGTCATGCTGAACTAAGGGTTTGACCAAAATCGAACGAATCCCAGCACGGTGAGCCGCTCGAATATCCGTCATGAGCTGATCCCCAACCATGACCACTTCGTTTTTATCATAGTGGAATTCCTTCATGGCGCGGTCAATCCCGAAAGTAAAGGGCTTCAAAGCCCAATAAACATAGTCAATCCCAAATTTTTCAACCGCACGTTGAACTCGTTTTTTAGAGTTGTTAGACACTACGATAATGCGAATACCAGCATCACGAAGGTCATGTAACCATTGCTTCATCTCTGAAGTCCCATCAGGGTTATTCCAAGCAATCAGAGTGTTGTCCAAATCCACCAAAACAGCTTTGATCCCTTGGTTTTTCAGGCTTTGGACTGTCAAATCATAAACTGCTTCTACAGCAAAGTCTGGCATGTAATTTTCAATCGCCATTCTGGCTCCTTCTTTTTTATTTTCTAGTAATTTTCTTCAGCCATTGAGATAAGGCTGCCCATAAAATCAAGCTAGCCATTAAGATATAAATCCAAGCATTTGGCTCTTCTGTAAATGGTAGAGGAACATTCATTCCGAAGAAACCTGTAATAACCGCAAGTACTGCTAGTAAAACGGAGATAATAGTCAAAATTGTCAAACTATCATTCAGGTTATTGTTTAGGATGTTGTTGTAAGAAGAAGAGAGTTGTTGCAAGACTTGAGAAATCAAGTCTGTCATAGACACCAACTGATGGGCTTCAATCATCGCATCATCAAACTGCTCTCGTTCGACATCATTAAATCTCCGATAAAGAGCATGGCTCTGGATATGTTCCAAGAGGAGTCGATTTTGTTTTGCCGCTGCCGTTAAGTAAACCATACCAGTCTCCAAGTCGGAAAGAGCAAAGAGATTTTTCTTGGTTGTTCTCTGACGAAGTAAGCTGTTGACTTCATCTTTACTCTTATCCATCTTTTCAATGATTGGATAATAGGCGTTACTAATGATTTCTAGACTAGCAAAAAGAAATTTGTAAATAGAAAGCGACTCATGGCTATCCAGATAAGCTAACATCTGATCAATGACATAAGCATTCTTATGGTTGCTGATGGTAATCATTCGTTTGTTTTCAACGATAAAGGTCATGGGAATCGCTTCATAGTAATCCTTGTCCTTTTCTAAGTCCAGAACATTGTAGATAAAGGTCACAGTCCCATTCTCACGGTTGTAATCCATATGGGCACGTTCATTTTTATCCAGCGCATATTCGATGGTTTCCTTATCCAATCCGTAGATTTCAGATAAATCTTCAAGATTTTTAATTTTTTCTATATCTAGATTGATCCAAACACAACCATTTCCTAATTGCTCGTCTAAAAACATCGTTTCTCCTTTACCAAACTCTTTCTATTGTACCATAAAAGAGGTAAAATTTCAGTTCTCTTCTTTCCTTGAAAAATTGCTGACAACCGTGATACTTCTATTGGGAACAAAGTGAAGGACTTCATCCTCACTGCGCAGTTGAGTCGTACGAATACCGACACTCACAACCTTACCAGAAATTGTAATCGGACCATTCGTAAACTCAACTTGATCTCCAACATCTAACTGGCGCTCAAAGAGGATGAAAAAGCCATTGACCACGTCTGACAAGAAGCCTTGAGCACCCATCCCGATTGCCACCCCAGCAATCCCAGCACCTGCCAGTAGACTTGATACAGGTAAGCCTAGAGTAGATAAAACAAAGTAAAGTAAAAAGAAATAGAGGGTGTAGTTCAAAATATTTTCAATCAATCTAGAAATTGTCTTTTGGCGCGCCTCATCTTTCTGGGAAAATTTTAAGGATGGTTTAACGACTCTTTTCACAACTTGATGGAGAATTATTTTAACGATATAAAAGACAATAAAAAGAAGGACTAGAGAGACTGATTTTGAAAACAACTCTTCTAGAATACTGCTGATATTTAACTTATCGATATAATTTTGAATAAATGTTGGCATAGTAAGCTCCTTTCCTAACATTATACCATAAAACGATATCCGAACCAGTTTGGTAAATATTCATTCTGCCTATACTATTATTAGATTCACTTGATTTCAAAACATATTTATACTATAATCAAACCACTACATGGAGAACAAATTATTTTCTCAATAACTCTCTTGGAATAGACCTTTCTACCTCACCTACTACTAAAACTTTAAAGCATTTATCTCAAGGAAGTATTCTATGTCTATCACTCAACGTACTTTAAAACTAGTGCTAGCAACTTGTTTTGCTTGTTTACTAGCCTACTTTTTTGATTTGTCATCAGCTGTATCAGCTGGTATCATTGCTATTTTGAGCCTCTCTGATACTCGAAGAAGCACGATCAAGCTAGCCCGCAATCGTCTTTTTTCAACTCTTCTAGCTCTCCTAGTTGGTGTTATTGCCTTTCAACTAACTGGTTATCATATCTGGAGCTTTGGACTCTACTTAGCAGTCTATGTTCCCCTTGCCTATAAACTGGGTTGGGAAATTGGAATTACTCCTAGTAGCGTTCTGGTTAGCCATCTCTTAATCCAACAATCAACAGTACCAGCTCTTTTACTGAATGAGCTCTTACTCTTCCTAATCGGTACAGGCTTTGCACTTCTGGTCAATCTCTATATGCCTTCACGTGAAAAAGTAATTCAACATTATCATACGCTTGTTGAAGAAAAACTCAAAGATGTTCTTCTACGGCTCTCTTACTATCTGAAAAGAGGAGATGGCCGTAATCAAGCTCAACTTGTAAATGAACTTGAACAACTACTTGAGGTTGCTCTTAAATTAGTTTACCTCGATCATTCTGATCATCTCTTTCACCAGACAGATTATCATATCCACTACTTTGAGATGCGACAAAGACAAACCCGTATCTTAAGAAATATGGCTCAACAGATTAACACATGCCAACTAGCCGCTAGTGAGAGTCTAATTGTCGCTCAGCTCTTTTCAAAAACAGCTAGCCAACTGAGTCAATCCAATCCAGCCTATAACTTGTTGGAAGACATCGAGAAATACCTGCAGGTATTTCGCAATCGTTCTCTCCCTAAAACAAGAGAAGAGTTTGAGACACGGGCTACCTTATTACAACTCTTTCGCGAATTAGAACACTTTATTCAAATAAAAGTAGATTTCTACCAACGATACTCTAAAAATGCAACAGAGTGATTTAAGACAAAAAACACCTTTCAGACTGCAGAAAATTGCAATCCGGAAGGTGTTTTTTGTTATGAATACTTTAAGCCTTTATTTCTTTCCTACAGACATGAGATGAATATCTCTCAAGCTAAAGTATGCCAAAGCTATCATTGCTATTGCAACGAAAAATTCTGCTGGTAGCTGGAAGATTTGGAAAGCTGACATCATCACTAAAATTAAGAGAGCAACCAAACCAAAGACTAATATTACAACATTGACTGTTCCCTTGATACTTTTTGGAGTCGCAAAAATATAAAGTAAGAGTAATAAAATCCCTATGATTAAGTAGACCATCTTTATCTCTTTCTAGCCTTTATTCAGCTGATTTTTTCTTTTTATTTGCTTTCTCACGCTCTGCCTTGTTAAGAATTTGCTTACGTAAACGGATTGATTCAGGCGTTACTTCCATGTATTCATCGTCATTCAAGAACTCAAGTGATTCTTCAAGTGTCAAGATACGAGGAGTCTTGATAACCGCTGTTTGGTCTTTAGTAGCTGAACGAACGTTAGTCATTTGTTTTGCTTTCGTGATATTAACAGTCAAGTCATTTTCACGAGAGTTTTCACCGATGATCATTCCTTCGTAAACCTCGGTACCTGGGTTGACAAAGATCGTACCACGTTCTTCGATAGACATGATAGAGTAGGTTGTAGCCTTACCAGCATCGATCGAAACAAGGGCACCACGGTGACGTCCACCAATTTCCCCTGGAATCAATGGCAAGTATTGATCGAAGGTATGGTTCATGATCCCGTAACCACGAGTCATTGACAAGAACTCAGTTGAGTATCCAATCAAACCACGCGCAGGAACTAGGAAGACCAAACGAGTTTGACCATTACCTGTTGCAATCATATCCAACATTTCACCCTTACGCTCAGAAAGGCTTTGGATAACAGATCCTTGGTATTCTTCTGGAGTATCGATTTGCACGCGCTCAAATGGCTCACACTTCACACCATCGATTTCTTTGACGATAACTTCTGGACGAGATACTTGAAGCTCATAACCTTCACGACGCATAGTCTCAATGAGGATTGACAAGTGCAATTCCCCACGTCCTGAAACTGTCCACTTATCTGGTGAGTCTGTTGGATCTACACGAAGAGATACGTCTGTTTGCAACTCAGCTTGAAGACGTTCTTCAACCTTACGAGAAGTAACCCATTTACCTTCGCGACCAGCAAATGGTGAGTTGTTAACCAAGAAGGTCATTTGAAGAGTAGGTTCGTCGATGTGAAGAACTGGAAGAGCCTCAACTGCATCTGTTGGAGTAATAGTTTCACCGACAAAGATATCTTCCATACCTGATACGGCAATCAAGTCACCAGCCTTGGCTTCTTGGATTTCACGACGTTCCAAACCAAAGAAACCAAAGAGTTTCGTCACACGGAAGTTCTTGGTTGTACCATCCAATTTAGAAAGGGTAACTTGGTCTCCAACCTTAACTGTACCACGGAAGACACGTCCGATACCGATACGACCAACGAAGTCATTGTAGTCAAGAAGAGATACTTGGAATTGAAGTGGCTCATCTGAGTTATCGATTGGAGCTGGAATGTGGTCAATAATGGTATCAAAGATTGGCGCCATAGTCTTTTCTTGGTCGGCTGGATCATCAGACAATGAAGATGTTCCGTTAATTGCTGAAGCATAGACTACTGGGAAGTCAAGCTGATCATCATCTGCACCAAGCTCGATGAAGAGTTCCAAAACTTCATCCACTACTTCTGCTGGACGAGCTGATGGTTTGTCGATTTTATTGATAACGACGATTGGGACAAGGTCTTGTTCCAAAGCTTTTTTCAATACGAAACGAGTTTGGGGCATAGTACCTTCATAAGAGTCTACGACCAAGACTACACCGTCAACCATTTTCATGATACGTTCAACTTCTCCACCGAAGTCCGCGTGTCCTGGTGTGTCCATGATATTGATACGAGTTCCGTTATAAGCTACGGCAGTGTTTTTCGCAAGAATCGTAATTCCACGCTCTTTTTCAATATCGTTTGAGTCCATTGCACGTTCAGCTAATTCTGTACGTGCATCAAGTGTTGATGATTGTTTCAACAATTCATCAACGAGGGTTGTTTTTCCGTGGTCAACGTGGGCAATAATGGCTACGTTGCGGATATCTTCTCTTAATTTTGTCATGATTTCCTCTGTTATATTCAAAAAATTATTTTCTAACTGAACGATTATACCACAATTTTAGGAAAATGACTTAACTCAGGTAAGTGTAAATGTTTTCAAAAACTTTTCTTCCCATTCCTTTTCTTTTCAAAAATGGCATCTTGTGATAAGATAGGCTGGTATGCGTTTAGATAAATTATTAGCCCAGGAAAAAATCAGTCGGAAAGCTATGAAACAGGCTCTCCTAAAAAAAGAAATTTTAGTAGATGGACAAGAAGCTTCTTCCCTTGCACAAAATACTGATACAGGACTCCAAGAACTGATTTTCCAAGGCAGAAGAATTCAAGGATATGAACATACCTACCTCATGCTCCATAAGCCAAATGGAGTCGTGACTGCAAGCAAGGACAAGGAACTACCAACGGTCATGGACCTACTGTCTAAGCATCTCCAGTCAGAGCAACTCTATGCAATTGGTCGACTGGATCGAGATACAACAGGACTTCTCCTCTTAACAAACAATGGCCCTCTGGGTTTTCAACTTCTCCACCCTCAATATCATGTCGATAAAACTTATCAAGTTGAGGTGAACGGCTTGCTCACACCAGAACAAATCCAGCAGTTCAAAAACGGGATTGTCTTTCTTGATGGAACTATTTGTAAACCTGCTCAGCTTGAGATTCTATCTTCAAGTTCTAGTCTCAGCCGAGCCACCATCACCATCTCTGAAGGGAAATTTCATCAGGTCAAGAAAATGTTCCTCTCAGTTGGTGTCAAGGTCACTGCCCTCAAACGAGTTCAGTTCGGAGATTTTCTATTAGATCCTGACCTAGCAGAAGGTCAATACCGACCCTTGAATCAAGGGGAATTGAAAATTATTAAAAACTACTTAGAGAAAAGTGAATAAAACAAAAAAAGCTTTATGTTTAAAGCTTTTTAAAATCTTCTTTAGCGTATGAATAGCATGACACCTAAAATAAAGTGAAGAACAGAAATTACAATACCTACGATATTGAGAGTTCGTTCTTTTTTATAGTCTAGTTCAGGTTCTTTTTGAAGTGAGATAGCCAAGACTAGACCAACGATACCCAAAAACAGGCCTACGAATGGATTTAATAATCCGAGGACAATAGATAGGATACCTGAAATGCGTGAGTGTTTTTTCTTTTGCTGCGCATTCATTTTATAAAAACTCCTTAATTTTGATACTCATTAATATTACCATAAAAATTGGATTTATTTATTTGGTAGCATTTTTGTACTATGTTAACCAATTTTTTGAAACAAGAAGAACTAGAAATGATTAAAATCCACTTAACGAAAAGTAGATAAAACAAAAAAGCTTTAAAACTAAAGCCTTTTTTAGATTCTTTAACTCATATTTAAAAAAATTCCAATAATCCAGTTAAGTGCAGAAAGAACAATACCTACAATCGCTAGAATTCTTTCTGTTTTATAGTCAAGTCCAGATTCTTTTTGACGTGTATTAGCTTCTATTATGGCAAGAACTCCTAAAACAATACCTACCACTGGAATCACAAGACTAGCTACGATTGATAGGATACCTATATTACGTGCGGTTTTTTTCTTTTCTTGCATGTTTAAAATCTCCTTAAAATTTAATACAAATTCATTATACCATACAAAGCTATTTTGTCCTTGAATAAAATAAAAAAGCTTTAAAACTAAAGCTTTTTTTGTTTTAATTAATTCTCGAAAGTTGTGAGATAAGTACGATACAGATAAGTGCAGAAATCACAATCCCTAACACAATTCCTAAAATAGAGAGAATTTTTTCTGTCTTATAGTCTAGTCCAGACTCTTTTTGATGTGAATTAGCCAAGGCCAAACCAAAAATACCAAAAATAATACTTAACACTGGAAATCCAAAGGCAACTATGATAGATATGATACTCAAAACAATTGGCGCTTTTTTCTTTTCTTGTGTATTCATATTATAAAAACTCCTTAAATTTATTACAGACTCATTATACCATACAAAGAGATTTTATCTAATGTGCAATAAATAACCTTTCCCTTGAGCCGGGAAATATTAGAAATGATTGATACCTACTTCGAGAAGATTGGATAAAATAAAAAAGCTTTAAATATAAAGCTTTTTTAAATTCTTACTTAGCTATAAAATAAAGCGATACCCGCAATCCAGTTAAGGACAGAAACTACAATCCCGACAATACTTAGGATTCTTTCTCTTTTAAAGTCTAAACCAGATTCTTTTTGACTTGAATTAGCCATTACTAGTCCAATGATACCTAGAATCAGTCCTACTATTGGAGATAGCAAGCCAAGGACGATAGATAGAATACCTAAAATAAGTGGGTGTTTTTTCTTTTCTTGTGTATCCATATTATAAAACTCCTTAAATTTATTACAAATTAATTATACCATAATACGCTAGCTTTATCTATCATTCGACAGATTTTTACATAAGATTAGCTAGTCTTGACCTTTCCTGTCCAAGAATCCAGTCCATAAGAAAGGATATAAATATCTGAAAAGCCTTGTTTTTTCAAGAAAATCGCTGCATTGGTAACACGTTGCGCACGTTGGTTTTCATAAAGAAGAACAGGCTTATCCTTACGAAGAGCCGCAAGGCTTGTCTTCAATTGATTTGAAGGAATGTTACGAGCACCAAGGATATGTTTTCTATGGAAGTCTGCTGGATCACGCAAGTCAATTAACTGACCTGTACGAATTAAAGACTCAAACTCTGCATTGTCAACAATTTTTGCTGCACGACGAATACGAAGATAATTGTATCCCATCCATACTAACATCGCCACTATAAGTCCCCATAATACCCAAGTTATCATAATACCTAATCTCCATTTTTTTCTAAATAGTCTAATTCTATCTTGTGCTCTCTGCGAAGAACAGCCTCTGCTTCTATATAATCCAGCTTATCCATCAAGCCAGCATCATAGATTCGAGATAGTTCAATCTTCATTAATTCAATGTCATAAAGACGTTTGCCCATATAGACAAGAATGCCGAACTGTTTAAGAAATTGCTGCACATCGTAGAGTGTTTTCATAGCTTTCATTTTAGCAAAAAATCAGAGTTTTTTCAATAGTTCCCTTGGAGGATTGCTCTTTTTACTATTATCTAGCTTTCTTCACACTATGACAAAGAAGAAAGCCTACTGTCATTCCAACGATATTTTGCACAAGATTTGGGACGATTTCTGGTATGGCTGCTCCCCAACCATTCATCCAAGCCGATGCAAAAGCGTAACCTGCCACCATGATGATGGTTGCCAAGACTAATCCTAGCCACTGCCATTTCCCTTTAACACCTGCCAAATATCCCTGCGAACCATGGAAAATCAAGCTGAAGAACATCCACTGGGGGTAACCTGAAATCAGGTCAATTAGAAATCCCGCTAATCCTCCGACAACAGCTCCTTCGCGACTCCCAAAGTAAATGGCCGTAAAGAATATTCCCGCATCCAAAAGTGTTAGAAATCCTGTTGGTGTTGGGATTTTTACGAAATAGCCCAAAACTACGGATAGAGCTGCTAGGATGGATACTAGGGCGATTTTACTTGTTTTTGTTTGCTTCATATTGTCTTACTCCATACTGATCTGCTTGTGCAATGGCACGGTAAACAAAGGCTTTGGAACTTTCAATTGCTGGTAAGAGCTCCTCTCCCTTGACTAACTGGCTGGCAATGCTTGATGCAAAGGTACATCCTGCACCAGCATTTTGTCCTTGAATGACTGAATTTTCAAGAATGGTAAAGTTCTTTCCATTATAAAATACATCTAATGCCTTATCTTGACTGAGGCGATTCCCACCTTTAATAATGACTGCTGGTGCACCCAAGTCATATAACTTTTGAGCTGCAGCCTTCATATCATCCAAGGTTTCAATCTTTTGACCTGCTAGCAATTCTGCCTCAGGTAGATTGGGTGTAATTACAGTCACATAAGGGAAAAAGCGAATCAACTCTTGACAGAGCTCGCTGACAGCAACATCATGCGTTTCCTTACAAACGAGAACTGGATCCAATACCACTGGAACTCCTTTACGTTCCTTGATAAAGTTAAGAGCTTTCTCAGCAACACCAACAGTCGGTAAGAGACCAATCTTAATCCCTCCAAAGTCTACGCTCTTCAGACTATCCAACTGTTGTTGGAAAATAGTCTCATCTGTTGGGAAGACCTCAAAACCATTTTCCGTCAAAGCAGTCAAACAAGTCATAGCTACAAAACCATGCAAACCATTTAAAGTATAGGTCGCAAGGTCAGCAGCTAGTCCACCACCACTAAAAATATCATTTCCTGAAAGTGCTAAAATACGATTATTCTTCATAACGAATCTCCTTCAAATACAAACCATTGGGTGCTGCAGTCGGACCTGCCAACTGTCTGTCTTTTTTCTCCAAAATCAGGTCAATCTGCTCAATGGGCATCCGATTGTTGCCAATTTTTAGCAAGGTCCCAACCATATTTCGAATCTGCTTATAGAGGAAGCCGTTGCCAGAGAAAGTAAAGGTCAAAAATTGACCGGTCTCATCAACCCTAAGACTGGCTTCCGTAATCGTTCTCACCTTGTCCTCCACACTTGTTCCGGCAGCAGTAAAACCGGTAAAATCATGGGTTCCTTCTAATTTCTTTACAGCCTTTTGCATGCGTTCCACATCTAGTGGATAGGGATAGTGGGTGGCATAATGACGTCTCATAGGATTTTTAGGACGCCCTCTATCCACGATAAACTCATAGGTCTTGCTATGCTTGGCATAACGGCAATGAAAATCATCAGCCACTATCTCAATCGAAATCACATCGATATCTTCAGGACTTTGAGTATCGAGAGCGAAGCGAAGCTTTTCCTCATTCATCTGATAGGGAAGATCAAAGTGGATAACCTGCCCTAGAGCATGAACACCACTATCCGTTCGCCCTGCACCATGGATGGTAATGGGCTGCCCTTTATTTAATTTGGTTAAAGTTTTTTCAATTTCCTCTTGGACACTACGCGCGTGTGGTTGCCGCTGAAAACCAGCAAAGGCGTAGCCATCATAGGAAATGATTGCTTTATATCTAGTCATGTATCTATTTTATCAAGAAAATTTCTCTGCAACAAGTTTGAAAACCAAAAATTGTACGGGGACAAATATTGATATATTCTAATTCTTATCTAGATTTTATCATCATATATTTTCGTACAGGTACTTCAACCATTTGAACGATTTCAAATCCTTCTTTTTGGTAAAGATTGTAAGCTGTTTGATTTGCCTCGTAGACATTTAGAGAAATAGTATCTATGTCTTCATTTTCAAAGGCCAAACTAACAAATTTCCTTAAAGCCTGGCTACCTAATCCCTGCCCCTGTTTCTGAGGATTGATAAAAAATCTCCCGATATGAAGATTCCTGTCTTCTAGCCTGATTTTCTGGATAAGCCCCACAAACTCTTGTCCATCAAATATTGAAAAAATTCCTTCCAAATCTTGCAAGACTTGAATTGTCAAGGGAAAAGGAATCATTGGTCCCATCCATTGCTTCTGAAAACTTTCTCCCAAAGCATTAGACCAGCGACAAATGAGTTGGGCATTTTCTATCTGAAGTCCTTTTTCAAAGTGAATTTTCATATTTGCTCCTAAAATTTCTCCTTTATCCAACTATTATACTCTTTCTCTTATTTTTTCCGAATAAATAAGTATGATTCATCTTTACTTTTTTCTTGTTGGAGCTATTATTGCTTCCTTTCTAGGTCTTGTCATTGACCGCTTTCCTGAGCAGTCTATTGTCTTTCCTGCTAGTCACTGCGATTCTTGTCAGACTCGTTTGAGACCACTGGATTTGATTCCAATTGTCTCTCAAGTAGTACACCGCTTTCGTTGTCGCTACTGTAACTCAAGCTATCCCTTTTGGTATGCTCTCTTTGAGTTTGGATTGGGGCTTCTCTTTCTAGCTGAGTCTGTGGGATTTCTAACTTTGAGTCAAATCATACTGGTTACTGCCGGATTGACTTTGGGCATCTACGACTTTCGTCATCAGGAATATCCCTTGATCGTCTGGCTAATTTTTCACTTAATCCTCATGGTTTGCTGTGGTTGGAATCTAGTTATGATTTTCTTTCTTATCTTGGGAATTTTGGCTCACTTTATCGATATCCGCATAGGTGCAGGGGATTTTCTCTTTCTGGCTTCCTGTGCTCTTGTTTTTAGCCTAACCGAGATGCTGATTTTAATTCAATTTGCTTCCACAACTGGCATTCTAGCCTTTCTCCTACTAATGAAAAAGGAAAGACTACCTTTTGTGCCTTTCCTCTTGCTGGCTGCTTGTATGATTATTTTTGGTAAGCTTTTGCTTTTAGGATAGTCAGGCCCTCTATGAGGGCTTTTATTTTGTCATCCTATTCCTTAGATAACCTTTTCAATGAAGTTTCGTATGGTTGATAGTCCATCTGGTGTCCCTATACTTTCTGGATGATATTGGAAGCCATAGATAGGGAGCTTCTTGTGTTGAAAACCCATGATAACCTGATCGTCTATCGCACGAGCGGTAACTTCAAAGTCTGCGGGTAATTCCTCCACCATAAGACTATGGTAACGCATGACTGAACAGTTATTTTCTATACCCTGATAAAGAATGGATGGAGCTTCAAATTGGAGCTGACTTTGTTTACCATGCATAACCTTTGGAGCCAAACTTAGTTTTCCACCAAAAGCCTCTGCAATAGCCTGATGTCCCAAGCAAATCCCCAAAATTGGCTTTCCCCCAGCAAAATCTCGAATCATATCCTCCATTTTTCCAGCATCAGCTGGCCAACCAGGTCCAGGAGAAAAGACAAGAGCTCTTGCCTTTTCTGCTACTTGATAGAGACGAGGATCGTCGTTTCGCAAGACCTCAACAGGAGAAAAGGTTCCGATATATTGAGCTAGATTGTAGGTAAAAGAATCATAATTATCAATCAATAAAATCACAATTTTCTCCCTTTAATCTTGGAATGATTAGTTATTCTTAGCTTCAAGGTAGTCTGCAATGGCAGCTACGTCCTTGTCTCCACGACCAGAGACATTGATGATGATAATCTCATCTTTACTTAGTTTTGGTGCGCGTTTGACTGCTTCAGCGATAGCATGTGAGCTTTCAATTGCAGGGATGATTCCTTCTGTTTTGCTTAATAAAAGCAAGGCTTGGACAGCTTCTTCGTCTGTCGCTGCTACATATTCTACTCGACCAGAGTCTTTAAAGAAGGCATGTTCTGGACCAACCCCTGGATAGTCCAAACCTGCTGAGATAGAGTAAACTGGCGCGAGCTCTCCATCTTCCTTAAAGACTGCATAGGTCTTCATTCCATCGACAATTCCGACACTACCCTTGGTCATAGTTGCTGCGTGTTTGTCGGTATCTAAACCATGACCAGCAGCTTCTACCCCAACCAATTTGACTTCTTCATCAGCTACATACTGTGAAAAAGCACCGATGGCATTAGAACCACCGCCCACACAGGCAATAACGTAGTCTGGCAGACATCCTTCTTTTTCCAAGATTTGACGACG
The DNA here is from genome assembly GCF_900095845.1 of Streptococcus timonensis. Lineage (GTDB taxonomy): Bacteria > Bacillota > Bacilli > Lactobacillales > Streptococcaceae > Streptococcus > Streptococcus timonensis. The sequence continues at coordinate 1,284,282 of NZ_FMIX01000004.1, forward strand.
AGATTCTTCACTAATCACTTTTTGGAATTCATGAACAATAGTTGGATAAGGGTGTGGTCCAACAGCAGAACCTAAAACGTAGAAGGCTTCAAGGTCATTCATCCATGCTCCAAAGGCTGCATCAACCGCATCTTTGAGGGTACGAGTACCAGTTTCAACTGCGTGAACAGTTGCTCCCATCATCTCCATGCGGAAGACATTGAGACGTTGACGCTCCACATCTTCTGCCCCCATGTAGACATCACATGCCATACCAAATTTGGCTGCCGCTGCAGCTGTCGCAACACCGTGCTGACCAGCTCCTGTTTCAGCAATCACACGTTTTTTACCCATGCGTTTAGCAAGAAGAATTTGTCCCAAAACATTGTTAAGTTTGTGAGAACCCAAGTGGTTAAGGTCTTCACGCTTGAGATAAATCTTAGCTCCGCCTAGGTGTTCTGTCAAGCTCTCTGCATAATATAACGGTGTCTCACGACCTGAATAATCCTTCAAGTAATGACGAAACTCAGCTAAAAACTCTGGATCATCCTTGTACTTATCAAAAGTCACTTCCAACTCATCCAACAAAGCCTGAATCGGCTCAGGTACAAAACTACCACCAAATTGTCCAAAATATCCTTTAGTTGTCATAAAATTTTCCTCTTTTCTATTATTCCAAAATATGAAAAAGCCCACACACGGAATCCACTTCCATGTGAGGGCGTTAGTAACGCGGTACCACCTCAATTGTAAAGAGACTATCCCCTTTACATCTCTGCCTTGTCTATCAACAAGTTGCACTGTAAGGTGTGCGCACCGAATTTTCATTGTTTCAAATTCATTTTTTCAAATCAGCCCAATTTCACTATTTTCAACCACCTGTTCGCAGCAACCACAGGCTCCCTGAAGATCTAAAATAATTACTTTTCTGATTTGTTGAAATTATTATATGTCATTATCTATTCTTTGTCAATGATTTTTAAACGATTATTTTGAAGAAGCAAGAATTTCTTCAGAAACTTTAACAAAAGTCTCAATGATATAGTCTACTTCTTCATCCGTTAATTTCGTGTGAAGCGGTAATGTAATTTCATTTTCAAAGAAGGCATAAGCTCGCGGATAATCTGCCATGTCAAAGCCAAGATTCTTATAGGCTGTCAAAAGCGGAAGCGGTTTGTAGTGAACGTTACTTGCGATTCCAGCTTTGGCCAATTCTTGGATAATTTGATTGCGCTCTTCGAGGCTCGCACCTTCTAAATGGGTAATGTAAAGGTGACGACAAGATTCAACAGTATCTGTCTCATGAGCCAATGGGTGAATACGAGTTCCTGCAAATCCACGGTCATATCGATCCACGATGTCCTTACGACGTTGTAATAAAGCAGGATAACGGTCCAACTGAGCCAGACCAAGCGAAGCCATGATATCCGTCATATTGCACTTGTAGGCTGGTGTTACGATATCGTATTCCCATGAACCTAGTTGCATCTTGGCAAGGGCATCCTTAGTTTGACCATGAAGAGAAAGAATCTGGAATTCCTTATACATTTCTTCATCGTCAATAGCTGGATTTGCTTTCCAGGTCGCACTTCCTCCCTCAGCAGTTGTAAAGTTCTTGACTGCATGGAAAGAGAATGATGTGAAGTCAGCGATTGAACCGGCTGGTTGTCCCTTGTAGGTTGAACCTAAAGCATGAGCACTATCAGAGACAATCACAATACGGTTAAAGGCCTTTTGCCACTTGCTAGCAGCTGTAAATAGGTCACGTTTCTTTTCTACAACTTGGAACAAACGGTCGTAGTCACAGATAATACCTGCTAGCTCTACCGGTATGATGACTTTAGTCTTCTCAGTAATAGCTTGTTCCAGTTGATCATAATCCATCTCAAAGGTATCAGCTTGGATATCAACCATAACTGGTGTCGCACCGACGTGAGTAATAACACTGCATGATGCTGTATAAGTCATAGCTGGAACGATGACTTCGTCACCAGGCCCTACTTCAAGCACGCGCAAAATCAATTCAAGAGCTGCTGTTGCAGAGTTAAGGCAGACTGTTTTAGGTGTCTGAGTATAGAGAGATAAACGACGTTCTAACTCTTTTGTCTTAGGACCTGTTGTAATCCATCCTGAACGGAGGGTATCGGCTACTTCAGCAATTTCAGCTTCGGTAATATCGGGTGGTGAAAATGGAATATTATACTTTGTCATTGATTTACTCCTTTTACAGTATTCACTTTTGTGACTACTTTATTTTAAAACTTCAACTACAGTCTGAAACATGATTTTGATATCTCCGAAGAAATTAAAATCACGTAGGTAGGCTAGGTTAAAGTGCATTTTCTCTGGAAGGACTCTTTCCACATAAGCCTGGTCAACCGTCATACCTTTTGCAGTCATTTGACTGATGATGGCATCCTCATCCTTATAGTTAATGCTGGCAAGCGATGTAATCCCTGCAGGTAAGAGCAAGGTAGCCATCATTTCAGGGCTATACTGCTCTGTGTAGCGTGGTACTTCTGGGCGTGTTCCTACAAAGGACATCTCTCCTTTGAGGACATTGACCAATTGCGGCAATTCATCCAAACGAACACGGCGGATGAAATTTCCAACTTTTGTGATACGACTGTCATTTGCAGAAGTTACTAGACTTCCTTTTTTATCAGCATCCGTCACCATGGTCCGGAACTTCCAAATCTTGAAATGTCTGTTGTACTGGGTTACCCGTTTTTGCTTGTAAATAACAGGCCCCTTACTATCGAGTTTGATCCAGATACTTAGAACAATAAATAAGGGTGAGGTCAAGAACAATAGGACCAAGGCTAGTAAGAAATCCAAACAACGCTTGAGGATCAGACTTCCTTTTCTTTGAGAGACTAGCTGGTAGTAGGGTTCAACCTCGCTTAATTGCATCTCGAAGGGTAGTTCATCCCATTTCAGCATGCATATTCTCCTCTGTTTTTAGTATAGTAAAATTTATCAATATCCTTCATTATACCACAAATTAGATAGCTAGGTGAAAGAAATCTAGCATTTTAAATCTTCCTTTTAAGATAAGGCTCCTGCTTGTAAGCTATACATCTTGTGATAAGTTCCACCTAAAGTCAAGAGCTCCTCGTGTGTTCCACTCTCGATAATCCGGCCCTTATCTAAGACATAGATACAATTAGCATCTTGGATGGTAGAAAGACGATGGGCGATGGCAATCGTTGTCCGCCCTTTTCGCATCTTTTCCAGGGAATTCTGAACCAGAGTTTCTGTTTCCGAATCAATATTGGCTGTCGCTTCATCTAAAATCAAGATTTTAGGCTGACTGGCGACTGTTCTGGCAAAGGCAAGAAGTTGACGTTGACCAGTTGAAAAGCTAGAACCTCTCTCTGAAACAGGAGAGTTATAGCCTTGAGGCAATTCTTGAATAAAAGCATCTGCATCCACAAACTCTGCTGCCGCCTTAACTTCCTCATCGCTAATTTCTTGGTACATGGCGATATTAGACTTGATAGTTCCATGATAGAGGAAGGGTTCCTGCAAGACAAGACCCATATTTTTTCTTAGTTCTTGATGGCTATAGTTACGAATGTCTACATTATCAATCAAAACCCGTCCTGACTGAAATTCGTAAAAACGCATCAGGACATTGATAATAGAGGACTTCCCTGAACCTGTATGTCCCACAAAGGCAATGGTTTCCCCCTTCTTGACTGAAAAGGAAATATCGTCCAAAATTTGATTTACTCCATCATAGGAAAAACACACGTGCTCAAAACGAATATTTCCTTCTCTGATTGCTAGCTCACTGTCAGCCTGAACAGGTTCATAATTGCTTTGATCAATCAGTGCAAAGACTCGCCCTGCTGATACCATCGAAGTCTGAAGAATTGAAAAGTTTTGCGTGACCTCTATCAAAGGATCAAAGAGACGATTGATATACTGGATAAAGGCATACATGGTACCTGCTGTCATCCCGATATAGAGGCCTCTATAGCCGAAATAGGCCATGAGAACTGCATAACCTAAGAGCTTCAACAAACTCATGGCAGGACGTAAAAAGAGGGCGTCCAAGGCTACTGAACGGTTGGCATAAACGTAGTGTTCTTCATTAATCTCATCAAATTCTTCCTGCAGGCGTTTTTCTTGATTAAAGGCTTGAATAATTCGAATACCTTCAATACTTTCTGCCAACTTGCTATTTATATCTGACAAAAAGCTTCTCGTTTTTTCGATGATTTTAACTGATTTTTTTCGATAGAGATTAACCAAGATAAAAATCAAAGGTAGAAATAGAAGAACCAAACCTGTCAAACGAAAATCCAGGACCATCATTGTATAAAGAGTTGTCACAAAAATAAAAATAGCTGAAATAAAGCTAGATAACAGCCCTGAAAACATATCACTGATGGTCTCTGTATCATTGGTCAATCGTGAAACGATAGAACCTGAAGGTGTCTTGTCAAAATAAGACATACCTAGTTTTTCCATATTGGCAAAGGCATCTTTGCGAATATCTCTAACTATACTATAAGATACACGTGCAAACAGTAGATTACCGATATATTGAATCAGGGTCTGTAGGATATAAAGACCATAGTAGGCTATCAAAACAGTAACAGCAAACTGACTCAGATTCCCCAGATACTGGTCGATAAAGTGTGAAGCAACCAGAGGAATGATACTCTTGATAACCGTTGTTGCTAGGAGAAATGATAGGGCTAGCAGGGTTAAGAGGCTATAGGGCTTGAGATAACCAAGCAATCGTTTCAATACTGTCCATTGTTCTTGCTTATTCTGCATCTTCTTCTCCTTTCATTTCCAATTGTTGGGACTGATAGGTCTGGGCATACCAACCATCCAAGCCTAGTAAGTCCTCATGAGTCCCACGTTCAATAATCTGTCCATTTTGCATAACCAAGATCAAATCAGCGTGGACAACTGCACTGAGGCGATGGGCTGAGATGATCGTTGTTTTGTTTTCTCGAGTGGCTTTAAGATTATCAACAATAGCATACTCGGTCTTGGCATCTACAGCCGATAAGGAGTCATCTAAAATCAAGATATCAGGATTTAAAATCATAGCACGGGCCATGGCAAGACGTTGCTTTTGACCACCAGACAGACTAACTCCCTTTTCACCGATAATCGTGTCAAATCCCTGAGGCATATCCACAATATCATGATAAACTTGGACTAATTTGGTCGCATATTCAACGTCAGATAGAGACAAGTCAGGATTACCAAAAATAACATTTTCTATAATAGAACTAGCAAAAAGAAACTGGTCTTGAGGAACATAGCCCATGAGACCTCTAAGGTCGCTCAGACGATAGTCTCGTATATCATGCCCATTGAGGTAGATGGCTCCTTGATTGACATCGTACTCTCGTAAGAGTAGCTTCATCAGCGATGTCTTACCTGAACCAGTCTGTCCTACCAAGCCCAGTGTTTGTCCCTTTTCTAGACTAAAGTGAATCCCATGAAGAGTTTCTTCATTTTCATATGAAAAACTATCAATTGCATATTCCAAACGTCCATTTTCAATCTTGGAAATGGGAGCTCCTGGATCTTTAACGAGCGACTCTTGAGACAAGAGATTTTCAATGCGCTGGTAAGAAACCTTCCCTCTTTGAGTGATATTAAAGAGAAATCCAATCGCCATCAAGGGCCAGACCAGCATATCCAAGTAAGAGATAAAAGTGACTAGATTACCAACAGTGACATTTCCTTCTTGGACCATGAAAGAACCAACCAAAAGTGTTAGAACATAAGATAAGCCAACAAATAAGAGAACCATTGGATCAAACAAGCTGTCATATTTCATGGTTTGCAAGTTCTTTTGGAAGGTTAGTTGATTGACTTCTTGAAAAGCATTCAATTCATGGGCTTGATAGCCGAAAGACTTGGTCACCTTAATACCTGATACAGATTCCTGAACCTTGTTGTTAAGTTCAGAAAAAGCTTCCTGAGATTCGTTAAATGCTTTATGGGTCTTTCTTCCCAGACGACTGGTCGCCATAGCCATAAAGGGCAGGGGTAAAATAGCCACCAAGGTCATTTGCCAAGAAATACTAAAAAGCATGGTCAACAAGGTAACAAGTGCAGTGATAGAAGCATCGACAGCTGACATGACTCCTCCACCTGCAAGACGGGTTAGAGCATTGATATCATTAGTCGCATGCGCCATTAAATCTCCAGTTCTATAGGTCTGGTAAAAAGCCGGAGACATCTTTGAAAAATGTTCAAAGAGACGTGAACGCATGATTTGTCCTAAACGATAGGAAGTCCCTAAGATATACATGCGCCAAACATAGCGCAGGTAGTACATCCCAAAAGCTGCTAGGAGTAGATAGATGAGATTCAGTAACAGATCCGACTGAGTCAAATTTCCCAAAGTGATGGCATCAATGACATACCCCATCACCATGGGAGGAATGAGGTTGAGAACAGCTACCAAACTAAGAGCAACTATACCAACTAGATACCGGCGTTTTTCTAATTTGAAAAACCACCAGAGTTTTTGAATGATGAACATAAGTTTCCTTTCTAATTGAAAAGGGAAACCTGAGGCATGAACCCCAGGTTTTCTTTATTCATAACTTACAACAAATACTTTTCCTTTATCGTACGCTCCGATAAAGATATGCATTGGAGTAAAATCCTCTTCCTTTTACTCGCCTTCCATAAATTACTCCTTATTATAAACGAAAGAGGGTGTTTTTTCAAACCATACGTTGGGGAAATAGGCCTTTTTTTGGTATAATATAGTCAATAATCTGAATGAAAAAGGAAGTAATATGAAACTTATCTCATGGAATATTGATTCCCTAAATGCTGCACTCACGAGTGACTCTGCGCGTGCGAAATTGTCACAAGACGTCCTCCAAACCTTGGTTGTTGAAAATGCTGATATCATTGCTATCCAAGAAACCAAGCTTTCAGCTACAGGGCCTACTAAAAAACATCTCGACGTGTTAGAAGAACTCTTCCCTGGATATGAAAATACTTGGCGTTCCTCTCAAGAGCCTGCTCGTAAAGGCTATGCTGGAACCATGTTCCTCTATAAGAAAGAACTGACTCCAACTATCAGCTTCCCAGAAATCGGTGCTCCTTCTACCATGGACTCTGAAGGTCGCATCATCACTTTAGAATTTGATACATTTTTCGTGACCCAAGTTTACACACCAAACGCTGGTGATGGACTCAAACGCTTGGAAGATCGTCAAGTCTGGGATGTCAAATATGCGGAGTACTTGGCTCAACTAGACAAGAAAAAACCTGTCCTAGCAACCGGAGACTACAATGTTGCCCACAAGGAAATTGACCTTGCCAACCCAGCTAGCAACCGCCGTTCACCAGGATTTACAGACGAAGAGCGTGAAGGATTTACAAACCTTTTAGCCAAAGGATTTACAGATACCTTCCGCCATATCCATGGCGATGTGCCAGAACGCTATACTTGGTGGGCACAACGCAGCAAGACTTCAAAAATCAACAACACAGGGTGGAGAATTGACTACTGGCTCACAAGTAACCGTGTAGCAGACAAGGTTAGCAAGTCAGACATGATTGACTCAGGCGCACGCCAAGACCACACACCAATTGTCTTGGAGATTGATTTCTAAGGAGAAAACGAATGGACTATCAAGCAGTCATCCCTGAATTTGTCGTATCGGATATCGAGGAATCGCGTCACTTCTACTGCGACTTATTGGGATTCTCTGTCGAATACGAGCGTCCAGAGGAAAAATTTCTCTTCCTTTCGCTTGAAGACTGTCAACTAATGTTAGAGGAGGGAACAAAGGATGAATTAGTTGAACTGACCTACCCATTTGGTCGTGGAGTCAATATCTCCTTTGGCATAAAGGATGTTCCTCGACTCTATCAGAAAGTAATCGAGTCTAACTATCCTATTCATCGTCCTTTGACTAAAAGAGAATTTCGTGTTGGTGAACAATATATCTACCCTCATGAATTTGCAGTTCTAGACCCAGATGGCTATTTTTTAAGATTTAGTGAATAAGATAATAGAGCACTAAACGGAAAAAGTAATTAGAAAAAGAGGCCTGCGCCTCTTTTTTCTCTTCTAAATTCTAATTCTTTTTTCTTCTGAGCGCTCACCTGTTATAAACATGGTAAAGGTTGCTTTGCAGACATTTTTTCCATCTTGGTTGATGAGGTCTACATCGACGACACAGGTGGTGCGTCCTTTATGGACACATTCTCCCTTGATGGTCAATTCATCTCCGAGATATCCTGCTTTTAAGTAATTGATGGAAGACTGTAAGGTTACAACATCCAAATCAAGAGAAATAACGACTAAGCCACTGATTTGGTCACACAGAGTATAAAGATAACCTCCGTGGGCATTGCCATAATAGTTAAGAGAAGAGTCCACGACCTTGGTAGTTACGGTGACACGCCCATCTCTCATCTCCTTGATTTCATAATTTTCAAATGCTGATATGGCATCAAAGTGAAAATCCTTCATACATTCCTCCTAGTCTTTCAAACGCTATCATACTACTTTTTATACTAGTATGCAAGAGGAAGGTCCTGACACTATGGCATAAGTCCAACATGATTTACAAAACGCATAAAGGCAGCTTGTCCTTCTTCTGTTTGCTTGTAAACTCCTGCATCTTCCAAAACTCGAGCAAAGATTTTTCCAACAGATTCTTGGACGATATTAAGAGCTTGGTCTTTGTCAGTCAATCCAGGATGGGATTCTTTCAACTCATCTGCCCATTCTTGGTGATAATCCGCAATAGAAACATCCTCTCCGACTAGGTAAGCTGCTACTTGCTCCACTTCTTCCTTCAAGCGTGGTGGCAAGATAGCCAATCCCATAACCTCTATCAAGCCGATATTTTCCTTCTTGATATGTTGGACATCCTTGTGGGGATGATAGATACCATCTGGATGCTCTGGGGATGTTTGATTATCCCTCAAGACCAAATCCAACTCAAACTGTCCATCTCGTTTACGGGCTATTGGAGTAATGGTATGGTGCGGTGTTCCATCACTTTCTGCCAAGACCTGTACACTTGGATCTGAGTATTGACGCCAAGCCAGTAAGATTTTATCCGCTAGTTCTGTCAAATCCTCTTTAGAATCTGAAGTTAGTCGAATGACGGACATAGGCCACTGGACAATTCCTGCCCTGACAGATTCAAAACCTTTAAAGGTAAAACTCTTTTGTAATGGCGCTACTTCCATTGGAAAGACATGCCGGCCACCTTGATAGTGATCATGGGTTAGAATGGAGCCACCCACGATTGGCAAATCAGCATTTGAACCAGCAAAGTAGCCTGGAAACTGCTCCACAATTGCTAACAAACGTTCAAAACTTTGGCGACTAATGGCCATAGGACGATGCTTGCTATCTAGGAAAATACAGTGCTCATTAAAGTAAGCGTAAGGCGAATATTGTAAGCCCCACTCCTGCCCAGAAATATCAAAACGAATAATTCGGTGATTGCTTCTAGCTGGATGATTGACACGACCATGGTATCCTTCATTTTCCATACAGAGCTGACATTGAGGATAGTTACTCGACTTAACCAACTTAGCTGCCGCAATCTCCTTTGGATCCTTTTCAGGCTTAGAGAGATTGATGGTAATCTCTAGTTCACCGTAGTCAGATGGTACACGATAAGCAATATTCTTTGCGATAGCCTTCAGTTTGATGTAGTCATTCTTCTGACTGAGTTGGTAGAAATCTGCAATTGCCTGCTCTGGTGACTTGGCATAGGTATTCCAAAAGTCACGATTAACCTGACTTGGACAAGGGGTTACCAAATCCATGAGAACAGAACCGAGAATCTCACGCGCAGCATGACTATCTTCAATCGTTCCCAATCGAACGGCTTCCTCGACAAGCTGATCTTTTAGTTCAATCAAATCATCTTGGTCAGTCTCAACTTCAAGAACTCCATCTCCCACCAGTGCTAAAACACGATTGGTCAGATAGATCCGATCCAACTCTTCAAAGCTACTTTCTGCAATGACTTTGGTCACAAAATTTTCTACTAAGGTCACTAAATAACCTCCTTCTGACTATTCTAGGATGCGAGTTCCACCTGCCACTTCAGCGATATAGAAGCTTGGAGCGTAGCCAACGATTTCTTCATAGTGCTTGCCTACAGCTTCTTTAAAGGAATCAACAGCATCTTTTTGAACCAAGGCGATCGCACAACCACCAAAGCCAGCTCCTGTCATACGAGCACCAAGAACACCTTCTTGAGCCCAAGCTGTATGAACAAGGGTATCTAATTCCAAGCCAGTTACTTCGTAATCATGCTCAAGTGAAACATGAGAAGCATTCATCAAACGACCAAATTTGTCTAAATCTCCTGCTTGAAGAGCCGCTTGCGCTTTAAGGGTACGTTGGTTTTCAAGAACTGCATGACGCGCACGTTTCAAGCGATTTTCGTCTTTAATCAGATAGCTGTATTCATCAAAAGCCCATTCATCCAATTCACCCAAGGTTTGAATATTTAAGGCCACTTGGAGTTCTTCTACTGCTTTTTCACATTCAGCACGACGTTCATTGTACTTAGAATCCGCAAGTTCACGGCGTTTGTTAGTATTCATGATAACAACAACATTGTCCTTCAAATCAAGGGGAACCAAGTCATATTCTAAACTATTTGTATCCAGATAAATGGCACGTTGGTCTGCCCCCATACCGATAGCAAATTGGTCCATGATACCAGAGTTAACACCAATAAAGTTATTCTCTGTCAATTTCCCGATTTTTACTAAATCTAGACGATCCAATTTTAGGTCAAAGAGATATTCTGCCACGACACCAGTCAATAGCTCCAAGGATGCGGAAGATGATAAGCCAGCACCATTTGGAATATTCCCATAGACATAGAAATCAAACCCTTTATCAATCACATGACCAGCTTCTTGCAAGAAATGTAGGACACCTTTTGAATAGTTAGTCCAGTTGTGCTCTTTCTCAAACTTAAGGTCAGCCAGAGGAACTTCGACAATGCCTTTGTCCTCAAAGTTTGCGGAGTAGAAACGAAAAACTTGGTCATCACGCTTGCGTGCTGCTCCATAAGTTCCTAGTGAAATAGCAGCTGGGAAAACATGGCCACCATTATAGTCAGTATGTTCCCCAATCAAGTTGATACGCCCTGGCGAGAAGAAGGTTTGATCTGCTTCTTGACCAAAAATAGCTAAAAAATCTTTGCGAAGTTCTTCTGCAGTTAAATGTTGTGTCATATGAATTCTCCTTTGACTTTTGGTTAATGTAAGCTTAACTTGTAATCGTTTTCTTCTATTGTACCCAAGGGTTTTGCTTAGGTCAATATTTTTTACCTATATTTTACTAAACAATAGGTAAAAAGAAAGAAAATATGATATAATAACCTAAAAAGGGGGTTACTATGGCTACATTAAAAGATATTGCTCAATTAGCATCTGTTTCAATCGCAACTGTATCCCGTGTCCTTAATCGCGATCAGAGTCTATCTGTCACAGAAGAAACCCGACATCGTATCTTGACAGTTGCTGAAGAGTTAGGGTATACCAAGCATCTCAAAACTGGCCAATCCCATAAACTAAAGCAAAAAATTGCCATCATCCAATGGGTAAGTGAGCAAGGCGAGCTTGAAGATCTCTACTATTATCAAATTCGATTAGGGATTGAAAAAAGAGCCCAGGAATTGGACTATGAAATCTTGCGCTATTTCAATGACCAACCCTTCACGCTTAGTGAGGAAGTCATAGGTATTCTCTGTATTGGAAAATTTAGCCAAGATCAAATCTCTTCTTTTGAAGAATATCAAAAGCCTCTCGTTTTTATAGATAGTGATACACTCTCTCTTGGTCACACCTGTGTTATTACAGATTTTGAAAATGCTATTAAGCAAGTCATTGATTTTTACACCCAACATGGCATTAAGAAAATCGGCATCCTCACTGGACTTGAAGTTACAACCGACCAAGAAGAACTCATCCAAGATAAACGTTTAAAATACTATAAATCTTATACACAAGAAAAAGGGATCTATCACGAAGAATTTGTTTTCCAAGGGCAGTTTAGTGCCCAATCTGGTTATGATTTAATGAAGGAGGCCATAGATTCCTTAGGAGATAAACTACCACCAGCATTTTTTGCAGCTAGTGATAGTCTCGCAATCGGCGCTTTAAGAGCTCTCCAAGAAGATGGAATCGGACTCCCTGAACGCGTTAGTATGATTTCCTTTAATGACACTATTCTCACCAAACAGGTCTTCCCACCTCTTTCCAGTATAACCGTTTATACTGAAGAGATGGGGCGTACAGGCATGGATATTCTCAACAAAGAAGTGCTCCATGGTCGCAAAGTTCCTAGTTTGACCATGTTAGGGACTAGATTGACATTAAGAGAAAGTACACTAAATTATAAATAAGAAAAACTTACAAAAAAATGGGTGCTAGCACCCATTTTTTTATTCAATCACAATTATAGACTTAATAGCCTTACGCTCATCCATATCTTTATATGCTTGATCAATATCTTCTAAACTATAGCTATCTGTAAAGACACGCCCTGGATTAATATCTCCATCAAGGACAGCTTTTAACAAGATTTGTTTATCGTAAGTTGTTACCGAAGCCGCTCCACCTGCAACTGTGATGTTTTGAGCAAAGGTAGAACCAATTGTACGATTATTGTAGTGTGGTACTCCAACAAAGCCCATTCGTCCTCCATTATGAAGCACTCCTAAAGCTTGGTCAATGGACGCTTCAGTTCCAACACACTCTAGAGCCGCGTCTGCTCCACCACCAAGAATCTCACGGACTTTGGCGATTCCTTCTTCACCACGCTCTTCAACTACCGCTGTAGCACCTGACGCCAAGGCCATTTCCTGACGGTCCTTGTAACGGCTCATGAGGACTATTTGCGAAGCGCCTCTCATCTTAGCAGCAATCACTGCACATTGACCAACTGCGCCGTCTCCAATTACGACAACCTTGTCTCCTGGTTTAACATCTGCCACACGCGCTGCATGGTAACCAGTTGGCATAACATCTGCTAGACTTAAGAAAGATTTGAGCATAGCCTCAGTATAATCCGAAGGTTTCCCAGGAATTTTGACTAGGGACCAATTGGCATAATGGAAACGAATGTATTCTGCTTGAACACCAGTAGACCAGTTGCTATTACCCAAATGACGATCACAAGTTCCATCAAAGCCATCATGACAGGCATCACATTCCCCACAACCATGAGTAAATGGTGCAATGACAAAATCCCCTGGTTTCACTGTTGTGATGGCCTCTCCAATTTCTTCGACAATTCCGATAGCTTCGTGACCACTGTTCAAACGGCCTTCTTTTATTTTAGGATTACGATAAGTCCACAAATCCGAACCGCAGACACAAGTTCTAACGATACGGATAATAACATCATCTGCTTCCTTAATCTGTGGACGCTCCACTTCAACAAGACCAATCTGTCCTGCCTTACTATAAACTGCTGATTTCATAAAAACAATCCTCTCTGTTTCTTACTAATTCTAGTATACACTTTTATATCCCATATTGTAAGAGGAAAATCTTCCTAAGGAAGTTTTTAATCGATTATCCCCCTATTTGATGATGATAAAATTAGACTAGCTTAAAAAAGATAAAAATCTTTCTGCTGTTTCTGGTTCTTGATGATTATGAAAGAGGGTACTTCCTTGGTCCAATCCTTCTATGCTCTTCATTTCATCTTCTGTTAACTCAAAGTCAAAAATATCAAAATTCTCTTGCATCCGTTCTTTACGAACAGACTTAGGAATGACAACCACGTTACTTTGGAGTAAGAAACGTAGGGCTACTTGGGCTACGGATTTGCCATATTTTTCTCCAATCTCTTTCAAGAGCGGGGTATTGAAGAAATCATTTTTCCCTTCAGCAAAGGGCCCCCAAGATTCAATTTGACAATCATACTTCTCCAAATACTTTTTGGCTTCTTTTTGTTGATAGAATACATGGGTTTCTATCTGATTGATAGCTGGCTTGATCTCCACAAAATACTGAAGATCAATAAAGCGATTTGGTGAAAAGTTAGATACACCGATGGCACGAACCTTTCCAGCTCTATAGGCTTCTTCCATAGCTCTGTATGTGCCATAGTAATCACCGAAAGGTTGGTGAACCAACAAAAGATCAATATAATCTGTTTGAAGTTTTTTCAAGGATTCTTCAATCGAAACCTTGGCCTTTTCATAGCCTGCATTCGAAATCCAAATCTTTGTCGTAATGAAGAATTCTTCACGTGGAAAACCCGATTCCAAGATAGCTTCCCCCACACCTGCTTCATTGCCATAGATTTGAGCGGTATCAAAAGAACGATATCCAACCTCGATAGCATCAAGAACTGCTCGCTTTGTTTCATCTACTGGAGTCTGAAAGACTCCAAATCCTAGTTGAGGCATTTTGACATTGTTGTTTAAGGTCTTGTAATACATATTTTTTCCTTACTACTTTTGATACTTTTAGTTTACACTCAATTTGAAGATTTGTATACTAGCAAATGAAAAATTTCTTTTACAGAAGGAAAAACGACAACATTTCTTCATACTTCATGCAGAAAAAACAGCATCAAATTTTTCCCCACTTCCCTCTAATGCTCATGCCCATCTAAAGATTTCAACTCATCAACACACCGTTTATGGTGAGCATGATTCATCAGACTGCTATCCACCTCAATGGTGACATTTTGAAAGCCCCTCTCTTTGAGCAAGTCTCGGATAGATTCTTTACAGACATCCATATGCTTGACATGCTCCAGACAAACATGGACAATGGCATTTTTTTCCAAACCATCCATAGTCCAAAGATTAAGCTGATTCACACTGGCTACATGGTCCAATTGCTCCAAATCACTCTTGACTTGCTCGATATCTACTCCTTCTGGTACAGCATCTAAGAAAATTTTCAGCGTAGACCAAAAACGTGGAATGGCTTTTGACAAGATAAAGAAGGAAATGACAAGCGACAAGAGAGGATCTAGGATATACCAATCCGTAAATCGTAGAATAATGGCCATCAGGATGACTGCTAACCAACCAAGAGTGTCTTCCAGAAAATGCAGGCTAAGAATAGACTCGTTCTTTGTTTTTCCTTTACGAACCACTAAGCTCGCTAGCACATTTATAGTAACTGCAATGATTCCTAGCCAGAGGATACCCTCATCATTGACAGGTTGGGGATTAAATAGTTTTGTTATATTTTCCAAAATGACGAAAACTGATCCTGTCATCAAAATCACAGCTGTTATCAAGGCTCCTAAGAGACTAAAACGTTTGTACCCCAAGGTGTAGTGGCTATCTTCTTCACGATTGGAGATTGTTTCTAGATAGGCTGATAGCCCAATTGCGATTGCATCTCCCAAGTCATGGACAGAGTCAGCAAGAACAGTACTAGAGCCAAATACTCCACCTGCGATAAATTCAACAATGGTAAAGCTTAGATTCAAGAAAAAAGCCAACCAAACAGCACGATTTGTTGTCATTTTTTTATTCTCCTTTGGTATAATAGTAGTATAATTATTATCTTTACTAGTATTATCTCTCACTCCAAAAAGAAAGGATAGGGGCAAACTGTTTACTCTGTACGTTAGTGAACAGTTTGTTCAAATTGTTCATATGAGTACTCAAGATCGTCGCATTACCAAGACTCGAAAATCCATCTATGCTGCTTTTTTGCAATTACTAAATCAAAAAAACTTTGAAACAATCACCGTTCAGGAGATAATAGATCTTGCAGATGTTGGTCGTTCCACCTTTTATAGCCATTATGAAAGTAAAGAATTACTCCTAGATGAGCTTTGCCGCTATCTCTTTCACCATCTTTTTGAACGCGAGGAAAATATTAGCATCGAAGCATATTTGACACATATTTTTTTGCATTTTAAGAAAAATCAAGACCATGTCACTAGCCTTCTTTTCTCTAAAAATGATTACTTCCTCCGTCAATTACAGAAAGAACTGGAACACCATGTTTATCCCATGGTTGCGGAGGACTTGCGGGTTTCTTATCCTAATATTCCATCCTCCTTTCTCAAGCACTTTGTTGTAACTAACTTTATCGAAACATTGACTTGGTGGTTAAAAAAAGGAAAATCTTATAAGGAAGACCAAGTAGTGAGATTTTACCTAGGTGTTATCGAAATGAAGTCTGAAAAAAGACTATAAACTTTTTAGACAAATGAATCCCTAATCTCACTATTTTATTCGAAATAGCTTGTCTATCTTGATAATTCTTCAACCAATCTCTATCAAATACTAAACCCCATCTTTCATTTACAAGATGGGGTTTTCACATCGATTTTTAATAAGGCTTTAAACATCTAACCATAGTTTACTCCTTAAGAAAACCTTCCTGAATCAAAAACTCACGCGCCACTTCTTCAGCTGTTTGGCCTTCCACACCAACCTGATAATTCATCTGACTCATCTGACTCTCAGTGATTTTTCCAGCCAGTTTATTAAGAACCGCTTCCAACTCTGGATGTTTTTTCAGTAATTCAGCTTTCATGAGTGGGGCCCCTTGATAGGGAGGGAAGAGATGTTGATCATCCTCCAAAACCACTAAATCATAGCGAGCAATTTCAGCATCTGTTGAGTAAGCATCTGTAATTTGAATGTCCCCTGACTGGATGGCTTGGTAGCGAAGAGCTGGCTCCATGGTTGCCACATTGAGATTCAATCCATAAACAGACTGCAAGCCCTTGTTTCCATCCTCACGGTCATTAAACTCCAGAGTGAATCCCGCCTTGAGCTGTCCTTCTACTTTTTTCAAGTCTGAAATCGTCTTAAGCCCATATTCTTGCGCAATTTTTTTAGGAACTGCTATAGCATAAGTATTTTGATAAGCCATGGGTTTAAGAAAGGCTAGTTGATCCTGTTTGGCAATACCATCACGAGCTACCTCGTAAACCTTTTCTGGGTCATGCTCAATTTGTGGAGATGATTGGAGGAGACTCTCTGTCACTGTTCCAGAAAATTCTGGATAGATATCAATGTCCCCTTTTTTCAGCGCTTGGTAAAGAAAGTCTGTCTTCCCAAAATTGGGTTTAACCGTCACCGTCATATCCGTATTTTCCTCGATGAGAAGTTTATACATATTCATGAGAATCTCAGGTTCAGGTCCTAACTTCCCAGCAATGACGAGATTGTCTTTCTCATTATGTGGAATGATGCTTGGAACATAACTAACTCCCAAACCAAGGACCATGACAGCAAAGGTCGAAACAATCGTACGCAATTTTGCCTTTTCCAAGTATTTGAGAATGACATTAAAAAGAATGGCCAAGATGGCTGATGAGATTGCTCCGATTAAAATGAGACTAGCATTCCGACGATCAATTCCCAAAAGGATAAAGGAGCCCAATCCACCAGCTCCCACAAGAGCTGCTAGAGTCGCTGTCCCAATAATCATAACGGTCGCTGTTCGAACCCCCGATACAATGACTGGCATGGCAAGTGGAATTTCAAACTTCTTGAGTCGCTCCAACTTGGTCATCCCAAAAGCAATCCCTGCCTCCTCAAGACTAGGATCAATGCCGTTCAGGGCTGTGATTGTATTTTCTAAAATCGGGAAAATAGCGTAAATGACAAGGGCTGTGAGAGCTGGTAAGGTTCCAATCCCCATGAAAGGAATAAAGAGCCCCAACAAGGCCATTGAAGGAATGGTCTGGAAGATACCTGCAACTTGTAGAACCCAGGTCGCTGCTTTTTTATGAGCATTTAGATAAACCGCAAGTGGGATGGTCAGAAAAATAGCGACCAATAAGGTCAAAAGAGATAATTGCAAGTGTTGTCCCAAAGCTGTTACCCATTCACTAAATCGCTCCTGAAAGGTTGAAATGAAATTAGACATGAAGGCCACCTCCAAACAAGTTTGCTACAAAGTCTGTCGCAGGTGCTTGTAAAATTGTTTCAGGGTCAGCGACCTGGCAAATCTCCCCATCCTTCAATACTGCAATTCTATCTGCTAATTTCACTGCCTCGTCCGTATCATGAGTAACAAAAATAATTGTTATCCCAAATTCCTGATGCAAGGCCTTTGTCAGATCTTGGAGATGTTTTCTTGAGATGGCATCTAGAGCAGAGAAAGGCTCATCCATAAGGAGAATCTTGGGTTGTCCAATTAAAGCACGAACAATCCCTACCCTTTGTTGCTCTCCTCCCGATAACTCACTAGGCATGCGCTTTGCATACTCTACAGCAGGCAGACCCACCTTGTCCAATAGTTCTTCTGTTTTAGAGGCGATTTGTTCCTTACTCCAGCCCTTCATCTCAGGAATAAGGGCAATATTTTCAGCAACTGTTAGATTTGGAAAAAGAGCAATAGCCTGTAAGACGTAACCTATTGATAGACGGAGTTCCCGTTCATCATAGTCCTTGATCCGTTTTCCATCCATATAGATATTGCCATCAGTCGGTTCCAAGAGACGGTTAATCATCTTGATCATGGTGGTCTTTCCAGATCCTGAAGGACCCACTAGCACCATGAATTCTCCATTTTCAATGCGGAGATTGACATCTTTTAAAATGTCCTTATCCGTGTAGCGCAGGACTACATTTTTATATTCAATCATATTCTTCCTCACCATCTCCTTAAAAGCTAAGATCCTTATCTCACTTTTAATAAGAGTGTAATCATTATTATAATATTGTAATACTAGATATTACATCTGTCAACGATTTTGATTTGAAATCATATATAAGAAAAAGAGCTTGGCTAAGGCCAAACTCTCCATTATGATTGATTATTCTTCTTCCACCAAACGTTTAAACTCCGCTTGGATTTCTGTATTTTCTGTTGGTTTTAAGTACATGACTCCGCCATTAGTTGTTGGTGAATGAAAGACGATAGCTTCTCCTGTGTTGGTTATAGCAAAGTAATAGCTATGAACATCTGGAAATTTATCCCAATTACTGTAGCGTTCTACAATTCGGTACTGAGCAGTTCCTAAGCCAGTATCTGAATACTCTGCATTCATTTTTTCACTCGGACCATCCCCAAATGTATATAGATTATCTGGACCAACATCTCCACCTGTAATTCCTTTTTTGTAATTAGGTTGACCAAGTCTTTCTCCCCATCCTTTTATAAAAGCTTCTAATTTTGCAGATTTACTAGGATTCCACGGAGCTTTTTGTTCAGTTTGAGAACTATTTATACTACCAGAAAAATCAAATTGTTGCCAATCAAAATCACGTATATTAATTATTTCAGATTCTGATTTACCAAAAATATCATGCAAGGAAGTATTTCCTGGCACTTTAATATCTTGTTCTTTTACTATAGAAGCGGCTTTCTGGTTTGGATTGAGTTGATAGAGAACTCCCCTACCTTCTCCGGTTCCAGAAGACCAACTCAATTCAAGAATCTCTCCACCTTTATAGATAGTCGTAGTATTCCTAGCTCCACCATGTCCAGCTACATATCCCTCAGATAAAAGTATTGGTTTATCATTCTCTAAGTAATAAAAGCCTGATATAGAGTAGCTCCCATCTGATTGCTGGACTCCAATAATTAGCTCCTCAACGCTATCTTCATTCAAATCAACATAGGCATAACGAAGTTTATCAGAGTTAAAAACAGAATTTTCAACAACCCAGCTGCCAATTGGTCGTTTAGTAGCACTTAAACTATTATAAAGCGAAGGAATTAAAGAGAGGTCTTTGGGCGAAGAAAATATCTTTCTATAGCTATCGAAAACAGGTTGATAAAGATAACGAAAGAGTTGTTTTTGATCCTCAGTCGAGTTAACACTATTTAAAGTAGATTGACTTGTTGACGTTACGAAACTAGAATTCTGACTAAAATCATCTGACTTAGTAAAACTACACCCAGATAAAAATAAACTTAGCGTAATAACAAAAAAGAAAACTACTAGATATTTAAATTTCATAAACACTCCTTAAACATAAAATAGAACTAAAACTAGTAATAGTATAACAAAAATTAAATAAAGTAAGAAGCAATAAGAAAATAAAAAAAAGAGCTAAAAGCTCTTTAATGACGGAGAATAAGGGATTCGAACCCTTGCGCCAGTTACCCGACCTAACGATTTAGCAAACCGTCCTCTTCAGCCTCTTGAGTAATTCTCCTATTAATGGGCACGAGTGGACTCGAACCACCGACCTCACGCTTATCAGGCGTGCGCTCTAACCACCTGAGCTACGCGCCCAAGTAAAAACTTGGTAATGAACAAAGTTCAAAGCGGGTGACGAGAATCGAACTCGCGACAACAGCTTGGAAGGCTGTAGTTTTACCACTAAACTACACCCGCATAAAACTATATAAAAATATGGCGCGAGACGGAATCGAACCGCCGACACATGGAGCTTCAATCCATTGCTCTACCAACTGAGCTACCGAGCCAATATTGCGGGAGCAGGATTTGAACCTACGACCTTCGGGTTATGAGCCCGACGAGCTACCGAGCTGCTCCATCCCGCGTTAATTTTAAATAAAGGAGGATGTGGGATTCGAACCCACGCACGCTTTTACACGCCTGACGGTTTTCAAGACCGTTCCCTTCAGCCGGACTTGGGTAATCCTCCATCATTTCAATGGACCTTGTAGGACTTGAACCTACGACCACTCGGTTATGAGCCGAGAGCTCTAACCAGCTGAGCTAAAGGTCCAACAAGATCATTATAGCGGCGAAGGGGATCGAACCCCCGACCTCCCGGGTATGAACCGGACGCTCTAGCCAGCTGAGCTACACCGCCATCAATCGGGAAGACAGGATTCGAACCTGCGACACCTTGGTCCCAAACCAAGTACTCTACCAAGCTGAGCTACTTCCCGAAGTAAATAAAAAAATGCACCCTAGAGGAGTCGAACCTCTAACCGCCTGATTCGTAGTCAGGTACTCTATCCAGTTGAGCTAAGGGTGCTCATTTATGCCGAGGACCGGAATCGAACCGGTACGATCGTTACCAATCGCAGGATTTTAAGTCCTGTGCGTCTGCCAGTTCCGCCACCCCGGCCTCTCTAAGCGAACGACGGGATTCGAACCCGCGACCCCCACCTTGGCAAGGTGGTGTTCTACCACTGAACTACGTTCGCATTCATGAGTCTGAATATTAAAAAAAATGCCGGCTACATGACTTGAACACGCGACCCTCTGATTACAAATCAGATGCTCTACCAACTGAGCTAAGCCGGCCTATTTCTATTATGCGGGTTAAGGGACTTGAACCCCCACGCCGTTAAGCGCCAGATCCTAAATCTGGTGCGTCTGCCAATTCCGCCAAACCCGCAATGATGACCCGTACTGGGCTCGAACCAGTGACCCATTGATTAAAAGTCAATTGCTCTACCAACTGAGCTAACGAGTCAAATAACTTTCGTTATTACGGTCCCGACGGGAATCGAACCCGCGATCTTCGCCGTGACAGGGCGACGTGATAACCGCTACACTACGGGACCTATGGGAGTTAACGGGATCGAACCGCTGACCCTCTGCTTGTAAGGCAGATGCTCTCCCAGCTGAGCTAAACTCCCTCTAGCTAAGCGACTTCCATATCTCACAGGGGGCAACCCCCAACTACTTCCGG